>NZ_JAEKPD010000015.1 GCF_016412875.1 Palleronia pontilimi | reverse complement strand
ACGACCTAAGGACCCAGCGCGACATCGCAGAGAAGGCGGCGAAAACTTCGCGTGCTGAACTTGCCCCGGAAGATAAAGTGACCATCGAAAAAATTTCCGGCTTCATAGATCTCATGCGGAAAAAACTGACAACTGGTGATACTCAGTCGCGCCAAGGGCATCTGCGTGCTGTCATCGACAACATCAGCATCGATGCCAAGGAGATCCGAATATGCGGTCAGAAAAATCGAGTGAGGCAAGTCGTCAGCGACCATAGCAGGCTGTCTGCGGCGGTGCCCACTTTTGTTCGCAAGTGGCGGAGCGACAGGGATTCGAACCCTGGAGACGGTTTCCCGCCTACACACTTTCCAGGCGTGCGCCTTCGACCACTCGGCCACCGCTCCGTGAGCGTGCGGGTAGCGCGAAACGGGGGGGCGATGCAAGCGGCGCGTCAGGGATCCAGGTGCAAATAAACGCGGCGATTCTGGCCACCCTTCTTCTCGATCTTGCCCAGGCGCACCGCACCGATCTCGCCCGTGCGCGCCACGTGGGTGCCGCCGCAGGGCTGCAGGTCGACCTGCGCGTCGCCCTGCCCGATCCGCACCAGCCGCACACGGCCCGACCCGCGAGGGGGCTGCACGCGCAGGGTCTTCACGAGCCCGGGGTTGGCGTCCAGCTCAGCGTCGGTGATCCAGTCGGTGGTGACGGGCAGATCGCGCGCGACCAGGTCGGCCAGCGCGTCGGACAGCGCCTGCTTGTCTTCGGGCGGGGTGGGCATGTCGAAGTCCAGCCGTCCCTTCGCGGCCGAGATCGAGCCGCCCGTGACCGGCAGCGGGATCACGACCGACAGCAGGTGCAGCGCGGTGTGGATGCGCATATGCCCCCAGCGCCGGTCCCAGTCGATGGCCTGCGTGATGCGTTGACCCACCGACGGGCGCGCACCATCGGACAGGCGCAGCACCACGCCCCCGTCACCGTGTTCGCAAACGCGCACACCGGCCGATCCGCCGTCCCAGAGCAGGGTTCCCGAATCTCCGGGCTGCCCGCCGCCGGTCGGGTAGAACAGGCACGGATCGACCCGCACCCATCCGTCGCCCGCCGCGATCACGTCGCCAGGAGCTGTGCGCAGATACGGATCGTCCAGGTACAGAAACTCGGTCACGAGGCTTCTTTCGGAGCGTCCGGAATGGCCCCCGGTTTCGGGGCGCCCGGAAGCGTCTCGGGGTTGCGCAGCCACAGGTCCTGTTGCGGGAACGGGATCTCGATGCCTTCGGCCTTGAACCGTTTGTCGATGGCGTGCAGCAGCTCGCTTTGGACATGGACCACGAAATTCACGTCGCGGATAATGGCGCGGATCTCGAAGTCCAGCGACGACGCCCCGAAAGCGCGGAACAGGATCGCCGGCGGCGGGCTGAGGACGACCATGGGATGCTCTTCCGCGATCTCGCGCAGGATCGTCGACACCCATTCGGTATCGGTGCCGTAGGCCACGCCGACCGGCACGATGACACGGCCCACGCTGTTGCCGCGGGTCCAGTTGACCACCGAGTTCGACACCAGGTCGGCATTGGGAACGATCACGTCGGTACGGTCGAAGGTCTCGATCCGGGTCGAGCGCACGGAGATGTCGCGCACGTATCCCAGCTGGTCGCCCACCTGGATCATGTCGCCTTCGGAGATCGGCCGCTCGATCAGCAGGATGATGCCCGACACGAAGTTCGACACCACGTTCTGCAGGCCAAAACCGATGCCGACCGACAAGGCACCCGCGACGACGGCCAGCGATGTCAGGTCGATCCCGACCCCGGTGATGGCGATGAGCGCGGCCAGGAAGATACCGACATAGCCGACGCCCGACACGACTGCGTTGCGCCCGCCCACGTCGAGCTTGGTCTTGGGCAGAACGGTGTTGCGCAGCGCGCCCTGCAAGAAGCGGGTCAACCCGTAGCCCAGCGCGAAGATCAGCAGGAAGGACAGGAAATCGGTGGGCGAAATGCGGGTGTCGCCGATGGCAAAGCCCGCGCGGAACCGCGACCAGACCTCGGTCAGGTCGGCCACCCGCGCGCCCCAGATCAGCGCGTAGACCGGCAACGCGCCCAGCGCCAGCATGAAACCGATGAGCAGCGGCGCCAGCGCCTCGGTCTCGCCCTCGGGGGTGCCGGTCACCAGCGCGTAGAGGTCCGAGACCAGCTTTTGCAGCAGGCCCAGCACCGCCGTCACACCCAGCGTCATGGCGGCCGGGATCAGCACCGCCTGGGTCGCGTTGGAATAGCCGATGGCGGCCAGAACAACCCCCAGGCAACCGGCCACGACCGACAGCCGCCCCAGCAGGCGCAGCATCGCGCTGCCCACCTTGCGCGTGTCGCCTTCGCCCGAGGGGGTGCCCATCCGCATGAGAATTCGGCCCAAGCGCACCAGCAGGTAGCCCAGCAGTAGCCGCGGCAGGAAGCGGACGACGTCGACGGGGACATCGGTGCGGTCGGTGATCTCGGACAGAAGCTCGATCGCGAACAGCGCCGCCACGATGTAGCCGATGGCGACGGTGACGCGCCTGAGCGGTTTCAGGGGCACGTCGTCGCCGCGCCAGAAGGGATGCGCCGTCTCTTCGATCCCGAAGAGCACGTTGGACAGCCACTTCACGATGAAGATCGGCATCGCCACGAACGGGGCCGCGATCAGCACGTCCATCGCGGCACCTTCGAAGAGGCCCGTGAGCTGCGCCGCGCGGGCCATGAGGAAGACGCCCAGGGTCGGGAACAGGATCTGTCCCAGCGACAGCATGAAGAACAGCACGCCGCGGCCGCGCTTGGATTGCGACACCACCCAGCCCGCGAAGAGCCGGATCCACCAGCGGCTGCGGAAGATGAGCAGAAGCGAGATGATCGACAGCGGCACCACGGCCGCCAGCCGGTCGATGGCCCGCGCGCGCAGGTCGTCGTCCTGCCAGCTTGCGACGACGGGTTGCGAGATCTCATCCCACGCCTCGACCAGGAAATCGACGGCCCCGAGCCAGTAGATCGGGTTCACCGGCGATGGCTCGCGCGCCAGAAGCTGCTGGGCATAGCGTTCGCGTATGGTGCGGTCGATCTGGGTTATCAGCCCGTTGGCCAGGGTGAACGCTTCCTCGGCGGCCATGACCGGCGCGCGCAGATCGGAGAGTTCCGAGTTCAACTGCTCGCGACGCTCGGCCACGTCGGCGGCTTCGGGGGCTTCGCCCTCGGCCGGTTCGGGGCCCAGCGCCTCGAGCTGGCTTTCGACGGTGGCGATGCGGTTGGCGTTGATGTCCTGGGCGGCCAGGAACGTTTCGCGGCGGGCGGCGACTTCTGCGCGCAGGTCTTCCAGGCGGTCCGCGCTGGACTCCGCATCGATCGCATCCTCGACCTCGGTCGTGAGCTCGGTCCAGGCGTCGTAATCCGGGGCGGCCACGTCCTGGGCCGCGATGGGCAGCGCCGTCACCGACAGAAGCAGCAGGACCGCTGCAAGAACATTGATAAGGCGGGTCATCAGGCGTCCACGAAAACCGAAGGCAGCATCCGTTCGTTGCCCTTGCGCAGCCATTCGGGCACCGGAAGTCCCTTTTCGTCCAGGAATTCCGGGTTGTAGATCTTCGACTGATAGCGCGTGCCGTAGTCGCACAGGATGGTCACGATGGTGTGGCCCGGACCAAGCTCGCGCGCCAGGCGCATGGCGCCCGCCACGTTCACGCCCGTAGAGCCGCCCATGCACAGCCCTTCGTGCTGGAGCAGGTCGAAGACGACCGGCAGCGCAGCGGCGTCGGGGATGCGGTAGCAGAAATCCGGCGTGAACCCTTCGAGGTTTGCGGTGATGCGCCCCTGCCCGATCCCTTCCGAGATCGAGTCGCCGGGATTTTCCTTGCCGGTATAGATCTTGTAGAGCCCTGCGCCTTCGGGGTCGGCCAGCCCGATCTTCACGCCCTTGGGCTGCAGCACCTGCGCCACGCCCGCCAGCGTCCCGCCCGAGCCCACTGCGCAGATGAAACCGTCGACCTTGCCGCCGGTCTGTTCCCAGATCTCGGGGCCGGTGGTTTCGATATGGGCCTGACGGTTGGCGACGTTGTCGAACTGGTTGGCCCAGATCGCGCCGTGCTCTTCGGATTGCGCCAAGCGCTCGGCCAGGCGGCCGGAATATTTCACGTAGTTGTTGTCGTTCTTGTAGGGCACGGCCGGGACCTGCACGAGCTCAGCGCCCGCGATCCGCAGCATGTCCTTCTTTTCCTCGCTCTGGGTCTCGGGGATGACGATCACCGACTTGAAGCCCAGCGATGCGCCCACCAACGACAGCCCGATCCCGGTATTGCCCGCGGTGCCCTCGACGATGGTGCCGCCGGGCTCGAGCAGACCTTTTTCCAGCGCGTCGCGGATGATGAAGAGCGCCGCGCGATCCTTCACGGACTGGCCGGGATTCATGAACTCGGCCTTGCCCAGGATGTCGCAGCCCGTCGCCTCGGACGGGCCGCGCAGCCGGATCAGGGGCGTGTTGCCGACGGCGGCGGCCAGATCGCTGTGGATGGTCATTGGGCAAGCTCCCCTGTTTGCATGCGCTACTAGCTAGACCTGCGCCACGGCCACATCAAGCAAAGCGACGCCTTGATCTTTCACGATCCAGCCACAAGGCGCTGAGCACCAGCGGCCCCTGGTCGACTTCGCCGGACTCCACCAGCTCCATCAGGCGCGCGAAGGGGATGACATGGGCGCGGATGTCTTCGTGTTCGTCCGCGTTGCCGCCCAGACCACCGGCCGTATCGGGCAGATCGCACAGGCCCAGGTAGTTATAAAGGTAATCGCTGACGGCGCCGGGGCTGGGGTAATGGCTGGCGATGAACAGAAGATCGCCCAGCTCCAGATCCGCCTCTTCGCGGGCCTCGCGGCGGGCGGCGGTCTCGGGCGTCTCGCCCGGATCGATGCGGCCCGCGATGGGCTCGAGGCACCAGGGATAAAGATCGCCGCGCGCGAAGGGCCCGAAGCGGAACTGCTCGATCAGCATCACGCGGTCGCGCCGGGGATCGTAGGGCAGCACGGTGACGGCATCGCCCATGACGAAGCCCGCGCGGGTGACCGTCTCGGACAGGCCCCCCGCGAAGCGCGGATGACGCAGATCGGTTTCGTCGCAGCGGAAGAAATTCGTGTAGGGGCGGCGATCGTCGATGACCTGGACGCGGTCGCGATGGGTGTCGGTGCGCAGGGTCCGGGGGCCGGGATTGGCCTGCGCGCGCAGGCGCGCCTCGGCGCGCACGAAGATCATCGGCAGGCGGGCGCGCAGGGTGGCGCCGTCGATCCGGCCGAAATAGCCCATGGCCTCGGTGGCCGCGACGCGGGTCAGCGGGGCCCGCTTCGCCTGCCAGTCGGCCAGCGACCAGGGATCATCCGACGCCTCGGCCCCCGACATGGGGCGATAGACGACGGCTTCGGTCGCCGCCCCGTCCAGCTCGACGCGCAGGCGCGCGGGGCGAAAGCCGAAGCCCGCTTCGTAGTAATCCAGCCGCGCCATAGCGTCGGGGTCGAACTCGAACACCAGGCCATGGGCCTGTCCGCCCGGATCGGGTTTCAGCGCCGGGAAGTCGGCCCCCGCGGCGCGGAAGACATTGTGACCGGGCAAGATGGCGGGGCGCGCGGGGGCGTCACACCCTGCCACCAGCGCGCGCAGATCGTCGTCCAGCAGGGTGCCGAACAGGAAGAGCTTGGTCATTTCCCGTAGCGTTTCGCGGTCGCTTCGGCCAGCAGGCCCGCCAGGATCGAGCCGATGGCCAGCGTGCTCAGGCACGGCCCGGGATACATGAAGGTCGCGTAGCGCAGGAACAGGACGATCATGTCCTCGATGCCCTCTATAGGCCCGTCATAGCGCACGTTGATCGAGCGTTGCAGCATCTCGTGGCCGGCCCAGATCAGCAGGCTGCAGAGCACGATGGCGGCCCCCGTGGTCAGACCGATGCCGATGGCGTTGACGAAGCCATCCCCGGCCCGCCGCCCGGTGATGCGCCAGCCCAGCACGAGGCCCACCAGGGCATTGATCTCGGGCATGATGCCTTCCGACATGCCTTCGGGCAGGTTCGGGACGACAAGCTGGCTGGCGTACCAGGCCAGCGCCGCGAAGGACAGCGACGCGATCAGTTTGGCAGCGGTGGGATACATCAGGCGGGCTTCTGGATCGTGATCTGGGTCACATCGCAGTTACCGCTGCGAAACGTCGCCGCGCAAGAGGTGAGATAGAAATTCCACATCCGCCGGAAGCGCGCGTCGAAGCCCATTTTCGCGGCCTCGTCCCAGCGGGCGTTGAAGGTGTCGTACCAGCGGCGCAGGGTCTGGCTGTAGCTGTCGCCGAACTCGATATGGCGCGCGACCGACAGGCCCGCATCGGTGATGTGCTGGCGCAGGACGCGCGGACAGGGCAGCATTCCGCCGGGAAAGATGTATTTCTGGATGAAGTCGGGGCCACGCTTGTACACGTCCCATCGCCGGTCGGCGACGGTGATGATCTGCAGGGTGGCCGTCTTGCCGGGGCGCAGGCGATCGCGCACGGATTCGAAATAGACCGGCCAGTATTTCTCGCCCACGGCTTCGAACATTTCGATCGAGGCGATGCCGTCATATTGCCCCCGCTCGTCGCGGTAATCCTGCAGCTTGATCTCGACCTTGTCCGAAAGGCCGGCCTTCGCGATCCGGTCCACGGCGTAGTCGTGCTGTTCGCGGCTGATGGTCAGGCAGGTGACGCGAAGGCCCCGCTGGGCGGCGGCGTATTCGGCGAAGCCGCCCCAGCCGCAGCCGATTTCCAGCACGTGATCGCCGGGCTCGGCGCCCATCTGGTCCACCATCGAGGCATATTTGGCGGTCTGCGCGGCCTCCAGGCTTTCCTGTCCCGTCTCGAACAGGGCCGAGGAATAGGTCATCGTGTCGTCGAGCCATAGCGCGTAGAAATCGTTGCCCAGGTCGTAGTGGTAGCTGATGTTCTTCTTCGCCTGGCGTTTCGAATTGGACTGCAGCCAGAAGCGCAGCCGCTCGTAGGCGCGGATGAAGACCTGGCCGGGGAAGCCGTCATAGACGTCGTCGTTGTCCTGGTGGATCAGGTCCATGAAGGCCTGCAGGTCGGGCGTCGACCACCAGCCGTCGAGATAGGCGTCACAAAAGCCCAGATCGCCCTCGCGGATCAGTCGCGCGAAGAGGTCGGGGTTGTGGATGTCCAGCTCGGCCACGGGTCCGGGATTGGGGCCTTCCACCCGGAACCGCCGTCCGTCGGGCAGCACGAAATCGAGCCGCCCGTTCTGCAGGTTCGAGGCCATGGCGAATGCCTGGTGGAAATAGCGCGGCAGGTCGGTTTGCCTGTCCGTCGAGGTAAGTGCCGTCATGTCTCATCCCTTGATCCCGAAAGCGAGGCTACTGATGCAAGCCACGCTGTGCCACCGCAAAAGTTGTCGCTGACGTTGCGGCAATTCCGCCGTCCGGGGCCTAATAGAGCGTGCTCAGCCGGTCGGTTTTCAGCGACGGCAGGACCACGACCTGCACGCCATTCTCGATCCGCTCGTAGAGGTCGATGGCATCCTGGTCGAGCATTCGGATGCAGCCCGAGGACACCGCCTTGCCCAGGTATTGCGGCTCGCAGGCGCCGTGGATGCGATAGAGCGTGTCCCGTCCGTCCTGGAACAGGTAATGCGCCCGCGCGCCCAGCGGGTTGCCGGGGCCGCCATCCATGCCGCCATTGGCGATGGAATAGGGCTCGTATTGCGGCTGGCGGGCGACCATTTCGTCGGGGGGCGTCCAGCGGGGCCACTTGCGCTTGTACTGCATCACCGCCTCGCCCGACCAGCCGAAGCCCTGCGCGCCGACGCTGACGCCGTAGCGCAGCGCGCGCCCGCCCTCGCGCATCAACCACAGGAACGCCGCGTCGGGATCCACCAGAATCGAGCCCGGCGCCATCTCGGGGCGCGGCGACGCGGTGTCCTGTCGGAACAGCTTGGGGTCGACCACGCCGGGCGGGATGGCGGGCACCGGAAAGGGCTCGTCGTAGAGCGCGCCATAGGCGGGCGGGACCGGTGGGGGCGGCGCGATGGCGGGCACCGCGTTGCGGGTGACGGGAGCGGGCCGCGCGCAGGCGGACAGGGTGGCGGCGCCGGCGGAGGCCAGCAAAAGACGTCGGGAGATCATGGGAAGACCTTGATGTTGGGGGATACGGGATCGCTGTTCGGCGCGCGGCCCTGGACCTGCGTGTGGGGCCCGGGTCGCGCCAGGGGTCAGCGTTTCGGGGGATCCCAGACCGGATGGGCGATGCGCGGGTGCTGCGCCATTCCAGTGTCGACGCGATGGGCGCTGCGCAGAGCGGGCGCGCGTGGTGCTACGGCAGCGGGCATCAAGGCCAGGTCGGGGCCGCAGGGCGACCCGATGATTGCCTTTCCGCGGCAGGCGCGCGCGGCGTCCGTCGCCTGATCCCGCGGACCCAAGGCGCGCATGAGCGGAGTCGCGACCTCGGGCACCGACACCGACGGGCCGGTCTGCGCCGCGCGGGCATAGGCGCCCCAGGGCAGGATCAGCGCCACCAGGCACAGCATCAACAGGGTGCGGATCACCGTCATGCCCCAGACTTTGCCCGGCGGACGGGAAATGTCCACCGAACCGTGCCCTGCACACGCGGTCGTGAGGAACCCCCTAGAAATCGCGGTTCTTGTAGGTCGCAAGTGCCCGTTCGCGCCCGTCTTCGTGGCTGACGATGGGCTCGGGGTAGTCGTCGTCGGGCGACATGTGCCAATGGCGCGGGATGGCGTCGAAATATTTCAGCGCGTCCGGGTGGGGATCGTCCTGCCCTTCCGCGATCCAGCGGTTCACGTAGGCACGGTCCTTGTCGAACTTGTCGAGCTGGCTGACGGGATTGAAGACCCGGAAGTAGGGCGTCGCGTCGGGGCCGGAACCGGCCGACCATTGCCAGCCCATGGCGTTGCTGGCCGGATCCCAGTCGATCAGGCATTCCTCGAACCAGTGCATCCCGATCTTCCAGTGGCACATCAGGTGCTTGGTCAGGTAGCTGGCGACGATCATCCGGGCGCGGTTGTGCATCCGGCCGGTCACATACATCTCGCGCATGGCCGCGTCGACGAAGCGGATGCCGGTCCGGCCCTGTTTCCAGGCCTTGACCTCGGCCAGGCGCTCGTCCTCGTTCCAGGGGAAGGCGTCCCAGTCTTCGCGCCAGTTGTCCGAGACCAGGCGCGGGGTGTGAAAGAGCAGGTGATAGGCGAATTCGCGCCAGATCAGCTCCTGCACCCAGGTCCGCGCCCCCGGCTTGCCGTCATCCAGCGCGCGCATCCCGGCGTGGTAGCAGGCGCGCACGGAAATTTCGCCGTAGGTCAGGTTTTCGCTTAGGTTCGAGGTGCCGTCTTGGCCGGGTATATCGCGCGCGTCGTCGTAATCGGCGATGTCATTGCGGGCGAAACCGGCCAGGCGGGTCTGCGCGGCCTCTTCGCCCACGTTGACGAATGCGCGCACGATATCAGCGCCGCGGTCCATGGCAGCCCCCATGCGCCAATCGTCCAGCGTGTCGCTGTCCGGCCACTGCGCGGGGGCGCGCAGTTCCGAGGGCGCGGTTAGCGTGGGGGCCACGTCACGGTCCCACACGGCGCGCATGTAGGGGGTATAGACCTTGTAGAAGCCGCCCTGCTTGGTCTCGACCGTCCAGGGCTCAAACAGCAGGTGTCCGGGGATGCTGGCCGCCTCGATCCCCTGCCCCGTCAGCGTCGATTTCACCTCTTCGTCGCGGCGGATCGAGGCCGGATCGTAGGCGCGCGTCCACCAGACCGTCGCGGCGCCCGTGTCCTCGATCAGCTGCTGAAGCACGCCCAGCGCCTCGCCCCGGCGCAGGATCAGGCGCGAGCCGATCCCCGCCAGCCGGTCCGCGAAATGCCCGACCCCGAGGCCGAGCCGCCATTTCGGAGCGGCCTTGTAGCCTTCGACCACCTCGTCGTGGATGAACACCGGGATCACCGGGCGCCCCGAGGATGCGGCCCGGTCCAGCGCGGGGTGGTCGCTGAGCCGCAGGTCGCGGCGGAACCACAGAAGAATGGGGCGGTCGTCTGGCATGGAATCCTCGTCTGTCGGGGCCTCACAAGCTAGACCGGGCCGCCGAAAGGGAAACGCCGAGCGCACGGCCCGGCGTTTCCACGTCGTTTACGGAGCGCGGAAGGCCCTACTTGTCCAGCGTGGCCTTTTCGCTGCGCAGCCCCTTCACGATGCACACGCACAGCAGCAGCAGCACGATGGCGAACGGGAAGCCCGTCGTCAGCACCATCGCCTGCAAGGCGCCAAGCCCGCCGCCGATGAGCAGCACGACGGCCACCAGCCCTTCGAACACGCACCAGAACACGCGCTGCGGCGTCGGGGCGTCGGTCTTGCCGCCCGCCGTGATCGTGTCGATCACCAGCGATCCACTATCCGACGAGGTCACGAAGAACACGATGACCAGCACGATCCCTAGGGTCGAGGTGATCGTGGCCAGTGGCAGCTCGCCCAGCATGGCGAACAGCGACAACGGCGGGTTGTAGCTGTCGATGACCTGCGCCTTCACGGCCGAGGCGTCGGGGTTGGCCAGCACCTGCTCGATCGCGGTGCCGCCGAAGACGGCCATCCACAGCACGCAGACCATCGAGGGGATGATGAGCACGCAGGTGATGAACTCGCGCACGGTGCGGCCGCGGCTGACGCGGGCGATGAACATGCCGACGAAGGGCGACCAGCTGATCCACCACGCCCAGTAGAACGATGTCCAGCCCTGGCGGTAGCTGTCGTCTTCGCGCCCGATCGGGTTCGACAGGGCCGGAAGCTCGGTGATGTAGGTCACCATGCCCGACAGGAAGGTGGCCAGGATCGCCAGGCTCGGCCCCACGATGAAGACGAAGATCAGCAGCAGCGTCGCTAGGCCCATGTTGATCTCGGACAGGACTTTCACGCCCCCGTCGAGGCCGCGCATCACCGAGTAGAGCGCCACCGCGGTGATCGCTGTGATCAGCAGGACCTGCGTGGTCGAGGTGTTGGGAACGCCGTAGACGTATTCCAGCCCCGATGCCGCCTGCTCGGCGCCGAAGCCAAGGCTGGTGGCCAGGCCGAACAGCGTGGCGAAGACGGCCAGGATGTCGATGACGTGGCCCCACCAACCCCAGACCCGGTCGCCCAGCAGCGGGTAGAAAGCCGAGCGGACGGTCAGGGGCAGGCCCTTGTTATAGCTGAAGAGCGCCAGCGCCAGCGCCATGACCGCGTACATGGCCCACGGATGCAGGCCCCAGTGCAGGATCGTCGCGGCCATGCCCATGTTGCGGGCCTCGTCGACCGCGCCGGGGATGACATTGCCGTTCTCGTCGAACGGAACCGCGGTGCCCAGCGGTTGCGACACCGCCATGTGATAGACCGGCTCGAGCACGCCGAAGAACATCAGCCCGATGCCCATGCCGGCGGCGAAGAGCATCGCGAACCAGCCCAGGTAGGTGAAATCGGGTGTCGCTTCGCTGCCGCCAAGGCGGACCTTGCCGTAGGGCGTGCAGATCAGCACGAGGCAGAAGATCACCAGGACGTTGGCCGCGGACAGGAAGAACCAGTCGAACGTGTCGGTGATCGCCGGTCGCAGCCAGGTGAAGAAGGTCGACGCCTGCTCGGGCAGCAGCAGCGCGTAGATCACGAAAATGACGACCGACAGGCCCGAGATCGCGAAGACCGGGTTGTGGATGTCCAGGCCGAACGGTCCGATCTGCGTCGTGATGTTGTCCTGACCGATCTCGTAATCGGTCTCGATCTGGTTGACCTGACCTTCCGGGGTCGGGATCCCTTCCGGGGAATCGTGGGAAGTGTCTGTCATGGCGTCTGCTCCCTTGCAGGTTTGCGCGCGCCTGTCGGTCACGGACAGCCAATCGGCGCGGGCGGGATATGGCAACGCAACCGGATCGCGCGCCACCTTGTTCCTTGTTCCTTGCGCGTGCCCCCAGCCTAGACCCTTGGTCGAGACCGGGACAAGTCACAATGAAATGCCATCGCGACCCGGCTGGGGTCGCGATGGACGGTTTGCAGTATGGCTGGGTGGCCTATTCGGCGGGCGTCGCGGTCTCGTAGACCACGGGGATGCCCTGCTTCTGGCGCCGGTGGTCGCGCCAGATCGCCTTGAAGAGCGCAAAGCACATCAGCACCATCACCGCCGAGAACGGCAGCGCGCCGATGACCATCGCGGTCTGCACCGCCGACAGGCCGCCGCCGATCAGCAGCGAGCCCACGACAAGCGCCAGCGCGGCCCCCCAGAAGATGATGTGGGGACGCGCTTTCGGGCCTTCGTCGCCCGCCGCGTTGATCGTGTTGATGATCAGCACGGCCGAGTCCGCCGACGTGACCAGGTAGGTCAGCAGCAGCACCACCACGATCACCGAGAAGATCCACGCCAGCGTCGGTTGCAGCATGACGGCCAGCATGGCGAACAGCTGGTCCTCCTGCCCCGCGCCGGTGATGGCGCCCCCGGCATTGCCGTTCAGCTCCAGGTCGATGGCGGTGCCGCCGACCAGCGCGAACCACACGAAGCACATGAGCGAGGGGACGATCAGCGCGCCCAGCACGTATTCGCGGATGGTGCGTCCCTTCGAGATGCGCGCCAGGAACAGGCCCACGAAGGGCGCGAACGCGATCCACCAGGCCCAGTAGAAGACCGACCACGAGGATTGCCACGCACCAAGCTCACCCTCGGTTCCGGGGGCCTCGGCGTCCCAGACGGTGAACATCATGGCCGGCAGCGACACGAGGTAGTCCCAGATGCCGACGAAAAGCGCCGACAGGCCGAAGAAGGTCGAGCCGAAGATGACGAAGAAGGTCAGCAGGAAGAAGGACAGGCCCATGTTGATGTTCGACAGCCACTTGATGCCCTTGCCGACGCCCGACAGGGCCGACAGGGTCGACGCGCCCATGATGATCATCAGCGCGAACATGATGCCCAGCGTGGTCGAGGTCGTTCCGCCCTCGCCATCGGGGCGGGTCAGCCAGCCGCCGAAGCCGATCCGTTCGAGCCCGGCGATGAACTGCTCGACCCCGAAGCCCAGTGTCTGGGCCACGCCCAGCACGGTGGCGACCACGGCAACCACGTCGACGACATGGCCCCACTTGCCTTCCATGCTGGACCCGAAGAGCGGGGTCAGCGACGAGCGGATGGTCAGCGGCAGGCCGCGCCGGTAGCTGAAGAAGGCCAGTCCCAGGCCCGCCAGCGCATAGGCGCCCCAGGCGCCCAGACCCCAGTGCAGGAAGGAATACTGATACGCCGAGCGCACGTTGTTGGCCGCGCTTTCGTCGGTCATCCCCTGGATGGTCGAGGGGTTCGAGGCGAAGTGATAGAGCGGCTCGGCGGTGGCGAAGGTCAGCATCCCGATGCCGATGCCCGCGCCGAACATCATGGAAAACCAAGAGAAATTGCCGAATTCCGGCTTTTCGTGCTCGAGCCCCAGCTTCAGCTTGCCCGAGGACGGGATCGCCGCAAGGATCAGGCAGGTCAGCAGGAACAGGGCGATGGCGTAGATGTACCAGACGTTGAAGAACGCCAGGATGAAGCTGTTGATATTGGACAGGAACGCGCCCGCCTGCTCGGGGAAGGCCACGGCCCAGACGATCAGCGCGCCGATCAGAACCTTGGCGGTGATCGTGACGTGCTTGGTGAAGCCTTCGTAGAAGCCACTGTCGGAAGTCTTGATGTCAAGTTCGGTCAATGGTGGTTTCATGTGGGTGTCCCTTCCCGTTATTCTTATTTGCTTCGCGGGTTGGCTGCCCCGCGGGTAGGCCGCGACATAGGTGATTGTGCACCAGATGAACAGCAGATCGCGCCAAGATACCAAAAACGCGGCAGTTCGCAAACCGCCGCGTTGGAATGGTCAGAAAACAGGCCCGCGGATTACGAGCCCGCGACGTCCACCAGCACCCGTCCCTTGACCTGGCCTTTCAGGATATCGGCGCCCAGTTGCGGCAGGTCCTGCAGCTTGGCGGGGTGAACCATGGCTTCGAGCTTGTCCATGGGCAGGTCCGACGCGATGCGCTGCCAGGCGCGCAGCCGGTTGTCGTAGGGCTGCATGACGCTGTCGATGCCCAGCAGGTTCACGCCGCGCAGCAGGAACGGGATCACCTTGGCGGGCAGGTCCGCGCCACCGGCAAGCCCCACCGAGGCGACCGATCCGCCATAGGCCATCTGGCCCAGCACCCGCGCCAGCATCGGCCCGCCCACCGCATCGACGCAGCCTTGCCATTGCTCGGTCTCGAGCGGGCGCTTGACGGTCTCGGCCACTTCTTCGCGGGCGACGATCTGGCTTGCGCCCAGTCCCATCAGATAATCCGCGTTGTCCGGCCGCCCGGTCACGCAAGCCACGTCGTAGCCGAGATTGGCCAGGATCGCGGTGGCGACCGAGCCCACGCCCCCCGACGCGCCGGTGACCAGCACCGGATGCTCGTCGTCGGGGTCGATCCCGTGATCTTCCAGCGCCATCACGGCCAGCATCGCCGTGAAGCCCGCCGTGCCCACCGACATGGCCTGTTTCGTGGTCAGGCCTTCGGGCAGCGGCACAAGCCATTCGGCCTTGACCCGCGCCTTCTGGGCATAGCCGCCCCAATGGGCTTCGCCCACGCGCCAGCCGGTCAGGACGACCTTGTCGCCGGGCTTGTAGCATTCGTGCTCGCTGCTTTCGACCGTGCCCGCGAAATCGATACCGGGCACGTGGGGATAATTGCGCACCAGCCCGCCGCCCGGCCCGATGCAGAGGCCGTCCTTGTAGTTCAGCGTCGAATACTCGACCGCCACCGTGACGTCGCCCTCGGGCAGGCGGTCGTCTTCCAGCTCCTTAACGCTTGCATGCGTCTTGCCCTCGTCGTCCTTTTCTACCAGCAGCGCCTTGAACATGGGTCTCTCCCTCAATTCCAGAATGTGTCGCGCACGCGCGCGTCGAACGAGCCGTCGGGTGTTTCGACCAAGAGCTGGGTGCCGGGATCCCAATGGGTCATGCGCACCATGCCGATGGCCACGCCGCAGCCGTGATCGGGCGACACCGCCGCCGAGGTCACGGCGCCCACGGGCTTTCCGCGCGGATCCGTGACGCGCCAGATCCGGTCGCAGCCCGGCAGGCTGTCGGCGTCGATCTCGATGGGTCGGATCTGGCGCACCGGGCCTTCCAGCGACACGCGCAGCAGCGCGTCGCGGCCGACGCAGCCGATGGCGGTCTGCGTGTTGCAGAACCGGCCCAGCCCGCATTCGTGGGGCGTGTTCTCGCGCGTCATGTCGTTTCCGTAGCTCAGCAATCCGCCCTCGATCCTTTCGATTAAGTTAGGACAGCCCGCGTACACATCCAGATCGCGCCCGGCCTCGAACAGGGCGTCCCACAGCGGCATGCCGTTGTCCCAGCCGTCCACGTAGATCTCAAAGCCGCCCTGCTTGGAATAGCCCGAGCGCGCCACGACCATCCAGGTGTCGTTGAACTGGAACCAGCCGAAGCGGAAGAAACGGATGTCCTTGACCCGGTCGCCGAAGACGCGGCCCATCAGCTCGTCCGCCTTCGGGCCCTGCACGGCCAGCGGATGCACGTCGGGCTCGTCCACCAGCACGTCCAGCCGGAAGCCATAGACGATGCCCTTGACCCAGAACAGCAGGTCGCTGTCGGCGATGGAGATCCACCAGCGATCCTCGGCCAGTTTCAGGGCGACGGGATCGTTCAGCATGCCGCCGGTTTCGTCCACCAGCGGCACGTAGGCGCATTGGCCGGGCAGCATCGAGCGCAGGTCGCGCGGCGTGAGCATCTGCATCAGCCGTCCCGCGTCCGGGCCGCGGATCTCGATCTGGCGTTCGCAGGCCACATCCCAAACCTGAACGGCCTGTTTCAGGTGATGATAATCCTCGACCACGCTGCGAAAGACAGTGGGCAGCAGCATGTGGTTATAAACGGTGTAAGCCTTGATACCCGCGGCCTCGACCCCGTCCGAGAAGGGTGTGCGGCGCAGGCGGCGCGAGGGGGAGATCTGGGCCATCAGGCGGGCTCCATGTAGAAAAGATCGGTGTCTTGGGTGGCATGGCCCGCTTGCGTCAGTGCGGCGTGGACCTGGCCGCGGTGGTGGGTCTGGTGGTTGAAGAGATGCGCGACCACCTGTGCCATGGGGCGCGAGATCCGGGCCTGCGCGCTGCCCGAGTACCAGCTGTAATCGGCGTCAAGAAAGTCCTGCCCGACCGTGGCCGCCCAGGTGGACAGGGCCGCGTCGGTGTCGGAGCGCGCTGCTTTCAGGCAGTCCCAGTCGTCCACGTAGCTGCCGGATTGCCGCTGCGGGACTGCCGGGATGTCGCCGCCGGTAAACCGGGCCAGCCACATGTGGTCGCCCCACAGCACGTGCGACAGGGTGGCGTGGATCGTGCGGAAGAACAGTCCCCGGTCCTGCCTGCGCGCCGCGTCGGGCAGCCCGTCGCAGGCGGCGAACACCCAGCCGTTCTGCCACGCGTTGTAGCGCGCCATCATCGCGACATAGGCGGGGGTGATCACCGGCCGGGACCCGACCAGTCGATGGGGCAGATCTCGGCCGACTTGCCCGAGAAATCCCAGACCCGGCCGTAATCGCGCAGCTTGGACTTGACGCCGCGCGCGGCGATGATGTCGGGGCCCATCCAGTATTTCGAGTTCGACACCATCACCGGGTGGTCGGGCGTCAGGCCCGCGATCATCTCGATCTCGCCTTGGATCTTGCGGCCCACGGTGATCGACCGGCGGTTGCCCTGGCGCGTGATCTCGACCTTTTCGCGCTCGGCGCCGATGATCTCGGAGACCAGCAGCGTGAACAGGCCCGTGGTGCCGCCCGCCGCGCCCGACAGGATCTTCAGCAGCCCGTTATAAGCCTTCTGCGACGCGCGGTCGTCGATATAGGCGGCGACCTTCCAGTTGCCCTCGGCCATGCGGCCGGGGATGTCGACCAGCAGGCCGATATTGATGCCGTCCAGGCTTTCGCCTTCGAAATGGCCCTCGTCCACGGCGATGGCCATCCAGGCGTGGCAATGGCCTTCGGTGGGCGGGTGCGCGCCCAGCGAGATGACGCAAGGGCAGAACATCTCGCACGAGCAGTTCAGGAACAGCTCGCCCTTCATGCGCCAGTCGGTGGGCTGGGACTTGCGGCGCAGCGGGTTGGCCATCTGCTGCACGATCCGGTCGCGCACGCGGATCCGGTCGGAGGGGCGGTCGGGGGTGTCGGACATGGAAGCTCCTTGTCTCAGAATAGGATGCCGGACAGGACGACCAGTCCCGCCAGGATGAGGATGGCGCCCAGGGGGCGGATGACGCGGTGGCCGATCTGCGGCAGTTTTTCCAGCACCATGAACAGGGTCGCGGCGCCCATCCACAAAAGGCTCATGGTGCCGCCCACGAAGCCCAGCGCCATCATGCCCCAGCAGCAGGCGGCGCAATAGGCCCCCAGCGTGGCCCCCATGCGCAGGCCGCCGCGCGCGCCGGGACGCCAATGGCCGATGAAGTGGATCGTGGGCGCGTGGCACACGCCGTGGCAGATTTCCTTGGTGCGGGTGAACTGGAACAAGCCGACGGCGAGCAGCAGCGCGCCCGTGAATGTGGCGGACGTGGCCATCCCCAGACCGTCGATCAGGCCCGCGCGCAACAGGGCTGTCTGCACCCCGGCGATCCCCATGGCGAAGACCAGCCACACCGCGAAATAGCCCGCGAGCACCCCCAGCCAGCCGCCGCGCGTCGCGCCCGCCGACAAGATCAGGTCGTCATAGGCACGCAGCGTGGGCACCAGAGTCGGCCCCATCATGGCGGCCATCATCAAGCCCCACATGGCGGCCAGCGCGCCGTAGCTCTCCATGGGCATTCCGTTGGGCGCGATGGAACGGCCGAGCAGGTCCAGTCCCGACATGCGCGCCATGGCGAACATCGCCAGCCAGGCCAGAAGGATCACGCCGAAGAACCCCAGCCACAGGCCAGAGCGCAGAAGTCCCGAAGGCTGGCGTAGGATCATCGGCAGGCCCCTTGCAGTCCCGCCCACCGTTCTTCGGCCAAGGCGTCGCTGTCAAACGCAATCTCGGCAAACGCTGCGCCCCGATGCAACCAATCCCGCGCCCCGCCATTGATCCCGAACAACCCGAGGGCTTTCCATGACCGACATCATCAATATCCTGCTTGTCCTGCTCAGCATCGGCTTCGGCGCCATCGGCTGGCTGGCCCCGCGCTACACGATGGAGGTGCTGGACACCAAGGACCTGGGCTCGACCATGGGCATCAGCGAAGTGCGCGCGGCTTCGGGGGCGCTGTTCGTGGGCCTGGGCGTGGGCGCGTTCCTGCTGGGCACGCCCGCCGCCTACGCCATGATCGCCTTTGCCTGGGGCGGCGGTGCCGTGGGTCGCGCCACGTCGCTGGTGCTGGACGGGGTGACGCGGTCCAAGGTGATCTTCTTCGCGGTCGAAGCGGTGGTCTGCGTCGTCGGACTTTGGGTCAACCTGGCCTGATCGGACCTTGAAAAACGCCGCGTTTCACGCCATATACGGAATGTCTCGCAAGGGACTATGGACATAAACGCGCTCGTAATAAGCGGATCGGACCCGGGGGCGGTACCCGGCGACTCCACCAAACATCCGGTGTTGGCGGATCATGGGGTCGAAATAGGATCGACGGACGTCTAAAGGGGTTGCTTTGTCTCGGTGAGCTACCACCGATATCGGTGCAGAAAAGTACAATTGCCAACAACAATCGTGCTCCGGTTGCTCTGGCTGCGTAAGCAGTTCGAGGAATCGAAATCTAAGTCCTTGCGCCTAGCAGCGTAAGGCGGGGTTCGCAGGCACCTGGCAACAGAAGCCTGCACTTTCCCTTTTCCGAATTCTCCCCGGCGTTAACGGTCCTGCAAGCTGACTGCCGTAGGAGCGGACCGGCTGGATCGGCGGGGACTCCCATGGGATATTCGGATTTACTGAAGGATTTCTACGCCACCATCTGGGTGCGGGGCGAGACCGACCGGATCGGCGACTTCTTCCTGGCGGATTCGGAAGCGGACGGTCTTTTCCCTGACATGGCCATCCGACCCGAGGATTTTCAGGCCATGGTGCTGGCCATGTCGCGCTTGGTCGAAGATATCCACGTGGAGATCCTGAAGACCGTCGAGCAGGACGATTGGCTGTCGGCCCTGGTGCGGGCAAAGTGCCGTGCCCGCGACACGGGTGAGCCCCTGACACTGACCGGCCAGGCGATGCTGCGCTTTCGCGACGGCAAGATCGCCGAAGCGCACAACCAGTTCGATCTTTTCGGATTCTTCACCCAACTCGGCCACTTGCCCGAAGACGCGCTGCTGCGCATTCTGTCCGACGAGACGCTCGACTAGGCGACCGCGACAGATCCCGCCGATCCCGGCCGCCCGCCCCCTTTTCATCGGAGGCGAATCCCTTATGGTTGAGGTGATCCGGGGGACGCGAAGATGACGCGCAGTATCGATTACGGCAATCTTATGCACACCGCCATGCGCGGCCTGATCCGCCGCGTCCTGGAGGACGTGAAAGACAACGGCCTGCCGGGCGATCACCACTTCTTCATCACCTTCGACACGATGCACCCGGACGTGGAAATCGCGGACTGGTTGTCCGACCGCTATCCGGGCGAGATGACCGTGGTCATGCAGCACTGGTTCGACGGGCTCGACGTGACGGAGGAAGGTTTTTCGGTCACGCTGAATTTCGGCGACAGTCCCGAGCCGCTGTACATTCCCTACGACGCGATCCGCACCTTCGTGGATCCATCGGTCGAATTCGGCCTGCGCTTCGAGACCCAGGACAGCGAAGATGACAGCGACGCGCCGCCCGCCCAGATGATCACGCTGGACGACGACGCGCAGCCGGACCCGAAGCCCGACAGCAAGCCCAAGGCCGATGTCGTCAGCCTGGACGCCTTCAGAAAATAGCGCTTGGGTCCGATGCTCGCCCTTGTCTGGCCCGCCGCTCCCGCGTAGCTCTGCGCCACGCCGTCCCGACAGGAGCTTTCGATGACCCAGACCCGAACCGAAACCGACAGCTTCGGCCCGCTCGAAGTGCCCGCCGACAAGTACTGGGGCGCGCAGACGCAGCGTTCGCTGATGAACTTTCCCATCGGCTGGGAGCGCCAGCCGATCGCCATCGTGCGCGCACTGGGCGTCATCAAGCAGGCCTGCGCGGGCGCCAACAAGGAGCGTGGCAAGCTCGACCCCGCCAAGGCCGACGCGATCATCCAGGCGGCGTCGGAAGTGGCGCAAGGCAAGTTGGATGATCACTTTCCGCTGGTGGTCTGGCAGACCGGATCGGGCACCCAGTCCAACATGAACGCCAACGAGGTCATCGCCAACCGCGCGATCGAGATCCTGGGCGGCCGGATCGGCTCGAAGGATCCCGTGCACCCGAACGACCATTGCAACATGGGCCAGTCGTCCAACGACACCTTCCCCACGGCCATGCACATCGCCTGCGCCACGACCGTGCGGGACGTCTTGCTGCCCGGACTCGAGCACCTGCACGCGGCGCTGGAGACCAAGGCGCGCGACTGGGACGGCATCATCAAGATCGGCCGCACGCACACGATGGACGCGACGCCCCTAACGCTGGGCCAGGAGTTTTCCGGCTACGCGCACCAGCTGGCCATGGGGATTGAGCGGGTGAAGGCCACCCTGCCCCGGCTTTATCAGCTGGCCCAAGGCGGCACCGCGGTGGGCACGGGTCTGAACACGCCAAAAGGCTGGGGCGAGGACGTGGCGGCGCGGATGGCCGAGATCACCGGCCTGCCCTTCGTCACGGCGCCCAACAAGTTCGAGGCTCTGGCCGCCCACGATACGCTGGTCGAGCTGTCCGGCGCGCTGAAGACCGTGGCCGCGTCGATCTACAAGATCGCCTGCGACATCCGCTTCCTGGGCTCGGGCCCACGCTGCGGCTTGGGTGAGCTGATGTTGCCCGAGAACGAACCGGGAAGCTCGATCATGCCGGGCAAGGTGAACCCCACCCAGGTCGAGGCGATCACCCAGGTCTGTGCGCATGTGATGGGCAACGACGCCGCCGTGGGCTTCGCGGGCAGCCAGGGCCATTTCGAGCTGAACGTGATGAAGCCGATGATGGCCTATAACGTGCTGCAATCCATGCAGCTTCTGGGCGATGCCTGCATGGCCTTCACCGACAATTGCGTGGCCGGGATCCGCGCCGACGAGGACCGGATCGGCAAGCTGATGCGCGAGTCGCTGATGCTGGTCACAGCACTGGCGCCCGAAATCGGCTACGACAACGCCACCAAGGTCGCCAAGACCGCGCACAAGAACGGCACGACGCTGAAGCAAGAGGCCATCGCCCTGGGCTTCGTGGACGAAGAGACGTTCGAACGGGTCGTGCGTCCCGAGCAGATGATCGGCCCGAAATGAGCGACACGCCCATCAACCTGAACCACGCGCGCAAGGATGCCGAGCGCGCCAAGGCGAAGGCGCAGGCCGACGAGAATGCCGTGAAACACGGGCGCAGCAAGGCCGAGCGCATCGCGCAGGCCGCGCGCTGTGAAAAGGCGCGGCGCATTCTGGACGCACACAAGTTCACCGACGAGACGTGAGCGGACGGCCGCGGAAACATTCGCTGACGCTGAAGGGGCACCGGACATCGGTGTCGCTTGAAGACGCCTTCTGGATGGCCTTCCGCGACATCGCCCGCGACGAGGGGCGTCCGATCAACGACCTGGCCGCCGAGATCGACGCCGGGCGCGAGGTCGGGACGGGCCTTGCCTCGGCGATCCGGGTGTTCGTGCTGCAGCGCATCACGGACAGAAGAAGCTAGCCGCCAGCGCGCTTCGGTGTGCGGCAAGGGCGAAATCAGGTCGCGTCGGACGATCTGCGCTGGAGCTCGAGCCAGATCCCGTTACGCGATCGGACCGTCAATTGCGCCTGCGGCTGCGGGACGCGAGCCTCCACAGGCGCGACGCGCCAGTCGGCCAGGATCGCGGCCAGCAGCACGACCCCTTCGGCCATGGCGAACCCCGCGCCGGTGCAGGCCCGGGGACCCGCGCTGAAGGGGATATAGGCGTCGCGCGCGCAGCTTTTGCCGTTTTCCGTCTGCCAACGGCCCGGGTCGAACGCGTCGGGATCGTCCCAGAGCCGGGACTGGCGATGCAGGTGCCACGGGCTCAGGACGACCAGATCGCCGGTCCGCGCCCAGCGGTCGCGCAATGGCTCGGGCTGCACGGTTTCGCGCACCATCATCGGCACCGGAGGATAGAGGCGCAGCGCCTCGCGGAACACGTCGCGGGTGACGCGCATGCGTGACAGGTTGGCGAAAACCGGGTCGGCCATGAAATCCCGCGCCTCGTCCGCGACGCGATCCTGCCAGTCCGGGTGGCTGGCCAGAAGATAGAGCGTCCAGGCCAGCGCCGACGCGCTGGTTTCGTGCCCCGCCAGGAAGAAGATCGCCACCTGATCCACCATCTCGCCCTGGTCGAAGCGCGCCCCCGTCGCGGGATCGGGCGTGGTCATGATCTTCGTCGCCAGGTCGTCCGGAGCCGCGCCGTCGGCGATGCGCTGCATCCGCGCGTCGACCAGGGCCGCGATCAGCGCGCGGATGCGCTCGGCCGCGGCGCGGGTGCGGCGACGATGGAAGCGCGGCATCCAGGCAGGCAGCCTGACGAAGGCCCCCAGGTTCATCAGCGGCTGTTCGCGCTGGAAGGCGCGGAATTCGTCGAAGACCGCGCGCGCGGTTTCGTGCTCGATGGGGATCGAGAACAGCGTGCGGAAGATCACGTCGGCGGCGGCATGGCTGGTCTCGGGCTCGATATCCCTGCGCCCCGGCGCGAGGCGGGCGCTGGCCGCCCGCGCCGCGTCCAGCATGGCGGGAAAGGTGTCGCGCAGGCGCCCGCCTTCGAAGGCCGGGTCCACGATGCGGCGCTGGCGCTGCCATTCGGCGCCGTTGGTCACGAACATCGAGCGGCCCAGCAGCGGGCGCAGCCCTTCGCTCACGCGGTCGGCCTTGGGGAAATCGGCCGGCCGCTCTTTCAGGACCAGCCGCACCAGGGCCGGGTCGTTGACCAGGAAGGATCGAAAGAAGGGGGTGCGGAACTCGGCCATCCAGGCGCGATAGAGCCGCGCGGGCTGGGCCGACAGGATATCGGCGCGGAAGAGCTTGGCGTAGCGCCACAGCGACACCCGGTCGGGCCGCGCGGGCGGCTTGGGTGGCAGCGTCATGCCGCCATGGAGGTGTGCCGCGACGCCGCGACGTCGATGCGCGATTTCGACGGCGCGCGGCGCCCGAACCGCGCGGCCAGCGTCCTGGGCCCCGCCGTGACGGCGAAATAATCATAGGCGCCGGGGTCGTCCGGCAGGTTGTCGAAGGCGCAAAGATACTGGAAATGCAGCCGGAAGAAGCGCCAGCGCAGGGCTTCGAACGTCTCGGGCTTCAGCGTCTTGGTGAAGGCCGCCGACAGGATCAGCGGCCAGCGCCCGCCCCGCTCGGGTGCGACGCCCGACACGGCCACCGGGTCGCAAAGCGCGAACGCGCAGCCGTCCCCGGGCGCGGTCACATCCACCCAGGCCAGCCGATCGGTCTGCGCCAGCAGGTGCAGATCGGCGCGCAGGCGATCGGCCTTCGGCAGGAAGCTGACCATGGGGATCACCTGGCCGAGCGACAGGAACGACAGCTCGGGCCCGTTGGCAGGCACCTGGCCGTTGCGGATCAGGTCGGCAAGGATCGACACGCCCAGATGCGCGCCGGAAGAATGGCCGACGACCAGGACCTCGTCCACGTCCGTCGCCAACGCAGCGGCGATGGTTTGGCCGAATTCGGACATCCGCGCTTCCAGCTGCGGCGGGTTGGCCCCTTTCGACTGGGCGGAATAGGCGTAGTCGTGCATCAGGTAATAGGCGTATAGCCGGTTGTCGATCCGGCGGAAGAACCTCAACACCCCGACCATCACGAGCGCACCCACCAGGATCTGCAGCGGCGCGTTCACCGGACCAAGGGCAAGGCCCGCCAGCCCAAGGGCGGCGTCCAGCAGCCCCGCCACCGCGACTGCCAGCAAGCGGCCGAGCAGAAGCGCGATCAGCAATTGCGCGAGCAGCATCCCCACCGGGTAAAGCGCCGCGATGACCGGACCCTTACGCAGCCACATCAGCCGCCGCAGCGCGCCCGACGTGATATAGACCCAAGCCGTCCTGACCAGCTGGCCATAGGTCGCCGCGATGCCACCGGACATGGAGCTGCGCACGATGTCGGACCACACCATCACCTCGACGCTGGACAGCGTCGTCTCGCCCTCGATCCGGGCGCCCACGTCCCAACCGGAATGCTTGCCCGGCCGCGGCTTTATCCCGATCTCGTAGCCGCGAAGTGCTGCCTGCGCGCGCCCTTCCTTGCGGTAGAGCTCGCGGTAGCGGCGGGGGTGGATCGGATCGTAGCCCGGCAGGTAGAACACACGGCGGGTTTTGACCTTGCGCGACTCGGACATGGGGGCAGCTCCTTCGAGGGGGAAGGTAGCACCGGATTTTGGCAACAATAAGCCGCCTTAGCGCAGGATTAGCCCAGAAGGGCGAGCCCGGGGAAGGTTTCGAGCAGCCAGAAGGCGAAGTTGGTGAAGGCCCCCGTGATGAGCGCCAGGCCGACCACGACCAGAAGCGCGCCCATGATGCGCTCGATCAGCTTCATGTGCCGTTTCAGCCTGTTCATCACGCCCATCGAACGCTGGATGAAGATGGCGGCCAGCAGGAAGGGGATCCCCAGCCCGGCGGCATAGACCGCCAGCAGGGTCGTGCCGCGGGCGACGTTCGCCTCGGACGCGGCCATGGACAGGATCGCGCCCAGTTGCGGGCCGATGCAGGGGGTCCAGCCGAAGGCGAAGGCGAGGCCCAGGATATAGGCGCCCAGCGACGAGCCGCCGCGGTCGCCCGCGTCCAGACGCGCCTCACGGTCCAGGAGCGGGATGCGGAACAGGCCCAGGAAATGCAGCCCGAACACCACCACGACGACGCCTGAAATACGGGCGAAAGCCGTTTGATATTGCAGGAAAAAGGCACCGAATGCCGAGGCCGTGAAGCCAAGGATCAGGAACACCGTGGACAGGCCCAGCACGAAGAACACGGCCGACACGATGGCGCGGCGCCGGGCGCTGGTCTGGCCCTGCATCTCGGTCACCGATATCCCGCCCATATAGGCCAGGTACGGCGGCACGATGGGCAGCACGCATGGGCTGAGGAACGACAGCAATCCCGCCGTCAGCGCGATCAGCATGGCCGGCAGCAGGCTGGCGTCGATGATGTCGAATCCGTGCATGCCCGCAGACCTAGCCCAGCACGCCGTCCGCGTCACCCGGCATGGCGTCACAAGCGCGTGGACAATCTGAAACGTGGCGGGCAGGTTGCGCGTCATGGATTACGATGACGATCTGGATGCCCGTGGGCTGCTCTGCCCCCTGCCCGTCCTGAAACTGCGCAAGCGGTTGCAGGGCGTCGCGGATGGCGCCGTGTTGCGGGTGCAGGCGGATGATCCCGCGGCGATCGTCGACATCCCGCATTTCTGCAATGAATCCGGGCACGAGTTCCTGGGGCTCAGCGACGCGGACGGGGCGCAGCACTATTTCGTGCGCAAGTCCGGCTAAAGCGCCACGCGCCGCGACCACAGCGCCAGCCCGATCAGCGCCAGCAGGCCCACCAGGGCGTATGCGGTCAGGATCGGCTGCATCTGGTCATGGCTCATCTCGCCCACCCGGCTGCTGGCACCGGCCGCCAGGAACAGGCTGCCCGAGAACAGCGCCCGGCCTGCCATGCTTTGCAGCGACAGGTAGGTGGCACGGGTGCCATCGCGCAGAAGCGGCTGGACGCGCGCCAGGATGAACGGTTTCGACAGCGAATCCGGCACCATCCGCAGAAACAGCAGACCGATGGCCAGCGCATTGGCCGTCAGTGCCAGCACGCCGGTCAACACGATCTGCATGGCGAAGGCCATCAGCAGAAGCCCGGCCAGCCCGAGCGCGCGCTTGACCCGCGGCGCGCCCCATGAGGTGGCCACCGAAAGCGCCATCATCGCGGCCGTAACCAATCCGCTGACCAGCGCCGTGCTTTCGGCGATGCCGATCGTTTCCAGTGCGGAGCGGATGAAGGGCTGGCCGAAGACGAAGGGGATGTGGCTGTAGCCATACATCAGCATCGCCAGGACGAAGAGCCAGGCCAGCACCGGGTGCGACACCGACGCCCGCAGCCCTTCCAGGGTGCCGCCCGCTTCGGTCAGGTCGTGGGGCGGCTCGGTGAAGGCCAGAGCGATACAGGCCGCGCCCGCGAAGGCCAGGGCGGTCAGCCCGAAGGGCAGCGCGAAGGACAAAAGCGCCAGCGCGCCGCCCGCGACCGCCGACAGGGCGAAGGCGCTGAACGAAAACCGCCAAGCGCGCAGTTCTTCGTCCTCGATCCGGTGACCGTCGCCCTTCGCCTTCAGCGATTCGTAGAGAAAGGCGCTGTCCGCGCCCGAGGCCAGCGCCGCCGCCGTGCCCAGGGCCGCCTGCCCCAGGGCGAACCAGGCGAAATCGCCCCCGAAGGCGATGGCCGCGCTGCCCACCGCCCCGCTCAGCGCGGCAAGCAGCAGGGTCGGCTTGCGGCCCAGCCGGTCCGACGCGTAGCCCGACGGCACTTCCAGCGTGAAGGTCGCCACGTCGTAGATCGCGTAGAGGACAATGGCTTCGGCGGCGGAGAGTTCGGATTGGAAATAAAGAAACCAGATCGCCTGCCAGAACAGCAGGCTCTGGCAGAACCGGAACCAGGGATAAAGCGCCACGTTGCGCGCGGCGGCGTCGGGGCTCACGCGGTGCGGCGACGCGCCCGGCGCTCTGGCCGGGCGCGTGCTTCGTTCAGCTTCTCAGGGACCACCAGCCGCGCTTCTTGGTCTTGGGCTTGTCCTCGACCACGGTGTCGCCGTCGTCGGCGTCATCGGTCTGCGCGGGGGGCACGATGGGCGCGTCCTCGGTGATCTGCTCGGCCACCGCGTCCGGGACGGGCTGGGCGACCTCGGGCTTGGCGTCGGACCGCTCGGCGCGGTCTTCGGGGACGGGCGGCGCGACTGGCGCATCCTCGGTGATCTGCGCGGCGACCTTGTCGTCCACGGGCTGATCGACCTGGCCGGTATCTTCCACCGCCGCCGGAGCCTGGGCGCGCTCGGCCACCTCCGCATCGGTTTCGGGCGCGGGCTGGCTTTCGTCGGCCGCGGCTTCGGAGGCGACGGGATCGGCTTTCGGCGCCTCGTCGGTCTTCTTGCGACCGCGCGAACGGGACCGTTTGCGCTTTGACTTGTCATCGCCGTCGGATTTCGGCTCGTCGGACGGCGCATCCTTCTGCGCGCCCGCATCGGACTTTTCGTCGGCCTCGTCCGTCTGCGCTTGTTGCGCGTCATCCTGCTGCGCGTCGTCCTGCTGGGCGTCGTCGCCATTGCCACCGGACTTGCGGCGGCGGCGACGGCGGCGGCGCTTCTTGGGCTTGTCGTCGTCCGATTGCTCGGCCCGTGCGGGGGGCGCTTCCGGCGTCTCGGGGGCCTCGGGCGCTTCGCTTTCATCGACCTCGGCGGGCTCGTCCAGCTCGTCCATCATGGACGCCGACGACACGATCGCCGCGGTCTGCTCGACCTGGCGGGTGATCTGGGTCTTGAACTTCTCGACCTTGTAATCGGGGCTGACCAGCGCGGCGTCGCCCTCGATCCGGACGACCATGCCGTAGCGCGCTTCGATCTGGGCGATGTGGTCGCGCTTGTTGTTCATCAGGTAATTGGCGATCTGCACCGGCGCGGTCACGCAGATTTCGCGGGTGCGCTTGCGCGTGCCCTCTTCTTCCAGCTGCCGCAGGATGGCCAGGGCCACGTTGTCGTCCGAGCGCAGCAGCCCGGTGCCATGGCAATGGGGGCACGGCTGGGTGGTTGCCTCGATCATGCCGGGACGCAGGCGTTGGCGCGACATCTCGAGCAGGCCGAAGCCGCTGATCTTGCCCACCTGGATGCGGGCGCGATCGGTCTTCAGCTTGTCCTTGAAGTGCTTTTCGACGTTCGCGTTGTGCTTGCGGTCTTCCATGTCGATGAAGTCGATCACGATCAGACCCGCCAGGTCGCGCAGACGCAGCTGGCGCGCCACCTCTTCGGCGGCTTCCATGTTGGTCTTGTAGGCCGTTTCCTCGATCGAGCCTTCCTTGGTGGCCCGCCCCGAGTTCACGTCGATGGCCACCAGCGCTTCGGTCACGCCGATCACGATGTAGCCGCCCGACGGCAGCTGCACCGTGGGATTGAACATGCCGCCCAGGTACGATTCGACCTGGTGGCGCGCGAAGAGCGGCATCTGGTCGTGGTAGTTCTTCACGTTCTTGGCGTGGGACGGCATGATCATCTTCATGAAGTCCTTGGCCACGCGGTAGCCTGCCTCGCCTTCGACCAGAACCTCGTCGATCTCGCGGTTGTAGAGGTCGCGGATCGACCGCTTGATCAGGTTGCCTTCCTCGTAGATCGGCGCGGGCGCGATGGATTTCAGCGTCAGCTCGCGGATCTGCTCCCACATGCGCTGCAGGTATTCGTAATCGCGCTTGATCTCGGTTTTGGTGCGCTTGGCGCCAGCGGTGCGGACGATCAGACCCGCGCCCTTCGGCACCTCGATGGAGGTGGCGATTTCCTTCAGCTTCTTGCGATCGGCCGCGTTGGTGATCTTGCGGCTGATGCCGCCGCCGCGTGCCGTGTTGGGCATCAGCACGCAGTAGCGACCGGCCAGCGACAGGTAGGTGGTCAGCGCCGCGCCCTTGTTGCCGCGCTCTTCCTTGACGACCTGGACCAGCAGGATCTGGCGGACTTTGATGACTTCCTGGATCTTGTACTTCTTGGCGCGCGGCTTGCGGCGCGGACGCACCTCGTCGGTGACGTCGTCATCGGCGACAGATTCGATGTTTTCGTCCCGCTCGGACGCGTCGTCGGCGGCGACGTAGGGCGTTTCTTCTTCGTCGCCTTCGGCGGTGTCGATCACGTCCATGCCGGGGATGGTGTCGACCACGGCCATGGTGCGCGCCGCGGCGTCGACCTCGGCTTCGCTTGCGTCGACGTCGTCGGCGGCGTCCGCCACTTCGCTGCTGGTGTCGGGCTCTGCCGTGGCGACGGCATCGTCGGCCTGCGTGTCGGCGGCCTTCGTCCGGCTGCGCGAGCGCGAGCGGCGCTTGGGCCGTTCCTCTTCGCGCGCCTCTTCCTCGGCGTCGGCGGCCTCTTCGGCCAGCAGCGCTTCGCGGTCGGCGATGGGGATCTGGTAGTAATCGGGATGGATTTCCGAGAACGCCAGAAACCCGTGCCGATTGCCGCCATAGTCGATGAACGCCGCCTGCAGCGACGGCTCGACCCGCGTTACTTTCGCGAGGTAGATGTTGCCAGCGAGCTGGCGCTTGTTTTCGGATTCAAAGTCGAACTCTTCGACCTTGTTGCCGTCCACCACCACAACGCGGGTCTCTTCCGCGTGGGTGGCATCGATAAGCATCTTCTTTGCCATGTATCCAATTTCTGCACGCCGGGCGGCCCGTCGCGCCCCAGGGGCGCTGCAGGATCTGCACGGTTGTGTCTGACTGAAGCGACTGCGCGCGCCCGATCAGCCTTGCGGAGGCGCCCGAGGGGCCCCGTCATCGGCAAGTCTGTCGCAGGTGCGCGGTGCATCGCTGTTCCATTTCCGACAATCGGTCGCCCAACCGTCGACTGAGTTCCGGACACGCCAGGCGGCCCACCGGAGGTTTCAAAGGGGCGCGAGGGCCCCGATCTATCTGAAATGACTGCAATTCTGCGTAACACAGACCGGTCATTCAGCGAAATCATTCAGGTTCCACACCCCTTGGGGAAGGGGCAACGAACCTGTCATAATACATAGGCGAGGTCGCCGCCCCTTTACAATGGCAATTCGCGACCAGTTCCCGAGCGGAACGCGCAATCGGCCAAATCCGCGCATCTTCGGATGGACCGGTGCCGCGCGTGGCACCGGGCCGAACCGCGGGTCAGTGGCCCAGGTAGTCCGAGCGGCTCAGCCCGTATTTGGCCATCTTTTCGTTCAGGGTCCGACGTGGCAGGCACAGCTCGTCCATGACCGCCACGATCGAGCCCTTGTGGCGGCGCATGGTGTTGTCGATGAGCATCCGCTCGAAGGCTTCCACGTATTCCTTCAGCGGCTTGCCTTCGGTGGTCATGCCCGGCTCGTCCGCGTCCTCGTCTGCCATCAGAAGCGAGCTGATCTTGCCCGACCCGCGGCGGTTCTGCATTACCGCGCGTTCGGCCACGTTGATGAGCTGGCGCACATTGCCCGGCCACGGCGCCTGCAACAGCTGCGCGGCCTCCTGCGCGCTGACCTCGGGGGCGGCGCAGCCATATTCGTCCGCCGCCTGCTCGGAAAACCGCGCGAAGAGCGACAGGATATCCTCGCCCCGCAGGCGCAGGGGGGGCAGCATGATCTTCATGGCCGCCAGCCGGTAATAGAGATCGGGACGCAGCACGTCTTCGACCGTGCGGCCCTGTTCACTGAGGTTCGAGATCGCCACCAGGCGCGTCTCGGCCGGGGTCCCTTGCTCGTTGATCCAGGTCAGCAGCCGCGCCTGGAGTGATATGGGCAGCGCGTCGATATCCTCGAGCACCAGCGTGCCGCCCCGCGCCTGCTCCAGCAGCGGCACGTTCTCGCCGCCCGAGCCGAACAGCCGGTCGGCCAGAACGTCTTCGTCCTGGCCCGCGCAGGAAAACAGCACGAACTTGCGGCCTGCCTTGGCGCCCACCGCGTGCAGCGCGTGGGCGACCAGCGTCTTGCCGGTGCCGGTTTCGCCGTCGATCAGAACATGACCGTCGGCCTGGCCCAGATCCAGGATATCCTCGCGCAGCCGCTCCATCACCGGAGACGAGCCGATCAGCTTCTTCATGATCCCGGTGCCGTCGCTGAGCTCGCGGCGCAGGGCGCGGTTGTCCAGCGTCAGCCGCCGCTTGCCCGCCGCGCGCTTGGCAAGCTCGGTCATCCGCTCGGGATTGAAGGGTTTTTCCAGGAAATCGAAGGCGCCGACGCGCATCGCCTCGACCGCCATGGGCACGTCGCCGTGGCCGGTGATCATGATGACCGGCAGCGCGCTGTCCACGGCCATCAGCCGCTTCAGGAACGCCATCCCGTCCATGCCCGGCATCTTGATGTCGCTGACCACCACGCCGGGATAGTCGCTGCCCAGCGCCTTCAGCGCGTCCTCGGCGCTGCCGTAGGTTTCGGTGTCGAAGCCCGACAACGCCAGCCACTGGCTGATGGATTGCCGCATGTCCTGTTCGTCGTCAACGATCGCGATCTTCATGGAGGCCGCCATGGGCTTTCCCTTCCCTTATTCCGCCGCTTCCCGGGAGTCCTCCAGGATCGGCAATCGCATCTCGAAAACCGCTCCACCCGAGCGGCCGTTTCGCGCGGTCAGGCGTCCGCCCAGATCCGCAACGATGCCCGACGATATGGCCAGCCCGAGGCCGGTCCCGTCGCCAGGTGCTTTGGTTGTGTAAAACGGCTCGAACAACGCGTCGAGATCGTGAATGCCGTGACCGTTGTCGCGAACGGTCAAAACCGCGCTATCGCCCGCCGCCAGGATCAGCTCGATCCGGGGTTTGGCGATGTCCTTGGTGGCGTCGATGGCGTTGCGCAGCAGGTTGACGATGACCTGCTCGACGCGGATCCGGTCGGCGCGGATCGGGATCGGCGTGTTGGGCACCTGGCGGTCGATGACGATGTCACGGGCCTTCAGTTGCGGCTCCATCATGGCCAGCGCGGCAGACAGCGACGCGCGCAGATCCAGGGGCTCGAACGCGTCGCCCCCCTTCCTGGCATAGCTTTTCAGTTGCCGGGTGATGGCGCCCATCCGCTCGATCAGGTCGTCGATGCGGTGAAACGACGCCAGCGCCTCGTCCGGGCGCTTGCGCTGCATCAGCAGCCGCGCGCCCGCCAGATAGGTCTTCATGGCGGCCAGGGGCTGGTTCAATTCGTGGCTGACGGCGGCCGACATTTCGCCCAGGACCGCCAGCTTCGAGGTCTGCGCCACGGTCTGCTCGGCCACTTCCAAGTTCTTCTCGGCCTTCTCGCGCTCGGCGATTTCCCGCTGGAGCGCCACGTTCAATTCGCGAAGCTCCGCCGACTCGCGCTGGAAAAACAGCGACCGGCTGTCGGCGCGGCGTCCCGCCCAAATGGCGCCAAGGGCAATCACGAAGGAAAACAGCATCCATTCCATGGCGAGGACCGTGTTCACGCGCTCGCGTACCGACGCGTAGCTGGTGAAGCTGGTCATCCGCCAACCCTGGAACGGGATGCGCGTCGACTGGCGCATCACGGCCTCGCCGGACAGATAGGCGTCTGCGGGAAGCGCGGTCCAGTCGGTCGTCGCCTGGATGGCGCGCTCGATCGCCCCGCGGGGCGAGCGCAATTGCAGGGCCTGGTCTTCGTTCAGACCGCGCCAGCGCGACTCGGTGGCCAGGACGATCTGCCCCTCGCTGTCGGTGACGAACACCGCGTCCGAAAAGCCGGCCCAGCTGTCTTCGAACTGGCGCAGATCCACGTCCACGACGATCACGCCGGTCAGGTTGCCGCCCACCTCGATCTTGCGCGAATACGAGAACGCGAAGGCCCCGTTGTCGCGCCGCGCGGTTGAAAAGACCGTGCCATTGCCCCGGAGGGCGTTGATGAAATAGGGCTCCTGGCGGTGCTGCGAGCCCAGCCGATTGCGATCGGTCGCGGCGACGGCACGCCCCTCGCTGTCCAGCAGCATGATCGACTGCGCGCCGATCTCGTCGAGATACGAGATCAGTCGTTGCGTGGTCTGCGAATAGTCCAGCGACGTCAGCGCCCCGATCAGGGCCGGATCGCGGCTGAGCAGAAGCGGCACGACGCTCGCGCGCTGCAGCGCACTGATAAGGTTGCCGGAATACAGCGCCAGCCGCACCTCGGCGCGATTGCGGGTGCTTTCGGTGAAGCGCTCGGTCAGCAGCTTGTTGGTGGTCCAGACGATGGTCAGCGCAATCGCGATCGCAAGGAAAACGGCCAGCCGCCACGGCCAGCGGCGGGTCGCGCGTGGCTCAAGGATCAAAGGGTCGTTCATGGCGATCAGGCTATGCGCTGCGCGTGCCCGCGGCAAGCTCAGGCGTGGGCCAGGCATCCCGCCAGGCTGCGGAACAGCGCCCGCCCGTCGGTGCCGCCCAGGCTGGGGTCGGCGGCACGCTCGGGATGGGGCATCATCCCCAGCACCCGGCCGTTTTCGCTGAGCACGCCCGCGATGTCGTTCTGCGAGCCGTTGGGATTGACGGCATAGGTGAAGGCCACCCGCCCTTCGCCCCGCAGCCGGTCCAGCGTGGCGGGATCGGCCGAATAATTGCCGTCGTGGTGCGCGATCGGAAGGTCGATGGGCTGGCGGTCGCGGTAGCGCGCGGTGAAGTCGCTGGTGGCGTTCTGAACGATCAGCGGCACGGTGCGGCAGATGTATTTCAGGTCGCGGTTGCGCATCAGGGCACCGGGCAGCAGGCCCGTTTCGGTCAGGATCTGGAAGCCGTTGCAGATGCCCAGCACGTGGCCGCCCCGGCGCGCGTGCTCGGCCACCGCGCCCACGATCGGCGAGCGCGCGGCGATGGCGCCGCAGCGCAGGTAGTCGCCAAAGGAAAACCCGCCCGGAAGGCCCACCAGGTCCACGCCATTCGGCAGGCCCGTATCCTTGTGCCAGACCATCGACACGTCGAAGCCCGCATCCCTCAGCGCCACGGCCAGGTCGCGGTCGCAGTTCGATCCGGGGAAGACGATGACGGCGGCTTTCATGGCGCGGATCCTATTGCAGGCTGTCGATCAAGGCGGGCGCGTCCGCCCAGCGCATCAGGCGATGCTCCACCGTCTCGCCGCGGTTGTGCAGCGCGTCGAAACAGATGCCGATGCCCCGGAAGCCGGGAAAATGGCGGGGCGAGTCGTCGATCAGCGCATCGGCGTGGATGATCGATTTGTGCCCGCAGAGCACGATGTTGAGCACCGGGACGAACGGGAAATAGCGCTGCATCCACGCGATCTTGTGGGTGCAGGACGCCGGATATTCCATGGCCGCCGTGGCGATGAAGAGCTCGTGATCGCGCGCCAGCGTCTCGAGCGCCTGCTGCGCCCCGTCGATCACGTCGAGATTGGCGAAGATCGTGCCCTCCTGCAGCGTGGCCTCGATCCGGGCGGCATCTTCGGGACGGGCAAGGTCGGTCAGCTTGCGCCCGGCCAGATCGTCCTCGGTCCAGCTGTAGCCCATGTCGGCGAGCATCGCCGCCTTGGCGGCATGGGTGTCCGCGATCACCTCGTCCATGTCGATGGCGATGCGCATCACAGGATCTCGATCCGGTAGGATTCGATCACGGTATTGGCCAGCAGCTTTTCGCACATCTCGCCGATGCGCGCCTCGCTGGTGCCGTCCTCGAGCTCGAGCTCGATCACTTTCCCCTGGCGAACCCCCTTGGCCTCGTCGAAGCCGAGCGCGCCCAGCGCGTGCAGCACCGCGGCGCCCTGCGGATCCAGAACACCGTCCTTCAGCATCACGTGCACCCGTGCCTTCATCGCGCCGCACCCTTCCATCTTTGTTCTTTCAAGTATCCCGGCGCTCCGCCTGCCTGCCACGCGCCGTCAGTTGATCGGCGTGGGTTTCGTCGCGTGGGTCACGTTGGACGGCAGCACGCCCAGCCGACGCGCGACTTCCGTGTAGGCGTCGGTCAACGAACCCAGGTCCCGCCGGAACACGTCCTTGTCCAGCTTCTGGCCCGTCTCGATATCCCACAGGCGGCACGAATCGGGGCTAATCTCGTCGGCCACGATCAGGCGCTGGAAATCGTTGTCCCACACCCGGCCGATCTCGATCTTGAAATCCACCAGCTTGATGCCGACCGCCAGCATCATGCCCGACATGAAATCGTTCACGCGCAGCGCCAGCGCGATCATGTCGTCCAGGTCCTGCTGCGACGCCCAGCCGAAGGCGATGATGTGTTCTTCGCTGACCAGCGGATCGCCCAGCTTGTCGTCCTTGAGACAGAATTCGACGATCGGCCGCGGCAACGGCGTGCCCTCAGCCAGTCCCAGGCGCGTCGACATGGACCCGGCCGCGAAATTGCGCACGACCACTTCCAGCGGAATGATCTCGACCTGGCGGATCAGCTGTTCGCGCATGTTCAGCCGCTTCAGGAAATGCGTGGGCACGCCAATCTGGCCCAGCCCTTTCATGAAGAACTCGGACAGGCGGTTGTTCAGAACGCCCTTGCCCTCGATCGTCGCCTTCTTCTCGGCATTGAAGGCGGTGGCGTCGTCCTTGAAATACTGCACGAAGGTGCCCGGCTCGGGGCCTTCGTAGAGGATCTTGGCCTTGCCTTCGTAGATTTTCTTGCGCCGCGCCATGGGGATCTCCTGCCGGACCTGCTGCCCGCTCGCGGTCGCCTATAGGCCATCGCGCCCGGTCCAGCAAGAACGCCCTCTTGGCAAGCCGGTCGCGTCTGCGCATATGTGGTGGCAAGACCGGAACAGCCGCAACAGGAGCCCACCATGACCGACATGCACGACCGCGAGAAGGCGTTCGAAAACAAGTACGCCCACGATGCACAGATGCAGTTCAAGGCCGAAGCGCGGCGCAACCGCCTGCTGGGCCTGTGGGCGGCCGAGCATCTCGGCAAGTCGGGCGACGAGGCGGCCGAATACGCCAAGGAAGTGGTGAAGGCCGATTTCGAAGAGGCGGGCGATGAAGACGTCTATCGCAAGGTGAAGGGCGATCTGGGCGACAAGGTCGACGAAAAGACCCTGCGCACCAAGATGAGCGAATTCCTGGCCCAGGCGAAGGCCCAGCTGGCCGACGAAGCCTGAGCCACGCCCATTAGCAGAATTTTCGCATCTTCCCTCCATCCTCGTGTCGCGGGGATGGGAGTGCTCTGACACGAAAACCGAACTGGCGCGGACGCGCGGCCCCGCGCTGCGCGCACTTGCGCCCATGATCCTGTCGCTGGGCGCCCTGTGGCTGGCGCGCGACACGCTGGCCGGGCTCGATCCGGCTCGCGCGCTGCGGGGCGCCGCCGCGGCCGCGCCCTGGCAGTGGATCGCGGCGCTGACCGCCACCGCCCTGACTTTCGCCGCCTATGGGCGCAGCGAGGTGGCGGTGCACCGGTGGCTGACCACCGGGCGCGATCCGGTCGCGGCCCGGCGCACGGGCATGGCGGCGCTGGCGATCGCCCAGGTAACGGGACTTGGCCCCCTTGTCGGCATGATGGTGCGCTGGCGCTGCGATCTTGCGGGCGGGCTGGCGCGCGCGGCGCGCGTCACCGCGCTGGTGTCGGTGTCGTTCCTGGTCTGCCTGGGCACGATCGGCGCCATCGCGGTCCTGGCAAGCGGCACCGGCGGCCCAGCGTTTCGCCCGGGTGCCATGGTGATCCTTGGGGCAGTCGCGCTGTTCTGCGCCGCCAGCGTGAGCCTGCGCCACGTGCCCGGTCTACCCCCGATAAGGGTGCTGGGTGCGCTGGCGCTGTGGGGCACGATAGACGCGGCGGCTGCGTGCCTGGCCTTCTGGGCTTTCGCGCCCGCGCTGCCGCTTTTCGATCTGGCGCCCGCCTTCTTCGCGGCGCTTGGCTCGGGGCTGGTCTCCGCGCTGCCCGGCGGGCTGGGCAGCTTCGATCTGTGCCTGCTGTCGTTGCTGCCCGCCGGTCTCTGGCCCGCGCTGGAAGGCGCGACATGGGGCTTCCGGCTGGTCCATATCGCCCTGCCCGCCGCCCTTGCCGCGCTTGCGTTGCTGGGGGCCCCAGGACTGTTCGACGGGCGCGATCGCGATCTGCCCAGCCCCGCGCCCTGCCTCGACACCACCCCCCTGCGCGCCGAGGCCGGCCTGATCCACCAGCCCGGCGCCCGTCTTCTTCGCGCGAACGGCCGGGCCGCCGCGCCCTGCTGGACCGCAAGCCACGCGCTGGTCGCGCTCGGCGCGCCCTTCGCCGGGCCGCTTCCCCTGGACCCGTTGGCGCGCGCCGCCGCGGACACGGGACGGATCGCGCTGTTCTACAAGATCTCCGCCCGCCAGGCGGCCGCCGCGCGGCGCGCTGGTTGGCGGGCGATGCGGGTCGGCTGCGAAGCGCTGGTCGACCCCGCCCGGTTCGATCGGTCCGCACCCGCCTGCCGCCAGCTGCGGCGCAAGCTGCGCAAGGCGGCTGCGTCCGGGGTGACGATCCGCGAGGTTTCCGCCGCCGACATGGACGGCCTTGGCGAAATCGACGCCGCGTGGCAGGCCGAAAACGGGGCCGCGCGCGGCGTGTCCATGGGACGATTCGATCCGCGATACCTGTCGCATCAAAAGGTGTTGGCCGCCTGCCGCGATGGGCAACCAGTCGCCTTCATCTCGCTGCACGTTTGCGCCGCGGAATGGACGCTGGACCTGGTGCGCTGGCACCCGGACGCACCCGACGGCACCATGCACCTGCTTCTGAGCGAGGCCATCGTCCAGGCGCGCGCGCAGGGCATCGCCCAGCTATCGCTGGCCGCGGTGCCCCGGTTCGATCCGTCGCGCGCGGCCGGATTGCACCGGTTCAAGTCCATGTTCGCGCCCCGCTGGGCGCCGCTCTACGCCGCCGCACCGACGCGCATCGGTCTTTGGGCGGGGCTTGCGGACCTGGCCCGCGATATCGCCCGGCCGCCGAAGCGCGCCGCGCCGCAAGATGTTTATGAAGGTTCCGAATTTGCGCCCACCGCGGTTTCGTGACACATCCCGGGCAACGCTCCTTACTGGGTGATCCCATGTCCGAAAATGCTCTCTCCCGCATGCTGGCCGCGCACGATGTGCTGCTGGCCGACGGCGCCACGGGGACGAACCTGTTCAACATGGGCCTGCAATCGGGTGACGCGCCGGAGCTGTGGAACGTGGATCAGCCCGACAAGATCCGCACGCTCTACCGTGGCCCGGTCGAGGCCGGAAGCGACCTGTTCCTGACCAACACGTTCGGCGGAAACGCGTCGCGGCTGAAGCTGCACGACGCGCAGTCCCGGGTGCGCGAGCTGAACCGCGCGGGCGCCGAGCTGGCGCGGGAAGTGGCGGATGCATCGGGCCGCGACATCGTGGTGGCGGGCTCGATCGGCCCGACGGGGGACATCTTCGTGCCCATGGGCACCCTGACCCACGAGCTTGCGGTCGAGATGTTCCATGAACAGGCCGAAGGCCTGAAGGAAGGCGGCGCCGACGTGCTGTGGGTCGAGACGATCAGCGCCCCCGAGGAATACCGCGCCGCCGCCGAGGCCGCGCGCCTGGCGGACATGCCCTGGTGCGGCACCATGAGCTTCGACACCGCCGGGCGCACCATGATGGGCGTCACGTCCGAAGACATGGTGACGCTGGTGGGCAAGCTGAAGGATTCCGCACCGCTGGCCTTCGGGGCGAATTGCGGCGTGGGCGCGTCCGACCTGCTGCGCACGGTGCTGGGCTTCGCGTCGCAGGCGCCGGACCGGCCCATCATCGCCAAGGGCAACGCGGGCATCCCGAAATACGTGGCCGGGCATATCCACTACGACGGCACGCCCGAGCTGATGGCCGATTACGCGGTGCTGGCGCGCGATTGCGGTGCACGGATCATCGGCGGCTGCTGCGGCACGACGCCCGAGCACCTGGTCCGCATGCGCCGTGCGTTGGACGAGACACCGCGCGGCGAGACGCCGACGCTGGCCGAGATCGAAAGGCGGCTTGGCGGCTTTTCGTCCGCGGGCGACGGCACCGGCGACGACGTGGCCAAGCCGCGCGCGCGCAGGCGGGGTCGCAAAAGCTGAAGCCAGCGGATGCATCCGGGATGTTCTTTTCCCCGCCTCACGCGATGCGGAAGGATGCGGTGAACGGCAGGTGGTCCGAGACGCGGTCCCGGAACGCCTCGCGCCCCAGCTCCATCGTCCAATGCATCGGAAACAGACGCAGCGAGCCGCGCACGTAGCGCGTGGAATAGGTGCGGCTGATCGCGAAGCCGTCCAGCAGATTGGCCCGACCGAGATCGAGAATATGCGAAAACCTGTCCTGAAGATCCCAGCTCGACACGAAATCCATCACGTCCTGGCCGCCCAGGTGGTGGAAGTTGCTGACGTCCTGGCCGGGGATCATGTTGAAATCACCCATCATCAGGATCGTCCGGCGCGACTGTCCCGGCGCGGCGCGATAGGCGTCGACATAGCTGCCGATGGCCCGACACTGGCTGTCGCGCAGCGCCTGCTGCGGCGCCCCGCGCCCCGATTTCAGATGCAGGCCCAGCACATGGGCGCTGAAGCGCCCGATCCGCAGGTCGAAGACCAGCGCCCGGCGGCCGTTGGCATAATCGCCCTGGCTGCCCTCGAGCAGGCGCGGGTTCTCGATGCCGACGCCGCCCTTGGCCAGCACGCCGATATGCAGCCGAACCGGCTGCTCGATCAGCGTCGCGCTGTAATCCAGCCCCAGCGCCGCCAGACCGTCGACCAGCCGCTGCAGGTGCGACACCGGCCGAACCTCGATCAGCACCACCAGTTCGGCATCCAGAAGCGCCAGGCCTTCGATCTGGTGCGCCGCGCGCTCTGCGTCGATGTCCTGGTATCCGGCAAGGTTCCAGGTCGCGACGCGGGCGATGGTGTGGGTGAAGCTGGCCATGCCCGAGGCTACCACGCGCGCGCCAGCCGCGCGACCGGCCCCTGCTCAGAACAGCGATGGCTGCGCCGCGGTGCCCAACGGCACGGCGAAAAGATCCCGCCTGAGCGGCGCCAGGTGCTCGCGCAGGCCCAGCCGCTTCACCGCCAGATCGAAGCGCCTGGCGATCAGCTGGGCATGCAGCCCCTCGCCCCGCATCCGCCGACCCCAATCCGCGGCGTAAAGCCTGCCGCCGTGCATCTCGCGCAGGCGGGCCAGCACCTTGTCCTTGCGCAGGGGAACGTGCCGGTCGAGCCAGTCTTCGAACAGCCCCGCCACCTCGTAGGGCAGGCGCAGCATGATCCAGGCCGCCCCCACCGCGCCCGCGTCGCGGGCCGATTGCAGGATCGATTCGAGCTCGGGATCGGTGAGGCCCGGGATCATGGGCGACGCCATCACGCGCACCTCGACACCCGCTTTCGCCAACCGTTCGATGGTCTGCAGCCGTCGCTTCGGCGACGGCACGCGGGGTTCGAGCTTGCGGGCAAGATCTGCATCCAGCGTCGTGACCGAGATGCCCACGCGCGCCAGCCCCTGCCCCGCCATGTCGGCCAGGATGTCCACGTCGCGCTCGACCAGCGCGCCCTTGGTGGCGATGCTCAGCGGATGACGATGGGCCTGCAGCACCTCGAGGATCTCGCGCATGATGCGCCGCTCGCGCTCGATCGGCTGGTAGGGGTCGGTGTTGGTGCCCAGCGCGATGGGCGCCACGTCGTAGCCCTTGCGCCCCAGCTCGCGCGCCAGCACCGCGGGCGCGTCGGGCCGTGCGATCAGCTTCGTCTCGAAATCCAGGCCCGGCGACAGGCCCAGATAGCCGTGGGTCGGTCGGGCGAAGCAGTAGATGCAGCCATGCTCGCACCCGCGATAGGGGTTAATCGACCGGTCGAAGCCGATATCGGGCGACGTGTTGCGCGTGATGACCCGGCGCGGCCGCTCGTCGCGCACCTCGGTGCGCAGCAGCGGCAGGTCGTCATCGGGCGTCCAGCCGTCATCCTCGGCCACGCGGGTGTATGCGTCGAACCGGGTTTCGGGGTTCGACACGGACGCACGGGCCCTCAACCGGACGTGCGGGCGCGATGTGGACGAGTCGGACATGTCCCAAGATTAGAACACACCAGGAACATTCACCAGTCCCGACTGGCCCGCGACCGTGGTTCGCGCGCCACGCGCGTCGGGGAAACGTCGCGGCAGGTCGTAAATCGCCAAGTTGTCGCAGGACCTTGCGCCATACGTGAAAAAACGTCCCGCGCGCCCAATAGGAGTGCACCCCATGTCCGATGAAGACGATATTGTCCTGTCCGAACTCGACGACGACGAGCTTGTGCAGCAGATGCATGACGACCTGTATGACGGTCTGAAGGAAGAGATCGAGGAAGGCGTCAACATCCTGCTCGAACGCGGATGGCAGCCCTACGAGATCCTGACCAAGGCGCTGGTGGCGGGCATGACCATCGTCGGCCACGATTTCCGCGACGGCATCCTTTTCGTTCCCGAAGTGCTGCTGGCCGCGGGCGCCATGAAGGGCGGCATGGCGATCCTGAAGCCGCTCCTGGTCGAAACCGGCGCGCCGCGCATGGGCAAGATGGTGATCGGCACCGTCAAGGGCGACATCCACGACATCGGCAAGAACCTGGTGGCGATGATGATGGAAGGCGCGGGATTCGAGGTCGTGGACCTCGGCATCAACAACGCGGTCGAGAAATACCTGGACGCGCTGGAAACCGAGCAGCCCGATATCCTGGGCATGTCCGCCCTGCTGACCACGACGATGCCCTACATGAAGGTCGTGATCGACACGATGGTCGAGAAGGGCATCCGAGACGACTACATCGTGCTGGTGGGGGGTGCCCCCCTCAACGAAGAATTCAGCAAGGCCATCGGCGCCGATGCCTATTGCCGCGATGCGGCCGTCGCGGTCGAAACGGCCAAGGCCCAGGTGGCGCGCAAGCACAACCAGGTGGGCGCCTGACGCCCGCGATTCGGCGCCGTCAGTCTCAACACCGCGTCAGGGCGGCCTTCGGGCCGCCCCTTTCCTTGGCCGCGCCCGCGCCCGGGTGGCAATTGTGGCGAAGTGGCCATTAACCAAGTCCTTCCGCACAACTCGGTCACATTTCCCCACTGCGGGTGAAAGTTTCGCCCGAATTGATCCAGCTTTGCCCCCGTTCGCGCCCCATCGCCGCCCCACCGGGTCGTCAAAACAGGCTTAACCAAGGAGAACCCTGCCATGACCCGTAAGATCCGCACCGCCCTGATCGCCGTTTCCGTGTTCCTGACCGGCATCTTCGCCGTCAGCTTCAAGGGCGCGATGGCCGCGTCGCTCGGCGGCATGGCACCGTCCAGCCTGGGGCTGCTGCTGCCCTTCCTGGCCATGGCCGCCCTGATCCTGCGCCTGATCGCAAAGGAACATGGCGGTAAGCGCACCGCCTGAGCCTTCACACCGGCCCCCGCGCTTCCTATGTTGGAAGAAACAACATGAGGTTCGCGATGCCCCTCGACAAGTTCGTCCTGATCCTGGTCGTCGTCATGCTCGGCGCGGGCCTGACGATCTGGCTCATGGCCGTGATCTCGGCCAGCCTGACGCATCCGCTGGGCTTCACCCTGTTCATTCCGCTGGTCCTGGTGACCTATGTGCTGTGGCGCGTGGTCGCCCAGCGCCTGACCAGCCGCGACGACGATCATTACGACAGCACGCCGCGCTGACATGATCGCCGTCACCACAGACACGATCGCGGGCAAGGATATCCTTCATTCGCTGGGCCTGGTGCGCGGCTCAACGGTGCGCGCCAAGCATATCGGCAGCGACATCGTCGCGTCGCTGCGCAACCTGGTGGGCGGCGAAGTGCGCGAATACGCCCAGCTTCTGGCGGGCGCGCGCGAACAGGCCTTCGACCGGATGATGGAACAAGCCCGCGCGCTGGACGCCGACGCGGTGGTCGGGTTGCGGTTCGAGACGTCGCAAATCGCCCAGAATGCGTCCGAAGTGCTGGCCTATGGCACCGCGGTGCGCCTTGGATGATCTGCCCGACGCGGGCGTCCTGACCCACGATGGCCTTGCGCCCAGGGGCGACGGTCGCGTCCTGGTCCTGGCCTGCGGCGCGCTGGCCCGCGAGATCCTGGCGCTGATCCGCCTGAACGCCTGGGGCCACATGGACCTGGCCTGCCTACCCGCGATCCTGCACAACCATCCCGACCGCATCCCGGACGCGGTGCAGGGCGCGGTGGAAAAGCACCGCAGCGACTACGACCGGATCTTCGTGGCCTATGCCGATTGCGGCACCGGTGGCGCGCTTGCCCGGCTCTGCGACACGCTGGGCGTCGAGATGATCGCGGCCCCGCATTGCTACGCGTTCTTCGAAGGCACCGACGCCTTCGTCGCCCGCGCCGAGGACGAGTTCACCGCCTTCTACCTGACCGATTTCCTGACCCGCCAGTTCGACGCCTTCGTCATCAAGCCGCTCGGCCTTGATCGCCACCCCGAGCTGCGCGACGCCTATTTCGGCCATTACACCAAGCTGGTCTACCAGGCCCAGACCGACGACCCGGCGCTGACAGCCAAAGCCAAGGCCGCCGCGGCCACGCTCGGCCTGGCCTTCGAGCGGCGGTTCACCGGCTACGGCGATCTCGCCCGCGCGCTCGCGACACAGGGCTGAGCCCGCGGCACCGCGCGCCCCTGCCCCATCTTTGTTCTTTCAAATATCCCGGCGCGACAGCGGCCACTGGCGCACGGTCCGCGTTACGCGTTGGCGGTCACCAGCTTGATCCGCTCGACCATGGCGCGCAGCCCGTTCGAGCGTTGCGACGACAGGTGCTCGTCCAGCCCCAGCCGCGACAGCGCCGCACCTGCATCCACCGACGCGACCTCGCCCACCGGCCGCCCCGCGTAGAGCGCATGCAGAACGGCGATCAGGCCCTTGACGATCATGGCGTCGCTGTCGCCGTCGAAATCGAACCGCCCGTCATCCACCTTCGGTGCCAGCCACACCTGCGACGCGCAGCCTTCGACCTTGGTGGCGGGACCCTTCAAGGCATCGTCCATGGGCGCCAGGTCGCGGCCCAGTTCGATCACGTGGCGATAGCGATCTTCCCAGTCGTCGAGGAATTCGAATGTCTCGGCGATCTCGTCGAACTCTGCCTGGGCCATGGGATGCAGTCTTCCTTGGGGGTGCAACAGGCCTGACCTAAGCGCTCGACCCATGGCCCGCAAGCGCCTCGGCGCTTTTCAAGCGCGCCCGGTTGCGATAGTTCGGATAGCAGGGGGCGGAGCCGGGGACGAATGATGCTCAAGACGATAGTAGCGGCGATCTGCACAATGGCCATCGTTGCAAGCTGCGGCCGGGTGGGCGAGTCGCGCCTGAACCCGCTGAACTGGGGCAGCCGCTCGACCAACGCCGACGCCATGCTGTCGGAAGGCACGCGCGCCGACCCGCGCCCGCTGATCGGCCAGATCGACACGCTCACCGCGAGCCCGACGCAGGGCGGCGCGATCCTGCGCGCGACCGGCATCGCGGCCACCCAAGGCTACTTCGTGGGCGACCTGGTCGCCGTGCCCACCGATGATCCCCGCGTCCTGGCGTTCGAATTCCGCGCCTTCCCGCCGCTCGAGCCCAAGCCGGTCTCGACCCCGCGATCGCGCGAAGTGACGGTGGCGCGGTTCCTGACCTCGCGCGAGTTGACAGGTGTCAACGAGCTGCGCGTGTCCGCCGCTCAAAACGCGCGCGCGGTGCGGCGCTAGAGCTCGAACACCACCACGTCGCTGCCTTCGGCCTTCAGCCCCAGCCGACCCTCGACCAGGCGTAGCGCGTCGCGTCCGAACACCTTCTTGCGCCAGCCCGACAGCGCCTGCACGTCCCGCTCGCCCGCCGCGATCAGGTCCAGGTCGGCCGAGGTCGCAATCAGTTTCTGCGCCACGCCCGCGGTTTCCGCCTTGGCCTTCAGCAGCACCCGCAGCAGATCGGCCAGGGCCGGGTTGACCTGCAGCTTGTCGCGCGCGCGGTCGGGCTTGGGGAAGTCCTTGGGATCGACCTCAAGCCCTGCCTTCACTGCGGCCAGGATACCTTCGGCGATCTCGCCGCGCCGCGCTTCGCGCAACAACAGGCGTGAGCGGCCCAGATCCTTTTCGCTTTGCGGCTTGGTCGAGGCCAGCTCGACCATGGCGTCGTCCTTGAAGACCCGGTTGCGCGGCACGTTGCGTTCCTGCGCATAGGTCTCGCGGAACGCCGCCAGCTCGCGCAGGATGGCCATGAACTTGCCCGACTGGGTGCGCGTCTTGACCCGCATCCACGCGTCGCGCGGCGCCACGCGGTAGGTCGCGGGATCGGTCAGGACCGACAGCTCTTCTTCCACCCATTCGGTGCGGCCCGAGCGCGCAAGCTCGGCCGCCAGGTGCTCGTAGATCACCCGCAGATGCGTCACGTCCGCCAGGGCATAGGCCTTCTGCGCGTCGGTCAGCGGACGGCGCGACCAGTCGGTGAAGCGCGACGACTTGTCGACGCTGTCGCGCGCGATCTTGCGCACCAGCGTCTCGTAGCCCGCCTGCTCGCCGAAGCCGCAGACCATGGCGGCCACTTGCGTGTCGAACAGCGGCTCGGGGATGACGCCGCCCTCGATGCAGAAGATTTCCAGATCCTGGCGCGCGGCGTGGAACACCTTCACGATGCTGGTGTCGCGGAACAGGTCGTAGAGCGGGTCGAGCGACAGGCCCTCGGCCAGCGGATCGACCAGCACCGCGTCTTCCTCGGTGTCGCCGGGCACGGCCAGCTGCACTAGGCAGAGCTTCGAGTAATAGGTCCGTTCGCGCAGGAACTCGGTATCGACGGTGACGTAATCATGGGCCTTGGCGCGCGTGCAGAACGCGGCCAGGGCGTCGGTCGTGGTAATCGTGATCATCGGGCGCGATCTATCCTTCGGTTCAAATCATGTCCCCGCAGCACTCGCCTGATAGGGCGTGTTGCGGGCAAGGGAAACCCTTACCCGAGCATCACCGGCGTCCTGTCGCCGCCCGCGAAGCGCCGAAGTACCGCGGGATACAGCCTGTGCTCGGCGGTGAGCACCCGGGCCGCCAGCGTCGCGGGCGTGTCGTCCGGCGCGATCGGCACGCGGGCCTGGCCCAGGATGGGGCCGTCGTCCAGCGCCGCCGTCACCTCGTGCACGGTGCATCCCGCGACGCTGTCGCCCGCCGCGATGGCCCGCGCGTGGGTGTCGAGACCGCGGTATTTCGGCAAGAGCGACGGATGGATGTTCAGCATCCGGCCCTGCCAGCGGTCGGTGAACCCCGCGGTCAGGATGCGCATGAAACCGGCAAGGCAGACGATGTCGGGACGGGCGGTTTCGAGCTTCGCCTGAAGCGCGTCCTCGAAGGCCGCGCGGTCCCCCTTGAAGGGGCGGTGATCGACGATCGCGGTGGGGATGCCCCGCTCGGCCGCGCGCGCCAAGCCGCCCGCATCCGCGTTGTTGGACAGCACCAGGCAGGGCCGCGCGGGGTGGTCGCCCACCATGCTGTCGGCCAGCGCCACCATGTTCGACCCGCCGCCCGACAGAAGGATCGCCACGCGGGCTGTCACGAAAGCGCGCCCTCGTAGGTGACGCCGTCGCCGGGCAGCACCATGCCCAGGGGGATCACCGTCTCGCCGGCCTCGTGCAGCAGGGTCGCGAGCGCTTCGGCCCTGTCTTGCGCGACGATGACCGCCATGCCGATGCCCGCGTTGAAGGTCTTCAGCATCTCGGCGTCGAGGATGCGGCCCTCGTCGCGCAGCCAGGCGAAGACCGGCGGCAGGGACCACGCATCGAGCGCCACGCGGGCACCAAGCCCGTCGGGCAGGATGCGCGGCAGGTTCTCGGTCAGCCCACCGCCGGTGATATGCGCAAGCCCGTGGATGCCGCCCGCCCGGATCGCCTGCAAAAGCGGCTTCACGTACAGCCGCGTGGGCGTCAGAAGCTGCGCGCCCAGCGTGCCGTCGCCGAAGGGCGCGGGATCGTCCCAGCCGATCCCGGCCCGCGCCGCGATCTTGCGCACCAGGGAAAAGCCGTTCGAATGGACCCCGTCCGAGGCCAACCCCAGGATCACGTCGCCCTCGCCCACATTTTCCGGCAGCGCGGAGCCGCGCTCCATCGCGCCCACGGCAAACCCGGCCAGGTCGAAATCGCTGCCTTCGTACATGCCGGGCATTTCGGCCGTCTCGCCGCCGATCAGCGCGCAGCCCGCGCGGCGGCAGCCGTCGGCGATCCCGTCGATCACGGCGGCCGCGCGGCGGGTATCGAGCTTGGCGGTGGCGAAGTAATCCAGGAAGAACAGGGGCTCGGCCCCCTGGCAGACCAGGTCGTTCACGCACATGGCCACCAGGTCGATGCCCACGCCGTCCAGTCGGTCGGTGTCGATGGCCAGCCGCAGCTTGGTGCCGACACCATCGGTCGCGGCGACCAGAACGGGATCGGAATAGCCTGCGGCCTTCAGATCGAACAGGGCACCGAAACCGCCGAGCCCGGCCATGGTGCCGGGCCGCTCGGTCGACTTTGCGGCCGGCTTGATCCGCTCGACCAGGGCGTTGCCCGCGTCGATATCCACCCCGGCGGCGGCATAGGTCAGGCTGTCCTTGCTGTCGGCCATGCGGTGCATCCCCCCGGGAAGTGCCTTCGAATGGCAGTGGCGATAGACCATCGCCCGCGCGCTCGCAACGGCGAAGCGGCCGCCCACTTGACGCAAGCGTTGGCCGTGATAGTCCGACATCACGGCGGGCCTGTAGCTCAATTGGTTAGAGCAGAGCGCTCATAACGCTTTGGTTGGGGGTTCAAGTCCCTCCGGGCCTACCAAGGGCGCCCCCCATGATCTGCCACGCAAAGCCCGGCTTCCGTCAGAACGTATCGCCCCGGATCGGCTTCAGAAGCGCGCGCTCGTCCAGCCACGGGTTCAGCTTCAGCGCCCGGCGCAGTGTGCGCTGGCCCTCGTCGTCGCGGCCCAGCCCGAGCAGCGTCAGCGCCCGTCCCGACAGCGCCGCCACGTGCAGCGGTTCAAGCGCCAGCGCACGGTCGAGATCCACCAGTGCCGCCGCGAAATCGCCGCTGAGATAGGCCACGAAGGCGCGCTGGTTATACCCTTCGGCGTAGGCGGGGCAGTAGGCCACCAGCGCGTCCAGCGCGGTGCGCGCGCCCGCGAAATCGCGCGCCGCCAGACGATCGCGCCCCTCGTCCAGCAGCGCCTGTGCGGCCGCGTCCGGCGCGTCTGTCCAAAGATCCCACAAGGCGGCTTCGACAGGGCTTGCCTGCAGGTCCGACTGGGCCCGGTTGAGCAAGGTGAAGAGCGTCGCCATCTGGGACGACTTGTCTTCGACCTCGGGGCAGGATTGCGCGGCCAGGGAACCCGGCAGCACGAGGGCAAGGGCGATCAGCGTGTTTTTCATGGGAAGGATCAGGCCCGTCCCAAGGTCGATCTGTCAAGCGCGGCGCGTGCCCCGACTAACCCACCAGGGCCGCGTCCTTGATCGCCTGCATCGCCACGAAGGTCGAGGTTTGCGCCACGTGGGGCAGCACCGAGATGCGGCTGCCCAGAAGCTCGCGGTAACTGCTCATGTCCGAGGTGCGCACTTTCAGCAGGTAGTCGAAATCCCCCGCGATCATGTGGCATTGCTCGACCTCGGGGATCAGCCGCACGGCGCGGTTGAACGCTTCGAGCGCGGCTTCGCGGGTATCGGCGAGCTTGACCTCGACGAAGGCCACGTGCTCGCGGTTCAGGCGCACGGGGTCGATGAGCGCACGGTAGCCCGCGATCACGCCGGTCTGTTCCAGGCGCTTGACCCGTGCCTGCACCGGGCTTTTCGACAGGCCCACGCGGCCCGCAAGTTCGGTCACGCTGATTCGCCCGTCGACCCCCAGGATATCCAGGATCGCCAGATCGAAGCGATCCAGATCGCTGTCCTTCATTTCACCTTCTCCCACGGCGATTTCAGTCGGTTGACCTGCGGAAATCCGGAATTGCGGGCTGTCGAACCACGAAATTCAATCTATCCTTATAGACAACCACAGGAGGATGCCATGCCGCGCGACACCAACCTGCCCCCCACCGTTTTGCCGATCACGCCCTATCCCGACCCCGCCGCCGAGCTGGATCGGCTGGTCGAATTGGCCGATCTGTCTAAAGAAGACCGCGCCAAGATACAGAAGCGCGCGACGGAACTGGTGCGCAGCATCCGCAACGACGCGCGACCCGGCATGATGGAGGTCTTCCTGGCCGAATATGGGCTTAGCACCGACGAGGGCATCGCGCTGATGTGCCTGGCCGAGGCGCTGCTGCGGGTGCCGGATGCCGAGACCATCGACGACCTGATCGAGGACAAGATCGCGCCCGGCGACTGGGGCACGCATATGGGCCATTCGTCGTCGCCGCTGGTGAACGCGTCGACCTGGGCGCTGATGCTGACCGGCAAGGTGCTGGACGACAAGCGCCCGTCGACCGTGCGCGCGCTGCGCGGCGCGGTGAAGCGTCTGGGCGAGCCGGTGATTCGCACCGCCACGGGCCGGGCCATGAAGGAAATGGGCCGCCAGTTCGTGCTGGGCGAGACCATGGACAAGGCCATGGACCGCGCGGCCAAGCAGGAAGCCAAGGGCTATACCTACAGCTACGACATGCTGGGCGAAGCGGCGCGCACCTATGCCGACGCCGACCGCTACCGCAAGGCCTATGACGACGCGATCGAATCGATCGCCGAGGCCGCGAAATACGATTCCATCGCCAAGAATCCCGGAATTTCGGTGAAGCTCTCGGCGCTGCATCCGCGCTACGAGCTGACCCACCACGACATGCTGCTGGAAGACATCGTGCCCATCGTGTCGGACCTGGCCGCCAAGGCCGCGCGGCTGGGCATCGGTTTCAACATCGACGCGGAAGAAGCCAATCGCCTGACCCTGTCGCTGGAGGTCATCGACCGGGTTCTGAAGGACAAGCGCCTGAAGGACTGGGACGGGTTCGGCGTGGTGGTCCAAGCCTACGGGCCGCGCGCCAACTACGCCATCGAATGGCTGTCGACCAAGGCGCAGGAGCTGGGCCGCAAGATCATGATCCGGCTGGTCAAGGGCGCCTATTGGGACACCGAAGTGAAAATGGCGCAGGTCGCGGGGCTCGAGCGCTTCCCCGTCTTCACCCGCAAGCCGGTGACCGATGTGAGCTACATCGCCAACGCGCGCGTCCTACTCAGCAAGCGCGATCACCTCTACCCGCAATTCGCCACCCACAACGCCAACACCGTGGCCGCCGTGCTGCACATGGCCGAGAAGATGGGTGCGACCACGGACCAGTACGAATTCCAGCGTCTGCACGGAATGGGCGAGGCGCTGTACGACATCGTGATGAAGAAGGACGACGTGCGGTGCCGGATCTACGCACCGGTGGGCGCGCATGAGGATCTGCTGGCCTACCTGGTGCGTCGCCTGCTGGAAAACGGGGCCAATTCGAGCTTCGTGAACCAGATCGTCGATGAATCGGTCCCGCCCGAAGAGGTCGCGTCGGACCCGTTCGACGCGCTCGACTATACCTCGCCGGTGACGCCCGGCACCGAGATCTTCCAGCCCCTGCGCGCCAATTCGCGCGGCTGGGACCTGGGCTGCGCCGACCACCTGGAAGAAATCGTGGAGGCGCGCAAACCCTTCACCGAAACGGTGTGGGAGGCCGGTCCGATCCTTGCGGGCGAGGCCGAGCCGCAGGAGCCGCGCGAGCGGTTCAACCCGGCGGTGCCCGACCAGGTCGTGGGCCGCATCACCGACGCCAGCAAGGCCGACGTGGCGACCGCCTTCGACGCCGCGCAGACCTGGGACGCCGACGGCGCCGAGCGGGCGCGCGTGCTGCTGAAGGCCGCGGATCTATACGAAGAGAACTTCGGCCAGATCTTCGCCATCGTGTCGCGCGAGGCCGGCAAGACGATCATGGACGCCGTGGCCGAGCTGCGCGAGGCGGTGGATTTCCTGCGCTACTACGCGGGCCAGATCGAGCACCTGACCGAGCCGCCGCTGGGCACCTTCGTCTGCATCTCGCCCTGGAACTTCCCTCTGGCGATCTTCACGGGCCAGGTCGCGGCATCGCTGGCGGCGGGCAACGCCACGCTCGCCAAACCGGCCGAGCAGACGCCGATCATCGCCCATTACGCCGTGCAGTTGCTGCACGAGGCGGGCGTGCCGAAGGCTGCCCTTCAATTGCTGCCGGGTGGCGGCGACGTGGGCGCGGCGGTGACCAGCGATGCCCGCGTGGCGGGCGTGGCCTTCACCGGCTCGACCGCGACGGCGCGCAAGATCAAGCAGGCCATGGCCGAGCATTGCGCCCCCGGCGCGCCGCTGATCGCCGAGACGGGCGGGCTGAACGCCATGATCGTCGACAGCACCGCCCTGCCCGAGCAGGCGATCCGCGACATCCTGCAATCGTCGTTCCAGTCGGCGGGCCAGCGCTGCTCGGCGCTGCGCTGCCTGTATATCCAGGAAGACGTGTCGAAGCATTTCCTGAAGATGCTGAAGGGCGCGATGGATGCCTTCGTGGTGGACGATCCGTGGCAGCTGCATTCGGACAGCGGCCCGCTGATCGACGCGCAGGCGCATGGCCAGATCTCGGACTACGTGGCCAAGGCCCGCAAGGAAGGCCGCGTGCTGCACCAGACCGCCAGCCCCGACCAGGGCCACTTCCTGTCGCCCACGCTGATCCGCGTGAATGGCATCGAGGACATGGAGCGCGAGGTGTTCGGCCCCGTTCTGCACGTCGCCACCTTCAAGGCCAAGAACATCGACAAGGTGATCGACGCCATCAACAACACCGGCTACGGGCTGACCTTCGGTCTGCACACCCGCATCGACGACCGGGTGCAGCACGTCACCGACCGGATCGAGGCGGGCAACATGTACGTGAACCGCAACCAGATCGGCGCCATCGTGGGCTCGCAGCCCTTCGGCGGTGAAAAGCTGTCGGGCACCGGGCCCAAGGCCGGCGGGCCGTTCTACCTGCCCCGCTTCGCACAGGCGGCCACGCCCGACGCGCCCGAAATGGTGCGCCAGATGCCCGGGCCCACGGGCGAGTCGAACCGTCTGAGCCTGGTGCCGCGCCCGCCGGTGCTGTGCCTTGGGCCGTCGGACGCGGACCGCAAGGCACAGGTGTCGGCAGTGAAGAAGCTGGGCGGCATCGCCAAGCCGGTGACCGACCTGCCGGATCTGAGCCAGGTGCCCGAGTTCGGCAGCGCCGTCTGGTGGGGCGACGAAGACACCGCGCGGACGCTCGCCAAGCAGCTGGCGCAGCGCGACGGGCCGCTGTTGCGGCTGGTGACCGGGTCGATAACCGTGCCCGACGTCATGCACGAACGCCACCTCTGCGTCGACACGACCGCCTCGGGCGGCAACGCGGCGCTGCTGGCGCAAGTGGCGAATGACGAGACCGAGAAGATGGCGGCCGAATAGGTCGTCGCGGGGCGCAAGCGGTCCCTTGATCGTTCGATCGGGATGATCTGACCCAGCGCGGGGAGTGGACAGCCCCCGCGCGACACGCCATCATCGACGGGTCCGATACCTTACGGGTCCGCCGATGCGCAAATTCCTGGTCATCCTCGACGACAGCCGCGAATGCCTGAACGCCATGCGCTACGCGGCCATGCGCGCGGCCAAGACCGGTGGCGGTGTGCAGATCCTGTCGATCATCCCGCCCGACGAGTTCAACCACTGGATCGGCGTCGGCACCATCATGCGCGAAGAGGCCCGCGAGCGCATCCGCGCCCATTACGAGGTTTTCGCCAAGTGGATGCGCGACCGGCAGGGCATCGACCCCGAGCTGGTCATCCGCGAGGGCGAGGCGCTGCCGCAGCTTCTGGCGCAGGTAAAGGAAGACCCCGAGATCGGCGTGCTGATCCTGGGCGCCAGCGCCGAGAAGGGCGGCCCCGGCCCGCTGGTTCAACATATGTCGCGGATGGCGGGCACCCTGCCCATCCCCTTCACCGTCGTGCCGGGCGAGCTGTCGAAAGAGCAGCTCGAATCCATTGCCTGACATGCGATTCTGGTTTTTCGCAGCGTTCAGGCTGGCCTGCCCGATGACAGGCAGCGTGCCATCGTGACCGAGGCCTGCCATTGACCGCATCGGGTGAACGGGTCGCCTGGATCGACCGCGCGCGCGGCGCGGCGCTGGTGGCGATGATCGTGTTCCATTTCAGCTTCGATCTGTCGCTGTTCGGCCTCGTGGATTGGCAGGTCAGCGGCCAGGGCGGCTGGCGGCTTTTCGCCATGGCCATCGCGGCCAGTTTCATCGCGCTGGCGGGCGTGTCGTTGCAGATCGCGCATCAAGGCGGCATCCGCTGGCGCGGCTTCTGGCGGCGCGAGGCCATTCTGGTCGCCGCCGCGGCAGCCGTGACCGTGGCCACCCATTTCGCCATGGGCAGCGCGGTGTGGTTCGGAATCCTGCACGCCATCGCCTTGTTTTCGCTTCTCGCCCTGCCCTTCGTCTTCGCGCCCACCTGGCTCGTCGCCGTCGCTGCCGCCTTCACCCTTGCCGCGCCGCGGTTCCTGACCTCCGAGCTCTTCTCGCATCCCGTGTTCTATCCGCTGGGCCTGTCGCCCACGCGGCTCTACGCGCTGGATTACGAACCGGTCTTTCCCTGGTTCGCGCCCATGCTCGTCGGTCTGATCCTGGCCCGCACGGCGCCCTTGCCCCGCGCGAAGCCGGTGCAGGATCTGCTGGCCCGCATGGGGCGCCATTCGCTGGTGATCTACCTGGTCCACCAGCCGATCCTGATCGGATTGGTGCTGCTCTATACCCGGATCGCGCCAGTTTAGAATGGTTCCAACTCCTTGACAGCGCGGCGGCGCATCCGCATATCGGAAGGATCACACCGACCCCGGAGCGCGCCCATGTTCATCCAGACCGAATCCACCCCGAACCCGGCCACGCTGAAATTTTTGCCCGGCCAGACCGTGCTGGAAACGGGCACCGCCGATTTCCCCACGCCCGAGACCGCCGATACCTCGCCCCTGGCCACGCGCATCTTCGCCGTGGACGGCACGACGGGCGTGTTCCTGGGCAACGATTTCGTCACCGTCACGAAGGACGACGCGACCGAGTGGGATCACATCAAGCCCGCGATCCTGGGCGCGATCATGGAGCATTTCCAGTCCGGCCAGCCCGTCATGGCGGGCGGCGCCGACCAGTCGGGCGGGCATGCCGCGCATGACGGTCCCGACGGGGAAATCGTGGTCCAGATCAAGGAATTGCTGGACACCCGCGTGCGACCGGCCGTGGCGCAGGACGGTGGCGACATCACCTTCCACGGCTTCGAGCGCGGCGTGGTGTATCTGCACATGCAGGGCGCCTGCGCGGGCTGCCCGTCCTCGACCCTGACGCTGAAGATGGGAATCGAGAACCTGCTGCGCCATTACATCCCCGAGGTGATCGAGGTGCGCCCGGTTGCCTGACCGGTCCAACGTCCTGGCGTTCGACACATCGGCCGCGCATTGCGCGGCCGCTTTGCGTTCGGGCGGCGCGCTGGTGGCCGAGATGCAGGAAGACATGGCCCGCGGACAGGCCGAGCGGCTGATGCCCCTGCTCGAGGAACTGCTGCGGCGGTCGGCCATCGGCTGGCGCGATCTCGACGCGCTGGCGGTGGGGATCGGTCCGGGCAATTTCACCGGCCTGCGCGTGGGCGTCGCCGCCGCGCGGGGGCTGGCGCTGGGGCTCGGGCGGCCCTGCCATGGCGTGTCGACCTTCGACCTGGCGCTTGGCGGCAACCGGGGCGAGGCCGTTCTGGTCTGCCTGCCCGCGCCGCACGACATGGCCTATGTCCAGCCGTTCTTCCGGGGGCGTGCTTCGGGCCCGGCGCAGCTGATCGACCCCGCCCGCCCCCCGCAAGATCTGCAGGCGCCGTCCGGCATGTCGGTGACGGGCCCGCTGGCCGAAACCGTGGGACGGCATTTCGAGTGTTTCGTCGATCAATCCGACGAGGGTCCCGTTGCCCCGCGCATCGCCGAGATCGCGGAACACAGGCACCGCGCGGGAGAGAGGCCGGATAGACCCGCGCCGCTTTACGTGCGCCCGCCCGACGCGGCCCCCGCGCGCGCCGTGCCGCCGGTGGTATGAGCCCCCGCGACCTGGCCCGGCTTCACGCCCGCGCCATGGCGATGCCGCCGCCGTTTTCCGAGACTGCCTTTCACGACCTGCTGGCCCATCCGGGCGCGCTGCTGCTCACCCGGCCGAACGCCTTCGCGCTGGGCCGGGTGGTGTTGGACGAGGCCGAGCTTCTGACCATTGCAACGCATCCCGAACATCGCGGCCGCGGCTTGGGGCGCGCCTGCCTCGACGCCTTCCACGACGCGGCCCGGGCGCGTGGCGCTGCGCGCGCCTTCCTGGAGGTGGCGGAAAACAACGCCGCGGCGCGGGCGCTTTACGCCGCCGCGGGCTATGACCACCTCGGCACGCGGCGCGGCTATTACCGCGAACCCGATGGCGGCGCGGTGGATGCGCTGGTGCTGGGGCGCGATCTTTGACCCTGACCACACGTCATCTGCCCGAATCGCGGTCAACTGCCCGCGCGCGCGGCGTTTCATCCACAATCCCGACTTGATTCTCGGGCAAGCCCGGCCCTTAATCGCGCCAGTCGCGGGGGCCAGAGGGTCGCCCGAGGCCGCAAGGGCGCAAACCGCCACGGCCGCAGGACACCAACATCAGGGAGACACCCCAATGACCACCATGAAAACCCTTCTCGGCGCCGCCGCCACCACCGCGCTTTGCGCGGGCGCCGCACTGGCCGAGCCCGGCCTGATCATCGATCTGGGCGGCAAGTTCGACAAATCCTTCAACGAATCCGCCTATACCGGCGCGCAAACCTGGGTCGAGGAAACCGACGGCGACTACATGGAGACCGAGCTTGCCTCCGAAGCTCAGCGCGAGCAGACCATGCGCCGGATGGCCGACCGGGGCGCCAACCCGGTCGTGGTGCTGGGCTTCGCCAACGGCTCGACGCTGGAGCAGGTGGCACCCGACTATCCCGACACCAACTTCGTCATCGTCGACATGGTCGTGGAGCAGCCCAACGTGCAGTCGGTGGTCTTCGCCGAGCACGAGGGCAGCTATCTGGTGGGCCTGATGGCGGCCATGGCGTCCGAGACGGGCACCGTCAGCTTCGTGGGCGGCATGGACGTGCCGCTGATCCGCAAGTTCGCCTGCGGCTATGCCCAGGGCGCCAAGGCCGCCAACCCGGACGTGACCGTGATCGCCAACATGACCGGCACGACGCCGTCGGCCTGGAATGACCCGGTGAAGGGCGGCGAGCTGACGAAATCGCAGATCAGCCAGGGCTCGGACGTGGTCTATGCCGCGGCGGGCGGCACCGGCGTGGGCGTGCTGCAGGCCGCCGAGGACGAAGGCATCCTGGCCATCGGGGTGGACAGCAACCAGAACTACCTGCATCCGGGCACCATGCTGACGTCGATGGTCAAGCGCGTGGACAACGCCGTCTACGATGCGTTCAAGAACGCCGAAGCGGGTGAACTGCAGACCGGCATCGTGGTCAAGGACCTGAGCAATGACGGCGTGGGCGTCGCCATGGACGAGTTCAACGCCGAGCTGGTCAGCGACGAGATGATGGCCGCCGTGGAAGAGGCGAAAGCCGCCATCGTCGCGGGCGAGCTCGAGGTGCACGATTACACCAGCGACGACAGCTGCCCCGTGCTGGACTTCTGATCGGCTGAAACGACCGGCCCCCGCGTCCTGCGCGGGGGCCTTCCTGTAAGGATTGGGGGCAGCTTAGCGATGACGGCACCGGCCATCGAACTCAAGGGCATCTCCAAGGCCTTCGGCCCGGTGCAGGCCAACAAGGACATCGCCATACGCGTGATGCCCGGCACCATCCATGGCATCATCGGCGAGAACGGCGCCGGGAAATCCACACTGATGTCAATCCTTTACGGCTTCTACAAGGCCGACAAGGGCGAGATCTTCATCCGTGGCCAGAAGACCGAGATCCCCGATAGCCAAGCCGCCATCGCCGCCGGGATCGGCATGGTGTTCCAGCATTTCAAGCTGGTGCAGAACTTCACCGTGCTGGAAAACATCGTGCTGGGCGCCGAGGAAGGCGCGTTCCTCAAGACATCGCTTGGCAAGGCCCGCAAACTGCTGAAAGAGCTGTCCGAAGAATACGAGCTGCACGTGGACCCCGATGCGAAGATCGAGGATCTGGGCGTAGGGATGCAGCAGCGGGTCGAGATCCTGAAGGCGCTCTATCGCCGCGCCGATATCCTGATCCTGGACGAGCCCACGGGCGTGCTGACCCCCGCCGAGGCCGACCACCTGTTCCGCATCCTCGAAGGGCTGAAGCGCGAGGGCAAGACGATCATCCTGATCACCCACAAGCTGCGCGAGATCATGGAGACGACCGACACCGTGTCGGTCATGCGGCGGGGCGAGATGACGGCGACCGTGAAGACGTCCGAGACCAGCCCGCAGGAACTGGCCGAGCTGATGGTCGGCCGCGAGGTGTTGTTGCGGGTCGAAAAGAAACCCGCGACGCCGGGCGACGTGGTGCTTGAGGTCGAGAACCTGAAAGTCGTGGACGGCTCGGGCGTGGAACGTCTGCGGGGGATATCGCTGAAGGTGCGGGCGGGCGAGATCCTGGGCATCTGCGGTGTCGCCGGGAACGGCCAGTCCGAGCTGCTGGAAGTGCTCGGCGGGATGCGGGTGGGCACCGGCAAAGTCACGGTGAACGGCCAGCAGATTGACCTGACCGGCACCAAGTCCGACGCGCGGACGCGGCGCAAGCGCGGCATCGCCCATGTCCCGGAGGACCGCCAAACCGAAGGTCTGATCATGGATTTCTTCGCCTGGGAAAATGTCGGCTTCGGATACCACGACGATCCGCGCTACCAGAACGGATTGATGATGGATAACAATGCTTTGCGCGAGGATGCTGAAGCGAAGATCAAGAAGTTCGACGTGCGCCCGGCCAATTGCTGGCTGACGGCCAAGAATTTCTCGGGGGGCAACCAGCAGAAGCTCGTCATCGCCCGCGAATTGGAGCGCAATCCAGACCTGCTGCTGGTCGGCCAGCCCACCCGCGGCGTCGATATCGGCGCCATCGAGTTCATCCACGAACAGATCGTCGCCCTGCGCGACGCGGGCAAGGCGGTGCTGCTGGTGTCGGTGGAGCTGGATGAAATCCTGTCGCTAAGTGACAGGATCGCCGTGATTTTCGACGGGCGCATCATGGGCGAGCGGTTGCCGTCTGAGACCGACGAGCGCGAGCTGGGGCTGATGATGGCGGGCATAACGGACACCGACAAGGACCATTCGGTCAAGGACATCGAGGCCAACCTGGCGAAGGCAGGCGGGGGATCGCGCTGATGGACAAGCTGCCGAAATGGGCCGACGTGGCGCTGATCCCGGCGATCAACCTGGTGCTGGCGCTGATCGTGTCGGGCGTCGTCGTGACCTTCATCGGCCAGGACCCTTTCGAGGCGCTGGCGATCATGGTCAAGGGCGCGGTCGGATCCACCTATGGCTGGGGCTATACGCTGTATTACGCCACCAATTTCATCTTCACAGGGCTTGCCGTGGCGATCGCCTTTCACGCGCGGCTGTTCAACATCGGCGGCGAGGGGCAGGCGCAGCTGGGCAGCCTGGGCGTCGCGCTGGTCTGCCTTTCCGTGCCGTGGCCGCACTGGACCCTGGCCCTGCCCGCCGCCATCGTCGGCGGCGCGCTGTTCGGCGCGGCCTGGGCGGCGATCCCGGCCTACCTGCAGGCCAAGCGCGGCAGCCACATCGTCATCACGACGATCATGTTCAATTTCATCGCGTCCGCCCTGCTGGTCTATTTGCTGGTCTCGGCGCTGAAGGCCCCCGGCATGGCGCCTGAGTCGATCCGCTTCCCCGAGGGCGCGCGCCTGCCCACCGCGCGCGAGGTCTTCGGGTTCATCGGCATCGATTTCGCGCGCACGCCGATGAATGTCAGCTTCGTGGTGGCGCTGTTGGCCTGCTGGGGGCTGTGGCTGCTGCTCTGGCGCACGCGGCTGGGATACGAGATCCGCGCCTTCGGCCATTCGGAAAGGGCCGCCGTCTATGCGGGGATCAGCCCGGTGCGGATCACCATGATCGCCATGCTGATCTCGGGGGCGCTGGCGGGGCTGATGGCCGTCAACGCGGTCATGGGCGAGCAGGAGCGGCTGCTGCAGGACAACGTGCTGGGCGCGGGCTTCGTCGGCATCGCGGTGGCCCTGATGGGCCGATCGCATCCTGTGGGCGTCTTCATCGCTGCGGTCCTGTTCGGCGCGCTTTACCAGGGCGGCGCCGAGCTGGAGTTCGAAACGTCCGTCCCGCGCGAGATGATCGTCGTGATCCAGGCGCTGGTGATCCTGTTCACCGGGGCGCTGGACGGCATGGTGCGCGGGCCGTTGGAAAAGATGTTCCTGCGGTTCCGCAAACGGCCCGCCCCGGGGGTGGCCGCGGAATGAATTACCTCGACCTGGTCCAGATCCTCGACAGCACGATCCGGCTATCTACGCCGCTGCTTTTCGCGTGCCTTGCGGGGCTGTTTTCCGAGCGCTCGGGCGTGTTCGATATCGGGCTCGAGGGCAAGATCCTGATCTCGGCCTTCTTCTCGGCCGCCGTGGCCGCGCTGACGGGATCGGTCTGGTTGGGGCTCGGGGCCGGGATCGCGGCGTCAGTGGTGTTCGCGCTGATCCACGGGCTGGCGTCGATCACCTTCCGGGGCGATCAGCTGATTTCAGGCGTGGCGATCAACTTCCTGGCCGCCGGCATGACCGTGCTGATCGCGCAGGACTGGTTCGCCCAGGGCGGGCGGACGCCGCAACTGTCGGGAAGCGCGCGGTTTTCCAGCATTGATCTGCCCTTCGCCGACGCCTTGCGCGACGTGCCGCTACTGGGCCCGCTTTATGCCGAGGCGCTGTCGGGCCACACGATCCTGGTTTACGCGGGGCTGCTGGCCGTGCCGCTGACCTGGTATGTCCTTTTTCGCACCCGCTTCGGGCTGCGGCTTCGCGCGGTGGGCGAGAATCCCGGCGCGGTGGATACGGCGGGCGTCAGCGTGGTGCGGCTGCGCTATGCCGCTGTGCTCATCTGCGGCGTGCTCTGCGGGATGGCGGGCAGCTACCTGGCCACTGGTCTCGCGGCGAGCTTCACCCAGAACATGAGCGCCGGGCGCGGCTTCATCGCGCTGGCCGCGCTGATCTTCGCCAAGTGGCGACCCTGGTACGCGCTGGGGGCCTGCCTGCTGTTCGGCCTACTGCAGGCGATTTCCAACCGCTATTCGTCGATCGACCTTGTCGTGATCGAGATCCCCAACGCCTTCGTGCTGGCCCTGCCCTACATCCTGACCGTCGTGATCCTAGCCGGCTTCGTCGGCAAGGCCACCCCGCCGCGGGCGGGTGGCGAGCCCTACGTGAAGGAGCGATAGGATGTCGCGCGCCGCGGACGACATTGCGAAATTCATCCGCGACCGCGCGGGCGATGCGCCCGTGCGTCTGGGCCTGATCCTGGGCTCGGGCCTGGGGCACCTGGCCGAGCAGGTGGACGGCGTCGCCATCGACTACGACCAGTTGCCAGATTTTCCCCACGCGGGCGTGTCCGGCCACAGCCCCAAGCTGGTGGTGGGCGAGTTGGAGGGCCAGCGCATCGCGGTCTTCGGCGGGCGCGCGCATTACTACGAAAAAGGCGATCCCGCCGCCATGCGCCTGCCGCTGGAGGTGCTGAAGGCGCTGGGGGCCGAAGGACTGATCGCCACCAACGCGGCCGGGTCGCTGGACCCCGACATGCCGACCGGCAGCGCCATGCTGCTGAGCGATCACATCAACTTTTCCGGACTGAACCCGCTGATCGGCGAGCCCACCGATGCGCGCTTCGTGCCCATGACCGACGCTTACGATCCCGATTGGCGCGCGGCGCTGAAAGACGCGGCCGCGCGCAGCGACACGGCCTTGCATGACGGCGTTTACGCCTGGTATTCCGGCCCCTCGTTCGAGACCCCGGCCGAAATCCGCGCGATCCGCACGCTGGGCGCGGATGCGGTCGGCATGTCGACGGTCCCCGAGGTGATTTTGGCGCGCTTCCTGGGACTGCGGGTCTGCGCCATCAGTGCGATCACCAACATGGCCGCGGGCCTGAGTTCCGAGCGGATCGGGCACGACCACACCAAGAAGATGGCACCGCTGGGCGCCGCCAAGCTGGAAGCGATCCTGAGGGCCTTCTTGCGGGCCTTGTGACGAAACAGGCCGCGGCAGACTAGCATTTTTTCCAGGAAGATGATTTGACAGGGGAAAGCCCGCGGTAAGGGTCCCCATGCAGATCTATCTTCCCATTGCCGAAGTGTCGGTCAACGCGTTCCTGTTGCTGGGATTGGGCGGGCTGGTGGGCGTGCTGTCGGGCATGTTCGGCGTGGGCGGCGGTTTTCTGATGACGCCGCTGCTGTTCTTCATCGGCATCCCCCCCGCCGTCGCCGTCGCGACCGAGGCCAACCAGATCGTCGCGTCGTCCTTTTCGGGCGTTTTGGCGCATCTGCGGCGCAAGACGGTGGACCTGCGGATGGGCACGGTGCTGCTGGTGGGCGGACTGATCGGCGCGGGTCTTGGCGTCTGGATCTTCAACATCCTGCGCTCGATGGGTCAGGTCGATCTGCTGGTGAAGCTCTGCTACGTGCTGTTCCTGGGCATCATCGGCGGGCTGATGTTCATCGAGTCGCTGAACGCGATCCGCAACACCCGCAAGGGCAAGCCGCCCAAGCGCAAGCACCATACCTGGATCCATGCCCTGCCCTTCAAGATGAAGTTCCGCACGTCGGGGCTGTATATCTCGGTGATCCCGCCGCTGCTGGTGGGGCTCAGCGTCGGCGTGCTGGCCGCCATCATGGGCGTGGGCGGCGGCTTCATCATGGTGCCCGCGATGATCTACCTGCTGGGGATGCCCACGAAGGTCGTGGTCGGAACGTCGCTGTTCCAGATCATCTTCGTCACCGCCTTCACCACGCTGCTGCACGCCACCACGAACTTCACGGTCGACATGCTGCTGGCCGTGCTGCTGCTGATCGGCGGCGTGGTGGGCGCGCAGGTGGGCACGCGGATCGGGGTGCTGATGAAGGCCGAGCAATTGCGCATCCTGCTGGCGATCATGGTGCTGCTGGTCTGCGGCAAGCTGGCGCTGGACCTGCTGCTGCAGCCGTCCGAGCTCTATTCCATCGGGACGGCAGGCCATTGATCCGGGCGTTGCTCATCCTGCTGGCGCTGGCCCTGCCCGCCAAGGCCGAGGACCTGGTCGCAGGCCTGTCGCAATCGCGGATCTCGATCTCGGCCAATTTCGACGGCTCGGAAATCCTGATCTTCGGCGCGGTGAAGCGCGACAGTCCGATCCCCGAAGGCCAATTGGGGATCATCGTCACCGTCGAGGGCCCGAAGACGCCGTTGACGGTTCGGCGCAAGGACAAGCAGGCGCTGATCTGGGTCAATTCGGCCGCGGTCGAGATCGACCGCGCCCCGAGCTTTTACGCGGTCAATACCTCCGGCCCGCTGGAACAAGTGTTGAAGCAGACATCCGACATGCGCCACTCGATCACCGTGCGCCGCGCGATCCGGTCGGTGGGCGCGCCGATGGACATCCAGGATCCGACGAATTTCACGGATGCGCTGATCCGCATCCGCGAGGCGCAGGGCCTCTACCAGCAGAATGTCGGCGCGGTCGAGATCGAGGACCAGACCCTGTTCAACACCTCGGTGGCGCTGCCCGCCAACCTGGTCGAGGGCGACTACACCTCGCGCATCTACCTGACGCGCGAGGGCCAGGTGATCGCGGAATACGCGTCCAGCATCGACGTGGCGAAGGTGGGGTTGGAGCGGTTCCTGTTCACGCTGGCCCACGACCAGCCGCTGGCCTACGGGCTGCTGTCCTTGGCGATCGCCATCGCCGCGGGCTGGGGCGCGTCCGCGGTGTTCCGGTACCTGCAGGGCTAGGGGCCGGAATTCTCGAGAATTCCGTCACGTTTTCCTCCAGGAAAACGGCACTAGGCCGGGTCGTCGCGCTGCAGCGCCAGGGGCGGTGCGGGCGTATCCAGGTCGTCGATCCCCAAGGGCTCGGTCGGGCGGGCCAGGCGGTTGCGCATCACCCAGAAGAGCCGCGTCTCGGCCCGGGTGATCGCCACGTAGGCGAGCCGCTTCCACAACGGCACGCCCGCTTCCATCCGGCCCACGCGGGCCGCCGCGAAAAGGTCGGGCGCGAAGACCTGCACCTCGGGCCATTGCGAGCCTTGGGCCTTGTGAATCGTCACCGCCGCCCCGTGCAGGAAGGTGGCGCCCATGCGCGCGGCGAAGGGGATGAAGGGCTCGTCCTCGTCCGGCATCTCGATCTTGACGATCGAGGCCACGTTGACCTGCGGATCTGGCGCGCCGACCACGTGCAGCTTCGAGAAACCGGGACGCGAGCCTTCGCCGCGATAGATCACCTGCGCGCCCTTGATCAGGCCGCGCGCTTCCAGGTCGATGCGCTTCTTGCGGTGCTTGAGCGGCAGCTCGATCCCGTCGCAGATCAGCGGCTCGCCGGGCAGAAGCGTGTCCGACGGGGCCGAATAGGCGGCGCGAAAGGCGTGGATCAGCCGGATCCGGGTGGCATTGCGCCAGACCAACACCGGGCTGCGGGCCATCTTCGCTGCCTCGACCCGGCCCGCCATGACGACGCGGTCGTCCTTGCGCGATGCGTCCTCGACCATGCGCTCGAACGTCTCGAACGTCAGATCGGGATCGGCCAGCGCGTGGGCCAGGTCCAGGATCGGGTTGTCGGCGTCCTGGCGGTGCACGCGGTTCAGATGCGCGATCCGGTCCTTCGGCAGGTCGTCGAAGACCATGCTGCCCGATTGCTGCACCGGGGCCAACTGGGCCGGGTCGCCGAACAGGATCAGCGTCGGAAAGATCTCGCACAGATCCTGGAACTGCTTCTTGTCCAGCATCGACGATTCGTCGACCATCCCGATATCCAGCGGCTCTTCGCGGCGTTTCCAGCCGGTGATGAAGTCCGATCCGCGCAGACCCGCTGCCGCCAGCGCGCCCGGGATCGAGTTGTTCTGCTGGAAAAAGGCATGTGCGCGGTCGAGCGCCAACTCTGACAGCCCTTCGATTGTGGGCCGGTCGCCCTGCCCCGACAGCCATTCGGCGATCTTTTCGTATTCGGGGTCGTATACGGGGGTGTAAAGAATGCGGTGGATCGTCGTGGCGGGCACGCCGCGGGTGCGCAGGACGCTGGCGGCCTTGTTGGTGGGCGCAAGGATCGCGAGCGTGCGACGGTCCTTCTTGCGCCGCGATTCGTAGTCGCCCGACACAAAATCGACGCCCGCGTCCTTCAGCGCCTGGCTGATCTGCGCCAAAAGCAGCGTCTTGCCCGAGCCTGCCTTGCCGGTGATCGCCATGACAGCCGATTTCCCGTCGGCCAGCGGAGTCGTGGCCGATGCCTCGATGTCGATACCGGCGCCGCGCAGAAGCTCGGCCACGCGGGTCTGCGCGTCAGCCTGGTCGGCGGACAGGATGGGGGCGGGCACGGCCATGCCCCTTCCCTAGCCCGACCCGCGGCCCTTGCCCAGATACGATCAGCCCGCCAAGGCCAGCGCCGCTTTCACGCCCGTGGGGAAGGCCGCTGCGAACCACTCGTGCAGCTGGTCCTGCGTCACGCCCGACCGCCGCATCAGCTTGTCCTGTGCGACCTGCGAGAATTCCCAAAGCCCCACGCCGATGGCATCGGCGCCCGTGCCCGACATCCCCAGCACGTCCGGCGTGCCGCCCAGAAGCTGGTAGACCCGGATCATCCGCGCGTCGAACACGCCGACGAAATGCTCGAGGTGGAAGTTGCGCAGGATCTCACCGCCCGCCAGCATCAGCGCGGCCGACACCGCCGGTTTGGCGTCTGGCGCAAGGCAGAACCGGGTGCATTCCCAGATCAGCGGCGAGGCAATCCGCACACCACCGGTCAACGACAGGAAATGCTCGTTGACCATGGTGCGTCCGGTGGTGGGCAGGAACCGCATCGAGCCGCCGTGGCGGCCGTCGGGTTGTTCCCAGATGACGTAGAGCGGGTTCAGGTCGTCGTACTGGTCCCGCTCCCACCCGTCGCGGTCGACGCTGACATCCCAGCCGAGGCGCTCGTGGAATTGAGTCGCGCGATCGCGGAACATGGTATCGGCCAGCCGGGGAAAGGCGTGCAATTGGTCGGCGTAAAGGAAACGGATCATCCGAAGGCTCCTATGTGAAACGTAATAGGAACATTTGGACAGGCTTGGTTTAACGACGGTTAATCACGCCGCACGGAATGGTTAACAAAGTCTGAATATCAGATGACGACCAGGCCGAGCTGCAGCGCGCGGGCCACCGCGTGGGTCACGTTGGCCGAGCCCATCTTGGCGCGCGCGCTTTCGATATAGACCCGCAGCGTGTGCTCGGAAATCGACAGGGTGTCGGCGGTCTGCGCGCGGCTGTAGCCCATGGCAAGGAATGTCAGCGCATCGATTTCACGCGGCGACAACGACACCTCGGGCGCGTCGCGATTGAAGCCGGTCAATTCCAGCGCCTTTTGATTGATGGCGTGGCCCAACAGGATCAGGCCGCGCCCGTTCTCTTCCGAAAACGCCGCCCAGGCTGCATCGTCGCAATTCATTGTCGCGGTGATATGGGCGAATTGACCGTTCGGCCCGCGGATCGGGATCGTCAGCCCTTGGGGCCCGATCCCGGCGGCATGGGCGTCTTCGGTCAATTGGCGCACGGACTTGTGGCTCCAGTCCAGGGCGGCCCAATTGACCGGGTGGAAGCGCTGATAGGCGGCTTTGACCACCGGGTCGATCCGCGCGAAATCCATGGCGATGTAGTGATTGCGCCACGAGCTTGGATAGGTGCCCGCCCCCAGAAGCTCGCCCTCGTGGTTTATCCAGTGATAGAGCAGGTGCTGCAATTGCAGCGCGTCGCGGACATCGTGCAGGATCGGCTCGACGGCCTCGATGGCCTTGGCCGTTTCGATACGGTCAATGAATCGTCCCAGAACCCGCTGTTTCATAGCTGACTTGGCTGCCACTCGCGCGCGCCTCGTCCGCGCCCAGCAATTCGGCGAGGGCGGTCATTTGAACTTCGTCGAGCTTCGCAGCCACGGCGCACAGATCATTCGCCTCCGCGAAAGACTTGAGATCAGTCAGGACATCCAGGAACCATTCGTTTTTCATCGTAACCCCCTTGGGCGTGCAGGCAACAGGAATTGCAACCATTGCGCGATCAGGGTGCGCAAAAAGTTAATGTTGTGACAATTCCCCAGAAATGGGGAACCGAAAGGTCGAAGGCCCGGCGTGGATCTCACACCGGGCCTTGATACCGTGGACAGCAGTGGCCGCGATGACTACCGCGGTCCGGCCTCGATCACGTCTTCCACGGTGCGCAGCCCCACCTTTGGCGATTGCACGAGCACCGCCATGTTGCCCGGCTTGTGCTCGTTGCGGCGCATCTTGGTATGGGCCGCGGGGATCTGGTCCCACGAGAAGACCTCGGACATGCAGGGATCCAGCCGCCGCTCGACCATCAGCTTGTTGGCGCTGGCGGCCTGCTTGAGATGCGCGAAATGCGAGCCCTGGATGCGCTTCTGGTGCATCCAGACATAGCGCGCGTCCATGGTCAGGTTGTAGCCGGTGGTGCCCGCGCAGATCACGACCATGCCGCCCTTCTTGCACACGAAGGTGCTGACGGGGAACGTGGCTTCGCCGGGATGCTCGAACACCATGTCGACATTCACGCCCTTGCCGGTGATGTCCCAGATCGCCTTGCCGAACTTGCGAACCTCGGTGAACCAGGCCTTGTATTCGTCGGTATTGACCGTGGGCATCTGGCCCCAGCAATTGAAGTCCTTGCGGTTGATGACGCCCTTGGCGCCGAGGCCCATAACGAAGTCGCGCTTGTCCTCGTCCGAGATCACGGCGATGGCGTTGGCGCCCGCGGTGTTGATCAGCTGGATCGCGTAGGATCCAAGGCCCCCCGACGCGCCCCAGACCAGGACGTTCTGGCCAGGCTTCAGCTCGTGCGGGTGGTGGCCGAACAGCATCCGGTAGGCCGTGGCCAGCGTCAGCGTGTAGCAGGCCGATTCTTCCCAGGTCAGGTGCTTCGGGCGGGGCATCAGCTGCTGGGCCTGCACGCGGGTGAACTGCGCGAAGCTGCCGTCCGGCGTCTCGTAGCCCCAAATGCGCTGGCTGGGCGAGAACATGGGATCGCCGCCATTGCATTCCTCGTCGTCGCCGTCGTCTTGGTTGCAGTGGATCACGACCTCGTCGCCGACCTTCCAGGTCTTGACCTTGTCGCCCACGGCCCAGACCACGCCCGACGCGTCGGATCCGGCGATGTGGTAATCGGCCTTGTGGACGTCGAACATGCTGATCGGGATGCCCAGGCCGGCCCAGATGCCGTTGTAGTTCACGCCAGCCGCCATGACGAGCACCAGGACCTCATGGCTGTCGGGCTTGGGCGTGTCGACCACTTCGAGCTGGAACGCCTGCTCGGGCTCGCCCTGGCGATCGCGCCGGATCGCCCAGCAATGCATCTGCGCAGGGATGTGACCCAGCGGGGGGATCTCGCCCATCGCGTACAGGTCCTTGCCCGCTGCGGGCTTGGTCATCGTGTCGGCTTCCATGTCTTGAACCCCTTTTGAGACACCTTCAGTGCCGCGCTGCAGCGGCCCTTTGCACAGGAATTACGAAGGTTTCGGAAATATAGCAACCGCCGCAAACCAAATTTTGTAATTTTATGTCCCGATCGCGACCGGAATCTCGTTTGTTTCGTGCACCGCAGCATCCTGGAACGGCACCGACGCCGCGTAGAAGGCCAGCACGTCCCCGGCGTCGGGCGCAAGCGTCAATCGCCCCTCGTCCGATTCGTCGATCAGCTTGCGCAGGATCAGCATGTTGCAGCCGCGCTCGACCGTCTGGTCGACGCTTTTCAGCCGAAGATGCACCGGGATGTCGGCAGCCAGCCACCTGGGCAGGCGCGCGGTGATCCAGGTCTTCACCTCGGCCCGGCTGCACGCCCCGTTCTGCAGGGCCGCGGCGACCATGGGCACCGGCAGCACGGGCACGTGGCGGCGGACCTCGTCCATCAGCTTGGCCCCGATCCCGGTGATCTGGCCGTCGGTTTCGGCGTGCAGCTGGCGCAGGGATACCGGGCTGCCGAACACCACCGCGGCATAGCCGAATCGCTTGGCCCTCCCCGTCACCCGCCGTCCCAGCCAGCGCAGGGCGAAAGCCGTGCCGGTCAGGAACGAGCCCTTGAACCGCCGTTCGCCCGAGCGCCCGGCATCGATCAGGATGCGGTCCTCGATCACGCGGTCGTAGCTGATGGCCACGGGCACGAACACGACTTCGCGGCTGCTGGCCTCGGAGCCTTGCAGGATGTAGCTGAGTAGCCCCACCTTGGCCTCGCCCACGCGACCGTCCAGCGACAGCCCGCCTTCGGGGAAGATCGCCTGGGTCACGCCGTTCTCGATGGCCATCTGCACGTAACGTGACAGCACGCGGCGATACAGCCGGTTGCGCGACTTGCGGCGGATGAAATACGCGCCCATCGCCCGAAACAGGCGGCTGAGCGGCCAGATTTGCGCCCATTCCCCCACCGCGTAGCTGAGCGCCGAGCGGTCGGCGGCCAGATAGGTGACCAGCACGTAATCCATGTTCGAGCGGTGGTTCATGACGAACACCACCGTCGCTTCGCTGTCGATCGCGGCCAGACCCTTTTCGTCCGCGCGGACCACCCGCACGTGGAACAGGCGCGTGGACAGCCACCGCGCGGCCCGGATCGCGAAGCCGAAATAGGCCGATGCCGAGAAGGACGGGACGATTTCGCGCGCGTAGCGCTTGGCTTCCGAGAACGCCACGTCCTCGCGCACGCCTTCTTCCCGGGCGTGCTGGGCGACGGCGGCGATGACCTGGGGGTCGTAGATCAGGCGCTGGATCATGTCGGTGCGGCGCGCCAGCTTGAAGGGCTGGATCGGCCGCTCGAGCCGCTTGTTCAGTTCGTCCACGACGCGCTGCATCCTGCGCCGCAGAAACCACCGCACGGGCGGGATGAAGAAGTGGCTGGCGAAGGTCACCGCCGCGAAGAGCAGGATCAGGACGAACAGCCAGATCGGCAGGGTGACGGTTCCAAACATGGGCAGACCATGCCAGCGGACGACGCCCGGGACAATGGAGCTTGCGCAAGGGTCGGAACCGGGTGATTTTGCTGCGACGCATGGAGAATACGCCGCAGTGCGGCGATTGACAGCGATAGATTATTGCCGTTTAACCCCCGCGACGTTGCCGTTTATTACCGACGAGGCCGAGACCGTGACCAAAGACAAGCCCTGGCTCTTCCGCACATATGCCGGCCATTCCACCGCGAAGGCATCGAACGCGCTTTATCGCGGCAACCTGGCGAAGGGGCAGACCGGCCTGTCGGTGGCCTTCGATCTGCCCACGCAGACGGGCTATGACAGCGATCACGTGCTGAGCGCGGGCGAAGTGGGCAAGGTGGGCGTTCCGGTGGCGCATCTGGGCGACATGCGGGCCCTGTTCAACGACATCCCGCTGGACCAGATGAACACGTCGATGACGATCAACGCGACGGCGCCCTGGCTTCTGGCGCTCTACATCGCGGTGGCCGAGGAACAGGGCGCGGATGTCAGCCAGCTGCAAGGCACCGTGCAGAACGACATCATCAAGGAATACCTGTCGCGCGGCACCTATATCTGCCCGCCGAAGCCCAGCCTGCGGATGATCACGGACGTCGCCGCTTACACCCGCCAGCACCTGCCCAAGTGGAACCCGATGAACGTGTGTTCCTACCATTTGCAGGAAGCCGGGGCCACGCCCGAGCAGGAACTGGCCTTCGCGCTGGCCACGGCGACGGCGGTTCTGGACGACCTGAAGGGCAAGGTCGCGCCCGAGGACTTCCCGAAGATGGTGGGCCGGATTTCGTTCTTCGTGAACGCGGGCATCCGGTTCGTCACCGAGATGTGCAAGATGCGCGCCTTCACCGACCTGTGGGACGAGATCTGCCGGGACCGCTACGGCGTCGAGGACGAGCGCTACCGCCGCTTTCGCTACGGGGTGCAGGTGAACTCGCTCGGCCTGACCGAGCAGCAGCCCGAGAACAACGTCTATCGCATCCTGATCGAGATGCTGGCGGTGACCCTGTCGAAGAAGGCCCGCGCCCGCGCCGTGCAGCTGCCCGCCTGGAACGAGGCGCTTGGCCTGCCCCGCCCGTGGGACCAGCAATGGTCGTTGCGCATGCAGCAGATCATGGCCTACGAGACCGACCTGCTGGAATACGACGACCTGTTCGACGGCAACCCCGCCGTCGAGCGCAAGGTGGCCGAGCTGAAGGAAGGCGCGCGGGCCGAGCTGGCCACCATCGACGCCATGGGCGGCGCCGTGGACGCCATCGAGTACATGAAATCGCGGCTGGTCGAAGCCAATGCCGAGCGCATAGCGGGCATCGAAGGCGGCGAGACGACAGTGATCGGCGTGAACCGCTACGAGACGGGCGAGCCGTCGCCGCTGACCTCTGGTCCCGACGCCATCATGGTGGCCGACAAGGACGCCGAGGCCGACCAGATCGCCCGCCTTCACGCGTGGCGGGCGTCGCGGGACGACGCGGCGGTGCAAGCGGCGCTGGAGGATCTGCGCGCGGCGGCACGCGACGGCGCGAACATCATGCCGCCGTCCATTGCCGCGGCCCGGGCAGGTGCCACGACGGGCGAATGGGGCGACATGATCCGCGCGGCCTTCGGACAGTATCGTGGGCCCACCGGCGTCTCGGCGGCGCCTTCGAACCGGGTACAGGATCTCGACGAAATTCGTGCGCGCGTCGATACCGTGTCGGCGCGTCTGGGCACGCGCCTGAAGTTCATGATGGGCAAGCCCGGGCTGGATGGACATTCCAACGGCGCCGAGCAAATCGCCGCCCGCGCGCGCGATTGCGGCATGGCGATTTCCTATGAAGGCATCCGGCTGACCCCGTCTGAAATCGTGGCACGACTGGAAGAAGAGCGGCCGCACGTGCTGGGTCTTTCGATCCTGTCGGGCAGTCATATCCCGCTGGTGACGGAAATCCTGCGCCTGATGGGCGAAAGGGAGCTGGGCCATATCCCGGTGGTCGTGGGCGGCATCATTCCCGATCCCGATGCCCAGGCGTTGCGCGCCGCGGGAATTGCCCGCGTCTATACGCCCAAGGATTTCCGGATGAATACGATCATGACGGATATCGTGGCGCTCGCGGATCCCCAATCGGTTGCAGCCCAGTAATTGCGGCCAGCAGCGCGAATTGGCGCAAAAGGATTATTGCCACCAATTCCCCTTGCCATTTCAGGGAAATTCGGATCAGGAAGAAACATGGCACTTTCCTGAGGAAGAAAAATGACAAAAGATCTGGAAAAAATGTCCCGTGAAGAGTTGGAGTCGTTGAAAAAGGATATCGACAAGGCACTTGCCTCGCTCGAGATCCGTCGCCGGTCCGAAGCCCGTGCCGCTGCCGAAAAGGCCGCGCGCGACCATGGTTTTTCGCTTGAAGAAGTTTTGAAGGGCGAAAAGAAGGGCAGCAAATCGCCTCCGAAGTACCGCAACCCCGACGATCCCCGGAAGACCTGGACCGGTCGTGGTCGTCAGCCCGCATGGATCAAGGACGCGCTTGCCAGCGGCAAGTCGCTGGAAGATTTCCTGATCTGATCAGGTCGGAAGCGGCGCTGTCATCGAACGGGCAAGGTCCAGGTGGCCTTGCCCGTTTGCGTTGGGGCGTCCGGCCGCGCTGGTCTTCGTGATCGGCGCGCTCTGAGCATTGCGGTCTGAAAGTGAGGACCACCCGTGATCCGCGATACTCACACCGACTGCGACGATTCGAGTTTCAAATTAAAGGCCCGCGCCTTCCGGCGTTGATCCGGATTCCTTTTCGGGGATGCGGGGGCGGTGCCATCGCCGCATTCCGACTTCGCAATAAGCTCGGCCAGGTCAGCGCAGGATGCCAAGCCCAAGTCCACGTATTTCTGCGCGCGGCCGTCGAGATCGCGTCGTGCCAGCATTTCGAATGCGCCGTTGACGCCATTCAAAGGTGTGCGCAGATCGTGCGCCAATCGCATCCGGCGCTCGGACTGGTGCTGCCGCTGATCCGACATCTGCAATCTATTGCGGTCCGCCACATTCAGCGCCCACGCCGCCAGAAGCAGCGGTGGCAGCGCGGACAGGATCGCGAAACTGACATCGGGAAATCCGGACCAGCCGACGCCCGCGGCCCATAGAACCGCCAATGTCGAAAGGAACAGTGGGCCGGTGCGCGCACAAAGGACCATGAGCGACCCGATCGCGGCGGCCGCAAGGCAGACCGCGAACAGCCGTCCCGATCCGACAATTGCGGCGGCGATCAGGGCCAGGCTCATGAGCGGGGCGAGCATCCAGGACCGCCCCCCTTCTAGAATACGACCAAAGCCAACCATGGAAGACCCCCGCAATGCTTTGGGGATCTTCCTAGCCGCTTTGCCGTGAAAACGAAGTTAACGCGCGCTCAGACGGCGCGTTCGACCATGAGTTTCTTGATCTCCGCGATCGCGGCCGACGGGTTCAGACCCTTCGGGCAGGTGCGCGCGCAGTTCATGATGGTGTGGCAGCGATAGAGCTTGAAGGGGTCTTCCAGATCGTCCAGACGCTCGCCGGTCGCTTCGTCGCGGCTGTCGATGATCCAGCGATAGGCGTGCAGCAGCGCGGCGGGGCCCAGGAACTTGTCGCCGTTCCACCAGTAGCTGGGGCACGCGGTCGAGCAGGACGCACACATCACGCATTCATAGAGACCGTCGAGCTTCTTGCGGTCCTCGATGCTCTGGCGCCATTCCTTGCGGGGGCGCTGGGTCTTGGTTTCCAGCCACGGCATGACGGCAGCATGCTGGGCGTAGAAATGCGTCAGATCCGGGATCAGGTCCTTGACCACGGGCATGTGCGGCAGCGGATAGATCTTCACGTCGCCCGACACTTCGTCGATGCCGTAGATGCAGGCCAGCGTGTTGATGCCGCCGATATTCATGGCGCAAGATCCGCAGATCCCTTCCCGGCACGAGCGGCGGAAGGTCAGGGTCGGGTCGATCTCGTTCTTGATCTTGATGAGCGCGTCCAACATCATCGGCCCGCAGCTGTCGAGATCGACGAAATACGTGTCGACGCGCGGGTTCTCGCCATCGTCGGGCGACCAGCGATAGATCTCGAACTTCTTGAGGTTGTTGGCGCCTTCGGGCTTCGGCCAGGTCTTGCCCGTGCGGATCTTGGAATTCTTCGGCAGGGTCAGTTGAACCATGGAGTCCTCGTTTCGGTCAAAGGGTCGTGGCCACCAGGGCGGGAAGCCCTTCGGTAGCAAGGCATTGCAGGGTTTGCGGGCGCTGCGCAATGCGCGATACTGTCTCGGTCGTGGCCGCGGTCGGCCCCAGCACCGCGTCGGACGCCAGCCCGACGAGTTCATTGGTGGTGGCGTTGTCGATGATGCAGTCGATGGCGGGCTGCACCGGGACACTGGGGAAGCGGTCGATCACCACCCGGCTGACGACGCTGCGCGCGGCCGAGCGCGTCACGTCATCGCGCGCGGCGGGCGTGCAGGCGACGATCGCCAGCGTGCCAAGAAGAACGAGCGTCGCGCGCATCAGCGAGACACCGCTATGCGTGCACCGACCTGGGTGCGACCGGCGATGCACTCGTCATAGACCTGCTGCGGGTCGCGCCCGCGCAGGAAATCGCCGGTGACCGACACTTCCAGGTCGGTCGCAACGCCGCCCGAGCCGATGCCCACGCCGACGCTGCCTTGCGGCCCGGCAGCAGCGCGGGCCCGGTCCGCGCAGGCCCGGGCGATCGCTTCGGGCGACGGCGGACCGCAGGCCGCCAGGGCGGCCAGTCCGATGAAGGCGGTGCGCGCGATCACAGACATCCCAGGCGGGCGCGGACGGCGTCCTTTATCAGGTAGCCCGATCCGTTGACGAACACGCTGTCCGAGGGACGATAGGGATAGGGGCACAGAATGCCGTTGCGACCCACTTCCAGGACCTGGGTCTGCATGAAGCCGACATCGTTTGCAGTGACGACGAGGTTGCCGTTGGCGTCGATGCAGGACTGGCCAGCAACCACGGGCGTGCCCCGCGCTGCCAGGTCCGAACAAAGCGGATAGCTTGCGGTGCCCTCTGCGCCGCCGGTCCACCCGCCCGCAAGCGCGGGAGCTGCGACAGCGCATAGCGCCATTGCGGAAAGATATTTAAGCATTTCAGTCTCCTGTCTGGCGGCCCTCACGCGCGACCGATCCCGCGAAGGGTAGCGCGGCGCGCCCGGATCACCAAACCCGAATGCGCGCCCCTGCTCAGTAGACCCGCGTCTTGGGCTTGATCTTGTCCAGGTCGATGCCGCCTTCGTTGTGGCCCAGAAGCGGGTTCAGGTGCACCGGGCGATAGTCCAGCCGCACGCCGCCATTGACGTAGGCCAGCGTGTGCTTGCGCCAGTTCTCATCGTCGCGGTCGGGATGGTCTTCCTGGGCGTGGGCGCCGCGGCTTTCCTTACGCGCCTCGGCGCTGACGATGGTGGCCAGCGCGTTGGGCATCAGGTTGGTCAGCTCCAGCGTTTCCATCAGGTCGCTGTTCCAGATCAGGCTGCGGTCGGTGACGCTGATATTGTCCAGCTTGTCGGCCACCTTTTCCATCTTCTCCACGCCCTCGGCCAGGGTGTCGTCGGCGCGGAACACGGCGGCGTCCTGCTGCATGGTCTTCTGCATCTCGAGCCGCAGCTCGGCGGTCGAGGTGTCGCCCTTGGCATGGCGCAGCCCGTCGAACCGGTCAAAGGCGGCGTCGACGCTGGACTGGTTCAGCTTGGGGTTCGCGCCTTCGCGGTCCACGGTCTTGCCCGCCTGGATCGCGGCGGCGCGGCCGAAGACCACCAGGTCGATCAGCGAGTTCGATCCCAGCCGGTTGGCGCCGTGGACCGACGCGCAGCCCGCTTCGCCCACGGCCATCAGGCCGGGCACGATGCGGTCGGGGTCGCTTTCGGTCGGGTTCAGCACCTCGCCCATATAGTTCGTGGGGATGCCGCCCATGTTGTAGTGCACGGTGGGCAGGACCGGGATCGGCTCTTTCGTTACGTCCACGCCGGCGAAGATCCGGGCGGATTCGCTGATGCCCGGCAGGCGCTCGTGCAGCGCCTCTTTCGGCAGGTGGTTCAGGTTCAGGTGGATGTGATCGCCATCCTTGCCCACGCCGCGGCCTTCGCGGATTTCCATGGTCATGCAGCGGCTGACCACGTCGCGCGACGCCAGATCCTTGTAGGTCGGCGCGTAGCGCTCCATGAACCGCTCGCCTTCCGAGTTGGTGAGGTATCCGCCCTCGCCCCGCGCGCCTTCGGTGATCAGGCAACCCGCGCCGTAGATGCCGGTGGGGTGGAACTGCACGAATTCCATGTCCTGCAGCGGCAGGCCTTGGCGCGCCACCATGCCACCGCCGTCACCGGTGCAGGTATGCGCGGACGTGGCGCTGAAATAGGCGCGGCCGTAACCGCCCGTCGCCAGCACCGTCTGCTTGGCGTTGAAGACATGCATGGTGCCGTCTTCCAGGCACCAGGCCACGACGCCCTGGCACACGCCGTCTTCGGACATGATCAGGTCGATGGCGAAGTATTCGATATAGAACTCGGCGTCGTTCTTCAGCGACTGACCATAGAGCGTATGCAGGATCGCGTGGCCGGTCCGGTCGGCGGCGGCACAGGTGCGCTGCACCGGGGGCCCCTCGCCGAACTTGGTGGTGTGGCCGCCGAAGGGGCGCTGGTAGATCTTGCCGTCCTCGGTCCGGCTGAAGGGCACGCCGTAATGCTCCAGCTCGTAGACCGCCTTCGGGGCCTCGCGGGCCAGGTATTCCATGGCATCCGTGTCGCCCAGCCAGTCGCTGCCCTTCACGGTGTCGTACATGTGCCACTGCCAGTGGTCGTCGCCCATGTTGCCAAGGCTGGCCGCGATGCCGCCCTGTGCGGCCACCGTGTGGCTGCGGGTCGGGAACACCTTGGTGATGCAGGCGGTGCGCAGGCCCTGTTCGGCCAGGCCCAGCGTGGCGCGCAGGCCCGATCCGCCCGCGCCCACCACGATGGCGTCGTATTCATGGGTCGTGTAATCGTAAGCAGCCATGCGAAAGGCCCTTTCGGAGTTAAAGCGCCAGCTGCACCAGGGCAAAGAGCCCGGCGGCGATGGCAGCGTATGAGATACAGGTCACGGCGATGATCGCCACGTGGCGCGCGGTGCCGTGGGAATAATCCTCGATCATCGTCTGGGCGCCGGACTTGAAGTGGACCCAGCCGACGACGAAGGTCAGACCGGCGACGATGGCCGGGAAGGGCTTCGAGTAGTAGGCGACGACCTCTTCATAGGTGCCGCCCAGCGCCGAGCCGAAGGTGAAGATGAACAGCGGCACCAAGATCAGCAGGCCCACCGAGCTTTTCGTCATGGCCCAGAAATGGTCGGTGCCGGACTTGGCGGATCCCAGGCCTTCGGCGCGCTTGCGGTCGGTCATGTAGGACATGGATCAGCCTCCTCAGACGATCAGGGCGGTCAGGATGGTCAGGGCGACCGAGCCGCCAACGCAGGCCCAGCCCAGCTTTTCGGCGGTGGGCAGGTCAAGGCCGTGGCCCGTATCCCAGATCAGATGCCGCACCCCGGCCAGCGTGTGATACCACAGCGCCCAAAGCGACAGGAACATGACCAGATCGCCGAACCACGAGGTCAGAACACCGTTCGCGGTCGCGAACGCTTCGGGCCCGGATGCTGCCGCCAGCAGCCACCAGGTGACCAGCAAACCGCCGACGATCAGGCCGTTGCCGGTGATCCGGGTCAGGATCGAAGTGATCGAGTTCAGCTGCGGGCGATAGATCTGGATATGCGGGCTCAGCGGTCGGTTTCCACGGTTCACGTCGGCCATGGGCTCTCCTTCAATGGTGTCTGGCCCGGGCGGCTTTCCCGGCGGGTCTGCACCTGTTCTAACGCATTTGGCGGGACTGTCACGGCCCACGGCCGGGGTATTTCGCCGCAATGGCCGCGAACCGGGCGATTGGCGCGCTTCGACACGCGCGGCACGTCCCCTTGGGGCGCGGCACGCCTGCTTCACCTTTCTCCAAATACCTGGATCCCGCCGCTCTCAGACGGGCATGAGCGCCCAGTAGTCGAGATCCAGAAGGACATGGGGCAGGTATTTGCCCGCACCGTCCTTCAGCCCCTCGCCATCACCCTTGGTCGCCACCAGCCGCAGACGGATCGCACCGACGCCGGGGGCCGAGGTCTTCGCGGTATCCAGCACCTCGGACCAGGCGCGCACCGTGTCGCCCGCGAAACAGGGGTTTGCGTGGGCGCCCGCGTTCAGCCCCACGATCATCTGCGCGTTGGCCAGCCCGTTGAAGGAGAGCGCGCGGGCCAGGCTGATCACGTGCCCGCCATAGATCAGCCGCTTGCCGTCCGGGCGATGGGTCGCGTCGAAATGCACCTTGGCGGTGTTCTGCCACAGGCGCGTGGCCAGCATGTGCTCGGCTTCCTCGATCGTGACGCCGTCGACATGGTGGATCACCTCGCCGGGCCGGTAGTCGCCCAGGCGATGCGGCTCGCCCGCCAGCTCGAAATCGTAGCCGGTGAAATAAAGACCCTTGGGGATCACCAGGTCGCCCGGCGCGACGGCATCGCTCAGCTGCGGGACGACGGTCTCGGGCGCGGGCGCTGCGGCGTCGCGCTTGCGCACCATGACCCAGCGCACGTAGCTCAGCACGTCCGTGCCGTGCTGGTTGCGGCCCGTGGTGCGGACCCAGACCACGCCGGTCTTGCCGTTCGAGTTCTGCTTCAGCCCGATCACTTCGCTTGTCGATGCCAGCGTATCGCCCGGCCAGACCGGCGCGAGCCAGCGTCCCTCGGCATAGCCCAGGTTCGCCACGGCGTTCAGCGACACGTCCGGCACGGTCTTGCCGAACACCGTATGAAACGCGATCAGGTCGTCGAGCGGTGCGCCGTGCAGGCCGCAGGACGCCGCGAAGGCATCCGACGAATAAAGCGCCCCCCGCGCGGGATAAAGCGCGTGGTAAAGGGCGCGCTCGCCCTGCCCCAAAGTGCGCGGCACCGCGTGGCGGATCACCTGGCCGACCTTGTAATCCTCGAAGAAGCGGCCCGGGTTGGTCTTGGAGCTCATTGATCCCCCAGTTTCATCTCGGGCGAATAGGGAATGTCGATTTCCTTGGTGACCGCCTGGGCGCAGCGCATGACCCCGTGGCCTGCATCGAAGGCATAGGACGGAGCGCCGTGAAGGCTCCAGCCGTTCGACAGCGCCTGGGACACCTTGTGGCAAAAGGCGGAATTGTCGTCGCCGGTCAGAAGTCGATAGATCATTTGGCTTATCCCGGGAAAGGCCAGACGCCCAGCCAGGCGTGCACGGCCGAAATGATTGCGTACAGCACGAGCGAGATGACCAGCAGGCGCACCGTGCCCTTGGTCGAGCCGCCCTGGTAGGGCACCCAGTCGGGCTCGCGCCAGTTTATGAGCTGCATCTCGGCCAGTGCCCAGACGATGAAGGTGCCCCACATGATGGCCGAGGCGAGGTCGCCGTTGACCAGCAAATGCAGCACCGACCAGAGCGTGAAGCCCCACAATTGCGGATGCCGCGTCAGGCCACGAAGGTTCGACTTGGAGCTGCCCAGCCCGAACAGGGCGATGGCGAAGATCATGCCCAGGTCCACCACGTGCACACCCCATACGGGCGGCGTGTAGAGCGGCACGAAGGGCGCCGCGCGATAGCCCAGCACGATCAGGACCACCGACGCCACCAGCACGGCGGCGAACACGCCCTTCGACGCCTGGCCCATCTTCTGGGTCAGCGCGGCGCGGGTGTCGGGAGCCACCCGTTTGAAGACATGGGCCGCGACCCACAGCGCCAGTCCGACGATCAGCAGCGCCATGGCCTACGCCCCCGCCTTGGCCAGCACCTTGCGGGCCGTTGCCACGTGCAGATTCTCGACGATCTTGCCGTCCAGGACGGCGACGCCCTGCCCGTCTGCCTCGGCCCGCTCGAAGGCTTCGATCTGGCGTTTCGCAGTGTCTATTTCGGCTTCGGACGGGCTGAAGACCTCGTTGCAGATCGCCACCTGCGCGGGGTGGATCAGCGTCTTGCCGTCCATGCCAAGCGCTCGGCCCTGCTGGCATTCGGCGCGCAGGCCGTCGTCGTCCTTGAACGCGTTGAACACGCCGTCGACGCAGGGAATGCCGCCCATGCGCGCGGCGGCCAGGCAGGTCTGCAGCGCCATCATCAGCGGCATCCGGTCGCCGCCGGTGTCACATCCCAGTTCCGCCGCCAAATCGTTGGTGCCCATGATGAAGCCACCCATGCGCGGGGCCTGCGCGATCTCGGCCGCGTTGAAGACGCCGCGCGTGGTTTCCATCATCGCCCAGATCGCCACGTCGCCGCAGCCCGGATGCGCGTCGAGCTGCGCGGCCACCGCCGCCACCTGCGCCGCCGAGTCGACCTTGGGCAGAAGGATCGCGTCGGGCGCCATGTCCATCGTCGCCGCCAGGTCGTCCGCGCCCCAGGGCGTGTCGCCGCCGTTGACGCGCACCAGCCGTGCCCGGCTGCCGTAGCCGCCCTGCGCCAGCGCGTCGGCCAAGGTGGCCCGCGCGGCGGCCTTCTCGCCCGGCGCCACTGCATCTTCCAGGTCGAAGATGATCGCATCCACGTCGAGCCCGCGCGCCTTTTCCAGCGCGCGCTCTTTCGAGCCGGGGATGTAGAGAACCGAGCGCCAGGGGCGAAGGACAGAGGTCATGGGACACTCCCGTAGCTGGGGTAATAATCTGTCGCCACAGACCACGGATCGGATCGATTTCGCAACCCGGTTTTCGCCGCGATGCAGAATATTGCCTGCGAACGGTCGCTTAACCTCATTTTGCTAGGCTGGGCGCACGCTTCCGGGCCTAACCTGCCCTTCCCCGGAGTATGCCACATGACCAGATCGCAGATTGTCCTGACCCTGTTTCTTGCCACCATCGCCGTGACCATGGTGCTGCGGCCGGCCCATGCGCGCAGCAATTGCGCGCCGCGGGACCTGGTGCTGGAAAAGCTCGCATCCGAGTTCTCGGAATCGCGCCAGTCCATCGGCCTGGCCGCCAACAACCAGGTCGTCGAAACCTTCGCCGCGCCGTCGGGATCCTGGACGGTGATCGTGACCGCGCCGTCGGGCATCAGCTGCATCGTCGCGTCGGGCCAGAGTTTCGAGCTGACGGCCGACGCCTTGCCGCCGCAGGGCGACCCGGCCTAGGCCAGACCTGTTCAGACCAGGCCGCCGTCGGTCACGATTAGGGGCATGGAGGTCAGGACCAAAAAAGTGCGCCCGGGGCTACGGCGCTACATCCGCCGCCCCGAGCGAAATGCCAATCACTCCTCCAGAGAGTCGCCGCGCCCGACCCTTAGCGCCCTTCGGGATACCGGCGAGCCGGACGGCCGGAGTCGCGGCTGCGGTCGGTTCCAGAAAAGTTCCCTAAGTCTTTTTCATAGGACATTTTTCGCCTTTCGGCGACAGCGCGTCGGCGCGATCCAGCTGGTTGCATCATAGTCCGGAACAAAGCGCGTTCGGTCTGCGTATTGCTGATGAAGCGCGCCAGAATGTCGCGCCCATCTGAAGGGAAAATACCGATGAAAAGAATGCTGACAACCACCGCAATCATCCTGTCGCTGAGCAGCGCGGGTGCCATGGCCGCCGAACACGCAATGGACGGCGCGTTTTCCGATTACCAGGTCGAAGCGCAGACGGATCTGTTCGCGTCGGACCTTCTGGGCGCGCGCATCTATGCGACCGAGACCGAGGTCGGCGACACGATCGAGGCCGGCGCCCAGCAGGAATGGGACGATCTGGGCGAGATCAACGACATGATCCTCAGCCCCGATGGCATGGTCCAGGTCGTGATCCTGGGCATCGGTGGCTTCCTGGGCCTGGGCGAGCGCGACGTGGCCGTCGACATGAACCAGATCAAGATCGTGCGCGGCGGTGCCGATGCGACCGATTATTTCCTGGTGATCAACGCCTCACAGGAAGCGATCGAGAACGCGCCCGAGTTCACCCGTGCCGGTGAAGGCGCCATGGCCGAGGATGCCGCCGCCGAAACCGGCGAGGCCATGAACGAGGCCGAAGCCACCGCCGAGACCGCGGCCGAAGAGACCGAGCAGGCGGCAGAAGAAGCTGCCACCGACGTCGAGCAGGCAGCGGAAGAAACCGAGCAAGCCGCCGAGGACGCGGCGAACGAGGCCGCGGACGCCGCCGCGGATGCCGGTCAGGCTGCAGAAGACGTCGCCAACGATGCCGAACAGGCCGTTGAAGGCGCTGCCAACGAAGCCGAGCAGGCCGTCGAAGGCGCGACCGACGGATCGGCGACGATGGAAGGCGAAGGCGAGACCACGACCGAAACGCAGAACTGATCGTATCGCAACGATCGAAGGGGGCCGTCCACTTACCGTGGGCGGCCCTTCTTATTTGCGCGGTCCCGCCACCCTTGCGCCGCCAAGCGAAGCGCCTTACCCATCGCGTCAAGTTCAGCAACCACTGGAGACTTCCATGGCCAGACCCAAGATCGCGCTGATCGGCGCAGGACAGATCGGCGGCACGCTCGCCCACCTCGCAGCCATCAAGGAACTGGGCGATATCGTCCTGTTCGACATCTCGGACGGCGTTCCGCAGGGCAAGGCGCTCGACATCGCCGAATCCGGCCCGTCGGAAAAGTTCGACGCGCATCTCAAGGGCACCACGTCCTACGAGGATATCGCGGGCGCCGATGTCTGCATCGTGACCGCAGGCGTGCCCCGCAAGCCGGGGATGAGCCGCGACGACCTGCTGGGCATCAACCTGAAAGTCATGAAATCGGTGGGCGAAGGCATTGCCGCGCACGCGCCGGATGCGTTCGTAATCTGCATCACCAACCCACTGGATGCCATGGTCTGGGCGCTGCGCGAATTCTCGGGCCTGCCGCACCAGAAGGTCGTGGGCATGGCCGGCGTGCTCGACAGCGCGCGCTTCCGCCACTTCCTGTCGCTGGAGTTTGACGTCTCCATGCGCGACGTCACGGCTTTCGTGCTGGGCGGACACGGCGACACGATGGTGCCGCTGGCGCGCTATTCGACCGTGGCGGGCATCCCCCTGCCCGACCTCGTGAAGATGGGCTGGACCACCCAGGACAAGCTGGACGAGATCATCCAGCGCACCCGCGACGGCGGCGCCGAGATCGTGGGCCTGCTGAAGACCGGGTCGGCCTTCTATGCGCCGGCGACCAGCGCCATCGAGATGGCCGAATCCTACCTGAAGGACCAGCGCCGCCTGCTGCCCTGTGCCGCCTGGTGCGACGGCGAATTCGGCCTGAAGGGCATGTATGTGGGCGTGCCCACCATCATCGGCGCGAACGGCATCGAGAAGGTCGTGGACATCAAGCTGGGCAAGGACGAACAGGCCATGTTCGACAAATCGGTCGACGCCGTGAAAGGCCTGGTCGACGCCTGCAAGGGCATCGACGACAGCCTGAGCTGATCGACCGGGCAAGCCTTGGGCATGGTGCGGAAATGGTATTTTTGCCTCAACGCCCAGGGCTTCCGGAACTCTCTGCCCCAAGTCGCGGCGGCGGTCGGCTCGGCCCGCGAGAACACTGACCTAGAGCCCCATTGCGTCTATTCCGGCGACGCGCCCGACCACCTGAATATCCTCGACAGGCTGGGTGTCACCGTGATCCGTCACCGACCGTCGTTCGAGGATGCGTTGCGCGTGGGTTATGGCGACGCTTTGGAGACCTTCATCGGACACTGGCTGCGCGTCGATATTCCGCTGCTGGAGCGCGACGACGACCTGGTCCTTTACACCGGCACGGATGTGATGTTCCTGGGCCCGCCCACGGTTCCGTCGCCGCCCCGGCAGCTTGCGGCGGCGCCCGAAAGCGACCGCGACGAGCGCCGCGCCTTCAACAGCGGCGTCCTGGTCATGAACATCCCAGCCCTGCGCAAGCGACAGCGGCTTTCACCAGACAGATCCGCGCGCGCCTGGCGACGGATTTTCGCTATCCACCGCACGACCAGGGAAGTTTCAACGCATTTTTCAGTCGATCCCGTGGCAACAGGTTGCGGCGCCTGGCCTATTCGGACCTGCCGCTCGAAAACAACTGGAAGCCCTATTGGGGCACCGATCCCGACGCGCGGATCATCCATTTCCACGGCCCCAAGGCCCAGGATATCCGGGTGTTCCAGCGCGGCGGAGACATCCCGTCGCAAGCGCACCTGGTGGAGCTGTGGCAGCGCGACCCCGACGCCTACGAGACCTATGCGAAGTTGTAGGAAACGTATCATGCCGCAGCGGTGGCGCGAAACCTCGGCTAACTGTGAGCGGCCTGCCGATGGCAATACCCTCAGGGTGTGATCGGCGAACAGGCATTTTGTGATCACGCCTTTGATTGCTGTGATCACACATTCCCCTTTTCCCGCGCGCTGCTCGGATTATAGCGCCAATCCGTTTGGAAGTCCGCCCGAGCCGTGTTCTAAGTGCGCAAAATGGTCAAACCGAGGACAGTGCGATGAACATCCACGAATATCAGGCCAAGGCGCTCTTGCGCGACCATGGCGCTCCGGTCAGCGACGGGCGGGTCGTCACCCGCGCCGAGGAAGCGAAGACCGCGGCGGGTGAGCTGGATGGACCGCTTTGGGTCGTGAAGGCACAAATCCACGCGGGCGGTCGAGGCAAGGGATCGTTCAAGGAAACCGATAGCGGCGAAGGCGGCGGCGTTCGGCTGGCAAAGTCGGTCAGCGAGGCGGCGGAGCAGGCCAAGAAGATGCTGGGCCGCACCCTGGTCACGCACCAGACCGGCCCCGAGGGCAAGCAGGTCGGCCGCGTCTATATCGAGGACGGATCGGGCATCGAGACCGAGCTTTACCTGGCGCTGTTGGTCGACCGCCAGTCCAGCCGCGTGGGCTTCGTCTGCTCGACCGAGGGCGGCATGGACATCGAAACCGTCGCCGCCGAGACCCCCGAGAAGATCCTGAGCTTCAGCGTCGATCCGGCCACGGGCTACCAGCCGTTCCATGGCCGCCGCATCGCTTTCGCGCTGGGACTGGAAGGTCAGCAGGTCAAGCAATGCGTGAAGCTGATGGGACAGCTCTACGGCATGTTCATCGACAAGGACATGGAAATGCTGGAAATCAACCCGCTGATCGTCACCGACAAGGGCGATCTGAAGTGCCTTGACGCGAAGATGGGCTTCGACGGCAACGCGCTTTACCGCAACCAGGACATCGCCCAGCTGCGCGACGAATCCGAAGAAGACCCCAAAGAGCTGCAGGCGTCGAAATACGATCTGAACTACATCGCGCTCGACGGCGAGATCGGCTGCATGGTCAACGGCGCGGGCCTGGCCATGGCGACCATGGACATCATCAAGCTCTACGGCGCCGAGCCTGCGAACTTCCTGGACGTGGGCGGCGGGGCCACCAAGGAAAAGGTGACCGAGGCGTTCAAGATCATCACGTCCGATCCCAACGTGAAAGGCATCCTGGTCAACATCTTCGGCGGCATCATGCGCTGCGACGTCATCGCCGAAGGCGTGGTCGCGGCGGTCAAGGAAGTCGGACTGCAGGTGCCGCTGGTCGTACGCCTGGAAGGTACGAATGTCGAGAAGGGCAAGGAAATCATCGAAAACTCCGGCTTGAACGTCATCGCCGCCGACAACCTGAAGGACGGCGCCGAAAAGATCGTGAAGGCGGTGAAGGGCTAGGCCCGCCGACCGTCCCAAAGTTCAAGGTCGCCAGAGAGGTTCCGATGACCGACCGTGCCCCCGCCGAAATCTCGCCCATCCTGCTTGGCGCAGCCCTTCTGGGCACCGGCCTGCTGCTGCGCCAATGGCACCCCAAGGCGCTGAGCCTGCCCGAGCGGCCCGACCGGCCGCACCGCGACCGCGGAATGCGCCGCGCCGCCCGCAAGACGCGCGACGGGATTGCGCGGGTTCTGCCGTCGAACATGACCGGCAGCCTGGGCCGGACACTCGCAATCATGGGCGCAGGCCTGGTGATGGTGCGGCTGCTGGACATGGCGGTCGACGAGCAGGAGCATCTGTTTTGAAGAGAGCTATCCCGCTTCTTTTGCTCGCGCTGTCGGCTTGCGTCGCACAGGGTGCGGCCCCTCCGGGAGATGCCCCCGTTGCCGTGCCGGATGCTCAGCGCCGGGCCTTCGATCTCGGGACCGAGGTTGCGACCGCAACGCGTGCATGCATCCGTGCAGAACTCGAGGGGCCGACCGCCCTGCGCCAGCTTGGAAAGCAGGACTACGTCTTCATCGTTGCGGGGCTGACCTCCGGCCCGGCCGAGACTGGATATGCCGTCCAGTCACCGCCCAGCGGACCGCTTGGCGGCTCGGAGGTCCTTGTCGTGAACAAGCGTCTGCCCGACCTTCCCTGCACGATCCGGTTTGCGCGCGGGCGAGGCAGCGAAATGCTGGCCCGGGCCGCGTCGACCCTTGAGGCAGCCGGATATCGCCGTGTCGATATCGGAGGTGCTGAACGATTTATTGGAAACGGGGCGCGGTTTTTGCTCTCCGGCGATTACCGCCTAACCGATGGCCTTGCCACGCTTCGCATTTCCCGCCTGACCGCCCAAAACGATCGGACTTGTCTCGACACAACCCTGCCCGAAGCCCTGCGCGTCGGCTGTTCAATCTGATAAACGGCTTCTCGCCATAAAGAAGCAAAAAGGATCCGTATTCCATGGCCATTCTCATCGACGAAACCACCAAGGTGATCTGCCAGGGCTTCACCGGCTCGCAAGGCACGTTCCATTCCGAACAGGCCATTGCCTATGGCACGCAGATGGTTGGCGGCGTGACACCCGGCAAGGGCGGGCAGAGCCACTTGGATCTGCCGGTGTTCAACTCGTGCCACGAGGCGGTGCACGCGACCGGCGCCAACGCGTCGGTGATCTACGTGCCGCCCCCCTTCGCGGCCGACAGTATCCTGGAAGCGATCGACGCGGGCATCCCGCTGGTTTGCTGCATCACCGAAGGCATCCCGGTGCTGGACATGATGAAGGTCAAGCGCGCGCTGGAGGGCACCGACACGATCCTGATCGGGCCGAACTGCCCCGGCGTCATCACCCCCGATGCCTGCAAGATCGGCATCATGCCCGGCCACATCCACAAGCGCGGCAGCGTGGGCGTGGTCAGCCGCTCGGGCACCCTGACCTATGAGGCGGTGAAACAGACTACCGATGTCGGTCTTGGCCAGTCCACCTGCGTGGGCATCGGCGGCGATCCGATCAAGGGGACCGAGCATATCGACGTGCTGGAATGGTTCCTGGCCGATGACGAGACGGAAAGCATCATCATGATCGGCGAGATCGGCGGCACCGCGGAAGAGGAAGCGGCCCAGTTCCTTGCCGACGAGCGCAAGAAGGGCCGCTGGAAGCCCACCGCAGGCTTCATCGCGGGCCGCACCGCCCCCCCGGGCCGCCGCATGGGCCACGCGGGCGCCATCGTGGCGGGCGGCAAGGGTGACGCAGAATCGAAGATCGAAAAGATGAAGGAATGCGGAATCGTCGTGGCCGACAGCCCCGCCACGCTGGGCGAGGCCGTGCTGGAAGCCATCGGAAAGTAAGACTGCCATGTCACAGCACCGACAATCAGGACGCGGCCCGGCGACTTCGCTTCAGATGACGCGCCCAACGCAGCGTTTGGGCGGCGTCACATGACGCCCGCCGCCGCAATCCGGACCTGCCTGTCGAAATACGCGACCTTCTCGGGGCGCGCATCGCGGTCGGAATACTGGTGGTTCTTCCTGGCCTATTTCCTGTGCGGACTGGTCGTCGGGATTATCGGGAAATGGGCGCAGCTGATCTACGTCGCGCTGGTCATCGTTCCGTTGACCGCCGCCGGTGCCCGGCGCCTGCAGGACACCGGGCGGCCCGGCTGGTATATCTTCGTGCCGCTGGGCGTCATGCTGCTCTTCGCCTGGATCGCGCCCGCCGCGAACCTGACAGGCGAGGATTCGGGCGCCCAGGTGGTCGACACCGGCAGCGTCCTGCTGGCGGGTATCCTGCTGGTGGTGCAGTTGATCGTCGCGGTGGTATTTCTCTATTGGCTCACGCGGCCGTCCGAGCGTGGTCCCAATGCCTACGGCCCGTCGCCAGACCTCGGAGCGGTCGCATGACGTTCAGCCAGGCCGTCCGGATCTGTTTCTCGAAGTATTTCACCTTCTCAGGCCGCGCATCGCGCCCGGAATACTGGTGGTTCGCCCTGTTCGTCTTCGCGGGCAGTTTCGTGGCGGGCATCTTCGACGGCATGATCTTCGGCTTTTCGCCGGTCGAGGTGGCGCCGAACGAGATCAGCTACGAATCGGACGGACCCCTTGCCGCGATCTTCTCGCTGGTCACCCTGGTTCCGATCCTGTCGGCGGGCTGGCGGCGGATGCATGACAGTGGGCGCTCGGGTCTTCACCTTCTGTATCCGCTGATCGTCCTCATCGGCATCACCATCTTCATGGGCTTTGTCTCTGGCTTCGACACCATGCTGGCGGGCGATTTCGCGGGCATCATCACCAGCGGAAGCTCGATCCTGATCGGCCTCGCGATCGTGATCTTCTTTCTGTCGCCGCTGCTGGTTTTATGGTGGCTGACGCGTCCCAGCGACCCCACATCGAACGAATATGGCCCACCACCATCGCATATCGCGTCCCCATCTGCCTGATCGAAAGGATTTCCCATGACCGATCAATCCAGAAACGACCAATTCCGCTCGGAAAGCTTCGCGCAAGGCCACAACGCCGCGTATCTTGAGCAGCTCTACGCCCGCTACGCCGAAGATCCCGGTGCGGTGGACGAAAGCTGGCGCGAATATTTCGAACAGCTGGGCGATGCCGACGCCGCCGCAGCCGAAGCGGCCGGACCCAGCTGGGCGCGCGCCGACTGGCCGCCGCAGCCCTCGGACGATCTGACCGCCGCGCTGGACGGCCAGTGGCCCGCCGATGCCGCGGCCAAGCCCGACGGCAAGGCGCTGGCCAAGAAGATCGCGGACAAGGCCGAAACCACGGGCGCGAAGGTGTCCGAGGCGCAGGTGCGCACCGCGGTGCTGGACAGCGTGCGCGCGCTGATGCTGATCCGCGCCTACCGGATCCGCGGCCACCTGGCCGCCGACCTGGACCCGCTGGGCCTGCGCGAGACGTCCGAGCACCCCGAGCTCGACCCGAAGGCCTACGGGTTTTCCGAAGCCGACATGTCGCGGCCCATCTTCATCGACAAGGTCCTTGGCCTGGAAGTCGCCACCCTGACCGAGATCCTGGCGATCGTGAAGCGCACCTATTGCGGCACGTTTGCGCTGCAATACATGCACATCTCGGATCCCGAACAGGCCGGCTGGCTGAAGGAACGGATCGAGGGCCTTGGCAAGGAAATCGCCTTCACCAAGGAAGGCCGCCGCGCGATCCTGAACAAGCTGGTCGAGGCCGAGGGCTTCGAGAAATTCCTGCACGTGAAATACATGGGCACCAAGCGCTTCGGCCTGGACGGCGGCGAAGCGGTGATCCCTGCTATGGAGCAGATCATCAAGCGCGGCGGCGCGCTGGGGGTGAAGGAAATCGTCATCGGAATGCCCCACCGGGGCCGCCTGTCGGTTCTGGCCAACGTGATGCAGAAGCCCTACCGCGCCATCTTCAACGAGTTCCAGGGCGGCAGCTTCAAGCCCGAGGACGTGGACGGCTCGGGCGACGTGAAATACCACTTGGGCGCGTCCGACGACCGCGAATTCGACGGCAACACCGTGCACCTGTCGCTGACCGCCAACCCGTCGCACCTGGAAGCGGTGAACCCGGTGGTGCTAGGCAAGGCGCGCGCCAAGCAGGACCAGCTGGGCGACAAAGATCGCCAAAAGGTGCTGCCGGTGCTGCTGCACGGCGACGCGGCCTTCGCGGGCCAGGGCGTCGTGGCCGAGGGCTTCCAGCTGTCGGGCATCCGGGGCCACCGCACCGGGGGCACCATGCATATCGTGGTGAACAACCAGATCGGGTTCACGACCGCGCCCAGCTTCTCGCGCACCTCACCCTACCCCACCGACATCGCGCTGATGGTCGAGGCGCCGATCTTCCACGTCAACGGCGACGACCCCGAAGCCGTGGTTCACGCCGCCAAGGTCGCCACCGAGTTCCGCCAGAAGTTCCACAAGGACGTGGTGCTGGACATCATCTGCTACCGCCGGTTCGGCCACAACGAGGGCGACGAGCCCATGTTCACGAACCCGCAGATGTACAAGGCCATCAAGCAGCAGAAGACGACACTGACGCTTTACTCCGAACGCCTGGTCCGCGACGGGCTGATCCCCGAGGGCGAGATCGAGGACATGAAGTCCGAGTTCCAGCAATTCCTGAGCGACGAGTTCGAAGCGGGCAAGGATTTCAAGCCGAACAAGGCCGACTGGCTGGACGGCAAGTGGTCGCACCTGAACAAGCAGGGCGAGAAATACCAGCGCGGCAAGACCTCGATCCCCAAAGAGACCTTGCAGGAAATCGGCCGCGCGCTGACCTCGACCCCCGACGGCTTCAATACGCACAAGACGGTCGACCGGCTTCTGGAAGCCAAGCGCAAGATGTTCGAATCCGGTGAAGGCTTCGACTGGGCCACGGCCGAGGCGCTGGCCTTCGGGTCCTTGCTGACCGAAGGCTACCCGGTGCGTCTGTCGGGCCAGGATTCCGGCCGCGGCACGTTCAGCCAGCGCCACTCGGCGCTGGTCGATCAGAAGACCGAGAAACGCTACTACCCGCTCAACAACATCCGCGAAGGCCAGTCGGAATACGAAGTCATCGACTCGATGCTGTCGGAATACGCGGTGCTGGGGTTCGAATACGGCTATTCGCTGGCCGAGCCCAATGCGCTGACCCTGTGGGAGGCGCAGTTCGGCGACTTCGCCAACGGCGCGCAGATCATGTTCGACCAGTTCATATCGTCGGGCGAGTCGAAGTGGCTTCGGATGTCGGGCCTGGTGTGTCTGCTGCCCCATGGCTACGAAGGCCAGGGTCCCGAACACAGCTCGGCCCGGCTGGAGCGCTTCCTGACCATGTGCGGTCAGGACAACTGGATCGTGGCCAATTGCACCACGCCCGCCAACTACTTCCACATCCTGCGCCGCCAGCTGCACCGCAGTTTCCGCAAACCGCTGATGCTGATGACGCCCAAGTCGCTGCTGCGGCACAAATTGGCCATCAGCCGGGCCGAGGACATGACCGATGGATCCAGCTTCCACCGGATCCTGTGGGACGACGCGCAAGAGGGCAATTCGAAGCTGAAGCTGCAGGAAGATGCGAAGATCAAGCGCGTCGTGATGTGCTCGGGCAAGGTCTATTACGACCTGCTGGAAAAGCGCGACGAAGAAGGTTTGGACGATGTGTATCTTCTGAGGGTCGAGCAGTTCTATCCCTTCCCCGCCCATTCGCTGGTCAAGGAGCTGTCGCGCTTCAAGGACGCGCGGATGATCTGGTGCCAGGAAGAGCCGAAGAACCAGGGGGCCTGGACCTTCGTCGAGCCCAACATCGAATGGGTGCTGAGCCGGATCAACGCGCGTCACACCCGTCCCGAATATGCCGGACGCCAGACCGCCGCGTCGCCCGCCACGGGTCTTGCAAGTCAACACAAAGCCCAACAAGCCGCATTGGTGAATGCCGCGCTGGGACTGGAAGGATAACAGAATGACCGAAGTACGCGTGCCCACCTTGGGCGAATCCGTAACCGAGGCGACCGTCGCCACCTGGTTCAAGCAGCCCGGCGACAGCGTCGAGGTGGACGAGATGCTGTGCGAGCTGGAAACGGACAAGGTGACGGTCGAAGTGCCCTCGCCCGCCGCGGGCACCCTGGGCGAGATCGTCGCGCAGGAAGGCGACACCGTGGGCGTCGATGCGCTTCTGGCGCAGATCAACGAAGGTGCGGAAGCGGATGCGGGCGATGCCAAACCGTCCTCCGGGTCCGAGACGAAGGAGGGGTATTCGGGATCGGACACGCCCAAGGAAGACGCCGACGCGGGCGGTGACGGCGGCGCGGGCGGTGACGGCGGCGCGGACGGCCAGGAGATCGACGTCATGGTGCCCACGCTGGGCGAAAGCGTGTCCGAGGCCACCGTCGCCACCTGGTTCAAGTCCGAAGGCGACAGCGTCGAGGCCGACGAAATGCTGTGCGAGCTCGAGACCGACAAGGTCAGCGTCGAGGTACCCTCCCCCGCTGCGGGCGTCCTGGGCAAGATCCTGAAGGGCGAAGGCGACACGGTCGAAGCGGGCGGCAAGCTGGCCACCATGACCCGTGGCGGCGAAGGCCGGGCCCATTCCGAAAAGGAAGGCACGCCCGAGACCACCGAAAAGCCCGGCGGCCAGCAGGGCGCGGACGTGGAGGACGCGCCGTCGGCCAAGAAGGCCATGGCCGAGAAGGGGATTTCGCGCGACGAGGTCACTGGCTCGGGCAAGGACGGCCGCGTGATGAAGGAAGACGTGGCGAAGGCGAAGTCCCCGTCTGGCGGCGAAGCGCCCGCGCGCGCCCCGGCGCCCAAGCCCGCCAGCCCCGCGCAGGATGCCGACCGCGAAGAGCGCGTGAAGATGACCCGTCTGCGCCAGACCATCGCCAAGCGCCTGAAAGAAGCGCAGAACACCGCCGCCATGCTGACCACCTATAACGAGGTGGACATGACGGCGGTCATGGATTTGCGCAACGAGTACAAGGACCTGTTCCTGAAGAAGCACGGCGTGAAGCTGGGCTTCATGTCGTTCTTCACCAAGGCCTGCTGCCACGCGCTGCAGGAAGTGCCCGAGGTCAATGCCGAGATCGACGGCACCGATGTGGTCTACAAGCACTTCGTCCACATGGGCATCGCCGCCGGCACGCCCCAGGGCCTTGTGGTTCCGGTGATCCGCGACGCCGACAGCATGTCGTTCGCCGATATCGAAAAGGCCATCGCCGAAAAGGGCGCGAAGGCGCGCGACGGCAAGCTGTCCATGGCCGAGATGCAGGGCGGCACGTTCACGATCTCGAACGGGGGCGTCTATGGCTCGCTCATGTCCTCGCCCATCCTGAACCCGCCGCAATCGGGGATCCTGGGGATGCACAAGATTCAGGACCGGCCCATGGTCGTGGGTGGCGAAATCAAGATCCGGCCGATGATGTACCTGGCCCTCAGCTATGACCACCGCATCGTCGACGGCAAGGGCGCGGTCACGTTCCTCGTCCGCGTGAAAGAGGCGCTGGAAGATCCCCGCCGGTTGCTGATGGACCTGTGATCGAACGAGCGATACGGGGTGCGGCAGGGACCGCCCTGCTGCTGGCGCTGTCGGCCTGTGCCATGCCCCCCGAACGCGGCGTGACCGTGCGCCACGTGGAATCCACCGTCAGCGCCGGGGACGGCGCGCGGTGGCACCTGTTCCTGTTCGACCCGGCCCAGCCGCGCAGCCTGGACGGGCGGATCGCGCTGGCGCGGCGCAACGTGCAGTCGGGCTGCCGGTGGGTGGGCGCGCCGAAAAGCGAGCTGATCGCGCAAACCGAAGCGCAGGGCGCGCGTTATGCCGACACGGTGCTGGCCGCGCCGCTGATTTGCAAAGGATAGACCATGCACGCACTCATTCGCTTCGACACGAAGGACGCCGATGCGTTCCTCACCGCCTATGACGCCGCGTCCGAGCGGCGCGACCAGGCCGGGCTGAACCAGCTGCAGCTCTGGCGCGAGGACGGCACGACGACCGTTTGGGGCCTTTACGAGGCGTCCGACCAGGGCAAGGTGGCCGACTGGCTGACTTCGGAGACCGGGTTGCGCGACAGCCTGACCGGGACCGAGGCGCATTACCTCAGGACCGCCTGAATGACGCCCGAACTTACCGTCCTGACCCTGGCCGCGCTGCTGCAATGCGTGCAGTTCGTCCTTTACGCCATTCCCGCCAATCGCGACCTGGGGCCGGGCTACACCATGTCGGCCCGCGACCGCGAGCCGTCGCGCGAGATGTCGACCATGACCGCCCGTCTGGGCCGCGCGCTGGACAACCATTTCGAGGGCCTGATCCTGTTCGGCATCGCCTGCACGGTCATCGCCGTCAGCGGCCAGTCCAGCGCCCTGACGGTGACCTGCGCGTGGATCTACTTGGCCGCGCGCATCGCGTACGTGCCCGCCTATGCCTTCGGCTGGCGTCCCGGACGGTCGCTGATCTGGGGTTGCGGTTGGGCGGCGACCGTTATCATGATAGTCGCTGCCCTGATCTGACCCGTGCCAGCCCAAAAGGAACGTTCCCATGTCCAGCTATGACGTCATCATCATCGGATCCGGCCCCGGCGGCTATGTCTGCGCCATCCGCTGCGCGCAGCTGGGCCTGAAGACCGCCTGCGTCGAGGGCCGTGAGACGCTGGGCGGCACCTGCCTGAACGTGGGCTGCATTCCGTCCAAGGCGCTGCTGCACGCCACCCACATGCTGCACGAGGCCGAGCACAATTTCGCCACCATGGGCCTGAAGGGGAAGTCGCCGTCGGTCGACTGGAAGCAGATGCAGGACTACAAGAAGAACACGATCGACCAGAATACCAAGGGGATCGAGTTCCTGTTCAAGAAGAACAAGGTGGACTGGATCAAGGGCTGGGCGTCCATTCCCGAGGCGGGCAAGGTCAAGGTCGGGGACGACGTGCACGAGGCGAAGAACATCGTCATCGCCAGCGGATCGGACGTGGCCCAGCTGAAGGGCGTCGAGATCGACGAGGAAACCGTCGTCAGCTCGACCGGTGCGCTGGCGCTGAAGAAGATCCCCAACAAGATGGTGGTGATCGGCGCGGGCGTGATCGGGCTGGAAATGGGCAGCGTCTATCGCCGCCTCGGGGCCGAGGTGACGGTGATCGAATATCTCGACACCATCACGCCGGGCATGGACGGCGACGTGCAGAAGGGATTCCAGAAGATCCTGAAAAAGCAGGGGATCGAGTTCATCCTGGGGGCCGCGGTGCAGGGCGTCGAGACGAAGAACGGCAAGGCCACGGTCAGCTACAAGCTGAACAAGGACGACAGCGAAGCGACGCTCGATGCCGATACCGTCCTCGTCGCCACGGGCCGCGCGCCCTTCACCGACGGACTGGGCCTGGAGGGCCTTGGTGTCGCGATGTCGAAGCGCGGCCAGATCGAAGTGGACGACCACTGGAAGACGTCGGTGGACGGGATCTACGCCATCGGCGACTGCATCGCGGGACCGATGCTGGCCCACAAGGCCGAAGACGAAGGCATGGCGGTGGCCGAAGTGCTGGCGGGCAAGCATGGCCACGTGAATTACGGCGTGATCCCCGGCGTCATCTACACCCATCCCGAAGTCGCCAATGTGGGCCTGACCGAAGAGCAGTTGAAGGATGACGGCACGCCTTACAAGGTCGGCAAGTTCAGCTTCATGGGCAACGGGCGCGCCAAGGCCAATTTCGCGGGCGACGGGTTCGTGAAGATCCTGGCGCACAAGGAGACCGACCGGATCCTGGGCGCGCATATCATTGGCCCCATGGCGGGCGATCTGATCCACGAGATCTGCGTGGCCATGGAATTCGGCGCGGCAGCCGAGGACCTGGCTCTGACCTGCCACGCGCACCCGACCTATTCCGAGGCGGTGCGCGAGGCCGCGCTCGCCTGCGGGGACGGCGCGATCCATTCGTGAAGACAGAGCGAGGGGCGCTGCCCCTCGCGCTCCCCGGGATATTTGTGAAAAGATGAAGAGGGGCTGGATGGGGCCGGTCGCGCGCATGCGGACCCTTCATCTTTCCGGAAATACCTGAAGAAAAAGGCCAGCCGCGGGCGCGCGGCTGGCCTTCTTCACGGACCGTCTGGACGGGTCAGCCCAGTCCGTCGGGATACCATTCGCCCATTTTCACGTCCGTCTCGGCGCCCGCGTCGCTGAGCATCTGCGCGAAGGCTTCGGGATCCTGCGTGCCACCGTCGCGTCCGCGATAGTGATAGGGATAGACGACCGCCGGGGCGAATTCGGCCACCGCTTCCGCTGCCTGCTCGGCCCCCATGGTGAAGGGCAGGTTCATGCAGACGAAGGCCAGGTCGATATCTTCCAGCGCGCGCATTTCCGGCGTGCCTTCGGTATCGCCCGAGATATAGACGCGCTTGCCGTCCACGTTCAGAACGTAGCCGTTGTCGCGGCCCTCGGGGTGGAAGTTCTCGCGGCCCTCGGTGATGTTGTAGGCCGGGATCGCGTCGATCGTGATGCCCAGCGCGTCGGTGCTGTCGCCATTGGCGATGCTTTGCGTCTTGGCCTTCATCTCGTCCGACATCATGTCGTAGACCGCCGGATTGGCGATCATCTGGGTCTTGCCCACCGCAATTTGAGTCAGCAGCTCGGGCGCGTAGTGGTCACCATGCTCGTGCGTGATCAGGATCAGGTCGGGCTCGGGCGCGCCTTCGTAATCCGCCGCCTCGCCCACCGGGTCCACGTAGATCACGCCGGCGGGCGTTTCCATCCACAGGCTGGCATGGCTGACGGGGTGGACGACGATTTCGCCCCCGTCGGTGGGAAAGGTGTTGCCCGCATGGGCGGCGGCATTCGCGTGGAAGGGCATGACGGTGATCACTCCCATGGCGGCACCGGTTTTCAGGAATTGTCTGCGATTGGTCATGGATCGACCCTCTTGGTTCATTGACGGTTGCGCAATGATCTAGCGCGAGCCCCTGCATTTCAACGGGCGCAGCCCCCGCCCGGCACCTTCCCGCTTTCCTTCCGCGCGGCCGCGGGTCATGTTCAGCGCCATGGAGTGGTTGACCGATACCAAGATCCCCGTGGGACGCGTCGCGGGCGATGCCTTCGAGTGGCTGCAGACCAACGGGGCCGCGGTGTTCGATTCGATCGCGATCTTCCTGGAAGGGCTGATCGACGCGCTGCTGGCCCTGTTCCTGACCCCGCCGTCCATCGGCTGGGCCACCGGCGCCGAGGACTACGTGCCCGCCTATCCGCCCGAATACCATCCGCTGGTGGTCATCGCCGCCTTCACGGCGCTGACATGGTTCCTGCAGCGCCGCTGGCAGACCTGCCTGCTGGTGGTATTGGGCTTCCTGTTCGTGCTGAACCAGGGCTACTGGGAGGAGACGAGCGAGTCGCTGACCTTGGTGCTGTCGTCCTGCGTCGTGTGCATGGGGCTGGGCGTGCCCATCGGCATCGCGGTCGCCCACCGTCCGCGACTTTACGCCTGGGTGCGGCCCGTTCTGGACCTCATGCAGACCTTGCCCACCTTCGTTTACCTGATCCCGGCGATCATCTTCTTCGGGATCGGCATGGTGCCCGGCCTGATGGCGACGGTGATTTTCGTGCTGCCCGCGTCGATCCGCCTGACGCAGCTCGGCATTTCGAACACGCCGCAGCCGCTGATCGAGGCCGCGCAGGCCTTCGGTGCGACCCCGCGCCAGCTTTTGTGGAAGGTCGAACTGCCGAGTGCCCTGCCCCAGATCATGACGGGCCTGAACCAGACCATCATGCTGTCGCTGTCGATGGTGGTGATCGCGGCACTGGTCGGCGCGGACGGGCTGGGTGTGCCGGTCGTGCGGGCATTGAACCAGGTGAACACGTCGCTCGGGTTCGAGTCCGGCTTCGTCATCGTGGTCGTCGCCATCATGCTGGACCGGATGCTGCGGCGGGGCGAGAAATGACGCTGAACGCCGCCTTCCATTGCGGGGCCGTCCGCTTCACGGTGACGCTGAGCGATGGCGTGAACACCGCGCGACGCTGCGACTGCTCGCTCTGTGCCATGCGCGGCGCGGTGGCGATCAGCGCGCCGCTGGATGGGATCACCATTCAGCAGGGTGAGGACAACCTGACGCTTTACAGCTTCAACACCCATGTGGCGCAGCACTATTTCTGCAAGACCTGCGGGATCTACACCCACCACAAGCGCCGCTCGAACCCCACCGAATACGGCGTGAACATCGCCTGTCTTGACGGGTTCGATCCGTTCCTGCCCGCGGTCGACGTGCTGGACGGCCTTAATCATCCCCAAGACGGGCAGGCCATGCACCGGCGCGGCGTGCTGCGGTTCGAGGCGGACGCCCCATGACCCGATCCGCCGTCGAATTCGACAATGTCTCGATCGTCTTCGGGGCCGACCCGCAAGCGGCGCTGCCGCTGATGGATGCCGGTCAGGAGCGCGCGCAGATCCAGCGCGAAACTGGCCAGGTGCTGGGCGTGCACGACTGCACGATCACCGTGCCCGAGGCCCAGATCCTGGTGCTGATGGGCCTGTCGGGCTCGGGCAAATCCACGCTGCTGCGCGCGGTCAACGGTCTGAACGACGTGGCGCGCGGCGAGGTTCGTATCCGGCGCGGCGACAAGATGGTCAGCGTCACCAATGCCAAGCGCAAGATGCTGCGCAAGCTCAGGCTGAACGACGTGTCGATGGTGTTCCAGCAATTCGGCCTGCTGCCATGGCGGACCGTGGCCGAGAATGTCGGCCTGGGGCTTGAGCTGGGCGGCATGTCCAAGAAGGCGCGGCGCGAGAAGGTGCAGACGCAGCTGGACCTGGTGGGGCTTGCCGACTGGGCCGACCGCAAGGTGGGCGATCTGTCGGGCGGGATGCAGCAGCGCGTCGGGCTGGCCCGTGCCTTCGCGACCGAGGCACCGATCCTGCTGATGGACGAGCCCTTCAGCGCGCTCGACCCGCTGATTCGCACCCGGCTGCAGGACGAGTTGATGGACCTGCAGGAGCGGCTGAACCGCACCATCGTCTTCGTCAGCCACGACCTGGACGAGGCGTTCAAGCTGGGCGACCGAATCGCCATCATGGAAGGCGGGCGGATCGTGCAGCACGGCACCCCGCGCGACATTTATCAAGATCCGTCAAACGAATACGTGGCGAACTTCGTGGCGCACATGAACCCGCTGGGCGTGCTCTGCGCGCGCGACGTGATGGAGAAGGCGGTGCTGAACCTGCCCGACACGATCCATCCCGAGACCGATATCCGCAGTGTGATGGAGTCGCTGGGCGAGACCCGCAAGGCGTTGGGCGTGGTCGAGGACGGCAAGGTGATCGGCCAGATCACGCGACAATCGGTGCTCGACCGGCTGCTGAACCCGCGGCGCTGACGGAACGCGGGCCCTCGCGACGGCGTTTCGTCGCAAGACAGCGGGGGGCGCGGCGATGACGCGGATCACGGATATCCTGAACGACCTGGACGAGCTGGCAGGCTCGGACGACGACGTGTCGGTGGGCGAGGTTCAGGACAAGATCGGCCATCGCGGCAGCGGCGTCTTCCTGCTGGTGCCGGGCCTGATCGGCATGTCGCCGCTGGGGGCGATCCCGTCGGTGCCCACGATCATGGGACTGGTGGCGCTTCTGTTTTCCGTCCAGATCGTCGTCGGGAAGTCGTCGCCCTGGCTGCCTGCGGTGCTGGCCGACCGGTCAATCGACGATGACAGGCTGGCGCGCGCGGTCGACAAGTCGCGCGGCGCCGCGGGCTGGCTAGACCGGCATTTCGGCGGCAGGCTCGAGGCGTTGACGGGCGATCCCATGGTGCGTGTGGCCGCGCTGTTCTGCGCGGCGCTGGCCGTGACAGCCCCTTTCCTGGGAGTGGTGCCGTTCGCCGCTGCCCTGCCCATGGCGGGCATCGCGCTGTTCGGTTTGGCCCTGACCCTGCGCGACGGGGCGGCGATGTTGGCGGCGCTGGTCTTCGCCTGCGGCGCGCTTTACGGCGCGTTCACGCTGACGCCGTGATCGGCTTTTGCAGCAGCGGCAGCACCTGCGCCATCTCGGGGCCTCGGGTCTGACCCGTCACCAGGTGGCGCAGCGGCATGAACAGACCCTTGCCCTTGCGTCCCGTGGCGTCCTTCACGGCAGACGTCCATGTGGACCAGCTGTCCGGGCCGTAAGGATGCGGCGGCAGCAGGGCCACGGCCTGATCGACGAAATCCCGGTCCTCGGGGGCGATCACCGGCTCGGCCCCGTCCTTGAAGATCGCCCACCAGCGCACGATGTCGCCGCGCGTTTCGATATTTTCGCGCACGACCTCCCAGAATTGCGGCGCGATGTCCTGCGGCACGCCCAAAGCCGCGATTTCCTCGGCCATCTCGTCGTAGGGCGTGGCCGCCAGCACCCGGGCGGTCAGCGGCTTCAGGTCCTCGGCGTCGAACTTGGTGGGGGCCGAGCCGAAGCGCGAGACGTCGAAGCCTTCGGCGATCTCGTCCAGCGTCATGCGCAGCTCGATCGGGTCGGACGAGCCCAGCCGCGCCATCTGCGACAGCAACGCCATGGGCTCGACGCCCGCGGCGCGGAAATCGCGCAACGACAGCGAGCCAAGGCGCTTCGACAGCGCCTCGCCCTGGGGGCCGGTCAGCAGCGAATGGTGCGCGAAGGCAGGATGGTCGTGGCCCAGCGCGGCCATGATCTGGATCTGCGTGGCGGTGTTGGTCACGTGGTCCGATCCGCGCACCACGTGGGTGACCCCCATGTCGGTGTCGTCGACGACCGAGGCCAACGTGTACAGCACCTGCCCGTCGCCGCGGATCAGCACCGGGTCGCTGACCGATGCCGCGTCGATGGAGATGTCGCCGAGGATCCCGTCGGCCCACTCGATCCGCTCCTGGTCCAGCTTGAAGCGCCAGTGGCCGTCGCCGCGCTCGGCCCTCAGCGCCGCCTTCTGCTCGTCGGTCAGCGCCAGCGCCGCTCGGTCATAGACCGGCGGTTTGCCCATGTTGAGCTGCTTCTTGCGCTTCAGATCCAGCTCGGTCGGGGTCTCGAACGCCTCGTAGAAGCGGCCCGCCGCGCGCAGCTTGTCGGCGGCGTCGTGGTAGCGGTCCAGCCGCTCGGACTGCCGCTCGACCCGGTCCCAGGTCAGGCCCAGCCATTCCAGGTCCTCCATGATGCCGTCCACGTATTCCTGCTTGGACCGCACCGGGTCGGTGTCGTCGAGCCGCAGGATGAACGTGCCACCCGCCTTGCGCGCGATCAGCCAGTTGAACAGCGCCGTGCGCAGGTTGCCGATATGGATGTATCCGGTGGGCGACGGGGCGAAACGGGTGATGGTCATGGACGGGGCTCCTTCGCGGGCGGCTATTCCACAGGCGCCGTGGCTTGTCCAGAAAGCGCGCGGCGAATCCGCTTGCATCCCGGCGGCGCGGTCTGGATGTTAGCGCCGAAATTTCCCTGAGAAGGCGAGGCCCCATGCGCGCCCATATCCTGACCATCACGCTGAACCCGACGGTGGATTTCTCGACCTCGACGCCCGAGATCCTGCCCGAGCTGAAGCTGCGCTGCACCGAGCCGCAGATCGATCCGGGCGGCGGCGGCATCAACGTGGCCCGCGCGATCCGGCTGCTGGGCGGACAGGCGGTGGCGCTGATCGCAATCGGTGGCGGCACCGGCGCGCAATTGCTGCAACGGCTGGCGCACGAAGGCGTGGCGACCGTGGCCTTCCAGGGTCCGGGCGAGACGCGGCAATCGGTGTCGGTCATCAACGAAAAGGACGGCACGCAATTCCGCTTCGTGATGCCGGGGCCGCTCTGGCAGCAGGGCGACGTGGACCGGGCGCTGAACTCGATCGACCAGGCCACCGGCGACGACACGCTGGTGGTGCTGTCAGGCTCGCAGCCGCCGGGCGTGGCCAAGGATTTCCCGTCGATCCTGGCCGACCACGTGGGCGACCGGGGCGCGCGGCTGATCGTCGACACCTCCGGGTCGGCCCTTCACCACCTGGTCGAAAAGCCCCACCCGTCGCTGCACCTTCTGCGCATGGACGATGCCGAGGCCGAGGAACTGGCGGGCCGCCACCTTCCCACGGTCGAGGATACGGCCGCCTTCTGCCGCGAACTGATCGCGCGCGGCGTGGCGAAGTCCATCATCGTGGCGCGCGGCGCCGATGGCTCGGTCCTGTCAACGCCCGAGGGCGCCTGGCATTCGGTCGGGCCCAAGGTGTCGGTCATCTCCAAGGTGGGCGCCGGTGACAGCTTCGTGGGCGCCTACACGCTGGGCCTGGCCGAAGACCGAGATCCGGGCGAATGCCTGCGCTTTGCCGTGGCGGCGGCGTCGAACGCGGTGATGACCGAGGCCACGAAACTGTGCGACCGGGACACCACCGACCGGCTGATGCAGGACGTGACCCTGCGCAAGCTGTGAGCGGCTGGACCGACGCCACGCCCCCCGACCTGGCCGATCTGGAGCGTTTGGCCCGTGACGGGCTGGCCAGCCTGCCGCCCGAATTCGCGGGTCCGGCGCGCGCCGTTGCGCTGCGCGTGGTCGAACTGGCCCCCGATCACATCCTGGACGAGATGGAGATCGACGACCCCTACACGCTGACCGGGCTCTACGATGGCATCCCGCTGACCGAGAAATCCGTGGCCGACCAGCCGCACGGACCCGATACGATCTGGCTTTTCCGGCGGGCGATCCTGGACGAATGGGTGGCGCGCGGCGACATCGCCCTGGGCGATCTGGTGGTGCATGTGCTGGTCCATGAGCTGGCCCATCACTTCGGCTGGTCCGATGCCGACATTGCCAGCATCGACGAATGGTGGACCTGATAAAACATGGAAGCCGCGCGGGACGGATCGGCCCGCGCGGCTGTCGTTCTGTTAATACCGGCCGCGCGCGCTATTCGGCTGGGGTGCCGCGCGACAGCGACTGAACCTCGTCGCGCAGGATCTTCTCTTGGGTCTGGCGGCCGTTTTGCTGCCGCGCCACCATCCAGAAGCCCGCGCCCGCCAGCGTCCACAGCCCCACGATGATCCATTCCGCGGGCCAGACCAGCGCCGAGGGGAAGCCCGGCATGTAGAGAAGCGCCAGCCCCGAGCCCAGGACCACGGCCGCCCAGCCCACGTATTCGCCGTAGGGCACCGTGTAGGGACGCTCCATGTCCGGCTCGCGCTTGCGCAGGATCAGGAACGACACGGCCACCAGCACGTAGGCGATGACGATGCCAAGCCCGCCTGCGTTGACCAACCACACCAGCGCGCTGCGCCCGAAGAGGGGCGCGATGGCCGACAGCCCGCCAATGAGCAGGATGGCGTTCACGGGCGTGCGGTGCACGGGGTGAAGCTTGGCCAGGAACGCGGGCAGCATGCCGGAATGGGCCATGGCATAGATCGCCCGGCTACCGCCGATGAAGAACGAGTTCCAGCTGGTCAGGATGCCGCAGATGCCCGCGAAGACCAGCAGCTTGCCGCCCCAGCCCGCGCCCACGACCGCCGCCAGGGCGTCCGCCGTGGCCAAGTCGGTGCCCTCCAGCGCGGCGCTGTCCAGCATCAGCGACGTGCCGAAGATGATCAGCATGTACCACACCACCGCCATCAGCACCGATGCCAACAGAACCTTGCCGATGGTCCGGTAGGGCAAGTCGATCTCTTCGGCCGCCTGGGGGATCACGTCGAATCCCACCAGCAGGAACGGCGTCATCACCAGAACCGCCATCCAGCCGCCGAAGCCGTTGACGAAGAGCGGCGCGGTGTTTTCCGTCGTGCCGGTGAAGAAACTGCCGAAGATCAGCGCAAGACCCACCAGCGCCAGCGCCAGCGTGAAGAGCTTCTGGATCGCCGCGCAAAACGAGATGCCGCGATAGTTCACCCAAGTCATGACCAGCGCGCCGATGACCCCCACCGCGACCCAGGTGGCCTTCACCTCCCATCCCGCGATGGTCCAGAGCGTACCAACCGCGTAGCCCGGCACCAGGTAGTCCATCACCGTGGGAAGGGCCACGGCCTCGAACGCGACGACGGCGACGTAGCCGAGGATGATGGCCCACGTGCAGATGAAGGACCCCGTCACGCCCAGCGCGCGGTAGCTGTAGATATGCTCGCCGCCCGTTTTCGGCATGGCCGAGCACAGTTCGGCATAGGTCAGCGAGATCAGGAAGACCGCGAAGCCGCCCGCGGCGAAGGCCAGGATCGCGCCCAGCGTGCCGCCCTCGCGGATCTGGGTGCCCGCCAGCACGACCCAGCCCCAGCCGACCATGGCTCCGAACGCCAGCGCCAGGATATCCCAGCGCCCCAGTATCCTTTGAAACCCTTCGGTATCGGAATTGTCAGACATGACAGAACACCTCCTTTTCAATGGGGCGGGGTCCAGAAGGACGCCTCCCGTGCCCCTTCCTTAAGCTAGGGCGAGTGACGTTAGGACAACTTTCTTCTGGGAGTTGTTGGGCGGTCGGCGCCGAAAGGTTAAAAACACGGCGCAATTGACCGAAAATTCAGCAGGATTTGGTCGTCGTCGCGGATCATCCGGGCGGTGATGGGCCGCCGGAGCCTGCAGATGCCGGGATGACCCAGCGGCCATCGAGCCCTGCCACGGGGTGGCGCGTTGCGGTCCGATTGGCGCGGGCGATGGGTCCATCCGCCCGGACGCTCAGACGCCGCCGAGGCAAGCCCCCATCGACGGGACGGGCGGCGCGTGGCGCGTTCTCGCCGAAAAACCGGCGCTGTTATGCGATAACCGCCGATGGGCCATGGGATCGGGCCTTCGCGTGGCCCGCCGTCATGGCATAGCGGACCCACTCGCCCCTACCTCTGCGCTGCCGGACCCGACCGTGCCTTGCCGATTCACCGGCCCTGGGTGCGTTCGCGACCGGTGGGTGCGAGATGCGCCCGTCCCTTAACCACTGCCGGCGCAATCGCCGGAATTCAGGAGCTTTCCCATGAAACTCATTGCACCCCTTCTTGCCTCGGCAGCCCTTCTGTCGGCCTGCGGTCCCGGCGGCGTCATCGACAGCGACATGGAGCGCGGCCTTGTGGGCGCCGCCATGGGCTATGGCGCGGCGAAGGCCGTGAACGGCAACGGCGACCGCGGCGCGATCATCGGCGGCCTGGCAGGCGTCTTCTGCGACGATGCCGGCGTCTGCAGCCGTCCGCGCAGCTACTGAGCGCGCCAAGACCACGGATCGCGCCCGTCCGGCGGGCGCGATCTGACTTGCGCGCGGGAATGCCCCCGCGCCCGAAACGCACTCCCCCGAAAATTACCCCCTGAAACGCGAAACGCCGCCCCAAGGGACGGCGCTGCGGCGTTCAGGCTGGCAAGATCCTTACTTGATCTTGCCTTCCTTGTACTCGACGTGCTTGCGCGCGACGGGGTCGTACTTCCGCACGACCATCTTTTCGGTCATCGTGCGCGCGTTCTTCTTGGTCACGTAGAAGTGGCCGGTATCCGCCGTCGAGTTGAGACGGATCTTGATGGTGGTCGGCTTCGCCATGGATACTCTCCTCGACCGTGGGCCGGATGGCCGCAGGCGGTGAAATTTCGACTGAAGCCGCCTTTTACGCCCCGAGCACCGATAGTCAACCGGGAAATCCCCGCGACCCTTGAACGCGTGCGCTGCAATTCACGATGCTGTTGGGGTGGTTTATTCCGCGGCTCGTCCTTTCTAAACTCTGAGGCGAGTTTGAACACCCCGAATCTGACATCTGACAGGAGCCTCCCGCCATGTCCGTCATCGACCGCCGAACCCTTGTCGCCACCGCAAGCAGCGCCTTGATCCTTGGAACCGCGGGCCTGCTGTCGCCCGCCCGCGCCAAGGGCGTCGCGCCGACGCCTTCCATGCGGGGCGGGTCCAACAATTACCGCCCCGGCGCGCCCATCGTCACGCGCATCGGCGGCGGTGGCTTCTGGATGAGCGGCACGGTGCGCCGTGCGGGCGACGGCGCCCCGCTTGCGGGCCAGCGGGTCCAGATCTGGGCGCACACCACCGAAGGCCACGAACGCGATCCGCACAGCCACGGCGCCACGCTGACCGATGCGAACGGTGCCTTCCGACTGGAGATGCCGCAGATCGTCCCCGCCTTCGGCCAGGCGCATGGCCACCTGGCGCTGGAAAGCCGCGATTTCCAGACCGTCTTCCTGCGGCCCGTGATGCGCGATCCCAGCGCCACCAGCCTGACCGCCGATTTCGTCCTGCAACCGGCTTAAGTCGCGGGCCGCGCCGTGACCAGCCTGCGCGCCGCCGCGATGTGGGCCGCCCTTGCGGTGGCGATCGTCGGGCCGCTGGCCGTGGCGGCGACCAGCCCCCTGCTCGAGTGGCGCGGTCCGGTCTATATCTCGGCGGGGTTCGCCGGGATCATCGCCATGGCCTGCCTGCTGCTTCAGCCATTGCTGGCGGGCGGCGCTTTGCCGGGCTTGGCCCTGCGGCAGTCGCGCATCGTGCACCGGATCGTCGGCGCGGGTCTGTTTCTGGCCATCGTCTGGCACGTGGGCGCCCTGTGGATCACCAGCCCGCCAGACGTGGTCGACGCGCTGCTCTTCCGCTCACCCACGCCGTTCTCGGCCTGGGGGGTGATCGCCATGTGGGCCGCCTTTGCAGCCGCCGCCTTGGCCGCCTTGCGCAAGCGTATCCGGTTGCGGCCAATGACGTGGCGCCGCTTGCACGCGTCCCTGGCGGCCTTGTGCGTGGGCGGAAGCGCCGTCCACGCGGTGCTGATCGACGGCACCATGGGCACGGTGTCGAAATGGATGCTCTGCGCGCTGAGCGTGGCCGCGACCATCAAGCTGATCGTGGATCTGCGGATCTGGTCGCCCCGCGCGCGCCGCGACGCGTGACCGGCAACAGGATGAAGCGCGCGGACGGCCTGTAAGCCGGATCCTGTCCCCCCGCGTCGCCGCGGGCTGGATGATCATTCATCTGCACCTGCCGTTGCCGACAGGCTCTAGCTGCCTACCCGGATCGCTGGGTGGAAGAGGCCCGGCTTGCGCCGCGCGATCCCTATTCGGCATTGCTCCCGGTGGGGCTTGCCATGCGGGCGCTGTTGCCAGCCCCCCGGTGGGCTCTTACCCCACCGTTTCACCCTGACCCCGGGCGGACCCGGGGCGGTCTGTTTTCTGTGGCGCTATCCGTCGGGTTGCCCCGCCCGGGCGTTACCCGGCACCGTTTCTTCCTGGAGTCCGGACTTTCCTCGCACGTGGCCTTGCGGGCCGCGCACGCGATCATCCAGCCATCCGCGCAGGGCTGCAGTTATGATCCGGCATCCGCCGCGTCAACGGGGAAGCGCCGCGCCAGCGCCCGCGCCAGCCCGCGATCCACGGCGTCGAGCGGCCCGGTGGCGCCCGGACGGTGCCGCAGGCGCAAGGCGTCCCGCAGCGTGTCGGGATCGTCCGTGGCCGTGTAGCCCGCGCGCCGCATGTCGTCGGCGAAGCAAGTGTCGCCCGCCCGTTCGGGGCGCGCAGCAACGGCCAGGTCCCGCCGCGCCAGACGGGCCCAGTCGAAACGCGGGCCGGGGTCGATCTTGCGCCCGGGGGCGCAATCGGAATGCCCGATTACGCGGGCCGGTGGGATATCCCAGCGTTCGCAGGTGCTTGCGATAAGGTCTTCAAGTGCGCGCATCTGTGGCTCGGGGAAAGGCGACGCGCCGTCATTGTCCAGTTCGATCCCGATCGAGCGGGAATTGACGTCCCGGACGGCCCCCCAGGATCCGGCGCCCGCATGCCATGCGCGCATGGCTTCGTCGACCATCTGCACCACCTGCCCGCGCCTGCAGACCAGGTAATGCGCCGACACTTCGACCGACGGATCGCACAATCGGTCCAGCGCGCCCTGGGCGGTCGGCATGGCAGTGTAGTGGAGCACGACCAGATCGGGCACCGCGCCATCGCGGCGCGGCCCGAAACTGGGCGAGGGGTGCCAGGAAACGCTCAGCCGCGCGCCGCGCGGAACGGTGCAGGGTCCCACGAACAGGCGAAGCCATCCCCGTCCGGATCAAGGTTCAGGCTGTCCTTTTCGGGGCCGCCGCGCTCGAGGAACGCTTCCTGCGCCAGGTCAGGCGACGGATAGCGCTGGCACGCGCGCACCGAGCGCGACTGCAGGCTGATCCCGCTGCGCCGATAGATCGACTGCCCGCGCGCATTGGTGGTGCTGAGCGCGTATTGCACGATATTCGGACCCGACGCGCCACTGCGCGTGGGCACGGCGGTGGGCTGGATCACGCGATAGGCCTGCGCCTGCCGCTCGAGCCGCTCGGCATCCGATTCGATACTTTCGCGGGACGACACGGCCTCGAAGCTCTGCTCGTCCGAAATTCCGGGATTGTTCACGCTGACCGGCGTCGCAGGGCTTGACTGGGTCGCGACAGGCCCCCGTGCGTCAAGCGGCGCGCCCGCGCCCACGGTATCGACGGGCGGCAATCCGCCCGACCCATTGCCGCCCGACGGCAAACCGGCTGCGCTGAGTTCTTCGGACGAGATCACGGGCCGTGTCGGAACGATCGGCTGGCTGGTGGAGCCGCCCTGCAATTCGCGTTCGCGGGCGATGCGCGCGGCCTCGTAACCCTGGTAAGAGCCGAACCCGACGCCCTGCCCGATATTGGCGGGCCGTCCGTCCAGCGTCGCACCGCTTTCGGGCAGCGCAGGGGTGCAGGCAGCCACGGCCAGCATACCCAGACAGGCATATTTCCACATGACGCTCGTGCTCCTGAAAGCCATCGGACGCGTGTTTACCACCAACGGGTGGGTTTGGCCACAAACCCGGCCTGACGTTCCAGTGTGTGGGCGATGTTGAGCAGGTCGCCTTCCTCGAAGGGGCGCCCGATCAGTTGCAGACCCAGGGGCAGGCCCTGCCTGTCCTGGCCCGTCGGCACCGCGATGCCCGGTAGGCCCGCCAGGTTCACGGTCACGGTGAAGACATCGTTGAGATACATCTCGACCGGATCCTTGCCGCCCATCTCGCCCAAGCCGAAGGCGGCGGACGGGGTGGCGGGCGTCAGGATCGCGTCGACCCCTTGGGCGAAGACCTCGTCAAAGTCGCGCTTTATCAGCGCACGCACCCGCCGTGCGCGGTTGTAGTAGGCGTCGTAGAAGCCGGCGCTCAGGACGTAGGTGCCCACCATGACGCGGCGCTTCACTTCCGCTCCGAAGCCTTCGGCGCGGGTCTTTTCGTACATCTCGGTGATTCCGTCGCCCTGGTCCAGCTTGGCGCGGTGACCGAAGCGCACGCCGTCGTAGCGGGCCAGGTTGCTCGACGCCTCGGCCGGGGCGATGACGTAATAGGCGGGCAGCGCGTATTTCGTGTGCGGCAGCGACACGTCGACGATCTTCGCGCCCGCGTCTTCCAGCATCCTGCGGCCTTCGGCCCAAAGCGCGTCGATCTCGTCGGGGATCCCGTCAATGCGGTATTCGCGCGGCAGGCCGATGGTCTTGCCCTTGATGTCGCCGGTCAGCGCCGCTTCGAAATCCGGCACCGGGATGTCGGCGCTGGTGCTGTCCTGCGGGTCGTGGCCCGCCATGGCGCGCAGCAGGATCGCCGCGTCGCGCACGTCCTTGGTCATCGGCCCCGCCTGGTCCAGCGACGACGCGAAGGCCACGATCCCCCAGCGCGACACCCGCCCGTAGGTGGGCTTCAGCCCCACGGTGCCGGTGAAGGCGGCGGGCTGGCGGATCGACCCGCCGGTATCGGTGCCCAACGCGGCCAGGCACAGATCCGCGGCCACGGCGGCGGACGAGCCCCCGGACGAGCCGCCCGGCGTCAGGTCGCGGTCGTCCACCTTCCAGGGGTTCACCGCGTTGCCATAGACGCTGGTCTCGTTGGACGAGCCCATGGCGAATTCGTCCATGTTCAGCTTGCCCAGCATGACCGCGCCGCTGTCCCACAGCTGGCGCGTCACGGCGCTTTCGTATTCGGGGCGGAACCCTTGCAGGATCCGGCTGCCCGCCTGGCTGGGGACATGCTCGGTGCAGAAAAGATCCTTGATCCCCAGGGGGATGCCGCATAGCGCGGGCGCATCTTCCGATTGCAGCCGCTTGTCCGCCGCCTCGGCCATCTTCAGCGCGCGCTCGGGCGTCTTGTGCACCACCGCGTTCAACGCATCGGCCGAGTCGATGGCGGACAGGCAGGCTTCGGTCAGCTGGACGCTTGTCACCTCGCCCTGCCGCAGTTTTTCTCGCGCCGCCGCGATCGTCAGCCTGTTCAGATCGGTCATGGCGCTTACTCCACCACTTTCGGCACGGCGAAGAAGCCTTCGCGCGCGTCCGGAGCGTTGGCCAGGATCTTGGCCTGCTGGTCGCCATCGGTCACCACGTCGTCGCGCCGCTTCAGACGCTGCGGCGTCACGCTGACCATGGGCTCGACGCCCTCGACATCGACCTCGCCCAGTTGCTCGATGAAACCCAGGATGGTGTTGAACTCGCCCGCCAACGCGTCAAGCTCACCCTCTTCCACGCGGATCCGTGCAAGCTTCGCGATGCGCGCGGCGGTGTCTTTGTCGATGGACATGGGCCACCCTTCGGATTTGGATCAGATCGCGCCCGCTCTAGCGCCCCTGCCCGCCCCTTTCAAGGCGCTGGCGGCGCAGCACGCCGATCATCCAGCCCAGCATCACGGCGTTGAGCAGGTGCCACATGAAATGCGTGCCCAGCGGAAGGGAGTCGCAAAGCGGCGCGTCCAGCGAGCGGGCGACCAGCGACAGGCTCAGGATCGCCGCCCCGATCCAGAGCCCGCGCGCCACGTGGGGCAAGTCGCGGCTGAGCCAGACCCCGTATCCCGCGATGGCGAGCGGCACAGGCCAATACGCCGCCGAGATCGCGAAGCCGGGCAAAGCTGCGAAGCCGCGCGCGGCAAGCACCAGGTAGGGAACGAACGCCGCGACCCCCAGCATGGACCACGGCGCCGACCAGCCCAGGAAGTGCCGGTGCGCCGCGAAGACATAGAGAAGGATGAACACCGCGATCGGGATCGTATCGGCCAACGCCGCCCAGGCGACGGCATAGGTGTGGAACAGACCCGAGCCCAGGCCGATCGCGGCCAGCACCGCACAAAGCACCCGCTCGATCCCGCGGCTGCGCCGCCAGAGCCACAGGGCCACGACAAGAAAGGCCACGTTCGTCAGCGCGTTGGCGGGCTCGGCCAGAAGTCCCGGGCCCATCCGTTCGCAGTAGCCATCGATCGCCCGCGTCAAATCCATGCTGGGACCTTGGCAGGGCGTGCCGAATTGGCAACGCCCGGGGCCCCGACTGCTGCGATACGTCGCTGCTGACATCTGGGCTTGCGAAAATATCCCCGCGCCCGGGTCGCCACGCGGAGTCCCGCCGTTCAGCGCGCCAGGGTCACCGAGTCGCCCACGCGGACGGCGCCCGGTATCTCGACCGACGCGTAATATCCGCCATGACCCCGCACTGCCGAATAGCCGCCCGTCCCCAGGTATTCCTCCATCCGGCTGCAGGGCGGGCATGGTCCCTCGATCCGCAGAACCGCGTCGCCGATCTGGACACGCTCCTTGCGCAAGGCGGCCAGGTTGATGCCCGAGACGACGATATTGCGGCGCAATATCTCGGGCGGAACCGGACCGCGGTTCAGCAGGTCCGCGATCACCGGCAGATGTTCGGCCTGGATCAACGTCACCGCGCGCTTTCCCGCCCGTGCGTGATCCCCCACCAGGCCGCTCTCGTCGATCTCCGCCGTCGTCGTTGCCCGGACAGTTTCGCGTCGGGCGCCGCGCAGGCCGATCCAGTCGACCCGGCCTGCCCGCGCGTGCCGCTCCATCATCTCGCGCAGTCCGACCATCGTCGCTCCTTTTCGCCGCCGGGCTCAGCGCTACCCTATGACACCGAACAACCCAACCACCCGGAGATCCACCCATGCTCACCCGTCGTCACCTCATGGCCAGCGGAGCCGCGGCGCTTGCGGCCCCGTTCCTGGCCCGTCCCGTCCTTGCCGCCGCCCACGCGCAGGCCCCGGTCCTGCCCGCGGCGCAGAAATTTGCCATCGGCGATATCTCCGTGACCGCGCTCAACGACGGCGCGCTGCGGCTTGGCCCCGAAGTCCTGCAGGGCATCGACGCGGAAGACTACGCCACCGCCATGCGCGACCAGTTCCGCGACCCCGACACCTTCCGTGCGCCGGTCAACGCGTTCCTGATCCAGTCGGGCGATACGACCATGCTGGTCGATGCGGGCACCGGCGGCGCCATGGGCCCCGACCTGGGCCGCCTGATGGGCAACCTGGCCGCCACCGGAGTGGCACCCGAGGATATCACCACGATCCTGGCCACCCACCTGCATCCCGACCATGTGGGCGGCGCGATCGAGGGCGGCGCGGCGCTGTTTCCCAACGCCGAGCTGGTCTTCAACGAGGCCGAGCGCACCTTCTGGACCGATGACGCCATCATGCAGCAGGCCGGCGAAGGCAACGCGATGTTCTTCAACCTGGCCCGCTCGGTTCTGGATATCTACGGCGACCGCCTGAAGCCGTTTTCGGGCGAAGGCGAAGTGGCACCGGGCATCACCGCCATGCCGCTGCCGGGCCACACGCCGGGACATACCGGCTTCGCCATCGCGTCGGGCGACGCCAGCCTGCTGATCTGGGCGGATATCGTGCACGTGACGCCGGTGCAGCTGGCCAATCCCGCCGTGACGATCGGCTTTGACGTGAACCCCGAGCAGGCCGCCGAAACCCGCGCGGCGCTGCTGGACCGGGTGGTGGCGGACCGGATGCTGATCGCGGGCAGCCATATCGACTTCCCGGGCCTGGGCCACATCATGCAGGCGGGCGAAGGCTACGCGATCATCGACGCGCCCTACCCCTACGCGGACTGAACGCGCCGGTCGGCCGGGATGTCCCGGCCGACCCATCCGCGGGCCCGTACCTGCGGCGCAAGGGCGGAACCATTCCGCCCCCCGGGGGCTGTCCCTGCAACGCAACCTGAAGGACGCCGCCCATGTTTCTGCAAGCCCTCGAGAAAGTCACGTCCCGCACCGAAGACGGCGCGATCAACGTCTTCGTCGAGACCCCCAAGGACAGCCGCCACAAATACGATGTGGACGCGTCGGGCCTGTTTCGGATCGGGCTGGAACTGCCCGAAGGCATGCGGTTTCCGTTCAGCTTCGGCTATGTCCCCAATACGCTGGCGGAAGACGGCGACGCGCTGGACATCGTGCTGATCACCGACGGCTCGGTGCCCGCGGGCGCGCTGATCGAGGCGCGGCTGATCGGCGTGCTGAAGATGGAAAACGACGAAGGCGGCGAAATGGCCCGAAACGACCGGGTGGTGGCCGTCGCCAATATGTCGCGCATCTTCGCCCACGTGGACACGCTGTCGGACATGCGCGACGGCTTCGCCTGGGACATGGAGCTGTTCTTCGAAGCCTATAACCGCATGATCGAACGCCCCTTCAACGTGGTCGGCCGCGGCGAGCGGGACGACGCCGAGCGGATGCTCGAGCAGGCCGAGGACGCGGCCAAGCGCGATCCCGATACGCCCGATCCGTACTGAACCCCGGCCTTGCGTCGGTCCGGCCGCGCGATAGACTTTGCCCACCTTCCCCCCGAAGAGGATATTTCCATGACCCGCTTCCTTGCCCTTACCGTCGCCGGTTTCCTGACCGCCACCGCCCTTCACGCCCAGCAGACCGCCGACGCGGTGGACCCCGAAGCCGCGTCCGAAGGCGCGGGATTCGACGCGGACCTGTCCGAAGCCGCGCAAGCGGCACTGGCGGCCAAGGACGCGGGTCGGCCGACCGAGGCGCAGGACTGGATGGTCGCCGCCGCCAATCCGCTGGCCGTGGAAGCCGGTGCCAAGGTGCTGCGCGACGGCGGCAGCGCGGCGGACGCCATGGTGGCCGTGCAGGCGGTGCTGGGCCTGGTCGAGCCGCAGAGCTCGGGCCTGGGGGGCGGCGCGTTCCTGGTCTATTACGACGCCACGCAAGGTGTGCTGACGACGCTGGACGGCCGCGAAACCGCGCCGCTGGACGTCACGCCGCAGCTGTTCCAGCAGGATGGCGAGCCCATGGGCTTCTGGGACGCGGTGGTAGGCGGCCGGTCGGTCGGTACGCCGGGCACCCCGAAGCTGATGGAGCGCGCGCACCAGATGTGGGGCCGCGCCGAATGGTCCAGCCTGTTCACCGATGCGATCGGGCTGGCGGAAGACGGCTTCCCCGTGTCGCCGCGACTGGCCACGCTGGTGGCCGAGGACGAATACCTCGGCACCATCGAAAGCGCGGCCAGCTATTTCTTCCCCGGCGGCACCGCGATCGCCGCGGGTGACACGCTGCAGAACCCCGCCTATGCCGCCACGCTGCGCGCGCTGGCCGAGACCGGGTCGGACGCCTTTTACACCGGCGAGATCGCGCAAGGGATCGTCGACACGGTGCAGAATGCCGCCGGCAGTCCCGGCACGCTGTCGATGACGGATCTGGCGATCTACGACACCGTGGAACGCCCCGCCGTTTGCGCGCCCTATCGCGGCGCCGAAGTATGCGGCATGGGCCCGCCATCGTCGGGCGCGCTGACCGTGGGCCAGATCCTGGGGATGCTCGACGCCTACGAACTGGGCGAGATGTCGCCCGACGACCCGCAGGCCTGGCGGCTGATCGGCGACGCCTCGCGGCTCGCCTTCGCGGACCGGGGCCGCTACATGGCCGATAGCGATTTCGTGCCCATGCCGACCGAGGGGCTGGTGAACCCCGACTACCTGAAGGGCCGCGCGGCACAGCTGGGCGGATCCGAGGCACTGGACGAGGTCAGCGCGGGCGCGCCGGAATGGTCGCACGCCCTGCGCTACGGCGACGGTGACGCGATCGAACTGCCCTCGACGTCGCATATCTCGATCGTCGATGCGGACGGCAACGCGCTGTCGATGACCACGACCATCGAGAACGGCTTCGGCTCGCGCCTGTTCGCGCCGGGCGGCTTTCTGCTGAACAACGAACTGACCGATTTCAGCTTCTCGACCCATTCCGAGGGCTATCCCATCGCCAACCGGGTCGAGCCGGGCAAGCGCCCCCGCTCGTCCATGGCGCCCACCATCGTGATGCAGGATGGCGCACCCTACCTGGTGATCGGCTCGCCGGGCGGCAGCCGCATCATTGGCTACGTGGCGCAGGCGATCATCAACCACATGGACTGGGACATGGACGTGCAGCAGGCGCTTGCGGCGCCGCACCTGGTCAACCGCTTCGGCACCTTCGACCTGGAAGAAGGCACCTCGGCCGCCGAGCTGGAAAGCGCCTTGCAAGAGATCGGATATGAAACGAATATCCGCGACCTGACATCTGGCCTGCACGCCATCCGCATCACCGATGGTGGATTGCAGGGCGGCGCCGATCCCCGCCGTGAAGGCATCGCACTGGGCGAATAGGCCCACCGGCCGGGCATTCCGCCCGGCCACCCAAAGGACCCGACATGAAAATCGCAATGATGGCGCAGAACGCCAATCTCTACTCGCACCAGCGACTGAAAGAGGCGGCGCAAGAGCGCGGCCACGAGCTGGACATCATCAAGACGCTGGGCTGCTACATGAACATCGCCTCGCGTCGGCCCGAGATCTATTACAACGGCGCGCTGCTGCCCAAGTACGACGCCGTGATCCCGCGCATAGGCGCGTCGGTCACGTTCTACGGGCTGGCCGTGCTGCGCCAGTTCGAAGTGATGGGCACCTATCCGGTGAACGAGTCCGTGGCCATCGGGCGGTCGCGCGACAAGCTGCGCTCGATGCAGCTGATGGCGCGCGACGGCATCGGTCTGCCGGTGACGACCTTCGCCCATGACCCCAAGCAGACCGAAGAGGTGCTGAAGATCGCGGGCGGTGCGCCCACGGTGATCAAGCTGCTGGAAGGCACGCAAGGCATCGGCGTCGTGCTGGCCGACACGGATCGCAGCGCCAAGTCGGTGATCGAGGCATTCCGCGGCGCCAACGTGAACATCATGGTGCAGGAATTCATCAAGGAAGCCGGCGGCACGGATATCCGCGCGCTGGTGGTGGGCGGCAAGGTGGTCGCCGCCATGAAACGCACGGGCGCCGAGGGCGAATTCCGGTCGAACCTGCACCGCGGCGGGTCGGCGGCCGTGATCAAGCTGTCGCCCGAGGAACGCGCCACGGCGGTGCGCGCGGCCAAATCCATGGGCCTGAACGTCTGCGGCGTGGACATGCTGCGCGCCAACCACGGCCCCGTGGTGATGGAGGTCAATTCGTCGCCCGGGCTGGAAGGCGTCGAAAAGGCCACCGGTATCGACATCGCGGGCAAGATCATCGAATTCATCGAGAAGAACGCCAAGCCCGGCAAGACCGCCACGCGCGGCAAGGGCTGATCACCGGGTCCCGGATCATCCGGGATGATCTTCTCCAGGCTATCGCGGATGGTCTGGAGCCCCGCTTTCTAGGACGCTTTGCATGCCACGCGCCCCATTCGTCATCGGCGATCACGACATCGCCCCCGGCACCTCACGCACGGTCGAGCTTCCGGTCTCGCGCCTGTCCGACCACACCCCCGTCACCATGTCGGTGCACGTGATCCACGGTCGGCGGCCGGGCCCGACCCTGTTCGTCAGCGCCGCCGTGCACGGTGACGAGGTCATCGGCGTCGAAATCGCGCGCCGCCTGCTGCGCCAGCCACAAGTGCACGCCATCCGGGGCACCCTGCTCGTGGTGCCGATCGTGAACACGTTCGGATTTCTCAACAATTCCCGCTATATGCCGGACCGTCGCGATCTCAATCGCTCGTTCCCGGGGTCCGAGGCCGGTTCGCTTGCAGCCCGGCTGGCGGACCTGTTCATGTCGCAGATCGTCGCGCGCAGCGATTTCGGCATCGACCTGCATTCCGCCGCCATCCATCGCACAAACATGCCGCAGATCCGCGTGTCGGCCCAGCACCAGGAAACGCTCGGCCGCGCCGAGGCCTTCGGCGCGCCGGTCATCATCCGCGCCAAGCTGCGCGATGGCAGCCTGCGCGCCGCCGCCCGGGACAAGGGCTGCGATATCCTGCTTTACGAGGCGGGCGAAGCGCTCAGGTTCGACGAGATGTCGGCGCGGTTCGGCGCGTCGGGCATCCTGCGCGTCATGCACCACATGGGCATGATCGGCGCCAAGGGCCTTGGCCGCCGCGGCGCGAAGCCATGGCACCTGGCCGGATCGAGCTGGCTGCGCGCGCCCGCGGGCGGGCTGTTGCGGTCGTTCAAGGAAGCGGGCGAAGGGGTCGATACCGGCACCTTGCTGGCGATCGTGTCGGATCCGTTCGGCGAGAACGAGATCGAGATCGTCGCCCCCGAGCCCGCGCTGATCCTGGGTCGCGCCACCATGCCCGTCGTCAACGAGGGCGACGCGATCTATCACCTGGCCCCCACCCGCGCCGATGCCGACGCCCGGATGGCCCGCGTGACCGCCGAGATCGAAGCCGACCCCATGTTCGACGAGGACGAGATTCTCTAGCCCTTCCCCTTGCCCGCGCGCCCCGCTAAACGGGGCCAAATTCCAGCACATCCGCGGAGCACCCCATGGCAGCCAATAAATTCGTCTATTTCATGGACGGCGTTTCCAAGAACATCCCCGGCGGCAAGAAGCTGTTCGAAAACATCCAGTTGAACTTCCTGCCCGGCGTCAAGATCGGCGTGGTCGGCGTCAACGGCGCGGGCAAATCCACGCTGCTGAAGATCATGGCCGGACTGGACAAGGATTTCACCGGCGAGGCCTGGCACGCCGAAGGCACCCGCGTCGGCTATCTGGCGCAGGAGCCGCATCTGGACCCCGCCCTGACCGTGCGCGAAAACGTCATGCTGGGCGTGGCCGAAAAACTGGCCGTGCTGGAGCGCTACAACGATCTGGCGATGAATTACTCGGACGAAACCGCCGACGAAATGGCCAAGCTCCAGGACGAGATCGACGCCGCCAACCTGTGGGACCTGGACGCGCAGGTCGACATCAGCATGGAGGCCCTGCGCTGTCCCCCCGACGATGCCGACGTGACCTCCCTGTCGGGCGGCGAAGCCCGCCGCGTGGCGCTGTGCAAGCTACTTCTGGAAGCCCCCGACATGCTGCTGCTGGACGAGCCGACCAACCACCTGGACGCCGAAACCGTCGCCTGGCTGCAAAACCACCTGATCGATTACAAGGGCACGATCCTGATCGTCACCCACGACCGGTATTTCCTGGACGACATCACCGGCTGGATCCTCGAACTCGATCGCGGACGCGGCATTCCCTATGAGGGCAATTATTCCGACTGGCTGGAGCAGAAGGTCAAACGCCTGGACCGCGAAGCCCGCGAGGATCGCAGCAAGCAAAAGACGCTCGAGCGTGAACTGGAATGGATGCGCCAGGGCGCCAAGGCACGTCAGGCCAAATCCAAGGCCCGCATCGCGAAATACAACGAAATGGCCGACCAGTCCGAGCGTGAGCGCGTCGGCAAGGCCCAGATCATCATCCCCAATGGTGAACGGCTGGGGTCCAAGGTGATCGAGGTCGAGAATCTGAAAAAAGGCATGGGCGACAAGCTGCTGGTCGAGAACCTGTCCTTCTCATTGCCGCCCGGCGGCATCGTCGGCGTGATCGGGCCCAACGGCGCGGGCAAGACCACCTTGTTCCGGATGCTGACGGGGCAGGAGCAGCCCGATGAAGGGTCCGTCAGCTTCGGCGACACGGTCCACCTGGCCTACGTGGACCAGTCACGCGATTCGCTCGACCCGCAGGCGACTGTCTGGGAAGAGATCTCGGGCGGGGGCGAGGTCATCGACCTGGGCGACGCGCAGATGAACAGCCGCGCCTATTGCGGCGCCTTCAACTTCAAGGGCGGCGACCAGCAGAAGAAGGTCGGCAACCTGTCGGGCGGCGAGCGCAACCGCGTCCACATGGCCAAGCTGCTGAAATCAGGCGGAAACGTGCTGTTGCTGGACGAGCCGACCAACGACCTGGACGTGGAAACCCTGCGCGCGCTGGAAGACGCCCTGGAGGATTTCGCGGGCTGCGCCGTCATCATCAGCCACGACCGCTTCTTCCTGGACCGCCTGTGCACCCACATCCTGGCCTTCGAGGGCAACGCCCAAGTGGAATGGTTCGAGGGCAACTTCGAAGCATACGAGGAAGACAAGAAGCGCCGCCTGGGCGTGGATTCACTCGAGCCCAAGCGGGTGAAATTCAAGAAATTCGCGCGGTAGCTTCCGAAGGATCGGTTCCCGTTAATCGGTCCTTAAGCGCCCGCAGCTCTACTCAAGGCAGATTCGCCAAGCTCTCAACAACCATGGCGTGTCATCTATCATCACGTCTTGGGAGAGTTGAATGCTCAGATCCGCCGTTCCGGCCGCCTTCGCGGTCTTGTTGAGTGCTGCCATCGCGCAGGCCGCGCCGCGAAATTCCGATACACCCGCCGATACGCTGCATCCCAATATCCACAGCAAGGTGGGTCGGGGCGACGGGACCAACGCCAATCCGAACGGCAAGCGCAACGGCGGACAGATCCACGGCATCGCGAATACGCCGGGCCAATCTGGCGCAGATCCGGCCCAGGGGCGGCCGGGCTTCGCCGATCAGCTTCAAACCGTGCATGGCGGTATAGGCGCAAAGAACAAGAACGCGCGATAAAGGGCGACGCCGACCGGTCGGACTTGCGTCGGCCGTTGCCCAAGCTGATGAACGGTGGCCTACGCCTCGGCCACGACCTCGCCGCGCATCTCGCCGGTCAGACGGCCCTGATCGACCTGGCGCACGTCCTTGCGCACCTTCTCGATCCACTCTTCCGCCTCGTCGCGGATGGTCTTGTTGGGCCATTCGGACACCGCGGCGATGGTGCGATCGGAGGTGCGCAAGATCTGCACCCGCTCGGCGCCCAATTCTCGCAAGGCAGGGACGCGGCGCTGTCGCACCCGTTCCATGACCAGATCGAAATCGGCCTTGTCGTCGATTTCCCAAGTGGTGATCGTCACATAGCGCATGGCGGACCCCCTTTTTCTTCCATGCCGGCGGGTGTCGATACCATGGCACGAAACCTGACGGTCCACCTTGTTCCGGATCAATTCGCGCCTCGCAAAGGCCCCTCGCCGCGCCACCTGCCCGGCCCGATCTGTCGGCGGAGTTGAGCCGACACGCGGTCTAAGTGCTTGCCAAATCATCCAAACCCTGTCACACGGACATCGCTTAGACGACCTCTATCGACCGACCTGTCTCTCCCCTCGGGGCTTCAGCGTACTCGATCTACGGCTAACTTCGCCACGCTGTTGCACTTCCGCGAACAGACTGAAAAGACAGGAGAAATTCACATGGCCAACGGCACAGTGAAATGGTTCAACACCACCAAGGGCTTCGGCTTCATCGCACCCGAAAGCGGCGGCAAGGACGTGTTCGTGCACATCTCGGCCGTCGAGCGTGCCGGCCTGACCGGCCTGCAGGACGACCAGAAGGTCACCTTCGACCTGGAAACCGGCCGCGACGGTCGCGAATCGGCGACGAACCTGGCGCTGGCGTAAGCCAACCCCTTACGATCGATAGAGAAAGGCGCGGCATCCACCGCGCCTTTTTTTCATGTCAGGCTGGCCAGGATCTCGTCACGCAGGGCTTCGACCTCGGTGCTCCAGGCGCCCTTGCCGCGCTCCAGCACGCCCCGGCCCTGCCCCAGCGTTTCGACATAGACGACGCGGTTTCCCAGCACCGTCCGCGCCCGGTCCGCTCCGCTATCCTTCAGGGCGGCGTCGATCTCGTCGCCCACCCGTGTCCCCTTCTTGAAGCGGTTGAGCACGATCATGGTGGGCTTCTTCAGCCGGTCGGCCATGTCCAGCACCGAATCCACGGCCCACAGATCGACCTGGGACGTGGCCACGGGCACCAGGATCATGTCGCTGGACCGCAGCGCGGGGCGCAGGTCCGAATCCACCTTGGGCGGCGTATCGACGATGACGAAATCGTTGGTCTTCTTCAGCTTGTCGCATTCGTAGCTGACACCCCAGGCGCTGGCGGTGGCGAAGTCCATGTCCTCGATCCCCGCTTCGCGCCGTGTCATGAACCAGCGCCCCAGCGAGCCCTGCGGGTCGGTGTCCAGAACCGCCACCGCGTGGCCCGCGCGCGTCAGGGCGACGGCCAGATTCGCCGCAAGCGTCGTCTTGCCAGACCCGCCCTTTTGCTGGGCAACCGTCAAAACATGTGCCAAATCGTGGATCCTCCCGCCATATGCTGCGGCGCAGCGTATCGTCGCGTCACGGGAAGATCAAGAAATGCTGGCGAACAGCCCCGAGACGCCCGAATAGACGAAGACCGGGATCGTCGCGACACCCCCCATGACGACGAGACCCAGCAGGATGAAGATGCCATCCACGGCCAGCAATCCCAGGCACATCGACAGGATGGCAAACCCCATCCCCGAGGACGAAAACGGGATGATCTCCAACAGCGGCATGGAGAAGCCGCCGATCGTGCAGGCCAGATAGACCACCTTCTGCCCCGCCCGTCCTGTCAGCACGCTCAACCTGCGGCGGGTGTGCCCGTCCATCCAGCGCGCGGCTTTCGACATCTTCTTCAGCGCGTTGTGCAGCTCGACGCCCTCGATCGTGCGGCGCATCACCGTGTCGGGAAGCCAAAGATGGTCGCGGCCCAGCAGAAGTTGCAGCGCGATCGTCCCGATGGACAGGCCGCAGATGGTTGAAAACAGGGGAACGCCGCTGAGCGGCGATGTCACCAGAAGGGCCGGGATCATCAGGACCGGCAGAAACGCGGTCGCCCCGAAACGGTCAAGGACTTCGCGCACGGACACGGTCTTGCGGTCGGTCAGGCTGTCGAGCCGTTCGAGCACCTGGGTCAGGTTGTGGTCGTGATCTGGCGCGGTGTCCGAAGTATCCATGCTGCCCAACACGATTGCCGCGCGCCCGTTCCCCGGCCCCCTTATTCGGGCGGGGAATACTGGGCGATCGCCTCTTCGGCGCGGTGGCAGGCGACGCGGGCGCCGTCGATCTGGCGCAGCTCGGGCCGTTCGGTGCGGCACCGGTCGATGGCCAGCGGGCAGCGCGGGTTGAAGGCACAGCCCGCGGGCGGGTTGATCGGATCGGGGATCTCGCCTTGGGGCGGCGCGATCTCGCGCCCGAACCCGTCCAGCCGTGGGGCCGAATCAAGCAGCATCTGGGTATATGGATGGGCAGGCCGCGCGTTCAGATGTTCTGGCGACGCCTCTTCCACCAGGCGACCGAGATAGAGCACGCCCACCGTGTCGGCCATGTGGGTGACCACGGTCAGGTCGTGGCTGATGAACAGGTAGGTCAGCCCGAAATCTTCCTTCAGGTCCGACATCAGGTTCAGAACCTGCGCCTGCACCGATACGTCCAGCGCCGATGTCGGCTCGTCGCAGACGATGAACTTCGGCTCCGAGGCCAGCGCCCGGGCGATGCAGATCCGCTGCCGCTGCCCGCCCGAGAACTCGTGCGGAAACTTCTTGGCGTCGTCGGCGGACAGGCCCACCTGTTCCAGCAGCTTTTCGGCCATGCCTTCGGTGTCGCCGCCGCGCGCGGCCACCGGCTCGACGATGATATCGCGGACCTTCCAGCGCGGGTTCAGGCTGGCATAGGGATCCTGGAAGATCATCTGGATGTCGCTGCGCACCGCATCGATCTTGGCGGCGTCGGGCTCGGTGTCGAGGTTCACGCCCTCGATTTCCACGGCACCTTCGCTGGGATCCAGCAGCCCCACCAGCATCTTGCCGATGGTGGACTTGCCCGACCCCGATTCGCCCACCAGCGCGTAGGTCGTGCCCTCTTCGATATCGAAGCTGACCTTGCTGACCGCCACCAGCTTGCGCTTCGGAAGCCGCTCGATCACGCGGTTCAGCCAGGGTTTGGACACGTCGAAACGGCGCGTCAGGTCGCGAACGGTGACAAGTGCGGTCATTCGGCGGCTTTCACATCGGGGTTTTCGACCGGATGCCAGCAGGCGGCGCGGCCGTCGCAGGCTTCGGTCGTGGGACCGGGGTCGCGCTTGCAGTCGTCCTGCGCGTAGGGACAACGCGGGTGGAAGGCGCAGCCCTTGGGCAGGTGGCCCAGCCGCGGCATGGCGCCGGGGATCTGGTGCAGCCGTTGCTTGCCCCGGCTTGCCGCGGGGGTCGAGCCCATCAGCCCCTCAGTATAGGGATGGCGCGGGTGGCCCAGCACCTGCGCCACCGGCCCGATCTCGGCAAGTCGGCCCGCATACATCACCGCCACCCGGTCCGCGGTTTCGGCGATCACGCCCATGTCGTGGGTGATCAACATCACCGCCGTCCCCCGGTCCCGACACAGCGCGCGCAGCAGCGCGATGATCTGGGCCTGCACGCTGACATCCAGCGCGGTGGTGGGCTCGTCGGCGATCACCAGGCTCGGCTCGGCGCAGAGCGCCAGCGCGATCACCACGCGCTGCCGCATGCCGCCGGAGAACTCGTGCGGGTAGCTGTCGATACGCTCGGCGGCCCCGGGGATGCCCACCTCGTCCAGCGCCGCGATGGCGCGCTTGCGGGCCTCGGCCGCGCCGATATCCAGATGCGCCAGCATCGTTTCGGTCAACTGGTCGCCGATGGGGATCAGCGGGTTCAGCGAGGTCAGCGGATCCTGGAACACCATCCCGATTTCGCGCCCGCGGATCTTGCGCATCTGGCCCAGGCTGAGGTTGTCGATGCGTTTGCCGTTCAGCAGGATCTCACCGCCCGAGATATGGGCGGGCCGGTCCAGAAGCCCGATGACGGCATTGCCGGTCATGGACTTGCCCGCGCCCGATTCGCCCACGACACCCAGGATCTCGCCCCGCGCGATGTCGTAGCTCATCTGGTCCACGGGCTTTAGCACGGCATCGCGGGTGGGGATTTCGACGCTGAGGTTGCGGACGGACAGGACGGGGATGTCGGTCATGACGGGTGCCGATCGTTTCTGGTGGATGGGGCCGAGATCACGAGAAAGCGCACCGCGTCCTCTCCGACGTTCATCGCCTGGTGAGGTGATCCGGCGGCAACCGACAGGGACGCGCCAGCGGACAGCGTATGCGTTGCCCCGTCACATTCGAGGGAGAGGGTCCCGGCGAGAACGTAGAACACCTGCTCGGAACGGTGATGATAGTGCCGGATCTCGGCGGTCCCGCCGGGCATGCGTTCCTCGATCACGCTCAGCCCGTCGGTGTCGTGCAGCCGCCAGCCGTCGCATGCCTGACCCCACACGTAATGCGGCGCGTTCGCGGTGGCGAGAGGTGACGAGCCGCGCTTCACTTCAACCTCGGATTCAGGGCGTCGCGCAGCCAGTCGCCCAGCAGGTTCACCGACAGCGCCAGCGCCAGAAGCGTCACGGAGGGGAACAGCAGGATCCACCACTCGCCCGAGAACAAAAAGCCCTGACCGATCCGGATCAGCGTGCCCAGCGATGGCTGCGTCGGCGGCGCGCCCACGCCCAGGAAGCTCAGCGTCGCCTCGGCGATGATGGCCAGCGCCAGGCTGATCGTGGCGATCACCAGCACGGGCGACAGCACGTTGGGCAGGATGTGACGCATCATGATCGCCGGGCCCGAGCGTCCGATCAGCCGTGCGGCCGCCACGTATTCGCGGCCCGCCTGCACCAACGTGGCGCCGCGCACGACGCGGGCGAACTGTACCCAGTCCGACAGGCCGATGGCGAAGATCAGCACCCAGATCGCCATCTGGTCGCGGTATTCGACCGGCGTCACGCCCTTGGCGATCCCGAAGATCAGCATCGCCACCAGGATCGACGGAAAGGTCAGCTGGATATCGGCGATGCGCATGATGATCGTGTCGGTCCAGCCGCCCACGTAACCCGCGATCAATCCCAGCGTGACGCCCAGGATCATGGCGAACAGGACCGCCGCCACGCCCACGAACAGCGATATGCGCAACCCGTAGAGGATGGTGGAAAACACGTCGCGCCCTTGGTCGTCGGTGCCCAGCAGGAACAGATCGCCGGTGAACTGGTTGGCCGCGCCCGGCGGGGTGAAGCCGTTCATCAGGTTCAGCGAGCTTGGGTCGAACGGATTGTGCGGCGCGATCAGCGGCGCGAAGATCGCCGACAGAACGATCACAAGCATGACCAGCGTGGCGACGATGGCCACGGGCGAGTGGCGGAATTTCCACGCGAAATCCGATTGCCACGCACGGCTGAACCGCGATTTCGGCGTGGGCTTCTCGGCGGTGGCGTCTGCGGCTTGGGTCGCGTCGGTCATCTCAGTGCCCCTTGCCCTTGCCCACACGAAGACGCGGGTCGATGGCGAAATATAGAAGGTCCACGATCAGGTTGATGCCCACGAACATGACCGAAATCAGCATCAGGTACGCCGCCATGACGGGGATATCGACGAACTGGATCGCGTTTATGAACAGCAGCCCCACGCCGGGCCACTGGAACACCGTCTCGGTGATGATGGCGAAGGCGATGATGGCACCCAGTTGCAGGCCGGTGACGGTGATGACCGGCACCAGCGTGTTCTTCAGAGCGTGGCGGAAATTCACCGCGCGCTCGCGCAGACCCCGCGCCCGGGCGAACCGGATGTAGTCCTGGCGCAGCACCTCCAGCATCTCCGAGCGCACCAGCCGCATGATCAGCGTCATCTGGTAGAGCCCCAGCGTGATCGCGGGGAGGATCAGCGCCTTCAGGCCACTCGTGGTCAGGAACCCGGTGGTCCATCCGCCCAGATCCACCACCTCGCCGCGCCCGAAGGACGGCAGCCAGTCCAGCTCCACCGAGAAGACGTAGATCAGCAGGATGCCGATCAGGAAGGTGGGCAGCGACACCCCGATCAGCGACACCCCCATGATCAGGTTCGACTCGATCCCGTCGCGCCGGATGGCGGTGAAGACACCCAGCCCGATGCCCAGCGTCATGGCGAAGAACGCCGAGACCGCCGCCAGCTCCAGCGTGGCGGGCGCGCGCTCCATCAGGATCTCCGCCACGGGCCGCCCCTGCCGGTAGGAGATCCCGAAATTCCCCTGGGCGGCGTTTTGCAGGAAGTTCCAGTATTGCACGACGAAGGGCTGATCCAGTCCCAGCTGCTGGCGCAGCCGCTCGATATCGGCCTGGGTTCGCTCCTGGCCCAGCATGTTGTCGATGGGATCGCCCACGAAGGTGAACATGGAAAACGCTACCAGCCCGACCACCAACAGTACGATGATGGACTGGAATATCCGGCGCAGGATGAAGGCGAGCATCGGCCCCTAGCCCCCGCTCGGAATTGGGTGTGACACGCTCAAGGATCGTCCCTGCTTCATCTGTCCAGAAATACCTCGGGGGGTCCGGAGGGCTGGCCCCCCGGCCGGTTTCAGTTGACGCGCACCCAGCGCAGGATGAAGAAATCGTCCGGCCGCTGCACCAGCTCGATCGTCTCGCGCGCCCCCCAGACCAGGGGCTGCACATAGAGCGGTACGTAAGCCATCTCGTCTTGGATGATCGCCGCCGCTTCGTCCAGCATCGCCTGGCGCTCGGCGTCGTCGATCTCGGACTGGATGGCGGGCAGCAATTCGTCGATGCGCGCGTTCGAATAGCCGCCGAAATTCCAGGTGCCAAGATTGCCCTCGGGCGTTGCCACGAGGAAGCGGATCGGGTGCTCGGCGTCGAAGGTGCCGGGCGACCAGCCCAGCAGGAACGCGTCAAACGCGTCCTCGCGCAGCTCGGGCCAGTAATTGCGCACCGGCATGGATTCGAGCACCGCCTCGATGCCCACCTGCGCCAGCATCGACACGATGGCCTGGCAGACCGATTCGTCGTTCAGGTACCGGTCGTTGGTGCATTTCAGCCCGAACGAGAACCCGTCGCCGTAGCCCGCCTCGTCCAGCAAGGCCCTGGCGCGCTCCACGTCGTATTCGGGCCGCTCGGCATGGGCGTCGGAATAGCCGCGCATGGCCGGGCTGACCAATTGGCTCGCAGGCTCGGCATTGCCGCGCATGATCGTCTGCAGGATCGCGGGCACGTTGATGGCGTGGGCCACGGCGCGGCGCACGCGGACATCGGCGAAGGGGTTCGGAGCCCCCTCGTCCGCGCCGAAATTCAGCGTCTCGTGGTCATGGCCGAAGCCCAGCATGATGACGCGCGCCTCGATCCCCTTGATGACCTTGACGCCGTCGCGCCCGTCCAGCCGCTCGGCGTCCTGAATCGGCACCGGGTTGATGAAATCCACGTCGCCCGAGATCAGCGCCGCCACCGCCGTCGCCGGGTTCTGGATCGGCGTGAAGGTGGCCTTGGTGATGTTGTGCTCGGCCTCCCCCCACCATCCGTCGAAGGGCTCCAGCACCGTCTGCAGGCCCGGCTGGCGGTCGGTGACGCGAAAGGCGCCCGTGCCGTTGGCGTTCAGCGTGGCGTAATTGCCCTGGTCCTTGTCGGGGCGGGTCGTATCGTTGGCGGCGGCCCAGCCACTGTCGACCATCATCCAATTGGCGATGCTGTCGGGAAAGATCGGGTTCGGCGCGGTGGTGAAGATGTCGACGGTGTAGGCATCGACCTTTTCCACGCGGCTGACGGGCGCGAACCACGAGGCCACGTCGGATTGCTCGGACGACGCGCGCTCGTAGCTGAAGATCACGTCGTCGGCGTCGAAGGCGGCGCCGTCGTGGAAGGTCACGCCCTCGCGCAGCACGAAGCGCCAGCCTTCCCCGTCGCCGATGGGCTCCCACGAGGTGGCAAGCGCGGGCTCGATCTTCATCTCGGCGTCGCGGCGGACGAGGCCCTCATAGACGTTGTTCAGGAAGCCCAGCACCGGGGCCGAGCTGACCGCGTGCGGGTCCATGGTCTGCGGATCGGTCTGGCCCGCCCAGCGGAACTCTTCGGCCTGGGCCGAAAGCGACAGCGCCAGAAGCGCGAGCGTGATCTTGAGGGGGCGCATGGGCAGTCCTTTCAGAGACGGGTCGTCCGGGATGGTAGCACATCGGCCTGCCCTGTCATCGTGGGGAGGCAAGCGGGACAGGTATTTGGGGGAAGATGAAGCCGGGACGGCGGCACGGGGTGGCGGCCGGAGCACGGGGGCCCCGACCGCCTTCGCGGGATCAGTTCATCGCGAAGTACTTGATCTTCGGCTGATCCTCGGGCTGCACATCGGTCTGGATGCCTTCGGCCAGCCCCCAGTTCAGCACCTGGTTGTGGATCGGCAGATAGATCGTTTCGGCCTGCACCGTGTCCCAGATCTCGGCGATCTGCGCGTTGCGCGCATCAAGATCGGTCATCGACGACAGACCTTCGATCTTGGTGTCCAGTTCCGGATTCGAATACCGCGTGTTGTTCCACGATCCCAGCTCGTCGCCGCGGGTGTGGACCAGGAAGTTGAAGACGTATTCCGAATCAAAGGTCGGCACACCCCAGCCCAGCATGTAGAAATCCGTCTCGCCGTTGGAAATCAGCGGGAAGTGCTGCGCCTTGGGCTTGGCGTCCAGGTTCACTGTGACGCCGATCTGGCTGAGCATGCCCACGGCCGCCTGGCAGATGCCTTCGTCGTTGATGTAGCGGTCGTTGGGGCAATCCAGCTGGATCGAGAAGCCGTCGCCGTAGCCCGCGTCGACCATAAGTTGCCTGGCCTGTTCCAGATCGCCCTCGGGGGGCGTGTCCATGGCTTCGGTCCAGCCGTTGACGAAGGGCGGGATGATGATGCCCGTGGGCTCGGACTGTCCGCGCATCACGACCTGCTGGATCGCGTCGCGATTGAGCGCCATGTTCATGGCCTTGCGAACGTTGACGTCCGCGAACGGATTGGCGCCTTCCACGTCGTCGTTGGCCAGGTCTTCATCGCCCACGTTCAGGCCGAAGAAGATCGTGCGGTTCTGCGGCGCGGTGATGATCTTCAGACCCTCCTGGCCCTGCACGCGTTCCAGATCCTGCACCGGCATGTCCTGGCTGAAGTCGATCTCGCCCGACAGCAGGGCCGCGACCCGGGTGGCGGGGTTCTGGATCGGCGTGATCTCGATCCGGGTCACGTCCATGGGGAATTGGTCCATCCCCCAGTAGTTTTCGTTCTGCACCAGGACGGTTCTGACGTCCGCCTCGCGGCTTTCCAGCTTGTAGGCGCCGGTGCCGTTGGTGTTGGACGCGGCGAACGTCGTCTCGCCGCCCTCGACGTCCTGCACCTTCACCGCGCCGTTGGCCTCGGCCCAGCCCTTGTCCATCATGAACAGGTTGGTCAGGTTCGACGGCAGGATCGGGTTCGGCCCGTCGGTGACGAATTCGACCGTGTTGCCTTCGCCCGCGCGGACCTCGACGATCGAGTTCAGAAGTTCCTTCATGTCGCTGTCGGGGGTCTGCGCCCGCTCGATCGAGAAGATCACGTCCTCGGCGTCGAAGGTCTCGCCGCCGTGGAAGGTCACGCCTTCGCGCAGGGTGAAGATCCAGACATTGGGGTCGTCCGGGCTGACGGCCCAGTCGGTGGCCAGCGCGCCTTCCAGATCGCCCGCGGTGTCGCGCAGCAGCAGCGGCTCGTAGATCTGGTGGGCCAGCGTGTGGGTGGGGCCTTCGTTCTGGGCGTGGGGGTCCAGCGTCAGGCTGTCGCCCGCGCGCGCCCAGCGCAGCGTTTCGGCGCTGGCGGCGCCTGCCATCAGGCCCAGCGTGGTGGTGGCCATCAATGCGTGTTTGGTGAGTGACATTTGTATCTCCCTTATTGGTGCGGCGAGTATGAACGCCACGAACCGCTTGGCAAGTCGGCAGGAAGGGGCCTGACGGGTGGCGTAGGGTCAAGCGGCACTGGACCTGCGTCATAAAGCGGCTAGGGTGCGGAAAAACAGGCAAGGCGGGAACCGAAAAGATGCAGATGACACGCAGGATTTTCGTGGGCGGGGCGACGCTGTGCGGGCTGTCGGCCTGCGTGGGGGGCGGCGTCGGCGCGCCAGTGGCGCGGGCCGGGTTGCCGCCGGACCTGCAGCCTGCCCCCAACGCCGGCTGGTCGGCCTGGGTCGACGCGTTCCGGGGGCGCGCGGTGTCGGCAGGCATCGGCCCCGAGATCGTGTCACGCAGCTTCCAAGGCGCGGGCTTCCTGCCCGGCGTGATCGAGCGCGACCGGAACCAGACCGAGTTCACCCGCTCGCTGGAAGACTACCTGTCCATCGCCGCGTCGGACGAAAAGGTCGCGACCGGACGCGCCCGCTTCGCCCAGTATCGCGGCACTCTGAACGCCATCGAGGCGCGCTACGGCGTGCCCGCGCAGATCGTGGCCGCGATCTGGGGGCTCGAGTCGAATTACGGCGCGCGGCGCGGCAACATCCCCATCGTGTCCTCGACCTCGACGCTGGCCTATGACGGACGGCGCGGCGCATTCTTCGAAAAGCAGCTGCTGGCGGCGCTTCGGATCGTGCAGCGCGGCGACACCACGCCCGACCGGATGGTGGGCAGCTGGGCAGGCGCCATGGGCCACACCCAGTTCATTCCCACGTCCTACCAGGCCTTCGCGGTGGATTTCACCGGCGACGGGCGGCGCGACATCTGGTCCGAGGATCCGTCGGACGCGCTGGCCTCGACCGCCGCCTACCTGGCGAAGTCGGGCTGGCAGCGCGGGCTCAACTGGGGCGGCGAGGTCGGCGTCTCGGCCCCCGCGGGCGAGACGATCACGCCGCAGCCCGGTGGCCCGAGCTTCCGCGTCACCCGCAATTTCGGGGCGATCAAGCGCTACAACAACTCGACCAACTACGCCATCGGCGTGGGCCACCTGGCCGACCGGATCGCGGGCGGCCCCGCCATTCGCGCGAACTTCCCGCCCGACCGCTACGGGCTGACCAAAGACCAGCGCATCGCCCTGCAACGCGGATTGACGCGCGCGGGCTACGACACGGATGGCGCGGACGGGGTGTTCGGCCCGAAAAGCCGCGCGGCGGTGGCGGCGTATCAGCGGGCGAACGGACTGACGCCGACGGGCGATCCGTCCGTGCAGCTGTTGCGCAGCCTGGGCGGCTAGTCGCAGAGGATATCGGTTTTTCCGGCGCCGCGGGCCGCGATCAGCTCCACGGGATCAGCACCAGGGTGATGACCGGGAACGCCACCAGGATCACCACCCGCACCAGATCGGACGCCACGAAAAACAGCACCGCGCGGTAGGTGTCCCCCATGGGCGTGCTGCGGTCCATGGCATTGATGATGAACAGGTTCATGCCGACGGGGGGCGTGATCAGCCCCACCTCGACCACGATCAGCACCAGGATGCCGAACCAGATCGCCATCTGCTCGGTATTGATGCGGTCAAGCGCGCCCTGATTGGCCCCCCGGATGCCCAGCTCGCGCAGCATATCGCGCGGCAACGTCTCGCCGCGGGCGACCAGCGCGCGGGCCTCGTCCACCAGCGCCGCCGGGATCTCGCCCGCGCGGGCCATGGCCTGGGCGGGATCGAGTGCCGGAAACCGTGCCTGTGCCTCAGCCAGCACCTCTGCCAGTCGCGCCGCGTGCAACTCGGCCATGGAAACCAGGCCGAAATCCAGCTCCAGCATCACCGGCCAGAAGATCGGGATGGTCAGCAGGATCATCGACAGGCTGTCCATCAGGCAGCCCAGCAGCAGGTAGAAGACCAGGACGAACACCAGCACCAGAACCGGGCTGAAGCCCTGCCCGCCGACCCAGGCCGCGATATCCTGCGGCACCTGTGTCAGCGCCAGAAAGCCGTTGTAGAAGGCCGCGCCCAGCACGATGAAGAAGATCATCGCGGTCGAGCGGCCCGTCTCGACGAAGCTTTCGGCAAGCGTCGCGCGCGTCAGCCCGCCGCCCGCCCAGGCGATGACACCGGTGCCCAGCGCACCGACCGCAGCACCTTCGGTGGGCGTGAACCAGCCCGCGTAGATGCCGCCCACGACCAGCGCGAAGACCAGCAGAACCGGCCAGACATCGACCAGCGCGCGCAACCGCTCGGCGTAGCCCACCCGCGCGCGGGTGCCCGCCGCATCGGGGTAAAGACGCACGTAGATCGAGATGACGACGACGTAGCCCAGTGCCGCCAGGACGCCCGGAATGAAAGCCGCAAGGAACAGCTTGGCGATGTTCTGCTCGGTCAGGATCGCGTAGATCACCAGCACGACAGATGGCGGGATCAGGATGCCCAGCGTGCCACCCGCCGCCAGCGTCGCGGTCGAGAAACCGCCCGCGTAGCCGTATTGCTTCAACTCGGGCAGCGCCACGCGACCCATGGTGGCCGCCGTGGCCAGCGACGAGCCGCAGATCGCGCCGAACCCCGCGCAGGCGCCCACGGCGGACATGGCGACGCCGCCGCGGCGGTGTCCCAGCCACGCCGCGGCGGCGCGGAACAGCGCCTGGCTCATGCCGCCCAACGTGGCGAAATAGCCCATCAGCAGGAACATGGGCACGATGGACAGCGAGTAGCTGGAGAAGGTCGAATAGGTCTCGGATTTCAGCCGCGCCACGGCGATGGATGCATCGCCCGTCACCAGCACCAGCCCCACGAAGCCCACCGTGAACATCGCCAGACCAATGGGCACGCGCAGGAAGATCAGCGCCAGAAGGGCCGGAAAGGACGCCGTGCCGATGACGATGGCGCTCACCGCTCGGATCCCCGAAGCGGCGGCAGGATCGCCCGGCCCGCGGCCGTTTCGGCCATGCGCATCGCTGCCAGATAGATCCCGACCACCGCCGCAAGCCACGCGCCCGGCAGGCAGGCCGCGTAGCCCCACCAGATCGGGAATTGCAAAAGGAACGACAGCTGGCCCGAGTTCATCTTGCTCAGGGTCCCTGCCCCCAGCTGCACCGCGATCAGCACCAGCACGGCGGCGAACAGCGTGTCGATGCACATCTGCAGGATGCGGTTGGCGCGCGGCGGCAGCTTCGCGGTGAAGATGTCGACCGACGCGTGGCCGCCGGTCAGCGTGCAATAGGGCAGGAAGGAAAAGATCGCGACGGCGACGCCCGCCTCGACCAGCTCGAAATCGCCCTGGATCGGTCCGATCCCGAGGTCGAGAAGCCAGCGGGCCAGCCCCGGCGCGATGGACGTCACCGCGTCGCCATGCAGCATTCCGTTCAGGCTGCGGCCCAGGATCGACACGCAGGTCATCACGATCAGGATGAGCAGCATCGCGCCGCCCAGCCAGGCCATGCCCCGCGCAAGACGATGAAGGATGGAATACACGCGCCGCACCCCCACGCGTCAGCCGGTCAGGAAAAGCTCAGGCCGCCCCCGTCGCGCAGGGGCGGCCCGGTGTCAACCGTACGGCTCAGAACGTGACGGTCGCGCCCTTGCATTCGCCCGACATCAGCGCGCGGGCCTTGTCGATCAACGCCTGGCCGTCCTTGCCGCGCTCGGACATGTCGGCCACCCATTCGTCATAGATGGGTCTGACCAGCGGCATCCATTCGGCCTCGGCGGCCTCGGCGCCGATGGTGATGACCTCGTTGCCCATCTCGATCGCGATCTCGCGCGCGGGCCCGTCCTCGTCCTGCATGACGCCGCCGGCGTAGATCGAGAAGTCGAGGCCGGAATTGTCGTCCAGAACCTGCTGCAGATCGGCAGGCAGCGCGTCATAGGCGTCCTGGTTCATGGTCATCAGGAAGCCCAGCGTGTAAAGCGCGGGGCCTTCGAATTCGGTGTGGAATTCCACCAACTCGGGCACTTTCAGCGCGGGTGTCACTTCCCAGGGGACCGTGGCGCCATCGATGACCCCCTTCGACAGCGATTCCGGGATCGACGGCACCGGCATCCCCACCGGCGTGGCGCCGATCTTTTCCAGCAGCTGGTTCACCATCCGCGAACCGCCGCGAATCTTCATGCCCTCCAGGTCGGCCGGACTTTCGACCGGATCGGCGGTATGCAGCAAGCCCGGCCCGTGCACCCAGGTGCCCAGGACGTGGGTGTCCGCGAATTCGTCGCGCATGTCGGTTTCGAAGATCTTCCAGTAGGCGCAGGACGCGGCGCGCGCGTCTTCCATCATGAAAGGCAGCTCGAACACCTCGACCGACGGGAAGCGGCCGGGCGTGTAGCCCACCACCGTCCAGACGATATCGGCCACGCCGTCCACGGCCTGGTCGTAAAGCTCGGGCGGAGCGCCGCCCAGCGCCATGGCCGGGTAGCGTTCGATCGTGATCCGGCCGTCCGACGCGGCTTCGACCTTGTCGGCCCAGACATCCAGGATCAACTTCGGGACGTTGGCCTGCGCGGGCAGGAACTGGTGCAACCGAAGCGTCACCTCCTGCGCCATGACGCCCGATGCGCACAGCGCCGACAGGGCCGCCCCGCCCAGCAGTGATTTGATTACGGTCATCTTCATTCTCCCGTTTGCCCCAGGGCCCGGGCGGCGGTTTGCCAGCCTGTCCCGGACCGGGGCAGTCATGATCCAGCTGCCGCATCGCGCCAAGTTCCCGACGGCGCCGATGCCCAAGTAAGGTGCACAGCCGCGCGCCGATGTCACCCGCTTTCTCGGACGCGATCTGGCTTCAAGTCTCGGTGCCCATGCCTTCGATCTGGCCCACCAGCGTGATCGCTGCCGACAGGCTGCGCGCAGTGACGCGGGTCATGGTGGGCAGGATCATCCATTCAAGCGCCCAGGCCGCGCCCGAGCGTTCCTGTTCGTGGACAAGCGCGTGGTGCATCGCGGGAAGCTGCGTCGCGTTGTAGCGCGCCAGCGTCACCAGAAGCTCGGCCAGGATCGGGTTGCGCTTGTGCGCCATGGCCGATGAGCCACCGCCGCCGCCGAGCGTGATCTCGTCCACGCCCTGCTGCGCCATAAGGGCGATGTCCTGCCCCATCTTGCCCAAGCTGCCTGAGATCAGCGACATCAGCCCGTCATATTCGGCCAGCCCATCACGGACGTTGTGCCAGGTCCCATCGGGCGTGTGCAAACCAAGGGCGTCCGCCATGTGTACCGCCATGGCGTCCCCGTGCGGTGCCAGGTCCGCGCGATCGCCGACCGGTCCGCCCAGCTGCACAAGCTCGACGCGGGGACGCAGGGCAGCCAGCCGTGCGCGATGGGTGACCAGCGGGCGCGACCAGCTTGCGATGCGATGGGCCGCGGTGATCGGCAGCGCCGCCTGCATCCGGGTGCGGCCCATCAGGCGGTGCTGTCCCACGCGCTGCGACACCGTGTCCAGCGCGTCGACAAACTCGGCCAGCCGCGCATCCAGCAGCGCGTTGATCTCGCGCAGGATCAGTGCCTGCGCCGTGTCCATCACGTCCTGCGAGGTCGCGCCGCGATGCACGTCACCCCCGGCGACGTCGCGCAGGCGCGCGACCAGCGCCGGGATCGGCATGCCGTCGCGGCTTGTGCCGTCCCGCAGATCCTCGGGGGCGATTTGCGCCCGCTCGATCGCGCGCGCCGTCCGTTCGGCAGCGTCGCGGTCCATCCGGCCGACGTGGCCCGCGGCGCGCGTGAATGCAGCCTCGAATGCCAGCATGTGCTGCAGGTGTCGCTCTGGCGCCCAGATCGCTGCCGCCTGGTCGTCACCGAAGAGGCCCGCGAGCCAGGGATGATCCAACGGGTCGGTCATGGCAGCGGACTTTCGGTTGGGCCTAAACTGAGCCCAAATAAACAGGCGGCCGCGTGGAAATCCAGCAGCCGCCTGCCAGTGTCGGATGGTCCGTGCGCCTTAGCCCGCTTCGAACACGCCGCACGCGATGCGCGATCCGGCCTCACCCGAGGGCTGCGACGTGTAATCGTCAGGGTCGCTGTGCACGATGAAAGCCGCGCCGTCGTCGTCCATCACCATGTCCGCGATCACGAGGTCCGCGTTGAAGATCTCCAGGTTCAGCTCGCCATCCGCGCCGACGATCGCGTTGGGAAGGTCGCCGGGATGCGGACCGTTTTCGGCGAAGACGCCATGCTCGGCATCGCCCGCGATGTGGCCGCCTGCGCTGGTGAAATCCGCGGCCGAGCAGTCACCGGTTTCGTGCAGGTGAATGCCGTGCGAACCTTCGGGCAGATCGGTCAGGGCCACGATGACCAGCGGGGTGCCCGACGCGGTTTCGTTGATGGTCACGGTGCCGATGGACATGCCGGCGGCGTTCATCACTTCGGCGCGGGCTTCGAGCATCACGTGCTCGGCCGCCACGACGGGAAGCGCCGTGATGCTGAGAAGTGCCGCAATTTTCAGGGAATTTTTCATGGAAGAGCCTTTCGGACTGGTATGCCGGATCAACGCCAGTCACGGACCCGCAGTTCCCCTTGCCCGCGACCGGCGGGCCACGCTATCAGGCAGGGGTGCGGTCCCTTAGCTCAACTGGATAGAGCAGCTGACTTCTAATCAGCAGGTTCGGGGTTCGAGTCCTCGAGGGATCGCCAGCCGTGTCCTAGTGCCAAAGGGGCATAAGAATGCGCAAAACGGCCGTTTTACTTGCGCACCCCTGTCAAGAGAATTTTGGGGGCTTCTTGAGATTTTTCTTATAGCTCTGATGCTATTTGATAATTTGACGAGCAGACACAGCTTGAAAGCATGAGTGACCGAGCGCTGTCGAGCACTGCCGGATACACGCCTAAGCTTGGCAAGCATCCAGCGCTGGTCTCGACAACCGGATCTGGGCGACGCCTCCGTTGCAGTGCACGAACACAAGCGACGCGCTCACGGCTTCCTCGCGAGGTTCACCGCAGGGGGGCGGGATACTCGACGCCGGGCCCAGGGTCGACATTCTATCTGCCCGCAGCGTTTACCATTCCCAGTTCAGAACTGACATTCCCTTTCTTGAAGGCTGGCGTTGCGCAGAGGAAAGGAGCTTCACCTCTCCGGGAGACATCCATGGACCAGTCCGATCAAGAGTTCGATCGACTTGACGCGCTGTTGCATGCGCTGCCCACTGAGAACATGCCGATGACGCTCAGCGAACTCGATGGCTTCTTAGTCGGTGTTCTTGCTTGCCCAGAGATCATCCCGTCCTCGGATTGGTTGCCTCACGTCTGGGGTAAGACGGGAGAGGCGGGATTTCCCGACCAACAGTCCGCCGAGGAGACCATTGGTGCGATTATGGCGCATTACAATTCGGTCGTTGAGGCGATAACAGCCTTGCCCTGGCTCGAACCGATCTACGAGGCTGATCCTAACAGTCAAGAAGTCATGTGGGAGCCTTGGGTCGACGGCTTTACGCGTGCCATACGGCTGCGACCGGATGCCTGGAGTCGCCTGCTCGAGCAGACCGACGAAGAGACGCGGGCGAACATGATATTCTTGATGACGCTTCAGGATATCTACACCGGCCAGAGCAAGTTCATGGATGATGAGATCGCTGCTCTGCCCCCTGGAAACTGGACCGTTCGAAGCTGGAGTTTCCCGCTAAGCTTTCCTGGCTGGGAGAGGAGCGGAAACGCATGAAGGCAACGAAGTTCACGGAGGCGCAGAAGGCGTTCATTCTGAAGCAGGGAGAAGAGGGCACGCCGGTCGCTGAGACCTGCCGCGAGGCCGGGATCAGCCAGGCGACCTACTTCAACTGGAAGAAGCGATATGGCGGGTTGCTGCCGGACGAGATGCGCCGGCTGAAGGCACTCGAGGACGAGAACGCGCGGCTGAAGAAGATCGTCGCCGACCTGACGCTTGACCGGGAGATGTTGCAGGACGTCATCCGCCGAAAGCTCTGAAGCCTGGCCGGATGCGGGAGCTGGTTCGCGGGATGTGCATCGATTGGGGCGTGTCGATCCGCGGGGCTTGTGGGGCCCTTCGCTTCGACACCTCCTCGTTCCACTACAAGTCCCGGCGCACCGACCAGGCGGCCGTCGAAAGACGGATCAAGGAGATTGCAGAGACGCGGGTGCGCTACGGCTACCGGCGCGTCCACGTCCTGCTGCGACGCGAAGGCTGGGAGATCAACATGAAGAAGACACGCAGGATTTACAATGAGTTGGGCTTGCAGTTGAGGAACAAGCACCCGAAGCGGCGGGTGAAGGCGAAGCTGCGGGAGGATCGCCAGGAGGCTGCCGGTCCGAACGAGGTCTGGGCCATGGACTTCGTTCACGACCAGCTTGCTATGGGCAGGAAGCTGCGCATCCTGACCGTCGTGGACACGCACTCGCGGCTGTGTCCGGCGGTCGATCCCCGGTTCGCCTACCGCGGAGAGGATGTCGTGCAGACGCTGGCGAAGGTCTGCGCCAAGGTCGGCTACCCGAAGACGATCAGGGTCGACAATGGCAGCGAGTTCATATCCCGGGACCTCGATCTCTGGGCCTACGCGAACGACGTCACGCTGGACTTCTCGCGCCCCGGCAAGCCGACCGACAACGGCTTCATCGAGGCGTTCAACAGCAAACTAAGGGCGGAATGCCTGAACGCCCACTGGTTCATGAGCCTTGCCGACGCCCGCGAAAAGCTGGAAGATTGGCGTAGACACTACAACGAAGACCGACCCCACAGCGCGATCGGATACAACGTCCCAATCGCCATGCATTTTCCCGATGGCGCGACCAGCCCGTCATCGTGAAAGAGCCGGAAAAATCCAGCTTCCGGCGGTCCAAGGTTGGGGAGCGGAGCATCAACCCGCGGACTCTCCGAAAAGTCGGAGGAGAGTCGGGGCTCAGGTCATCGACGACATCGATCTTGAAGCTCCGGATCTGATCCCAAACTGCATCGCCACTATTCTCCATCAGTTCGGCCCGAGCTTTCCTCGCGGTGACCTTCCCCCGCGGTTAGGGCCGGTTTGATCTGGAA
>NZ_JAEKPD010000014.1 GCF_016412875.1 Palleronia pontilimi | reverse complement strand
GATTCCAGATCAAACCGGCCCTAACCGCGGGGGAAGGTCAACAGATGGAACGGGTGAGGTAGGCCGTCAGGACCTTGCACCCCGAACCGCTCAAGCGTGACGTTGCGCGGCGTCGCCGTGAAAGCGAAGAAGCTGATGTTGGACTGTGGCCCGCGAGCCTTCTGATATTCTGCAATAAGGTCCTCAATGTCATCGCTCGACGAAGCTTCACGCGTAAGCGCATCTGTCATTGACTGCGCCGCTTTGCCGGACTGGCTTGAATGGGCTTCGTCGATGATGACCGCAAAGTTTCTCTTGCTCTGGCCCGAGAGAGCCTTGAGATGATCGGTAGAAAACTTCTGGATGGTCGTGACGATGATCCGCGCACCTTTGCCGATTGCATCCTTGAGCTGTCGGGATGTTCCGTCGATCTTTTTCACGACGCCTTGCGTCTGTTCGAATTGCGAGACCGTTCTTTGAAGCTGGCGGTCGAGAACGATGCGATCCGTAACTATGATGGCTGTGTGGAAGACCTGAGCATCATCGACATCATGCAGATTGATCGCATGGTGCGCCAGCCAGCCTATTGTGTTGGATTTGCCTGAACCCGCCGAGTGCTGAATAAGATAGTTTTGCCCTGCGCCGTTCGCTCGGGCGTGAGTCATGATCTTCCTTACCGCGTCGAGCTGCTGGAAGCGCGGAAAGATCATCACTTCATTCTTGCCGTTCACCTCCAACGTTATGAATTGGCCGATTATGTCGATTAGGACCGAGCGGGAGAAGATAGCCGAACCCCAATCGCCGTCACCATAGAGATAGGCGATACGGTGCTCACCCTCGACATCGGGATTGCCCGCTCCGCCGTCGCGTCCCCGATTGAATGGAAGAAATCGCGTTTTGCCGTTTTGGAGACGCGCAGTCATCGACACATTGTCTTCATCGATGGCGAAGTGAACGAGCGCGCCCCGTTTGAAGGTCAATAACGGCTCATTCGCAGGCGAGCGATCTGAGCGATACTGCTTTTCTGCATGCCTGAATGTCGTGCCTGTCAGAAGGTTTTTGGCTTCAATCGTTGCGATAGGCAGCCCGTTTAGGGAGAGGACGACATCAATGCGGTTGCCGTGCTTTTGGCTGTAGACGACCTCATCCATGACGCTGAGGATATTCGCCTCGTACTCGACTATGCGTTTGGGCTCTAAGCCACTAGCGGGGCGGAAATAGCAGAACACGAACGGGATGCCTGGAACGATCTTTAAGCCCTGTCTGAGCACATCTAACAAGCCGCGATCCTTGAGCGCCTTGTCGAGTTGTTTGAAAAGAACGTCTTCGGCTGAACGCGAATAATGCTGCTCCAGCTTCTCCCATGACTCCGCCTGCGTCTCTTTCAGAAACCGAATGACAAGCTCACGGTCCATCGCCAGCGGTTTGTCGAAATGGATTTCACCTGCGTAACCACGGCTTTTTTCGGAACCGACGCGACGAAGATAGCCTTGGGTCGAAACTAGGCTTTCGATCAGATGCTCTTGAAGCACATCCTCCTTGTGAAGATTGGAAGCTGTGTGTGAGGTCATACCACTCCTCCGGCGGCAGCTTTGTTAAGCGTGTCGGAAGATTCGATATGTCCAGTAACTCGGTAGTTGATTAGCGCTGACTTCTTCTCCAGCAACAAACTCAACAGTGCACCTTCTCTTGATGCCATTGCGGCTTTTAATCCTCCAGCTACTTCTATCAACTCGTCGATCTTCTTTATTTCAACCCGAATATTGGCAACGATATCGGCCTGCTCTGAAAGTGGCGGCAGGGCTATTGGAACAGTCCGAAGCGCTTCATGTTCCAAATCCCATTGGCCTATACGAACTCCCTTAGAAATCCTTCCGTAAATAGACGTGTAAAGCTGGCTTCGGAGGAGAAAATGGATGTAGTCGTCATTCTCCTGATGTAGAGGTTCATATACAAAGTAAGCTGGACTCACGATCCCTTGAAATTTTGATACCGCAATTGATCCCTGCCACGCCTTCATTTTGTTGGTCACAAGCCAACGCTTCTTCACGAGTTGATACCCAGATAAATCTTCAGACTCGACGTTGCGGTTGTCGTCTCGTGATGATTTGGGGATCACACCGTAGTCACGGTAGACCGACAATAACTCTTCATCAGGCTGACCAGTTTGCTTTGTCTTTTTGTATAACGACCAAAATGGAACAACAGGCCAATGATCGGGCGTTTCGTCGAGAATAATCTGATACAAATCCTTCATATTCTCATCTCCTCGATGTTCTTTGCGAGGGAGTCGAGAATTGCGAATATCTCTTTATCAATATCATCGATCTCTCTGGGTTTCCGGTACGGCCTAAAGTGTCGGTTGAAATTGACTTCGTATCCCACCCGTCCGATCTGCTTGTCGGTCTTATCTATGTGCTTTTCGTCTACCCAGGCATCCGGCGCGAAAGGTTTAACCTCACGCTCAAAATACTCTCGCCAATCCTCTTTAAGAGGCACAACTTCGTGATCACGCAGATCAGTATCTGGCTCCGGGTTGCCCTTCTTGTCGGTGCATATGCTTGCGCTCTGGTCACGCTTGGAAAGAGAGTTTAGAATCGCTTTCTTGACTGGCGCTCCAACTTTGAAATTCAGGCCGTGAAAAACCTTTGATAACTCATCGCTGAATTTCTTACGACTTTTGAATATAGATTTGGGAATTTCACCAAGCACCCTTAAGAGATCGACTTGATCTTCCGCCCCAAGAGCTAGAAAAGCTTTCTCATCTCTCAATCGAGCAAGGCGCTCTTCGTTGACCTGAAAACTTAACTGCAGTGGCCGCTCTATTCTAATTTCGCGATATCCAAAATCCGCAACATCAAAAATTTTGGAAACGGTAGATTCCCTACTGTCATCATTCGAAAATGAACCATATACGCGAACAATATTCTCGCGTGCTTCGTCATGAATCTCTCGATTTTTCTGCCCGAGATTCTTTCTCAAAGGCGTCCAGAACTCATCGACTGATGCGTCAATGAGTTGAATCTTTCCGCGACGATTTGTGGTTTTTCTATTGGAAAGTATCCAAACGAAGGTTTGAATATCAGTGTTGTAAAACAAGTTCGTGGGAAGCGCTACGATTGCCTCAACCCAGTCATTTTCCAGAATCCAGCGCCGAATTTCGCTTTCTCCTGATGCCGCTCCTCCGGTAAATAGTGGAGAGCCATTCATTACGATACCGATGCGAGAACCGGCCTCGTCGTCGCGCATCTTGGAGATCATATGCTGGAGAAATAGGAGCTGTCCGTCTGAAACACGGGGCGTACCCGCGCCGAAGCGTCCTTCGTGCCCCAAGCTTTCGGCCTCCGCTTTTACGACGTCCTGATCGTCTTTCCAGTCCACACCGTAAGGTGGATTAGAAAGCATATAGTGGAAACGTTTTTCTGGATGTGCGTCATTCGCCAATGTGCTTTCCGGCGCGATGTTTTCAGGATCATGTCCTGTTATGAGCATATCCGACCGACAGATCGCATAAGATTCGTCGTTTAGCTCTTGGCCGAACAGTTCAACGCGAATTGATGGGTTAAACTCTCTAAGCGCCTCTTCTGTCAGCGCTAACATACCACCGGTGCCGCAAGCAGGATCATAGACTTGTCGGATAATACCCCGTCCCGTGAGTTTCGTATCGTCATTCGCAATTAGCAGATCGACGATTAGGCGAATGACTTCGCGCGGTGTGAAGTGTTCACCTGCCGTCTCATTTGATATCTCGGAAAACCGCCTGATGAGTTCTTCGAACAGATACCCCATCTCCAAACTGGAAATGGACTGCGGATGCAGATCGATCTCGCAGAATTTCAAAAACACTCCATAGTACCCCTTTGTCGTTCAGGCGCTTTAGCTGATCTTTGAAAAGAAAGCGTTCAAGAAACATTTCTTGGACGGTCGGGGAAAATTTTGTGATGTAGTCGATAAGATTACGATGAAGTTGTCCTGGTTCTTGTCCGCGCAAACTATCGAAGGTAAATCGCGAGAGGTTGTAGACTTTAATGTTGTTCCCAACTGCACCATAGAGGATCATGTCCCTTGTGGCCTGATCTGCATTTTCGGGAATTGATTTCGCTGCGTCCAGCACATCTTGCTTTGAATCTTGAAGAAGGCAATCCAAGCGCCTCAAGACGACAAAGGGCAAAATCACCTTGCCATACTCTGACTGTTTGAAACGGCCGCGTAGCGTTTCGGCAATCGACCAAACAAAGCCGCTTAAATTCTTAATGTCGCTCACGAATGCCCCTTTTGTTTTTTCACCGCCTGCGTGTCGTTCGCGGCAGCGTTGTCGTCAATGTATTGCCGCATAAAGTCACGAATGACCTGAGCGGCGGGACGGTCTTTCGCCCGACACATCTCGATAAATTTGTCTCGGAGGTCGCGCTCCACTCGGATACGAAACCCTGCATCCTTGCCCGTCATTGGGGAAGTGTACCCAATGTGGTCACATTCTGGAGGCGCTTTTCGAAGTCCGTCCACAACTCTGCGGTGCACTACGGCCGAAAGAAGGATCGAAGAGGCCAAGTGCCTCATCGCTTTCAGCGGCGACGCACTGGCGGCATCCAATCCGCGCAGGGTTGGTCAGGGGTCCACCGGGGCAGGAACGCACTATGGTCGAAGGGATGGCTCCAAGGCAAGGGTAGCTATGAAATGCTCCCTTCCTTGTCTCGATGATGTCGTCTCCATGAAGTGGCGCGCATCCAAACTGCGAAAGGTTGGTCTCCATGAAATGGTCATGGGGGTATCGGTGTTAGCAGGAACGCTCCCCTGATTGGTGATGCAACGGCCAAAGGTTGCTAGTGGTTTCAAGGGGCGCGATAGCCCTTTGATCGATGGGTGCAGGGAGAGCGAAGTCTCCTGCGACTGATTGAACGGGGATACGTTCTACTGGCTCTGACATGGGTTCAATGTCCAGGAAGAGCCACAGGCCGGGGGGATGCAACGGGGGCGCGCAGCGGGACCCCTTGCCAAGCGCGTGGTAGTACCACGCACACCTTGCGTTCGGCGCTATCTCAATAACCAAATTACAGATGCTATTGGTAGTACCACTATGAAAACGTGGCAAATTTTTGTGATCAGACACCGGGGTACATCGCTAGATGGAGGTACTTCATTGCCTCACGGTCTCGCCTTGCAGCGGCATGGTCGAAAGGTGTCCTGAGAGCAATGTCTTGCATCCAAGAGGTATCGGGGTCGAGTTCCATGGCTACCTTAATGAATGTCACGCTGCCACGCATGGCGGCAACATGGACGGGTGTGAAGCCCGTGGCGATTTGCGTCGTCTGCAACGACTGACCGTCTTCAATAGCCATGCGCAACTCAAGAATGTCGTTGTCACGTGCAGCCTTGAAGATATCTGGCGGGTCTTCCTTCAAAGCCTGCCCGCGCTGTGCATGAACGTTTCTCATGCTAACGGTACCCTCCACCAAACTTCGCAGCGATTGCATCGAGGTGCTCGTTATTCTTCACCAGATGCGCCAGGATGCGCCGTCCTGACTCTTGGTACGATGCTCCCTTAAAGGCACGGGTTTTTTTGATTTCAGATTTGGTGGAGGCTTCTTCGGGGAACTCGGTCGTATCGACGGTCATACTATATTCGAGCACCGTATTATCATCGCCGCGTACAACTTCGATGCGTCCATCCGCGATGATGCGTGAATATGGCGGAATATCCTCGCCGATCTTGTGAATGTCTTCATTGGTCAGAATGAACTTGGCATTGACTGAGTTGCGTCTGTCGCCATCTGGCTGTCCGACTTCGTACTCATTGGCGGTGACGACTGCGTAGCCGCGCAAGACAACCGGAATTCTGCTATTGGCAAGCGCGATATAGAACTCATCCCTGTATTTGAATTTGCCTTGACGGACCATTGCAGGAGCTTCTGAGAAAAGAAGGTTCACAGGGGCAATACCTCCGTAAAATCCACCGCACAATATCACGCAGCAAGGAAGCTGGACGTCTCGTCTGCCTGTGAGAGACGAGATCAAGATGTGTGGCTTAGTTCCATCGAGAACCTGCGCAACCGATTGGCTTAGATACGTGGACGCAAATATGTCTCGAAGCGCCTGCCGATGGAAGTTCGTGCGCTCCTTATTGTAACGCACTTCAAATCCATCAAACCCTCCTTCGATCAAAACCTGCTGAGCAAAGCGGTTTATAAAGGTGAATTTTGCATCGCCGATGTGATGAGATGATTTGCTTCCGAACCATTTCTTCATATCATCGAGCGTAAGCCGGGTATCTCGCGCCTTTGAGGCTATATGCTTCGTCCTATCCGCCATCTCACGCTGCCGGAGCTCGGTATCCTCGGGCTCCATTATCAGGTCGCGGAGTTTTTGGTTCCCGATGCCGTGGACCTCCTTAAATTCCATCAAGGCGCGTCGATAGTATTCCTTCAGCGATCCCGGAAAATAGCCGAGCATGCGCTCGGCTTGCAAAAGCCCTGGCGGCGCTATTGGTAGGGCAACTCTCTCGGCTTTGCTCCGCTCATCGCTGGCGTGCCTGTCATCTTTGGTCGAAGTCAGGGGAACAACCTTCCCCTCCCGCTTTCTGCTCACTGGTCTAAATATCCTTTCAGACGAAACACGGGAAGCTCTTCCGAGCCGAACAAAGCGTAAGGGACTTAGACATGAGCAAGCTCAAATATGATGGCAGCTGAACCAGGCAAGATGATCTGGATTCGAACCTAGGACACTCGGCGAGCTTCACAAGGCTCTGCTAGAGGCTCGCGAAAACCAGCTCACTAAGAAAACCAAGAACCGCACACAACGCCGGAGAATGTGCCTCCGGTGCCCGATCCCGCTGTGCCTTAGTGCAGACCAACACAATAAGAAAGGAAGACATGCACCATCCAAATCAATTCCAGGGCCCAGGGGGACGAGGGCCGGGTGAAGACCTGAAAGGCGGCTTTGCTACCTGCGCCGCCGCCATGGTCTCCATAGTCGTTAGCCCACCATTTCACGAGTTCACGGCACCTTATGTCTGGGAGCTTTCGCGGCGGAGCTATGGCCCCGAAATGGTCGATTTCATCATGGTCTGTTGGATGATCCTGACCTGGCCCCTGACGTTCTTCGCAGCACGCGCTGCGATCATCGCGGGGCTGACAGTCGCAGGTGTCTACATCGCCTATCGACTGATCTGAGAACACTCTGGCTGGCTGCAACTAAGTGGCCAGACATCCAGACTGAAATGGAACACACAAGGAAATCAAATGCCTAAGATCATTGAGCGCGAAGTAGGAAAAATCGTGCACCGCCAGAAGGTCAAAACCTTCGGAGACAAGGTGAAAGAGGTTCTGCAAGGAATCGCATCCGTTGCCTTCGTTTTGATACTCATCGGTCTTTTCATCGTTGGCTGACCCGACCAACGGGATGGCGGCTCTTTAAAAGCCGTCATTCCACCCGAAACGAAAATTTGAATTGAAAGGAGACCCTCATGCTATTTGAGGAACAATACCCCTATGGCTCGGCGCGATTTGCCAGACCATTCGAAATCCACAAAGCTTTCAATACCAAAGGCGGCGTGCCCTTTGGCTTCTATAGCGGGCGCAAGCTCTTCCACGCCAAGAACGCGGGCATGCTGCTGATCGGCGGCGCTGGCTCGGGCAAGTTCACGTCGATCCTCGCGCACCTTATGGATGCGCCCGGTCGCGGCGGCGATGCGCCGACGCTCAATCTGGTGATCGATGAAGCCGCCCAGCTCGGGCGCTTTCCCGAGATTGCCGAGTTCTACTCGATTGGGCGCGGCTTCGGACTTTGCCCCGTCTGCGTCTATCAGGACATCGGCCAAATCCGAAACAACCTCGGACCAACGGGCGCGATGACGCTCTCGGCCAGTGCTGACATCGAAGTCTATCTCGGCGGCGGCATCTCGGATTTGGAGACCGCGCGTCATTTGAGCGCAAAACTCGGCAACCAGACGCTGGAGCTGGATGATCATCTCACCCAGCACCGTGCGCAACGTGAGATGCGCGTGGCAATGCACGATGCGCTCTTTGGGATCAAGGGCGGTGCCATTCGCACAGGGCTTGCGATGAAGGCGCTGGATTATGAACGCGGGCACAAGCGCAAGCAGGCGCGTGCGCTCATGACGCCCGAAGAAATCCTTGGCATGAGCCACAAGCAATCGCTGGTGATGGCATCGGGTTACGGCATTCCGCCCTTCCTTTCGGACAAAAGCCCGTACTTCGCGATGAAGCGATACTCGGGCCTCTATGGGCCGAACCCTTACTTCGACCGCGATCTTAGCACGGTCAAAGTGCCTGGTCGCTTTCGTTCAAAGCGATCTCTCAAGGTGATCACGGAAGCCGTGCCTTCGGCGCTCGCTGATCTGCCTCAATACCAAAACGGGATGTGGAGCTTCATCGAAGGCCACCGCCCGAACGTCTGAAAACTGAAATCAGCAAAAGGAGAACGACATGAAAGTTGGATCAATCACAGCCCTTAGCGGCGCAGAAATTTGTCATGAAGCAACCAAAGGTGGTAGAATGAAAGTAGGACAAAGCGTCTCGAATGGCGCTCTGCCTTCCGCCTCCGCTGTTCAGCATGGGGCACCTCAAGAGCATGACGGAAATGATGCACATCCGCGAGTAGCGGGTGCAGGAAAACGCACGCCTATGGTGGGAAAGGAGGGTGCGGCCATGACTGAACATGATGAATACCAAGACGTTTGCCTCACGCTAGATGCGGCAGCAAAGACAAGTCTGGAGATCGATACGGCGAAGTATCAAGCCTATTTTGATAATCCTTCTCTGAGTGATGCTCAGAAGGAAGAGATCATGCAGGCGCTTTGGAGTATCATCGTCGCTTTCGTGGACCTGGGCTTCGGCGTCCATCCGGCGCAAGAAGTCTGGAAAACCCCAGCAGTCGCTTGATGTGCAAGGCAACAAGGATTCTAATGAATCCAAGCCTGTAGACGATTTGAGTAAGAAATTCGAGCGTGCGAGCGATGATACGTGATCGCGGCCCGCCAGGAAAAGGAGTTCCGATGAAACATGAACAGAAAATGGAGGTTACCCAACTCAAAGCAGTTATTTACTGCCGGGTATCCTCGACCAAGCAGAAGCTGGATGGCGGCGGTCTGGAAAGCCGTGATCAGTGCATACGAGACGCGCCTGGCAAAGCTTGAGCGTGAGAAGTTCGTGTTAGCTGAGAAAGAGGCTTCTGCGCTGCCGCCAAAAGGACGGCTGGAGGAATTTATCGAACTATCGCTTCGTTTCTTGGCAAGCCCTTGGAATATCTATGCAAATGGCGACTATGCCACCCGTCAGACGGTACTCCGTTTGGCCTTCGTGGAGCCTCTTCAGTATAACCGGAATCAGGGTTATCGAACTCCCGAAATTTCTTTTCCCTTCAAGGTGTTGGAGGGCATTTCAGGCGAAAAAAAGCAGATGGTGCTGTGAGAGAGGATTGAACTCTCGACCTCACCCTTACCAAGGGTGTGCTCTACCACTGAGCTACCACAGCATCCGGTTCGTGGGCGGGTCTTTAGACGCGATAAAACGTCCGCGCAAGGGGTGGTGGCGCTTTTCGGACACGCAAGGTGGCTCAGGCCCAACTGGACCATGTTGTCGGCTTGCGCTAGGAAGCTGGCATGGAGAAAGACCCTTCGAAACGTGGCGATGCGGGCCGGGCCGAGACCCGGGAAGATCGTTTGAAGAAGGCGCTCAAGGCGAATATGGCCAAGCGCAAGGCGCAGGCGCGGGCCCGCGCGAACGAGCGGAAGAACGGCGCGCAGACGCCCGAGCAGTAGGATCCGGACATGGACTCAATTCTGGTGAAGGGCGGTCGCGAGCTGGCCGGCGAAATCCCCATCGCGGGCGCGAAGAACGCGTGCCTGACGCTGATGCCCGCGACCTTGCTGTCGGACGGACCGCTGACGCTGACCAACGCGCCCCGCTTGTCGGACATCAAGACGATGACGATGCTGCTCGAGTCGCTGGGAACCGAGGTGACGCAGCTTCAGGGCGGGCAGGTGCTGGCGATGTCGTCACACGCGCTGAGCAGCACGCGGGCCGACTACGACATTGTGCGCAAGATGCGCGCGTCGATCCTGGTGCTGGGGCCGCTGCTGGCGCGCGAAGGCCATGCCGAGGTGTCGTTGCCCGGCGGATGCGCCATTGGCGCGCGGCCCGTCGACCTGCACCTGAAGGCACTTCAGGCGCTGGGCGCCGAACTGGACCTGCGCGACGGCTACGTTCACGCCAAGGCCCCCGCGGGCGGGCTGACGGGCGGCAGGGTCGCGTTTCCGATCGTGTCGGTGGGCGCCACGGAAAACGTGCTGATGGCCGCGACCCTGGCAAAGGGCACCACGATCATCGAAAACGCGGCGCGCGAGCCCGAGATCGTCGACCTGGCCCGTTGCCTGCGTCGCATGGGCGCCGAGATCGACGGCGAGGGCACGTCGACCATCGAAGTGCAGGGCGTGGACCGGCTCGAGTCGGCCACCCACCGCGTCGTCACCGACCGGATCGAGCTCGGGACCTACATGCTGGCGCCCGCGATCTGTGGCGGTTGGGTGGAATGCCTGGGCGGCCGGATCGAGTTGGTGGGCGCGTTCTGCGAAAAGCTCGATGCGGCCGGGATCTCGGTCGAGGAAACGCCGCGCGGCCTGAAGGTCAGCCGCAAGAACGGCCGCGCCAGCGCGGTGGACGTGGCGACCGAGCCGTTCCCGGGATTTCCCACCGACTTGCAGGCGCAGATGATGGCGCTGCTCTGCACCGCCGACGGCACCAGCGTGCTCGAGGAAAACATCTTCGAGAACCGCTTCATGCACGCCCCCGAACTGATGCGGATGGGGGCGCAGATCGACGTGCAGGGCGGTCACGCCACGGTCACCGGGGTCGAGCGGCTGAAGGGCGCGCCCGTGATGGCCACGGATCTGCGCGCGTCGGTGTCGCTGATCCTGGCCGGGCTGGCCGCCAAGGGCGAAACGCTGGTCAACCGGGTCTATCACCTGGATCGCGGCTACGAGCGGGTCGAAGAAAAGCTGGGCGCGGTCGGCGCGGACGTGCAGCGGGTCCAGGGTCAATGACCGACGACGCGCGCTTCGAGGATGCGTCGCCCGGCCCCCTGCGGCTGATGGCCATGGACGCCGAGGATCTGCAGGTGATCTCGTCGTTGACGCAGGATTCGGTGTTTCCGATCACCGAGATGACCTGGCAACGGTCGCAGCGCCGGTTCGCGCTGCTGCTCAACCGCTTTCGCTGGGAAGATAGCGCCTCCCGCCGGGCCGAACGGGTCCGCGCGCTGCTGACCATCGAGGACGTGCAGGCCGTGAAGACCCAAGGCATCGACCGCAAAGATGCCGACCTGGTGCTGTCGCTTCTGTCGATCACGCTCGAGCCCGGCGAAGACGGCACCGGGCGGGTGATCTTGTGGCTGGCGGGCGACGGCGCGATTGCCGTCGATGTCGAGGCGCTGGAGGTCACGCTGCGCGACGTGACCCAGCCCTACCTCGCGCCCTCGGGCAGGGTTCCCACCCACGAGTGAAGCGGCTCGGACGCTATTTCTGGATCCGCTCGAGATAGTAGGCCAGCGACAGGATCCGTCCGCGCACGGCCAATTCCCGCGCCATCGTTCCGTAATCGTCGCCGAACTCTTCTTCGTATCGCTTGCCCCAGACGGGCATCGGATAGCCGTGGCCGCGGATGCCGGTGCGCCCGTCGATGAACATGATGACGTCGAGCATGGGGAACTCGCCCTCGTTGGCTTGGGCCAGCGTCGTCAGATCGGGCACCGGAACGGTCAAGATCTGCGCCAGCGGGCCATCGCCGGTGCCTTCCATGCCGTGGCAGGTGGCACAGGAATTGGCGAATTCGACCTCGCCCGTGTCGCGGACCTCGTCCTGGGCGTGCACGGCGGAAACCGAGACTGCCAGCGCAAGCAAATGTGGGATAAATGTTTTCATGACAATGCCTTTCCTTGGGTGTGACGGCCCCCACGGCCCCCTTCGGACGACGATACGGTCCGGGCGAATGCGACACTTGATCGGCGTCAAATGGCGCAGCGTCCGGTTCCAACCGGTCGCAGAAACCATTAGATCGGCAGCGACTCGGGGAATGATCTGATGCCACACCGCCTGACAACCGAAGATCCGGATTTCGAAAGCCGGTTCGCGGCGCTTCTGACCATGAAGCGCGAGGACAGCCCCGACGTGGACGACACCGTGGCCGCGATCATCGCGTATGTGCGCAAGCGCGGCGACGCGGCGCTGATCGAGCTGACGGCGAAGTTCGACCGGCTGGAGCTGACGGCGGACACGCTGGCGTTTTCGGACGACGAGATCGACGAGCACGTGGCGCGCGTGCCCGAGGACGAGCGCGCGGCGCTGGAACTGGCCGCGGCGCGCATCCGCGCCTACCACGAACGCCAGATGCCCGAAGACGCGCAGTGGACCGACGAGGCGGGCGCCACGCTGGGATGGCGCTGGGGACCTGTCGATGCGGCCGGGCTGTACGTGCCGGGCGGGCTCGCATCCTATCCGTCGTCGGTGCTGATGAACGCGATCCCGGCCAAGGTGGCGGGGGTCGAGCGGCTGGTGGTCACGGCACCCACGCCCGATGGCAAGGCCAACCCGCTGGTGCTGCTGGCCGCACGGATCGCGGGGGTGGACCAGGTGCTGAAGATCGGCGGCGCGCAAGCCATCGCCGCGCTGGCCTACGGGACCGAGACGGTGGCACCCGTGGACAAGATCACCGGCCCCGGCAACGCCTATGTCGCTGCCGCCAAGCGCCGTGTCTTCGGGCGCGTCGGCATCGACATGATCGCGGGGCCGTCCGAGATCCTGGTGATCGCCGACAAGGACAACGATCCCGACTGGATCGCCCTGGATCTGCTCAGCCAGGCCGAGCACGACGAAAGCGCCCAGTCCATCCTGGTCACCACGTCCGCGCCGCTGGCCGATGCCGTCGCCCAGGCCGTGGAGGATCGCCTGCTGACGCTCGAGCGGCGCGCCATCGCCGCGGCCAGTTGGCGGGAATACGGCGCGATCATCGTCGTGCGCGACCTTGGCGAAGCGGCCGCGCTTGCCGATCAGATCGCGGCCGAGCACCTGGAGCTTTGCGTCGCGGAGCCGCATTCGCTGGCCGCCAATATCCGCCATGCGGGGGCGATGTTCCTGGGCAAATGGACGCCCGAGGCCATCGGCGATTACATCGGCGGCCCGAATCACGTGCTGCCCACCGCGCGCTCGGCGCGATTTTCCAGCGGCCTGTCCGTGATGGATTTCCTCAAGCGCACGACGTTGGCCCACATGTCGCCCGCTGCCCTGAAGGCCATCGGTCCCGGGGCGGAAACCCTGGCCCGCTCGGAAAGCCTGGAGGCGCACGGGCTTTCGGTGCGCGCACGGCTGGACAGGTTGAACGAATGAGCCGCCTTTACGCGATCGAGATCGACGAAACGGATCTGCCCGTGCCCTCGCCGGAAATGGACCAGGAGCGCCGCGTGGCGGTGTTCGACCTGGAGGAATCCAACAGCTTCGCCCTGCTGGACGGGCCCGAGGGGCCGTATGCGTTGCGGCTGGGCATGACACCGGATCGTCGCGCCCGGTTCGAGTTGACGGGGCGCGACGGCTCGGACGCGGCGGCCTTCACCCTTGCCATGGGCCAGCTCGAGCAGGCGGTGAAGGATTACGCCACGCTCTGCGACACCTACGTGGATGCGGTGAAGTCGCTTCCGCCTGCGCGGATCGAGGCGATAGACACGGCCCGCCGCGATATTCACTCGGAAGCCGCGCGCCAGCTGCGCGCCCTGCTTGCGGGCAAGGCGGATGTGGACGAGCCCACGTCGCGACGTCTGTTCACGCTGATCTGCGTGATGATGCAGAGCGAATAGCCGCACTGCAGAACTGACCTTGAAAAAGGGGGCGTTTCCCCTCATCTAGTGGCACGCCCCGAACTGACGGGGTGGCAAAACAGGATTGACCATGGCCAAGGAAGAACTGCTCGAATTCCCGGGTGTCGTGAAGGAACTCCTGCCGAATGCGACGTTCAGGGTCGAGCTGGAAAACGGCCATGAGATCATCGCGCATACGGCAGGCAAGATGCGCAAGAACCGCATCCGCGTTCTGGCGGGCGACAAGGTGCAGGTAGAGATGACGCCCTACGATCTGACCAAGGGGCGGATCAACTATCGCTTCAAATAGGGCGGGGACGATTTTTCGCCGAAAAATCGCGCGCGGGAGCGTCCGATGAGCTCTGATCCACGTCTCGTGCTCGGCTCGGGCTCGCCCCGCCGCCTGGAGCTTCTGGCCCAGCTGGGCCTTGTTCCCGCCGACATCCGGGCGCCCGAAATCGACGAAACGCCGCATAAGGGTGAACTCCCGCGCCCCTATTGCGCGCGCATGGCGCTGGAAAAGGCGCGCGCCTTGGACGCGGCTCCGGGCGAGGTCCTGTTGACCGCCGACACCACCGTCGCGGCCGGTCGACGGATCCTCGGCAAGCCCGAGGACGAAGACCAGGCGCGCGCTTTCCTGTCGCTTCTATCCGGGCGCCGCCACCGGGTGCACACGTCGATCGTGGTGCGCGCCGACGATCGCACCTGGTCCCGCGATGTCGAGTCGCAGGTGAAGATGAAGGTCCTGTCGCAAGCTGACATCGACCGCTACATCGCCACCGACGACTGGCGCGGCAAGGCTGGGGGCTACGCGATCCAGGGCCCGGCCGCCGCGTTCATCCCCTGGATGCAGGGCTCGTTCACCGCCGTCGTCGGCCTGCCCCTGCACGAGACCGCGCAGCTTCTGGAAGCCGCGGGCCTGCCGGTCTGGGGACGCGCATGAAGGGGCGCACGGTGCACCTGGACAGCTGGGGCGATCACCTGGCCGCCGCCATGCTGGTCGACGGAAAGCTCGACGACCTGCTGATCGAAGACCTGACGGGCCGTCCCGTTCCCGGGGCCATCTATCGCGCCATCGTGGATCGGCCCATGAAGGGGCAGGGGGGCGCCACGCTGCGCTTGCCGAGCGGCCGCGCCTACCTGCGCCAGGGCAAGGGATTGGCGCCCGGCCAGGCCATGCTGGTGCAGGTCACCGGTTATTCCGAGGCGGGCAAGGCGGTGCCGGTCACCGCGCGCCCGATCCTGAAATCGCGCCACGTCATCGTGACCCCCGGAGCGCCGGGCTACAACGTCGCGCGCGGCATCCGGGACAACGACCGCCGCGAGGTTCTGCTGGCCATCGCCCATGACGTGGCCGGCGCGCCCGACGGTCTGGGCCTGATCCTGCGCTCGGCCGCCGAACACGCGGCAGACAGCGAAATCGCGGAAGATATCGCCGCGACGCTGGACCTGGCGCAGCAGATCGCCGACGATTCCGGCAGTGACCCCGAACTTCTGGTGGACGGACCCGATCCGCACATGCTGGCCTGGCGCGACTGGCCGACGCCCGATGCCCTGTTCGCCGAACCCGGGAACTTCGCCGATCATGGCATCCTGGACCGGATCGACGTGCTGGCATCGTCCCACGCCGAACTTGGCGCCCACGGATGGATCAGTATCGAGCCCACCCGCGCCCTGGTCGCGGTGGACGTGAACACGGGCGGCGACACGTCCCTGTCGGCGGGCCTGAAGGCCAATATCGCCGCGGCGCGCGCCTTGCCGTCGCAGCTGAGATGCCGCGGCCTGGGCGGGCAGATCACGGTGGATTTCGCCCCGAGCCCCAAGAAGGACCGCAAGGTGCTCGAGCAGACCCTGCGCGCGGCCTTCCGCGACGATCCGGTGGACACGGTGCTGGCGGGCTGGACGCCCTTGGGGTGCTTCGAGCTGCAACGCAAGCGCGACCGTCTTCCCCTGCATGAACTGATCCGCGAGACGATGCCATGACTTGCCCGATCTGCGATCGCAGGACCGACCCGAAATACCGCCCGTTCTGCTCGCGCCGTTGCGCGGACGTGGACCTGGGCAAGTGGCTTACGGGCAGCTACGCGGTGCCGGCCGAAGAGAGCGACGACTGGTCCGCGGACACCCAGGAGGATGCGCCGCCCAAGCACTGACGGGGCTGCGCTCTTTTTGGCTGAAAGCCTCTGGACTTGGCACTGGCCCACGTCTAAGACACCGCCACCCAAGGGGCCCCGCCCCACCCGTGCCCGGGTAGCTCAGGGGTAGAGCAGTGGATTGAAAATCCTCGTGTCGGTGGTTCGATTCCGCCCCCGGGCACCATTACTAAAATAAAAATACATCTAATTCATATGGATAGAAGATTTTCTTGGATCTTGATCCCCCAGTGCATCCCCCAGTCTTTGGATCGCTTGGCACGTTTCGATATGTCAGCGAGCCACTACTGCTTTGGTTGGTACAATCGGGTGTAGTCCACGTCTCAACAGCCGCTTTTCGCTTGCAGGTCAGTCCAATGAGCCGTGGATGGCGGCAACCCTTGCGATTTTGGTCACATATGTGACCAATCATGGTTGTTGATTTCGCTGAATAAATGGGAACGGCTCGGCTATGTTTGTGGCTTAGACGCCGCTAGGGCGGTGGTCAAAAACCTGCCAAAACTGCAAAGGTTTTGCCGGAGGTTTTTGTCATGTCTAAGTGATCGGTATTGCTTGGGGCAGAGCGGACCGGCACAAAGGAGCGTTTTTGAATAATCTCAAATGGCTTCTATTCGCACGGGATGCCGCTAAGGTCCGCAATGAACCGTAAAATGCCCCCCGAGGATTAACACGCAGGTTGGCAGCCTATTGGAATGATACGTACGACAGTGCCTTCATGCAGGGCATTTAGTGAGTTCATTAGGATTGCAGTTGCGGACATCCAGTATCTCGTACGCGCGCCCTCAGCATCTGTTGCCTTTTCTGGTAAACAAAGACTTAGCTCGTTGCATTTGTTGAGGATCGACTCATCGCCAAGAGTTGCAGTAACGCTGTGGGCGAATTCATTCCTTATGGCGCGAAGTAGATCGAGTTCTCTGCGCCACTCTTCCGAGATGAGACCTATCGCCCGAGCGGCCGCAACCTTCGCTGAAAAGGTGCCTAGCGGCGCGTTGAACCCATTAAGTAACTTCGCCGACGACTTTCCCTCAACAAGGCGGGCGAAAAGCAGCTTGGTCAAGACGTCATCCAGCATTGATGCTGTCACCAGAACAGCGCCCCTATTACTTTCCTCTGATAAGACCTCGAGATAGCGCAGATGGTCCATCATATGTGGAGCCTCTTGCTTCATTAGTGCCATGTATTCTTGAGTGTATTGCATTTCTCTCCCTACCCCCTTGAAGTGGTCCCACCTCTTCGGACAGGTTTGCGGCGTTTCTAAGGTGTATCGTGATTAGGTTTCATGCTGCTTTCTGCTCATTCAAGCCCGCCCAATATGCGTCGTCGGGCGTCTGCCGATCAAGCGCGGAATGGGGCCGCTCGGTGTTGTAGAACGCCATCCAATCCTTGATCACGCGCCGGGCCTGGAAGCCATCACTGATCTCCTCAAGATAGATCGCCTCCTGCTTCAGGCTCCGCCACAATCGCTCGATGAAGATGTTGTCGAGGTAGCGGCCCCGACCGTCCATCGAGATGCGTACGCCCGCCTCGGTAAGCTTCGTGATCCAGGCCGATCCAGTGGACTGCGATCCTTGATCGGTATTTATGATCTCCGGTGGCCCGTGTTTGGCCATGGCCTCGTTCAGCGCTTCGACGCAGAAGTCCGCGTGCATCGTGTTCGACAGCCGCCAGCTCAAAACCTTGTGCGTTGCCCAATCCATGATCGCGACCAGATACAAGAACCCGTTCTTGACCGGCACGAAGGTAATGTCGGCGCACCAAACCTGGTTGGGGCGGTCGATAACCATGTTGCGTAGCAGGTATGGAAAGACTGGATGCTGCGGATGTGGTTGGCTGGTTATGGGGCGTTTGTAGATTGCCTCAAGGCCCATCTTAGCCATCAATCGCCTGACGCGGTGACGGCCCACGACAATGCCCTCCCGGCGCAGATAGGCCGCGATCTGGCGCGACCCGAAGAACGGGTATTTGGTAAGCACGCGGTCGATCTCTTTCATTATCGCCAGCGTGTCAGCGTCAATCCCGACCGGTGTGTAATAAAAACGCGGATCGGCTCAGCCGAACCAAACTACACTGCTGACTGATGCTCAGCTCAGGATGGTCACGCTGGATCATGGCCCGATTCTTTGCCGGGCTCACCTTTTGAGCCCTTCCGACAAAAAATCGTTCTCCTCCGCCAGCCTCCCGATCTTGGCGTGCAGCTCCTTGACCTCAGCTTCCGTCGGACCGCTTTGCTTGCCGCCTGAGAACACATCGGCCATCCCATCTATGGCCTGCCGCTTCCATGTGCTGACCTGGTTCGGGTGCAACTGATGCTTCGCTGCGATCTCTTGCACGGTCTTATCACCGCGCAGAGCTTCCAACGCCACCTTTGCCTTAAACTGGTCTGTAAAATTCCGGCGCTTCGCCATTCTCGTATCCCTTCAGAGGTTTGGGATACACCTTAGCTGACTGTTCAGTTTTCCGGGACCACTTCAACATGGGCGAAGCAGCGGTGTTCGAGCGTGGCCCCACGATCCTGCAGATTGTCGACAGCCCCCATGGTCGGCTTTCGGTAGCGATCTGCAAGGACATGAGCTTTCCCCGCCTTGCCCTTCAGGCCGGGCAGGCAGGTGTGGACATCATGCTGACCGGTTCGAGTGATTTTCCAACTGGAATCACCCTGAATGATCCTTACCGCGCCGTCGAGAACGGGTTCACCCTTATCCGTCCCACCTACGATGGGATCACCTATGCCATGGATCCGTATGAGCGGTTGCTGGGGCAGATGAACCGCGAGTTCGGCGAGGCGGGCATCATGTATTTGGACGTTCCGACCGAGGGCGTGCGGACGGCTTATGGACGGTTCGGTGACTGGCTGGGCTGGCTATCAGTCGCGCTTGTCGGGCTCTTCGCCGCGGGTGCCGTGGTCTTCGGAGACCGGGCGCCCAGACCACATTCGCTGGAGGTGAAGAACTGAATAGGAGCCAGCGCGGGCGTTCGCCATAATTCCGGCCCATCTTGGCACATGCCGGGGTAAATGATCTGGCCGGATTGCAAAGGATTGATGTTCATCAACGTGGGCGATTATCCCGAGGTATATCCTCCGAAAATGGACATGCTCATTTCGACTGAATGGCTGAGCAGCCATCTCGGCGATCCCTATCTTGTGGTGCTCGACTGCAGTGTACACACCGAGGAGACGCCGGAGGGGTTTGCGAATCGCAGTGGCTTTGAAGATTACCTCCTCGGGCACATTCCGACAGCCGGGTTTGCCGATCTGAAGGGCAACCTCTCGGACCAGTCCAGCCCGATCGAGTTTGCGCCGCCAAGCCCGGCAGCGTTTTGCGCCGCGACGGGCCGGCTCGGCGTTGGCGACGGATCGCGCGTGGTGCTCTACGATTCCATGGTCTCCGCCTGGGCGGCACGGATTTGGTGGATGCTGCGGTGGGTCGGATTTGATCGTGCCGCCATACTCGATGGGGGCTTCAACGCCTGGAAAACCGAAGGCCGACCGATCTCGACCGAACCTGCCACGTATCCGCCTCGCAATCTGACGCCGCGTCCCAAGCCGGAGCTCATCGCCAACGAGGACGAGGTGCGCGGCGCGATTAACAGCCCCAAGGTGCAACTAATCGACACTTTGCCCGCCGAGAGCTATCGTGGAGAGATCGCTCTTTACGTCGGCCGCGCCGGGCACATCCCGTCTGCCATCAATATCTCCGCGCTGGATCTGATCGACGAAACCGGTCGCTACCAGCCGCTCGCGGATCTCGCGGCAATGCATGACATCGACTGCGACCAGCGGCTCATCACCTATTGCGGAGGTGGAATCGCGGCCTCGTCGGAGGCCTTCGCTTTGACGCGCCTCGGCTTCAAGAATGTGGCGGTCTACACGGCCTCACTGCAGGAATGGGCCGCAAATCCCAACAATCCTATGACGCCGACATCACCCGACGGGACATGACAGGAGCAGCCGTGCCAGAAACCATGCAGATCAGCCTGTTCAAAGCGTTCACCTACGCGGCCGACGGGCTTTGGACGCATTGGGGCGGACGCAGGCGGATCGAAGCCCGGCAGATCAGCCGCCTGCGGCGTCTGGTGGAGAAGGCGCGGCGCGACTCGCCCCTGTTCCGTAGGCTCTACGCCGATCTGCCCACGTCGGGCAAGATCGACCTCACGGATCTGCCGGTCACCCGTAAACCCGATCTCATGGACGGGTTCGATGACTGGCTGACGATCCGGTCGCCTTCGCTTGAAAAGGCCCGCGCGCATCTGAGCGATATGGATAATGTCGGCGTGCCGGTCGGCGATGTCGCCGTTTTCCAGACCTCGGGCACATCGGGTGAACCCGCGGTCATCGTCCTGCCCTCGGCATTTGTGGAGTATTACTTCGGCATCATGATGGCGCGGTTCGAGCGCTACCACTGGGCGATGATCCGCGACCTGCGCAAGCGCGGGGTGCGGGTGACGATCACCGGCGGAAACGGTCATTTCGCGGGGAACGGCTTCAACAAGCTGGTACAGAGCGTGAATCCTCGGTTGGCCAAGGGCCTCGGTCTGACCTTCGTTGAGGCCGAGCAGCCGATCAACCGGCTCGTGGAGACCGTGAATGCCATCCCGGACGTCGCATGGATCGTCACCTATCCCAGCATGCTGAGCATCCTCGTCCGGGAAAAGGAGGCCGGGCGGCTCAGGATCGAGCCCGCGCTCTTCAGTACGGGAGGCGAGACCCTCACGAGCGACCTTCAGGCGCGCGCCCTGCATGCCTTTCCCTCTTTGGAGTACGGGATTGCCGATTTCTACGGCTGCACCGAATGCCTGGCGCTTTCGTTCACGTGCAGCCACGGGCGCAAGCATCTGAACGAGGACTGGGTCATCCTCGAAGCGGTCGACGAGGCGATGCGGCCGGTTCCCGACGGCACCTTGTCAGACACCGTGCTCCTGACGGTCCTCGCCAACGAGGCGCAACCCTTCATCCGCTACGATCTTGGCGACTGCGTCCGGTTCCACACCGACGCCTGCCCATGCGGCTCGCCGTTTCGCAGCTTCGATGTGGAAGGACGGCAGGCGACCCTGGTGCGGGTCGGCGAGGTGACGCTGTCGCCGCTCGTCTTCGATCTCGATCACGACCAGGCGCGACGTGTCCAACTGGTCCAGACTGGTGAGAAAGGCTTTGAAGTGCGCATCCAGCTCGCCGAAGGCGTGTCGGAAAAGCGGGTGTTTGATGACGTGATCGCCGCGGTGCAACGAGTGTTTCACGACAACGGCTTGACCGATGTGTCGGTGGCGGCCAGTGACGCGCCCCCCGCATTCACCCCAAGCGGCAAGTTCCATGAGGTCGTGCCACTGAAAAGTGCCGGTGCTCGTAACATGATTTGACCAAGTGGAGTGCGTGTGAGGATGGGAACAGATAAAGACTGTCTTTCAGGCTGCTTCGCAACAATCGCAATAAGGTCTCCGCAGAAAACCCGCGAGTTAGATTTAGATAAGGAAGAAGCTTGGATCAAAATGTGGTCCATGGCTGTTGCGCTGTCGATCACCTGTCATGACGCAATCTGTGAAGCAAAACGCCGCACGTGGGGTATCGCCCAACCAGATCGCTCTTTCGCTTCTTGTGCGAGGGGTCCATGCCCCAAGACATTCGTAAGGCGCTGGGAAATCGACCGACGTTCGCTTTGCGACTATGCAAGGCGGAATTTGCTGTAGCGGTCGATTTCCCCTTTCGGCAGTCCTCGTCTGACCGCGACCGGCCTGCCAGCAAGATGCCGTGTTTTCTCCGACGGCGAAAATGAGCCCAAAGTGTCGAATGCGGTACTGCAGCTAAACGATCCGCTGTTCCAGTTCCGCCGGATCATCTGCGTCGACTTGCCAAAATGCGACGGCTCCGTCCGGCATCTTCTGCAGCACGCGTTCAAAATCTCTACTGTTGGTGCAGCGCCGGATCGCCCAAGCAGTTGCTTCAATCGCATTATCCGGCGTGAGATTGTGGTTCACACGTATCTGTTTCACTTCTGTAAGCAACTCGGAACGCTCAGAAAAAGGTACTGGATCTTTGGTAACATCCCAGCCATCAACGAAAATCGCACGAAGGACGCTTGGCAAAACAGCCGCGAATTCCAGACCTTGCTGTGCGGTCAACCGACGCCGAAAAACCTGAAGAACGGCGTCCACGGCTGTATAAGCCATGTTGTTCGACTCGAGCGACATGCGCTTCTTTACATCATCGAGAAAAGCCCGCCACTCCTTAGAAGCGTGCCGATATGTCCATGGCATTGGCATGGAAGGTCTCGCCTCTGTTACGTTTCAACACCGCTGATACAACGATACCGAGCCTAGCCTGTTACGCAATCAAACGGCAGCTTCATCAGCAATCTATGAGTCCGATCACTAATCCTTGCTGCGGCCTGCATGAATGGCCGGTCTTGCCGCCACACGGCAGCACCGAACACTTCACTCATGCAGCATTTCGTACGCTGCGAGCGCGTGCAGCACGAGTTCAACACGTCCGCTGTGGGCTCTACCGACACCTTCGCTGCGCGCTCCTTGAGCGACCGCTTTCGGTCATTCAAGCCCGTCCGCGCGAAGCGCCGGGCCTGTTAGCGGGTTGCCTTCAGGTTGCCCGCCAACAAGTCACCCTGAAACCGTCCACTACCTCGATCACGCCACAACGCAAAAAGGCCCCCGTCAGCAGGCGGGGGCCTCACTCATTGCGGCGGTGCGGGCTGTTACTCGGCTGCCATCCGTTCGGCCTGCGCGGTTCGATCCATGATGTAATCCACGGCCTTCTGCGCCTCAGACGCGGCGCGGAAGATCGCGCGGCTGTCTTCCTTCATCGCCTCAAGCCATCCTTCGACATAGGCCGCGCTCTGGTCGAACTCGGGCTCCACCCCGATCTGTGCGCAGAGCATGCAGTTGCCGATCTCGGCGACCAGCTCCTCGAAGGCATAGGCCTTGCGGTCATTGAACCGGCCCAGACGGTCCAGGCGCTCCGTCGCCCCTGTCCAGTGCGTCAACTCATGCGCCAAGGTGCCGTAATATCCGGCAGCCCGATGAAACGTGCCAATCGGCGGCATGTGGATGCAGTCGGTCTTGATGTAATAATAGGCGCGCGGCTCCTCGGTCACGTCGATCTGCGCGCCGGTCGCGGCAAAGAACGCCTCCAGCGCGGGGTCGGCCACCGTGCCAAGATCACGGGGCGGATCGGGCAGGATGTAGAACTCGGCGGGCAGTCCCTCGATCTGGTCGGAATTGAACACCCTGTAGGCCCTCGCGTACGGGATTTGCCGTTCCTCGCCGGTCTCGTCCTCGCGCTCGACGGTGCCGTATTTCACCACGGTGGCGGATCTCTCGCCCTTGCGGACATGGCCCCCAAGCTGCTTGGCCTGATTAAACGTCATCCAGCGGGCTGAGCAGTAGTCCTTGGCCATCGCCGTCGCCCAAAGCATCAGGATGTTGATGCCTCGATAAGCCTCGCCGTTGAACCGTTCCGGCAAGCTGATCGATGCACCGCTACCGGTCCACGGCTTGCGCCAAGGCGGCGTTCCCGCCTCGATCTGCGTGATGATCTGGTTGGTGACATGGGAATAAACGTCAAACTTCTCTGCGGTCATTTGTGACCCTCCTCGCATGCGCGGTCCGGGTCTGCTTCCCTTTCCGCCAATGGGCGGGCCTTCCTGTTCTGGTCTTTGGAATGCCCATGCATTCCGAAGGGCAGAGCAGGTAAGGGCAAAGCCCGTCCTGCGGCCCGGCGGGGCCGTGACAACCGGGTGGAGGGCGTGAATTTGGGAGGGAACCGCGCGCCTGCGCGTGGGAGGAACCGGAATTCTCGACCGGAACCGACGCCACAGGCGGCGCTTGCCGGTTTTCTCGGACCTGCCGGGATGGCAGGCGGATCAACAGGATTTGGAAACTGTCAGGGTTGGGGTGAGGGGGCGCGAGCCCGTCGATCTCCAACTCTGTCTATCGCTCAAGGCGATCCCGGCACTAACGCTGGGGTCACAGAATCTCTATGGCTAGTTTTTGCGTGTATTCTGGTGCTGCGTTGTCCGGCCAAAAACTAGGCTTTGCATCACCCCTAGGACCAATCGTGCTGGAGCACTGCAACTGTCGGAATCATAGTTTGTTGGATGGTCTACAACGAGAGCTGCAAGTGCCCATCAAGAGCAATCGACGACCGAAACTGTTGCACCCGTGTACTACACGGAGGGCGGGAAGCGGTCGTTCGCTGCTGGTGCGCGACCCCAGTCACCAAGCCGGATCTCGGACATTCGCTGCATTTACAAAGTTGAGTCGATTGATCCGAAAGCTGCCAAGACTCTCTGGTTGACTGTTGATCCGCACCATCACCTTATGGAGGCAAGCCGCATCGGAGCAACTTGTGCCTAACTCCTATATCTTAGCTGCTACCTTGCTTTTCTTCACAGCATCGTTCGCACAATCTTCCCCTGATGAGAAATCGGCCCTATTCGAGTTAGTCCAGGAATTTCGATTCGATGGCTACGAGGATAATCGGACGGTATCTGCTCACGCTGAGGCTTGTGTGCTAAAGCTAAAGTTTCCCGGCCGGTTACCATGCGGTGATGGCGGAAAAATCCGAGAAGCGATCTACTTTTACAACATGAGTGCTATCGCGCCGGGGTCTTTGACGGTGGAGCGTTCGACGCGTTCTTCCCTACCGGAAACTGTAGTGCATTTTTCCCTTAACTCTTCATCCAGCTCCTACCAACGAGCTTTAAGTGCAGAATTGCAGAATTTTTTGAAGAACGAATTTTCGGATCGCTCGCTAACCGACTTTATAGGGTCAATAGACTTTTCTTCTGCCGGCACCTACCGAATTCTCTATCAGTGCGATGGTCAACTCCACATGACCATTCGCTCCAGCCCGGAGTTGTTGCTGGTTAATACACAAGATCGGGACCAACTCAGCGATGTTCTTCAGGAATCTGTTTCCCACTGCAATGCAAAGTAAGCTGAGAGCGGTGTCTCCCTGTAGTTCCACGAATGACGGCTTTGGGCCGGGTAGCTTCCCCGAGGAAAGGGCGGAAACCGGACTTTCTCTGCATGTACCCCATCTCAGCAATGCAATCTGAAAAGTAGCCATTGGTTCCGAATCAACGCTTGCTCCTTTTAAGCCAATGCTGGGGCTCGTCTTTCGTGTGCAAACTTAACTGAATCGTTAGGACGGCGTTCGGTCCTCGCATCAAAATACAAATGCTTGCCATTGTTGCATAAAAACGCTCTTCTTGCGCTCAAAATTGAAAGACACTTATGAAGATTTCCCGCATCGTAATTCAGAATTTTCGTAGCTTTAAATCTCTAGATATAACTCTTGAGAACGACATCACGTGCATCATCGGCGAGAACAATACCGGCAAAACGGCGCTCTTCAGAGCGATTCAGATTTGTGTGGATGTCAACCTTCCGTCAGTCTTTCGCTCGTTAATTCGAGAGGATATTCATGCGTCGGTAGACATCTCTCACCCAAGTCAAGTTTTGATCGGCATCGAGCTCACAGACTTCGAAGGCATCGTCAATGAAGAAGCCTTAGTGTGTCAGTGGAAACTTGAAGCCGATCGAGCTCGTGTTTTTTTCCGCTTTCGACCACGGCCCGCCATTCGAGAAAAGCTAGCCCTTGGAGAGATCGTTCCAGGCGAGCTGACGCTTGACGATTACACTTGGGAGCTGCGTGGAGGTGATGCGACTGTCGATCTAACAGAAATCACATGGGATATGGACAGTATCGGCGAGACCGTCCGCTTTGGTGATCTATCATCTTATCTTGTCGTCAATCTGCCCGCTTTGCGGGATGTGGAAGCCGATTTGCGCCAGCCACATCACTCACCCCTAGTTCGTTTAATCGAAGCGTTTGATGTGCCCGATGCCGAGCAAGAGGCCTTGGTGGCAATCCTAACCGATGCGAATGCCGAGATCGAAGCTTCGAAGACCATTGCCGAAATCGCCCAAGCCATTGACAGCTCATTCAAGGCGGTCTCGGGACCAGCCTTCGAGATGGGCGCGACGTTGGGACTTTCCGCCGCGACGTTTCAGGCGATCATCCGTAACCTGAAAATTCTTCTCTCTGATCATGTCCTTCAAAGTTTCGAGCCATCTCGCAATGGATTGGGGATGAACAACATTCTCTACATCGCAATCCTGATCGAATATCTCAAACGACGCATTTCTAAAGCTACGACTGCAGGACAGCTCCTTTTGATTGAAGAGCCGGAGGCACATTTGCATCCGCAGTTGCAAGCCTCTCTTCTGATCGCTTTGGAACAAACCAAAGTCCAAGTGATTTTGAGCAGTCACTCGACCCAAGTCACCTCGCAAGCGCCATTCGCAACCTTCATCTCTCTGACCCGTCGCGCTGATGCCAGCATCGCCGCATCCACGCTGTCCAAGACACCGACGCTGGACGCAAACGATATCGCTGATCTTGAGAGATATCTGGATGCCACCAAAAACAACTTGCTTTTTGCCCGAAAAGTGATGTTGGTCGAAGGTCCAGCAGAGTTGTTTCTCATTCCTGCATTGGCGGAGGCGGTTTTGGGCATCAATCTAGAACGCCTGGGCATCTCGATCACGTCGATCTATGGCGTGCATTTTGAGGTCTATTCCAAGCTCTTCCGCGCGGGAGGCCTAGAGAAGAAATGCGCTATCGTTGCCGATGCCGATCTCAAACCCTCAGATGCGGATGATGATGTGGACCCCCTCGATGGTCATGCGCTTACGGCCCTCAACAGCGACTTCGTTCATGTCTTCCTTGGTGAAACGACTTTCGAGAGAGAATTGGTCTGCCTTGAGACCTTAAACATGTTCATCGAGACGTGCCGCACATTAGGAGCCCCCAACATCACCGCCGATCTGGAAGCCGCACGGGATGAACTCGATGACTTCATTGTGGATGAACGCGAGGCAGAGCTGTTGGAAGAGTGTCGGGACAAGGTACTGAACACAGCTAAGCGTTTCGGCAAAGCCCGCTTCGCGCAAGTCGCTTCTCGCTTTGCCAATGAATGCACTGAGCTTCCCGGTTACATCAATGATGCCATTGAGTGGCTACAAGTATGATTGCGCTGACCGACGAACAAAGACGCGCCGTAGACCATCCAAGTGATACGGCTCTCTCGGCATGCCCCGGCAGTGGCAAGACACGTGTGATCATCGCCAAACTGTTGAAGCTTGCAGAAAGCGTCGAAGAGACACCGCTATCGATTGGGTGCATTACCTACACCAATGCCGCCGTCAATGAGATCGAAGCAAGGATTAAGCGTGTCGGCACCAATCGATTGATTGAGCGCTGTGAGATTTCCACAATCCATAGCTTCTGTCTGAACTTCATCTTGCGCCCCTATGGCTGGATGCATCCAGAAGTCCCAAAAGGCTTTTCTATTCTCACGCAACAGATGCGCGACTTTGAAGAGATCGTTCTATCTGTCGAAGATGAGTTCGGCAGATCGATTCAGCGCTCTACTTTCGATGATTATGCTTCTTTGCGCCACACCACCAAAGGGCATCCCGCAGGCACAGGCATTGAAAGCGGGATCGTCACGCCACAGACCGCCGCGCGATATTGGAAATTTGTACGTGGTCGAGGCTATCTCGATTTTGCGATGATCCTCTATTATTCCTTCCTCATACTCAAAGAGCATCCCTTCGTCGCTAGAGGTATTGCTTGTCGCTTCGCGTGGCTTCTCGTGGATGAATTCCAAGATACGACAGACGTGCAGATCGCGATCCTCGCACTCTTACGTCGACATCTGCACACGCATTTCTTCTTGGTCGGTGACGAGCATCAATCCATCAATGGGTTTGCAGGCGCGGATAGCGCTCTGGGCAATCGGTTCTGCGATCAAATCAAGGCCGACCGCACCCATGCCTTGAGCGGGAATTTTCGTTGTGCCCCTGAGATTATAAAGCCCGCACAGACTCTCATTCCGCGTATGCCCGTGATGAATGCCAGAGGATCTGCGGCAGAGCGTAAAGGCATTGTGCAGTATCAACACGTCGATAACCCCAAGGCAGGCGTGGAAGACTACTTCTTGCCCGCTTTGGAAACTCTGGGCATCCCTTACGGTAAAGCGGCGGTGCTTGCACCGTGGTGGTCGCATCTTGTGCCTGTCGCACGGCACTTGCGGGATTTAGGCGTGCCTGTCTTTGGACCAGGGGCGCGACCATACAAGCGCTCTCGGCTCTATGCGCGGCTTGCAGAGGAGTTAGGCGCATGCATACAGCAAGGCGCTCTGTTTGATCCGTCAGGCGTGGAGAAGGCTCTCTTCCGAATGATCAGCGAAGTGATGGGTCAGACGCGCTTTGACATCTTCACTTATGACGGACGACGTACCTCTCTGGGGCTGATCATGGAAGCCAAGAGACTGGCAGCGCTCCGTGAGGGCGCCCTAGCGTGGCTGGAAGCCAGCAGCGTGGCCATCGGGGAAATATTAATGCGCGACGAATGGATCACGCCATCCGCCGCCGAAGCCTTGGTCAGTTCTGTTGCTGATATGAGGGCCGACATGGAGAAGACCGTTGATATAGACAACATGGTCATCGCCGATTTGGGTCTCTTCGCCAACCCTGACCGCGCCATCAAGCTCATCACCATGCACTCTGCCAAAGGCAGGGAATTCGAAGCAGTTGCGATCATCAACGCGAATGACGGGCACATTCCTTTCTTTGCGATAACCGATGATCCTATAAAGGTCGCCGAAGCGCAAAGACTATTCTATGTGGGAGTAACTCGCGCCAAACAGTACCTTCTGGTTCTTTCCGACGAAGCTCATTGGAAGAATGTCCCATCACGCTTTATTGGGCAAAGCGGCTTGAACTAATTTAGTGTTGTCCTTTTCGTTGAGTATGCCCCAAATTTAGGCTTTGGTGACGCCGCGTTGCATCAGTAAGCAGACAGATAAAATCCCGCAAAGGGCCGGAAGATGCGCCTTCCGTAGCGCGGCGCAGATAACTACTTCTTCCGTTTCGGCACGCCACATCTGCCACCAAGGGCAGATGGCCAGATCCATTGGCGGTCATCTGAAATGATCTGAACAGGTTGTGACCAATTACCCCCATGACATTGATAGCATTGGGCGCAGCGCCGACATTTGATATTCAGATATCCCGCAAGTGTCTGGTTCCACACACCACCGTTTCGAACGGCGATTGAAGCATCAAACAGATCGGGCAGCCACTTGGCAAGGACCTCATAAGCACGGTCGTTGTTGCGAGAACCGTGATGCGGCGCGGTATAGACAATTGGCCTTCTCGGTTGAACGAGGTGCTTTTCGAAATTTTCTTCTGGCTGGTCGACTCCGAACGCCAAACGGGAATCTCCAAGAAAGATCACACCTGGTTCGGAGGCTGTCTCTAGGCGTTGAAAGACAAGAGACGCAACATTCTGCTCGGTTAACGTCAGTTTAAAGAACAGTTTGAGCGCATCGGTCTCACGCTCCGCTTGCTTGAATTCGACGGCATTCAGAGGCTGTAAAAACCCTTGTCTGCCACCGGAGGGTTTGGCTCCCTTCTCAAATGCCGAAAAGTCAAACCAACGAACCGGAATGTCGAACATCACTGCCGCACTGGCGATGTTCCTAATCGCTTCAACTGTATCAATCGCGTTTCGAAACAGACTTCTCGCAAGCTGTGAAGTTGAATTGCTGCCATCAAAGAAACGTCTGGAGATCCAATGCTCACGTACGCCGCTATCATCGAGAAGAATCTCTTCGAAGTAAACTTCGTCATTCAGTTGTCGGTATGCACCGTCTCGCTCAGTAAGCGGCTCGTCATGTATCGCGCTCGTATCCAGATCTGAGCGGATTGCTTCCCAGCCTTCTATGGTGAAACCCCAACTGTTGGCGGCATGAACTGTGCGGTTGGTTTCGACGTAGCGGTCATCATCTGTGCTGCGATTGGCTCGAGACTGTTCCGTAAGACTGTCCGTCCAGCTATCCTCGATGCACATGTCGTGCATCTCAGCTTGTATGGAGCGTACATTTTTCCCCCGGAATGATCTTTGAGCGGTCGATTCAACGTCTGTTTCACGTGAGCTCTGACGTTGGTCAATGCGATATGCAGCAGTATTGGCACCGGCACGGAGCATTGAGACAAGCCCGTCCGGATTTGTAAGTACCATCTCCACTGCCCCAGCCCAGCCACCGGGTAGCCAGAACTCCCCGATGTCATTTCCTTCGGCGAGCCATGTTTCTATGAAAGCGGGAAACCCTCCGGCATGGTCATGGTCCCGATGTGTACAAATGGCGATGTCTATCGTGTCCGTGATATCGGGACAGCACTGCCTGATCGCTTTATATAGACCGTTTTTTTTCGGGCTCGTGCTCTTCGATTGCCCGCCATCGACCAGAATAACAAAACGTTTTCCGCAGTGGTCTGTTTCGAGGATGAAGCTCTCGCCGCTAGAGAGCGGAAGCGCTGTAAATCGCGATGCCATGCTGCATACCTTTAGAAAATATAAGGGACTGTCTCGATTGGAATTCTCAGTCCACAGTACTGCATGTATCTTGATATCGCACAACAATTGTGGAGAAGTCGGCCGCCTTCAACGCTCAAAACTCCAGGTGTGAAGGTTCGAGAAGATCCGCGCTGAGGTCCTTTTTGTTCCCAAAATGCTACGCGATGCACGAATGGCCGGTGTGGTGGTGCCCCAGTGCAATGCCAGATAGAATTGGCAATATTTGGTAAGGGTCGGCCACGTCGCCAGCCGGACACAGGACCATGCAGATGTTCGACGGCGGCTAAGAGCTTAGCTTGACCGATGACGGGTCAGGCACAAAAATCCTCAAAGCGCAGGATAGCGGGCATAATAGCTGACGACCAAGACAGTTGACAGGCTCCGGCAATGGACCTCAGGACACAGGGTCGTACAAGTCGGTGGATTGTAACTCAGGTCAGCCACAAGAGAAGGCGGACAAATGGCCGACAATTTCAATTACATCTCGTTTGGTAACGTCGACTACGTCGATGGGGTGACACAAGTCGGTATGAGCCGCGGTCGTATGTTCGAGTACACGCCAACGGAACTCGCGAATGGGTTGGAGGGCCTCGACGACGAAGCGCTTGCCTTCCTTATGACATTACCAACATTTTTGTGCAGCGAAGTTGGGCGGGCAGACGGCAGTGCAACGATGCTCGTGCGCTTCGGTCGGCTTGCGAATATCCAAGCCAATCGCAAAGAGGTAGTGGCAGGGTTCGAACCGATCATCGAGTTCGGCGAGATTACTTTCGCTAGTGTCGATGATGCAACCGAGGCCTTTCGAGCGGACGGATTCCAGCTCTACCGCACACACTGGGCAGTGCGAGAAGGCGAGGCAGGACCGATCCTCCGGGCTCTAGCCGAACGCAAGCCGGCGTCTGCGCCCAAGGTGGACGAATTCTTAGGTGCCGAACAGGTTGCCCCAACCGCGCCGCCGCCGGAGCGCAAGAAGAACATCATTGCCACTATTAGCGACGTGGAGGGATTTCTCGCGGCCCTGCAGGGGTTGCCTCCGAGGGATGAAGTAGAAATCTTCTATCGTGGACACGAGGACGCGAACTTCGAGTTGACACCTTCTGTAATGCGGAAGTGGCCCGACGGCAGTTGGCAATTCTTGCCGAGCGAAGATCGCCTCAGTAAAGAGCTGCTTATCGCTCACTACGAAGAATTTCAGAGCGATCAGTATTGCTTTGACCGCCTAGTCCGCATGCAGCATTTCGGCCTGCCCACGCGACTACTCGACATCTCAGGCAATCCCTTGATCGCTCTGTTCTTCGCTTGCTACGGCAAGCAAAAATTAATGGATATTCCGGGCGAAGTGATCATTTTTCGGGTGCCCGAGGCGAAGGTTAAATATTATGATTCTGATACAGTTAGTTGCCTCTCAAATCTATCTAACCTCAGCTATGAGCAAAAGAATGAAATAGATCTCGCTTTGGAAATCCACGCGTTCAACGAAAGCGAGGTCGCGGGCAAGCTGTTGCATCACATCAAGTCCGAGAAAGGTTTCTTCGAACCTCGAATGGACCCAGATCATCTAGGCTCGATCATATGCGTGAAAGCTAAGCACACCAACGCCCGTATAAAACCCCAATCTGGCGCATTTCTCCTGTACGGTCATGGTGCGATGCTACCCGATTCAGGCCAAGACGGATTAGAAATATCACGCATCACGGTTACCAACAAGCAGGGTATCCTCGATCAGCTTGATGCTCTCAATATCAATGCAACAACTGTCTACCCCAGCATTGATCAGACCGCAGAGCATCTAAAGGATCGGTACATGCGGGCGCAGAGCACCCCTTGAACGTTTGCGAGGCGACCGATTTCAACCGACCTCAACAAGTAGAAGGTTAGATATTCGCCTGATCATTAGCGACAGGGCGTTGGCAGGCAGCTTACAGGCAGAAAAGTCCGTATTGGAATTTCTGAAATTGGTTGGCTGCTGCCTTTGCACTTGGGAACGCGAGCGGTGGTTGGTCCGCAGAGTGTGCGTCCATACAGCCCCAGATTTTTCACCCGCAGCGAATGTCCGGAAAGCGGGCTGCGACCGCAGCATCTGGGTTGGCTGCTGGATGTCGGCTCAGGGCCGGAAGCAACTATATCTATAATTTCTTTGAAACCGCAGTTTAATCCTGCACAGCACACATCAGTGCCTGCCGCAGAAAATATCCGCTTTTTGCCCATACTTTTGAATAATGCTGCATTGCCAGTGCTGGTCGCTGACATGGAACGTGGACGTTTGTCCGAACGACGGGACCAAGGGCTCAATAGCGTCTTTGCAGTTGCCCTTGGCGTTCATGCCTTTGTGGCGTTGCTACGGTCTCGTCTTCGGGTCTCCAACCCATTGGATCTTCGACCCATCGACTGATCTCTGACTCCCGCCATCCTGCGCCATGCACGCTGATCCTGAGCTGAGCCGGGAAGGTGCCCTCGGCGATCTTTCGATAGATGGTGGAACGGGACAGGCCGGTTCGGTCGAGGACTGTGTTCAGGCGGATAATACGATCTGGGTCGGACATGGGTCTATTGCCTCCTGCTGGATGTTCTTGAACCAGTCAGGCCACGCCACGTTGGCCGCGCAAGAGTGCCCGGCCCATGGTCGCAGCGGTGCGTGGAATGGGCGGCAGATCGGACAGGTGTCAGAGCCCGAGTCCGCGTCCCCGGGTGATGTCGATGCCGTGACAATAAGCCAACTCCGCACCGAGTCGGCGGCCCGAGTCCATCCGAATACCCAGTTCGGCCTTGCGGTTGGCAAGGACGGATTCCAGCTGCGGATCGCGTTGGAGGCCTTTCGCCATCTCGCCCATCTCCGCGCGTGTCGCGCGATAGTCGGACATCGTGCCCGACCGGTAGTGCGACAGGCTGGTCCGATCAAGGTGCTGCCAGCGCTCCACGAACTGCGCGGCCCGGCGCTCTGGAGAGGTGCGCAACTCGGTTTCGAGTTGCAGCGCCCGGATGGTCCGATTGACCTGGCCCGATCCCGCCTCGCGGGCAAGGGACAGGTCCTTCGCGTAGGCCGCCTCGGCATCGCGCCAGCCGTCAGGCCGGACCTCTTCGAAGGACGCGCGGGACTCAGAGAGGACACGCAACTGGTCGGGTGTGCCCGGGTTCCCCCTCTCCTGAGCCGTGAAGATCGCATCCACCGCGCGGGCATGGCGTTTGAGGGCTTCGGTGCGGGCTTTTCGCATTGCCGCTTCCGGGTCATACGCCAGGGCCTTTTGCAGCGCATCCGCGCTGGGACGGATATCCTTCCTTGCCTCTTCCCCTCCCGGCCCCTGCGCGACATCCGAGCCAAGCGCGCCGTCTCGGGCAGGGCGCGACCCATCAATCCTATCGCGGAGTCTCTCCGGCACGATCTTGCGCAGAACCTCGATGACACGTTTCCGGAAGGTGATTCCGCGCCGCTCGGCAAAGGCCTGCGCCGGATCGGCCTCGGTGTAGTCCAGCGCCATGTCCTTGGACCGGTCGCGGGACAGGGTGCGGATCAGCCGATCCTGCGTGGCGAAGTCGTCGCGACCGTAATGCAGGTCCAGACCGTTCCGGTGCCGCGACAGAGCGACATAGCTGCCATGGGCATCCAGGCCCGGTGTTGCCAGCACATGGGTGCGGTCCACCGTCATGCCCTGGGCCTTGTGGATGGTCGCGGCATAGCCGTAGTCGAGGCGGTCGTAGTCCTTGAGGTCGAAGGCGATGGAGCGCCCATCATCAGTATGAACGGACAGGGACTGTCTGCTGACCTGCTCAATCGTCCCCAAAGTGCCATTCTTCACGCCGAGGCCACGGTCATTCTGCAGGAACATCACCCGGTCACCGCTGGCAAAGCGACGGTCACCGCGCTCGACCGTCAAGGAGACGTCTTCTCCCAGATCGCCCGCCGCGCGCTTCCGCTCCCGCGCCAAGTCATTGAGCAAGCGCACTTCGGCGTTGGTGTGGGTCAGGATCATCCGGCTCTGGTCCGGTGCCGCCTGTCGGTCGCGGTCCCAGCGGTCGATCAGGTCGGTGCGCGCCTGCTCACGGGTCTCGGCGGCATGCACCATGCCTTGCGCCTCATAGGCGTCGATTGCCGCCCCGGTTCGACCGGTCGCCAGATCACGGGTGGCGTTGCGCTGCCAGTCCATGCGCTGACGGCGGACCTCACCGATCTCCGCTCCGCCGTGACGCTCGTGGAGCGCCCGGAAGGCTGCGCCCGCTTCGATGGATTGCAGCTGCTGCTGATCGCCGACCAGCACCACCTTGGCCCCGGCGTCTGCGGCATGTGACAGCACCCTTTCCAGCTGCCGCGTGCCGACCATGCCCGCCTCGTCGATCACCAGCACATCGCGCGCGCTGAGGTGATCGCGGTCCTGTGCCCAACTGTGTTCCAGACTGGCAATGGTGCGCGACGCGATGCCCGATCCGGCCTCCAGTCCGTCCGCCGCAATACCGGAGAGCGCCGCACCCCGGACCTCGTAACCCGCCGCCTCCCAGGCCTCCCGCGCCACGCCCAGCATCGCGCTCTTTCCCGTCCCGGCATGGCCCACGACGATCCCGATATCACGCCCACCGGTAATCTGCGTCAGAGCGTCAGCCTGCTCGCGCGACAGAACCAGACCGCGCGCTTCCGCACGCGCCAAGGCTGCTTTGCGATCCGCATCCCGCACGTCATGACGTTGCTTCTCGGCCAAGACTTTGGCGGCGCGATGCAAACGCTGTTCGGCCTCGATCATCGCGCGGGTGGTGAAACGGTCCTCGCCGCACCCATCCTGGCCAAGCCCAACCAGATCGGGCGCGCTTCGGATTGCGTTGTTCACCGCGTTGAACTGATCGATCCCGTCGCTGTGCCGATGGGCGAAGCGTGCCATGTCGCGGTCCGTGAAGGTCGATTGCTGATGGGTAATCGCGTCCAGTGCAAGCGAAGGTTCCGCGATGATCCTCGCTCCGTTGTCGCGTGCGATCTCGCGGTGCAGTTCGGCCCGGTCGGCAGGGCTCCCTTCGCCCGCGATACGCTGCGCGGGCGCGCCGATCTGGCTTTGCGGCTCCAGCGCGATGCCCTGGTCTTCCAAGCTCCTGTGGTCGATGCGTGCGTCGATGTCGAGTTCAGCCAGGCGCTCGTTGGCCAGCGTCGCCCAGCGTTCCCTCCAACGCTCGACCATCCCGGTGCTGTTCCAGTCGCGCACCTTTTTGCCAAACCCATCTTCATCGACGGACCGCATCGTCAGCATGACATGGGCATGGGGTTTGGGCAGGCCATCCGCACCCCTGTCCCAATGCACATTGAGATCGGCGATCATACCGCGATCCACGAACTCCGACTGCACGAAGTTGCGGGCCAGCGCGATCCCCTGAGCCTCACTCATCTCGCGCGGAATGGCGAACTCTACCTCCCTGGCCAGCTGCGCATCGCGCCTGACCTCGACCGCCTCGACGGCGTTCCAGAGCTGTTCGCGGTCAGACCAGACCTCGGGCGCGGTTTCCGGCAGCAGCACCTCGGAATGCACGACACCGCGCTTGGCCGTGAAGTCATGGGGACGGTCCAGCCGCTCGTCGCGCAACCGCGATGCTGCGCGGTAGGCAGCGGACGCCACCGCGCTGGAACCAGCTGCGCGCCCGATGACCTTCACGTGGAGATGATAGATTGCCATGATGGCGCAATCATCTACACAAGAACGCCCACGTCGGAACGACGTATAAGCGCGCCCTCCCTCAATAAAATCTCGGGATGGACCGGTGCGTCCCCAGCCGTCCTGGCGACTCTGCTGCCTTCTGAAACATGCCCCGCTATCCTCTCTGCATCAACACGATATGGAGGCAGGAATGCGCAAACCACGGGATTACGATGCGGAGTTGAAAGAACTGGAAGCGAAGACGAATGAGCTGAAGGCCCGCAAGGTGCAACAACTCGGCGAGCTCGTCATCGCCACCGGTGCCGATGCGTTCAGTGCTGACGAACTGGCCGGTGCGCTGATCGTGCTGGCGGAGACTACCGACACCGGCAAGAGGGAGGCCTGGGCAAAACGCGGGGCCGCGTTCTTTCCACGCCGGTCGCGGCGATCTGCGAAAGCAACTGACCGCAACGCGGAAAGCACTCCGGCGCAATCTGGCGGCGCGCAACCGACATCAGGCGACAAAGGCGCGGCATGACATGCGCAACTGGCAGGTCGAGCGCCGCAAGCGCACAAGGCATCTGATCGAAATCGGAGGCCTTGTCGTCAAGTCACGCGTCGTCGAGTTGACCGGTGACGACCGCGCCCTGATTTACGGCGCTCTGCTCTGGATGGCCGACAAACTGCAAAGCGACCAGGGCGATTGAGCTACCCCCCGAAATTCGGACACTGACATAAGCTACGATTTGCAGTCTGCTGATCTTCGACGAAAAGGAGATCAGAGATGTCGAAACGGAAGCAGCACGCGCCTGAGTTCAAGGCGAAGGTCGCGCTGGAAGCCCTGAAGGGTGAAGAGACGGCCGCCGAACTGGCCAGCCGTTTCGGGGTGCATCCGACGATGATCCATCAATGGAAGCGAGCGCTGCTTGAAGGCGCGTCCGAGGTGTTCGAACGTGGGGGCCGTAAGAAGCCTGAGATTGACGAGGAGCAGGTGAAGGAGCTCCACGCCAAGATCGGGGAGCTGGCGGTGGCCAACTCTTTTTTGGAACGAAAGCTGAAGCCCTGGGGCGGAAAGTGAGGCGCGGGATGATCGAGCCGGGCCACCCAGATCTGTCGATCGGGCAGCAGTGCAGGCTGTTGTCGATCGCGCGCTCGTCTTTCTACTACACACCCAAGGGCGAGACCGAACAGAACCTCGGCCTGATGCGGCGTATCGACGAGCAGTTCCTGGAGACGCCGTTCTTCGGTGTCCGGCAAATGACCTGGCATCTGCGTAACGACGGACACCTGGTGAACGAGAAGCGGATACGGCGGCTAATGCGCCTCATGGGGCTGATGCCGATTTACCAGAAGCCCAATACCAGCAGGCCCGCGAAGGGGCACAAGACCTATCCCTACCTGCTGAGAGGTCTGCAGGTGGATCGCCCGAACCAGGTCTGGTGCTCGGATATCACCTACCTGCCCATGCGGCGCGGGTTCCTCTACCTCGTGGCGATCATGGACTGGCACACCCGCAAGGTTCTGTCTTGGCGGATCTCGAACACGCTGGAGGCCGACTTCTGCGTCGACGCGCTGAACGAGGCCATCCACAAGTTCGGGCCGCCTGAGATCATGAATACAGATCAAGGATCCCAGTTCACGTCCTTCGCCTGGACGGATCGGCTACGTCGGTCTGGCGTGCGGATCTCGATGGATGGGAAAGGCCGGTTCCTCGACAACATCTTCATCGAGAGGCTGTGGCGCACCCTGAAATACGAGTGCGTCTACCTGCATGCCTGGGAGACAGGATCGGAGACGAAGGTGGCCATCCAGAAGTGGATGACCTTCTACAACCACCAGCGCCCGCATTCGGCCTTGGGCGGCAAGCCACCGGCGCTGGTCTATTGGCAGAGAAATGATATCAACCAACCCGATCAGCAGGTGCAACGAGTAGCTTAATTTACGCCAGATCCTGTCCAATGATCGGGGAGTACCTCAGATCATGCGCGTGAGGTCTGGGCCGAAAAGGGGAAGAGGGGGTTTGATTCGGACCGGGAAGGAGAAGTGCCTTCGAGCTAGTAGTGCTTTAGAGGTCAGCGGCTCGCGCCGACTTCGGTGGCATTACCCCGTACAGTACTTTGCCCAGCGGTCCATCAAAGGCCGTCGCTGATCCAGGAAGTCGGTCTGGCGATAGGTCCGGACGACCTTGCTGTCGGACAGGTGCGCCAAGACCATTTCTGCCACCTCATGCGGGGCGTCTGTCTCTTCGGCAAGCCATGTCCGCAGACTGGACCTGAAGCCATGCGGACGGGCCTCAAGCCCTCGGCGCTCCATCAGCCGCGCCATGGTTGCGTCACTGATGACTCCCTTGCGGACTGATGGAAACAGATAGCCATCGCGCTCGTAAGGGCGGGCGAGATTGATGACCCGTTGCGCCTCCTTGCTCAGGGGGACACGGAAATCTTCCGCAGCGCCAACCCGCGCCTTCATGTTGTTCGCGGGTACGGTCCAGATATCCCCTTCGATCTCGTCCAGCCGGGCGAAGCGCACGGGCCGCGAGCGAAGCCCTGTGAGTATAAGCAGTCGCAGCGCCAGATGCGTGATCGTCGGGTCCTCGAGCGAGGCGTAGAACGCGGGCACATCCACCCATGGCATGCTCGGGATCGACGTCACCTGGTGCCGTTGCCGCCCCAAGAGCTGCTTCGCCTTGGCAACCGCCTGCAGGTCGACATCGAGTCCCAAGGCGGCTGCATGGTCCAGGACGATCCTGAGGCGATTGGCGGCCTTCGTCGCTGTTGCAGCCTTCAAATGCCAGATCGGCATAAGGGCGTCCCGGACATCGCTTTGGGTAATCTCAGCGACGGGCATTTGCCCGAGTTTCGGAAGCACATGATGCTCCAACGGGCTATACCATCGCCCCGCAGTCCCGTCCCCCTTGAGATCGGCCTTGCGGCTCTCGAAAGCGTCCAGCGCGACATCCTTGAGGAGATGCCGACTGCGCATGGCGTCCTGGCGTTGTCTGCGCCGATGTTCGATGGGGTCTTTACCTTTGGCGACCAAGGTCCGGTACCCCGAGGCGACGTCCCGGGCGTCCTTCAGGGAGAGGGCCTTCAGGCCGCCGAGACCCATCTCCCGTCTGCGTCCGTAAAGCGTGTAGCGGAAGACCCATTGACCGCCGCCATCCTCGCGCTTGATCAGTCGCAGGCCATCGCCATCCTCGTGCTTGCCCGGCGGCGCGGATTTGATGAAGAGAGCTGTTAGGTTCCCCAAGGACATATCCCCCAGATTATCCCCCAAGACGTATAGGATTTGTTGCGACGGCGCAAGTTTCCCTGAGAGCATTGGATCAGGAAAATCCATGTTTTACAGACAGATATGGCATTACATGGGGCCTGCTGAGACTGGAATGCTATGCCGCCCCCGGGCACCATTTAGCTATTTGATTTATTTGGATAATTTCTGTTGTTTCAGCGATGGCTGTGACTGCCATATCCCGCTTGGGTGCCGTATGGGTGTCAAATGCGATGATATGAACTGCATATCAATTATGCACCTAGCTGAACGCTGGTGTGTCTGTGGTGTTCGTTCTATTCTAAGGCGAATTCAAGAAATTGATACTCGTAGGTTCCACGTATGCATGATCCCACTTTTAGCACTGCATCGCTTGCTCGGCACCTGACGAAAAACGATTTCTTAAAACAACCAGCGCTTATGGGCGACCCATACAAAGCTGCTGTTATCGCTAGTGCAGCCCACACAGCAAGAAATGGCTTTCCTTCTCTACCGTTGACGCCGAATGATTTGGCTGGTCGGAGAATATATCAAGTCAATAATCTAGCGTCCGATTTGGTACTTAGGAAAGCGGCGCAAAACATTAGAAGAATCACAGGAGCCAAGCAAAGCAGCCGAATGGAAATCGTCCGTCGATTAAAGTTGTTCTGCGAAGAAGGCATCCCGTTTACTATTGCAAAGATGGACATAAAGAATTTTTACCCATCTATCGATCAAGATGTCCTAATTGGCCAACTCAAAAGAAGATTGGTTACTGCTCCTAGCACACGTGCTGTTCTTGGCTCGTTTATTCACCAATGCAAAAGTAATTCCGTTTCGGGTCTTCCTCCTGGCTTGGCAATTAGCGCAGAACTGAGCGAATTCTACATGCAAGATTTTGACCGCAATATGCGAGAAACCTTGCAAGCCCATTATTTCGCCCGCTACGTCGATGATATTATTTTGATTTTGCCAGAGCTTGATAGTGCAAGGGCACTGAAAAAGCAGATCGAGAGGGCGCTGCCAAATGGCCTTCGGCTCAACTTCACGAAGTCAAAGGTCTTTGTGTTTGGAGGGGCTAAGGCAAACAACCCTTCCGCAGAACACAGCTTCGACTACCTCGGGTTCAGGTTTACCATCTATCAAACCAACAAAAAGAAACCATGTTTTAGAGTTGTGGAACTAGATATTGCTGCATCAAAAGTGAAGAAAAACAAGACACGAATTGTGAAGTCGTTTTTGCAGTACCTGTCCGATGGCAATTTCGAGGACCTGCGCGACCGTGTTCGCATTTTAACGTGTGGTTACCAGTTCTTTGATGAACGGCAACAAAAGAAACGAAGTGCCGGACTACAGCACACTTATAGCCTCATCGACAGCGGTGCAGCAATACCGACCACTGCCGAAAGACGACGAGGCCGCAATTAAACGCATGAAGGAGCTGGCGTCGGAGAACCGTCGCTATGGCTATCTGCGCCTGCACGCGATGCTGCGTCGGGAAGGTCTCCTCGTGAACCACAAGCGCACGTAACCGCGGGGGAAGGTCAAGTATCGCTGCGGCGTTGGAGCGTGCGGCGCCCGGCGACACGGTTCGATTGACACCGGGCGTCTATACGGGAAGCGAAACGCTCAGGCTCCGGACTGGAGTGACGTTAGCGGGAACTGACGCACGCCTTGTCCACGGCGGTTCAGGGCCCGCGATCGAAGCGCGAGGGGTGGCCAACGTGGCGGTCGAGGGCGTGGCCGTAGAGGTCGTCGCAAACGGCGTGCTGCTTCGCCGTGAGCCGGACGACCCGCCCTTTGCCGCAGGCGAGACAGCAATGGTTGAGTGGGGCGTCCTCTGGTTCGACGATGTCGCCCACGGGCGGATTACGAATGTCTCCATTTCTGGCGCACAGTCGGCGCACGGCATCTGCTTGCGCAGAGGTGAGGGCACGCGCATATCGAACAGCGTGACCGAAGGTGGGCAGGGAACGGGGCTATACTTGCTGCACTCCCGAGCAGACCTGATCGGGGGCAATCGCTGCCACGGCAACGCCCAGGCCGGTATCGGTCTTGCCTCCTCTCACGCATCGAAGATCGCGGAAAACGAATGCTGGGAGAACCAGCGCTCGGGTATCATGCTCCGGCGCGATCTTGACAGCCCCGACGCGCCCTCGGAGGCCAAGCTGCGCGGCAACCGCTGCCACGGTAACGCCGGGGCCGGTCTCGTCCTTATCTCCTCCCACGCCTCGGAGATCGCGGAGAACGAAGGCTGGGACAACCAGAACTCGGGTATCGTGCTCGAGCGCGGCCACGACAGCCCCGACGCGCCCTCGGAGGCCAAGCTGCGCGGCAACCGCTGCCACGGTAACGCCGGGGCCGGTCTCGTCCTTATCTCCTCCCACGCCTCGGAGATCGCGGAGAACGAATGCTGGGACAACCAGCGCTCGGGTATCGTGCTCGCGCGCGGCCACGACAGCCCCGACGCGCCCTCGGAGGCCAAGCGGCGCGGCAACCGCTGCCACGGGAACGCCGGGGCCGGTCTCGTCCTTATCTCCGCCCACGCCTCGGAGATCGCGGATAACGAATGCTGGGAGAACCAGCGCTCGGGTATCTTGCTCCTGCGCGTCCTCGACAGCCCCGACGCGCCCTCGGAGGCCAAGCTGCGCGGCAACCGCTTCCACGGGAACGCTGAGGTAGGCATTAGTATCGAAAGCTCAAATGTTGCCGAAATGAAGGCAAACGAGCTTTGGGGAAATGCTAAGCTAGGTCTGCAGGTGGGCGGCGGGGTGCGGGTACCATCCTGTATTGGATCTTGTCACGGCAATCGCATCTTCCAGGAGCGCAATGCCATCGTCTTGCTGCACGGAACAGAGGTTCCTCACGACCTTGCGGACAACCATGTCTGGGCTTCCGGCCCGTCCACATGGCTTGTGCCTATCGAGGACGGATATCGCTTGACGACGTCTCTCCCGATCGAGTTTCGAGGCAAGCCGGATACGCTGTCGCCGACGGCGCGGATTCTGTCAGAGAAAGGGCTCTCGGACCCCGAAGCACTGGCGCGTTTCCTCGACGGGCCAGGCTGCATGCACTGTCTGAGAGACTGGTGGCCCGCCGAGCTGCCGCCCGATGTTGCAGCCAACCTTGCCGAGACCGATGAGCGCTATCTGTGCCGAAGCGAGAAGTCGCGTCTGCGCTTCCAGCGGGAGTCGGGCGGCGATGGCACTGCGGCGCTCTGGACCGAACTGGAGCGGCTCGCTTCGCGTCTGGGCCAGGAAGACCCGGACGCGGCGGGTCTTGATGCATGTCTCGCGATCGTGACGGCAGACGCGGCTGCGATCGACGGGCTACCGGGCGAGGTGGCTGCGCTGCGCGCCGCACAGGCGGGTCAGGAGGTTTCGTGCGATCTTCCGGCGCCTGTCAAGCGCGCGATCCAAGCTCTGCGCTACGGCTCCGTAGGGGTGGCTTGCAGCGGCCCACGCTAGATGTGCGACAGCTGCGCTGAAAACCGCCACGACCGCGCCAGCCGTTCTATACGGTTGGAAATCGCGCACAGATTGGAAACACGCGCCTGAGAACAGCTTAATTTCAAGAGCGTTGATCGAAATGCAGAACAGCGATACCGTGGACATCGAAGATATTTTTCAAGCGCCGCCTCTGACGATATTGCAGTCGGGGGAAATCCAATAAGATAATAAAATCAAATGGATAGGAGGTTCGATGAGAAATACTATAGTAATGCTGCTGGCAGCCGCCGCTCTTGTAACGGCTGGGAACGCGGTGACCGCACAGTCGGTAGAAGACCAACTGCGCGAAGCAGAAGATAAATGGCAAGAACTCTTCAACGCGGGTGACGCCGCCGGGTTGGCCGATCTCTATACCGAAGACGCAATGCGTTTACCTCCGGATGGAAGCCGGACGGTAGGTCGTGACGCCATTGAAGCGGCCTTGCAAGGTGATTTCGATGCAGGCCTTGAGAATATCCAGCTTGATGCCACGGAGATCGGGCATGACGGCAATCTTGGATATGTCGTGGGCGATAATACCATCGATTTTCCCAAGGGGGATGCCATGGGCACCGGTTCCGGTAACTATGTCCTGATCTACCGTAAGGAAGATGACGGCACTTGGCGCATTTTGGTGGAAACCTGGAACGACGCGCCGTAGGAAGCATCAAATGCTCTAGGCCCTTAAGGCGCGTCAAGCGAGCGAAGGGATGATTTTAACTGTCGCGTTTCTGCCTGGCCCGAGTGCCAGTCGCGTCTGCCGCGAGGAGCGAGGAGCTGACGTGTAGGAAGCGCGCCACGACAGCGAACGGCAGATACCGGCCACCCGCGCGAAGAATGTGAACGGCGGGAAGGTTCCGCGCTGCGGACACCGGGCTGGGTGCGCGTGCTGCCGGTTGAACAAGTGTTCGTGACAAGGACGCTGCGCCGCAGCGATGGCTAATTGGCAAAGGTCCGCAAGGGCAGTAAGCGCATCCCACCAAGCCGCAATAAACAAGCTTCTTGCCTGCCCAGCGGCGTCGGCGACGATTGCACGGAAAGTCTTTGCGCAGCCAAGAGTCGAGCTAGCAACTGCGTCAGTATTTCCGAGTAGGTTGAGCGCTATGACGTGCAGAGCGCCTAATACTGCTGGAAAACGGGCGCTGGGCACTCGATGCCGGTCTGGAGTTCGGGCACGGGCAGAGAGGCGCGAGCGGCTTTTGTCCAGGTCTCTGGCATGTATTCCGCGGTGGCGGTCGCGATCATGTGCTTCTCGTCGATACCAAGAGCGTATGCCAGCGCGGGCGCGCGCTCAATGGGGGGGGCGCATCTCGCCCGAGCGCAGCATCGAGATGACGTTGGGCCGGGGAAAGCCCGCGTCCTCGGCGATTTCCTTCTGGGTCTTGCCGATGATGTCGATAGCCTCGGCAACCAGGGTGGCGATCGGGCTGTCGATCATGATTTGCTTCCATCACGGATTGTTCTGCTGGGTAACCCGCGAGTTGGAGAGAAGGGGGTCGCCCTGTTTGCGCCTGACCGCCTCGACGCCGTCGCCGGGAACCGGGCGCTGTGCGTTCCGCCACGAAAGGGTGTGATCGGCGTTGCCACGACACGGGCGCCAGAAGCGGTCTTAGTCGCGGACATGCTCACTGGTCACGTCGACGACGACATCGAGCCCGCGGAGCGCGGCGCCCCTGCCGACGAAGCTGCCGGATATGGGCGAGGCCTGGCGTGGGGTTCGCGTCGTGGCGACCCTGATCAGCGGAGCGCCGCCCACGATCCGGTTGGTCGGGTCGAACTCGATCCAGCCTTCGTCGGGAACGTAGACATCGGCCCAGGCATGGGTGGCGCCGCCCCCGACCATGCCCCTGCTTTCGGCCCTGGCATCGTGAAGGTATCCAGTGACGAACCGCGCGGCGAAACCGAAGCTTCGCGCCGTTTCCATGAAGAGAAAGGCGAAGTCGCGACACGTCCCGCGGCCCGTGCGGATCGTCTCGGCCGCGGTCTGGGTTCCCATCTCATCGCGCCGAGAATAGCTGATGGCGCCGTGAATCGCTGTGGCGAGATCGCTGAGAAATGCCAGCGCGGTGGCGGGACGTCCGGGAAAGACCCGGTCGATCCAGCCGGAGATTATGGTCTCGTCCTCGGGGTCGTGCATGCGCCGGAACGGCCGAAGATCGACCTTCTCGTCGGCGCTGTATTCGAATGGAAAAGGCGCCGTCGAAGATCCCAGACCGCCACGGCGGTTCTCGGTCGAATAGCGGCGCAGCAGCAAAGTGCTTGTCACGCTCAGACGGTCCGCCGGATCGGTGAAGCTGGCGCTTGCGACCGAATTTCCGAACGGATCGAACTTCCAGCGAAGCTGCGCCGGAGGATAGATTGAAAGCGAGGCGTCCTCGACCCACAGGTCATGGGCATCCCGCGGGCGGAGCATCAGGCGGTGCGGACCGAACTGGACCACGCGGTCGTAGCGATACTCGGTTCGGTGGACGATACGCAGGAGGTCGGGCATGGGGGGAACAATTCCTGCCTGCCGGAGCTTTGGGTGGTGTACCGGCATGATGAGAAGCCCGATCGGGCAGCGTCGGTTCCAAACCCAACAGGATAGAATGTCGTGTTCATACGTTTCGGCTTCGAGATCGAGATCGAAAGCGGCGCCGATGTGCCGATGATACTGGCGCTTTCGGCCCACAGCACACTGGACGCCCGGCTGGTGGGCGAGGACCGGGTGCGCACCGAGCCGATGATCCCGACCCGCGAATTCCTTGACGGATATGGCAATCGTATCACCCGGCTCGTGGCGCCGAAGGGATCACTTCGGCTCTGGTCCGATTGCGTGGCCGAAGTCGATGGCGCGCCGGACCCTCTGGTGCCGGATGCCGAGCAGCACGCGATCGACGCCGTTGCCGACGCGCATCTGACGCATCTGATGGCCAGCCGCTATTGCGACAGCGACAACCTGTCCGATATGGCCTGGGCGACGTTCGGCTCCACGCCGCCGGGCTGGCCGCGTGTCCAGGCGATCTGCGATTTCGTGCATTCCGAGATCAGCTTCGGTTACAAGTTCGCCCGCTCCAGCAAGACCGCATCGGAGGTTAACCGCGAAAAGACCGGCGTTTGCCGCGACTTCGCCCATCTTGCAATATCCCTATGCCGGGCGATGAACATCCCCAGCCGCTATGCCAGCGGGTATCTGGGCGATATCGGCGTCCCGGATTCCGGTCCCGGAGATTTCTGCGCTTGGTTCGAGGTCTATCTGGGCGGACGTTGGTTCGTTTTCGACGCCCGCTACAATACCAGGCGGATCGGTCGGTTGCCGATGGTGCGGGGCGCGGATGCGTCCGACGTTGCCATGATCACGTCTTTCGGCCCCTACGATCTGCGGCTTTTCAGGGTCTGGACAGACGAGGTCGAGGGCGCGCCGAACGACGAAAGCCTCCTGGAAATGCTCGCGACACGTCCCGAAAGCGAGCCATTGGTCTTTCCATCCTCAGCGAGAGTCCATCGATAGCCCGCACCCGCGTGCGGCGATTGAACGGAAAGATCCAACGGTTGCAATAGCGTCCTTTTCGGCGCGCGGCGCACCTACACGGGCGAGCGCAGGATCATACGAAACACCTTGCCAATACTGCAGCGCCGATCCACCGAACCCGACATTCGCCCGTTCCGCGGCATCAGTCGTTCAGGGCTCGAAACCGACTTGCGGCGCCCCAGCTGGATCGACCCTTCGCGTCCCCAAGGACTGCCGCTTCCCGACCATGAGCCGCCGTTCGCCGTCCTCGCTCATGCTGCAACGGAGCGATCACCGGACGCCGAAACTGTGCTCTGCGGCCCAGGGTTGTCCCATCATGAAATCGACGAACAGATGCGCGAGCCCATCTTTCGGGCTGTTCGCCGGGTAGATCGCGTAAACGTCGATCGGACGGAGTTTTACGCGCGGCACCAATTGGACCAGGCGCCCCGCGCGAAAGTCGTCGGCAACGAGCGGGTAGGTTTCGATCATGAACCCCAGACCATCTTCGACGAACTTGCGGGCCATCGCGAAATTGTTGCAGGTCGCGACGATCCTCGGAGACCGACTGGGGACAGTCCCGTCAGCCAAGGTCGCGAAGGCAGACCAGGAGATGGGCGGGCTTTGAATCCAATCCCAGTCGGCGAGATCCTCCATCGACTGGGGTCTTGGCCGACCGTGCACGTAGGACGGGGCTGCGAAGACACAGAACTGAACCATGCCCAGTTTGCGCGCCTTGTAGCTGCTGTCGTCCAGGTCGTGTGTGCGGCCGCGAATGGCAACATCGACGGTCGACCCCTCCAGTGGAACTGTGGTGTCATCCAGTTGGACCTTCAGATGCACGTCGGGGAACGTCTGCGCAAAGCGGGTGAATGCCTCGACATAGGGGCTTTGCGCGAATGGGGTCGCCGCCGCGATCGTCAGTGTTCCCGTGGGCTGCTTCGCGCGCCGCTGCACGGCTGACAGCCCATCCAGGGCGGCGGCGGTCATCCGTTGACTGGCCGCCAGAAGCTCGGCACCCGCATCGGTCAGCGACATGCGGCGCGTGGAGCGGTAGAGGAGCGGCGTGCCCAATTGTTCCTCGAGCTTCGAGACGTGATGGCTGATCACCGAGGGCGACAGATTCAGCGTCTTGGCGGCCTGCCGGAACGATCCAAGCTCGGCCACCGCCTGAAAGATCGCCATGGTTCTGAGCTGATCAATCATTGTTCGATCTCATGGAATCATAAAGACGATAATGCGGGTATACTCGTGCAAACCCGTTCATGTCACCCTTCGACATGCCCGGCACAAGGCCAGGGCACCCGCTGTTTGAAAGGACACAACATGACAATGCTCGTATCCATCTGCCGCGTCTCGCATACCCCCGTCGGGGCCGAGCTTCAGGACTTCCACGCCGTGCACAGAGAGGTGTTCGGTGACGCCGTCGGCGAGATGACGTTCCTGCGCGACCCACAGGTTTGTCGTAGCCACTCCGACTGGCCTCTGTAGTCCTACGGATTTCAAGACCGCGCCAAGAGGCTATGCTCGCCCCGACTTCGCGATGCGCCGACAGCATCGCTCGCACCGGAACCGGATACGTGGCAGAGAGAATGCGATCAGTCAGAAATCTTGTGCGCCGCTCCCTGGTCCAGGTGTTCGCTTGGTTTCTGCTGTGCGGCTGTCCGGCGGGCGGCAATTGCAGGTTTCGAACGCAGCGCACGGCTGAGTGAGTTGACGACGGAAAGCGAGCGCCTTCACGCCATCGCATCGCATCGCGTCGATCAGCATGATGCGCACCTGACGGCCCTGTCGGCGATCGCGGTGGCCGGTGCGGAGCAGCGTCAGGACCTCTTTCAAGAGGTTGCGAGCGCGATAATGCGGTCCTCCCCCGGATCATCGGCATCTCACTCGTGCCGCTCGACGGGGCGGGTGGGGTGCTGGAGATCGGGATCCACGAGGCTGAACTCCGGGATCTCATTCGCGCGACAGCCGAACGCTCGACGGGCGCTCCGGTCCTGGTGCGGTATCCCTCTGACAGCCCGGCCTATCTGGTCGTGAAACGGAGTCCGAATTCCGAGACGGCCCGCCACGGGCTCGCGCTTGTTATCGACGCCGTGGCCCTGCTTGATGGCGATCCCGCCTTTTGGATGCGTGCCGAGGCGACGCGGCGGCTGGCGCTTCCCGACGGCACGCCGCTTGTCGGTGTGGCCGGCGATGCGCGCGCGCCGCAGTTTACCCGCGCGCTTTCGAGCGGCACCCAGCCGCTCGAGCTAAAGATCGCGATCCGCGTGACGGTATCGGATATCTTGCCGCCGGGCCGGGTGGCCCTCGTCCTCGCCCTGATCGTACTCGGCGGCGTCGCTCTGCGCACGATCGGACGACAACGCGCCAAGGTGCGCGCGGCCGAAGCGAGCGCCGAGTTGAGTGGCCTCGAGACCCGTCTCAGCCATGCCTCCCGAGTGAATGCGCTTGGCGAGATGGCAAGCGGGATGGCGCACGAATTGACCCAGCCTTTGACGGCGATCCTTGCGCAGGCCCAGGCGGCTAGGCACCTGGCGCACGGGGCGACACGGACCGCGTCACGGGAATTCTCGACGACGTGGTCAGACAGACGCGGCGCGCCTCCGCCATACTGGAGCGTCTGCGGACGTGGACCCGGCCGCGGGAGCGGAATGCGGAAATGATCGACCTTAAGGGAATGCATCCGCGTGGCCGAAACCCTGCTCGCGGGACAGGCCGCGGAGCTTGGCGCCCGTCTGGACCTGACCATGCCACCGACGCCGGTGTTGGTTGAGGGCGATCTCGTGGAGTTGGAGCAGGTGCTCTTCAACCTGATGCAAAACGCTTTCGATGCGGTTGCCGAGAGCGCGGGGGCGCGCAAGGTTGCCGTTGATGCGTCTCTAGAGGGAGAGATGGCAGTGATCGACGTCAGCGACACCGGGCCCGGCATCCGGCCGGACGTGCGGGACCGGCTGTTCACCCCGTTCGTGACGACACGGGAAGGCGGAACGGGCCTTGGCCTCGCGCTCAGCCATCGCTTGGTCGAGCGGGCGGGTGACGATCTGACGCTGGTCGAGAGCCACGAGGGCGCACGGTTCAGGATCAGCCTGCCGCTGGTTCGCGCGGCGAAGGAGGCCGCGGAATGACAGCGCCGGTCTATCTCGTCGACGACGATGCGGCGGTTTGCGACGCGCTCTCGCTGTTGCTCTCGACGGTGGGGCTCGACGTCAGGGTCTTTCCCGGCCCCGAGAATTTCTTGTCGGCTCTGCCGAAGCTTGATCCGGGCTGTCTGATCCTCGATATCCGGATGCCCGCGATCTCCGGGTTGAAGCTGCAGGAACGCCTGGCCGTCGGCGGCGTGGCCTGGCCGACGGTTGTGATCTCGGGCCACGGCGACATCGAGGCCTGCCGCAAGGCGTTCCGCAACAGCGCCATCGACTTCCTGTCGAAACCGATCGACGAACAGGACCTCATCGACGCGATCCAGAAAGGGCAGGCAGCGCTCAATAGAGCCGCCCAGACCGACGCCGAGCACTGCGAAACGATTGAACTTCTGGCCGGGCTGACCCCGCGCGAGCGCGAAGTCCTGTCGCTTGTGGCGCGCGGCTTTGCGACCCGCGATATTGCCGGAGCACTCGACGTCTCGCCTCGGACGGTGGAAAGCCATCGCGCGGCCATCGGGACCAAGCTCGGAACGACCTCGCCCGTTGAGATGACGCGTCTCTGGATCGAGGCCGAGAGCGCTCCGTAGTTCTACGGAGGCGTCGGTCCGCTCTACGAATGGGGCAAGGTCCCGCGGTGGCGTAGGTGTCTTTCTGTTACCAGCAAAGGAGAACCGACATGCTCAGAACGACCGCTCTTCTCGCCGCCCTGACCGCGCCCGTGGCCGTCGTGGCCCAGGACCTGCCGACCAGCCCCTATTTGCCGCTCGTCATGGCAGGTGATGCCGCGAACGCGGCCCTCGCAGCCTGTGCTGCGGAAGGTCACGACGTCAGCGTTGCGATCGTTGCCCGCGACGGCAATACCAAGGTGCTTCTGAAGGCCGACAATTCGGGCCCGCACACCGCGTCGAGCGCGACGGGCAAGGCCTTCACCTCGGCCAGTCTTGGTCGCGACACCGCCAGGCTGGCCGAATTCACCTCCGACAACACGCAGAACAATGGCCTTGGCGACATGGATGCGCGCCTTGTGATCCAGGCGGGCGGCCTGCCGATCCGGATCGGTGACGCGCTGGTGGGCGGCATCGGCGTCGGCGGCGCACCGTCGGGCGAGATCGACGCGGATTGCGCCCGTGTCGGTCTCGATGCGATCGGCGCCGAATAGGGCCTATGGGGTTCGCGCGTCGGGCGCGGACCCTTCCTTACGAACATTGCGAGAAAGGTAGATACATGCGCCGTCTTCCCCTTATTGCCCTTTTCATCGGACTTGCGGGTCCTGTTGGGGCGCAAACCGCCCCTTCGCCAAGCGAAGTCGCGGCCTATGACGGTCTCTTCCGGGCCGCGCATGAAGGTGACGTCGCACGGATCGCTCAACTCGCAGCGGACGGCGCCGACGTCAATGCGCGCGACTCCCGTGGCCGGACGCCGGTGCACGTCGCCGCCTTTGCCTCCGAAGATGACGCGCTGCGCGCCCTCGCCAAGGCAGGGGCCGATATGAATACATTTGAACATCAGGCCTACGATGCCGTCACCATTGCCGCTGTGGCAGATGATCCCGAACTGATGTCGCTCGCCATCGCGCTAGGCAACGATCCGGCTCTTGTCACCAGCCCCTACCGTCGCACCGCGCTGATCGCCGCGGCCCATCTCGGCCATGCCGAGGTGGTGCGGCGCCTGATCGATGCGGGCGCACCGCTCGACCACATCAACAACCTGCACTGGACGGCCGTCATGGAGGCGGTGGTGCTGGGCGATGGTGGTCCGGACCATCAGGCGGTGCTCGACGCCCTCCTGTCGGCCGGGGCCGATCGCTCGCTGGCCGATCGCGATGGTGTCACACCGCTCCAGCACGCCGAGGCGCGAGGGTTTAAGGAGGTGGCCAAACGTCTCCGGAGAGAAGACTAATCGGCTCACATTGGAAAGCCCGCGACTTTGCTTTCCCTGCTTGCGTAAGACGTCGATGGGGTGGCGTCGTAAGGCCTGGCGTCCTGATGGGTGACGGCCCATAGCATGCGTAATTGGGCTGACCCTGATCGGAGGCCGAACTCCCGATAAGAGCACAGGATAACTGTGAACATGTGAGATTTCGAACGGAGTATCTTGCGGGATTGGATGTATCGCTGCATTCGTGCGCGGTTTGTGTCGTTGACGGTAAAGGCAAGGTTCCGTGTGAGCGGGAACTGCCTTGTGAGATCGAGGAGATATCGGCGTATCTGGCCGCGCTTTCCGTCTGGGTCGAACGCATCTGCTTCGAGTCCGGCACCCTGAGCCGGAATCTGTTCTACGGTCTGACCGCGGAAGGATTTGACGTCGCCTGCATGGAGGCGCGCCAGGTGAGTGCTGCCCTGTATGCGATGCGGAACAAGACGGATCTCAACGATACGCGCGGTATCGCCCACATCCTGCGGACGGATTGGTTCGGTCCCGTTCAATTGAAGAGCCGTGAGGCCCATTCTAACCGGGCTCTTTTGAGCACGCGCAGGGCCTTGCTCAGCAAGACCATTGATCTGGCCAACGAGGTGCGCGGTTTCCGTCATGGCCGTCTTGATCAGATGCCGCTCGTCGATCCCGGGCGACCTGGCGAGGGCAGGGCACCTTTCGATGGGGAGACGCATCTCGCCTAAGCGCAGCATCGAGATGACGTTCGCTCTCGGGAAGCCCACTTCCTACGCGCTCTCTCGCTGGGTCTTTTGGCTGGCGTCAAAGGCATCCGAGATCAGCATTGCGGTCGGGCTGGGGATATAGCGTTCACTCCATCGTCGCTTCGATGGGTTCGCGATATGAGGATCGATCTGATGAACAGCGGCGGCCCGAGGGAATTCGTGATACTTGGCCGGAGTCGCGTCAAAGCCGCTGGGCGCGTCACGGGGCGCTTGCTTTACCTATCAGCTATCCCAAGAAAGGATGGCTATGAATTACGTCTCAGAAGTCGCTCCAGGCGGTCTGCGAGCGGAACCGTCTTGATAGAGCGCCGACGCACTAATTCGACTGTGAAATCGATGGATCACTCGCCTTCGCGCCCGAGGTGCGCCGACCAGATCGTGATCTTGCAGCACAGAAGAACCGGTCTGCTCCGCACCTTGGCCAACACGTTATCCACAATAAGAATCCCTGCCAGAACTTGCGGAACAAGGTTGGCCCGAGCCGATAGTCGACGGCGGTCGTAATTGGTCACGAGGATGCCACCTGATCTCCGAAGCAAGCCGACAGTTCGGTCCGATCGGGAAAGGCGCCGTGCGTGCCGGGGCGCCCCACGGTCAGAGCCGCGGCACTGGCGGCGATGCCCAGCGCCGCCTCCGGTGACCGTCCGCGCAATGTCGCCGCGAGGTAGGCCCCGCAGAATGTATCCCCGGCACCGGCGGTATCGACAGGCTCGACTGCGATTGCCGACACCGAGACGGTTCCTTCCCTTGACGCCGCGAGTGCGCCGTCCGCGCCAAGCGTCACGACCAGCTCACGAAGTCCAAGATCGAGCAGCGCGCGGCATCCGCCCGTGGTGTCGCGGGCGCCGGAGAGGTGCGCAAGCTCGGGCGCGTTCACGAAGACCAGATCCAGCAACGGCCAGAGAGGAGTCCAATCCCATTCGATGGGCGACGGATTCGCAACGGTCGCGGCACGGCGCGCGCGCGCCAACTCAAGCACGGACCGGGTCGTGGGGCGCGTCAGATTGCCCTGCAACAGCACCGTGTCGCCCGGCGAGAGATCCGCAAGCGCGGCCACCGCCGCCGCAGGGGTCATCGAACGTGCGGCCGCGGCTGTCGAAAGGATGGAATTCTCGCCGCCCTCGGCAACCGTGATGATGGAGCGGTCGGTGGGGGCATCGGTTTCGATCAGCGTGGCGCCGGGGATTTCGGCCGCGACCATGGCGCGGGCCGCCCGGCCCGGCGCATCGCGACCGATCGGGGCGACCAGCCGCGTCGCGATGTCGGCGCGCGCGAGGATCAGCGCCTGATTCAGACCCTTGCCGCCCAACTCGGTCCGGTGGCTGCGCGCCAAGCGGGTTTCACCGGCGCGCGGCAGTCGATCCACAGCGAAGGTGTGGTCCTCGGTCACGTTGCCCACGACCCAGACGGTCACGGCGCCCCGGTTTCGGCAAGAAGCTCGGTCACTCCGAGGTCGGCGGCGCTGGCGATGCGGCCTTGCGCGCCCTCGGCGGTCATATTCAGGCTGGCGGCCCGGCAGGCCCGTTCGGCCGCCATCGCGGGATCGACCTGGTGCAGGCGCTGCGCCAAGTAGCAGCCGATGAAGCTGTCGCCCGCGCCTGTTCCATCGACCACGTCGGTGGACGGGGCCATGACGCGCAGAGGCTCGGTGGCGTCGCGTGGAAACACCACCGCGCCATCCGGCCCAAGCGTCAGCACCACGTCGTTGCGGTCCGCGATCTCGGTCAGATGCCTGGCGAACGCCGCGATCAGATGGCTGGTCGCCAGCGACTGGCCCAGGATCCAACCGGCGGACCTGCGGTTCAGGAACGCCAGATCCATGCGGCGCACCAGATCCGCGAAGCCGTCGCCGCAGAAGTGGCTTGGATCCAGCCCGGTGTCATGGACGCTGAGCGTGAAGCCGAGCTCGTGCAGCCGGTCGGCCAGCGGCAGGATGACACCCGCCTGATAGCCATCCGCGTGCAGATGCGATCGGCGGCGGACGGGGCTGGAAGGCAGCCGCGGCAGAAGCTCGGGGCCGCTGAGCGTCAGCGGTTCGTTCACCTTGGTGCGGCTTCCATCGGATTCCAGAAGGACGATGCAGCGCGACAGGCGATGGCGTTCGGGATGACGGATGGCGCGGGCCCGCACGCCGCGCTGCGCCAGCTGTTCCAGCGCCCACAGGCTGTCGGGGTCGCGGCCTATGGCGGTCGCAAGCTCCACATCCAGGGCAAACGGGCCCCCGAGTCCAGCCGCGGCGACGGCCACGTTGGCGGCCGGGCCGCCCAGATGCTTCGAGATCCTTTCGCCCGTCACGCGGTCGTTGCGATGGGGCATCACGTCGATCCGGGCCAGGAAATCGACCGAGATATAGCCCAGCGTCATCAGGAACGGCCTGTCCCCGCCCCATTCGGGGACGGGGGCGGCGCCGACGGGCGGATCGGCGGGAAAGACCACGCCTTTGTGCCCGTATCCCAGGTCGCGCATGGCGCGATAGACTTTGGCGCGGGTTGCCGGGCGCACCCGGTCCGGATTGTTCAGCACGTTCGACGCGGTGCCCATGGACACGCCCGCTGTCCGCGCGACATCGGCCAGGCCGGGTTTGGGCCTCATGCCGGAACCGCGGTCCGTTCCCGCGGATCCCGGCCGGTGACGATCATCTCGACGATCTCGGCATTTTCGGTGTCGTCCACGGCGCGGGTGCCCACGACCCGGCCCTGCTTCATCACCATCATGGCGTCACCGATGGCGAAGATGTCCTCGAGCCGGTGGCTGATGATGATGACGGCGACGCCGTTCTCTTTCAGGCGGGTGATGGTCTCGCGCACCTTCTCGATGGCGGGCGCGCCCAGGTTGGCCGTGGGTTCGTCCATGATGACCAGCCGTGCGTTGAAGGCCGTCGCCCGCGCGATGGCGACGGCCTGCTGCTGGCCGCCCGACAGCGCCACGACCGGCAGCGTCACCGACGGCACCCGCAGCCCGAGCCCCGCGAAAAGCTCGCGCGCGCGGGCGCTCATGGTCTTCCGGTCGAGGATCGGGACGCCCGCCACGCTGCGCATGATCTCGCGCCCCAGGAAGATGTTCTGCGCGACGGTCAGATCGGGCACCAGCGCGAAATCCTGATAGATCATTTCGATCCCCGCGTCGCGCGCCCCGATGGGGTGGCTGTAACGCCCGGGCGCGCCGTCGATCAGGATCTTGCCGCGGTCGGGGGTGATCGCGCCCGCCAGCACCTTCATCAGCGTGGACTTGCCCGCGGCGTTGTCGCCGACCAGGCCCAGGACCGAACCGTGCGGCAGGGTCAACGTCACATCGCTGAGCGCCGTGACCGCGCCGAAGGATTTCGAGATGTTGCGCATTTCGATCAGGTTGGCGCTCATGACTCGTCCTCCCCGGCGGCGCGAGCCCAGCTTTCGACCTTCTGGTTCAGAACGGTGTTCATCAGCACCGCGACCACCAGAATGATCCCGGTGACCACCTGCACCCAGTAGGGATTGACCCCCAGCAGGTTCAGACCGTTGCGCACGAAATAGATCAGCAGCGCGCCCACGACCGTGCCCGCGATCGTCGCCCGGCCGCCGAACAGGCTGGTGCCGCCCAGGACCGTGGCGGCGATGACCTCGAGTTCGAGCATCACACCCGAATTGGGCGAGCCGTTCGACAGCCGTGCCGACACGACGATTCCCGCCAGCGCGGCCAGCGCGCCGGTCATTGCATAGACCAGGATCTTGATCCGATTGATGGCCAGCCCCATGACGCGCGCCGCTTCCTCGCGGCCGCCCGTGGCCAGGGCGTGCAGGCCGAACCGCGTGCGGTTCAAGAGGAACCAGCCCAGCACGGCCACCGCGATGGAGATGGCGAAGGGGGTGTTGACGCCCAGAATGTCGCCGCGACCGATCCAGATCATCACCGGATCGGTGATCGGCGTGGCGTAGCCGTCGGAATAGACGAAGGCGAACCCGCGGATCGAGGTCAGGCCCGCCAACGTCACCACGAAGGCCGGAACGCCCAAGGTGATGATGAAGCCGTTGGCCATCCCCACGGCGGCCCCCACGGCCAGCACAAGCGGCAGCACCACCCAGGCGGGCAGGCCCAGCGCCAGCCAGCCCGCGGTCAGCACCGAGACCAGCGCCACGGTCGAGCCCACCGACAAATCGATCCCCGCCGTCGCCATCACGAAGGTCATCCCGACTCCGATGATGATGACGGGCGCGGCCTGGCGCATGACGTTCAGGATGTTGGTCGGGGTCAGGAAGTATTCGGATGCCAGGCTCATCGCCACCAGCCACAACGCCAGCGCGATGAACATGCCGTAACGGACCAGCCCGACGATCAGCTGGCGCCGGGTGGGCGTGGCGGCCCCGCTGCCGGTGGATGTCGTATCGCTCACGGAAAGGATGCCTCCGGTTCGTGGGGGAGGGCCGCGCCGGGGCGCGGCCCGTCCAGGATCACTGGTTCACCTGCTCCAGGTTGAACGGCGTCACTATGGTCGGAATATAGGACACCCGAGCCGGGATATCTTCGCCGTTCAGGTGATCGACCAGCAGACGCACGCCCTGTTCGCCGTTGAAATCGGGCGACTGCATCAGGAACCCCTGCAAACGGCCCTCTTGCAGCGGCGGGATGAAATAGTCCGGCACGTCATCCCAGCCGAAGAAGGCGATATCGCGGTTCTGGCTGAGGCCTGCGGCCAGCGCGCCCTGCAATTGCGGGTCCCCGGTCGCGTAGATCACGTTGATCTCGGGGTTCGCGGTCAACATATTCTCGGCCTCTGACGTGGCACGTTCAAGGATGTTGCGGCCGTCGCCTTCGGCCACGATCTCGACATCGGGCAGCACGGCCTGGATGGCATCGACGAAGCCGTCGCGCCGGGCGATCTGCACCTCGGAGGACGCGATCATCAGGCCGACCTTGGCCGCACCGTCCATCTTCGCCGCGATGATCCCCGCCACGTAGCGGCCGAATTCACGGCTTGTGGCGTATTGCTCGACGCCGATCAGGCTGAGCACGTTCGGGTGGTCGATGGGCGTGTCGAGCGTGACCATGGGAATGCCCGCCTCGGCCGCCTGCTCGATCGGCCCCATCAGCGAATTGCTTTCGATCGGATCCACGACGATCGCGTCAACCTGGCGGGCGATGCAATCCTCGACCAGGGTCACCTGGCGCGTGGCGTCGGCCTGCGGGTCGAAGACGATCAACTCGACACCCAGATCCTCGGCCGCGCGCTCGCCGCCCTCGACGGATTGCTGGAAATACTCGATCTGCAACGAAAAGGTCACGAAGCAGATGGTGTAATCGTTGTCTTGCGCCGTGGCCGCCTGGGGACCACCCATCAGAACAAGGCCGGACACGAGCGCGCCCGCGGCAGTCTTCGCGTAGCTGATCATCTTGACAAACTCCCTATTGCAATTGAACATTTTCAATTAGTGACGTTATGTGGGAGATAAATCAAATCATTCCTTTTTTCGGTGTGCGTGCGTTTGAAAAGGGCACAACGGATAGGCAGCGGAGAGTGAAACGAGTGAACATTTCATCGAAGTCGACCGATACCGATGCAATATTGAATATTTTCAAGACTGAGCGCGCCGTGATCGGCGTGGTGCACTGCCCGGCCTTCCCCGGCAGCCCGCGCCATGACGGGCGGTCTTTCGACCAGATCCTCGATGCGGCGCTTTTCGATGCCGAGACATACGCGGCGGCCGGGATCGACGGTCTGATCGTCGAGAATCACGGGGATATTCCCTTCCTGCGGCCCGACGATCTTGGGCCCGAGACGACGGCCTTCATGACGGCGGCCACACGCCGGGTGATCGAGGCGACCGGTCTTCCCACCGGCATAAACATCCTTGCCAACGCACCGCTGCCTGCCTTCGCGGTCGCGGCGGCCAGCGGCGCACAGTTCATCCGGGTGAACCAGTGGGCCAATGCCTACGTGGCGAATGAAGGGCTGTTGGACGGCGACGCGGCGCGCGCCTTGCGCTATCGCAAGACCATTGCGGCCGAGGGTGTCGCGGTGTTCGCCGACAGCCACGTCAAGCACGGCGCCCACGCCATCACCGCGGACAGGTCCATCGAGGAACTGACGCGCGACCTGGAATTCTTCGACGCCGAAGTGGTGATTGCCACCGGCCAACGCACCGGCGACGCGGCCACCAACGAAGAACTCGAAACCATCGTCGGCGCGACCGGACTGCCGGTGATCGTGGGCTCGGGCGTCACCGTCGAGAACGCCGAGCGCATCCTGTCCCGTGCTCGCGGCGTCATCATCGGCTCGTCCCTGAAAGAGGACGGCGTCTGGTGGAATCCCGTCGATGGAGATCGCGCGCGCCGGTTCATGGACACCGCCCGCGCGCTGAGGACGTGACGCCATGGTGAGCATCCGCACGCTCGGCCCCGTGATCCTGGTGGCCGCGAGCCTCGGCGCGATCGCCGCGCCGGAAGATCCCGCCGCGCGGTGCCGCGCGGGCCTCGACCGCAGCCTTGCCGCGATGGAGGATCTTCCCTTGATGAAGGAAGAACTCGCCACCGGTCTGATGTGGGCGCGGCTCGATGCCGAAACGGCGCTCGCCAGCGGCGACACCGTCACTTGCTTGGAAAAGCTTGCCGTCGTGAACGCCATTCTCGGTCTCAGGCCCGCCGCACCCGGCGGATAAGCCCAGGGCCAGACGGTCGGGCGTCGCTTCAGCTGATCGCAGCTCATGCCGCCAGACTGCCTGCGCCACCGGGATCAGCTCTGCTGCGGGGTGCCGACCTGCCGCGCCGCATCACGGACCGACAGCCCTTGGCCTAGCCGTTCACTATGCCCCTTTCGAGTACGTGAGTCCGAAGGCGCGCACTGCGGGCGGGGTTGTCCTCTGGGGAGGTGTTGCGCCTTTCCAAGCTGACAGCTGCGTTCAGCGGGGAGCCGATGTGCGGCAATCTGCAGCGTCAGCTTGCACTCTGGGACCAAGTCCGAAGAAGGTTGCATCTGTCAGTTGCGTAACCTCCTGAACAAAATGCTCCATCAGATAACGCAGCAAGAGCGGAGGTCGGCGCATGTCTGGACTGCCGCGATAATCCCTCCCACGAACAAAGACCGGAAAGCGTAGTAGCGAGGTCGTCTGAACGAGATCAGCATGACTGCCGAACAGCGCGGCCGGATCATCGATGCCAAGCCAGCGATGGATGCCCCAATGCGCAAGCTGACTGCCGGGACGACTGCGGACGCGCAAAGTGCTCAGCGTCCGGACGCGATGATCCGTTCCGCGTAGTCCAGCGCCGACTGCATGTTGCCGTGGTCCGCCTTGCCCGTGCCTGCGATGTCGAAGGCGGTGCCGTGATCCACCGAGCAGCGGTGGATGGGCAGGCCCAGCGACACGTTCACCGCGGTGTCGAAAGCCACCAGCTTGATCGGGATGTGGCCCTGGTCGTGATACTGCGCGATCACCAGGTCGAAGGCGCCGCGATAGGCGCGGTGAAAGACCGTGTCGGCGGGCACCGGACCCTCGACCGCGATGCCGTCGGACCTGGCGGCGGCGACGGCGGGGGCGATGGCCTCGTCATCCTCGCTGCCGAACAGACCGCCCTCGCCGCAATGGGGGTTGATCCCCGCGACCGCGATGCGCGGCGCGGGATTGCCCATCTTCGTCAGGTGCGCGTGGCCGATGCGGATGGTCTCGTGCACGCGTTCGGTCGTGGCGCGGTCGATCGCTTCGCGCAGGGAGACATGGGTCGAGACGTGCAGCACGTTCAGCTTTTCCGACGCCAGCAGCATCCAGGACGATTTCGAGCCCGTCAGGTGCGCCAGCATTCCCGTATGCCCGTCGTAATGGTGCCCCGCGGCGTTCAGCGAAGCCTTGTTGATGGGCGCCGTGACGATGCAGCGGCGCGGATCGGCCAGCGCGTGGTCCACCGCGGCCGAGATGTAGCGAAAGCTCGCCTCGCCGCAGGCCGGGTCCTGCACGCCGAAGCCGTCCGGCAGAGCGTCCGTCGCCACGTGGGTCACGCGGATCCCGTCAGCTTCGTCGTCGGGATCCACCAGGGGCACGTCCACGCCGGTGATCTTGGCCGCGCGCGCCAGCACCGCGCGGTCGCCGATGACGGTCACCCGGCGGCGGAAGGCCGCGTCGCGCTGGGCGAGGGCTTTCACGGTGATTTCGGGCCCGACCCCGGCGGGATCGCCCATGGTCAGCAGGATCGGGGCAGTCATGGCGGTGCTCCTTTGGGTCGTCGTGGGGCAGGGGGCGTTGCAGTGGCGCGGCGTCGCGCCTAGCGTTCCCGGGATCTGGGTGCCGAGGGTATGTTGCAGGTTCTCATCATAGCCGACGATCTGACGGGGGCGCTAGACAGCGCCGTTGCCTTCGCGGGTGGCGGTCGCCGCGTACTGGTTGCGCGCGGCGTCAGCTTTCTCGCCGAAGCGTTGGAGCGGGCGCCGGAGGTGCTGTCGGTCAACCTCGCCAGCCGCGAGGGAGATGCCGCGACCGCGCGGACGCGGATGGACGCGTGCCTGGGCCAGATCGACGTGGATAAAGTGCCCGTCGTGATGAAGAAGGTCGATTCGCGTCTGAAGGGTCACGTGGGCGTGGAATGTGCCGCGTTGGCGGATGCGATGGCGCCCGAGCGCATCGTCGTGCTGCCCGCCGTGCCACAGATGGGTCGCGTGCAGGTGGACGGCGCGGTGTCGGGCGACGGGATCGACGCCCCCATCGCGCTGGCGCCGCTGTTCGACCGGCCCGTGACGATCCCCGATGCGACGACGGATGCGCATCTGGATGACGCGGTCAGGGTGGAAGGGCGCGTGCTGTGGGTCGGTGCTAGGGGCCTGGGTTTTGCGCTGGCGCGGCGGCTCTATGGCCGAGTGACGGCGGGCGGCGGAGGGCTGAGCCGTCCGCTGGTGATCGCCGTGGGCTCTCGCGATCCGATCACGCTGCGGCAGGTGGACGTTCTGCACGACCTGGCGCCGGTGACCGCCCTTCCCGATGGGCGCGTTGCCGGCATCATCGAGCGCGAACCGGTCGGTATCCTGCAGATGACCGACAGTGGCGCGGGGCGCGCGCCCGCCGACGCCGCCCGGGATTTCGCCGAGGCGGTCGTGAGCCACCTGCGCGCCGCACGACCCGCGGCGCTGCTGGCGACGGGCGGCGAGACGGCGCAGGCAATCCTCGATCGCCTGGATATCGGCGTGCTGGACGTCGTGGCCGAGCTCGCGCCCGGCCTGCCGATCAGCACGGTTCGCGTTCCGTGGGGCATGCTGCAAATCGCCACCAAGTCCGGCGGCTTTGGCGGTCCGCTTCTGATGGAGCAGATCGTGCGGGGCCGGTAGGGCGCGTCCCCGGCTCAAAATCCCACTCGGTCGGCGCCCTTCAGGTCCAGCATGGCGCGGGCCACGTCGGGGGTGGCAAGCTCCAGACCCAGCGTCTCGATGAGCGTGCGGGCCTTGGCGACCTGCTGGGCGTTCGACGTGGCCGGGACGCCCGGTCCGATCCAAAGCGAATCCTCGAGCCCCACGCGGACGTGGCCGCCTTGCGCCGCGGCCATGGCGGCGATGTTGATCTGGTTGCGGCCCGCGCCCAGCACCGACCAGCGCCAATCGTCGCCGAACAGCCGGTCGGCGGTGCGCTTCATGTGGGCCACGTCGTCGGGATGCGCGCCGATCCCGCCCATCAGGCCGAACACCGTCTGGATGAACAGCGGCGGCTTCACCAGCCCGGCATCCAGGAAATACTTGAGGTTATAGAGATGCGCGGTGTCGTAGCATTCGAACTCGAACCGGGTGCCGTGCCGGGACAAGGTTGTGATGATCGTCTCGATCTGGCCGAAGGTGTTGTTGAAGAGGATGTCCTTGTTGCCGAGATAGTCGCGTTCCCACTGGTGCTTCAGGTCGGCAAAGCGGTCCAGCATCGGGAAGAGGCCGAAATTCATCGACCCCATGTTCAGCGACGCGAGCTCGGGCGCGTGGGTGGCGGCGGGGCGCAGCCGGTCCTCGATGCTCATGGTGGGCGCGCCGCCGGTGGTAATGTTCACGACCACGTCGCTGCGCTGCTTGATGACCTGCAGGAACGGCGCGAAGGCCTCGGGTGTCTGGTCGGGGCGGCCGTCTTCGGGGTCGCGGGCGTGCAGGTGGACGATGGCCGCCCCCGCCTCGGCCGCGCCCAGCGCCGCATCGGCGATCTGTTGGGCCGTGACGGGCAGCGCATCCGACATCGACGGCGTGTGGATCGCGCCGGTGACGGCGCAGGTCAGGATGACTTTGCGGGGGGACGGCATGGCGGATCCTCTTTCGGTGGGCGCGGCAGGTCGGCTAGGCTGGAGGCAGCAAAGCGGAGGTGTGGCGATGGAGTGGGGTTTGACGGGCGCGCGGGTGATCGTGACGGGCGGCGCGGCGGGGATCGGGCTGGCCATCGCGCGCGGCTTCGCCGAGGCGGGTGCCATCGTGCATGTCTGCGACATCGACCAGGGCGCGCTCGACGCGCTGCCCGCGGGGATCACCGGCAGCCGCGCCGACATGGGCGACGCGGCCCAGATCGAAGGCTTCGTGACCGGCGCGATCGCGGCCATGGGCGGGCTCGACACGCTGGTCAACAACGCTGGCATCTCGGGTCCCACCGCGCCGGTGGACGAGATCGACGATGCCGACTGGTGCGCCTGCCTCGAGATCTGCCTGACCGGGCAGTTCCGCGCCACCCGCCACGCCGCCGCCGCCCTGCGCCAAAGCGACAATGGTAGCGTCATCAACATCTCGTCGCTGGCCGGGCGGCTGGGCTTCGGTCTGCGCACGCCCTACGCCGCCGCCAAGTGGGGCGTGATCGGTTTCACCAAGTCGCTGGCCATCGAGATGGGGCCGGACGGGGTGCGCGCAAACGCGATCCTGCCGGGCATCGTGTCGGGCGAGCGCCAGACCCGCGTCCTTCGACAGAAGGCCGAGCGGCATGGTCGCAGCCTGGCCGAGGTCGAGGCCGAGGCGCTGCGCTATACCTCGACCGGTGCCTACGTGACCGCCGAGGACATCGCGAACCAGGCGCTTTACCTCGCCAGCCCCCTGGGCCGCGCCGTGTCGGGCCAGGCAATCTCGGTCTGCGGCGACACGCAGATGCTGACCTGAGCCCGCCACGGCCCTAGCGGTAGATCAGGGTGGGCAGCCACATGGCGATGGCCGGCACGAAGGTCATCAGCAGCAGGCAGGCCACCAGCGGTATCAGGAAGGGTGCCGTGGCGACCACGCAGCGCTCGAAGGGCACGCCCGAGACGCGGCTGAGCACGTAGAGCACCATGCCGACGGGTGGAGTCAGCAGGCCAAGCATCAGATTCAGCACCATGATGACCCCGAAATGCACCGGATCGACGCCCAGGCTGACCGCGACGGGCAGCAGGACCGGCGTCAGGATGGTGATGGCCGCGACGGTTTCCATGAAGCAGCCCACCACCAGCAGCACCAGGTTGATCATCAGCAGGATGACCCACGGGCGATCCGAGATGCCCAGCAGCAGCGACGCCGCCGCCTCGGGCACCCGGTTCGAGGTGAGGATCCACGCGAAGATCGCCGCGCCCGCCACGACGAACAGCACGACGGCCGTGGTCTCGATCGTGTCGAAGCTCACACGCAGGAACCGCTTCAGCGTCAGCGTGCGATAGACGATGAGGCCCAGGAACATGGCGTAGGCGCAGGCGGCGACGGCGGCCTCGGTGGGCGTGAAGGCACCCGACAGGATGCCGCCCACGATGATGACAGGCGTCAGCAGCGACAGGAAGGCGCGCTTGAAGGTGATGAAGAGAACGCCCCAGGCGAAGGGCTGGTCGCGCTTGAAGCCGTAGCGGCCCGCGAAATAGAAGATCATCAGCATCAGGCTCAGCGCCATCACGAGGCCGGGGATGAAGCCCGCCGCGAAAAGCTGCCCGATGGAGGCGCCCGAGACGACGCCGTAGATCACCATGGGCAGCGACGGCGGGATGATCGGACCGATGGTCGAGGACGCGGCGGTGATACCCACCGAGAAGCCCGCATCGTAGCCCGCATCGCGCATGGCCTTGATCTCGATCGCGCCCAGCCCGCCCGCATCAGCCACGGCGGCGCCGGACATGCCCGCGAAGATCACCGACGCGCCCACGTTGACGTGGCCGAGCCCGCCGCGCATCCAGCCCACGAGCGCCAGGGCGAAATTGAAGATCCTTTCGGTGATGCCCGCGGTGTTCATCAGGTTGCCCGCCAGGATGAAGAACGGCACGGCCAGCAGCGGGAAGCTGTCGACCCCGTTGATGACCCGGTGCGCCACCACCATGGGCGGCACGTTGCCCGATAGGATGAACAGCGCCGACGACCCCGCCAGCGCCACGGCCACCGGCAGGCCGAAGAGCAGCAGGCCGAAAAGGATGACGAACATGATACCGATGGTCATGGCTCAATCCGCTCCCGGCGACAGGTCGACATGGGCGTCCGGGTCGATCAGGCGGCTGGTGCCGTCGCGCAGGTGCCGCCAGGTGTTCCAGGCGGAATAGAGCGTCATCCCCGCGAAGCAGACCGCCACGTAATAATAGACCACCGATTTCGGCATCTCGATCGACACCATCAGCTGGTTGGTGCGGCCGGCAAGCTGGATGCACAACCCGACCATTCCCGCGAAGGCCAGCGTGGTGATGACGTCGATGGCGCATTGCGCCGCCCGGCGCAGGGGGCGGGGAATCCAGCGGTAGAAGAATTCGACCGCGATGTGGGTATTCTTGCGCGCCGCCATCATCGCGCCGGTGAAGGTCACGGCGATCAGCAGGAAGCGGGCGATTTCCTCGGTCCAGCCCAGCGAGTTGTTCAGCACGTAGCGGGTGAAGAACTGCAGGAAGACGACGAAGGCCAGCACCCAGAAGATCGTGAGAACGCCGTAATCGATCCAGGAAATATCGTCGAGATTGATCTCGTCTTCCTCGAAAGCGACTTGTTTCGGTGTGTCGGATTCGTGCGGGTCGGTCATGGGCGGCGTCCTTTGTTTTCGGGGCAGTCTAACCGTGCGCGGCAGGGGGCGCGCGCGAAGTGTCGCGCGCGCCCCGTCGTCGATCAAGCGCGATCAGCTGTCGGCGCCGATGGCTTGCAGACGGTCGTAGGTTTCCTGGTCCCAGGTGGCCATGTCGCCGTTATGCATGTCCATAACGGCTTCGCGGAACGGGGTGATGTCGACCTCGTTCACGTTGTTGCCCTGCTCGCGGAACCAGTCGGCCAGCTCGGCCTCGGATTCGCGGATCTGCCCGGTCACGCATTCGGCGGTGTCCTGGATGACCGTGCTCAGCGCTTCCTGGTGCTCGGCCGAGAGGCTGCCCCAGGTCGGGCCGCCCACGATGCCCAGAAGCGAGTCGATCAGGTGGCCGGTCAGGTTGATGTCGGACTGGACCTCGTAGAACTTCTTGGCCTGGATCGTGGGCAGCGGGTTTTCCTGCCCGTCCGCGGTGCCCTGCTGGAGCGCCAGGTAGACCTCGGCGAAGGCGATCGGGGTGGGATTGGCGCCGACCGCGCGCGGGAACATCATGTAGAGCGGCGCATTCGGCACGCGCAGTTTCATGCCCTCCATGTCGGCGGGGGTGGCGATGGGCTTGTTCGACGTGGTGTGACGCGCACCGTAATAGGCCAGCGTGACGGCGTGGTTGCCGGTGGCGTCGTCGTAGCCCTGGCGCAGTTCCTGGAACAGGTCGCTGTCGCGGTAGGCTTCCCAGTGGTCATAGTCGCGGAACATGTAGGGCGCGCCGCCGATGGCAATGGGCCCGTAGGCGCGGCCCGCGAAAAGCTGCCCGGTCCAGATGATGTCGACTGTGCCAAGCCCGAGCCCTTCGTTGATGTCGACCTCCTTGCCCAGCGACGACGCCGGAAACACCTCGATCCCGAGCGCGCCGTCTGTGGCTGCGGCCAGCTGTGTGCCCGCCTCGACGGCGCAGGTGTGGTAGGGCTCACTCGACTCGTAGACATGGGCCCATTTCAGGATCCGGTCGGCATCCTGTGCGGCGACCGGGCCCGCGAGCCCGACGGCGGTCGTGGCCGCCAGTGCAATCTTCAATGTGGTCTTTGTCTTGGTCATGATCAAAACTCTCCCTTTGAATGGCCTTTCTTGTCCGCTCAGGCCAAGGCCGGAGCTGTCTTGAGCGGAGTGATGTCGTGGGCGTCGGCAAATGCGGCCAGCGCCTCGACGGTTGTGGGGTCAAGCGTGATGCCGTCGTTGCGGCGGCGGTCCGCTTCGGCCCATTCGCGGTCACCCGCGGCCATGACGGCCTGTCCGGGCGCAGCGTCTGAATTTCGGATCGCGGTGCGGTAGCGCGTCACGACCGCGCGGAACACGTCGCGGCCCATGAACGCTTCGGGGTCGATCGCCAGGACGAAGGCACCAAGTCCGCGGGGCGTGGTCATGTCATCGGACATCATCGGGGCGATTTCGCGGCTGAGCGGCGCGTCCGAAAGCGCGGCCGAGAGGATCTCCGATATTCCGGCCAGCCCCGCGCCCTTGTAGCCGAAGGCCCCGCCCAGCGGCGCCAGCATCTCGGCCATGCCCGCCACGGTGGTGTCGACGCCATTCTGGTCGGAAGCCGTCCCTTCGGGCAAGGCGTCGTTCAGCGACCGCGACAGCAACACCTTGTTGTAGGGGATCGCGCTGGTGGCCATGTCCAGAAGCCACGGGCGCGCGGGATCGTCGGCGGGCGCGGCAAAGGCGATGGGGTTGGTGCCGTGGAATCGCTCGGCCCCGCCATGCAGCCGCACGAAGGCGTCCGAGTTGCACACGGCAAGTCCCGCCATGCCCGCATTGGCGATGGCGGCGGCATAGGCCCCCGCGGCGCCGAAATGCGACGAGGCCCGGATCGCCACCGCACCCACACCGCAGCCGCGCGCCAGGTCCACGGCGCGGTCGACGGCGGCATAGGCTGCGCGGGCACCGTGGGCGTCGTCGGCGTCCAACACCGCGGCCGCGCCGCTGGCCTTGGGGAAACGGAGCGTCGGGGTCGGGTTCAGTCGACCAAACTCGAGGCCGCGCAGGTAATGCGGCAGCAGCCGGTATCCATGGGTATCGACGCCCAGTAGCGACGCATGCCCCAGCGCCCGCAGGACCGCGTCCGTGGTCTCGGCATCCGCGCCGATCTTGGTCAGGGCGGCGCGGGCGAACCGCTCCATTTCGTCCAACGGAACGCGGGGGACGCGATCGGGGCGGCTGTCCTTGCGGCAGAACTCGGAATACGCATGGGCGTTCTCGCGCACGTGGTCGCGCAGCAATCCCATTGCCCGATCCGCGTCGCCCGATCGCACGGCCGCAACGATGGCCGTATGCGTGGCGTGCGAGGCGCGGATCCGATCGCGCTCGCGCGCCAGGCGACTGCGCATGGCCTGGATCCGCGGGGCGAATTGCCGGAAGGTCTGATCTAGATATCGGTTGCCGCACAGGCGGAAGATCTCGAGGTGGAAGGCGTTGTCGGACCGGCTGAACGCCTCGGTATCGCCTGCTTCCATCGCGGCGGCCCCCGCCTGGACCTGGGCATCCAGCGCGGCGGCAAGCGCGGCGGGGTCACCGGCCATGGCCAGGCGCAGCCCGTCGATCTCGAGCATTTCCCGCAGATGGGCGAGTTCCGCCATGTCCTGCGCCGTCAACTGGATCACCCGCGCCGAACGGTTGGGCGACATCACGACCAGCCCTTCATGGGCAAGCTCGGCCAAAGCCTCGCGGATCGGGCTTTTGCTCATGTCGAGCATTGCCGCCAGTTCGGATTCGCGCAGAACACGGCCGAACGGGAACTCGTCGTAGACGATCTTCTCGCGGATCATGTCGCGCGCGATCTCGGACAGTTTCCGTCTGGCGCGCGTTTCTGGACCTGCAACGACGGTGCTCATCAATCTCGTCCCCTCGAGGGGAACGATATATGATATATCCTTTATCGCAAGGATTCTGTATCTCGGCGGTAGGGAAGGGCCGACTTCCGGGGCCGCCCGTTCGTCCTGAAACCTCTCTTCCGTGACGCGGTGCGGCCAGTTGGATCACCCGGCGCGAAATCTTGCATCGCGGGACTGGCCGTCCATATGTGCTTGACCACTTCAGGACACTTTCCGGGGGCAACCATGGGCTACGCCAAGACAGCACTATTGATGGCGGCGATGACCGCGCTTTTCATGGGCGTGGGCTACTTGCTGGGCGGATCGGGCGGTGCGGTGATCGCGCTGGTCGTCGCGGCCGCAATGAACGCCTTCACCTGGTGGAACTCCGACCGGATGGTCCTGCGGATGCACAATGCCCGTCCGGTGGAAGCGGACGACCGGATGGGACTGCACGCGTTGACGGTCGAGCTTGCCCGGAACGCGGGATTGCCGGAGCCGAAGGTTTATCTGATCGACACCCCGCAGCCGAACGCGTTCGCGACGGGACGCAACCCGGAAAACGCCGCCGTGGCCGTGACCGCGGGCCTGGTGCGCAGCCTGACGCGCGAAGAATTGGCCGGTGTGATCGCCCACGAGCTGGCGCATATCCGGAACCACGACACCGCAATCATGACCGTGACCGCGACTTTCGCGGGTGCGATTTCGATGCTTGCCAACTTCGCGCTGTTCTTCGGCGGATCGCGCGAAAGGCTGGGCCTGGTCGGGACGCTGATGATGATGATCCTGGCGCCCCTGGCCGCCGCGCTCGTGCAGATGGCGATCAGCCGGACCCGGGAATATGCCGCCGACAAGGCCGGGGCCGAGATCTGCGGGCAGCCGCTTTGGCTCGCCGCGGCCTTGGAGAAGATCGCCGCGGGCGCCGCACGGATCGACAATTATGCGGCCGAGCGCAATCCGGCGACGGCGCATATGTTCATCATCAACCCCCTGCACGCCCACAAGCACGACAGCCTGTTCGCGACCCATCCCGCGACCGAGAACCGCGTTGCGGCTTTGCGGGCGATGGCGGGTGGTTCTGGCAACGTCTCGGGCGCTGCGGACCGGGGCTTGTCGCCCAGCCGCGTTCCCAACACCCGGACTGGCGGACGGGCGGGGCCCTGGAGCTAATCACCGCTTCGCCTGCTGAGATCGGGGCGGCCGCTACGTTCGATCGAACCGGACCCACCCTCCATTGTCCTACGCGGCCCTATCAAGGTCGGCGTAGGGGCCTGGTGAGGATTTGGCGTAGGGGCGCGCGGAGGCGGGGTAGCGGGTTTCGGTGTCGCCCGAGATGAGGTGCGGCAGAAGGTCCAGCAGCTCGCGGCGCGCGGCGGGGGCGAGGGCGCCCAGGGCGTGCGGGCCGGGATAGAAGCTTTCGCTCGGGATGCCTTCGGCGAAGACGATCTGGTGCCGCTCGAACAGGAGGTGCACGTAGGTCACTTCGCGTTTGCCATGGGCGATGCGCACGCCGCGGGTGCCGCGCGCCAGGTGCACCGCGCGCACCAGGTGGTCGGGGCCCATCAACATCGCGTGCTGGCGCGACACCAGGAGCGGCCGGTCATTTCCAAGCGCGCCTTCCCGGATCAGGACCGGGCGCAGCTTTTCGTTGCGGCGCAGCTCTTCCTCGCCCACGTGCCGGAAGCCGATCCAGAGCAGCGGCTGCGGGCCGTGGTCCAGCGTCGTGACCAGGTCGCCGGGCTTCAGCGTCTCGATCGGCACCGGGCCGCACGGCGTGGCGATGCGCGTGCCGGTGGCGAAACAGGCGACGCCGGTATTCTCGCTGGTGAAGGACGAACCGTCGGCCGAGGCCCCGGTGAAGGTCAGGCTGCCGCCGCCCATCGAGGTGTTGTCGGAGTAATCGACCCCGTCCACGCCGTCGTTGGACTGGTTCAGGATGCCGTCATCGGCCTGGTCGGCGTGCAGTTCCCAGATGTCGTCGTAGAAGGCCGAGAGGTCGATGAAGTCATTGTTGGTGCTGTCGCCGTCCGACAGAGTGCCGGTGTTGCCGGTGTTGAAATCGGTGATCGTGTCGTTGCCGTCGCCAGCCGCATAGACGAAGATATCGTCGCCGCTGCCGCCGGTCAGGCTGTCATTGCCGAGCCCCCCCACAAGGCTGTCATTGTCCGCCCCGCCGTCGAGCGTGTCGTTGCCGTCGCCCCCTTCCAGCGTGTCGTTGCCGTCGGTGGCGATGATGCTGTCGTCGCCCGCGCCTCCCACCAGGCTGTCGTCGCCTGCCGCGTTCATCAGCGTGTCGTTGCCGTCACCGCCGATCAGGGTGTCCCGGCCCAGGCCCGTCGTCAGGAAGTCGTCGCCCGCGCCGCCTTCGATATAGTCGTCGCCATCGCCGCCCGCGATCGTGTCGTTGCCGTCGCCGCCGTCGATGCTGTCCGCGCCAGCGCCGCCGTCCACCGAATCGGCGCCGGATCCGGTCACGACCGTGTCGTTGCCGTCGCCAGCGTCGATGAAGATGCCCTCGGTGTCGGACGACATGTCGATGGAATCGGCGCCACTTCCCGTGACGATGCGCTCGATTTCGAAGAAGGTGACATCGGTGTCGCTTCCGGTGGCGGTGCCCGCGCCATCCCCCGATCCGATGATCGTGTAGGCATCCGCGACGATGGCGACACCGTCGTAGTCGAGCCGCAGGATATCGCCTTCCCCGCCGTTGGCGGCATCCGTCAGATCCTCGCCGGTCTCGCCCCCGATGACCGTCGCCGCACCGCCCGTGCCTTCGGCGTCGTAAAGGAAGAACTCGTCGTCGCCGTCGCCGCCCGTCGCGGAATCCCCGGAGCCGAGGACCAGGTCGTCGTCACCTGCATCGCCGAACAGCGTGTCGTTCCCGCCGCCCATGCCACCGTAGAGCGTGTCGGCGCCGTCGCCGCCCAGGACGCTGTCCGACCCGCCGCTGCCGTCGACCAGATCGGCCCCGCTGCCACCCGCCACCGTGTCGTCGCCGAGACCACCGGACAGGCTGTCGTTGCCGAGCCCGCCGTCGATGCTGTCGGCGCCGTCGAGGCCGTCGATCGTATCGTCCGAGGCCGAGCCCAGGATCGTGTCGGCATTGGCGGTGCCTACGATCTGGTCCACGCCCAGCAGGGTGACATTGGTGAAGTCGAAATCGGCAAAGGCGTCCTGGGTGCCCAGGATATCGCCGCTGACGCCGCTGCCGTCGATGATCTCGAAGCCCTGCGCGTCCGAGAATGTGCCCTGGATCCGGTAGGTGCCCGCCCCGCTGTTCAGCACGATCCGGTCGGTGCCGGCCGTGCCGCTGTCGGTCAGGACGTTGCTCGAGGCGCCATCTCTGTCGTTGAGATAGATGGTGTCCGAGCCTTCGCCGGTCTCGACCGTGTCGTTTTCGGCGCCGGTATAGACTATGTCGTCGCCCGCACCGGTGTCGATCAGGTCGGCCCGATCCGACCCGATGATCGTGTCGTCGCCGTCGCCCGCGATGATGTCGATGCCCACATTGTCGGCCGAGGCGTCGACGCTGTCGTTCTGCGCCGTCAGGATCAGGCGCTCGATCCCGCTGAAGGCGATGGTGTTGGTGCCGTCGGTGATCGTCCCGGCCGCGTCACCGGTATAGGTCACCGTCACCGCCACGCTCAGCGCCGACAGGTCGACCGTGTCGAAATCGGTGGTCGCGCTGGCACCTTCGCCACCGAAGATGGTGTCGGTGCCGAAGCCGTCCTCGATGATGAAGGTGTCGGCGTCGTCGCCGCCCTCCATGCTGTCGTCGCCGAGCCCGCCCCGCAGGGTGTCGTCGCCCGTGCCGGAAAAGAGCAGGTCGGCGCCCTCGCCGCCATCGAGGGAGTCGTCGCCCCCGCCGCCCCAGATCGTGTCGTTCCCGTCGCCGCCCAGCAGCGTATCGGCGCCGTCGCTCCAGTCGCTCGTCACATCGCCCGACATGACCATCGCGTGACTGCCGGTCATGTCGGTGAAGGTGGCGCTGCCCGGATCGGCGACCCAGTTGGCGATCAGGTTCGGGTCAGAGGTGTCGGCGATCGGGCCTTCGGCGCTGTCAAGGATCTCGGCAGGCGTGCGGATATCGTCGTAAAGCCGGACACCGTAAATGGTGCCGACAAACGCCTGAGGCACGTCGAAGCCGCCTCCGACCGAGTCCTGCTCCTGCCCGACGGCGAAGGTGCCACCTTGGGTCAGTGTCTCGCCCGTGGCATGTGTCCCCGAGTAGATCTGGGTACCGCCCGCGTACAGGCGGATATCGCCGGTGGCGCTGTCCCAGGTGACGCCGATGGTCTGAGGGGTCCCGTCGAAATAGGGGGCCGTCGATACACCTGTATTAAGATCGATGTCTCGGATGCTGATCTTGAATTGTCCGCTAGCCGATTCGAGCGTGAACTCGTTGGCCAGGTTCCCAGGCCCCACCGCGTAGGAGGCCAGCGCGATATCGCCCGGCCCGGACGTGGTCGAGCTGAACGTGATCTCGTAGCTGAGCTGCGTCGTGGGGAAATCGGTGATGTTCGACGCGAGCCCCACGCCGTCGGTCCCGGTGGCGTTGAACGCCACGCCCGCCATGTCGCCCAGCAGCAAGTCGCCGTCCGCCCCGCCATCCAGGCTGTCATCGCCGGTGCCGCCGTAGAGCGTGTCGAAGCCCGCGCCGCCTTCCAGCGTGTCGTTGCCCGCGCTCGCCACCAGGCTGTCGTCGCCCGCCCCTCCCACAAGGCTGTCGTCGCCCGCCGAGTTCATCAGCGTGTCGTTGCCGTCGCCGCCGATCAGCGTGTCCTGGCCCTGGCCCGTGGTCAGCAGGTCGTCGCCCGCGCCGCCTTCGATGCTGTCGTTGCCGTCGCCGCCCCGCAGCGTGTCGCCGCCGTCGCCGCCGAGAAGCGTGTCGTTGCCCCCCAGACCGTCGATCTCGACACCGACCGTGGTGGCCGTGGCGTCGACGCTGTCGGCCTGCTGGGTGAGCGTGACCGCCTCGATACCGGTAAAGCTAAGCGTGTCGGTGGCGTCGGTGACCGAGCCTGCTTCGTTGGCCGAATAGATCAGCGCGACACCCGAAGCGGCCATTCCGCTGAAATCGATCCGGTCGCGGTCGAGCCCGGTGGTGACGCCTTCGCCGCCAAGGATGGTGTCCGCGCCGAAGCCGTCCAGGATCAGGAAGGTATCCGCGTCGTCGCCCCCGGTCAGGCGATCGCCCCCCTCGCGGCCCGCCAGCACATCGCTGCCCGCGCCGCCATCCAGCGTGTCGGCCCCGTCGCTGCCGATCAACGCGTCGTCGCCCGCCTCGCCGTAGAGCTGGGAGAAGTCGACCACGCCCGCCCGCTGCGACGCGTAGATCGTATCGTCGCCCGCACCGCCATAAAGTGTGTCCCTCGCGCCCGACCGGGCGAGGCCATCGCCCCAGATCTCGTCGTTTCCGTCACCGCCATAGATGAGATCGACGTCCCAGTTGCCCATCAGGGTGTCATTGCCGGCCCCGCCGAAAATGGTGTCGTTTTGCCCGCCGCCCAGGATCGAATCGTCCCCGTCGCCGCCGTCGATATCGATCCCGATTAGGTTGTCGGCGTCGCCGTCGAAGCTGTCCGCCTGGCCCGTCAGGACGAAGCGCTCAATCTCGCTGAAGGTGCCGGTGTCGGTGCTGTCGGTGAACGTGCCCGCCTCGTCGCCGGTATAGGTCACCGTGATCGACACGGTCAGCGCCGAAAGATCGACAGTGTCGGTGTCGACGCCGCCTGCGCCCCCGATGATCGTGTCCGCGCCAAAGCCGTCCGCGATCAGGAAGGTGTCCGCGTCGTCACCGCCATCCAGCAGATCCTCGCGCCTGCCGCCCGCAAGGGTGTCGTTGCCCGCCTCGCCATAGATCGTGTCGTCGCTGAATGACGCACCGCCGGTATCCACGATCAGGTCGTCACCGGCGCCGCCATAGATCGTGTCCGAGCGATTGCCGCCGTCCATGGTGTCGTTGCCGTCGCCGCCCGCGAGCAGGTCGCGTCCATCACCGCCGAAGATCCAGTCGCCGCCGACCCCGCCCTGGAGCGTGTCATCCCCGGTGCCGCCATCGAGCGAGTCGTCCCCGGTGCCGCCATCGAGGCTGTCCGCGCCCCCGCCACCGATCAGCGTGTCCTGCCCGGCGTTGCCGGTCAGCGTGTCGTCGTCGGCGCCGCCATCGATGAAGTCGTTTCCCGTCCCGCCACTGATCGTGTCCAAGCCCGCAGATCCGTAAAGCTCGTCATCGCCGCCGCCCCCGTCGACGCTGTCGTTGCCTGCTCCCGCCTGGAAGATCTCGACCCCGGCGCCGCCCAGCATGGTGTCGTTGCCGCCCCGGGCATTCACGTAGATCTCGCCAGCGGTGGTCGCCGTCGCGTCGATGAAATCGCCGTTGTCGTTCGTATAGACCTGTTCGAGGTTGGCGAAGGTTCCCGATCCGGTGCCCGCGCCCAGATATGTATAGCTGCCGCTGCCGTCGGTGGCGCCGAGGGTGACGGAAACGCCATCCGAGTTGTTCGACCACAATTCCAGGTAATCGCCCGAAGCGTCCTCGGATCCGCCGCCGCCGTCGATCGTGTCGTTCCCGTCATCTTGGTAGATGACAAAGGCGTCCTGGCCAGCGCCGCCGTCCATCAGGTCGTCGCCGCCGTCCCCCTGGAGGTAGTCGCGCACGCCGTCGCCGCCGATCAGGGTGTCGTTGCCGTCCCGGCCGCGCAGGGTGTCGCTGCCGTCGCCGCCTTCGATGCGGTTGTTGCCGGAATCGCCCGACAGCGAGTCGTCGAAGGATGAGCCCGTAAGGTTCTCGATGCTGCTGAACGCGTCGCCCGCCGCATCGCCGCCCGACGCGGTGTTCGTGCTGAGATCGACCGAGACCCCGGCGGCCGAGCCTTCGTAACTTGCGGTGTCGATGCCGCTGCCGCCCGACAGGGTATCGGCCCCGGCGCCGCCGATCAGCGAGTCGTTCCCGGCCTCGCCGCCTAGGGAGTCGGCGCCGGCACCGCCCAGCAGCGTGTCGTTGCCCGCACCGGCGAAGATCGTGTCGTTGCCGGCTTGACCGAATATCACGTCCGAGCCGTCGCCGCCGTAGAATTCCTCGTTATCCGCAGAGCCGGACAGCGTATCCTGCCCCTGGCTGGTGGAAATCAGATCGAAGAAGGAAAATTCGGTGCTGCCGCCGAGCGTCGCGTCGTAGCTGCCGGTCGCCGTTGCGTCGCCCACGGTGAAGGTCGTCGTGCCGTCCGACAGTCTGAGCTCGCCGGTGTCGAGATTCAGGTCGACGGAATAGCCCGTCGGAAGCTGCCCGAAATCCAGCTCGTGCCCGTCGGTCGACTCGGAAATGCCCGACCAAAAGGCCGGGCTGTTCCAGTTCGATGTCGTAACCGTGTAGGTGGCCAACGGACTGACCCTTTCAGCAGGATAATGCGTCAGTCAGACGACACTCGTTGGGCGAAAGATGGATCGAACCATGCTGGCAGTGCGGCGCTTAGCGTGAAATTCGCGGCATTTCCTTCCGTGGGCATTGATATCCTTGCGATTTCCAGGGGATGGGCGTTCGTGGGCTTTGGCTGTTGGGGCTGTTTGCGGGCCCGGTGTCGGCGTGGGCGTCCCTACGGATCCGGATCACGAAGGCAAGGCTTCCAAGCGACGATGCGCTCAAGTCCAGACCGGATTACTCGGCGGGGTTCTGCACGCAGACGGACCGAGATACCGAGACGCGGTTGCACGAGCTCCAAGAAATTGCGGCTCCCCAAGTCGGACCGGGGAGCCGCGGAAGGACAATCCAATGTGCTCAAATCGATGTGCTCAAATCACACCCGATTCTTACCAGACCCGGCACTGCGCGACTTGATGCCGCTCAATCCTTGCCGGAGTCGTGTTCACAATTCCGACACCGGTAGGTCTTCCGGTTGGGCCTGCTGAAGCCGAGTGCCGATGCCAGACGGGATGCCCCCCAATGTTCGGGCAGGATCGACAGCACCAGGGCGAAACACTGAGGCGAGATGGCACGCAAAACCAAAAAACACCCCGGACAGGACGGGTCCGAGGCGGACCAAGGCAATGGGACCGGAGACCTGGCGGCATCCCGGGCAGATGCCCGCGTGCCCGTCGTGGGGATCGGGGCACCGGCAGCGACTGATCCCTGGTCATCCGCGAGATCAAGGAAAGTGGCGGCATCGTCTTGGTCCAGGCGCCCGACGGGGCCCACGCTGACGGCATGCCACGGAGCGCGATCGCGACGGGGGCCGCGGATCACGTCACGCCGATCGCCAAGATGCCTGAGGCTGGCGTCGGGAAGGACGAGCCAGGATCTGGCTGCGATGGCCAGGCATGGCCTGCGCGCGCCCCTGAGCAGCGTCATCCGCAAGGCGCGCCGGGACGGTGAAATCTGCCGCGAAACCGCGCGACTGACCGAGGACGGGTGGGAAAAGATCATTGGCGTCGGACGCGACATGGATGCCTGTCACCGGGACGGCGCGCGCCACTTCCTGGGCATCCTGCACGATCTTACGGTGGATCGGATACGCCAGGCCGAATTGCAGCGCCCCCAGAAGATGGAACCTGTCGGGCAATTGCCGTACTTCTCGAAAAGCCAGGCCCTTGCCCCAGAATACGTGGATCGGAATACGCTGTTGAAGGCGATCCTTCCGCTTCTCAGCCGCACGCTTGGCATACAGGTCGATCTGGCGGACGACCTGGTCCCCACGATCACGGATGCCGGGCAGATCAAAAGCGCGATCCTGAACCTGGCGATCAACGCGCGCGACGCGATGAAACAGGACGGTCGAGATTTTCCTGCCTGCCGCCGTGGAATGTCCGGGGACTCGTCAGGGTGCGGCGGACGGCTCGGGTTCCGAGCCTGGCAGTGAGACCATCCTGGTCGTCGAGGATGACCTGAAGGTCCCGCGCCGGGCGACCGCGGGGCTGACAGAATTGGGCGACAACACCGTCACGGCGTCGTCCGGTCCCGGGGCCATTTCGGTCCTGACACAGCGCGCCGATATCGATCTGGTCCTGTCGGACGTGGTCATGCCCGGCGGCATGTCCGGATTCGAGGTCGCCAAGGCGGCGCATGGCTCAGGCCGGATATCAAGATCCTGCTGTCCACGGGATACGCCAAGGGCAGGGAAAACGACGGATCCCCGAAGACCGGACAAAAAGTGCTGCGCAAGCCCTATGGGCTGGCCGAACTCGCCCAGGCCCTGCGCGCCTTATTGTACTTGGGCGCTTTCGAAGCGTCCCGACGATGGCGGCCGTCACTTGGCTAGATCGCCGGAAGGCGGCTCGTTCCGGCCTGTCCCGATGAATGGCTGACAATGCGGACGGATTGACCGACACATCAGGGCCGCCGCGTCACCGCCCCGTACCAGGCGCTAGCGCATCAGGCGCAGGGCTGCATCCCGGGCGACGGGCAGGAACTTCGCTGCCGCGATTCCGGGCGAGCCGCCATCGGTATAGAACTTCAGGATCAGCGCTTCCTTCTGGGCTTCGGTCGTCTGCAGGCGCAGCCGGTTCCCGCGTCGATTGCGCCCGATGACCGTGGCGCGCACATCGCCCACGCCGTCCAGCGCGACCGTGCCGACCGTGCCCTGTGGCAGGGAAAGCTGCGACACGCGCAGGGTGTCCAGCGTCAGCCCCTCGACCATGACGTCGAACACGCCTTCGGGCGTGGTCAGCCGGGCGGGTTCGGGCCGGTCCGCCACGTGAACTTCCGAGCGCGGCAGCTCGACGAAGGCCAGGATCGTGGTCGCGAGCACGACCATGTTGTAGAGCGTCCAGAACAGCACGACCTGCTTGCCCTGTCCCGCATCGTTGAAGGCGAACCGGTCGGCGAAGATGCCGATCAGAAGCCCGCCCAGCGTCAGCGCGAAGAGCACTAGATAGGGCAGAAGAAGCCGCCACTGTACCACGATGCGGTCGCGCTGTCCGCCCTTGGCCGTGACCTGGAAGGGATGGCCGTGCGGCTTCAGAAGCCCGGTAAAGGCCGCTCGCGTGATCGGAAGGGCACCCAGGATCTGGCTGACATCGTTCAGCACGGGCACGACGAGGCCCCGCGCCACCAGACCCATCGCCAGCAGGATCCACAGGTAATAAACGCCGAAGAAGCTGATGACGTCGGCCACCGTGGCGTTCACGACCGTGATGTTGAAATACCAGTAGAGCAGGGGATAGATCAGCGTCGCCAGGCGGAACGGGAATGTCGTGGTCCAGTAGAGCACGGCGTCGATGATGCTCCAACGGTCGCGCAGGCGCAGGTTGTTGCGGGCGAAGGGGCCAACGCGGCTGCGGGCGATCTGCATCATGCCCAGGCACCAGCGGGCGCGTTGCGTGACGTATTCCTTCAGCCCTTCGGGCGCGAGGCCTTCGGTCAGCGGCTCGTTCAGATAGACCGTGTCCCAGCCGCCATCGCGCAGGACCAGAGTCATCATGAAATCCTCGGTCACGCTGTCCTCGGGAAAGCCACCGACGGCCCGCAACGCCGTCCAGCGGACCACGGACGACGTGCCGCAGCAAAACGCGATGCCCCAGGCATCGCGGGCGGGCTGCAGGTGGTCGAAGAACAGCCGCTGCTCGTCGGGATAGGACCGGTTGAGACCCAGGTTATGCTGGATCGGGTCGGCATTGAAGAAGTGCTGCGGTGTCTGGACTAGGCCCACGGACCGGGATTTGAACAGCGCCAGAGACCGGCTCAGGAAGCCGCGATGGGGCACGAAATCCGCGTCCAGGACCGCGACGAAATCCGGCGGCTGCGCATCACGCGACAGCGTGGCGATGGCGTGGTTGATGTTCCCGGCCTTCGACCCCTTGTTGTCGGGGCGGACCAGGTACCGCACGCCCTGGGCCGCGCAATAGTCCCGCAGCCAGTCGCGGCGCCCGTCATCCAGCACCAGGATCTGCTTGGCCGGATGGTTCAGCGCCTTGGCCCCGATGATCGTGCGCTCGAGCACGTCCAGCGTTTCGTTGTAGGTGGCGATCAGGACGGCGACCCGTGGGGGGGCGTAGGGCGCCCACCAGTCGAGCTTGGCCGTGGCCTCGCTGCTGCGCTGCTTGATCCGCGACAGGATGGCGAAGGAACTGAGCGAGCTTGCGATGGCCGCCGTCTCGATGGCCAGCAGCGACCAGCTGGCCAAGAAATCCCAGGTCAGGCCCAGCGGCGCGATGGTTACGGTCGCCCGCCACCACAGGTAGCGGCCCGCCAGAAGGGCCGCGACCGCGAAGACGGCCGTTCGGTGGGTGGTTTTGCTCTTGTCGAAGATGAAGGGCAGGGCCAGCGCGATGCCAAGCACCAGGGCGACGCGCGCCAGGCTGCTTTCGATCGCGCTCAGATAGACGATGTCGAGCATGTCAGTTCAGGAAGCTCCGCACCCAGTCAAGCGGACGGCTATCGAAGAACACGCGACCGGTTTGCCCCGCAGAACAGCGCAGGGCGGGATCGTTCCGAAGGCCCGGCACGAGCAAGGCGACATCGAAGCGCTCGAGATGCTTTTCAGACGGCGCGACGACCAGGTTGCGGTAGATCGTCTCGGCTCCGGACCCCGCCATGCGGGTGATCGTGCCGTCGAGCACCGTCTTCGAACCGTTCAGCCGGAAGCGTGCCGATTGCCCGACCGACAGGCGGGCGTAGATGTTGTCGGGCACCGACAGCGTGACCAGCGCGGAGCCGCACATCATCAGCTTGGCGATGTCCTGCCCGCGCTCGACGTGTTCGCCGTGATCGGCGAGAACTTCCCACAGCACACCTTCGACGGGGGCGTTCAGGGGCTGGCTGGTCTGCGCGCCCAGGCGGGCCGTTTCCGTCGCGATCCGCTGGTCGAGGGCGGCAAGGCGCTGCTCGGCGCGGGTCATGTCGGCGTCCGCGACGCTGGCCGGATCTTCGTCGAGTTCCAGACCAGTGCTGGGGTCGTTGCTGGCCACGGCGAACGGCATCGCCGACGAAATCTTCTGCGCATTGCGAATGGTGACCAGGCGCTGAAGATCGGCGGCGGCGAAGGCGCGTTCCATCCGCAGGTCGTCGGCGCGGGTCATCTGCGGCAGGGTCGCGCTCAGCGTGCCGATCTGTTCCTCGGCTCCGATATGCGAGCCGAAGGCGCGGAACGGCATATCGAGCGTGCCGGCCTGCGTGGCGCGCACCGTGCTGAGCCGCGCGTTGACCACGGCGTCCGAGCTGACGCCTGAAATCTGCTCACCGATGATGACCCACAGGGACACGACGACGATGGTGGAGCCGAGAAGAAGTTTGCCAAAACGCATGGCACGAGCCTTTTATGAAGAGTTGGAACCGGTTGGACAACGCGCCGAATCGGTGGGGTCTGGACAGCACCCTTTCACCGTGAAATGCGGCGAAATGATGGTGAAGTCCATGTCCTTTACAGGCTGCAATCGCTTCGGGCGAAATGCAAAGGCGGCCCCTTGAAAACAGGGCGCGCGCGGTGGCTTTCAGGGCCCCGGTCCCACCTGGAATCTGGCAAAGAACGGGCCCTGGTCAAAGGGCCGTGCTGGCGACGAGGTCCTCGATCGACAGGCTGCTCTTGCGCCCCCTGAGCTTCACCTTGCCGCGCTCCATGACGATGAACGTATCGCCCAGGTCATGGGCAAAGCTCAGGAACTGCTCGACAAGGATGATCGCGATGGTTCCGCGCGCTTTCAGGATGCGAATGGTCTGTGCGATCTGCTGAATGACGTTGGGCTGGATGCCCTCGGTCGGCTCGTCGAGTAGCAGCACCTTCGGGTCCGAGACCAGCGCGCGGGCGATGGCAAGCTGTTGTTGCTGGCCGCCCGACAGGTCGCCGCCGCGTCGGTTCAGGAATGTCTTGAGGATGGGAAAAAGCTCGAAGATCTCGTCGTTCACCTGGCGTTTGGATTTCGGCAGGCAGGCGAAGCCGGTTTCCAGGTTTTCGCGCACGGTCAGGAACGGGAAAATCTCGCGGCCCTGGGGCACGTAGGCCACGCCGCGCCTGGCCAGGTCGAAGGCTTTCAGTCGCCCGATCGGCTGGCCGTCCAGCACATAATCGCCGTCCGACCGGGGATGGGTGCCCGACAGAGCCTTCAACAGCGATGTCTTGCCGACCCCGTTGGTGCCCGTGATGCAGGTCACCTCGCCGCGTACCGCCGACAGGTCGATGCCGTTCAGGATCTGGCTGCCGCCGTAGTGCAGCGTGAGCCCCCGGACGCTCAGGAAATCATCGGCCAAGATACACCTCGATCACGTCCTTGTTCCCGGTCACATGGTCCAGCGACCCTTCGGCCAGGACCGAGCCTTCGTGCAGCACGGTCACCTTGCAGTCGAGCTTGCGCACGAAATCCATGTCATGCTCGACCACAACCACCGCCCGGTCCCGTGCCGCATCGCGCAGGATGCGGGTCGTCTTCTCGCGCTCGGCGGTGGTCATCCCGGCGGCGGGCTCGTCCACCAGCAGCAGCTTCGGCTCTTGCGCCAGCAGCATCCCGATCTCGAGCCATTGCTTCTGGCCGTGCGACAGCTCGCCGGATTTGCGCCCGAGCTCCGCGCTCAGACCGATCACCTCGGCCAGTTCCTTGATCCGCGCGTAATCGACGGATGCGGGCTTGAAGGTCAGCACCGAGAAGGGCGTGCGCGGCTTGCTGAGCGCCATCATCAGGTTGTCCTGGACCGACTGATCCTCGAACACGGTCGGTCTTTGGAACTTGCGCCCGACGCCCGCGACGGCGATGGCGCTTTCGGATTTGCCCAGAAGCGACACCGGCGGCTCGCCCCACAGGATGCGGCCCTCGTCCGGCCGGGTCTTGCCGGTGACGACATCCATGAAGGTCGTCTTGCCCGCACCGTTCGGGCCGATGACGGCGCGCAGTTCCGATTTGCCGATGCTGAAGGACAGGTTGTTGAGCGCCTTGAAGCCGTCGAAACTGACCGACACGCCCGAGACTTCCAGAAGCGCGCTCATCGGTCCGCCTCTTCTTCGCGCAGCGCGCCTTCGCCAGGGCCCAGGTCCTTGCCGTGCCGGTCGGGTCTGCGCCGTTCGGCCAGCAGGTCGATCAGCCCGCCGATCCCCTTGGGCGCGAACAGCGTGACGGCGACGAAGGACAGGCCCAGAAGCACCGTCCACCAGTTGACCCACTGCACCCGGTAGGACCCGATCCAGAGATCGGGCGCCTGCCCGCCGGTGAACCAGGTGGACAAAAGCGACACGAAGGCCGCCCCGATCACCGCGCCGTAAAGGCGGCCACGCCCGCCGATGGCGACCCAGACAGCCAGGTAGATCGACGCGATGGGCGCAAGCTCGGCCGGGTTGATGATGCCGGCCTGCGGGTAATAAAGCGCGCCCGCGATCCCGGCGATGACCGCCGACAGGGTGAAGATGAACAGTTTGAACGCCTCGACCGGGTAGCCCAGGAAGCGCACGCGCGCCTCGTCGTCGCGGATGCCGCGCAGCACCGAGCCGAACTTGCCGGACACGACCCAGGTCGCCAGCACGTAGCCCAGCCCGAGCGCCAGCGCCGAGCCCCAGAAGAACCACAGCGACACGGTGGCCTGGCCCACGCGCTCGAGCCCCGGCAGGTTCTGCAGGCCCGACAGACCGTTGTTGCCCCGCAGACCGCTGTCGTTCTGGAAGAGGTAGAGCGCCAGCGCCAGCGTCATCGCCTGCGTCAGGATCGACAGGTAAACGCCCGTCACACGGCTGCGGAACGCCAGCCAGCCGAAGACCAGCGCCAGCAGTCCCGGCGCGAGCACGACGGCGGCCAGTTGCAGGGGCAGGGAGTGCGCGAAGGCCCAGATGGGCGGGAATTCGGACGCGCCGACGACGCCGAAGATCTGCGACGCGATCCCGTCCGAGATCTCTTGCGGCGTGGGGGGCAGGGGGGCCGCGGCCAGGCTGTCGACGACGATCAGTCGCGTCCGCTCGTACATCAGCCACATGCCGATGGCGTAGCCGCCCAGCCCGAAGAACGCCATGTGCCCCAGCGACAGGATCCCGCAATACCCCCAGACCAGATCCATCGCCAGCGCGACCAGGCACAGGCACAGCGTCTTGCCCAGCGTCTTGACGAAGCTCGTGGAGATGACGCCGATGCCGAAGCCTTCGGACAGGATGGTGACACCCAGCGTGAAGAGCGCAAGGCAGGCCAGGAACACCAGCGTCGCGGGATAGCGCAGCACCAGCGGGCGGGAGCGCAGGGATCCTGCGGTCAGGTCGGCCATGCTATGCCTCCGCCGCGCGCCCGCGCAGCGCGACGATGCCGCGCGGCCGGAACTGGATGAACAGGATGATGAACAGGATCATGTAGGTCTGGGCGGCCAGCGTGTTGGACGGGTTCAGCCACTCGATCCCCTTTTGCAGGGTGCCCACCATCGTGGCGCCCAGCAGCGTGCCCCAGATGCTGCCGACGCCGCCCACGACCACGGTCATGAAGCTTTGCACGATGTAGTCGGCGCCCATCTCGCTGGTGACCTTGGCGTAAAGCCCGATGGCCACGCCCGCGATCCCGGCGATGCCCGAGCCGAAGCCGAAGGTCAGCATGTTGATGCGGTCCGGGTTGATCCCCATGGACGCCGCCATGCGCGGGTTCTGGGTGACGGCGCGCACTTCCAGTCCCAGCCGCGTGCGGTTCATCACGAACAAGAACAGCGCCAGGAACACCAGCGCGAGGATGAAGATCGCGATGCGGATGTAGCTGATCGACACGATGTCGTTGATCGCCAGCGATCCGTCCAGCCAGTCGGGCGAGGTCAGGGGCCGCGCCTGGGTGCCGAAGATGTTCTTGGCGATCTGTTGCAGCGCGATCGAGATGCCGAAGGTCGCCAGCAGCGTTTCCAGCGGGCGGTGATAGAGCCAGCGGATCACCAGCCGCTCCATCGCGACGCCCGCCGCGAAGGTGATCGCGAAGGCCAGCGGCAGCGCGACCAGGATCGACAATGTGTAGTCGGGGACGATCTGCTGGACCACGTAGCCCGTATAGGCGCCCATCATGATGAATTCGCCATGGGCCATGTTGATGACGCCCATGACGCCGAAGGTGATCGCCAGCCCGATGGCCGCCAGGAAATAGATCGACGCCAAAGACAGCGCGTCGAGGGCCAGGTCCGCCGCCTGGTTCAAAGCGACGGTGTTCTCGATGCTGGTCAGGACCGCCGCGGCTGCGATGGCGACGGCGGGCGACGCGGCGGTGTAGCGTTCGTAGAAGGTGAAGCCGTCCAGCGCGGCAGTGATCTCGGCTGAGGTGGCGACGGGTTCGACCGCGCCGGTCTCGGCCAGTGCCGCATAGGCCATTTCGCGCGCGGCTTCGGTGTCCAGCGTCGCGACCTCGATCCCGGCGACCGCGCCACCGTCGATATGCGACACCAGGGCGGCGCGCTGCGCGTCGCGCGAGATGCGCGGCTTGGCCAGGCCCTTGTCGACCAGGATCGCGTAGGCGTCGGCCTCGGGCAGGCGGTCGCTGCCGGGGCGCAGGCGGCCGACGATGGCCTCGCCTTCGGGCATCACCGTGGCGACGTCGATGACCGTCGCGGCCAGCGGGTTGAGCGCCGCGCGCACGTCGACGGCCAGGTCCCCGTGGAAGCTGTCGATGGCGGCGATGCGCTCGGCGTCGTCTTCGGCGAAGCGGATGGTCAGCAGGCGCTCGAGCCGCGCAATGCGGTCGGCCAGGCGCGGGTTGTCCTCGGTCGCCGCGGCCTCGCGCAGCGCCACCAGGTGCGAGGCCTCGGCGTCCCGCTCGATCGCGTTCAGCGCGCGGGCGCGGATGGCGGGCGACGGGTCCGACAGCTGGAACCGGACCAGCGCGGCCCCGATCATGGCGCGGATGCCGCTATTGGGTTTCAGCTGCGTGTAATCGTCATCGGGGCGCGTGCCGATTTCCGCGCCATCGGCGAAGTCGAAGGCGCGGATCGTGTCGCGGTCGATTTCCTCGGCCCAGACGAACAGACCGCTCGCCTCGTCCCGCCACATCTCTTTCGCGCGCCATTTCTCAAGGACGGTCTGCGCCGCTGGCAGGCCGGACGTGGCCAGCGCGTCGATGGCGGGCCCGATCGTCAGGCGCGAGGAGTCGGCGATGATCTGGCCATGCTCTTGCAAGACCCGCTGGATCGGGGCGTCGGCGTCCTGCGCGGTCGCGGGCGCCGCCACCAGCGTGACGGCCAGGGCGAGTATCTTCCAAAGATGACGTGTCATTCCGGCCCCCAACCAAGGATCCCGGGGGCGCCGTGGCCCCCGGGACAGATCGCTCAGTAGTTCGACTTGATCTGCACGCAGGACTCGGTTTCGGTGTTGTACATCCCGCAGTCGAGCGCGGCCCAGTCGGACGTCAGCACGGCCGATTCGGGCAGGTAGTCGGTCCAGGCGTCGCCCGGCACTTCCTCGGTCTGGCTGATGATGTCGAACTGGCCGTCTTCCTGGATCTCGCCGATTAGGACCGGCTTCGACAGGTGGTGGTTGGGCAGCATCACGGCCGTGCCGCCGGTCAGGTTCGGGAATTCCTGCCCGTACATCGCCTCGCGCACCGCATCCACGTCGGTGGTGCCTGCCTGCTCGACCGCGTTCACCCACATGTTGAAGCCGATGTAATGGGCCTCCATCGGGTCGTTGGTCACGCGGTCCTCGCCCATGCGCTCTTTCCACGCCGCGACCCATTCCGCGTTGGCGTCGGTGTCGGCGGACTGGAAGTAGTTCCACGCCGCCAGGTGGCCGACCAGGTTCGACGTGTCCAGACCCGACAGCTCTTCCTCGCCGACCGAGAAGGCGACGACAGGGATGTCATCGGCCGAGATCCCGGCGGCGGCGAGCTCCTTGTAGAAGCCCACATTCGCGTCGCCGTTGATGGTCGAGATCACGCCGACCTTCTTGCCGTCCGCGCCCAGGGCCACCACGTCGGACACGATCTTCGACCAGTCCGAATGGCCGAACGGCGTGTAGTTGACGAAGATGTCGCTGTCGTCGATGCCCTTTTGCTGAAGGTAGCTTTCCAGGATGTTGTTGGTGGTGCGGGGATAGACGTAGTCGGTTCCGAGCAGGGCGAATTTCTCGACGCCGAGCTCTTCCAGGAAATAGTCGGTGGCCGGGATCGCCTGCTGGTTGGGCGCGGCGCCGGTGTAGAAGACGTTCTTCGACGATTCCTCGCCCTCGTACTGGACGGGATAGAACAGAAGGCCGTTCAGCTCTTCGAGCACCGGCAGGACGGATTTGCGCGACACGCTGGTCCAGTTGCCGAAGATCACGTCGACTTCGTGCACGGTCAGAAGCTCGCGCGCCTTTTCCGCGAAAAGCGGCCAGTCCGAGGCCGGATCGACCACGACTGCTTCCAGGTCACAGCCCAGCAGACCGCCATCGGCGTTCTGCTGTTCGATCAGCATCTCCATCGTGTCCTTCAGGGTCGTCTCCGAGATCGCCATCGTTCCGGAAAGTGAGTGAAGCACGCCGACCTTGATCGGGCAGTCTTGCGCCATCGCGGGCAGCACGGACGCGGCCAGAATGGCGGCGGAACTCAGAAGTGTCTTCGGCATCGCAGTAATCCTTTCGGCACCGCGCGGGGAATATTGCGTTCGAAGGATCGGTCCTTCATATGCGCCCCCACGCAATATGATTGCGGAGCGCGGTGGTGTTCGGGATTGCAAGGCCAGCACCACCGCGCGTTCTTCGAGATGCTCAGATCCCGCAACAGTGGTTCCATTAGAACGGCTGAAAGCGCGAGGCAGGGGGCACGGAAGTGCGGCCCGCCGCCTGCGAACAGTGAAAAATTATGCGCGGCACCTTCCATTCGCCTGAAATTTGGGCGCTGGGCGGTCACTTGCCGGTGCGTGTCTAACTTTCGAGAAGGTATCCGGCGCAGGACGTGATTTCGAGCCTGGCGCGGCGCTGGGCCCATTGCGCGTGGTCGGCCCGGGTGGCGAAGCTGGCCTGCGCCAGCAGCGCGGCGTGGGCGGCCTTGGCCCGGATCCGCAGGTCCAGCGCATCGCGTTGCCGCCCGGCGGGAACGGTGGCGTCCAGAAGCGACAGGAAATGCCTGCGCCGATCTTCGATCCGCGCCGATCCCGCATCGCGCATGAGCCAGGCGTGTTCGAGCTCGGCCGAAAGACGTCCCGCGCAGGTGGCGAAGGCCGCCATCAGGGGGCGGTCCCCGGCAATGGCCGGGCCTGACAGGAAACACAGCACGAGAAGAAGAGGTTTCAGACCGCTCATAAATTTATCAATTACGGATGGGGCATGACGACCACGATCTTGGCGGATCCGGTGCTAAGGCGAGGTTAATGGGCGTCCCGCTGTTCGCGAGTCTTTCCCGTAACGGCAGGAAATACCATGGAATCCCGTCGGTTTGCACTTTTTATGCGCATATGCGGTATTGACTGCATCCCATTTGGGCAGATGCGCGCAATCACGCTGATCGCCAGCCATGCGCGATAGCTACCTCGACACGGCCATGCTGAAACGGGCGGGTCGGACTTTGGGGGCGACGCTGCGTATGACCCACGCATTCTTGGCATCGAGCAAGGCGACGGCCGCTCCGCGATCGCTGGGCGCGCTGAAGCTGTCGACCAAGCGCGTGGGCGAGCGTTCGGCCATCGACCGGTTCAGGACGTCCGGATCCACGAAGGTCGCCTTCCCCCGACGCGCCGATGCCGTGGAGGCCATCGTGCTGAACACCGCGGGCGGATTGACCGGCGGGGATCGCTTCGAGTTGAGCGCGCAAGCGGGGCCGGGCAGCCACCTGGTGGTGACGACGCAGGCGGCCGAGCGGGCCTATCGCAGCCAGTCCGGGGTCGCCCGCATCCGCACGCACCTGTCCGTGGCCGATGGCGCGGTGCTGCATTGGTTGCCGCAAGAGCTGATCGTGTTCGACGGCGCGTCCATCGATCGCCAGCTCGACGTCGATCTGGATCCGGGCGCGACCTTGGTGCTGGTCGAATCCATGGTCTTCGGGCGCCGCGCCATGGGCGAAACCGTTACCCAGGGACGGGTGCGCGACACGATCGCCATCCGCCGGAACGACGCGCCGATTTACTGGGATCGCGTGGATCTCGGCGGCAACATCGCCGAGCGACTGGCCCGCCCCGCGCTCGGGGCCGGACTGGGCGCGCTGGCCACCGTGCTGTGCTGTGGCCCCCACGCCGAAGCCTGTCTGCCCCGAATCCGCGCGCTTCTGCCCGAGACGGGCGGTGCCAGCCTGGTGGCGGACGACGTTCTGAGCATCCGGCTGCTTGCCGAGGACTCGTTTCTTCTGCGCCGCGCACTGGTCCCGGTTCTTGAAGTCCTGACCGCGACACACTTGCCCAAATCCTGGAGCCTTTGACGTCATGCAACTTACGCCACGCGAGAAAGACAAGCTGCTGGTCGCCATGGCCGCCGAGGTCGCGCGCAAGCGCTTGGCCCGCGGCGTGAAGCTGAACTATCCCGAAGCCATTGCGCTGATCACGGACACGGTGGTCGAAGGGGCGCGGGACGGACGCTCGGTCGCCGACATGATGGAAGCGGGCGCCGAGGTCATCGGCCGCCATCAATGCATGGAGGGCATCCCGGAAATGGTGCAAGAGGTCCAAGTCGAGGCCACGTTTCCGGACGGCACCAAGCTTGTCACCGTTCACAACCCGATCAGATAGGAGTTCCGCGATGATCCCCGGCGAATATTTCGTGGCCCAGGGCACGATCGAGCTGAACAGCGACAAGACGGCGATCACGCTTATGGTCGCCAATACCGGCGACCGACCCGTGCAGGTCGGCTCGCACTACCATTTCGGCGAGGCGAACGCGGCGCTCGACTTCGACAGGGACGCCGCGCGCGGCATGCGGCTGGACATCGCGGCAGGCACCGCGGTGCGCTTCGAGCCGGGCCAAAGGCGCGAGGTCGCGTTGATCCCCATCGGCGGCGCGCGCCGGATCTTCGGGTTCAACCAGCAGATCATGGGAGAGCTCTGAGATGGCGCGCGTTCCGACGATCATGGATTACTGGGCGAATGGCCTGCAGGTCGCCATGGTCATGGCCGAGGCGCAGGGCGTGATCGCCATGCGGCTGATGGGAATGGCGGGGATCTGGTCGGTCACCAAGACCGAAAACCGGCGCATGGTCTCGGAGAAGGCGCATGCCATGACCAAGGCGGTGGGCGACGCGAGCGTCAAGATGCTCCAGGGTGCGGCCCCCGACGCGGTCGCCGCGGCGGCAATCCGCCCCATCCGCCGCGCCACGCGCGCCAATGCGCGGCGCCTGACGAAACGCGGTTTCAAGAAGGGCTGACCCATGCCGGCAAGGATCTCCCGCGCGGATTACGCCGCGATGTTCGGCCCCACCACGGGTGACCGGGTGCGGCTGGCCGATACCGACCTGATCATCGAGGTCGAGCGCGACCTGACCGCCGAGGCGGCAGGCGCGGCGACGTCCCAAGGCCGCGGCGGCAACGCGCTGCTTTACGGCGAAGAGGTCAAGTTCGGCGGCGGCAAGGTGATCCGCGACGGGATGGGCCAAAGCCAGGCGACCCGCGCGGAAGGTGCGGTCGATACCGTCATCACCAACGCGCTGATCGTGGACGCGACGGGCATCTACAAGGCCGATATCGGCCTTCGGGACGGGCGGATCGCGAAGATCGGCAAGGCCGGCAACCCCGACACGCAGCCGGGCGTGAACATCATCGTGGGCCCCGGGACCGAGGCCATCGCGGGCGAGGGCAAGATCGTCACGGCGGGCGGCTTCGACAGCCACATCCACTTCATCTGCCCCCAGCAGATCGAGGACGCGCTGCATTCCGGCCTGACCACCATGCTGGGCGGCGGCACCGGCCCCGCCCATGGCACGCTGGCCACCACCTGCACGCCGGGGCCCTGGCATATCGGGCGCATGCTGCAATCCGCCGACGCCTTCCCCATGAACCTGGCCTTCGCGGGCAAGGGCAACGCGTCGCTGCCCGCTGCCCTCGAGGAACAGATCAGGGCGGGGGCCTGCGCGCTGAAGCTGCACGAGGATTGGGGCACGACGCCGGGCGCCATCGACTGCTGCTTGTCGGTGGCCGACGCGTGGGACGTGCAGGTGATGATCCACACCGACACGCTGAACGAGTCCGGCTTCGTCGAGAACACCATCGCTGCCATCAAAGGCCGCACGATCCACGCCTTCCACACCGAAGGCGCGGGCGGCGGGCACGCGCCGGATATCATCAAGATCTGCGGCGAGGCGCATGTGCTGCCGTCGTCGACCAACCCGACGCGGCCCTTCACGGTCAACACCGTGGACGAGCACCTGGACATGCTGATGGTCTGCCATCACCTGGACAAGTCGATCCCCGAGGACGTTGCCTTTGCCGAAAGTCGCATCCGGCGCGAAACCATCGCCGCCGAAGACATCCTGCACGACATGGGCGCGTTCTCGATCATCGCGTCCGACAGTCAGGCCATGGGCCGCGTGGGCGAGGTCATCATCCGCACCTGGCAGACCGCCGACAAGATGAAGAAGCAGCGCGGCCGCCTGCCCGAAGAGACCGGCGACAACGACAATTTCCGCGTCCGCCGCTATATCGCGAAATACACGATCAACCCCGCCATCGCTCACGGGATTTCGGCGCATATCGGCAGCATCGAGGAAGGCAAGCGCGCCGACCTGGTGCTGTGGAACCCCGCCTTCTTCGGCGTGAAGCCCGAAATGGTGCTGATGGGCGGCAGCATCGTCTGCGCACAGATGGGCGATCCGAACGCGTCGATCCCGACGCCGCAGCCGGTCTATACCCGGCCGATGTTCGGCGCCTTCGGGCGCGCGCTGGAAGCCAGTGCCGTGACCTTCGTGTCCGGGGCCGCCCAGGCCGACGGGATCGGCGAGCGGCTGGGGCTGGCCAAGACGACCCTGCCGGTGGCCAACACGCGCGGCATCGGCAAGAAGGACCTGGTGCTGAACGACGCCACGCCGAAGGTCGAGGTGAACCCCGAAACCTACGAGGTGCGCGCCGACGGCGAGCTTCTGACCTGCCAGCCCGCAACCGAGCTGCCCATGGCGCAGCGCTATTTCCTGTTCTGACGCCCCATGACCGATCTGCCACTGGCTCAGACCCTTCACACGGCAGGCACCTGGACGGGCCGGGCCGCTGACTGCGTGCTGCGCTACGAGGACCGGTTCTTCCGCCGACGCAAGCTCAGCGCCGAGGATGGACTGTCCTTCGTCGCCGATTTCGAGCGGACCGTGTCGCTTGGCCACGGCGATGCACTGGAACTGGGCGACGGGCGGCTTGTCCGGATCGTCGCCGCCCCCGAGGACCTGCTGGCCGTCACGGGGCCGGACCTGCCGCGCCTGGCCTGGCATATCGGGAACCGCCACACGCCCTGCCAGATCGAGCCGAGCCGGGTGCTGATCCAGAACGATCCGGTCATCGCGCATATGTTGGCCCATCTCGGGGCGACGACGGTTCCGGTCCGCGAGCCGTTCACCCCCGAAGGCGGCGCCTATGGCCACGGGCGCACCCATGCGCACGCGCACGGACACACGGCCCATGCCGATGGCCATTGACGCGAAGCTGCTGACGCTGACGCAATGGATGTCGCCCGCCTTTCCGACCGGTGCATTCGCCTTTTCGCACGGGCTCGAGGCGGCCATTCACGACGGCTGGATCGCCGACGCGCAAGGGCTGGAAGAGTGGTTGCGCGATTGCCTGACCGATGGCACGGGGCGCAGCGACGCCATCTTCCTGCGGCTGGCCTTCGCGGCGCCGGATCCGCGTGAGCTCGACGCGCAGGCCCGCGCCTTCGCGACAGCCTGCGAGCGGGTGCGCGAGGCCGACCGCCAGGGCGCTGCCTTCGTGCGCACGGCCAACGCGGTCTGGGATCTTGCGCTTCCGGACCTTCTTCTGCCCATAGCGCTGGGCCACGCGGCGCGGCGCGTCGGTCTGGACGTTGAAGCGACCGTCGGGCTTTATCTGCAGGCCATGGTGACGAACCTGGTCTCGGCGGCGCTGCGTCTCAGCCCGCTGGGGCAAACCGCCGGTCAGCGGGTGGTCTTGAACCTGCAGGACACCTGCATGAGCGTCGCGAATGAGACGCGCGGCGCGACGCTGGACGATCTTGTCGGCAACGCGTTCCTGTCCGACATCGCCGCCATGCGCCACGAAACCCAGCAACCGAGGCTTTTTCAATCATGACGACACTGAATGGCCCCCTGCGGATCGGGATCGGCGGTCCGGTCGGCGCGGGCAAGACGACGCTGACCGCGCGCCTGGCAGAGCTGATGAAGGACGCCTACTCGATCGGGGTCATCACCAACGACATCTACACCCAGGAAGACGCCGAAGCCCTGATGCGGATGCAGATCCTGCCGGGCGACCGGATCATCGGGGTCGAAACCGGCGGCTGTCCCCATACCGCCATCCGCGAAGACGCGTCGATCAACCTGGCCGCGGTGGCCGAGATGCGGGCGCGGCATCCCGAGGTCGAGATCGTCCTGATCGAATCCGGCGGGGACAACCTATCGGCGACGTTCAGCCCCGAATTGGCGGATCTGACGATCTATGTCATCGACGTGGCCGCGGGCGAAGAGATCCCGCGCAAAGGCGGGCCCGCCATCACCCGGTCCGACATTTTGGTGGTGAACAAGACCGACCTTGCGCCGCATGTGGGCGCATCGCTCGAGGTCATGGAGCGCGACGCCGCCAGGATGCGGGGCGAGCGGCCGGTGATCTTCACCTCGCTGAGGACCGGCGACGGATCGGACCGCGTGCTGTCCTGCGTGAGACACTTGTCGGGCATCTGAGCGGCCGTCGCGCAAGGCGGGGGCGACGATTGCGCGGGCGGCCGTCAATGGGACGGTGCCAGGCCGTGGCGCAGGTTGTGAAACTTCTCGCCCTGCACCGCGACATGGGCGCGGACCATGTCGGCGGCCTGCCGCGGATCGCCCGCGCGCAACGATTTCACGATGGCTTCATGCTCGGCCATGGACTGGGCAAGCCTGCCGCGCAGGCGCAGTTGCAGCCGACGAAACGGCGTCAGTCGGCGCTGCAAACGGCGACATTCCTTTTCCAGGAACCGATTTCCCGATTGGCGGTACAGGATCGCGTGGAAGCGTTCATTCTCGCGGTAATAGCCGTCCGAATCGCGGTTTTCCATGGCGCGGCGGCAGCGCTCGTTGGCGGCGGCAAGCTCGTCCAGCGCGTCTTCGGTGATCCGGGTCGCGGCCAGACGGGCGCAGGCGGCTTCCAACTCGGCCATGACCTCGAACATCTCGACCAGCTCGATCGGTCCGGGCTGGCGCACGAAGACGCCGCGACGGGGGATCTGCTGGACCAGCCCCGACTGTGCCAGCCGCTGGAACGCTTCGCGCAGGGGTGTGCGCGATACCGCGAATCGCTGGGCCAGCTGGACCTCGTCCAGCCGCTCGCCATCCGCGAATGTGCCATCCAGGATCAGCCCTTCCAGCGTCTCGGCGATGGTGTCGGAAAGCTTTACTTCCATGGTCCGGGAGCCACTCGCACAGGCTGGGAAAAACAAGTTTGTCGACTTCTTGCCGACAAGACATAGGTTCTTGTATACAAGATCGGTGACCCAAGCGACAAGTCCCCCGAAAGTTCCGGGCAAAGCGCTGCGAAGAGGTCAGTCATAGGGAGAGAAAAGAATGAAATTCATCGCAACCGTCACGGCCGCCGTCCTTGCGGCCTCAACTTTCGGCGCCGACGCGGCCGAGCTGCGCGTGTCGCACCAGTGGTCCGAAGGCGATGTTCGCCACAAGGTCGCCCAGATGGTTGCCGACGAAGTGGCCGCCGCCGATGTCGACCTGACTTTGCAGATCTTCCCCAGCCAGTCGCTGTTCAAGGCGCGCGAGCAGTACAAGCCCCTGGCGCGCGGCCAGGTGGACGCCATCATCCTGCCGCTGTCCTACGCGGGCGGCCTGCGCAACGCCTATAACCTGACCCTGATGCCCGGCCTCGTGAAGAACCACGACCACGCCGCGCGCCTGAACGAGTCGCCCTTCATGGACGAGATCGAAGCGATCATGGCCGAAGACGACATCATGGTGCTGGTGCACGGCTACCTGGCGGGCGGCTTCGCGGGCAAGGACGCGTGCATCGTCGCCCCCGAGGACGTGCAGGGCAAGCAGATGCGCGCCGCGGGCAAGTCGTTCGAGCAGATGCTGGCGGGTGCGGGCGCATCCATCGCGTCCATGTCGTCGGCCGAGATCTACAACGCCATGCAGACCGGCGTGCTGGATGCGGCGAACACGTCGTCATCGTCCTTCGTGTCCTACCGCATCTACGAGCAGGTGGCCTGCTTCACGCCCGCCGGTGACTACGCGCTGTGGTTCATGTATCAGCCCATGCTGATGAACAAGTCGGTCTTCGACGGCCTGACCGAAGAACAGCAGACCGCCCTGATGGACGCCGCCGCCAAGGCCGAGGCGTTCTACCTGGAACAGGCCAAGGCCGAGGACGGTGAGGCCCGCCAGGTCTTCGCCGATAACGGCGTGGAAATCGCCGAAATGACCGAAGAGCAGTTCAACGCGTGGCGCGAGATCGCCCAGGAAACCGCCTACAAGGCGTTCCTGGAAGGCTCGCCCGACGGTCAGCGCCTGCTCGACCTGGCGCTGTCGGTCGAATGATCGCTTGATGGCCGGGGGCGGTGCGCCCCCGGCCACTCCATGTCAAGGTCATCGGAGGCTTCATGTCCGGCTCATCCCCCGCCCACACCCCCGCGCCGCATGGCGGCAACCCGGTGCTTCTGGCCATCGGGTTCATCAGCAAGCTGTCGGGCATCGCCGCCGCGCTGCTGATCGTCATCTCGATCGGGGTGACCTGCCAGATGATCTTCATCCGCTTCGTGCTGAACGGCTCGACCGTGTGGCAGACCGAAGGTGTCACCTACATGATGGTCGCGGCCACCATGCTGGGCCTGCCTTACGTGCAATACCTGCGCGGCCACGTGAACGTGGACCTGCTGCCGCTGCTGCTGCCCGAATTCATGCGCAAGGGACTGGCATTGGTGGTGCTGCTGGTCACCATCGCCGTCGTCGCGCTGATGTTCTGGCACGGCTACCACTTCTGGCACGAGGCCTGGGATTGGGGCGAGACGTCGAACACGCCGTGGAACCCGAAGCTGTGGGTGCCCTACCTGGCGCTGCCGCTGGGCTTTGGCCTGTATCTTCTGCAACTGGTGGCGGACCTGATCGCGGTAGTGTTCCGCGTGGAGGAGCCCTTCGGACTCGAGCCCGGGGCGACCCTGGCCGACAGCGTGACGGAGGCGGCTGAATAATGGATCCCCTGTCCCTTGGCGCCATCGTCGCCTTCTCAACTATCCTTGTCCTCTTTTCCGGCATTTCCGTCGCCGCCGGGCTGCTGGTGGTGTCGGCCGGCTTTCTGATCGTGTTCGACGGTGCATCGTCGCTGAACCTGATGCCCGAGGTGTTCTTCGGCAAGCTCGACAATTTCGCGCTGCTGTCGATCCCCATGTTCATCATCATGGGCGCCGCCATCGCGTCGACCCGCGCGGGCGCCGACCTTTACGAGGCGCTCGAGCGGTGGCTGACCCGCGTGCCGGGCGGCCTGGTGATTTCGAACCTCGGCGCCTGCGCGCTGTTCTCGGCCATGTCGGGATCGTCCCCCGCCACCTGTGCCGCCATCGGCAAGATGGGCATCCCCGAGATGCGCAAGCGCGGCTATCCTGACAGCGTCGCCGCGGGCAGCATCGCCGCGGGCGGCACGCTGGGGATCCTGATCCCGCCCTCGGTCACCATGATCGTCTATGGCATCGCCACCGAGACCTCGATCGGGCGGCTGTTTCTTGCGGGCGTGCTGCCGGGGCTGCTGCTGGTGGCGCTGTTCATGGCGTGGTCGATCTATTCCACGGCCCGCTCCAGCGATGGCAGCGCGCTGATACCCACGTCCTACAGCTGGGCCCAGCGGTTCGAGATCCTGCCGCGGGTCCTGCCGTTCCTGGCGATCATCCTCGGCGTGCTTTACGCCATGTATGGCGGCATCGCCACGCCGTCGGAAACGGCCGCCGTGGGCGCGCTGCTCTGCCTGGTCATCGCCATGGTGATCTACAGCATGTGGAGCCCGGTCGCCATCTGGGCGGTCCTGCGCGACAGCACGCGCGAGAGCGTGATGATCCTGTTCATCATCGGGGCGGCGGGCGTCTTCAGCTACATGCTGTCGTCGCTGTTCATCACCCAATCCATCGCCGAATGGATCGGCGGGATGGACGTGAACCGCTGGGTGCTGATGGGGATGATCAACCTGTTCCTGCTGATCGCGGGCTTCTTCCTGCCGCCCGTCGCGGTGATCCTGATGGCCGCGCCGATCCTGCTGCCGATCATCACGACCGCCGGGTTCGACCCGATCTGGTTCGCCGTGGTGCTGACCATCAACATGGAGATCGGCCTGATCTCGCCCCCCGTGGGCCTGAACCTCTATGTCATCAACGGCATCGCGCCCGACATCAAGCTGAAGACCATCCTGGTGGGATCGCTGCCCTACGTGGGCTGCATGGTCGTGGCGATCATCCTTTTGTGCCTGTTCCCCGGCATCGCCACCTGGTTGCCCGACATGATCATGGGGGCCGAGCTGTGACGCTGCTGGCCGACCTGCTGTCGACGGTGTTCGAGCGGCGTTTCGCCGCGCGGGGCGGCGACCGGACCGATACGCGGCCGCTGCCACAGCTTTGCGCGGAATTGATCAGCGCACGGGGCGAGGTGTCGGGGCTGGCGCTGGCGCAGTCCATACTGGCGCGCTACGCCACGCTCGACGATGGGGCGAAGCTGGAGTTCTTCCGGCACCTCGCCCACCAGATGACGCTGGATCCGGCAGAGGTGCGCGACGCGCTGGACGCCTACGAGACGGGCCAGACCAAGGCCAGCTACCGCGCCGTGATGCGCGCCGCCGAGCCGCCCCGCCAGGAACTGATCCGCCGTCTCAACCAGGTGCCCAATGCCACGGCGATCCTTGTGGGCCTGCGCGCCGATCTGCTGCGTCTCGGCCGCGGCGACGAGGCGCTGATGGCGCTGGATCTGGACCTGCGCCACCTGTTCGCCAGCTGGTTCAACCGGGGCTTCCTGGTGCTGCGCCCGATCAATTGGGCCACGCCCGCAAGCCTTCTGGAAAAGATCATCGCCTACGAGGCGGTCCATGCCATCGACAGCTGGGAAGACCTGCGCCGCAGGGTCGAGCCGCCGGATCGCCGCTGTTTCGCGCTGTTTCACCCCGCCATGCCCGACGAGCCGCTGATCTTCGTCGAGGTCGCCCTGTCGCGCGGCATCCCCGGCTCGGTCCAGGGTCTGCTGGCCGAACAGCGGTCGATCCTGCCGCCGTCCAAGGCCGACACGGCGGTGTTCTACTCGATCTCGAACTGCCAGGCGGGGCTGGCCGGGATTTCGTTCGGCAATTCGCTGATCAAGCAGGTGGTCACGGACCTTTCCATCGAATGGCCGGGCCTGAAGACCTTCGTCACGCTGTCGCCGATCCCGGGTCTGCGGGATTGGCTGTCCTCCGAAGGCATCGACCCCGACGCCGCGGACGAGGCGCATCTGCGCGCGCTGGCCGCGCGCTACCTGACGCAAGCGCGCCATTCCAGCGGTCGGGCGCTGGACCCGGTCGCGCGGTTCCACCTGGGCAATGGCGCGTCGGTGCACCGGATCCACGCCAATGCCGACACGTCGCCCAAGGGGCGGGCGCGATCCGCGGGGGTGATGGTGAACTACCTCTACGATCCGGTGAAGATCTCGCAGAACCACGAACGCTACGCCGCGCAGGGCGAGATCGCGATGTCTGCCGACGTCCGCAGCCTTGCCGCCGCCGCCGAAAAGACACTGGCTTAGGGAAAGACCATATGTCCAACACGCTTCACGACGCTCTTTTCGCGCCCCATGCGGACCGCTCGGACACGTTTTTGCACCTGCCGGAGGGTGGCGCGCTCAGCCACGCCGATTTCGCCGCCATGGCCGCGCGCTTCGCCCATGTCCTGACGGATGCGGGGCTGGACCCGGGCGAGCGGGTCGCCGTGCAGGTCGAGAAATCGCCACAGGCGCTGGCGCTTTACGCCGCCGCGGTGCAGGCGGGGGTGATCTTCCTGCCCCTCAACACCGCCTACACCACCGACGAGCTGCAGTATTTCGTGGAAAACAGCGGCGCAAAGATGCTCGTCTGCGATCCCGGCCGCGCGGACGACCTGGGCCCGCTGGCCAAGGCGCAGTCGGCCACACTGCACACGCTGGGCGCGGACGGGACCGGCACGCTGGCCGACGCCGCCGCGAGCAAACCGGACCGTTACGACACGGTCCAGCGCGGGCCCGACGACCTGGCCGCGTTCCTTTACACCTCGGGGACCACGGGCCGCTCGAAAGGGGCGATGCTGAGCCACGCGAACCTGCTGTCGAACGCGCAGGCGCTGAAGGATCTGTGGCGCTTCACCGAAGACGACGTGTTGCTGCACGCGCTGCCGATCTTCCACACCCACGGCCTGTTCGTCGCGTCGAACGTGACGCTTCTGGCGGGCGGGTCGATGATCTTCCTGCCGAAGTTCGATCAGGACACAATCATCGCCGAGCTGCCCCGCGCCACGTCGCTGATGGGCGTGCCGACCTTCTATACGCGGCTGCTGGACGACGACCGTTTCGACCGCGACCTGGTGTCGAACATGCGGCTCTTCACCTCGGGCTCGGCCCCGTTGCTGGCCGAGACCCATCGCCGGTTCGAAGAGCGCACCGGCCACCGCATCCTGGAACGCTACGGGATGACCGAGACGAACATGAACACGTCGAACCCCTATGACGGCGAGCGGCGCGCGGGCACCGTAGGCTTCCCGTTGCCCGGCGTCGAGCTGAAGATCACCGATCCCGACACCGGCGACACGCTGCCACAGGGCGAGGTTGGCCTGATCGAGGTGCGTGGGCCCAATGTCTTTCAAGGCTACTGGCAGATGCCGGAAAAGACCGCCGCCGAGCTGCGGGACGACGGCTTCTTCATCACCGGCGATCTGGGCCAGATCGACAAAGACGGCTATGTCAGCATCGTGGGCCGCGACAAGGACCTGATTATCTCGGGCGGCTACAACATCTACCCCAAGGAAATCGAGGTGGTGCTGGATGCCCAGCCCGGTGTCCTGGAATCCGCCGTGATCGGCGTGCCCCATGACGATTTCGGCGAGACGCCGATCGCGGTGCTGGTGCCCGAGAACGGGGCCGCGCCGGACACCGATGCCATCGCGGCGGCCGTCGGCGAGAAACTGGCCCGCTACAAGCACCCGAGCGGCTACCGCACGATCGACGCGCTGCCGCGCAACACGATGGGCAAGGTGCAGAAGAACGTGCTGCGCGACAGGTTCGGCGACGCGGGCTGAATTTGGTCCGGCAGGTCGGAGGTTTGCGACCCTGGCCGGGTGTCAGCTGGCCCTGACCGAATCCTTGCTATGGGAGCCTTAACGCGGTGCGCCGGGTGCCGTCGGCGTTGAACGCGACGGCCGGTGGCCTGACCCTATTGCGCCGCCATCGGGCGGCGGGCCAGCTGGCAGCGCGACCAGAGCGATCCCAGGGCGCCGACCAGGCGATCCAGGTCCGCTTCGGAATGGACCGGCGACGGCGTGATGCGCAGCCGCTCGGTGCCCTTCGGGACGGTCGGATAATTGATCGGCTGGATGTAGATGCCGAACTCGTCCAGCAGCAAGTTCGATATGAAACGGCATTTCATCGCATCGCCCACCATCACCGGCACGATGTGGCTTTCGTTCACCAGGTGCGGCAGTCCCATGTCGTCCAGCCGCGCGCGCAACTGGGCGACGCGGGTTTTCTGCAAATCCCGCTCGACGCTCGAACGTTTCAGGTGCCGCACCGCCGCCAGCGCGCCCGCCGCGACCGCGGGGGGCAGGGCCGTGGTGAAGATGAAGCCACTGGCGAAGCTGCGCACGAAATCGACCAGCGCGGTCGAGGCGGCGATATAGCCGCCCATCACGCCGTAGGCCTTGCCCAGCGTACCCTCGATCACGTCGATCCGGTGCATGAGGCCCTGCGCCTCGGCGATGCCACCGCCGTGCGGGCCGTAAAGTCCGACCGCGTGCACCTCGTCCAGGTAGGTCAGCGCGCCGTGGCGCTGGGCAAGCTCGCAGATATCGGCGATGGGAGCGATATCGCCATCCATGGAATAGACGCTCTCGAACGCCACGATCTTGGGCGCGTCCTTCGGAAGCGAGGCGAGTTGCGCCTCGAGGTCGGCCATGTCGTTATGCGACCAGATGCGCTTTTGGGCACGCGACTGGCGGATGCCTTCGATCATCGATGCGTGGTTCTTGGCGTCCGACAGCACGACGCAGCCCGGGAGCCTGGCGGCCAGCGTCCCCAGCGTGGCCCAGTTCGACACGTAGCCCGATGTGAAAAGTAGCGCCGCCTCCTTGCCGTGCAGATCCGCCAACTCGGCTTCCAGAAGCGCGTGCTGATGGGTGTTGCCCGAGATGTTGCGGGTCCCGCCCGCGCCCGCGCCGCTCGTGTCCAGCGCGGCGTGCATCGCTGCCAGCACGTCCGGGTGCTGGCCCATCCCCAGGTAGTCGTTCGAGCACCAGACGGTCACGTCGCCGGTCACGCCACCGCTATGCCGGGTCGCGCGCGGAAAGGCGCCGCGATGGCGTTCGAGCTCGGCGAAGGTGCGATAATCGCCCTCGTCGCGCAGCTGGTCCAGGGCTTCGGTGAGGATGGCATCGTAATTCATCGGCCCGCCGCCTCGACCGCTTGGCGGACGAAATCGACCACCGGCCCGCGGTTCGGGATGGCGTCTTCTGCGGTTCTGGGCGTGGCGGGAGCCTGGAAAGGGGCGATTGCAGGCAACATGAGGGGTCCTCCGAAACGTCGTTCGGCCTGGAGGCTAGCGTCGACGGGCGCGCGTGCCCTTGATCCAGAACAAGCGCGCCCGTCAGCCCGGACTCAGGCCGCGTCCCCTAGAGGATGCTGGGCAGGAACAGCGCGATCTGCGGGAAGGCGATGAGTGCCGCGGCCATGGCCAGCATCACCAGCGTGTAGGGGATCACCCCCAGCATCACGTCGGTCATGGACCCCGATTTTCGCGCGCCCTGCACCACGTAGAGGTTCAGCCCCACGGGCGGCGTGATCAGCGCCATTTCCACCAGCACGATCATCAGGATGCCGAACCAGATCGGATCGTAGCCTTGCGCCACCACCAGCGGCACGATGATCGGGATGGTGACGACCATCAGCGACAGGGTTTCGATGAAGAAGCCCAGCACGATGTAGATCAGCACGACGATCAGAATGGTGCCCAAAGGCGACAGCCCCATGCCTTCCAGGAAACCGCGCAGGGCTTGGCCCAGGCCGGCCGAGGCCAGCGTGAAGTTCAGGAACGATGCGCCGATCACGACCAGCATGATCATCGACGTGATCTTGATCGTGCCCATCAGGCTTTCGCGCATCATCTCGAGCGACACGCCGCCGAAGGCCAGCGCGATGGCGAAGGCGCCCGCGACGCCGACGGCCGCGGCCTCGGTCGGGGTGGCCCAGCCCTTGTAGATCGTGCCGATGATGATGGTGAAGAGGATGATGATCGGCACCAGGTCCTTCAGCGCCGACAGCATCTTGCTCAGTGGAAACACCCGCCGCTCGCCGCCCAGCTCGGGGCGCACCATGCAGATCAACGCGGTGACCAGCACGAACAGGCCTGCCAGCGCGAGGCCGGGGATCAGCCCCGCCAGGAACAGCCGCGGGATCGAGGTCTGCGTCAGGAAGCCATAGACGATCAGGTTGATCGAGGGCGGGATCATGATGCCCAGCGTGCCGCCGGCCGCGATGGCGCCCGAGAAGAGCTTCGGGTCGTAGCCCAGCCGCTCGGCCTGGGGCATGGCGACGGTGGCGACCGTGGCCGAGGTGGCGACGGACGATCCCGACGTGGCCGAGAACATCGTCGCGGTGGCGATGTTGGCGTGGATCAGCCCGCCCGGCAGCCACGAAATCCAGCGGTCCAGCGCCGCGTAGGTGCGCGTGGCGACGCCCGAGCGCACCAGGATCTCGCCCAGCAGCACGAAGAACGGGATGGCGATCAGCGTGGCCGAGTTCGACGACGACCACACCAGGTTGCCAAGCCCCCGCAGCAGCGGGAACGGGGTGAAGAACTGGTCGATGCCGAAGCCCAGCAGGAACAGCACGACGCCCACGGGGATGGACAGGGTCAGCAGACCCAGAAGGCCGACGGATACATACCAGATCATTTCATGGTCTCCTGCTCGGCAAACGCACCGATGGCGGATTCGGTCGAGTCGTAATCGCCGCGCAGCGTCAGGACGGCGGCGGCCGCCAGCGTGATCCACGCATTCAGCGCGAACCACGTCCAGCCCAGGAACCACGGCATCTGCACCAGCGTCAGCGGCGTTTCCAGCGGCGTGTTCGCGGTCGAGCTGTTCTGGATCGAGTTGGCCACCACGGGCCAGCACTGGAAGGCGATGACGCTGATGGTCAGCGCCAGCACCGCTTGGGAAAACAGGTCCATGATGACCCGCCCGCGCGACGCCAGCTGGCTGCGCAGAATGTCGATGCGGACGTGGCCCAGCTCGAGCATGGTGAAGGCCATGCCCCAGCTGGTGACGATGGCCATGACGTAGCCGCTGATCTCGTCGGTGCCGCCGAAGGACGAGCCGAGCTGCCGCAGGATGATGTCGGCCAGGATGAAAACGGCGCAGGCAAGCAGCACCACCCCCACGAGGCTTGCGACCCAGAGGTTCAGGCGCCGCAGGAAAGTCAGGACAGTCTGGGGCATGGGGCCTCCGGGTCTAGGGGGTGATGCGTGTCGCGTCTTAGCTGGCCGGGATGGTCACGCCGACCACTTCGCCCACGCTGTCGTTCCAGCGCTGGACCCACTCGGCGCCCGCACGCTCGCCCCATTCGGGCAGCACTTCATTGACCAGGATCTCCTTGGCGCGCTCGGTATCCTCGGGGGTGGCTTCGACCAGCGTCATGGACGCCGGATCGCCCGCGGGGCAGTCGCCGTTGCCGGTCAGGCAGGCCACGTCATTGGCCAGCGCGTCCTGCGCCGTGGCCCAGGCGGGGTCTTCGAACTCGGTGGTGATCTGGGTCTGGATCGTCTCCTGCAGCTCGGGCGACAGGCTGTTCCACTTGTCCAGGTTCATGGCGGTCACGACCGGATCCCAGCCGCCCAGCGGCAGCGTCATCAGGTGCGTGGACACTTCCCACCAACCCGCCGAATAGCCCGAGCCGGCCCCCGTCACGGCGCAATCCACGACGCCCTTCTGCAGCGCGCCCGGCACTTCCGAGAACGCCACGTTGATGCCCTCGGCACCCAGCGCTTCCAGGAACTTCGCGGTCATCCGGCCCGAGGCGCGCACTTTCAGACCTTCCAGGTCGGCCAGGCTGGAGATGTCGTGGTTGCAGAAGACGACCTGCGGCGGGTAGGGCGCGATGGCCAGCACGTGGCTGTTGAAGCGGTCGTGATAGATGTCGGTCACCATGGGTCGCGCGGCGTCGACCATCTGCTTGGCGGTGGCCGCGTCGGTGGCGATCAGCGGCACGTCCAGACCTTCCAGTTCGGGCGCGTCGGCCACGGCGTAGTCGGCCACGGTCATGCCCACGTCATAGACGCCCTGTCCCAGCAGCGTGTAGACGTCGCCGGTGCCCAGCCCCATCTGGTCGTGGGTGGTCAGCGCGACCTCGAGATCGTCCGCGGCGGCGGGCAGCGTTTCGGTCCAGAAGGGCTGTTCGTATTGCTGGTGCAGCGGCAGGCTGGACCAGCTTCCCACGACGTTCAGCGATTCGGCCAGCGCGGGCGCGCCGGTCAGCGCCGTGGTGGCGGCGAGGGTGGTGATGAGGGTTCTCATGGATCGTCTCCCTTGTTGGTTGGTTGATTGGTTTTTCGTTGAGTCAGGCGGCGGACAGCACCGGGTTCTCGGCGTCTTCGGGGACGTCGGTGACCAGCATGTGGCCGGGCTTGTGGGTGATGCAGATGGGCAGGCCCGCGTTTTCCAGCGCGACCTGGGGCGTGACCCCGCAGGCCCAGAAGGTGGCCACGTGGCCCGGCGGCACCGGCGCGGGGTCGCCCCATTGCGGCTGGCCCACGTCGCGGATGCCGATCTCGGCCGGGTCGCCCGCGTGAACGGGCGCGCCGTGTGCATAGGGAAAGCGCGTGCAGATGCGATAGACGTCGTCCATCCGGTCCTCGGGGATCGCGCGCATGGACACGACCATCTTGCCGCCGAAGGGCCCGGCCGGAACGGTGTCGATGCCCGAGCGGAACATGGGCACGGTCGTGTCATTGTCGATGTGCCACATGGGGATGCCCGCCTCGGCCAGCGCGGCTTCGAAGGTGAAGGAACAGCCCAGCGCGAAGGCCACGAAATCGTCCTGCCAGAGGTCGGTGATGTCGGTCACGCTCTCGGCCAGCTTGCCGTCGCGGTAGATGTTGTAGGCGGGCACGTCGGTGCGGATGTCGATGTCGCGGCCCAGCGTGTGCAGGATCGGATCGCCGGTGTCGCCGACGCCCACCAGCGGGCAGGGCTTGGGGTTGCGCTGGCAGTAGCGCATGAAATCCAGCGCGGCGGATTCGGGCAGGATGGCCAGGTTGGCCTGCAGCACCCCGGCCCCCAGGCCCGCGGTGTGCTTGGCGTAGCGCCCGGCGCGGATCTCGGCCCGCAGATCGGCGGGTGACGCTGTGCGCAGTCGGCTGTGATCGGATCCCATGATTGCCTCCTGACTGTTGCGACCGACCATGCCGGGCAACCGGTCGTTATGCAAATTGATTGATTTTAGCGCGTGTCATCAGAATCATTTATGGCCGCGTGCTCGGTCGCGACTTCGAGCGCGATCTGCGCCGCGATTTCCGACAGGTGGCGGCGCGGCTCGCCCCCGAACGAGGCGGTGAATTCCAGTGCCGGAAGCGGGCAATCGGGGTCGAACTCGCAGATCGTGCCGCGCTGCAGGTATGGCGCGGCCAGCGCGCGGGGCAGGGCGGCGACGCCGATCCCGGCCTCGACCATGCGAAAACACGCCGACAGCGACGAGGACGGGAACAGCCGCACGCCGGGGCCGACCCGGTCCAGCATTGCCGCGCGAATCTCGCGGTAGGGCTTGGTGCGGCGCAGGTAGGTCATGATCGGGTAGTGCAGGAAGCCCGCGTCGCCGTCGCCCCGGGGCGCCAGGTCGCAGGCCCGATACCAGCCCAGCGACACCCCTGGCAGCGCGACGTTGTCCACGGCGTATTCCGACACCGGCCCCAACAGGAAGGCCAGGTCGATCTCGCGGTCCACGAGCGCGTCGCGCAGCGCCACCGAGATGTCGACGTTGATCTCGATCTGCAGCTTCGGGAACCGCGTGTGCAGCCGCAGGACGAATTCCGGCAGCCAGCATTGGGCCACGGTCTCGGACGCGCCGATGCGCAGCGCGCCCTCGAGCTCGTTCTCGTCGATGACATTGCGGCGGATCAGGCCTTCGAGCTGCTCGAACCGCTCGGCGTAGGTCAGGAACACCTCGCCGTCCTTGGTCAGCCGCATCCCCGACGCCGAGCGGTCGAACAGATCCTTGCCCAGCGATTGCTCGAGCTTCTTGATCCGCGCGGTCACGGCGGGCTGGGTCAGGTTCAGCGCCAGCGCCGCCTTGCCCACGCCCTGGAGCCGCACCGTGGCCAGGAAGGCGTCGATCTGTTCGGAGTTCAGCGCCATCGCTCAGGCCCGCTCGGCCGCGCGCACCGGGCCGGGGAACAGGCAGGCGACGCGATGGGCCTCGTCGCCCGCTTGCGGGATTTCCTTGGCGCAGGCGGGCGCGGCGCGCGGGCAGCGGGTGCGGAACACGCAGCCCGAGGGCGGCGCCAGGGGCGAGGGCAGATCGCCCTCGACCGGGATCACACGCTTGGCGCGCTCGGCCACCGGGTCGGGGATCGGCACCGCCGACAGCAGCGCCTGGGTGTAGGGGTGCTGCGGGTCGGCATAAAGCGCGTGTTTCGGCGCCATTTCCATCATCCGGCCCAGGTAGAGCACCATCACCCGGTCCGAGATCGTCTTCACCACGCTGAGATCATGGGCGATGAAGATCATCGTCAGCCCCATCTCGCGCTGGAGGTCCTTCAGCAGGTCGATCACCTGTGCCTGGATCGAAACGTCCAGCGCCGAGACTGGCTCGTCGCAGATCAGCAGCCGGGGCTTGATGACCAGCGCGCGGGCGATGCCGATGCGCTGGCACTGGCCGCCCGAGAATTCGTGCGGGTAGCGGTTGATCATCTGGGGCAGCAGGCCCACCCGTTCCATCATCGCGGCCACGGCCTGGCGACGATTTTTCGCCGAAAAATCGGGGCGGTGGGTGCGCAACGGCTCGCCGATGATCTGGCCCAGCGTCATGCGCGGGTTCAGCGATGCCAGCGGGTCCTGGAACACCATCTGGATCTGCGCGCGCACCTTCAGCATGGCGCGCGGGGACAGGCCCAGCAGGTCGGTATCGCCGTTCCACAGAACCTTGCCCGACGACGGCACCATGCGGATCAACCCGCGCGCCAGGCTGGACTTGCCGCAGCCCGATTCGCCCACGATGCCCAGGGTCTCGCCGTGCGGCAGGTCGAAGCTGACCCCGTTCACCGCGTGCAGCAGGCGCGGGGGCGTCCACGGCATGTCGCCCGCCCGGCTGATCGGAAAGGTCACGCGCAGGTCGCGCACGGACAGCAGCGGCGCGGTCATGCCGTGACCCGTTCGACGGCGCGCTGGCAGGCGCGGGCCCGGTTTTCCCCGAAGGCGACCAGCGGCGGCATGGTGCGGCAATCGTCGCCCGCGAACCCGCAGCGTGGGCGGAACGGGCAGCCTTCGGGCGGTGCTGCCATGTCGGGCGGGTTGCCGGGGATCGCCACCATCCGTGCGTCGGCATCGTCCACCCGCGGCACCGCGCCCAGCAAGCCGCGGGTATAGGGGTGGGCGGGCCGTGCGAAAAGCGGGTCGACCGGTCCCTGCTCCATCACCCGGCCGCCATACATGACGACGACCCGGTCGCAGAACCCGGCGACCACGCCCAGGTCGTGGGTGATCAGGATCGTGGCCATGCCGAGGTCGCGCTGCAGATCGCCCAGAAGGTCCATGATCTGCGCCTGCACGGTGACATCCAGCGCGGTCGTCGGCTCGTCGGCGATCAGAAGGTCCGGCTTGCAAAGGAGCGCCATGGCGATCATCACGCGCTGCCGCATCCCGCCCGAGAATTCGTGCGGGTAGAGGCTGATCCGCTCGCGCGCCGACGGGATTCGCACGGCATCCAGCATCTCGACCGAGCGGGCAACGGCGTCGCGCTTGCTCAGTCCTTCGTGCAGGGTCAGCACCTCGGCCATCTGGTCCGAGATCCGCATGTAGGGGTTCAGCGACGTCATCGGGTCCTGGAAGATCATGGCGATGCGCCGCGCGCGCAGCCGGTTGATGACCTTGGGCGCCGCGCCCAGGATGTCCTGCCCGTCGAATCGCACCGCGCCGCGGGTGCGCCCGTTTCCGGCCAGAAGCCCCATGATCGCGAAGGCGGTCTGCGACTTGCCCGAACCGCTTTCGCCCACGATGCCCAGCGTCTCGCCCTTGTCGATGGACAGGTCCAGGTCGGAAACCGCGTGGACGGGCCCGTCATCGGTATAGAAAGTGACCGACAGGTCGTCAATGTCCAAGAGCGCCATCAGCGGTCCTTCGGGTCGAGCGCGTCGCGCAGCCCGTCGCCCACGAAGAAGAAGCCGAAGAGCGTCAGGCAGAAGAACAGCAGCGGGAATCCCAGCTGCCAGGTGGTGCCGTAGGCGATGGTGCCCGCCCCTTCCGAGATCAGCGCGCCGAGCGAGGTCATCGGCTCCTGCACGCCGAGGCCCAGGAACGAGATGAAAGATTCGGTCAGGATCATCAGCGGCACCAGCAGCGTGGCATAGACCGCGATGACGCCCAGCAGGTTGGGCACGATGTGGCGGGCGATGATGACCGGCGCGCTGACGCCGGTGGCGCGGGCGGCCTCGACGAATTCGCGGCCCTTCAGGCTCAGGGTCTGTCCGCGCACGATGCGCGCCATTTCCATCCACGAGATCAGGCCGACGCCGATGAACAGGATGGTGATCGAGCGGCCATACATGACCAGCAACAGGATCAGGATGAACATATACGGCACCGCCATGAAGATATCGACCAGCCGCATCATCACGCTGTCGGTGCGGCCGCCGAAGTAGCCCGCCGTGGCGCCGTAGAGCGTGCCGACGACGCAGGCGATCAGCGCGCCGATGACGCCCACGGCCAGGCTGATCTGGGTGCCCTGCACGGTGCGCGCGTAGAGGTCGCGGCCCAGGTCGTCGGTGCCGAAATAGTGTCCCGTGGCCAGGGACGGGCCGCCCAGCTCGGCCACCTGTCCCATGACGGCGTAGTCGAGTTCCTCGCCCGACCACTGGGCCAGCGCGCCGCCGAACAGCGCGAAGGCGGTCACGAAGACCAGGATCACGAATCCCAGCAGCGCGGCGCGGTTGCGAAAGAAGCGGCGGCGCGCGTCGGCCCAGAGCGACCGGCCTGCGGCGGGCGCGGCCTGTTCGGCGGTCTGCTCGGCGGTTGCGACCATGTCAGTAGCGGATCTTGGGGTCGATCCATCCATACAGGATGTCCACCACTAGGTTGAAGGTGATCGTCAGCGCGCCCATCAGGATCGTGACACCCATCATCACCGCGTAGTCGCGGTTCAGGGCGCTGTCGACGAACGCCTTCCCGATGCCGCCCGTCGAGAAATAGATGTCGATCACGACCGACCCGGTGATCATGCCCACGAAGGCGGGCCCCAGATACGAGATCACCGGCAGCATGGCGGGCTTCAGAGCGTGGCGCAGGATGACGCGGTGCTCGGGCAGGCCCTTGGCGCGCGCGGCGCGGATGTGGTTGCTGCCCAGCACCTCGAGCATGGACGAGCGGGTGATCCGCGCGATCGAGGCCATGAAGGACGTGGAAAGGGCTATGACCGGCATGATCCAGGTCTCGGGGCCTTGCCAGCCGCCGCCGGGCAGCCAGCCCAGCCACAGCGTGAAGACCAGCACCAGGATCGGCGCCATGACGAAATTCGGCAGCACCTGTGCGCCGATGCTGAGGCCCACGGCCGCGTAATCCAGCGCCGAGTTGTGGCGCACCGCGGCGGCGACGCCCAGCGACACGCCGACGGTCACGGCCACCACGAAACTGAGCAGCCCGTAGGTCAGGGTGATGGGAAAGCCCGCGCCGATGATCTCGTTCACGGTGCGGTCCTTGTAGACGAAGCTGGGGCCGAAATCGAAACCGGTGACGATGTTCCAGACATAGGTGCCGATCTGCTTCCACAGCGGGTCGTCCAGCCCGTACTTTGCGTTGAGGTTGGCCAGCACCTGCGGCGGCAATTCGCGCTCGGACGTGAACGGGCCGCCCGGGGCCGCGTGCATCAGCAGGAACGAGATCACGATCAGCACCAGCAGCGTGGGGATCGCGATGGCGATGCGTTTCAGCGTGTAGGCGATCATGGGCGGCGTGCCGGTCGGGGCGGTTCAGCCGGGGCCGGGCACGGGGAACGGCGGACCGTTCCCCGCAGGACCGGCCGCACCTATTCGGCCACCCGGTAGAGGTTCTTGCCATACCACGTGTTGTTCACGTTGTTCTGGGGCAGGCCGCGGATGTCCTCGGCGATCATGTCCACGTTGGCGTAGTGATAGATCGGGATAATCGGCATCTGGTCGGCCAGGATGCGCTCGGCTTCCTGATACAGCGGCAGGGGGTCGTCCGCCGTCTTGCTGTCGCGCATCACCTGGTCGTACGCATCGCTAAAGAATTCGCCGTTGTTGTGGCCGGAATAACTGGTGAAGAGGTCCAGGTAGGTCGACGCCTCGTTGTAGTCGCCGCACCAGGCATAGCGCGCCATGTCGAAATCCTGGTTCTGCATCCGGTCGGTGTGGACCTTCCATTCGTAGTTATCCAACGTCACATCCACGCCGATCGCCTTCAGCATCTGCGACGCGGCGATGGCGATCTTCTTGTGGTCGTCCGAAGTGTTGTATTGCAGCGTCAGCGCCAGCGGGTTGTCCGGCCCGTAGCCCGCTTCGGCCATCAGCTCCTTCGCCTTTTCCAGCCGCGCGGCCTGGTCCATGTCGTCGGCCCAGTCCAGTTCGGGCCGCTCGAACCCCGCGACGGCCCAGTGGGTCCAGTTGTAGCTGGGTCTCTGGCCGCCCTGCAGGATCCGGTCCACCACGATGTCGCGGTCGATGGCATAGGCCAGCGCGCGGCGCACGTTCGCGTCTTTCAGCGCCTCGGGCCCCTTGTCGCCCACGTTCAGCATGTAGATGTACGAGCAGTTGTAGGGGGTCGATACCGCCTGGTTGGGGTATTCTTCCTTCAGGCGCGGATACTGGCCCGCGGGAATGTCGACGCGGTCGAGCTCGCCCGCGAGATAGCGCGTCAGGGCCTGGTTTCCGTCGTTGATGGTCAGCGCCGTCAGCGTGTCCATCACCGTGGCGTCGCTGTCCCAATAGGTGTCGTTCTTTTCCATCACGACGCGCTCGCCCAGCTGGTGCTCGGTCAGGGTATAGGCGCCGTTGCCCACCAGGTTGCCCGCGTCGGTCCAGTCGTCGTCGTGCTCTTCGATCACCGATTGCAGCACCGGGAAGGTCGAGCCGTGGACCAGCATCTGCGGGAAATAGGGCAGCGGCGTGGTGATCGTGACTTCCAGCGTGTGATCGTCGACCGCGCGCACGCCCAGCTCGGACGGATCCATGTCGCCCGCGATGATGGCGGCCGCGTTCTCGACCTGCATCAGCTCCATGTACCACGCGTATTCCGACGCGGTCGCCGGGTCGGCCAGCCGCCGCCAGGCATAGACGAAGTCGCCCGCCGTCACCGGCTCGCCGTTCGACCATTGCGCGTCGTCGCGCAGGGTGAAGGTGTAGGTCTTGCCGTCTTCGCTGACGCTATGGTCCAGCGCCACGCCGGGCACGAGCTGGCCGTCGCCGTCTTCGTTGTAGAGGCCTTCGAAGAGGTTGCGCAGGATGTCGCTGCCTTCCACGTCGGTGTTGATCTGCGGGTCTATGGACTTGATCGCGTCGAGCAACCAGAACGTGTAGCTTTGATCCTCGGCCAGGGTCGTGCCGTCGGGCACGTCGGCGGCGAAAGCGGTCGTGGCGAGGCCAAGGGCGAGGGCCGAGACGGCCATCTTAAGACGGAATTTCATGGGGGAACCTCCGGGGGCTGTCGGGATATGTCCGGGCGCGCTTCGGAGCGCCGCTCGGCTCAGGCAAGCACCGAACGGGGTCGAGTGCAACTCACAGTTGGGCCAAATGTGCTTGTGGCGGGACGGGATCTGCGCACGGCCTGCCGATTGGGCATCGCGGCCATTGCCGGTGCAGGATCGACTTGGGGGTGCCGCACCGATCCGCTACATAAGCCGAAAGCCGCGACCAAAACGGGGGACGGGTGCAGGTGCTGCTGGGACTGGATATTGGCACATCGGCGGTGAAGGCCGCGCTTGTGCGCGACGGAGTGCTGATCGAAACGGCAAGCGCGGAGCTGACGGTCTTGTCGCCGCGGCCCGGCTGGTCCGAGCAACGCGCCGACCAGTGGTGGGACGGCGTGCGCGCGGCGCTGGGCAAGCTGCAGACGCCGCTGGGCGATGTGCGCGGCATCGGGCTGTCGGGACAGATGCACGCCGCGCTGGTGCTGGACAGCGACCGCGAGCCGATCCGCCCGGCGATGTTGTGGAACGACAACCGCGCCACCGCCGAAAGCGTGGCGCTGGCGCGCGCGGTTCCCGATATCGGCCAGATCGCGGGTGTGCCGCCGCTGCCGGGATTGACGGCGCCGAAGCTGGCTTGGCTGGCCGCCCACGCGCCCGAAGACCACGCGCGGATCGCGCATGTGCTGCTGGCCAAGGACTTCATCGCCCTGCAACTGACGGGCGAGATCGGCACCGACATGTCCGACGCGGCAGGAACGCTGCTGCTGGACCAGGCCGCGCGCGCATGGTCGACCGAGATCGCCGCGGCCGTGCAGGTCGATCCCGCCTGGCTGCCGCCCTTGCACGAGGCGACCGAGGTGATCGGCCACGTCACCGCATCCTGCGCCGATGCGACGGGCCTGCCGAAGGGCTGCCCCGTGGTCATGGGCGGCGGCGACACGGCGGTGGGCGCGGTGGCGGTGGGCGTGACCGAGCCGGGCCGTGGCGCGATCTCGATGGGCACGTCGGGCCAGATCTTCGTGGCCACCGACCGCTACCGCCCCAATCCCGACGCCTTCCTGCACGCCTTCGCCCACGCGCTGCCCGCGCGGTGGTTCCAGATGGCGGCCATGCTGAACGGCGCGCGGCCGCTGGCGTGGATGGCCGCCAAGATGGGCCTTCAGGTCGGCGCGATGCTGGAGCTTGCCGCGCGGGCCGACCTGGACCGGATCCCCACCTTCCTGCCCTACCTGACCGGCGAGCGCAGCCCCCATGGCGACCCGCATATCCGCGCGGCCTTCTACGGCATGGACGACGCGACCACGCAGGGCGAGCTGGCCCGCGCGGTGGTCGAGGCGGTGGCGTTCAGCTTCGCCGACGGCGCTGCCAGCTTCGGCGCCGGGCTCGACGACGTGCCGCACCTGCTGGCGCTGGGCGGCGGCGCGCGCAGCGACATGCTGCTGCAGACCATCGCCGACGCCACGGGCGTGACGCTGGGCCGCGCGCTCGACGCCGCCGCCGGTCCCGCCATGGGTGCGGCGCGGCTGGCCGGGGTCGGGGCGGGCGCGCTGTCGCTGTCGGACCTGGCCCAGCAGCCCGACGTGGCGGATTGGTTCGAGCCCGCGCCGACGCCCGACCCGCGGCTTCGCGCAAGGCTCGATCGCTACCGCGCGCTCTACGCCGCTTTGAAGCCCCTCGCGCGGGTTTCAGCCGACGGGTAGCGCCCGGGCCAGCATCGCGTCGTAGAACGGCATCGCCCGCGCGGCGAGATCGGCGTGGGGTCCGTCGAGCATCGGCAAGTCGCCCTCGGGCGCGGCAAAACCGGTGCTGGCATGGACTGCGTCGTACCAATGGGCGGCCCAGACGCCGTCTTCCGCGCGTCCGCCCGGTGGCCAGCGCAGCATCGCCGGATCGAAGCCGATCCCCAACGCCTCGCAGGCCGCCGTCAGCGCGGCGCGCGGGTCGGCCCGGATCGTGACGCTGTCCAGCACCGGCCCGCCGAAGCGCGCGTGAAGCTCGGCCTGCCGCCCGTAGCCCAGGTCATCGAGACAAGGCAGCGCGCGCTTGGCCGCGTAGCTGGCGATGACGCGCGCCGGATGGCGGATCAGGAACAGGTGCCGCGCGCCCGCCGCCCAGTCCAGCGGGAAACCGGGCAGCATGTGGTGGCACATGTGCTTTTGGTACCAGAGCGGCCGGTCGCTATCGGCCGCGCAGGCGCGCGCGACGGCCGCCGGATCGGTGGGCTGGGACGCCAGCACTGCGTCGCGCATCGGGTGGTCGTCGCCGGTGGCGGCAAGGAAGGCGGCGTAGAACGGCTCGTCGCTGACGCGGCAATCGGGCCGCGCGCCGAAGGCATACATCATCGCCGTCGACAGGTTGCGCGGCCCGGACCAGCCGATGATCCTCATGGCGTGACCAAGGCCTTGTAGAGCGCGCGCAGCCGCTGGGTCACCGGCCCCATCCGCCCGTCGCCGATCTGCCGGCCGTCGATCTCGCTGACCGGGGTCTGCGCGCCGAAGGTGCCGGTCAGGAACGCCTCGTCCGCGCCGTAGGTGTCGACTAGGCTGAAATTGCGCTCGAAGACCGGGATATCGTTCGCGCGGCAGAGGTCGATCACCTTTTGCCGGGTGATCCCGTTCATGCAGTAGTCGCCGGTCGAGGTCCAAACCGCGCCCTTGCGCACGATGAAGAAGTTGCAGGCATTGGTGGTGTTCACGAAGCCGTGGATGTCCAGCATCAGCGCCTCGTCCGCGCCCGCCTTCTCGGCGGCGATGCAGGCGAGGATGCAGTTCAGCTTGGAATGGGAATTGAGCTTCGGGTCCTGCGTCATCGGCAGCCCGCGCAGATGCGGCACCGTGGCCAGCCGGACGGGGCGCGCGATCTTCGGCGTCGAGTGCTCCATGATGATGACAATCGTCGGTCCCTGCCGACTGAGTGCCGGGTGCTGGAACGGCCGCGTCTTGACCCCGCGCGTCACCATCAGCCGCGCGTGGGCGTCGGTGGTCATGTCGTTGGCCGCGCGCGTCTGCTCCAGCGCCGCGACGACGCCCGCGCGGTCCAGCCCGATATCCAGGTCGATGGCCTTGGCGGCTTCGAACAGGCGGTCCATGTGCTCGTCCAGGAAGGACCAGCGGCCGTCGTAAAGGCGCAAGCCCTCCCACACGCCGTCGCCCAGCATGAAGCCGCTGTCATAGACGCTGACGGTCGCCTCGGCCTTCGGCACCACGCGCCCGTTCACCCAGATCATCAGGGTCTCGTTGCGGATATCCTCTTCCGAGGCGTGGGTGATCTGGCGGTCGGCCATGGGGGTTCCTTCGCGTTTTCCCATGCCTAGGCGGAAGCGCGCGGTCGCTCAAGCGGGGTCGCGCGGGCGGGTGAAATCTGGCATGTGCTTGCGGAAAGGGGGGGGAGCCATGCCGTCACATTGCCGCATCGCCGTGGCCGGGCTGGGCCTTGTGGGCCGCCGCCACGCCGACCGCATCGCCGCCATGCCGGGTGTGACGCTGGCGGGCGTCGCTGATCCGTCCGATCGCGCCCGGGTCGACGCCGGCGCCATGGGCCGCGCGTGGTACCCGGCGCTGGACGCGCTGCTGGACGCCGAGGCGCCCGACGGCGTCATCATCGCCAGTCCCACGACCCTGCATGTCGAACAGGCCGCGCTGTGCATCGAGCGGGGCGTGCCCGTGCTGATCGAGAAGCCGATCGGCGTGTCGGTGGCCGAAACCGCGCCGCTGGTGGCCCGGGCCGAGGCGGCGGGCGTGCCGATCCTGACCGGCCACCACCGGCGGCACAACCCGCTGATCCACGCCGCCCGCGATGTCATTGCGCAAGGCAAGCTGGGCCGGATCCGCGCGGTGCAGGCGACCTGCTGGTTCTACAAGCCCGATGCTTATTTCGCCGAAGCCCCCTGGCGGACGCAGAAAGGCGCGGGCCCGATCTCGGTCAACCTGGCCCATGACATCGACCTGCTGCGCCACCTCTGCGGCGAGATCGCTTGCGTCACCGCCTCCGCCACCCCGTCCATCCGCGGCGCGCAGAACGAGGACGTGGCGGCCGCGCTGCTGGAATTCGCGTCCGGCGCCATCGGCACGATCTCGGTCAGCGACGGCGCGGTGTCGCCCTGGAGCTGGGAGCTCACATCGGCCGAATACCCCGTCTATCCGGTCACGCAGGAAAGCTGCTACCAGATCGCGGGCACCGAAGGCGCGCTGTCGATCCCCGATTTGCGGCTCTGGACCCACGAGGGCGCGCCAGACTGGTGGACGCCGATCCGCGCCACGTCTCTGATCCGGGGCGCGTCCGATCCGCTGGTCAACCAGATCGCCCATTTTGCCGACGTGATCGCGGGCCGCGCGGCGCCGTTGGTGTCGGGCCGCGAGGGGCTGCGGACCTTGCAGGTGATCGAGGCGATTCAGCGGGCGGCGGCGACACGCGAAAGGGTGGCCATCACGCCTGCCTGATGCGCCCGCACCTTGACTTTTTGCGAATGACTTGCATCTAGAAGGGAGCGCGTTCCGCGCCCCAGGTGTGCCCCCATGACTTTCCGATCGCTGCTTCTTGCCCTTCTTCTTCTGCCCGGCGCCGCCCTGGCCCAGGACAAGCTGAAGGTCGTCACCACCTTCACCGTGCTGGCCGACATGGCAGCCAATGTCGCGGGCGATGCGGCCGAGGTCGTGTCGATCACCAAGCCCGGCGCCGAGATCCACGGTTACGAGCCCACACCCCAGGACATCGTGCGCGCTTACGATGCCGACCTGATCCTGTGGAACGGCCTGAACCTGGAATTGTGGTTCGAGCAGTTCCTGTCCAACCTAAGCGACGTGCCGTCGGTGACTCTCAGCGACGGGATCGAGCCGATCTCGATCACCTCCGGCAGCTACCAGGGCAAGGCCAACCCGCACGCCTGGATGGGCCTCGATAACGCGCTGATCTATATCGACAACATCGCCGCCGCCCTGTCGGAGCACGATCCCGGCAACAGGCCGGTCTACGAGGCCAATGCCACCGCCTACAAGCAAGAGCTGCGCGCGACGATCGAACCCTTTCGCGATGCCATCGCCGCCATCCCCGAAGACCGGCGCTGGCTGGTCACCTGCGAAGGCGCGTTCAGCTACCTGGCCCGCGATTTCGGGCTGAAGGAGCTGTATCTCTGGCCCATGAACGCCGACCAGGTGGGCACACCGCAGCAGGTGCGCAGCGTCATCGACGGGGTGCGCGACAACGACATCCCGGTGGTGTTCTGCGAAAGCACCGTCAACACCGCGCCTGCCCAGCAGGTCGCCCGCGAGACCGGCGCGCGTTACGGGGGCGAGCTTTACGTGGACTCGCTCAGCGAAGCGGACGGACCGGTGCCCACCTATCTCGACCTCTTGCGCGTCACGTCGCAGACCGTCGCGGACGGGCTGACGGAAGCGGCAGGATGAAGGATACCGGCGACACCATCGGCTTGGCCGCCAACGACGTGACGGTGACCTACCGCAACGGCCACACCGCGCTGTGGGATGCCAGCTTCGACATCCCGCGCGGCACGATCACCGGCCTGGTGGGCGTGAACGGCGCGGGCAAATCCACGCTGTTCAAGGCGATCATGGGCTTCGTGCCGCTGGCGCGGGGCGGCATCCGCATCCTGGGCCGATCGGTGAAAGAGGCATTGGCCGCCAACCTGGTGTCTTACGTGCCGCAATCCGAAGAGGTCGATTGGAGCTTCCCGGTCCTGGTCGAGGACGTGGTGATGATGGGCCGCTACGGCCACATGGGGTTCCTGCGCCGTGCCGGTGCCGCAGACCGCGCGGCGGTCGACCGCGCGCTGGACCGCGTCAGCATGACCCAGTTCCGCCACCGCCAGATCGGCGAGTTGTCGGGCGGCCAGCGCAAGCGCGTCTTCCTGGCCCGCGCGCTGGCCCAGGACGGGCAGGTGATTTTGCTGGACGAGCCCTTCACCGGTGTCGACGTGAAGACGGAAGACCAGATCGTCGCGCTGCTGCGCGAGTTGCGGGACGAGGGCCGCGTGATGCTGGTCTCGACCCATAACCTTGGATCCGTGCCCGAGTTCTGCGACCGCACCGTGCTGGTCAAGGGCACAGTTCTGGCCCATGGGCCGACCGAGACGACCTTCACCCGCGAGAACCTGGAAAAGGCCTTCGGCGGCGTGCTGCGCCATTTCACCCTCGGCGGCGCGGACTTGCATGCCGACCACGACGACGACGACCGCCAGATCAGCATCTACACCGACGACGAACGCCCCCTCGTGCGCTACGGCAACCGCACCCGCACCGTGACCGAGCGCGAATGATCCTGCTGGAACCCTTCAGCTACGGCTACATGACCAACGCCATGTGGGTGTCGGCGCTGGTGGGCGGGGTCTGCGCGTTCCTGTCTGCCTACCTCATGCTGAAGGGCTGGAGCCTGATCGGCGACGCCCTGTCCCATTCGGTCGTGCCGGGCGTCGCGGGGGCCTACATCCTGGGCTTGCCCTTCGCGCTGGGGGCCTTCATCGCGGGCGCGCTGGCGGCGGGCGCGATGCTGTTCCTGTCGGAACGCTCGGGGCTGAAGGTGGATGTCATCATCGGCCTGATCTTCACGTCGTTCTTCGGGCTGGGCCTGTTCATGGTGTCGGTGAACCCCATGGCGGTGTCGATCCAGACCATCACCATGGGCAATATCCTGGCCATCACCCCCGAGGACACGCTGCAACTGGTGCTGATCGGGGTGGTGTCGCTGGCGATCCTGCTGGCCAAGTGGCGCGACCTGATGGTGACGTTCTTCGACGAAAACCACGCCCGCACCATCGGCCTGCGCCCCGGCCTGCTGAAGGCGGTGTTTTTCGTGCTGCTGTCGGCGTCGGTTGTCGCCGCGATGCAGACGGTGGGCGCGTTCCTGGTCATCGCCATGGTCGTGACGCCGGGGGCTACGGCCTACCTGCTCTGCGACCGGTTCCCGCGGCTCATCGCCGTGTCGGTGGCCATCGGCGCCACGACCAGCTTCACCGGCGCGTATCTCAGCTATTTCCTGAACGGGGCCACGGGCGGCGTGATCGTGATGCTGCAGACGCTGATCTTCCTGGCGGCCTTCGTCTTCGCGCCGAAGCACGGCCTGCTGGCCGCCAAGCGCAAGGCCCGCCGCGCGTTGGAGCCGCGCTGATGGACACGCTCACGCTGCCGTTCCAGTTCGCCTTCATGCAGAACGCCTTCCTGATCTCGATGCTGGTGTCGGTGCCCACGGCGCTGCTGTCGTGTTTCCTGGTGATGAAGGGCTGGGCGCTGATGGGCGACGCGGTCAGCCACGCGGTGCTGCCGGGCATCGTGCTGGCCTATATCCTGGGCATCCCGCTGATTATCGGCGCCTTCGCCGCCGGGATGCTGTGCGCCACCGCCACCGGCTACCTGGCGGGCAACAGCCGGGTGAAGCAGGATACGATCATGGGGGTCGTGTTCTCGGGCATGTTCGGACTTGGGATCGTGCTTTACGTGTCGATCGAGACGGACGCCCATCTCGATCACATCCTGTTCGGCAACATGCTGGGCGTCGAGCCGCACGAGCTTTGGACCGCCGGGCTGATCTCGGCGGGGGTCGCGTTGCTGCTGGGGCTGAAATGGCGCGACTTCCTGCTGCACAGTTTCGATCCGGCGCAGGCGCAGGCCAGCGGGCTGCCGACGCGGTGGCTGCATTACGGGCTGCTGGCGGCCCTTTCGCTGACCATCGTGGCCACGCTGTCGGCGGCGGGCCTGATCCTGGCCATCGGCCTGCTGATCGCGCCGGGCGCCATCGCGTTCCTGCTGGTGCGGCGCTTTTCGACCATGCTGTGGGTGGCGGTCGCGGTCTGCATGGCGTCGATGCTGACCGGCACGTATTTGAGCTTCTTTCTGGACAGCGCGCCCGCGCCGACCATCGTGCTTGTCCTGAGCGCGCTTTTCCTGCTGGCCTTCGCCTATCGGCAGATGCGGACCCGCGGCGCGTCCCGGCGGCTCAGAGCGACGCCGTGATCCCGCCATCCACGAACAGCGTCGTGCCATTGACGAAGCTCGACGCCTCGGACGACAGGAAGATCGCCGCGCCGACCAGCTCGTCCACCTTGCCCCAGCGGCCCGCGGGCGTGCGCTTTTCCAGCCACGCGGTGAAGTCCGGATCGTCCACCAACGCCTGGTTCAGCGGCGTCTCGAAATAGCCCGGCGCCAGCCCGTTGCATTGCAACCCGTGCTTCGCCCAATCCGTCGCCATTCCCTTGGTCAGGTTCGCCACCGCGCCCTTTGTGGCGGTGTAGGGTGCGATGCCGGGCCGGGCCAGCGCCGTCTGGACCGAGCAGATGTTCACGATCTTGCCCGCCCCGCGCCCGATCATGTGGCGCGCGCAGGCCTGGCCCACGTGGAAGACGCTGGCGATGTTGGTCTGCAGCAGCCGCTCGAACCCGTCGGCGGGGAAGTCTTCCAGCGGCGCGCGCTGCTGCATCCCGGCATTGTTGACCAGGATGTCGATGGGGCCGGTGGCGTCCTCGAACCCGTCGATCGCCGCGCGCACCGCATCGTGGTCGGTCACGTCGAAGGCCAGTTCGTATATTGTGGCGCCCGCTTTGCGCAACGTATCGGCGGCTTTCGCCAGCTTGTCGGCATCGCGCCCGTTGACCACGATCTCGGCCCCGGCGGCGGCCAGCCCGTGTGCCAGCGCGTGGCCGATCCCCTGGGACGAGCCGGTGATCAGCGCGCGTTTGCCGGTCAGATCGAACAGCTGGATGGACATGGCGCGCTCCCCTCATTTGGCTGGCCGAGCGTTCTTGGCCGCGCGTCCGAAGTCAACCGCGCATCTGGACACCGGTCCCGGCGCGGTATCTGCTGGGCGCAGTCGCAACCGGAGGTCCGCCCATGAAATCCATCGTCATCCACGACGCGAAGGATCTGCGGATCGAGGATCGCGCCGAGGACGCTCCGGGCCCCGGGCAGGTTCAGATCCGGTTGGCGCGGGGCGGCATCTGCGGCTCGGACCTGCATTACTACAACCACGGCGGCTTCGGCACGGTGCGGCTGAAAGAGCCGATGATCCTGGGCCACGAGGTGTCGGGCCATGTCAGTGCGCTGGGCGACGGGGTCACGGGGCTGCGTGAAGGGCAGCTTGTCGCCGTCTCGCCCTCGCGGCCCTGCGGGCAATGTCAGTTTTGCAACAACGCGATGTTCAATCACTGCCTGAACATGCGATTCTACGGCTCGGCCATGCCTTTTCCCCACATTCAAGGCGCATTCCGCGAAGTCCTTGTCGCCGAGGCGTGGCAATGCGCCCCCGCCGATGGTCTGAGCGCGGGCGAAGCGGCGATGGCCGAGCCGCTGGGGGTCACGCTGCACGCCGCCCGGCAGGCCGGTCCGTTGTTGGGCAAGTCGGTGCTGGTGACCGGCTGCGGTCCCATCGGGATCCTGTGCATCCTGGCGGCGCGACGGGCCGGGGCGGACCTGGTGGTCGCCACCGATCTGAGCGACTTCCCGCTGGAGATGGCGCGCAAGGCGGGCGCCGATCTGACCGTGGCAGCCACTGAAGGCAGTCTTTCCGACTTCGAGGCGGATAAAGGAAAGTTCGATGTCCTGTTCGAATGCTCCGGCGCCGCCGCGGCCCTGTCGGCGGCGGTCCCGGCGATGCGGCCCGGGGCGACCATCGTTCAGCTGGGCCTCGGCGGCGACATGACGTTGCCGGTGCAGGCGATGACCGCCAAGGAGCTGGTGCTGAAGGGCAGTTTCCGCTTTCACGGCGAGTTCTTCACCGGCGTCAGCCTGATGCGCAAGGGGCTGATCGACGTGCGCCCCTACATCACCCGGACCTTCCCGCTGGACGACGCGATCCCGGCGTTCCAAGCGGCGGGCGACCGCAGCCGCGCGATCAAGACGCAGATAAGCTTCGCCGACGCCTGATCCGTGTCGCCCGCGGTGGCATATCTAATCCTCATGGCGTTGTCGCTTCCTGGAAGATGGAGCGGGCGCGGGCGTCTTCCATCCAGATCCTGAGCCGGTCGCTTGGCGGCAGACGGGGGGACGCGGTGTCGACCCGGTTCGCCGTCCGCCCCCCGTTTCGACATAGTGCCCGATCCGACGAGGGTGCCAGCGGCAAGGTCGCGGGTGTTGGCGCCGTGGGCGATCAGGGTCGGGAAGCCGAAGGTCGTGTCGATCCCGGCATTGGCCCGCCCGAAGGCCGCGCTCAGGCGGCGATGTCCAGACCGTGCGCGCGGGCGCTTTCCACCAATGCCTTCAGCAGCGCGCCGTGTTCGGGGTGATCCGGGCCCAGGTCGCGCTGCTGCCAGAAATCGTCCACCACGTCGAAAAGCTGCGTCTCGCCGTTCTCGTACCGGATGAAGCGATAGCGCCCCTTGCGGATGCTGACCCCATCGTTCGAGAACGTGGGCACCACCCGGTCGGGATCGCGCGCGCCGTCGAGCAGCGGCACCAGCGAACGTCCCACCCAATCGTCGCGCGGATCCAGCCCCACATGGTCCAGTACTGTCGGGCCGAGATCCAGCAGCGACACCGGATCGTCCACCGTTTGCGCCTGCCTGCGCGCGGGATCCCAGATCACGAATGGGACGCCCGCGACCTGCTCGAACAGGGTGAACTTGGAAAAGCGGTTGCGGTCGCCCAGGTGAAAGCCGTGATCGGCGACCAGGACCACGAGCGTGTTTTCGGCGTGGGGCGAGGCCATGAGCGCGTCCCACACCCGGCCCAGGTGATGATCCCCGTGGCTCAGGGCCGAGAAATAGTTGCGCACCGATTGCCGCCACCAGGTGAGCTTGCCCGCCTCCAGCCGGTCGTTGGGCGGGACGCGGTCGCGGATGAAGGGCTCGTCGGGGAAGCCGTCCTTCCAGCATTCGGGCGGCTTGAACGCGTTGACGTCATACATCTCCTTGAAGCGCGCGGGCGTGTATTGCGGCCCATGGGGGCTGTAGAACCCCACCTCGCGGTAGAAGGGCGCGTCGCCGTCGTAGGTCTGAAGGAACTCGATCGCCGACTCCGCCACCTGATGATCGTAATAGGTGTCGTCATCCTTCGGATCGGTCGTGCCCCAGCCGCCGCGATGACCGCCAAACTTCTTTTTCTCAAGCCCCGGCGGCATGTGCATGTCGTCGGTGAAACGCTTTTGGTTGTCGTCGTAGATATCCTTGTGGAACCGCCTGCGCAGCGGCTTGTAGCGGTGATGCAGCTTGCCGCCGGACGAGCAGTAATAGCCCGCATCCCTCAGCCGGACCGACCACATCTCGGTGGCGGGAAGCACGTCGAAGACATCGGCGGTGTTGTCGTAGATGCCCAATTGCGGCGGCGCTTTTGCCGACATGAAGCTGGCCCGCGACGGCCCGCAGATGGGCGCCTGGCAATAGGCCGCGTCGAAGACCGTAGCCTCGGCGCAGATGCGGTCCAGGTTCGGAACCTGCAATTCGGCCCCGAACATTGTGCGGTAGTGCCGCCACGACACCGCGTCGTCCAGGCTGACCAGCAGGACATTTTTCTTCTGGGTGCTCATGGGGTTGCCTCGCTGGTGTGACTGCCATCGGGGCCCGGCCTGAGCAGGGGATGCGGCGTCTTGCGCCCGAGTGTGAAAGAAGTCGCGCGCGCTGACCAGTCCGAAACGCGCCCGTCCCCGGTGACGCAGGCGATCTGCGATGCTAGGAAAACATCCGCCACGTTCGGAGACCCTGCCATGCACCCCAATTGCTGCGGCGCCACCCGGGACAGTGCCGCGGATGCGCGTTGGATGGACGCGGCGCTGGCCGTGCCCGTGGCCGACGCGGCGACGCGGGCGGCGTTGCGGGCGGCGCTGGTCCCCTTGCCGGGCGGGTTCTTCGACATGGGCGCGCGCAGGTCCCGTTTTCCCGGCGATTTCGATGCACCCCGGCGCAAGGTGCGCCTGTCGCCCTTTGCCATCGCGCCGGTAGCCGTGACCAACGCCGACTGGGCGCGCTTCGCCGCGGCGACGGGCTACGCGACCGTGGCCGAGGTCGAGGGCTGGTCGTCGGTCTTCCACATGCTGCTGCCCGATGCCGATCGCTGGACCGATCATCCGCCCGGTTTGCCGTGGTGGCGGCGCGTCGACGGTGCGTGCTGGTCCGCGCCCGAAGGGCCGGGAAGCGATGTCGCCGCGCGCGGCGATCATCCGGTCGTCCATGTCAGCTGGTTCGACGCGCTGGCCTATTGCACCTGGGCGGGCCTGCGCCTTGCCACCGAGGCCGAGTGGGAATTCGCGGCGCGCGGCGGGCTGCGCCACGCGAAGTTCCCCTGGGGCAATGCGCGCGAGCCGGACGGAAGACACGCGATGAATGTCTGGCAGGGCCGCTTCCCGGTCGAGAATACCGCCGCGGACGGGTTCATCGGCACCGCGCCCGTGCGGGCCTTCGCGCCCAACGGCTACGGGCTGTGGAATACCTGCGGCAATGTCTGGGAATGGGTGTGGGATTGGTACCGCGCGGCACCGCCGACCCCCGGGCTGGCGCGCGACCCGACCGGTCCCGCGTCGGGCGACGCCCGGATCCAGCGCGGCGGCTCATACCTGTGCCACGACAGCTATTGCGACCGCTACCAGGTCCACTCACGAACCCGCAACACGCCCGACAGCTCGACCGGGAACGCGGGTTTCCGGGTGGCCCATGCGCCCGCGGAGTGATCGGGGCAGCGTGACGAAGATCACCGCGCAACCGCCGATGCCCGATGCCGACATCGTCCGGGCCATGCCCGATACGGTTGTCGTGACCCTGACCTCGCCGCTTTTCGAGGCATCGGCCACGATGTCCACGGGCGTGTCCGGCGGCACATTGGCCGACAGCAGGCGTTCCGAGATTTCGCCCACGGCCGAGGCGCCCATGTAGATGGCCAGCGTGGTGCCCGGCTGGACGTGGCGTTCCAGGTCGGGGATCGATCCGTCCTTTTGCGACCTGGCCGTCGCCAGGACGACCGTGTCGGTCTCGCCGCGTTTGGTGAGCGGCCGGTCGAGACGCGCGGCAGCGGCGCAGGCCGCGGTCACGCCGGGCACGATTTCCGTGGCGATACCAGCGACGGCGGCGGCGCGAAGTTCCTCGTCCAGGCGCCCGAAGATGCCCGGATCGCCCGATTTCAGGCGCACGACGCGGCGGCCCTTGCGGGCCTCGGCCACGACGGCGGCGTCGATGCGCTCTTGCGGCCAGGCATGCGCCCCGACGACCTTGCCGACGAAAACCCGATCGGCGTCGCGGCGGGCGAGTTCCAGCACCTCGGGCTCCACCAGGCGGTCGTAGAAAACCACGTCCGCTTCCTGCAGGCGCTGCACGGCGCGCAGGGTCAGAAGATCGCGCGCGCCCGGCCCGGCACCCACATAGGCGATCGAGCCAATCGTCGTCGTCGCGGGCGCGCCGCCAGCCGCCACCGCATCCTTGATAAGGCGCGCGGCGTCACGCTCGGCCCCGCGGGTCCAGCTGTCGCGGGGCGCATCGGCGAAGACCCACCGCCAGAATTCGCGGCGCCCTTCGCGCGGGACCCGCGCGGCGACGGCGCTGCGCAGGCGGCCCGCCAGCGCGGCCAGGCCACCGAGGTTGGGGATCAGCATCTGTTCGATCTCGGTCTTGATCTGGCGGCCCAGGACGGGGGCCGTGCCTTCCGTTCCGATGGCGACGACCACGGGGTCGCGGTCGACGATGGACGGCGTGGTCAGGTCGCACAAATCGGGTTGGTCGACCACGTTGACCGGGCACCGCGCCGCCGTGACCAGCGCGTGCACCGCCGCATCGAGGCCCGGACAGCCGGTGGCGACGAAGGTCATGGCGGCGCCTTCGAAAAGCGCCGACGTGAGCGGACCGGCAATTTGTTCGGCCCGACCCGAGGCGACCAGGGTGGACAGCTCGGCGTCCAGTTCGGGCGAGACGAGGACCAGGTGCGCGTCGGTCTTCAGGATCAGGCGGGCCTTCTGCGCCGCCTGCTCGCCGCCGCCGACGATCAGGACGCGGCGTCCGGTCGTGCGGATGAACATCGGAAAGCTTTTCATCGGGCGTCTCCTTCAGGCGGCGATGGTGCGGGCGCGCGCGGTCCACAGATCGCGCGCAAGCAGGTCGGCGTCGGGCAGACCCGCGGTGTCGAGCGCCAGCGCGGCGGTCGACAGGACGACGGCTTCGGCGAACGGATCGTGCCGCTCGCCGCGCCAGACCTGGCCCAGCAGCGCGGGGTCGCGGGGGCCTTCGGACAGGCGCCGGTGCCCGCCGATGCTCAGGCCCGTCAGCCCGCTCCAGCGGTGCCCGTCGCGCAGGCCGAACGTCTCGATATTCTTGGCCGGATGATGCTCGAACTCGCCGCCACCGCCCTTCAGCACGGTCAACCGGTCCAGCCCCAGCAGCCGACCGGCATCGGCCTGCAATTCGCGGTAGGGCGGGTGAAAGACGCCCTGCACGGCGGCGGGCGCCGTGCCGGGGTTCAGCATCCGGCACACGGTGTTGATGCAGGACCGCAGCCCCAGCGTGTCGCGCAGACCGAGCAGCGCCCGAAGCGGGGGCGACAGGATCTCGAGCGGCAGATAGGCGATCCCGTCGGATCCCAGCGCCGCGCCCGCGGTACGAATGCTGTCCGCGGCACGAAGTCCGATCACGGGCAGCGCGGCGCGCAGGTCCGCCCCGTGCCCCTGATGCGCATTCCAGCCGTGCAAAAGCACCGGCACGCCCGCATCGGCCACCAGTCGCGCCGACAGCAGGAACCATGGCAGCCCGCGCGTGCGCCCGGCGGCGTAGCTGGGCCAATCCAGCGCGGGGCGGGGTCCGGTCCAGTCTGGCAGGGCATTGCGGGCGGCGGCGGCGAACCCGGCGATTTCGTCGGCCGTCTCGCCCTTCATGCGCAGAAGCATCAGGATCGCGCCTACCGCTTCGGGGGCCGCGTCCGCCGCCAGCATGGCCGTCATCGCCGCGGCGGCCTCGTCCCGGGTGAAACCGCGGGCGCGACCCTGTCCGCGCGCCAGGATCTGGACGTAGGGCGCAAGGCTCATTCCGCGGCCTCGGCCACGCGCGCGCCGACCAGCAGCGCCGCGATCTCGGACCGGCACGAGCCGCAATTCGTGCCCGCGGACAGGGCCGCACCGACCGCGTCGACGCTCATCAGGCCATCGGACTCGATCGCCGACAGGATCGTGTTCACGCCGACACCGAAGCACGAACACAGGATCGGGCCCGGATCGGGCCGGTCGGCGGGTGCGCGGCCCGTCAGAACGTCTTCCTGGGGCAGTTCCGACAGGTAGTCGCGCATCACCGCCACGGGCTGCGGCGACACGAACAGGGCCGCCACCAGTCGCGCGCCGTCCCGGAAGGCTAGGCGCGCCACGCCGCGTCCCGGATCGCTCAGCATCTGGATCTCGGCCCGCGGCAGGTCGAACAGCGCACGCGCGGTCGATTCCCAGTCTTCGGGGATCTCGCGGCCCGCCAGTTCCAGCCGCCACCCGGCATCGGTGCGGGCCAGGGCCCAGTAATCGGCGACGGGGGTGACGGGACGGGACGACACCGCGAACCCGTACCACGCCGCGCCGAAGGGCCGGGCCGCGCAGACCGATGCCTTGCTTTCGGGCTGGCCCGAAACCGGGTCGGTCATCGCCGCGACCAGCGCGTCGATGCGCCCGGTGGGGGCCGTCTCGGCGGTCCAGTGGATCGGGGCAAAGAGCGTGCCGGGCTGACCGGCGTCGGTGATTGTGGCGCGTAGAACCGAACGGCCCGACGGCGAGGTCAGTTCGACCAGCGTATCGGGCGCGATGCCGAAGGCGGTGGCGTCCTTGGGATGGATCTCGACGAAAGGCTCGGCCATGTGGGCCGACAGGCGGGGCGACGTTCCGGTGCGGGTCATCGTGTGCCAATGGTCGCGCACCCGGCCGGTGTTCAGGCGCAAGGGAAAGCGCCGTCCCGTATCGGCGACCGGCGCATGCCAGGTGACGGGCACCATGCGCATCCGGCCGTTTTCGTGGAAGGACAGTCCGTCCGCGAAGAAACGTCCGCCGCGCCGGGCGGCGACGGGCCAGCGCGTCGGCGGCAGCGCGGCGTAAGCGGTATCGGACAGGTCCGACAGCGCGGAAATGTCGAAGTCGCGTCCGAAGCTGCCGGCGATACCCGACAGGGCGGCGTGTTCGCGGAAGATCTCGGCGGGCGTGTCGTAGTCGAACGCGCGCCCGAACCCCATGCGCCGGGCCACCTGGGCGATGTGCCACCAGTCGGGCCGCGCGTCGCCGGGCGCGGCCAGGACCGCCCGCTGGCGCGAGATGGTGCGGTCCGAATTGGTGACGGTGCCGTCCTTTTCCGCCCAGGCGCTGGCGGGCAACAGGACATCGGCCAGCCGCGCGGTGTCGGTGGCGGCGGTGATGTCCGAGACGACCGTGAAGTCGCACGCCGCGATGGCGTCGCGCACCGCGTCGGCCTCGGGCAGGGTCACGGCGGGATTGGTATGCATGATCCACAGCGCCTTGATCCGGCCCTTGGCGACGGCGCGGAACATATCGACGGCCTTCAGGCCCGGCGCGTCTGGGATGCGCGGCGCGTCCCAGAACTCGCGCAGGGCGGATCTGTGGGCCGCGTTTTCGAGATCCAGGTGACAGGCCAGCGTGTTGGCCAGCCCGCCGACCTCGCGCCCGCCCATGGCGTTGGGCTGGCCTGTGACGCTGAAGGGTCCCATGCCGGGCTTGCCGATGCGGCCCGTGGCGATGTGGCAGTTGAGGATGGCGTTGACCTTGTCGGTGCCCGCGCTGGACTGGTTGACGCCCTGGCTGAAGACGGTGACCACCCGCTCGGTCCTGACCCAGAGACGGCAGAATTCGGTGATGAGCTCGGGGGCCAGGCCGGTGGGGCCCGTTCCGCCGGAACGCGCCGCCAGGAGGGCCGCGTCGAAGCCGTCCACGTGGGCGATGTAGCCGCGGTCGAGCGCGTCGCCCTGGTGGATTGCCACCAGAAGCCGGTTGAACAGCGCCACGTCCGACCCGAGCGCCAGCGGAAGATGCAGGTCCGCGCCGTCGCAGGTCGCGGTGCGGCGCGGGTCGATCACCACGATCTTCGTGCCGCGCGCGGCTTTCGCGGCAAGCACGCGCTGGTGCAGGATCGGATGGCACCACGCCAGGTTCGAGCCGACCAGCACCACCAGGTCGGCCTGGTCGAGATCGTCATAGGTTCCGGGCACGGTATCGGTGCCGAAGGCGCGTTTGTGGCCCGCCACGGTCGAGGCCATGCAAAGCCTTGAATTGGTGTCGATATTCGCGGTGCCGACGAAGCCCTTCATGAACTTGTTGGCGACGTAGTAATCTTCGGTCAGCATCTGGCCGGACGCGTAGAAGGCGACGCTGTCGGGTCCGTGCCGCTCGACCGTGCGCGCGAACCGGTCGGCCACGTGGTCGAGGGCGCTGTCCCAGTCGGTGTCCCGACCGCCCATGCGGGGGACCAGAAGACGGCCTTCCCGACCCACGGTCTGGCCCAGGGCGGAGCCCTTGGAGCACAGCCGCCCGCGGTTTGCCGGGTGGTCCGGATCGCCTGTCACCGTCAGACCGCCTGCGCTGTCCCGGGCCAGCAGAACGCCGCATCCGACCCCGCAATAGGGACAGGTGGAGCGCACCGTGCTCACGCGGCGGACCGTTTGCCGACGGCATCGCCGTCGATCAGGATGCGCCCGGCCTCGATACGGACGGGATAGGTGGCGATCCGCCCCTCGTCCGCGCCCTGGGCTTCGCCGGTTTCCAGTGACCAGACCCAGTTGTGAAGCGGGCACGTCACCCGGCGGCCGTGGACGATGCCTTCGCTGAGCGGCCCGCCCTTGTGCGCGCAGGTGTTCGTCGTGGCGTAAACCTCGGCCTCGTCGGTGCGAAACAGGGCGATGCACCCGACTTCGGCCTTGACCACGCGCGCGCCGCGCACGGGGATATCGTCCAGGGCGCCGATGTCGATCCAGCTCATTCCGCGGCCTCCAGGGTCAGGTCTGCGATGGGGGCGAAGGCGCGGGCTTTCTCGCGCATGGCAAGCTCGGCCCAGGGATCGGTCTGATAGATCGTCTGGCTCAGGTCGAACCGTTCGACCAGGGCCGTGCGTTCGGCGGCGTCGCCCAAGGTCTGCTGCACCCAGTCGAGCCCGACCTTGGCGAGCCACTTGTAGGGGCGGTCCAGGTACTTGGCGTGTTCGCGGTAAAGCTGGACGAAAGCCACGGTCCATTCCACCGCCGCGTCCTCGGTCGCGACCTTCACCAGCGGCTGGACCTCTTTCACGTCCATTCCCGCGGCACCGCCGACCCCGATCTCGTAGCCGCTGTCGACGCAGACGATGCCCACGTCCTTGCACGTCGCCTCGGCGCAGTTGCGCGGGCAGCCCGACACCGCCAGCTTCACCTTGTGCGGCGTCCACGAGCCCCACAGCCGCTTTTCCAGCCGGATGCCCAGGCCGGTGCTGTCCTGCGTGCCGAAGCGGCAGTGATCGGTGCCCACGCAGGTTTTCACCGTGCGCAGACCCTTGGAATAGGCGTGGCCCGACACCAGCCCGGCGGCGTTCAGATCGGCCCACATGGCGGGCAGATCCTCGCCCTTCACGCCCAAAAGGTCGATCCGTTGACCGCCCGTGACCTTGACCGTGGGCACGTCGTACTTGTCGGCGGCGTCGGCGATGGCGCGCAGCTCGGCCGCCGTGGTGATCCCGCCCCACATGCGCGGCACGACCGAGAACGTGCCGTCCTTCTGGATGTTGGCGTGCTTGCGCTCGTTGACAAATCGGCTTTGCGGGTCGTCCTGGTAGTCCAGCGGCCAGTCGGCCAGCAGGTAGAAATTCACCGCCGGGCGGCAGACATGGCAGCCGTTGGGCGTGGACCAGCCCAGCTCTTGCCAGACCGCGGGCTGGGATTTGAGCTCGCGCGCCTTGATGAGGCGGCGCACGTCCTCGTGGCTGAGGTCGGTGCAGCCGCAGACCGGTTGCGCAGTGGGCATCTGGAACGCGTCGCCCAGCGTGGCGGCCAGCACCTGTTCCACCAGCCCCGTGCAGGTCCCGCAGGACGCGCTGGCCTTGGTGGTCGCGCGCACGGCGCCCAGATCGGTGGCACCCCCTTCGATGGCGGTGACGATCTGGCCCTTGCAGACGCCGTTGCAGCCGCAGATCTCTGCGTCAGCCGGCAAGGCTGCAACGGCGGCCAAAGGGTCCGCGGTGGCGCCCCCCTGGTAGGCGGGCCCGAAGATCAGCGTCTCGCGCATCTCCGCGATGTCGGTGCCGTCCTTGATGAGCCCGAAGAACCAGTTGCCGTCGGCCGTGTCGCCATACATCACCGCGCCGACAAGCGTGTCGTCCTCGACCACCAGCCGCTTGTAGATGCCGCGCGCGGGATCGCGATAGACGATGTCCTCGCGTCCCGGCCCGTCGGCGAAGTCGCCCGCGCTGAAGAGATCGCAGCCCGTGACCTTCAGCTTGGTCGACAGCTGCTTGGGGGTGAACGCCGCATCCTGCCCGAGCAGGGTCGCCGCCAGCACCTTGGCCTGATCGTAAAGCGGCGCGACGAGTCCGAAAAGCTGGCCCGCGAATTCGATGCACTCGCCCACGGCGAAGATCGACGGGTCCGAGGTGCGCATCTGGGCGTCCACCTCGATCGCCTTGTTCACCGCCAACCCGGACTGCTTTGCCAGCGCGACCGAGGGACGGATGCCCACGGCCATGACGACCAGGTCGGCGGGCAGGATCGTGCCGTCTTCGAGCTCCACCGCCTCGACCGCGCCGTCGCCGCGGATGCACTTGGTCGCGGCCTGCGTCATCACCGTGATGCCGCGCCGTTCCAGATCGGCCCGCAGCAGGTAGCCTGCGGCGGGGTCCAGCTGACGCTCCATCAGGTGACCCGCTAGGTGCAGGACCGTGACCTCGAGTCCGCGCATCCTGAGCCCCGCGGCGGCTTCCAGCCCCAGCAGACCGCCGCCGATCACGACCGCGCGCGATCCCGGCGCGGTGTCGATCATCCGGTTGGTGTCGTCGAGATCGCGATAGGCGATCACGCCGTCCAGATCGTGGCCGGGGCAGGGCACGATGAACGCGTCCGACCCGGTGGCAAGCACCAGCCGGTCATACGGCACCTCGCCCTTGGCACCGACGACGACATTTCGGTCCCGGTCGATCGACTCGACCCGCTCGCCGAACCGGCAGGTGACACCGTGTCGGGCGTACCAGGCGTCGTCGTGGGTCACGATCTCGGCGTAGCTCTTTTCGCCCGACAGAACCGGCGACAGCATGATGCGGTTGTAGTTGCCGCGCGGCTCGGCGTTGAACAGGGTGACCGCATAGGCGTTCGGATCGGCCTCGACGAGATGTTCCAGCAGGCGGCCCGAGGCCATGCCCGCGCCGATAACGACAAGTCTTTCCATCACGCGCTCCTCAGCAATACCATGCAACGACATGGGCGAGTTCCCCGCCCCGGTGGATCGGCATCGCGACCATCATCGCGTAGCCCTGCGCCGCGGCGCCGGTTTCCGCGACCGGGACGCCGGTGGCCAGCACCCGGCCGATGGGACCTTCCCACGCGGTGGCCACCCGCTCGCGCCCCGCGTTTTCGGGGTCCCAGAGCGGGCCGTCGCGTTCGCAGATGCCGTCGACCAGCTTCGCCGCATCGCGGGTTCCGGTCTTGGCGGCGCGGGCGTCCCAGATCTCGAACCGCCGCGCGATGGGCGTGCCCTTGGCCGATAGCAGCGTCAGCACGAAGGTGGCACCGCCCGGCACCGGGATCGGCAGGCCAAGGCCCGTGGTCAGCCCCGCCTGTCCCGCGGATTCGGACCGCACGAAGCGGTAGCCCGATCCCAGATCGCGCATCAGGATTGGCGTCAGCGCGGACCAGACCCCGCCGGGCAGACCCTGGCCCCTGGGGAAGCTGGTATGCTGGCTGACCCATTCGAAATGCGTGGCCGCCCCGTAATAGCCGTCGGCGAGGGTCAGGATGCCGTCGGCCTCGGCCCAGACCTCGATCGCGCCGGTGCGGGTGGCGTCGTCGGCGCAGAGAACCACCACGACCGCCTTCAGCGTCCGTCCCGCGAAGATCGGGATCGCCACGGCGCTGGTCAATCCGACCTGCCTGGCGGCCTCGGTCCGTTTGAAATACGACCCGTCGAAGGCCTTCAGGACCACTGGGCGCGCTTCGGCCCAGGCCTTGCCGGGCAACCCTTCGCCCAGGGCGAAGGTCTCGGCGCGCGAGGCTTCGGCGAAGCGGTCATGCGGGCCGTAGACGCCGCCGGACAGGACCAGCCTGTCGCCTTCGGGGATCCAGATTTCGGTCACCTCGACGAATGTCTTCGCCGGGTTTTCGGTGACCAAGTCCATCGCTGTGTCCATCGCGCCTACTCCGCTGCGACCGCCGGACGGGCCGGCTGGGATTTCGGACGCGCGCCGTGCTCGTATTCCTCGAGGAAATTGAGCACCTGCTCGCGGTAAAGGTAGTAGTCGGGGTGTTCCAGCAGCGCCTTGCGGGTGCGCGGGCGCGGCAGATCCACGTCGACGATCCGGCCGATGGTGGCCTGCGGGCCGTTGGTCATCATCACCACGCGGTCGGCCAGCAGGATCGCCTCGTCCACGTCGTGGGTGACGCAGATGGCGGTGACCTTGGTGCGGTCCCAGACCTCCATCAGCACTTCCTGCAGTTCCCAGCGGGTGAGCGAATCCAGCATCCCGAAGGGCTCGTCCAGCAGAAGCAGCTTGGGACTGAGGGCGAAGGCGCGGGCGATGCCCACGCGCTGCTTCATGCCGTTCGACAGCTCGTTGGCGGACTTGTCCATCGCGTTGCCCAGGCCCACGCGCTCGAGGTAGTATTCGACCACTTCCTGCCGCTCGGCCCGGCTGGCCGCGGGATAGACCTTGTCGACGCCGATGGCGACGTTTTCCTTGGCGGTCAGCCACGGAAACAGCGACGGCGACTGGAACACGACCGCGCGTTCGGGATCCGCGCCCATGACGTGGCGACCGTCCAACTTGATCGCACCCTTGGAGATGTCGTTCAGGCCCGCCGCCATGGTCAGTACCGTGGACTTGCCGCAGCCCGAATGTCCGATGAGCGAAATGAACTCGCCCCGGTTCACCTTGAGGTCGAAATCCTCGACCACGGTCAGCGGACCCTTCGGGGTCGGATAGACCTTGTGCAGCTGGCTGAAATCCAGGAACCGCTCGTCGATCAGGCCTTCAGACGCGTCCTTCTGCGCCTTCGGCACACCGTGGATCGGCGTGACGTTGGGCAGGCTGCGCGTGTCGGCCGTGGCCGCCGTGATCCCCGCATCCATCAGGTAGCGGGTCACGTCCGCGCGCAGGCGCTTGAAGCCGTCGTGGTGGTTCATCTCGCCGCGCTCGCGTGGGCGGGGGATGGCGACCTTGAATTCCCGACCCAGCGTGCCGTCGGGCCGCAGGGCGATGATCCGGTCGGCCAGCACGATGGCCTCGTCCACGTCGTTGGTGATGAGCACGCAGGTCTGCTTTTCCTGGGTCCAGATCGCCTCGATCTCGTCGGCCAGGTTGGCGCGGGTCAGCGCGTCCAGCGCCGACAGCGGCTCGTCCAGCAGCAGCAATTCGGGGTTCATGGCCAGCGCGCGGGCGACGTTGACGCGCTGGCGCATGCCGCCCGACAGCTCGGCCGGGCGGCGCTGCGCGGCGTGCGACAGGCCCACCATCTTGACGTAATGGGCGACCTTGGCGTCCTTGTCCTTGCCCGACATCTTCGGAAACACGGTGTCGACGGCCAGGCGGACATTGCCCGAGACGGTCAGCCACGGCATCAGCGAATAGCTTTGGAAGATGACCCCACGCTCGGGGCCGGGGCCGGTGACGGGCTTGCCGCGAAAGGCGATCTTGCCGCTGGTGGGGCTTTCCAGCCCCGCCATCAGGTTGATCAGGGTCGTCTTGCCGGTGCCCGAAAAGCCAAGCAGGACCAGGAACTCGCCTTCGGCCACGTCCAGGTCGATGTCCTTCAGGACGGGCGTGTCGCCATAGCTTTTCGACACGCCTTCGAATGTCAGGATTCCCATGCCGCTCACCGCTGGTTCGTGAAGGTGAAGGCGGCCTGGATCGCGAACATCAGCCGATCGAGCAGGAAGCCGATGATGCCGATGGTGAACACCGCGACCATGATGCGCGCCAGCGAGGACGAGCTGCCGTTCTGGAACTCGTCCCAGACGAACTTGCCGAGGCCAGGGTTCTGCGCCAGCATTTCGGCGGCGATCAGGACCATCCAGCCGACGCCGAGCGACAGGCGCAACCCGGTGAAGATCAGCGGCAGGGCCGAGGGCAGGACCAGCTTGGTGATCTTGGTATAGGTGTTCATTTTCAGCACCTTGGACACGTTCACCAGGTCCTTGTCGATGGACGCGACCCCAAGGGCCGTGTTGATGAGCGTGGGCCAGAGCGAGCACAGCGTGACCGTGATGGCCGACACCAAGAAGGACTTGGCAAACAGGCCGTCATTGGTGGCGTAAACCGCCGACACGATCATGGTGACGATGGGCAGCCAGGCCAGCGGGCTGACCGGCTTGAAGATCTGGATGATCGGGTTCAACGCGGCATTGGCGGTGGGCGACAGGCCCGCCGCGATGCCCAACGGGACGGCGACCGCCGTGGCGACGAGGAAGCCGAAAAAGACAGTGCCGATCGACGTGCGGATCTGCTGATAGAAGGACGGCGCACCGGTATAGGCGCGCTCCGTGGGCTCCTGTCCGTTGGCGATGCGCCGCTCGTTCAGTGTGGCGACCTGTTCCTGGAACCGCGCGCGGCTTTCCCCGGTGCGCACTGCGTCGGCATGCAGGCCGCGTGCTTCCGACCAGACCTGTGCGGGGCCGGGCACCGCGCCCAGCGATGTCTGCACCTGCGGGGCCAAGACAGCCCAGAGCGTCAGGAACGCGGCGATGGACAGAAGCGGGACACCCAGAAGGCGCCAGATCTCGGTGATCTGCGCTCGGGGGTTGTCGCCCGCGACGGCGCGCAGAAGCGGCGTAACGAAGGACAGGCCCAGCACGTTCAACCAGGCGTCGGCCTTGTTGATGCGGGTGAACCACACGGCGCGGCGCGCTTCGCGGTGGTTGGCTTCGATGGTGTTCGGATCGACGGCGGTCATGGAATGCTCCGGTCTATCGGTGATCTGGTTGAACGCTGTGCGCCTGAAATCGCGTGCTGCGGGGGAGGGTGCGCCTGCGCGGCGCACCCGCGCGGCCTAGCCTTCGACGCCCGCGCCGTTGACCGTCTGGCCGTCCTTCAAACCGATCTCCAGGCTTTCGAGATACCCGGTGGGGTCGCGCCCATCATAGGCCAGCCCGTCGATGATATCCTCGGCGGGCGTCGGCTCTTTGAAGCCGTCGGTGTCCCACGGGAACCCGTCTTCGGGGGCCATGCCCTCGTCCACCAGCATCCGCGCGGCCTGCAGGTAGATGTCGGGGCGATAGACGCGCTCGGCGGTGTCGAAATACCACTGGTCGTCCTTGGCCTCGGGGATCTGGCCCCAGCGGCGCATCTGGGTCAGGTACCAGATCGCGTCCGAGTAATACGGATAGGTCGCGTTATAGCGGAAGAAGACGTTGAAGTCGGGCACGTCGCGCACGTCGCCCTTTTCGTATTCGAAGGTGCCGGTCATCGAGTTGGCGATGACTTCCGGATCCGCGCCCACGTATTCGGGACGGGCCAGGATCTCGACCGCTTCTTCGCGGTTGGCGTTGTCGTTTTCGTCGAGCCAGATGGCCGCGCGGATCAGGGCCTTGGTCAGCGCCAAGGTGGTGTTCGGGTTCTCTTCCGCGAATTCGGCGGTGATGCCGAAGACCTTTTCGGGATTGTTCTTCCAGATCTCGTAATCGGTGATGACCGGAACCCCGATCCCCTTGAAGACCGCCTGCTGGTTCCACGGCTCGCCCACGCAATATCCGTGGATGGTGCCCGCCTCGAGGGTCGAGGGCATCTGCGGCGGCGGGGTGACCGACAGCAGCACGTCGGCGTCGATCTGGCCCGTGGCGTCGCCGTCGCTGTAGAAGCCGGGGTTCAGACCGCCCGCGGCCAGCCAGTAGCGCAGTTCGTAATTGTGGGTCGAGACGGGAAAGACCATGCCCATCTTGAAGGCTTCGCCCTTGGCGTTGAAGCTTTCGACGACCGGTGCCAGCGCTTCGGCGCTGATCGGGTGCTGGGGCAGCCCGTCGGCGTTCTCGGGGATGTTCGGCTTCATCATCTCCCACACCTCGTTCGACACGGTGATCCCGTTGCCGTTCAGGTCCATCGAGAAGGGGGTGATGATATGCGCTTCGGTCCCGTAGCCGATGGTGGCGGCCAGGGGCTGGCCCGCCAGCATGTGCGCGCCATCGAGCGTGCCGTCGATGACGCCGTCCAGAAGGACCTTCCAGTTCGCTTGCGCCTCGAGCGTGACGAACAGGCCTTCGTCCAGGAAATATCCCTGCTCGTAGGCGACGGCGAGCGGTGCCATGTCGGTCAGCTTGATGAAGCCGAGGGTCAGTTCCTCTTTTTCCAGGTCCAGCATCTGCGCCGCGACGGGGCTGGAAAGAAAGGTGGTGGCCGCCAGGCCGATCAGAATCTGTTTCATTGTATCGTCCCCTTACGGGCCGGCTTCGGGGCCGGCCAAAACGCGAAAAAGCCGCTGACGCACCTCGCCTGGCTGGCGAAGGGTCGAGCGGCTTTGCTCATCATCCCGGTCTTTCGGGTGTTTGCGTCATGGCGGGCCCCGTTGCCTGCCGACGGTTAAGAAATGCGCCCGTCGGTGTCTCAAGGGAAGTGATTTATCGGGCGTTCGGGCCATCTGCGCCGCATTGCAGCAAATGCCCGGCGCTCTGCCCGTTATGTGGGCGTCACGCGAATCCCGGGTCAAACCTGCTGCCGTCGAAAAAGGCGTTCCTGCACAATTTCAACGCGCCGCCGCGCTCGGACGGCACTTGGGTATCCCGGTCCAGCGCGCCCTCGATTCGCATCGACGCGGCCGGCAGATCGCCCCCTGTGGATGCAAGGGCCGCGCGGTGCAGGTCGCTGCGGAACACGCCTGCGGCGTCGCGCATGGCGCGGTCGCGGTCCAGCCCGGTGCGCGCCGCGATCTGCCCGCCGATCCACGCGGCCTGGCTGCGCCACGGCAGGCTGACCGCGCCGTCGTGAAAGCCGATGAAGCGGTGGACATTGCGCGCGTCCCCCGATGTGGCGATCGTCAACTGGCCCGACATGGCGCGTTCGATCAGGTCCGGGGCGACGTCCAGGTATTGCGGGCGCGCCAGCAGATCCGCGGCCAGCGACCGGCCGCCTTCCTCGTCAAGCCACCGCCCCGCGCGCCAGACGGCGCGGATCAGGCGGCCCGACAGGTCCGGCTGGTCCTCGGCCCAGTCGCGGCGCACGGCCAGGACCTTTTCGGGCGCGAAGGCCCAGATCGCGGCTCCGGGCAGCAGCAGCTGGCCCATGCCGCTTTCGACCACCTTGGATCCCCAGGGCTCGCCCACGCAGAAGGCGTCGATTTCACCCGCCCGGATCGCGTCGGCCATCAGCGACGGGGGCACGGTGCGCACGATCAGGCTTTGCGGGCTGGGATGGCCCAGGGCCGACAGCCAGTAGAAGACCAGCTCGGCGTGCATCGAGAACGGGAACGGCACGCCGATGCGCAGCGGCCCCCGGGTCGCCGCGATCAACGCGCCCCCGGCGGCGGTCGCGTCGGCGAAATCGAACGGATGGCCCGCGTCGCGCAGCCGCAGGGCCAGATCGGTGCTGACGCCCACGGTCGTCCCGTTCACCGACAGGACCGACACCGCGTCGATCGCGGTGCCGCCCCCGCCGAGCCCCAGCGCGATCGCCACCGGGACCGGCGCCAGCATGTGCGCCGCACTGACCTGCCCGAAGCTCAGCGCATCGCGGGCGCTCGCCCAGGACGGCGCGCGGTGCAGCGCCAGGGCGATGCCTTCCTCGGCCGCGAAGCCCATTTCCTGGGCGACGATCAGCGGCGCCGCGTCGACAAGCGGCACGAACCCGATATCCAGCGGCGTGGCTCTCATCCCAGCAGACCGGCGGCGGTGACGAGGGCCGCGGCGACATCGGCCACGCGGCGTCCCTGGTCCATGGCCGTCTTGCGCAGCAGGGCATAGGCCTCGTCCTCGGTGATGCCGCGGGCGCGCATCAAAAGGCCCTTGGCCCGGTCGATCACCTTGCGGTCTTCCAGCGCGCGCTTGGTTTCGGCCAGCTCGGCCCGCATCCGCTGCATCAGGCGAAACCGCGCGATGGCTGCGTCCAGCACGGGCTTCACCCGCGACGGCGTCAGGCCATCGACCACGTAGGCCGACAGGCCCGCCTCGATGGCCGCGGTCGAGAGGCCGGTATCGCTGCGGTCCACGAACAGGGCGACGGGGCGGTCCAGCGGACCGCTGGCCAGCGTCAGCTCTTCGATGATGTCGCGCGACGGATCGGCCACGTCGACCAGGACGAGATCCGGCTTGACCTGCACGATCTGGCGCGCCAGCGATGCGCGCTCGGCCACGACGTGGATCCTGTAGTCGGTGGCATCCCTGAGCGCGTCGACGATCAGGCGCGCCCGATCCGGATCGGGTTCGACAACGACGACGGAAAGCGGCTCGACCATGGCGTTCGATGATCCGAAGCCGATCCGGTTGACCAGCCAGAACCGACGGCGGCGGGGTGGACGGATCACACACGCCGCCGGATTGGGCACGTGCTGGCCCCGATGCCCACTCTCGACGCTTTTCGCGGATCGCGCGGCGTATCGGGCTGATCGCTTCCGAGCAAGGGACCCGGGGGGTGGCTGAACGAGCTTTGTCAGAATCGGTGACCGCAGGAGTGCGGGTCGGCTGGGGCGATGCTTGACGTGATTTGCAGGTTTTTACCGGGCGCTGGGCCTCGCTTCGCAGCCGCGATCGCGCCTGATGCAACGACATCATGCTCCGGCACTGCAACCTTCGGATGAGCGAATAATTGCCTACCATTTCCCTGATCTTTCGTTAGGGTCCGCAAAGGGCCAGACGCTACGACCAGCGGAAACGGCCGAATAAAGGGAGGATATGATGACAAGAATTCTTACGCGCCGGTCCGCATTGCGCGGTATTGCAACCGCCGGAGCCGCCGGACTGGCCGCTCCGCACGTGGCGACGGCCGCGGCCCACGGAACCACCTGGAAGATCCAGACCAGCTGGCCGGGCGGCGCGGGATTGCAGATCTTCAGGGAGTGGTGTGGCAGCATCGCCGAAAAGACCGGTGGCGAGCTGACGTTCCAGCCCTTCGGCGCGAACGATGTCGTGGGCGATTTTCAGCTGTATGACGCGGTGAAGAACGGCGTGCTCGAAGCGGTGAACCCGTTCACGATCTATGCCCAGGGCATCATTCCCGCGGCCACGTTCCTGACCTCGATCCCGCTGGGTCTGCGCAATCCGCACGAATTCGACGTCTTCTACTACGGCCTCGGCGGCATCGACATCGCGCGCGAGCTTTACGCCGAGCAGGGCCTGCATTTCGTCGGCCCCGTCCATCACGGCCCCAACATCATCCACTCGAAGGTGCCGATCCGGTCCATCGACGATTTCGCGGGCCGCAAGATGCGCCTGCCCGGCGGCATGGTGGCCGAGGTCTTCACCCAGATCGGCGCCGAGACGACCGTTCTGCCCGGCTCGGAAATCTTCCCGGCTCTGGAAAAGGGCACCATCGACGTGGCCGATTACGTGGGCCCCGCGGTCAACTACGCGCTCGGGTTCAGCCAGGTCACCGACTATATCGTCATGGGACCCCCGGGCTTCATGTCGCTGTACCAGCCGGTCGACATCATGGACATCACGGTGGGCAAGCCCGCCTGGGACGCGCTGTCGCCCGAGATGCAGCAATTCGTCGAGATGGAAACGCACAGCTATTCCGACATGCACCACGCCGCGATCCAGGCCGCCGACCAGGAAGCCTGGGGCAAGTTCGAAGCCGACGGCACCGAAGTGACGCGCCTGACCCAGGACGACGTGGAACTGATGACCGAAGTGGCCGTGCCGATCTGGTTCGATTACGCCAACCGCGATCCGAACGCGGCGCGGGTGTTCAAGATCCAGCTCGATTACATGCAGTCGGGCTCGCTGGGTTACGTGGACCCGGCCCTGACCGAAGGTCTCGAGCTGAAGCTCTGATCGCCTGATCCGCGCTTTCGATCCGCCCGGCGCGCCACCGCGTGCGCCGGGCGGTTTTCAACGACACCGTCCAATATAAAGAGGGCCGAACGATGCCCGGTCTCAGCTTCACGCTGCCCCACTGGTTCTACTGGGTGGGACTGATTGTCTTTCCCCTGGTCGCGATGGTGCTGTCGCGCCGCGCGCAACCGTCCGAAAAGCGGTACTCCATCCCGCTGGCCTACATGATTGCCGTCACGGGCGGCATCTTGGGGCTGCACCGCTTCTATCTGAAAAGCATGCTGGGCCTAGTTTACCTGCCGATCTTCCTGTTCGTGCTGTATGCCAACGGCCAGACGCAGGACGCCCGCACCACGTTGTCGGGGTTCCAGAACCAGTTGCGCGTGGCCGAACGGACGCTGGAGCGTGAAGAGGGCCGCGTCGAGGAAGCGCGCGCCGATCTCGCCGAGCTGCAAGCCGCCTTCGACGAGGCCGAAGAGGGGTCGTTCACCCAGCGCAGCGCCGAGCGTCGGCTGACCCGCGCCCGGGACACCATATCGAAGGGCGAAGCGCGGCTGACCGAAGCCCGCACCGCGCTCGAGGAATTCGGCCCCCGCCGCGACGAGGCCGCCCGCAACCGGGCCTTCTGGGACGACGCGGCCGGATACGCATTCTACCTGATCCTGGCGCTGCTGCTGATCGATCTGATCCTGATCCCCGGGATGGTCCGGCGCGCCAACGACAGCCTGCCCGCCTACGAGGAGCCGACCGAGGCCGAGAAGGCGCTGATGGCCGCCGAGGCCGAAGAGGGACCGAAACACGACCGCGAATACGCCGAGAACTGGATCGACCGCCTGTCGCTGTTCTGCGGCGAGTTCGTCGCCTACTGGGCGGTGATCGCGGTCTTCGTCTACTACTACGAGGTCTTGGCGCGGTACGTCTTCGGCTCGCCCACGAACTGGGCGCACGAGGCGATGTACCTGATGTTCGGGATGCAATACCTGATCGCGGGCGCCTACGCGATGCTGACCGAAAGCCACGTGCGCGTGGACATCTTCTATGCGCCGCTGCCGAAGAAGCGGAAGGCGTGGGTGGACCTGCTGACGTCGATCTTCTTCTTCATCTTCGCGGGCACGCTGCTGGTCACGTCGTGGATCTTCGCCATGGACGCCATCGCCGTGCCGTCGGGCAATTCGATCGTGTCGGATTTCGCGCGCGGCCAGATCAGCCTGCGCGAGATGTTCGCGGGCATGACGCTTGAGCAATGGACGGACGGCAACATCCGCTGGGGCGAGATCAGCTTCAACGAATGGGAAGTGCCGCTCTGGCCGATGAAATGGGTAATGGTGATCGGCGGTCTGCTGCTGGTTTTGCAAGGAATTTCGAAGGTGTCCAAGGACATCCGTGAAATCGCACGGGGTAACTGATCCATGGGTATCGATATCGGAATCGAGCTTCTAACCGCCATCATGTTCGGCAGCCTGCTCGTGCTGCTGATGGCGGGCCTGCCGCTGGCCTTCGTCACGGGCGGGCTGGCTTGCGTCTTCCTGTTCGTGCTGGGCGACGCGCAGGCGCTGAACATCGTGCCAAGCCGCATCTTCCCGCTGATGACGAACTACCAGCTATCGGCCATCCCGCTGTTCATCTTCATGGCGGCAATGCTGGAACGGGCGGGCATCATCAACGACATGTTCGACGTGATCTACAAGGTGCTGGGCGGCGTGAAGGGCGGCCTGGCCGCGGCCACGGTCATCGCGTCGACGATCCTTGCGGCCATGGTCGGCGTGATCGGCGCGGCGGTGGTCACCATGGGCATCATCGCGCTGCCGGCGATGCTGAAGCGCCACTACGACCCCAAGATCGCCATGGGCTCGATCATGGCCGGGGGCACCCTTGGCATCCTGATCCCGCCGTCGATCCTGGCGATCATCTACGCCGTCGTGGCCGAGCAGTCGGTGGGCGAGCTGTTCATCGGCGCGGTCATCCCCGGGCTGCTGCTGTCGGGGATGTACATCCTGTACGTGGTGATCCGCTGCACCATCAATCCCGACCTCGGACCCGCGATCCCGGTGGCCGAGCGCGTGTCCAACGCCGAAAAGGTGCGGCTGATCGGCAAGATGGCGGCCCCGATCACGCTGGTCGTGGTGGTCCTGGGCATCATCTTCTCGGGTGTCGCCACGCCTGTGGAAGCCGCGGGCATCGGCACCTTCGGTGCCTTCATCGTGGCCGCCATCCACCGCAAGCTGGACTGGCCCACAATCCGGGAAGCCTGCACGACCACGCTGAAAGCGTCGGCCATGGTGATCTGGATCATGTTCGGCGCGACGATCTTCGTGGGGCTCTACGTGCTGGAAGGCGGGCAGCAATTCGTGCAGGACTCGTTGGCGGCCACGGGACTTGGTCCCTGGGGCATCCTGATCCTGATGCAGATCCTGCTGGTGATCCTGGGCATGTTCCTGGACTGGGTGGGCATCCTGCTGCTGTGCGTGCCGATCTTCGTGCCGATCATCAAGGCGCTGGGCGCGCAGGCCTTCGGGCTGGACAGCAGCGAGGACCTGGTGCTGTGGTTCGGGGTGCTCTACCTCGTGAACATGCAGATGAGCTTCCTGTCGCCGCCCTTCGGCTACGCGCTGTTCTACCTGCGCGGCGTGGCCCCGCCCGAGATCCCCATGAGCGACATCTTCAAGTCCGCCCTGCCGTTCCTGTTCCTGCAGGTGGTCGGTCTGACCTTGTGCATGCTCTATCCGCAGATCATCACCTGGTTGCCAAGACTGGTATACGGCTAAGGCCCACGGGCGGACCGTCTTGCCGGTCCGCCCCATGCCGACGACCGCTCAGGTCCAGTCGGTGTCCGAGATCCCGAACGCCTTGACGCGGGAATAGAGCGTGGTCGGCTTGACGCCGAGCAGCGCGGCGGCACCCGCGTCACCCGAGACCCGGCCACCCGTTTCCCGCAGGACTGCCACCAGGTTCCTGCGCGACAGCTCCTGCATCTGCGCTTCGGTCAGGAAGGCCGTGTGCGCCTGAAGGCTCGACGCGGTTTCGCCCAGCTCGATCACCAGTTTCGTGTCCCGCGACACGATCGCCGCCCGTTCCATGACGTTGTGCAGCTCGCGCAGGTTGCCGGGCCAGTCGTAGGCTTGAAGCTGCAGCACGACCCGCTCGGTCAGAACCCGGACCGGCCTGTTCAGCCTGCGGCAGACGATCTTCAACAGGTGATCGGCCAGAAGCGGGATATCTTCCGGCCGCTCGCGCAGGGGCACGCAGGTGATCGGGAAGACGTTCAGGAACAGGTACAGATCGTCCCGGATGCGATGCCCGCGCCGCGCCTGCGCATCCGTCAACGACGTCGAGGCGATGACGCGGATATCCACGGGCTTCTCGCGCGTGTCGCCCAGCCGTTTGACCGTCTTGTTCTGCAGGCTGGCCAGCAGCTTGCCCTGGATCTCGAGCGGCAGTTCCTCGACATCGTCCAGGAACAACGTGCCGCCATGGGCCAGTTCCAGCTTGCCCGCCTTGTCGCGGGACGCGCCGCCGGGCGCACCGCGCACCTGGCCGAACAGCTCGGCCTCGACCTCTTCGCGCGCGACCGAGCTGCACTTGAAGTGGATCAGCGGCCTGCGCGCCCGGGGGCTGGTCTTGTGGATCTCGGTCGCGACCAGCGACTTCCCGGTGCCCGTCTCGCCCGATATGAGGACCGTCGCATCGGTGCCCGCCACTAAATCGATGCGCATGAGGATCTGCTTGATGGCGGGCGAGGTTCCGATGATGGCGTGATGCGCGCGCTCTGACGTGATGGCTTCCTGCAGGTAGGCATTTTCTTCCTCCAGCCGGTCGCGCAGGGCGGCCACCTGGGCCAGGGCATCGCGCAGCTTGCGCTCGTTTTCCTTGCGCTCGGTGATATCGCGGAAGATCACCACGGCGCCCGCGAGCACCCGCTGGTCGTAGATCGGGGTCGAGACGTATTCGACGCGGATCGGTTTGCCGTCCTTTCGCCAGAACACCTCGTCCTCGATGCGGTTGACCTGCTCGAACCGGAACGAGCGGTAGATCGGGCATTGCTGGGATGGATAGACCTCACCGTTGAGATGGTGATGGTGGATGATTGAATGGATATCGTTGCCCAGCAGATCCTCGGTGGTCCAGCCCAGCATCTCTTGCGCGGCGCGGTTGACGAAGGTGGTCTTGCCCTCGGCGTTGACGCCGTAGATCCCTTCCCCGGCGGCGTTCAGGATCAGTTGGTTCTGCCGCTCGAGCTCGGCGAAGAAGCTTTCGGTGCGCTTCCATTCCAGCAGACCGGCGCGAAAGGTTTCGGCCAGGGCCGCCAGTTCGGCCCGGCGTTCCAGCGCGCTCAGGTCGGTGAGCGTCAGGATGATCCAGCCCTGTTTGCCCGCAACGGGCGCTGCCCTGATCTCGCATCTCAGCGTGCGGCCGTCTTCGGAGCGCAGGGCGACATCCCGGCTCCAGCCTTCGCCGCGATAATCGACCTCGTCGATGAAGACGACGAATTGCGGCAGCGCGCTTCCCAGGTAGCTGGAAAAGGGCAGGGCAGGCGCATCTGGACTGCCCGCCAGCAGGTCCGCCGCGTGCCGGTTCCATCGAACGACGCGGTCCCGGCTCAAGTCCAGGACGAGCGCCGCGTCCGGGAAAGCCTGCAAAAGGGAATCGGTGTGGAGCAGATCGATCGTCATGGGCACGAGCCTAGTGCCGCGACGCAGCACGCGGGAACGAAATATCGTAAGTTACGACTTTTCGTAAAACCCACCGCGGCGAGGGCTCAGTAAATATTTGAATTAAATGGGATTTATGCGCTGCACAAATATTGCGCATCCACTTCCGCCCGGTGCTTTCCGCTGTCAGCATTTGGTTAACGCTTGGCACAAAGGGGAAAACGATGACGACGAAGAGCCTTGGAAATCCGTTCTCGGACAAGACCGATCTGCGGCATGGCGCCGATTGCGGCTGCGACGGCTGCGCGTCCGGCCACGGCCACGACGCCCGCCATCGCGAGCCGCTGCAGATGTCGTCGGAAGACATGCTGCAACGCGCGGTCGAAAGCGCCGTGGTCCGGTCCGTGTTCGGTCACAGCGATATCGGACGGCGGTCGTTCATGGGGATGCTGGGCGGCGGCACGGTCGCCGCGGCTTTGGCGTCCGTCTTCCCCATGGATCAGGCCAAGGCCGCCATTCTGGACAATCTCGGCCCCCCCGAAAAAACCGATCTGAACATCGGCTTCGTGCCGATCACCTGCGCCACGCCGATCATCATGGCCCAGCCGCTGGGCTTCTACGAGCGCTACGGCCTGAACGCGCAAGTCATCAAGACGGCCGGTTGGGCCGTGGCCCGCGACAAGTCGCTGGCGGGTGAATACGACGCGTCGCACATGCTGACGCCCATGCCGCTGGCGATGACGCTGGGCGCAGGCTCGGTGGCCGAGCCCTACATCATGCCCGCGGTCGAGAACATCAACGGCCAGGCCATCGTGCTGTCCAACGAACACATGGACAAGCGCGACCCGGCGCAGTGGAAGGGCTTCACCTTCGGGGTGCCGTTCGAATACTCGATGCACAATTTTTTGCTGCGCTATTACGTGGCCGAATTCGGGCTGGACCCGGACGTGGACATCCAGATCCGCGTCGTGCCGCCGCCCGAAATGGTCGCCAACCTGCGCGCCGGAAACCTGGACGGCTACCTGTCGCCGGACCCGTTCAACCAGCGCGCGGTCTACGAAGGCATCGGCTTCATCCACGTCCTGACCAAGGAAATCTGGGAAGGGCATCCCTGCTGCGCCTTCGCGGCGCCCCTGTCCTTCGCGACCGAGCTGCCCAACACCTATGGCGCGCTGCTGAAGTCGATCATCGACGCGACGCAATACGCCTCGCAGGCCGAAAACCGCAAGGAAATCTCGGAAGCCATCGCGCCGACCAACTACCTGAACCAGCCCGTGACGGTGATCGAACAGGTGCTGACCGGCACCTATGCCGACGGCCTGGGCGAGGTGCAGCAGGTGCCCGACCGCATCGACTTCGATCCCTTCCCCTGGCACTCGATGGGGGTGTGGATCCTGACCCAGATGAAGCGCTGGGGCTATATCGAAGGCGACGTGGACTACAAGGGCGTGGCCGAGCAGGTCTATCTGGCCGCCGACGCCAAGAAGGTGATGGAGGACCTGGGCTACACTGCGCCGGACGTCACCTACAAATCCCACACCATCATGGGCAAGACCTTCGATCCGGAAATGGCCGCGGAATACGTGTCGAGCTTCGCCATCGGAAAGGGCTGATCCATGCTGGACAATCTTTCCGTAAACCAGCGCGCGGCGATCCTGTCGGTGGTGATGCTGGTCGTCGGTCTTCTGATCTGGGAATCCGTGATCCCCGCCCAGAAGGCCGTCGGGGAACTGACCGAATACGAACGGCTGACCGGCGGCGGGCAACCCAAGGCGGGCGTGCCGCCGCCCAGCCAGGTCCTGTCCAAGGCGTGGGAACAGCTGTCCGACCCGTTCTATGACGCCGGTCCCAACGACAAGGGCATCGGCATCCAGATCGGCTATTCGATCTACCGCGTGCTGACGGGATACGTCCTGGCCGCTGTCGTCGCGATCCCGCTGGGCTTCCTGATCGGGATGAGCCAGGTCGCCTACAAGGCGTTCAACCCGTTCATCCAGGTGCTGCGCCCGATCTCGCCGCTGGCATGGATGCCGCTGGCGCTGTTCATCATCCAGGACAGCGAAGCGTCAGCGATCTTCGTCATCTTCATCTGCTCGATCTGGCCGATGCTGCTGAACACGGCCTTCGGTGTCGCGGGGGTCCGCAAGGACTGGGTCAACGTCGCGCGCACCCACGAGCTGGGAAGCTTGCGCACCGCGTTCACGGTGATCCTGCCCGCCGCCGCGCCGACCATCGTCACGGGCATGCGGATCTCCATCGGCATCGCGTGGCTGGTGATCGTGGCCGCCGAGATGCTCGTCGGGGGCACCGGCATCGGCTACTACGTCTGGAACGAGTGGAACAACCTCGACCTGACCTCGGTCATCTTCTCGATCCTCATGATCGGCGTCGTCGGGATGCTGCTGGATGCCGCCTTCGGCTTCCTGCAGCGCGCCGTCGCCTACGCGGAATAGAAAGAGGCTCCATGTCAAAACCGTTTCTCAGCATCGACCGGCTGACCCAGCAATTTCCGGACGGGCAGGGCGGCACCCTGACCGTCTTCGAAAACGCCAGCTTCGGCATCGAACAGGGCGAATTCGTCTGCATCCTGGGCCATTCGGGCTGCGGCAAGTCGACGATCATGAACATCCTCGCGGGCCTGGCCGAGCCCACGTCGGGCGCGGTGACGATGGACGGGGCCGAGATCTCGGGCCCGTCGCTGGACCGCGGCGTGGTCTTCCAGAACTATTCGCTGCTGCCGTGGCTGTCGACGCTGAAGAACGTCACCTTCGGCGTCAAGGCGCGCGAGCCGGGCTGGACGAAATCCGAGGTCGAGGCCCACGCCCGCAAGTACCTGGCCATGGTGGGGCTCGAAGGTGACGTGGTGCACCGCAAGCCGTCGCAGCTGTCGGGCGGGATGCGCCAGCGCGTGTCCATCGCGCGGGCCTTCGCCAACCACCCCAAGCTCTTGCTGCTGGACGAGCCGTTCGGCGCGCTGGACGCGCTGACCCGCGGCACCATCCAGGACGAGCTGCTGAAGATCTGGGGCGGCACGGAGCAGACCGTGTTCATGATCACCCACGACATAGACGAGGCGATCCTGCTGGCCGACCGCATCCTGCTGATGACCAACGGACCGTTCGCGCGGGTGTCGGAATCGGTCGAGATCACGATCCCGCGGCCCCGCAACCGGACCGAGATCGTCGAACATCCCAACTACTATGCGATCCGCAACCACCTGGTGCATTTCCTCGGCCTGCGCTCGAAAGAGCTGGCGGGGCAACAGGGCGACGGGGCCGAACAGCGGCCCACCCCCGTGCGCATCGACAAGACCGCCGCGGCGGAGGCCGATCCCGAAACCGCCCCGCCCTTACGGGCGGTGAACGACTGACGGTGCATTGCCATGACTCCGAACTCCCCCGAACGCCCGCCGCTGCCGCCCTTCAGCTTCGAAGACGCCGTCCGCAAGGTGCGCATGGCCGAAGATGCCTGGAACACCCGTGATCCGCAAAAGGTGGCGTTGGCCTACACGCCCGACACGCGCTGGCGCAACCGCGACACGTTCCTGAACGGCCGTGCCGAGGTCGAGGCGTTCCTGACCGACAAGTGGCAGAAGGAGAACGGCTATCGGCTGATCAAGGAAATCTGGGCCCACGACGCCAGCCGCATCGCCGTGCGCTTCTGCTACGAATGGCACGACACGGCGGGCCAGTGGTTCCGCGCCCATGGCAACGAGAACTGGGAATTCAGCGACAGCGGCCACATGGCCGTGCGCCATGCATCCATCAACGACGTCCCGATCGACGCGCAGGACCGCCTGTTCCACTGGCCGCACGGCCCGCGGCCCGAGGGACATCCGGGCCTGACGGAGCTCGGCCTCTAGCTTTGCCACCCCATCCCGCACCCCCAAAACGACAAGGAGGACAACACGTGAAAGACAGTTATGAGGTTCCCACCATGATGACCAAGGAAGACGTCACCCTGATGATCCTGTCGGCCAAGAAACAGGCTGGCATGACCTGGGAGGGCATCGCCGAGGCGATCGGCATGTCGCCGGTCTGGACCCACTCGGCCTGCATGGGCATGAACGCCTTCCCGAAGGACAAGGCCGAGGCTCTGGTCAGCGCCATGGGCCTGCCGCAAGAAGCCGCCAGCGTGCTGAACGAGCCGCCCACGAAGGTCTGGGAACAATCCGTCCCGACCGATCCCTGCATCTATCGCTTCTACGAAATCGTCGGCGTCTACGGTCCGACGCTCAAGGCGCTGGTCGAAGAGAAGTTCGGCACCGGCATCATGTCGGCCATCGACTTCGACATGTCGGTGACCCGCGTGCCGCACGAAAAAGGCGACCGCGTGAAGGTCGAGATGTCCGGCAAGTACCTGGCCTACAACTCCTGGTAGCGCGGCCTTTCGAGTGGAGGTCGTGGCCGTCTGATACAACGATGCCCAGCCGACGCCAGCGTACGGAACATGATCGCGTACGCTGGCACGGGCGATCGCGTTACTCTTTGTGGCCCTTACATTTCGACTGGAAGGCAGATGTGTACTGGCCTCTACCGAATCTCCGATAATGCCTCTGCCAACCTGCGGCTTCAGATGATGGGGGCCCGCGGTTACTTTGGGCGGAACATTATCCGAAAGCGCCAGGCAGTAGGTATCGCCAAGACTCGGGCCAACAAACGGTAAGAGGGGACGCCCCAAGATTTCGAACGATGCCAAGGTTCGAGAACTGAGGGTTCCGGGCATGAGTACTACTGCAAGCGCCAGGGAACTAGTCTTAGGTCGGGCTACGGTCTACGGTCTGAACCGCGCCGGGTTTGCCGGAGGCTGATTGCGATTAGTTACGCGGCTATGGGTTCAGTTTCCAGAGCGGCGTAGAAGTTGGCCTCTGCTTCAGCGGGCGGGACATTTCCGATGGGCTCGAGCAGGCGTCGATTGTTGAACCAGTCCACCCATTCCAGGGTCGCGTATTCGACGGCCTCGAAGCTGCGCCACGGACCGCGGCGATGGATGACCTCGGCCTTGAACAGCCCGTTGATCGTCTCGGCCAAGGCATTGTCGTAGCTGTCACCGACGCTGCCCACAGAGGGTTCTATCCCGGCCTCGGCAAGGCGCTCGGTGTATTTGATGGACAGATACTGACTGCCGCGGTCGCTATGGTGAACCAGTCCCGTT
>NZ_JAEKPD010000013.1 GCF_016412875.1 Palleronia pontilimi | reverse complement strand
TTGCGAGACAGCCCGGTCCGCCGTGAAATCTCGCGGATGGGTAGATGACTTCGTTGACTACATGCTCATCGCCGAAACCAGGCAGAAGGTTTCGATCCGCGCGCTATACGCCGAGTATCGGGATTTTGTCGTGCCAAGGGCCGCCCGCGTTTCGAGAACATCGAGGATGAACTGAAGCTGTTTGAGAAGTATGCGCCTGTCTACTGCACGCTTGGGGGCAAGGAAGATGATCTCGGAGACCGTCCTTGAGCGCCTGCCGTGCGCTGCGTTCGAAACATGCAGGTGCCGCAAGATCAAGGCTGCCCAGCAACAACCAAGCGCTTTCCCAGGGTAGGGGGTGGCGCCAAAGATCTCTGCCTGATCGCATTTTCTTTACCACGTATCCGGTCCCGGCGCGAGCGATGCCGGTGGCGCATTGTGAAGTCGGGTAAGCATAACCTCTTGTCGCAATTCCGAAATCCGTAAGACAACAGAGGCCGGTCGGAGTTGCGACGACACACTTCTGGTTTTGCACCCGCCGCGAACGTCCGGAATGCGGGCCGCACCGCAGCATGCCGCTTCGCCGTCGAATGACAGCTTGGGACAGCCGACGACGTCGCCCGCTCGCTCGGCATAATGTTTGATGCCGCACTGCCGCAGGTCTGCTTGGAGCCCGAAGCGTGAACTGTCCCGCAGGCGAGTGGAACAGCTAGCAGGCGGACAATGGCTGAGCCACTCGGTTTCCCGACTGTCTTGCCATAAGGGATGAGGAGCAGTATCGGAGCATCATACAATTTTGACGGAGGAAGCGGAACTTGCGCTTTTTTTGGTCGTACTTTTGGCAATCGTTGCCCCAACGCTTTCCGCGGCCCAGACATCTGTCACACGTTGTGGATTATTTTCGGTCCGACCAGAGAGCGAAGCTCTCATTTTCGACAGGGCTGGAAATATTCAGCGAAAGGTTGGGCCGGGGCTTCAAACCTGTATTCCGTATTTTGAAACCTATGTGATTGAAAACACTCTCTTCGAGAGACGTTAGGACGTTAGAGGCTCATTCCGGGAGGATGGATGTGAAGTCAATGTTTCAATTTTCTGGAACATATCGGATTCGGAAGACTATCATTTAAAAGGACGAGATGCGATTGCCTCCGGATCTATCCGCAATCTGGCGAAAGAGGTTCTTGACGGCGCAGAGATTTCTGAAGTTGACTTGAAGAAGATTCCGAATTTTTTAGACACCATCTTGCGTGAAAAATCTCAAATGCTCGATGCCTCTGGCATTCATACTATCCGTTCTTTTTCAACGGTAGAAAATTGTAGCCAGGAATGAGTGCGCAATCGATCCGAACGGCTGCTTCGTCCGGCGCCTGATCAGTTCGTGCGAGATGCAGCGAAGGCCAACTCTGCTGAGACCGTGCGTTCTTGGATCATGCGGCGAAGGTCTCCTAAGAGCCCAAATGGACTTGCTCTCTTCTCTCTACCGCGCGAGACTTAGCACGGTAAATTGGTGCAAAGGAAGCAAACTCTGATTGATTTTCCTGATCCATTTGGCATACGCGCAATCCGCGCAATCCGCGCAATCAATGAACATGCGTTGCTCCGGAACGACGCAGATCGTGAGGCCCGTGCAGCAAGACTAGCTCCCAGAAAAGTCACTGACTTCACAAAACTCGTAGAACACGTTGGTCGAACCGTGAAATCTGAAGGTCGTCCTTGCAGCTATCTGCCTTGGAAATCCGCCTTAAAGGAGTATTCACGAGTTCCTCCGTACACCGGCAAACTACCTGATGACTGGCATTGGCTTCCGTCAGACCTCATGAACTTCGCGGCAGATATCGCGCAACCGGGATGGCCAGAACCTCGAGCAGACTTGATTGAGTTCGCCATCACTTTTCTTGAGGCAGATGTAATGCTGTTTAGGTCTGGATACGTAAAGCGACATCTGATCAGGAGGTTGCAGCAATCTGAATTGTCCGGGGATCAGGTTTCTCGAATTGACTCGATTTTGCGCCGAGCAGTTGTTCAAGGCGCGGGTATGGAGGAATTTCGAGCGTTTCGAAAGATAGCAGCGCACCTCTGTCTCCTAGGACATCTTCCCGATCTTCGCCAGTGGCTTGAGGAAAAGTCACGCGGGGCAATTCTCACAATTGACCGTGCGGACGGCGAGCTTTTCGCAAAAATTATGGGTAGCGCAGAATTGTCTGAGCCAGATCTAAATCGAGCATTGGCAGTAAACTTCTTTGGACCGTCGAAATGGGGTGTTGTTTACCCAGAGATGAGGAAGGTTGTTCGGGCTGGGAAGTTAGTAAAGGAGCCGTCGCAACAGATTAAGCACAACGCGTACCTGATGCTGGAAGCCATACGGAGACGCGAAGCGGCTCAGAGTAAGTCTCAGTCGTGACCGAAGTCTGCTCTGTCCGCATAGCTCACACTCAGCAGTATCTCGATCCTGCACACCTGCACGAATGATGTGCTCCCCGAAAACGCCCCCGATTTTGGTTAGAGTTTTTCGCATTGGATCCCTGGCTGGGAGAGAAGCGGAAACGCATGAAATCAGCGAAGGTCACGGACGCTCAGAAGGCGTTTAGGATCAAGCGGGCGGAGGATGGAACGCCCGTGGTTGAGATCTGCCGCAAGGCTGGGATCAGTTCGGCAACATTCTTCAATGGGAGTGCAGGCGGATAATAAAAGCGTCCAGTGGACAGTTTTCCCGCCAAACTAGTCTGCGGTTCTGATGCCGTCCGAGATGAAGCGCCTGCAAGAACCCGAGCAGGAGAATGCGCGGCCGAAGAAGGTCGTCGCGGACCTATCGCTCGACAAGGATCTGGCGAGCCTTTGTCCGCCATTGGTCCGAGGACAATGGCAAGCGGACGTCATCAAGCGAAAGCTCGTCGCCATTGCGGCTCGGACCAATGGCGCAGCAATGGCAACCCTGCCCGGTAGAGGATGCTGGTCGATGAGATGCGGGCGAATTGGCGCCCTCTCATAGCTGCGAGCAGCGCCTGCCGGGCAGCGAGTGTCGATCCGCCGTGCTTGCGCGGTGATCCGGTTTGATCCCAAACCCCACCGCTAGACGTCTCGTCGGCCCGGCCAGGCCGCGCTGGAACAGCGTATCAGGGAGATTTTCCAGACCCGGGTTCGATTCGGCTACCCGAAGACGATCCGGGTCGACCAGGGCAGCGCGTTCATCTCGCGCGACATGGATCTCTGGGCCTATCAGCGCGGTGTCACACTCGACGTCTTGCGACCGGAAGGCCAGCCGACAATGCCTTCATCGGGGCCTTCAATGGGCGCTTCGGACGGAATGCCTGAACCGCCATTGGTTCATGAACCTTGAAGATACGGCCGAAAAATTGGAGGCTTGGCCCCTCTCGGCCGCTTGCGTCGCAATCGCCTGACGGGCAACGGTAGAGACTACACCGAAGAACGGCCGCACAGCGCGATCGGGCACAAAGTCCCGGCGGAACTGATGAAATCACTGCACGACACCAGCCCGTGCACCTGATCGAAGGGCGGAAACCCGATAAAGACCAAGGGCGCGTTGGGGAGCAGAGCGCAAGGCCGCGCTACTTTCGCTAGGAATGCGGGACCAAAACCGAGCAGGTCACAGCGCAAATTGCGGGGGTCGGAACGTGACTTGGAGTCCGAAAAGGCGGCGCAGGAATTCCAATGAATTCCCGGACTCGAGATCCGGCGCATGCGAAAGCCTCGACGTCAGATTTGTTCCTTCCTCGCATTTTCTGCCGATGCCCGGTGGCCCGTCGGCAGTGGTGCGACCCGCGTGGATGGATGTTGCCGACGCCGCGCGCCGCATCGATATCGACCTCTCAGTGGCGGGGGTCCAACCGGACGCGGCGCAAGCGAAGGGCGTTGGCGATCACCGACACCGATGACAGGCTCATGGCGAGGGCTGCGATCATCGGCGACAGCAGCAGCCCGAAGATCGGGTAGAGGATCCCGGCCGCGATCGGAACGCCCAAGGCGTTGTAGCCGAAGGCGAAGGCCAGGTTTTCGCGGATGTTGCGCATGGTGGCGCGGGACAGGCGGCGGGCGCGCACGATCCCGGTCAGGTCCCCCTTCACCAGCGTGATCCCGGCGCTTTCCATGGCGACATCCGCGCCGGTGCCCATGGCGATGCCCACATCCGCCAGGGCCAGGGCAGGCGCGTCGTTCACGCCGTCGCCCACCATCGCGACGACGTGCTCGCGGCCCTGCAGCTCGGTGACCAGCGCGCCCTTGTCCTCGGGGCTGACGCCGCTGCGCAGCTCGTCGATGTCCAACTCGCGCGCAACTGCGCGCGCCGTGCGTTCGCTGTCGCCGGTGGCCATGACGATCTGCAGTCCCGTCTTGCGCAGCGCGCGGATCGCGTCGGCCGTGGTCGCCTTCAGCCGGTCCGACACCGCGATCAGCCCCGCTGCCGATCCGTCCACGGCCAGGAACATGGCGGTCTTGCCGTCGCCTTCCAGCGCGTCGGCCCTGTCGGCCAGCGCGCCGAGCGCGATGCCTTCGTCCAGCATCATCGCCCGGTTTCCGAACGCCACCCGCGCGCCATCCACGCGGCCCAGGACGCCCTTGCCGGTGACCGCGTCGAAATCCGTGACCTCGCTTCGGGGGACGTCGCCCGCGCCCGCGACGATCGCCTCGGCCAGCGGATGTTCCGAGCCCTTTTCCAGCGCCGCGGCAAGCCCCAGCAGCCGATCCCGCGACATATCCCCGGCGGGCACCACGTCGGTCAGGACCGGGCGCCCCTCGGTCAGGGTGCCGGTCTTGTCGACCACCAGCACGTCGCATTCGGCGAACCGCTCCAGTGCCTCGGCGTCGCGGATCAGCACGCCCGCCTGCGCGCCGCGGCCCGTCGCCACCATGATGGAAATGGGCGTCGCAAGACCCAGCGCGCAGGGGCAGGCGATGATCAGCACGCTCACCGCGGCCGCCACGGCGAAGCCCAGCGACGCGTCCGGGCCGAAGGCCAGCCACGCCACGAAGGCCGCGATGGACACGGCGACCACGGCGGGCACGAAGAAACTGGCCACCCGGTCGGCCAGGCCCTGGATCGGCGCGCGGCTGCGCTGGGCGCGGCTGACCATCTGGACGATGCGCGCCAGCGTCGTCTCGGCGCCCACGGCCTGGGCTTCCATCACGAAGCCGCCCGTCCGGTTCAACGTGCCCCCGGTCACCCGGTCGCCTTCGGTCTTCTCGACCGGGATCGGCTCGCCCGTGATCATGCTTTCATCCACCGACGAGCGGCCGGACAGCACGACCCCGTCCACGGGCACGCTTTCGCCGGGGCGCACGCGCAGCTGGTCGTGGCGGCGCACCTGCGCAAGCTCGACATCCTCTTCGCCGTCCGGCGTGACGCGCCGCGCCGTTTTCGGCGCGAGGTCCAGCAAAGCCCGCACGGCGTCGCCGGTCCGCGCGCGCGCCACCAGTTCCATGATCTGGCCCGCAAGGACCAGCACCAGGATCACCGCCGCGGCCTCGAAATAGACGGGCGGAAGCCCGTCCGCCCCGCGCAGTGCCGCGGGAAACAGGCCGGGCGCCAGCATCGACACGACGCTGAAGGCATAGGCCGCCAGCGTCCCAAGCGAGATCAGCGTCCACATGTTCGGCGTGCGGTTGCGCACCGACGCCCAGCCGCGCCGGAAGAACGGCCAGGTGAAGATCATCACCGGCGTCGCCAACGCGAATTGCAGCACCGCGAAATTGCGGGGGCCGATCCAGGCGTCGAAGGGCAGGCCCAGATGGGTGCCCATCTCCAGCCCGAAGACGATGGCGGCCAGCGGGGCGGTGATGCGCAGGCGGCGGCGCAGATCGGCAAGCTCGGGGTTGGGGCCGCTTTCGGCCGTCACCATCATCGGTTCCAGCGCCATGCCGCAGATCGGGCAGTCGCCGGGGGCGTCGCGCACGATCTCGGGATGCATGGGGCAGGTGTAGCGCGTGGCTTCGGGCCGGGTGTCTGGCGGCGGGCGGCCGCCCAGGTATTGCTCGGGCGCAGCCTTGAACTTGTCGCGACAGGCGGCCGAGCAGAAGACGTGGCGCTCGCCGTCGTGGATCGCCTCGTAACGCGCGGTCGCCCGATCGACATTCATGCCGCAGACCGGATCGGTCGCGGTGTCCGCCGGAGCCTTTTCGTTCGCGTGGTCCATTGGCCGCATGTTCGCACCCCTTGCCGATGCTCATCGCGTTGCGTTCGGTATCGGTCTTGGGCCACCCGGCGCCGCGGGGCCTTGATCCCGGTCAAGTCAGGGTCCTGACAGGGATGGGCCGAAGTCCCGTCAACCCGCCGCCGCTGGCCGGTCAGACCGTCCGGGCGGGCAGCGCGATGTCGGACCAGATCGGCAGGTGATCCGATGCCCGGCGCGCAAGCGCGTCCTGCGCGACGCCCGCATTCTTCAGCCGCAGGTCGCGACTCAGGGCGAAGCGGTCGAGGGCCGCGACCGGGCGGCGGGCGTGGAAGCTCAGCCCCGGCGCGTGGGTGACGAAACGCTCTGCCAGCGGCTCGAAGCCGCGCACTTCGGACCACTCGTTGAAGTCGCCCGCGATGACAGTGTGGCCACGTCGCGCGGCCAGCCGGTCGAGCGCGGCCAGCTGGCCCAGCCGGTCGCGCCGCCGCAGCCCCAGATGCGCCCCGATGACGCTCAGCCCGTCACCGATCGCGAAATCCACCAGCACCGCGCCGCGCGGCTCGAGTCCTGGCAGGTCCACCCGCCGCGTCCGCTCGACCGTGGTCGGATCACGCACCAGCACCGCGTTGCCGTGCCAGCCCAGGCTTGTCCCGTTGGCGGAAAGCTCGACCAGCGTGAAATCGGTCTCGGCCTCGATCATCCGGCGCGGCAGCGCGGGCGGCCGCCGGCCCAGTCGTCTGTCGGCCTCTTGCAGCACGACGATATCCGCGTCGAGCGCGTTGATGACGGCCAGCGTGCGCTCGGGCCGCCGCCTCTGGTCAAGCCCGCGGGCCTTGCGGATGTTGTAACTGGCGATGCGGATCGCGTTAAGATGCATGGGCGGTATATAAGGACGCAGCGTTCCGTTTACACCGCCGCGCACGAGGCATGACATGCACCTGATCCGCGACACCGGGCGACCGATCCTGACGATCTGGGCGCTTCTTCTGCTCACCGGCCTCGTCTCGCTGGTGCTGGCGCGCTGGTCGCTGGCCTTCGTCAGCTTCCTGACCCTGGGCCTGTCGCTGACACCGCCGCTGCTGGCGTCGCGCCTGTCGCTGACCCTGCCGGTGCCGTTCCTCTTCGCCACGACGCTGTTCTTCATCGGCTCGATCTTCCTGGGCGAGGCGTTCGACTTCTACGAACGGGTCTGGTGGTGGGACCTGTGGCTGCACGCGTTCTCGGCGGTGGGCTTCGGTCTCAGCGGCTTTCTGTTCGTGCTGATGCTGTTCGAGGGCGACCGCTTCGCAGCGCCGCCCGGTGCGCTGGCCTTCATCACCTTCTGTGTGGCGATCACCATCGGTGCGCTGTGGGAGATCTTCGAATTCGTCATGGACCTGTCGTTCGGGCTGAACATGCAGAAGTCGGGCTTGGTGGACACCATGGGCGATTTGATCATCGACGCGGTGGGCGCGTCCATCGCCAGCGCGACCGGCTACCTTTACCTGGTGCGCAGCCCCACCTGGCTGCTGGGCGACGCCCTGTCGGACTTCATCGCGAAGAACCAGCGGCTTTATCGCAAGTCCCGCGCGCGGCTGCGCAGGGGGGCAGGGCTGACCGGCCCGCGCGATGACAAGCGGGCCGACGCCCCGCGGGACGATACCGACTAGCCCGCGCCACCCCGGGACGCGAACACCCCCGGCCGACCGCCGCGCCGATCAGGACGTGGATCCCGGCACCGCTCGTCACGCCAAGACCGTACGGAACGAAAGTTAAAACCCGGGCGTCCTCCGCCTGGCTCATTCGGCCTGGCGGCCTTCGTCCCCCGGCGCGACCGAACCCGAACGCCGGTCGGCCGCCAGGCCCAGAACCAGCACCGGGCAGCGCGCGACGTCGACGACCTGCCGCAATTGCTGCACGGTCGTGAAGGGCCCCGCGGACAGATCGACGATGACCGCCGCCGCCCGGATCCGGCTCAGCCACCGGAGCAACTCGGTCTCGTCGGCCCAGCTCATGCCGACGGCATCGGCACCCGCGTCGCTGTCCAGCGACACGGTCGCGAGCCTTGCGCGCAGGGTTTCGGCCAAGGTGCGCCCGAGCCCGGCCATGCGCTGCGGCACGCCGGTCGGCGGGGCGATGACGATAACGCGGCCGACCCCCTTCGACGGATGGGCCTGACCCAGCAACAGCAAGTCACGCTCCCCGGCGACCTTGCAAAGACCGGCGACCAGCTCGCCCGTCTGCCGCCGCACCGACCAGGCCCGCTTGTGCTGCCGCGCGATGGCGCCAAGCGCCTTGCGGAACGCCCGCGCATCGTTGTCCAGGGCGGCCCGCAGACGCGCCACGGACGGGGCCGCCACCACGGACCCCCCGATGGTCACGATCCGGCGCCCGGGCGACGCGAAAAGGGACGTGACCTCGGTATCCTCCATCAGCACGCCCACCAGTTCGGACGCCATGCTCTGCGCCAACAGATCGGCGATGCCGAGCGCGGCGCGCGCGTCGGCGAAGGACGCGGCGCCGATCATCAGGCGATAGCGCGTGGCGGCGATGTCCGTCATGCCGACCCCCTGTCCCCGTCCTGCACCACGTCGCGCCCGAAGGCCCGGCGGCGTTCGGCGAAGCCGCGCAACCGGGCTTCGACGCGGCCGTTCACCGATGCGTCCGGGAACAGCCCGTCCGGGCCGCGCGCACCTGCCGCCACGCCGGTCAGGATCTCGATCCCGGCGTCGATCGTGGCGACCGGGACGATCCGGAACTTGCCCGCCCGCGCCGCCGATACGACCGCGTCGCGCAGCATCAGGTGATCGACATTGGCCGCCGGGATCAGCACACCCTGCCGTCCGGTCAGACCGCGGGCGTCGCAGGTCTCGAAGAAGCCTTCGATCTTCTCGTTGACCCCGCCGATGGGCTGCACGTCGCCCAGCTGGTTCACCGACCCGGTGACGGCCAGCCCCTGCGCGATGGGGATCTCGGCCAGGGCCGACAGCAGCGCGTAAAGCTCGGCCGAGGACGCGCTATCGCCGTCGACCCCGCCGTAATTCTGCTCGAACACAAGGCTGGCCTGCAGCGAGAACGGCAGATCCAGCGCGTAGGTCGCGGTCAGATAGCCCGACAGGATCATCACCCCCTTGGAATGCAGCGGGCCGCCCATCTCGACCTCGCGCTCGATATCGACCAGATCGCCGGTCCCCAGGCGGACCCGCGCCGTGATCCGCGACGGATGCCCGAACCGGTAGTCGCCGATGGACACGACCGACAGGCCGTTGATCTGGCCGACCGTCGCGCCGTCGGTGTCGATCAGGATCTTGCCGCGTTGCACCGATTCCTGCAGCCGCTCGCGGATGCGCGACCGGCGCCGTTCGCGCTTCTGGATGGCCTCTGCGATGTCTTCGGCCGCCACGACCGTTCGGTCGGCTTCTGCGGTGTAGTGATCGGCCTCGCGCAGGATATCGCCAAGCGCGCCCACGTGAAGCGACAGCTTCTGCGAATCTTCGGCAAGCCGCATGGATTCCTCGATCAGGGCGGCGATCGCATCGGCCGCGACGGGCCGCAGCTTGCTGCGCGCGGCAAAGCCGCCGATGACCCGCGCGTAAAGCACGATGGCCTCGTCCGAGCTGTCCATCGCGTTCTCGAAATCGGCCTGCAGCTTGAACAGATCGCGGAAATCCTGATCGAGCTGCACCAGAAGGTGATAGAGCATCCGCTCGCCGATCAGGGCGACCCGCACATTCAGGGGGATCGGATCGGGCTCGAGCGATATGGTCGACACCACGCCCAGCCGTTCGCCCATCGACCGGATCGCGATCTCGCCGCTTTTCAGGCAGCGCTTCAGCGCGTCCCAGGCCATGGGCTCGCTCAGCACGCGCCGCGCATCCAGGATCAGGTATCCCCCGTTCGCCCGGTGCAGCGCGCCGGGCCGGATCATCGTGAAATTGGTGGTCAGCGCCCCGAACCGCGCCACGTGCTCGATCCGTCCCGTCAGGTGGTCGAGCGTAGGCAGATCCTCGGTGACGACGGGGGCGGTATCGCCGTCCTCGCGGGACACCATGACGTTCACGGCGTAGCGGTCGAACTCGGGGTGGTCGTGGTACTTGCGCACGGCCTCGGGAAAGGGGCCTTCGTTACCGCCCTGGGACGCCTGCAGGAACAGCCCCGCATTGGCGATCATGTCGTGGCGCACCTCGGCAAGGTGGGCTGCGACCTGCGCGATCCCGGCGAAGTCGTCCTCGATCTCGGCCATCTGCGCCGACACGACCCGCTCGGCGGTGTGCGCGTTCAGCTGCTCGATCGCCTTGCGGCTCTGGCGTTCCAGCTTCGGGGCGTTGCGCAGAACCTGCGCCAGCTCTTCCTGCAAACGAGCGATCTTGTCGTCGATCTTCTCCTGCTCGTCCTTGTCGAGCGCCGCGTACTGGTCGGGCTTCAGCACCTTGCCGTCCCGGATCGCGGCCAGCATGAAGCCGACCGGCGTGCGGATCAGGGCGACGTCCTCTTCCTTCGCGCGCTCCGCGAACTCGGCCATCGCGGTTTCCTGCTGGCCGCCGTATTCCGCTTCGATCGCGTGGCGCTGGGTCTGGTAGTCGTCGGATTCAAACAAAGCGGGGATCTCGGTGGCCAGGTCGTTGACCAGCGCCTCCATCCGGTCCTTCAGCCGCTCGGCGGTCCCCGGCGGCAGCCGCAGGCAGCGCGGCTTGTAGGCTTCGTCGAAATTGTTGACGTAGGCCCATTCGTCGGGCAGCGGACGCCCCGCCGCTTCCTTGGCCAGAAGCGCCTGCACCGCGGTATGCCGACCCATGCCTTCCTCGCCGAGCACGAAGATGTTGAAATCCTGGTGGTGGATCCGGCCCGCCAGCCGGATCGCATCCATCGCCCGCTCCTGTCCGACCAGGCCGCCGTACGACTCCAGCTCCGCCGTCGTCTTGAAGGGCAGGGCTGCCGGGTCCACGCGTCTGCGAAGGGACCCGTGCGGCACGGACTGCGCGTCATCTGGGTGGGGCATGGGGATCTCCTGGCAGGTGCCGTCAGGCTCGCCCCAGTCCGGACGTCGCGCCATGATATCGATCAAAACGCCCGGGACTTTCGCGGCGGCGCTAGGACCTGAAGGCGAAGGCCAGCACGGCAAGGGCGACCGTGACGTTGAACACCCACCAGCCGATGGCCACGCGTCGATGGACGGGCAGGCGGCGCAGCAGCCTAATCATAATCGAACCGCTCCGACAGGATGCGGTCGGCGGGAACGCCCAGCTCGATCAGCGCGCGCTCGACGCTGTTCATCATGGCGGGCGGCCCGCACAGGAAGAACAGCCATCCCGACAGCTCTTCGTCCGAAAAGCGCGCCGCCAGGAACGCAAGGTCGACCCGCCCGCGCGCCCCGGTCCAACCCTCGGGCGGCGTTTCCAGGACCAGCTCGACAGCGACATTCTCGGCCCGTCCCAGCCGTGCCAGCTCGTCGCGGTGCACGATCTGGTCGATGCCCCGATCGGCGTAGACCAGCTTGCGCGGGTGCGGATCGTCTTCCAGGTCCAACTGCCGCAAGATGCCCAGCAGCGGGGCGATCCCGATGCCGCCCGCGATCAGGGCGATCCCCGTCGCCTGCCGCCCCACCGGCGTCAGCGTTCCGTGCGGCGCGTCCAGGTAGGCGGGCGTTCCTGTCGCGATGCGTCCCAAGGACGACGTGAAATCCCCCAGTTCCTTGATCAGGAAACTCAGGTTCCGCCCCGACGCCGGTGCCGAGCTGATGGAAAACGGGTTTTCGGCCACGTTGAACGGGCTGTGCCCGATATTGAGCCACGCGAATTGTCCGGCCCGATAGGCCAGCCCGTCATGGCCCCGGGGCGCGATCTCGACCCGCCAGATCCTGTCGGCCGCGCGCTCGATGCCCACGACCCGCCACGGCCTCCGGATCTGGCCAAGCGGAACGGCGACATGGACCCACAGAAAGCTCACCAGCGCCACGCCGGACAGCCCGATCCAGAACCACGCCAGCGTCGGGTCGTCCGCGTAGCGCCCGGCGACCAGCGTGTGATGCAGCAGCAGCGCCCCGATCACCGCCGCCCCGATCGCGTGTCCCCACCGCCAGCCGTCGTAGCGATAGCTTGGCCGACCGCGCGAGATCGCCAGAAGCACGAAGGTCGGCAGCAGTAGCCACGCGACGATGCCGCTCCACAGCAGGCCCAGGTCGCTGATGACGGTCAAATCGCGGGTGACGTCCCACGGGTAGGGCGGGTTGCGTTCCGCGCGGAACAGGAAGGGATGCAGCAGCGCCGCGGCAAGGGCCGTGCGCGCGATCAGGCGATGCAGGCGCAGCGTAGTATCAAGTCCGACCCGGTGCGACAGGGTGCGGAACCGTCCCGACAGGGTAAATTCCACCAGGATGATCGAAAACGCGACCATCCCCAGGCCCGACGCGATCTCGTCCAGGACCGACCGGGGCGGCCACGCGCTGTTGGATGAAATGAGAAGGGGAAGCAGGATAATGCACGAATAGAAAAGGATTAAAAATGCGTGCGGCATCGGTAATGACGGCTCCGAGGTGCATGGACGAGCCTAGCGGTGACCCCGTGCCCGGCACTTGATCCCGATCAACGAGCCACGAATATTTCGCGGCTGCAGCATACCCGATTCCGGCCCATGCGCGGCTTGCGACGCGTGGCGATGGCGGGACGGGCGGCTCGGCTCAAAGCCCGAAGGGATAAAGCTCGTCTTCGCCCGGCGCAGGCGTCGTCGGCAGGGGGGTGACGGACTTCGTCCGGTCGAACCAGACATAGGCGTCGAACTGGTCGGCCAGCGTCGCGGCGCTGTAATGGCTCGAGCGCTCGGTCTCGGGGCGGTAGATTACGCCGATATACCGTTCCAGCCGCGTCCCGCGCAGCGCCGCGTGCGCGCGGGCCTTGCCGCCTTGCCGCAAATCCAGAAGAAAGCGCTCGTGGCCCACATCGTGGCACAGCGCCTCGTAGCTGTCGGGGCGCGGGCGGCGGATCTGCATCACCTGCATCGGCGTGTCCCACTCGGACGCCGCGGCGACCGTGCCCGTGGCCGTTCCGAACCCGATCAGCGCAGCGTCGTCACCGAAAGCCTCGCGGGTCAGCTGGCCGATGTTCAACTCGCCCCGCGACTGGCCCATATCGGTGAACCTTGCATCCCCGATATGCGAATTATGCGCCCAGATCACGACTTTCGTGTCGGGCCCGCCATGCTCGAGGATCTGCTTCAGCGTCTCGAACATGTGGCTGTCGCGCAGGTTCCACGAAACGTGCGAGCCGTAATACATGGCGCGGTAATAGCGCTCGGCATTGGCCACCAGCCGCGCGTTCTGCGCCGCGTCGAAGAAACGGTCGCCGTCGCGCGTGGCGTAGTCGAGCTCGCGTTTCAGCAGATCGACCAGGATGGTGTTCACCGCCCCCTCGCAGATCGCGAAGCCGTGGGTCAGGGCGGCACGGCCATAGGCCGCGGGCTCGCGCGACCAGGGCGATAGGCAGCCATAGCGTTTGCGCGCGACCTTCGCCGCGGCGGGATCCACGCGGTCCAGATAATCAAGCACCGCCGCGATCGAGGCGTTCATGTTGTAAAGATCGAGCCCGTGAAAGCCCACGCGCCGATCCTCGGGCAGGTGGGCGTTGTGCGCGCGCAGGGATTTGACGAAATCCTCGAACTCCGCGTTGCGCCACATCCAGGTCGGAAAGCGCGCGAAGGCGGGCGTGTGCATGGCGCGCGGCGGCAACTGGCGCACGTCCCGGTCGATGGCCGCGGCGTCGGGCCAGTCCGCTTCCGCCGCCACCGCCGTGAAGCCATGCTGCTCGATCAGCCGCCGGGTGATCGCGGCGCGGGCGCGGTAGAATTCGGACGTGCCGTGCGAGCATTCGCCAAGCAGGACGATGCGGCGCGACCCGAAGCGGTCGAAGCTGTCGGCGAAGGCCGGGTCGTCGATCTCGGGCAGCGGCTCGGCCACGTCGGAAAGACCGGCCCGGTCGAGCGTCGCGGGCCGTGGCGGGGCGGGCGGGGTCTTCGCGGGGCTGAAATGGCGTCCCAGCCAATCGACCGCGTGCTCGACCACCGTGTCCAGCGTGCCGGGCTCCTCGAACAGGTGGCCCGCGCCCGGCACGATCCGCAGCGCCTTTTCGCAGCGCAGCGCGGCCAGGGCCTGCTGGTTCAGGGCGATGACCTCTGTATCCAGTCCGCCCACGATCAGCACCGTCGGCGCGGTGACATAAGGCAGCGACATGCCTGCCAGGTCGGGTCGCCCGCCGCGCGAGACGACGCAGGCGATCCGCGTCTTCATCTCGGCCGCGGCGACCAGCGCCGCGCCCGCGCCGGTGCTGGCGCCGAACAGCCCCACGGGCAGATCCGCGATATCGGGCTCGGACGCGACCCACATCGTCGCTTCCACCAGCCGTTCGGCCAGCAGCGGGATATCGAAGACGTTGCGGCGATCCTGCCCTTCCTCGGGGGTCAGCAGGTCGAACAGCAGCGTCGCGAAGCCCGCCGCGTTCAGCTTCGATGCGACGTGGCGATTGCGCGGGCTCAGGCGGCTGGACCCGCTGCCATGGGCGAAGATCACGATGCCGGTGGGGCGTGCGGGCAGGCTCAATTCGCCCTTCAGCCCCAGGGGCGGGATCTGGACCTGGCGCACCTGCACGGGGTCGGGCGCGTCCCGGGGCGGTTCGGCTTCCCAGCGCGCGCGCAGCAGGCGCACCGTTTCGTCGTCGGACAGCTGGTGGAAATCGCGGAAAAACGCGCCGACGCCGCGAAACGCGGTGGACGGGATCAGGCAAACGGTGTCGTCGGCGATCTCGGACAGCTCTTCCAGCGCCGACACGGGGGCGACCGGCAGCGCCACCACGATTCGCGCCGCGCCCTGGCGTCGAAGCGCGGTCAGCGCCGCCTTCATCGTGGCACCGGTGGCAAGCCCGTCATCCACCACGACCACCGTCCGGCCCGACGGGTCGAGCCGGGCCCGGTCGCCCACATAGACCTTCTTGCGCCGGTCGAGCTCGGACAGCTGCTCGGCATAGCCGCGTTCAAGGAAGTCCATGTCGGCGCCGCTCATGCGCATGACGTCCTCGTTGATGACCACCTGGGCGTCCACGCCTTCGACGATGGCGCCCAGGGCCACCTCGGGATTGCCGGGCGCGCCGATCTTGCGCACCAGCAGCACGTCCAGCGGCGCGCCAAGCTCGCGCGCCACCTCGGCCGCGACCGGAACGCCGCCGCGGGGCAGGGCGTAGATCTGCGGGCGATCCAGGTCCATCTCGGCCAGCCGCCTGGCCAGGTCCCTGCCGGCCTCGGCGCGGTCTTTGAAGGTTGATGCCCCGTGATCCATGGCGGGCTGTGTACCCGAAGATCCAACCTGTCCGCTTGATCGTACTCAAGCGGGCACGCTTTCCCGGCCCGATCCGCCAACCGATCAGCGGTGTCGCGACGCGCGTGATCGGTCTTCCGCCGAAGGCCCCGCCACCCGGTCGGCGGAAGTTCGCGGGTGGTGATTCGCATGCGCAAATTTTGATCTACCGCAAGATGGCGCGGAAACTTTTCTGACAGTAGTATCCAATCTACACCTCCCCTAGAAAGGGTCAGACGAATGTACCACGCGACCAAGATTCGCGATGGCCGTGCGCGGTCCGATGCTCCTTCCGTGCAGGACCGCCCGACCCGACACAGACCGGCAGAGCAGGCGGATTGGCGCGATTGGGTCGCGGCCCTCGGGCCGCTGCCGAAGCCCACGTTGCAGGCCTTCGTCGATCTGGGCATGACCGATGACGAGATCGCGCGCTATCACCGCATCCCGCCGACCTGCATCCCGAAAATGCGCCGCATGTGGGACATCCATTGCACCTGCTGAAGGGCGCAATTACCCGTCCCCGCCTGTCCCGAAGACGCGCGATTCCGGTGGTCCCGGCATCCGCGGACGTTCAGGGGCGGGAATAGGCGCTCATATCCAGCTCGATCGCCGCGGAAAGCGACTGCAGGCTGTCGAACAGCAATTGCAGCACGTATCGCGGGTTGTGCGCGTAGCCGCCGGGATCCTTGCCGACGAGCTGGTAATTATAGGCCGCCCGCAGAAGCCGGGGCGTCCAGGACTGGTAGCAATTCCCGAAGACAGCCTCGTCGTCATCGGCCATGCCGTCCGCATCGGTGTCGGCGAAAAAGTAGGGATAGCGCTCGGCGGCATAGACGATCGGAGCCCCGGCGACGCTTTCCCCATAGGCCCCGATCGCCTCCCCCAAGCGCGCGTATAGCGTCAGGATCTCGCCATGGATGCCCTCGGCCCGGTCGCCATCCCCGTCGAAATCGCGGCGCCCGGTGCGGATCTCGCGGGGCGAGGTTAGGCCACTATGGCAGTCGGTGCAGCCGTCGAAGGTGACGGCGGTCGAATGCGGGCCGTGGCATTCGGTGCAGGTATCGAACCGGCGGACATGCTCAAACCGCCCGGCATAGGTTTTGCCCGCGTATTGATAGCCGCCGCGCACGACGCCCCCCAGCATCGTGGCCGCCGAGGCGCGATAGTGGATGTTCTGGAACGCCAGGTCGGGCGAGACGTCGTCGTCGCCCATGCCCGCCACGGCCGCATCGACGCCATCGCCCGACATGCGGCCCTGGTGGCACGTCGCGCACACGGCCGCGTCGTCCCAGTCCGGGACACTGACCCCCGACGGAAAGGTGACCGTCCGCAACGCCATGGCCGCGCCGGTGTGGCACGCCACGCAATCCACGGGCGCGCCGGTAGGGGCCGGATGATCGACGACGCCCGCCTGCGTGCCGTCCGCGCCCAGGAAATCCACGAAGCCGGGGCCCGAATGGCAGGTGGCGCACTCCTCGGGCACCGCGCCGTCCGCGTCCCAGTGGGTGAAGGCCTGCGCGCCGCGTTCGGCATGCGGCGACGCCAGCCATTCGGCCGTGATCCGGGCCAGATCCTCCATCTCGCTTGCGCCAAGCGGGTCGGGACGCGGGATCAGCAGCGCGGCGAGCGCCAGCATGGGGATGAGAACGCGCATGGGGCCTTTCCTTCAGGTGGGCGGGACTGGACCAAGCTTGCCCCCGAAATCCCGCGCGCGCCTTGACGCGGCTCAAGCCCGGGGGGACCGCGCTGCAGTAGGCGTGGGCCATGGAACCGCGTCCCGATCATCCCCGCAGCCGGTTGCGGCGGCTACGCGATGGCCAGGCGCCGTCGCGCTTCGGCAAGGATGCGATCGGCCCCGGCCTGGCTTGCCGCGATGGCGACCGCGCAGAACGTGGCGGGCGGTTCGGCCTCGGGCGGGGACAGCAGGATCAGACCGCTGTCGGACGCCCCCTTGCGCAACAGCAGATCGTCCAGCGCCCCGAGCAGCGCGCCCGTCCGCAGAAGCGGTCGGTCCAGCCCGTCCTGCGCGATGGCGATCCCGCGCGGCGGCTGCCCGGTCACGTTGGCCGCCGCGGCCAGCGGGATCGACACACCGCTCCACCGGCCGTTGCATTCGATCCAGTGCAGCGTCCCGTCGGCCAGCAGGATGGCGTCGAAGGAACACCACCCGAAATAGCCCAAGCCCTGCAGAAGACGCGACAGCTCACCGGCCTCGGCCACCATCTTGTCGCGGATCGCCCCCGGCAGATGCGCCGGGACGGCGCCCACGAATTCGCCTTCCAGCCCCGCCACCTGTTGCTGGAAAAGATGCCGCACTTCGGGCGGCCCGTCGGACGGCAATGGGATGAAGACCTGCGCCGACGGGCTTTGCGTCACGCCCGTCTCCCAAACGCCAACCAGGATCGGATAGGTGCCGCCCCAGCCGGTCGCCCGCAGCCGCGCCAGGATCAGTGCGCGGATCCGGGCCAGGTCCATGCCGCCCAGCAGGGCCGCGGGAAGCCGCAGGTTGCCGCAGCCGCCGGCGCTGCTCGGCACCTTGATCACCACGTCCTCGCCGGAGGCCGCGATCCGCGCCACCTGCGCCGCCGCGGCGGCGGGCCCGAAGGCATGGAACGATGCCGGGACCGTCCGCGCGCCAAGCACGCGCCTGGTCTGCCGCCAGAACCACAGCTTGTTGTTGCACCGGCGCGCGATCCGCGGCGCGGGGCCGTGCACGAAGACCGGGCATTGCGTGGCGTCGCCCAGGATCTGGGCCAGCCGCCAATCGTGACCGTTCGTCAGGTAGGACCGGATCGTCAGGCTGTCGCGGTCGCGCAACAGGGTCCTCAGCGGCTCGAACAGCTCGGGCAGCGTGTGGCACAGCTTGGCGACGGGCGCGGGGCTGGGTGCGGGGGGTGCCAGGAACGTGACCGACTCAAGACCCAGGATGTCGCCCACGTAGTGCTCGAACGCGGCCGAGCGTCGACGCACCACGACCACGTCGCCGGGCCGGGCCAGAAGCGCCATGCGGTGATCCAGGATCGACGGGGTCAGCCCCGAATGCAGCTCCATCATCGACTGGTCGCCGATCAGAAGCGACGGCCCCGGCCCCGCGCCCTGGTGCACGTGCGGACCGAACTGGGCCTCTGTCCGGAAGGCCGGTTCCTGCGCCAGCAGCGCCGCGACCACCTGCGCGACGTCGCGGTCCGGTGGGGCGGCCTCGTTCATCGCGCGCGCCCAAGGCCGGGCCCGCGGGGGGCACGTTGATGTGCCGCCTCTATGCCATGCACGCCAACGAGCCGACCCGCGTCGAATGCGGACTGGTGCAGTCGCAAAACGCGCTGATGAAGCAGTCCAGGGCCGACCTGACGGGCATGATGCACGGCCACGGCTGGGGGGTCGCGGATTATCCCGAAGGCGTTCCGAAGATCGAAAAGCAGACCTGGGCCGCCTTTCATGGCGAACACTTCTCGAAGGCGGCCGCCCGCGTCTACGCCAAGACGGTCGTGGCCCATGTCCGCCGCGCCACGGTCGGCGGCACCAGCCTTCAGAACACCCACCCGTTCCAGCACGGCCGCTGGATTTTCGCCCATAACGGGACGGTGCCCGGCTTCGAACGGGTCCGGTTCCTGATGCTCGATCACATAGACCCCCTTCACCGGGCCGAAATCCGGGGCGAGACCGACAGCGAGCACGTCTTTCGCTATCTCATGAGCCTGTTCCTGCGCCACCCCGAGAAGGGCCTGCTCGCCACCGTCAAGCACGGGCTCGAGCAGGTCGTCGCATGGGCGCGCGAGGTCGCGCCGGACAAGCCGGTCGGACTGAACATCGTGCTGACCGACGGCGACCGGCTGGTGGGCGCGCGGCTGAACCGGACCCTGTCCTTCATCCGCCGCGACCACCGGTTCAAGTGCCCGATCTGCGGCAAGCCGCATGTCCTGCACGACCCCGGAACCCGCTATCGGGCGATCGAGGTCGCGTCCGAGCCGGTGACGCAGGAACCCGAATGGGCCGAGGTCCCGAACGGCGTGGTCTATCGCGCCACGCGGGATTTCGACCTGTCCTGGGTGCCGCTCGATCTTTAGCGTGCCGTCGTCCTGGCACCCCTTGGCGGATCGCCCCACGCACCGGGACACGCCTTGGCAGCCACCGGAACGGGGCGTCGAAAACCCGGCCGCGCGGGGTCGAACGCAAACCTCCATCGGTCCTCCTTCCGTGCCTGCCCGTCCCGTCTCATCGCCCCTTCACGTCCGGACTTCAGGATAAACGGATACCCGCGCGCGGGATTGACCTGCGTCATGTGCCGCGATGCGCGCCCCGGGCATTGCCGCACAGGTCTTGCCACGCGCGGACCGCCTTGGCCCGCGCGCGCGAAGACCCTTCCGGCCAGACAGAGTAGCTCGGTCAGGCCGACCCCGCTTGACCGATATCAAGCCGATCCCCGGGATCTGGTTCATCCTCTGTTCCATGGGCCCGCGCAGCCTTGTGGGCCGCAAGTTGGAGGATACTGTCATGGAGAGTTTGACGCGTATCGCGGCCCCGTCTGCCAGCCAGGACGACGGACCCGCATCCGAATCCCGCCGTGGGTTTTTGCAATTGGCCGCCGCGACCGGCGCCGTCGTGTCCATGGGCACCCGCGCCTTCGCCAATGGCGACATCGCCTTCTATGCGAAGGATTTGTCGGACGAAAAGCTGGTCGATATGTACCGGACCATCCTGAAGATCCGCTGGCACGAGCGGACGCAGGCCGACCAGATGCTGACGAACCCCGATTACCGGGGCTACAACCACTTCTACGCGGGCCAGGAAGCGGTCGCCACCGGCGTCTGCGCCACGCTCCGCAATGACGGGCCGTTCGAGCAGATCGACCTGGCCTATTCGTCGCACCGGCCCTCGGGCCACGCGATCGCCAAGGGCGTCGACATCCCCAAGATGTGCGCCGAGAACGACTTCCGCGCGACCGGCCTGAACAACGGCTACGCCGCCGAGATGCACCTGTCGGACCCGTCCGTGGGCTTCGTCGGCGCGGATGGCATGATCGGACCCTCGATGCCCATCGCGACCGGCTCGGCCTTCGCGTTCCGGGCCCGCGGCTCGGACCAGGTGGCGGTCGTCTTCGGCGGTGACGGCACCTACGCGACGCCCCAATTCCATTCGTCGCTGAACAACGCCAGGATGCTGGATCTGCCGTTCATCTACGTGCTGGAAAACAACCTTTACCACCAATACGCGCATTACAGCTATTCCTGCCCGCACAAGGACATCGCGCGGGCGGCCGCAGCCTATGGCATCCCGGCGCGGGTCGTGGACGGCCAGGACGTGTTCCAGGTCTACAACGCCGCGAAGGAAGCCGTGGACCGCGCCCGTGCGGGTGGCGGCCCCAGCTTCATCGAGGCCAAGACCTACCGCTACTACAACCACTGGGGCGCACCCGGCGCCACCGCGGGCGAGCTTGGCGCCTTCGGCTACGACCCGCTGGCGATCACGTCGTTCCGGCCCGAGCGCGAGGTCCGCGCCTGGATGCAGCGCGATCCCGTCGATATCGCCCGCAAGACGCTGATCGACTGGGGCACCCTGGACGCCGCCGCGGCCGACGCGATCGAGACCGAGATCAAGGCCGAGATCGCCGAAGCCTTCGCCTGGGCTGCCCAGCAGCCCCTCTGCACACCCGAGGACGGTCTGAAGCACGTCTTCGCGGACGGTGCCGTGCCCGCGCGCCAATTCGGCTGATGCGGCTCGGTCTGATGAAAGGATAAACCGATGGCACAGAAAAGTTGGATGTATTCGGTCCTCGAGGCCGTTCAGTGGGAGATGCAGAACGATCCCAGGATGATCTGGATCTTCGAATTGACGCCGCCCGTGGCGTCGAACCCCGGCATGCCGGTGATCAACCTGGAAACCGAATTCGGCCGCAAGCGCGTGGTCAATACCGGGATCGACGAATACTGGATGGCGTCGTGCTGCCTGGGCGCCAGCCTCGCGGGGTCGCCCGCGGCGACGTATATCCCGTACCAGGGGGCCCTGATGCCCTTCGAGGTGATCCAGAACGTCGCGGGCAAGCTGCGCTACATGACGGGCGGGCGGGCGTCCATGCCCGTCGTCTGGATCATCGAGATGACCGGCCAGACGCCGGGCTTCGCCGGCCAGCATTCGTGCTACGAGGAAGACAGCTACTACGCCCATATCCCCGGCGTGCGCACGGTCATCCCGTCGACGCCCTACGACGCGAAGGGCATGATGCACGCGGCGCTGCGCTCGTCCGACCCGGTGGTCTATCTCTATCCCGCGGGCCTGCGCACGCTGGTCGAAGAGGTCCCGGACGAGCCCTACGAGGTGCCGCTGGACAAGGCCGCGTTGCGGATGGAAGGCAGCGACCTGACCATCGTCGGCTCGGGCGCGGGGATGCCCGAGGTGCTGAAGGCCGCCGAGGCGCTGACCGCCGAAGGCATGGGCGTCGAGGTGGTGGACCTGCGCGTCCTGAAGGAGATGGACACCCAGACATTGGTGGACTCGGTCGGCAAGACCAAGCGGCTGCTGACGGTCGACCAGTCCTACTACACGCTGGGACCGGGGGCCGAGGTGATCGCCCGCGTCGCGACCGAGGTGGAGGGCGCGAAATACAAGCGCGTGGCCTTCCCCGACGCGCCGCCGCCCGCCTCGCCCGAGATGTTCACTTGGATGCGGCCCGATGCCGAGAAGATCGCGGGGGCGGCCCGTGCCCTTGTCTGAGCCCACCGCCGCGGTGCCGGGGGGCGATGCGCCGACCGGCACCGGCACGCCCGGCACCTGCACGGCTTGCCAATCCGGTCGCCTGGTGCCCGAGCGCGTCAAGTCGGCCTTCTGGGACGATGCCCGCCTGGTGGTCGTCGAAGATATCCCCGCCCTGGTCTGCACGGCCTGCGGCGAGCAATACCTGGACGACCGCACGGCCCTTCAGCTCGACCTGTTGAAGGGCAGCGGTTTTCCCACGGAAAAGGCGCGGCGCACGATGACGGTTCCCGTCTTCGCCTTCGCCGATCCGGGCCCCTGATGCCCGGCCCGCGCTCCACCTGGCTTGCGGGCGTCGCGGTGGTGGCCCTCGTCGCGGCGGCCTTGGCGGGCGACGAGCTCTACGACTTCATGCCCGACGGCGGCCGCACGCTTCTGTTGCGCCTGACGGGCGAGGACAGCCTTGCCGAGCTTGCGGCGCGGGACGCGGATGCGGACGCCTGGACGGCCTGGGCGCTCGACCGCGCCCCGGACCTGGACCCGCGGCAGGCCCGGACCTTCGCGGGCTACGCCGAGATCAACTTCCCCCTGGACGCGGACACGCTGGCCGCCCTCGCCGCGTCGAACGATGCCGCCATGCTGCCGCCCGACGGCAAGGACCTGGCGATCGGCCAGTGTCAGTTCTGCCACGCGCTGTTTTCCGGCTACCTGACCCACGACCGGGACGAGACGGGCTGGCGTGGCACGTTCAAGTCACCGTTTCACAAGGAAATTCCCATGACCGAGATCCAGCGCGACACCTTCGCGCGCTACTCGGCCCTCAACATGCCGCTGAAATTCGAAGACGTGCCGCCCGAGCTGCGTTTCTGACCCGCCGGGCGGGGAAAGGAGGACCGATGCGCATCATTCCAGCCCTCATCTGCGCCCTCGCGGCCGCGACGATTCCGTGGCAGACGCGTCCCGCATCGGGTCAGGACGATGTTTTCGACTTCATCCCCGACGGCGGCCGGACGCTTCTGGAAGGGCTGGCCCGGACCGGCCTGAACGACGATCTGGCGGATGCCATCGCCACCGAAACGGGCGATGCCGCGGCATGGCGCGACAAGCTGGTCGCGGCGCAGGCCGATAGTGCCATCGACAGCTGGCAGCTGGACACGCTGGCGCAGTACCTGGCCGCCAACGCGCCCATGGACCCCGCGGGCGATCTGCCGCGCGACGGCCGCGACATGGTGCTGGCGCAGTGCCAGTCCTGCCATATCGTCACCGTGGTCGTGACCCAGGACCGGACCCGCGACGCTTGGCTGGGCACCCTGCATAAGCCCAGCCATATCGAGATAAACCTGACCGAGGACGAGCGCGGCGCGCTGGCCGACTACCTGGTCCTGAACGCGGGCATCCCCATCGACCTGGTGCCGCCCGAGCTGCGGGCCGGGGGCGCGTCCTACTGAAATCCGGGGGGCCTTGATGCTGTTCACTTCGCCCGGCTTCCTGGTCTTCCTGCCCGCAGCCGCGCTGGTCTTCTGGCTGCTGCCACGGGGCGTGCGGCTCTGGTGGATGCTGCTGGTCAGCGTGCTCTACTACGCCAGCTTCGGGCTATCGAACCTGGCCTATCTCGCCGCCGTTGCCGGGATTGTCCTGGTCGCTGGCCGCACTCTGTCCCGTCCCGCGGCAGGCCCGCGGAAGGCGGTGCTTTGGGGCGGCGTCGGGGGCGTCCTGACGCTGCTCTTCGCGCTGCGCTACTACGATCCACTCGTCGCCGGGACGGGATTGCCGACGCACGGACTGGCCGCGCCCGCGGGCTTTTCCTTCTACGCCTTCATGGCCATCGCCCTGCTTGTCGACCGCTATCGCGCCGCCGCAAACCCAAGCGCGGGCATCGCCGCGGACGTCACCTACCTGGCCTGGTTTCCGAAGATCTTGGCCGGTCCGATCCAGCGGATCGACCCCTTCCTGCGCGAGCTTGGCAAGCGTCCCCTGCCGCGCGCGTCGTTCCTGGTCCTCGGCGCGCAGCTGTTCGTCTGGGGGCTGGTCAAGAAGGTGGTCGTCGCCGACAACCTGGCCCCCTTCGTCGACCGTACCTACGCCATCCCCGATTACGCGGTCCCGATGGAGCTGCTGATCGCCACCTACTTCTTCGCCTTCCAGATCTACTGCGACTTTTCGGGCTACACCGACATGGCGCGCGGCGCGTCGCTGGCCTTCGGGCTGAAGCTGCCCGAGAACTTCCGGCGGCCCTATTTCGCGGGGTCCATCGGTGATTTCTGGGGCAAGCGCTGGCACATCACCCTGTCGGACTGGTTCCGGGACTACGTCTATCATCCGATCCTGGGCCCGCGCCGGACGCCCGCCCGGATGTATGCCGGGATCATGGTCGTCTTCGTGCTGAGCGGCATCTGGCACGCGGGCCTCGGCTACGGCATCGGCTGGGGCTTCGTGGCCTGGGGCGCGCTGAACGGCCTGTTGCTGTGGGTCGAGCGCGCCTTGCGTGGCCCGCGCAAGGCTGTCGCCGCCCGGATCGGAAACGGCTTCGGCGGCATGGTTTATCGCGCGCTGGCCGCGTTGCTGGTGTTCCACCTGATCCTTGTGACCTGGATCTTCTTCCGGGCCGCCGACCTCGGCGACGGGATCACGGTGCTGACGCGGATTTGGGCGGCGCTGCCGGATCTGCCCGCCTTGCTGGCCCGCTATCCGTTCACGCCCGAGCATCGGTTCCTCGCCGCGCTGATCCTGGCGCTGCTGACCATCGAGCTGGTCTGCGAGCGTCCGGCATGGGTCACGCGGCTTCGGACAGCGCCCCGCCCGCTGCGCTGGTCGGCGTGGTATGCGTGCCTCTTCGCGCTGATCCTGCTCGGCCGCTGGCAGGGCCAAAGCTTCGTCTACATGCAATTCTGACAGGAAGGCAGACCAACCCATGCAAGCGCGTCAGACCTTCACGCTGCGGCAGGCCATCGTGTTTGGCCTGGTCTTCGTGCTGCTCTACGCCGCGCTCGTCTGGCGGGCCGAGCGCGGCGTGCGGGCCATGGCGCCCGAGACCGCACTGCAAAGGCTGGCGGCTTTCGACGGCGGGCAGGTCGACTGGCTGGTCCTGGGCGCGTCGCACGCGCTTCCCTTCGCCTTCGGCGATCTGCCCGGTCGGGTCGCCGAGGATGCGGGGCTGTCGATGCTGGTCTTGGCCGAGGTCGGGACGGGACCGGTCTATGCCGACCTGATCCTGCAGCGCGCGTTGGAGACGCTCGATGTCCGGCGCGTCCTTTACGTGGCCGACAGCTTCGCCCTCACCAGCCGAGATTGGAACGAAGCGCGGTTGTCCGACCGCAAGCTCCTGGCCCGGACGCCGCTCGACCCGGTGACGGCCCGGCTTTTGACCCGCCGCACCCTTGCGGGTGACATGCCCCTGACCGCTCTGGCCGACTACCTGACGGGATTTTCCAAGTTGAACCCGGTCGAGCGGTTCCCCCAGGTGGGCTGGCAGGGGGCCGCCGATTTCGACCAGACCCAACGCCCGTCCCGCCACGCGGTCGCCGCGCGGATCGGGTTTCTCTATCCCGAGACCCCGCCCGATCCCGACACCATCCGGCGCTATCTTGACGCCATGTCGCAGCTGATCCACCGCGCGCGGGCATCCGGGGCCGACGTCCACGTTCTGAAGCCGCCGCTGCCCCCCGCCTTCGCCGACGCCCTGCCCGCCGAGGCCGAGATCCACGCCCTGCTCGCCGGGGTTCTGAACCAAAAGGGCATCGCGCTGATCGACGCATCCGGCGACGTGCCCGAGCCCGGGCATTACTTCGACACAGACCACCTGAACCGGGCCGGGCTGGACGCGTTCTACGACGCCAGGCTGCGCGATCTGCTTCTGGCGTCGGACCGGCCGGGCAGTTGACCAAGGTCAACCGATCGCGGCGCCGGCCCGCTAGGCTCGGCCGCACGCAACGACGGAGGCGGCCGTGACGGTGCCCACTGACATCACCTTCCAGGGCCTCGCCCAGTCCGATGACATCGAGGCCCGCATCCACGAACGCATCGCGCGGCTGGACGCCATGAGCCCCGATATCCACAAGTGCCACGTCTGGGTCCGCGCGCCGCACCAGAAGCACAAGGCCACGCAATACATCGTCGATCTGTCGGCCGAGATGCCGGGCCAGACGCTTGCCATCACCCACCATCCGGGCGACGACCAGGCCCATACCGACCTGCGTGTCGCCATCCGCGATTCGTTCAACGCGCTGGAACGCAAGATCCGCAAGTGGAGCGACACCCACAAGGGCCGCCCCGACGTCCACGTCCAGCCCTTGCAGGGAAGGATCGCGTCGCTCGACCCCGCCCGCGATTGCGGCCAGATCGAAACGACCGACGGACGCCTGATCTATTTCCACCGAAATGCCGTGGAAGACGATCGCTACGACACGCTGGAAAAGGGCGACACCGTCGAGCTCGGCGTCGATCACAAGGATGCCGACGAAGGGCCGCACGCCTCGATCGTCCGCCTGATCGGGTCGCTGCGCTTCACCGACACCCCGCGCTAGGGCACGCTCATTCGTGGCGCAGCGCCTCGATCGGGTCCAGCCGGGCGGCGCGGCGGGCCGGGAAGTAGCCGAACACGATCCCCACCAGCGCCGAGAACCCGAAGGCCAGCAGGATGATGCCCGGGTCGGGCGTGAACGGGATCGCCAGCCACCGCGCGCCCAGGATCGCCAGCCCAAGACCAAGTGCTATGCCGATCAGCCCGCCGATCAGCGACAGGATGATCGCTTCGACCAGGAACTGCAGCAGCACCTGGCGCGCCTGTGCGCCGATGGCCAGCCGGATGCCGATCTCGCGGGTGCGCTCGGTGACCGACACCAGCATGATGTTCATGATCCCGATGCCACCCACCAGCAGGCTGACGGCGGCAACGGCCGACAGCAGGCCCGTCAGGATGTCGGTGATCCCCGACAGCATGGTGGCGAACTGCTTCATGTCGACCACCTCGAAATCGTCCTCCTCGCCGCGGCCGATGCGGCGCAGGTCGCGCATCAGAAGGGTGATGTCGTCCATGGTCCGCTGGATCGAGGCGCCGTCGCGGACCGACACGAACAGCGTGGACACGTCGGTGTTTCCCGCGATGCGGCGGTGATAGGTCCGGATCGGCAGGATGACGAAATCGTCCTGGTCGCTGCCGAAGGTCGATGCGCCCTTGGACTTGAGCCAGCCCACGACCTCGCAGGACAGCGCCTTGATGCGGACCGTCTCGCCCACCGGGTCGGCGTTTCCGAACAGGCTGTCGCGCACCGTCTCGCCGATCACGCAGACCGGCTTGCCCGATTGCACCTCGGCGGGCTCGAACAGCCGCCCGCGCTGCAGCTCCCACCGCGCGGCTTCGAAATAGCGGTTGTCGGTGCCGATGATGTCGGTGCGGCGGTTTTCATTGCCGAAGACGACCCGCGCCCGACTTTGGCTGATCGGCGCCGACAGCGCCACGGCGGCGATCTGCTCTTGCACCGCGTCGTTGATGGCCAGCGTGAACATCGGGTCGGCCGTGCCGCCGGGGCCGCCCTGCATCGTGTCCTGGCCGGGCAGCACCATCACGATGTTGGTGCCCAGCTTCTCCACGTCCGCCGTGACCTGCCGGGTCGAGCCCTGGCCGACCGTCACCATGGCGATCACCGCGGCCACGCCGATCACCACCCCCAGCACCGTCAGGAACGACCGCATGGCGTTGCGGAAGATCGCCTGGATCGCCAGCCGGATGGTTTCCCAAAGCATGTCAGGACGCCTTTCGCGTGGGCTCGTCGCGCGCGATCCGCCCGTCGACCATCCAGATCAGCCGGTCGGCGTAAGCGGCCATGTCCGCCTCGTGCGTGACCATGACGATGGTCAGCCCCTCGTCCCGGTTCAGCGCCTGCAGCATCTCCATGATCTCGACCGACGTGCGGGTGTCCAGGTTGCCCGTGGGCTCGTCGGCCAGCACCACCTGCGGATCGCCCACCAGCGCGCGGGCGATGGCCACGCGCTGCTGCTGGCCGCCCGACAGCTCGCTGGGATCGTGGTGCGCGCGGCCCGCCAGGCCCACCTTGCCGAGCGCTTCCGTGGCCGCCGCGCGGCGCTGGGCGCGGCCCACGCCCTTGTAGATCAGCGGCAGTTCCACGTTGTGCAGGGCCGAGCTGCGCGGCAGCAGGTTGTAGCCCTGGAACACGAAGCCCAGGAAATGGCGGCGCAGCAGCGCGCGCTGGTCGCGGCTCAGACCCGCCACCTCGATTCCGTTGAACCGGTACTGACCGCCCGTCGGGCTGTCGAGACAGCCGATCACGTTCATCGCCGTGGACTTGCCGGACCCGCTGGGCCCCATGATGGCCACGAATTCGCCCGCCTCGATGGTCAGGTCCACCCCGTCCAGCGCGTGTACCGCGATCTCGCCCGACCCGTAGATCCGGGTGATGCCGGTCAGCTGGATCAGCGGCGGGTCAGCCACCGTTCTGTTCCGTGATGACCCTGTCCCCTTCGGTCAGCGGACCTTCCAGGATTTCCGTCACGCGCCCGTCGCTGTCACCCGCCCGCACCGGGATTTCCTGCGCCACGCCATCCCGCAGCACCCACAGCGTCCGGTCGTTGCCCCGGCCCGCATCGTCCGCCCGATCGGGGATCAGCATCCCCAGAAGCCCGCTGCGCGCGTCGTCATCCTCGGGCGCCCGTTGCGGGGCGTAGCGCAGCGCGGCGTTTGGGACGACCAGTGCATCCGACACCTCGGCCACGACGATATCGGCGGTGGCGGTCATGCCGGGCCGCAGCAGCATCCGCGCGTTGTCGATGGTCAGGATCGTCTTGTAGGTCACGACCCCGTCGATGGTCTCGGACGCGAAACGCACCTCGGACACTTCGGCCGGGAAGCGCCGTTCGTCATAGGCATCGACGGTGAACTCGGCGGCGTTGCCGATTGCGACCCGGCCGATATCGGCCTCGTCCACGTCGACCTGCAATTCCATTTCGCTCAGATCCTCGGCCACCGTGAAGAGCACCGGCGCCGACAGCGATGCCGCCACGATCTGGCCGGGATCCACCGACCGGTCCAGCACCACCCCCTTGATCGGAGAGCAGATGCAGGCCTTGTCCAGCTCGGCGCGGTAGAGATCCAGGTTGGCCTCCGCCAGCGACTTGTCGGCCTGCGCCAGCTGCAGCTCGGCCTGTGCCCGTCGGAACGTGGCCTGCTGTGTCGTGTAGGCCTGGTGCGGCGTGACGCCCCGCTGGTCCAGGTCGCGCGCGGCCTCGAACTTCTCGCGCGCGTCGTCCAGCGACGCCTGGGCGACCGCCACCCGCGCGATGGCCGCATCCAGCGACGCTTTGGCGATCTGGAACTGGGCGTCCAGCTTCGTGGTATCGAGCCGCGCCAGCACGTCGCCCACCTCGACCGCGTCGTTGAAGTCCACCTCGACGGTGGCAAGCGTGCCCGACAGCTCGCTGGAGATCTCGACCAGGTTGGTGGGCTCGACAGTGCCGGTGGCGGTGACCGTCACCACGATGTCGCCCCGCGCGGCCGGGGCGGTCACGTAGCCGACGGCCTGCGGGGATCCGGCGCGGCCCAGCAGGTACCACCCGATCGCGGCCAGGATCAGGGCGGCGACGGCCAGCAGGACCCAGACCCGCCGCCCCGCGCGCCGCGCATCCATGCCAAGGATCGCGGCGATGTCACCCGGCGCCTTGTCCTTCACGTCTGCCTCCCTTTCGCGCATGTCGCCTCCCATCTTCCGTGCAGGGCGGGGCGGGCGCATTGATCCCGATCAGGTCGCCGGGCCGGGCGGCCTTGGGCGCGTCAGGGCTGGAAGATGTAGCTGCCGGGCGCTTCCATCAGCGGCGGATACCCGGCCTCGGGCGCGCCCATGGGCGGCGGCTTCTGCGCGCCGGAGGACGCGCCGCGTAGCCACTTGGCCCACGGGATCCACCATGACCCGTCGATCGCGTCGTGGGTCGCGTACCAGGTGTCCGGATCCACGTAGCGCGCCCCGGCCTTGCGCGCGCCGATCCGGTAGTGCCGCCGCGGGTGGCCCGGCTCGCTGAGTATCCCGCCATTGTGCCCCGAGCTGGTCAGCGCGAAGGTCAAATCGCTTTCGGTGAAAAGCCGCACCTTGTAGACGGATTTCCACGGCGCGATGTGGTCCGCCTCGGTGCCCACGATGAACAGCGGCGCGGCGATGTCCTTCAGCGCGATCACGCGTCCCTCGACCGCGAAGCGGCCCGCCGTCAGCCGGTTTTCCATGAACAGCCCGCGCAGGTATTCCGAATGCATCTTCGCAGGCATCCGCGTGGTGTCGTTGTTCCACACGGTCAGGTCCGACGGCAGATCCTCCTTGCCCAGGAAATAGCGCCGGACCGCGCGGGCATAGATCAGGTCCTCGGCCCGGATCGTGGCGAAGGTCCGGCTCATCTGCGGGCGGTCCAGGTAGCCCTGCGCCCACATCATGTCCTCCAGGAAGGCCAGCTGGCTTTCGTCCAGGAACAGCATCAGCTCGCCGGGTTCCGAGAAATCCACCTGCGCCGCCAGCAGCGTGATTGAGGCCAGCCGATCGTCCCCGTCGCGCGCCATCGTGGCCGCCGCGATCGCCAGGATGGTGCCCCCAAGGCAATAGCCCGTCGCGTGGATCTTCTGACCGGGGACGATGGCGCGGATCGCGGTCAGCGCGGCCATGACACCGTCCTTGCGGTAATCCTCGAGCGACAGATGCGCCTGGTCGCGGGTCGGGTTGCACCACGAGATCATGAAGACGGTGAAGCCCTGCTCGACCAGGAAGCGGACCATCGAGTTCTCGGGCGACAGGTCCAGGACGTAGTATTTCATGATCCAGGCCGGCACGATCAGCATCGGCTCGGGATGCACCTTCTGCGTCGTCGGCGTGTACTGGATCAGCTCGAACAGCTCGTTGCGGTGCACGATCTTTCCCGGCGTGCAAGCCAGGTCCTTGCCCAGCTGAAAGCCCTCGGGCGGCGGCTTGCGCGATTGCGTCAGGGTCTGCAGCAGATCGTCCGCGAAATGCTGCGCCCCTTCGGCCAGGTTGGTGCCGTGGCAGTCGAGCGTGCGCTCGATGATCTCGGGGTTCATCGCGGGCATGTTCGACGGCGATACCAGGTCCAGCGCCTGGCGCACCATGAAGCGCACCCGGTCCGAATCCGCGGTGCTCAACCCGTGCAGCTGGTCCGTGGCGTGGTCCCACCAATCCTGCGTCGCAAGGAAGGATTGCTGCCAGAAGGCGAAGGGCATGTTGCCCCAGCCGGGATGGGTGAACCGGTGATCCAGCGGCCTGGGGCGAAACGGCGGATCCTCGTCTGTCGACAGGGACCGTGCGGCGTGGGCGGCAACCTTCAGCATGTTGCGCATCGCCGTCTCGAGCAGTTCGACCTGGCGACCGGGCGCGCGGCTGAGGTGAAGGGACCAATCGCTCCACGCCTGGAACACCGAGAACGGGGACACCCCGCCGGTCGAGCGCGAGATCATGTTGTTCACGATCCGGTCCAGCGCCAGGTAAGGGTGGTCCTCGGGCGGCTCCGGCACGGGCGGCGGCTCGGGGATCTTCATGGGAAGGGTCCGAAGCGTCTCGATGGGCGATGGTGTGTCTGTGGTGGATCGTCTGGACGGCATGGCATCTCTTTCGATGGTCGGATGCGGGCCCGTTATGGCCGTGCCGCAACCTTACCGGCCCGCGCACGGGCCGACGTTGATCGAGATCACATCCCGCCGGTCCGGGGCGGAACGACGCGCAACGCCCGTCCACGCGGGGCGGGCAGGGATAATCCCCCGGCCCCCGGCTTCAGTCCGCGGCGTCGTCCTTTTCGCGCTCGACCTCGATCTTCACCTTGCTGACCATGGCCGCGATCGCGCCCAGAATGGCAAGCCACGGCGCGGCCAGCACCACGACGCCGCCGACCGCCAGGCCGATATTGAGCGGCGTTTCCAGGAAGACATCGCCGTCATCCGCGACGATCTTCAACCGCCGCACGCTGCCTTCCTTGGCCAATTCCTTGACCCGGTCGACAAGCTGGTTGCCCGCCACCTCGATCTCTTCGACGATTGTCTTCTTCTCGACTTTTACCTCTTCGGCCATAACACCGGTCCTTTGAACAGGGAAACATGGCCGCAGCCTAGCAACGCGGGCTGCGTCCGGAATGATGTGGATCAAGTGCGCGACCGTTCGGCAAATGCGCGCGCAAATGCCAGCCCACCCCGATCACGACACCCCGAACGCTCGGCCACGTCCGGCCACGCATCTCAGCGCGAGAACATGACCGGCATGTCGATATGTTCGAGCAACTTGCGCGTCGCCGCGCCGATCACCAGCGCGTAGGCGCGCGAATGGCCGAACGCCCCGACCGAGATCATGTCGGCGCCCTTCTCGAAGGCCGTGCGGTTCAGCGTGTCCGCCACCGACGGATCCTCCCACGTGACGTGGATCAGGGTCGTCTCGATCCCGTAGCGGGCGAAGGCCGCGGCCAGGTCGGTCGACGTCGCGTCGCGCATGGCGTCGTATTCGGTGTCGTCCACGCGCAGGATATGGGCCATGTCGCCCTCGCGCATCAGCGTCAGCGCGTCGTGCGCGGCGCGGGCGGATTCGCGCGTGGCGTTCCAGCCGATCAGGATGGACTGGCCCAGCGTGGTCCCATCGAAGCCCTGCGGCACCACGATGACGGGCCGACCCGCGTCGCGGATGACCTGCTCGACCAGGAACATCTGCGCACCGTGATCGGAATCGGCCGCCGCCGATGACATCATGACCACGTCGGCACAGCGGCCGCTTTCCACGATCCGCTCGGCGGCGGTCTGGGTCTGGCTTTTCAGAAGGCGCCATTCCGCGACGAAATCCTCGGCGTGGGTGTGGCGATCGAAGATCGCCTTCAGCGCGTCGGCCTTCTTCAGCTGCGACTCGCCATAGGTGCGATAGACGTCCTGGGGCACGTGCATGGCGATGGCGGGATAGACCATCAGCGCTTCGAGCGTGTGCAGCCCGATCAGGTGCGCCGTGTGGCGCCGGGCCAGGGCGGCGGCGGCCTTCATCAGGCTGTCGGCACCTTGTTCGTCGGTGAGGCAGGCAAGAACGGTCTTGATCGTCATGGCGTCGTCCCTTCTGTGGCGTTGGTCTTAATCGCCCGAACCGCGGCGCGGTCCGGGCCGCACTCATTTGCCTGCGATCTCGATCTTGCGGGCGACCTGCTTGGCCTCGGCGGGCTTGGCGATCTTCAGCGTCAGCACGCCGTCCTTGAACGACGCATCGACCTCGCCGTCCTTGGGCGAGAAGCCCAGCGGCACGCGGCGCCGGAAACTGCCGAAGCTGCGCTCGACATGGTGCCAGTCCTTGCCGCTTTCCTCGCGCTCGTCGCTCTTGCGACCCTTCAGGATCAGCGTGTCATCGACGATGGACACGTCCAGGTCCTCGGATTTCACGCCCGGGATCTCGGCCGTGATCTCCACCGCGTTATCGGTTTCAGCCACGTCCAGCGCGGGCATCAGCTTGTGCTCGATCCCGAACGGGTTGGCGTTGAAGCGGTCGAACATGCGGTTCAGCTCGGACTGGAAGGACTGGATCAGCGGCCAGCCGATCGGGTCGTCGGCGGTTTGGGGAAGGTTTTTCTGTTTCGACATGCAAGATTCCTCCGTCAGTCTGCGTGGGGATGCCGAAAGTGGCGCCCACAGGCCTAACGGTGATTTCGTGCCGGTGACTTGATTCCGATCAACTACCAAGAAGACCGGATCGGGCAATCCTTTCGGGCAGTTATGCCGGAGGATGACACCGATGGACGGGTTGAAGCGCACCTTGCTGGTCTGTGTCGCACTGGCGCTCGCATCCCCCTGCAGCGCCCAGTCCGGCGACCGCGAACTGGGCGGCGACATCTTCCGCTCGGGCGACACGCAGACGCCGCTGAACGCCGCGCGCGACGTGCTGGCGGCAGGGGCGACCGTGTCGCTTGACGGTGCTGTGGCCGAGGACACGCACGCCGCGGGCTTCGACGTCGACGTGGACGCGGCGACGGGCGGTGACCTGCTGGCCGTGGGCATGTCGGTCAGCGTGGGCGGCCCGGTGGGCGGCGATCTGACCGCCTCGGGGTTCAGCGTCCGCACCGCGCGGGGGGCCTCCATCGCGGGCAACGCGCGGCTGGCGGGCGCGCGCCTGACGCTGGACGGCCCGGTCGAGGGCGCCCTGGCGGCGGTGGGCGCGAAGGTGACGCTGAACGCCGCGGTCGCGGGCGACGCCCTGCTGACCGGCGAGACGCTGACCTTCGGACCCGACGCGCGGGTCGGCGGCACGCTGACCTATTCCGCGCCCGAGCAGGTCGAGATCCCGGCGCGCGTCGCCCCGGCCGATCGCATTCGCTACGAGCCCTACCAGCGCAGCGAGATGGCAGAGCGCGCCCGCCATATGTGGGAAGACCAGGACTTTCCCGGCCGACCCGATTTCCTGTCGCTTCTGGGCGGCTTCCTGGTGACGCTGGGCTTTTTCGTGGTGATCGGCGCGCTGTGCCTGACGCTGGCACCGGCAACCGTGCGCCACCTGCGCGAGCGCATCGACGCGCGGCCCGGCATGTCGCTGGTGCTGGGCACGCTGGGCCTGTCGATCCTGTTCGGTCTGGTGCCGATCAGCGCCATGACCGTCGTCGGCATCCCGCTGGTGCCCATCGTGGTGCTGGTGGTGCTGCTCGTCTGGACGCTGGGCTACATCCTGGGCACCTACGTGCTGGCCATGCGCGTGCTGCGCGGCCTGGGCGCCGATCCGCGCCCCGCCATCTGGATCAGGCTTCTGGCCCTGGTGATCGGCGTCAGCATCGCGGCGCTTCTCAACTTCATTCCCGTGCTGGGCTGGATGGTGAATTTCGCGCTGGTGCTGCTGGGCATCGGCGGCATGACGACGGCGCTGTTCGAGCGCCTGATCGGCAATCCGGGCCCCGCCCTGGATGTCGATATGCGCCCCGTTGAGGGCGACGAACGATAGGAGGACGGCATGTCGGCCCAGGAACTCGAAGTGATCGACCACACGGTGCAACTGACCCACGAATGGATCAACGAGCTGCGCGACCGGCTGGGCTGGACCAGCAGCCGCGATGCGCTGCGGCTGTTGCGCCAGACCATGACGCAGATCCGCGATCACCTGGGCCACGACGAGGTGGCGCAATTCGCCGCCCAGATGCCGCTGCTCATCCGCGGGATGTTCTACGAAGGCTGGCGGCCGTCCCACACCCCGGTTCGCGAACGCAAGGCCGAGGATTTCATCGCCGCGGTCGGCGAGCGGCTTGACGACATGCAGGACTGGCGCGGCGTCGAGGATATCGTCGCCGTCTTCCGCACGCTCGACAACCGCATCTCCGAGGGCGAGCTGCGCGACGTGAAAGCGGGCCTGCCGCGCCAGATCCGCGACTTGTGGCCCGACTGAAAGGATCGATCCGGATGGACAGCGACGAAGACACCGACACCGATACCGACACCGACACCGGGGTCGAATTGACGATCCCCTCTGGCTACCTGCGGCGGCTGATCTTCAAGATGCGCGCGGCCAGCCTGGGCGATGAGGACACGCCGCGCGACGCCCGCGACAACGCGCAGGCGGGCGGCCATCACATCACCCTGTCCGAAGAGGTCGATCCCGACGCCACGATCGAAGAGCTGGTCGAGGAAATCGACGGCATGGATCCCGACCACCAGCACGAGCTCGTCGCGCTCATGTGGATCGGGCGCGGCGATTTCGCGGCCGATGACTGGGACGAGGCGCTGGCGCTGGCCGCCGAGCGGGCGGTGACGCCCACCTCGCACTACCTGCTGGCGCATCCCACGGCCGCCGACGAAATCGCCAGCGGCCTCGAAGAGCTGGGCCACGACCACGTCCTACAGGACGGGGCCTACTAGACGGGTCGGGATCATTCGGTCGACAGTGCCGCGCGGCGCAACGCGGCCGCGTCGCGCACCCGCACGCTCTGGGGCGTGTCCAGCACGATGACGCCGTCCTTGCGCAGCTGGCTGAAGCAGCGGCTGACGGTCTCGATCGTCAATCCCAGGAAATCGGCGATGTCGGCCCGGCTCATGGGCAGCGACACGGCCAGTTGCGCGCCGAAGCCGATCCCGGTGCGCTGCGACAGCACCAGAAGGAACGACGCCACCTTTTCCATGGCGGACTTGCGCGCCAGCATCATGAAATGATCCTGCATGGCGCTGATTTCCTGCAGCGCCGCGTGCAGCAGGCGGCGGTGGGTTTCCACGTTGCCCTCGCCGCTTTCCAGCGCGCGGCGGCTGTGGGCGATGAACTCGGCGGGCGCGATGATCTCGCAATCGCTGTGGTGACGGTCGCCGTCGGGAAAGCCCACGAAGTCGCCGGGCAGACCGAACGAGATCACTTGCCGACGCCCGTTTTCCAGCACCCGCGTCAGGCGGACGACCCCGGATTTGATCTGGTAGATCATCTCCGCCTCGTCGCCTTCGTAGAACAGCGTGTGGCCCTCGGCGCAGCGCAGGGTGCGTTGAAACGCGGCCCTGCGCTTCGGGCTGCCCCGCATGGGAAGCGACGCGGCGGGGAAGGCAGGTTCGGTTGGCAGCGTGACATACATCGCGAATCTCCTGGCTAAGACCCGATCAGAGTGTGGGGGCCGCGTCTCAGGCAGAGGCGAGTCGTGGTAATGAATTGTAACAAATTGTATCAGTGCGGTGCCGAATCCCTGCGCCGATGCCATGTTCAATTTGCGAAGTTTATAAAGAATGCATTCCCGTTGGAGGCTTTAGGATGACCGCCAAGACGGTGCTGGTCGTCGATGACGATCCGAAGATCCGTTTGCTTCTCAGGCGTTGCCTCGAAAGCGACGGCTACGACGTGGCCGAGGCCGCCGGCGCCGCCGACGTGCGGGCGGCATTTCAGAACCCGCCGTTGCCCGACCTGGTGACGCTGGACCTGAACCTGGGCGCGGATGACGGGCTCGAGATCGCGCGCAGCCTGCGCCGCGACCATGACGTGCCCATCGTCATGGTCACCGGCAAGGACGACGTGATCGACAAGGTCGTGGGCCTGGAACTGGGCGCCGACGATTACCTGACCAAGCCGTTCCACATCCGCGAAGTGTTGGCGCGCATCCGCTCGGTGCTGCGCCGGGCCGACCGCGGCGGGCCGACCCACCCGGACCGGCTTGCCCTGCCGATGCAGGGGCACGGGCTGATGTGCCTCGACGGGCTGACGGTGGATCTGGACGCCATGTCGCTGATCGGGCGGGACGGGCGCGATTGCGAGCTGACCACCGCCGATTTCAAGCTCTTCGCGGCGTTCCTGGCGAACGCGAAACGCCCGCTGTCGCGCGACCGGCTGATGGACCTGATCGACGGGCCGGACTGGACGCCCTTGGACCGGACCATCGACAACCAGGTGGCGCGGTTGCGCAAGAAGATCGAGCGCGATCCCGCGCGCCCGCTGCTGATCAAGACCGTGCGGGGCGTGGGCTACATGCTCAGCCAGCAGGCCGTGCCCCAAGATCACCGCTCGGCAAGCACGTTCTGAAGGGCACGGGCCAGGTCGGCCTGGCGATAGGGCTTGCGCAGGATCTCGAACGCGGCCTCGACCCGTCCGCCGGGCAGGACCGCCTCGGAAAAGCCCGACGTGATCAGCACGCGCACCTGCGGTCGTGCCGCGGCGATCCGGCAGGCAAGGTCGTGCCCCGACAGGGTGCCGGGCATCACCAGGTCGGTGAACACCAGCGCGATGTCGTCGCGGGTCTGAAGCAGCGCCCAGGCCGCGTCGCCACTTTGCGCGGTCAGGCATTCGAAGCCCAGCGCCCTCAGCCGCGAGGTCGTCAGCCGCAACACGCGCGCATCGTCCTCGACCACCAGGACGCGCCGCCCCGCGCCGAACAGGGCATCGGCGGCATCGCTCGGCGCGGGACCGGCGGCATCCGCGCTGTCGGACGTGGCCGGGAAATACAGGCTGATCGTGGTGCCCTGGCCCGGCTCGCTGTAGATCGTCATGTGCCCGCCCGATTGCTTGACCAGACCATAGACCATCGACAGTCCCATCCCGGTGCCGCGTCCGGGCGGCTTTGTGGTGAAGAACGGCTCGATCGCGCGGATCCGGGTCTCGGGGCTCATGCCTTCGCCCGAATCGCTGACCGTCAGGCGGATGTAGCGGCCCGGCGACACCCCGATATCCTGCGCGACATAGGTGTCGTCCAGCTGGATATTCTGCGTCTCAAGGAACACGCGCCCGCCGCCCGGCATGGCGTCCTGCGCGTTCAGCACCAGGTTCAGAACGGCCGTCTGCAACTGCGTCGGGTCGGTCCGCACCAGCCACAGGTCGCGGGCGAACGCCGAGTTCAGCTCGGTCCTGGGCCCCAGCGTCCGGCGCAGCATGGAAATCGAGCCCGCGACCACGTCGTTCAGGTCGATGATCTCGTGGGCCAGGGGGCTTTTCCGGGCGAAGACCATCAGCCGCGAGGTCAGGTCCGCACCCAGCTCGGCGGCCTCCAGCGCGTCCGAGATCAGCGCGCCCGCCTTCCCGGCGGTCTTGGTTTCCTGCAGAAGCTCCAGGTTGCCGATCACGACGGTCAGCAGGTTGTTGAAATCATGGGCGATGCCGCCGGTCATTTGCCCGATCGCATCCATGCGCTGGGACCGGGCCGCCGACTCTTCGGCGACCTTGCGCTCGCTCAGATCGTGCAGGATCGCCACGAACGCCACGTCGCCCGCGATGTCGGCCCGTCCCACCGACAGGTGCAGCGGAAACACCGTGCCGTCCGCGCGCTGGCCCTCCACGTCGCGGCCGATGCCGATGATCCGGCGCTCGCCCGTGCTCAGGTAATGGTGCATGAAACCGTCATGGCGCACGGCCATGCCGGGCGGCATCAGGACGCGCACGTTCTGGCCGCGAAGATCCTCCGCGTCGCGCCCGAAAAGCTCGGCGGCCGAGCTGTTCAGCCGCAGGATCGTGCCCTGGCGATCGGACACGACGATGGCGTCGACGGCGGCATCCAGCAGCGCCAGCAACAGGGCAGGGTCTTCGGCAATGTCCATCCAGAATGATCCACGTCGGGTGCAGACCGGGCCACTATCGCCGATCGCGGCGGGCTGCGCCATCGCCGCTTGTGCGCTCAAGGCGAGACCTGGCGAAACGCGCTCAGATAAGCCATCAGGTCGGTCACCGTGATGACGCCCTGAAGCCGGGTGCCGCGGGCCACCAGGAACTTGCGCCTGCCCGTGCGGGTGATCTTCTGCAACAGCTCCAGGCCGTCCATTTCTGGTGCCACCGTGTTGTCGGGGGCAGCGCTTTCGATGACGTCGTCGACCGTCGTGTGGGCCCAGTGCTCGCGCCCGATCTTGCGCACGATCTGCAGATCGACATAGCCCAGAAGCACGCCGTGCTCGACCACCGGCACGAAGCTTGCGCCATGTTCCAGCACCACCTTTTCCACCAGCTCCGACAGCGTCCGGTCCGGCGTGGTCGTCCAGGGATGCGGCGTCATCAGGTCGGCCACCGTGCGCCCGTCCAGCGCCGCCTGCGCTTCCAGCCTGCCCAGCGTCGCGCGCGACGTGGCCAGCAGGAACAGCCCGATCAGGATCGGCCAGAGCCCCGCCGCGATGGCGCCGGAAAAGACGGTGAAAAGGCCCAGCGCCATCAGGGCGTAGGCGAACCCGGCCGAGATCCCGACGGCCCGGCGCGTGGCCCCCAGAAGATCGCCCGACCGCGCCCAGAGCCAGGCGCGCAACACCCGGCCGCCATCCATGGGAAAGGCCGGCAACAGGTTGAACAGCGCCAGCACCATGTTGATCCAGGCCAGGTAGCCCAGGACCAGCTGTACGGTGGGCCACCCGCCGCCCAGCGCCACGACCTGCGCGCTGAACCAGAAGGCCAGCGCCAGCGCCAGGCTGGCGATAGGACCGGCGATGGCGATCCAGAATTCCGAGGCGCCGCTCGTCGGCTCAGATCGCAGCTCGGCGATGCCGCCGAAGACGAACAGGGTGATCCCGGAAATGCGCAGCCCGAAATGCTCGGCCACGGTGGCATGGGCCATCTCGTGCAGGATCAGCGACGCGAAGAGCCCCAGCATCGCCACGGTGGCGACGACGATCAGCGTCGCGGGTGCTGCCCCGGGCATCTGCGCCGGGAAATAGGCGGTCGACAGGCTCCAGACGATCAGCGCCGCGATCAGCAGCCAACTGGCGTCGATCCGGATGTCGAAGCCGCGCAAGCGGGCGATCCTGATCCCGCTACCCCACATGGGCCGCCCCCTGGTCTGTGGGCAGGCCGCCCAGCCGCGGCGCCAGCAGCAGCGAGATCTCGTCGACGACGGCATCCAGCGGCAGGCGCGTGTCGATCCGGTGCCACGAAATCGGGCCTGGATCGGCTTCGGCCTGCCTGCGCACCAGCTCCGCATCCGCGTCCGACGCATCGGGCGGGCGGGCCGCGATCCGGTCCAGCCGCGTCTGCGTGCCCGCGTCAAGCCAGATCCCCACGAAGGCGCACCCGGCCGAGCGCGCCACGCCTTCGGCGTCGTGGCGGGCATCGGGGGTGGCGTGCATGGCGTCCAGGATCACCGAATGGCCCTGGGCCAGCACCTGTCCCGCGCGCATGCGCAAGGTGTCGTAGGTGCGGCCGGTGATGTCGGCCGCGTAGCCCTCGGGGCCGAGCGGCTTCAGGATGGGCCGGTGCAACAGCGCCTTGCGCAGGATGTCGCTGCGGATGTGGATCGCACCCGGCGCCGCACCGATCCGGTCTGCCAGGGCCGCGGCGATGGTGGTCTTTCCGGTGCCCGAAAGGCCGCCGAAGGCCACCAGGATCGGGTCGGGCGGATCCAGATAGCCCAGCGCGTGGCCCAGGTGGCCGCGCGCCTCGCGCCGCAGGGTGGCACCGCCTTCCGCCAGCGCGGCGGTCTGCACCTCGACCATGGCGCGGATCGCGGCGCGCACGGACAGGTACAGGGGAAGCAGCGACAGGCCCGCGCCGGACAGGTCCGGGGCCGCATCCATCAGATACGCGTTCAGGACGCGGTTCGCGGCGTGGCCGAGGCCGCGATGATCCAGGTCCATCAGCAGGAACGCCAGGTCGTAAAGGGTGTCGCAGGTGCCAAGGCGCTCGTCGAATTCCAGCGCGTCGAACGGCGTCGGGACATCGTCGATCAGGACGAGATTGCGCAGGTGCAGATCGCCGTGGCAGCGCCGGACGCTGCCCTGCCGTGTCCGCTCGCGCAGAACCGCCCGCTGGTCCGCGCAGGCCCGGCGCGCGCGCGCCACCCAGTCCAGCGCACCCGGACCCAGCGCGTCGCCCATTTCGGCGAAGACGCGCCCGAGCTCGTCCAGGATGTCGCGCATCAGCCCCACCGCGTCCAGCGAGATCACGGGCGCCGCCGCGTGGTAGCGGGCGACCGCGCGGCCCATGTCGTTGGCCAGCGCGTCGTCGATGCCGCGCGCGGCCGCGATCCGCGACAGCTCGGCCTCGGCCGGGAAGCGCGCCATGCGCAACACCCATTCCACCGCGCGCCCGCCGCCGTTCAGCGCCAAGGTGCCGTCGCGCGACCGGGTCACCGGCACCACGTCGCGATAGATCGACGGCGCGGCGCGGCGGTTCAGCGCCAGCTCGCGCATCAGCAGCGTCCGGCGCTTTTCCACGGTCGAGAGGTCCATGTAATCGTATTCGACCGCCCGCTTCATCTTCAGCGCGACATCCCCGATCAGGAAGACCATCGCGCCATGGGTGTCGATGCGCCGGGCCTCCGCCCCAAGTCCCGCGCCCCCCTGAAGAAAGCGCACCACATCCGCCTGCGCGTCATCGGGCGGCGAATCGCGGGAAGGTCTGTCCTGTGTTCGGTCCATCGTATCGGCCTGCTTGCGGGTCCGGCCCAATCAGACGGCAGGTCCGCTTCGAAAGCATTGAGGCAAATCAATCGCCGATCGGGCGTCCTGCGCTTTCGTCCGGGGTGTTCGGCGCCAGGCTTCCGCGACGGGCTTGATGTCGATCAACTGCGCCCGCGCCCTGCGCCCTAGCATCGCCGCGGACGTGCAGGCCAACCAGAAAAGCAACCCAAGGGAGATCAAGATGCCACGCAAGACCGCGGACACCGACACCACGCAACAGACCTTCGACCCGCTCGCCGCCTTCAATCCGCTGTCCGCGACGGGCTGGATGAACACCAAGTGGTTCGAAAACGTCGCCGACCTGGGCAGCGAGCTGACCAATTTCGTCGCCGAGCGCATCAAGGAAGACGTGAAGACCCAGCATGAAATGCTGCATTGCAAGACGATGCACGACCTTCGGCACGTGCAATCCGAGTTCCTGCAGCGCGCCATCGACGACTACCAGGTCGAGACCGGCAAGCTGATCGACATGACCGGCAAGATGGCCGCCCAGATGGGCCGCAAGGACAAGGATCGCAGCGACGCCTGATCCGCTTTGCGGCCGCGCGACGGACGGCGGCTATCGCTCGACCACCGGGCTGCCGTCTTCCAGCTCGTCCGAGGGATGCGTGACGACGCGTGTCCCTTCGGCAAGCCCGTCCAGCACCTGAACGACCTGCGCGGCACTGCGTCCCATCGTGACGGGGCGCAGCCGCGCGACGCCGTTCTCGACCACGAAGGTGGCCCAGCCGTCGCCCTGCCGGAAGGTCGCGCTCAGCGGCACCTGCAGCGTCGAATCGGCCTGCCATTCCACGATCCGCAGGAAGACCGAGAACCCGTCGCCCAGCCGCGGGCGTGCCGCCAGCGGCGAGGTCAGATCGAAGATCGCGTCGACCCGCTGCTCTTCGATGCCGAGCGCCGAGATATCGGTCCGCGCCTTCGGCTCGATCCTTCGCAGCCGCGCCTCCAACGGCATCGCACCGCCCCAGCGCTCCACATGGGCCAGCGCCCCGGGGTCCAGCCGCACGGCATCGGTGGACAGAAGATCGGCCACGATTTCCAGGTCCTGCGGGTCGCCGATGGTCGCCAGCCGCGCGCCCATGGCGACGGGACGGGCGCTGATCACGTCGATATCCAGCACCACGCCATCGACCGGGGCGCGCAGGGCGACGCAACAGGCGCCGACGGACGCGTCCGGGGATCCGGGCTCGACCAGGGCGGCGCGGGCGCGGCTCAGGCTGCCGCGCGCCATGTCGATGCGGGCCTGCGCGGCTTCGACGCTGGCCGTCGCCACCGCCAGCCGTTCGGCCGCGTCCTCCAGCCGGGTCAGACTGCTGACGCCCCGCTCGACCAACGCCTGGGCGCGGTCGTATTCGGACTGGGCGCGGGCGCGCTCTTCTTCGGTGCGGCGCAGGTCGGTTTCGGCCACGTGCAGCGACGCCTCGGCCTCGGACACCTGGGCCTCGGCCTGCATCCGGGTGCGGGCGTCCAGCAGACCGGGCACGACGGGCTCGACCACCGCGACCACGGTCTCGCCGCCGGTCACCGCGTCGCCCACCGCCACGGGCGAGCGTCGCGCCACCCCCGCGATGGGGGCCGCGATCTCGTAAAGGTCGCGGACCCGCGTCTTGCCGTCCGCGTCGATCGTCACCTGCATCGGTCCGCGCGTGACCGTGCTCAGGTCCACGGGCACCGGGTCAGGCCGGAAGGTAACCCACAGCAGCGCGGCCACCGCGGCCAGGCCCAGCAGGGACACGATGACGGATCGCAGGTTCAGTCCCTTGGCGCGCATGGCTCACTCCCTTGTCTTCATGACGGCCACTAGGTCCAGCCGGTCCAGCCTGCGCCGCACCACCAGCACCGCGGCCAGCGTGGCGCCCAGCACGATCAGGCTGGCGAAGCTGAAGGTGGCCGGTTTCAGGACCAGCGGCAGGTTGTAAAGATCGCTGGAAAACGCGCGCACCATCAGCCCGGTGAAGACGCGGCCCAAAAGCCAGCCCAAGGGCTGCGCCAGCACGGCCAGCAGCATCAGCTCGCCCACCAGGATATACGACACCTGCCAGCGGCTGAAGCCCAGGATGCGCAGGCTGGCCAGCTCGCGCGCCCGCTCGGACAGCTGGATCCGGGCGCTGTTGTAGCCGACGCCGACCGAGATCAGCACGGCGATGGTGATATAGACCGTCAGCATGATCGTGACGTTCTGGCGGATCGTCTCCTGGAACGAGCGGCGGGTGTGGGTCATCATCACCGTGCCCGCGATTCCGGGGGTGTCCTTGATGGCGGCGTGCAGGGCATCGTGCCGGGCGCCGTCCAGCGTGATGTTGGCGACCGAGACACGGGGCGCCTGCCGCAGCAGCCGGTTGAACCCCTCCAGGTCCACATAGGCGCCCAGTCCGAAATATTGCGGCACGATGCCCGCGACCTCGAACGTGTAGGTGCCCTGGTTGCCGCCCAGCAGCTCGGCCGTGATCGTCTGCCCGGGCCGCACGTCGAGCTGGCCCGCCACCCGCTCGGACAGAAGGATCCCGCCCGGCGGCGCGTCGCGCGCGCCGCCATCCGCCGCCACGATCCGGCTCAGATCCGCGCCCGGAAGGCGCGCCTCGATCGCCACCTGCTTTTCGTGGTGCCCGCGGCGCAGCACGGCGGCGGCGATCTGCTGGCCCTCGACCTGGCGCACGCCGGGCAGGTGGGCCACGTCCTGCAGCGCCGACAGCGGCGCGTCGCTCTGGAAGATCAGCATCGCGTGCTGGCGGTTGGACTGGTAGAAGGCGCTGTCGACGACGAAATCCAGCGCATCGGTCATGAAGGACGCGGTCATCACCGACGCCACCGCCAGCGCCAGTCCCAGCGCCGTCAGCGCGCTGCGGACCGGCCAGCGGACCAGGCTGCGCAGGATCATCACCGTGGGCTGGGTCAGGTTGGCCCGGTCCATGGCCCGGTCGAAGGCACTTTGCGTGAATTTCGGCGGCGCGGGCGGCTGCATGGCGATGGCGGGCGCCAGCCGGGCCGCGCGCAACGCGCTTTGGGTGGCCCCCAGCGTGGTCGCCGCCAGCGCCAGCACGGCGGACAGCCCATAGACCCAGGGCGCGATGCGGAAGATCACGAAGGGGAAGTCGAAGAAATTGGCGTAGAGATGCGCAAGCCCCCGCGCCAGCCACGTGCCCGCCACCCAGCCCGTCGCGATGCCCACCAGCGCGATCAGCCCCGCCAGCAACAGGTAATGCAGGCAGACCGCGCCGTTGCCGTATCCCAGCGCCTTCAACAGCCCGATCTGGGCCCGCTCCAACGTCACGATCCGGCCCATGACCATGGCCACCAGGAAGGCCGAGATGCCGAAGAAGACCGGCGGCAGGATCATCGCCATGCTGCGCAACTGCCTGATCTCGGCGTCGATGAAGGCGTTGGACAGCTGCTTGTCGCGCCCGTAGGCGCCGAAGCCGCCATAGGGGTCCAGCAGGTCGTCCAGCGCGTCGATCACCGGCTCGGCCTTGGTGGACGCATCGATCTTCAGCGCCAGGTCGTTGAACGCACCGCCCATGTCGAACGCGGCCTCGGCCCCCGCGCGGCGCATCCACAGGATGCCGAACCCCTCGTTGTCGGGCATCAGCGCGCCGGGCCCCAGCGTGTAAATGAACTCGGGCGACAGCAGCGTGCCGGTGATGGTCAGCGTGCGCTTGCGCCCGTTCAGGTTGGCCAGGATCGTGTCGCCGGGCCGGTAGCCGTTGGCGTCGGCGAAGGGCTCGTTCACGGCGATCTCGGACGGGGTGTCGGGCAGCCGCCCCGAGCGCAGAAGCGGCAGGTTCAGCCGCGGCTCGGCGTGATCGGGCAGCGACAGCACCCGGCCGACGGCGGCCTCGACCCGGCCGGGCAGGTCCAGCACCACGTCGCCGGTGACGCGCCCCTCGACGGCCTGGACACCCGGGATCGCCGCGATTTCGGCCAGCAGGGCCAGCGGTGCGCGGCGCGCTTCCACGAAGACATCGGCGAAGCGGTTGCGCTGGTAGTAGGCCGCGCGCGTCTCGTCCAGCGCGCGGTACATCCCGAACGACGTGAGCAGGATCGCCACGCCGCAGGCCAGCACCAGCGCGATCGCCAGCACCTGCGCCCAAAGCCGCCGGAAATCCCGCAACAGCTTGCGGTCCAGGGCGTGCAGGCCGCTCACCACGAGATCTCCGACGGAGCGATGCGGTGGTCGTTGCGCTCGACCCGCGAGATGCGGCCATCCTGGAAATAGATCACCCGGTGCGCCATGCGGCGGATCTCGGCGTTGTGGGTGATGACGACCGTGGTCGTGCCGAACCGGTCGTTGATCTGGCGCAGCGCTTCGAGCACCTGGATCCCGGTCTGGCTGTCCAGCGCGCCGGTGGGCTCGTCGCACAGAAGGATCTCGGGGCGTTTCGCGATGGCCCGCGCGATGGCGACGCGCTGCTGCTCGCCGCCCGACATCTCGGATGGGAAATGGTCCATGCGCGCGTGCAGCCCCACCAGCGCCAGCGCCTCGTCCGCGGGCATCGGATCGCGCGCCACGTCGGTGACCAGCTGCACGTTCTCGCGCGCGGTCAGGCTGGGCACCAGGTTGTAGAACTGGAACACGAAGCCCACGTGGTCGCGCCGGTACCGTGTCAGGCCCCGGTCGCCCAGGTCCGTCAGTTCCAGATCGCGAAACCACACCCGCCCGTCGGTGACATGGTCGAGCCCGCCCAGGATATTCAGCAGCGTGGACTTGCCGCTGCCAGACGGGCCCAGCAGCACGGCCAGCTCGCCGGTGAACAGCTCCAGGTCGACGCCGTCCAGCGCGCGCACCTCGACCGCGCCGGTGGCATAGACCTTGGTGATCCCCTCGGTGCGGAACACCGGCAGATCGGCGCTGTCCTTCATGGCGGCTTGCCCAGTCCCGCCAGCAGGCTTTCGCAATAGCCGGCCACGCGCGATCGGATCTCGCCCGTGTCGGTGCCGTTGGGCACGTTCACGGCCGCATCGACCTTGTAGCCCAGGATATCCTCGACCACCTTGCGCGCCTTGGCCTGCGGTCCGTCGCCGCCGCTGGTGGTGAACAGCCCGACCGTGCCGGGCAGCGTCGGATCCTGCGCCAGGTACGCGCGCAGCGGCGTCGCGGGGTTGCCGATCCAGACCGGAGTGCCAAGCGACACGGTGACGTATCCCGCCATGTCCCGCAGCGGCTTGATCGCGGGCAGCCGTCCGACCAGGCTGTCGAACCCGGCCAGCAGGTAGCTGAACGGCTGGTCGCCGTAGCGGTCGGTGGCGATGCGGAACAGGTCCGCGTCCAGCCCGTCGGCGATCTGGCTGGCAAGCGCATGGGTATGGTCGTCGCGCGAGTAGAAGACGACGGCATGCTGGCGGGGCGGTGACGACATGGGATCCTCGGCAATGGCGGGTCGGAACGCCGGGGAAGTGTCCGGTAGGACCGCGCCCAAGGGGTTGATCGGGATCAATTTGCGACAGCGCCGGTGCCCTAGGGTGAGCGGAACGCCAACCTGCCCAGAGACGAGGATCTGCCTTGCAACCAGACCTGATTGAACCCCGATTGTTCCAGACCAGCGCCGAGCTGCGCCGCGCAATGCGCCGCCGTGCCGTCGACCGTCCATGTCCCGGTCGGGGACCGACAGACCGGGCGGGCCCGCGCGACGGACCCCTGCCGGTGGTGTTGGCGGGGGCCTTGCACGTCGCGCCGTCCATCGGTTGCCGCCCGGCCGTCACGCTCTACTGCCTGGACTTCGAACCGCCCTATCACGTCGCGGCACCCCCCCGCGTGGACCTGCCCGCCATGGCGCAGCAGCTTGCCGGGCTGGATCTGCGCGTGTTGTGGCTGACGCGCGCGGCCTGCGAGGATCTTCTGGCCCGCTTCGCCGAGTTCCGCGGCCTGATCTTTCGCGCCACCTCGGCGCATCTCGTGGCCCTTCGCGGGGCCGCGACCCCGGCACTGCAATGGAAAGGACCACTCCAATGATCGAGAATGTCGGAAAAATCGACCGCGGCTTGCGGATCTTGCTGGGGCTCGTGCTGCTCGCGATCCCGGCTCTGGGACTGTTCGGGGTCAGCGGCGCCAGCGCCCTCGGGATCGTGTCGCTGATCGTGGCCATCGTGCTGCTGGTCACCGGCGTGTTCGGCTTCTGCCCGCTCTACCGACTGCTGGGCATGTCCACGCGGGAAGGCTAGGGCGTGCCGAGGCCCGTGGCCAGCATCCCGGCCAGCAGGTCGCCCAAGGCGAAGACCGTGACGAAGATCCCGACCGACACGGCCAGCCCCAGCCCGACCACGAAGCCGTCGCGCTGGATCAATCCCCAGGACAGGCACACCAGCGCCAGCGCGGGCGCCATGTTCAGGAAGGGCACCGGCAGGAACAGCAGGAATGACAGCATGATGCTGACCAGTCCGACCAGCCGTTCAAGGTTCGCCAGCGCGGGCAAGCGATCGCCGGTCAGCCGTTCGGCCCGTTCGAGCGGACCGGCGACACGACGCGCCAGAAGGTCGATCAGCCGGTCGGGCAGCCTGACCCGGCGCGCGCGGGGGGGCAGATCGCCTCGCTCGCCGTAGAATGCCAGGTGCAGCGACACCAGGATCAGCGGAACCCCCAGCACGGCCCCGAAACTGGGGATCGGCAGGGGAAGCGCCTCGGGCAGCGCCATCAGCAGGATCGCCACCCCGTGAACCCGCGCGCCCGCGGCATCCAGCGCGTCGCCGAGCGTCACCGTCTCGCCATCGGCCCGGCGGCTGTCGAGGTCGCGGATCAGGGCCGCGAAGCCGCCCGCGTCGGGCTGTTCCGATTGTTCGGGTTGCGGCGATCCGGTCATCACGCGCCCGGTCTCGGGCCGCGCGCGCCGTCCCGCAAGTTCAGCGAACCCCGGTCGGCGGGCTTGTGCGTCGCGGTCATCCGGCGTCTCCTTCTGTCCGGCCTCACGGCCGGAAATGGCCTGCGCCCGGGGTGCCAAGATCCGCTCCGGCGTCGGCACCTCTGGCCCCAAGATGCTGCTGTAACTGCCGAAATCGCGCGCACGGCGCATGTGGCGGTTCTGCACATCCCTCGGGCTGCAAATCGGCCGACCGGGCGGTCATCCTTGAGGATAGGACCAAAGTCGTGGATGGTCCAACCGATCCCCGGCGCAATTTCGCCACCCAGATCGCGTGAGTTTGATGCCCAAGTCCATTAACGGTTCCGTCCAGCTGTCCGTGGCAGACGCGCGGCTGACGCTGACGGGTCGGCTGGACATCGGCGTGGTGGGCCGCCTGGATCCCCATGCGATCCTCGCGCAAGGGCAGGGGCAGGGCGTGTCGGTCCTGGACATCGCGGGCCTGTCGCAGATCGACACGGCCGGGGCGTGGTTCCTGCTCGACCTCGAGCGGCGCATCGCCACGCGCGGCGGGAGCATCGCCATCGAAGGGGCCAGCGCCGTGCAGGCGCAGCTGATCGAGCGGGTGCGCGCGAACCTGGCGCCGGACGACATCCCGCCGCCGCCCCGCAAGTCGCCGGTCGACCACCTGGAAGAGTTCGGGCGCAAAACGGCCAGCGCGGGCCGCAAATCGGTCGAGCTGATCTCGTTCCTGGGCCAGACGGTCGCCACCATCGCGGGGATCGTGGTGCACCCGAAGCGCTTGCGCCTGACATCGCTGGTGCATCACTGCCAGGAGGTCGGCCTGAACGCCGTGCCCATCGTCGCACTGATGGCTTTCCTGATCGGCGTGGTGCTGGCGTTCCAGGGCTCGGCCCAGCTGCGCCAGTTCGGGGCCGAGGTCTTCGTGGTGGACCTGATCGCCATCTCGATCCTGCGCGAGCTGGGCATCCTGCTGACCGCCATCATCGTGGCGGGCCGGTCCGGCTCGGCCTTCACCGCCGCCATCGGATCCATGAAGATGCGCGAGGAAATCGACGCCATGCGCACGCTGGGACTGGACCCGGTGACGATCCTGGTGGTGCCGCGGGTGCTGGCGCTGATGATCATGCTGCCCGCGCTGGGCCTGATCGCGGACGTGTCGGGCCTGGTCGGCGGGGCGCTCATGTCGTGGATCGAGCTGGGCGTCTCGCCCGCCGTCTTCCAGTCGCGCCTGGTCAGCAACACCGACGTGTGGCATTTCGGCGTCGGCATGATCAAGGCGCCGTTCTTCGCGCTCATCATCGGCATCATCGGCTGCTACGAAGGCATGATGGTGGGGGGAGACGCGGAATCGCTGGGGCGCATGACCTCGACATCGGTGGTCTTGTCGATTTTCATGGTCATCGTGATGGATGCACTGTTTTCCATATTCTTCGCCGTGGTGGGCGTCTGATGGCGGCGGCGGACCAAGATCGCATCATCCGGGTGCGCGGCCTCGTGACCCGCTTCGGCAGCCACGTGGTCCATGACGGGCTGGATCTCGACGTGAGACGGGGCGAGATCATCGGCGTCGTCGGCGGTTCGGGCACCGGCAAGTCGGTCCTGCTGCGCGCCATCGTGGGCCTTCTGAAACCCGCCGAGGGCCGGATCGAGGTCTTCGGCCAAAGCGTGCGCGACACCTCCGACGCCGAGTATCGCGCCCTGCGCCGCCGCTGGGGCGTGATGTTCCAGGACGGCGCGCTGTTTTCGTCCCTGACCGTGCGCCAGAATGTCGAAGCCCCCATGCGCGAGCAGCTCCAGCTTGCGCCCGACCTGCGCGAAACGCTGGCGGCGATCAAGGTGCGCATGGTCGGCCTGCCGGAAAACGCCCAAGACAAGTATCCGTCCGAGCTGTCGGGCGGGATGCGCAAGCGCGCGGGATTCGCGCGGGCCATCGCGCTCGACCCCGAAATCGTCTTCCTGGACGAGCCGACGGCGGGCCTGGACCCGATCGGGGCCGCCGCCTTCGATATCCTGATCAAGCAGCTGCAGAATGCGCTGGGCCTGACGGTCTTTCTGGTGACGCACGATCTGGACAGCCTGCACGCCATCTGCGACCGGGTCGCGGTGCTGGCGGACCGCCGCGTGCTGGCGGTGGGCACCATGGCCGACATGCTGGAGGTCGATCACCCCTGGGTGCGCGAATATTTCCACGGCCCCCGCGCCCGCGCGGCCCTGGCCTCGTCGGTCACCGAAGGGGCCGCGTGATGGAGACGCGCGCCAATTTCATCCTGATCGGCCTTTTCACGCTGGCCGCGATCCTGGGGACGCTGGGCTTCTTCATCTGGCTCGCCAGTGTCCAGATCGACCGGCAATACAGCTACTACGCGATCCTGTTCGACGATGTCTCGGGGCTCGATCCGTCGGGCGACGTGCTCTTCAACGGCATCGCGGTGGGGCAGGTGATCGGGCTGGAAATCTACGACGACGATCCGTCCAAGGTTTACACCACCATCCAGATCGACGCGGCGACCCCGGTGCGCGAGAACACGATCGCGCGGCTGCAATCCCAGGGCGTGACGGGGGTGGCCTATATCTCGCTGTCGGGCGGCAACAACGGCGCCGCGCCGATCGAAGCCGAGGATGACGAACTGCCCATCATCCCCTCGCGGCGCTCGTCCGTGCAGACCCTGGTCGAAGACGCGCCGGGCCTCGTGGTCGAAGCGGGGCGCCTGATCGGTCAGATGCAAGAGCTGACCGGACCCGAGAACCAGGCGCTGGTCGTCAACATCCTCAGCAATCTCGACGCGGCGTCGGGCCAGCTTGACCGGGCGCTCAGCGATTTCTCGTCCGTCACCGGCTCGGTCAGCGACGCCACCGCCGAGATCGCGCGCTTCACCGAGCGGCTGGACAGCATCGGCACCGCGATCGAAACGACGATGGCGCGCGCCGACAGCGCCCTGGCCGCGACCCAGCAGACCTTCGAGACGGCAGACACCGCGCTGGCCGCGTCGGTGCCCGCGATCGAGCGGATCGAAGGCACGTTCGGCCAGACCGAGATCCTGCTGCGCGACCAGATCCCGGCGATCCTGTCCGACATCAACGACGTCGTGGCCCGCACCGGCGACGCCATCGCCGATCTGCAGGACCGCTCGGGCCGGACCATCGACCGCTACGGCGAATCCGCGGCCCTTCTGAACCTGCGCCTGGCCGAGCTCGAGCGCACGCTCCTGGGCGCCAACACCGCGTTCGAGGCGGTGACCGAGGCCTCCGACAGCTTCGATATCCTGGTGGATGGTGACGGCACGCTGCTGATCGCCGAGGCGCGCGATTTCCTGGCCGACGCCAAGGCCGCGGTCGCCACGATCGAAACCGTGGTGCTGGAAGACGTGCCGCCGGTGGTGGCCGATATCCGCCGCGCCGTGGCCTCGGCATCGGGTGCCGTGGACCGGATCGCGCAGGATCTGACCGGGCTGACCGGCCGTCTCGATCCCATGGCGGGCGCGGCCGAGGACGCGCTGACCTCGGCCAACGCGCTGTTCGACCGGGCGCAGACCAGCCTGGACCAGCTCGACACCACGCTGCAGGGGGCTGATGGCGCGTTGGCCTCGGCCGAAGGCGCCTTCGACGCGGCGACCGGCGTGCTCGAGACGGATATCAGCCCCGTTCTGGGCGATATCCGCACCGCGTCCGAGCGGATCAGCGTCGCGGTCGAGGACGTGACCCGCGACGTGCCCGCCATCGCGCGCGACCTGCGGGCGCTGATCGCGCGGGCCGACGCGGTGGTGGTGCAGGTGCAGGGCGCCGTGGCCGCCAGCGCGCCGGGCGTCGCCGATTTCGCCCGCACCGGCCTGCCCGAACTGACCCGCCTGGGCGCCGAGGCGCGCGGCCTCGTCACGTCGCTTGACCGGCTGGTGCGGCGCATCGAACGCAACCCCACGCGCTTCCTGCTGGAAGACGACCGCGTGCCCGAATACCGGAGATGACATGATGCCCCCTTCAGACCTGACGCGGCGGGCGGCGCTCCTGGGCGGTGTCTGCGCGCTTGGCGGCTGCTCGGCGCTCGCGTCGCTGGACGCGGCGTCCCAGCCGCTCGATACCTACGATCTGTCGCCGCGCGCGGGCGCGACCGCCGGGCGGCGCACATCGCGCACCCTTGTGGTGGCGCAGCCCGACGCGCCTGCGGCCATTGCCAGCGACCGCATCATGGTCAAGCCCGACGCGGTGTCGGTGACGTACCTGCCCGACGCGCGCTGGACGGACGAGTTGCCGCTGGTGATCCAGTCGCTGCTGATCCGCAGCATTTCGGGAACGGGCCGCGTCGGCTACGTGGGCCCGGCCCAGGGCGGCCCGGTGCCTGACACGGCGCTGCTGGTGCGCGTGGACGCCTTCCAGGTGGATATCGGGCCCGACGGCGGCGCCACGGCGCGCATCGACATGGCGCTGACCCTGCTGCGCGACCGCGACCAGCGCGTGATCGCCACCCGCAGTTTCGCGCAGGCCGGGTCGGCGGCAAGCGACGCGCCCGCCGCGATCGTCGCCGCCTTCCAGGCACTGCTCGACACGCTGCTTCCCGCCATGGCCGACTGGGCGGTGCAACGGGTCTGACCGGGCCAACCGCTCAGGTCTCGGCGCCCCGCGGCCCGCCCAATTGCGGCGCGGGGTCCCGGCCCATGGCCCAAACCACGGGCTGTCCCGCCAGAACGGTGACCAGGCTGGCCCCCACGCCCAGCAGAAGGCCCGCCGGACCGGGATCGGGCAGGCCCAGAAGCTCGGCCGCGCTCGGGATCCACAGGGCCAGCCCGATCAGCGTCAGGCAGAGCGCCAGCGCGGCCCAGACGTACGGATTGCGCGTCACCTCGTTGCGCAGGACCGCGCTGTCGGGCGCGCGCATGTTGAACACGTTCCACAGCTGCGCCAGCGACAGCGTCACGAAGGCGACCGTGACGGCTTGGTCGGGCGCAAGGCGCAGCCCGAAAAGCGCCGCCGCGAAAGCGCCAAGCGTGACCAGCGTGATGATCGCCCCCAGCGCCCCCAGAAGCCACCAGCGCGCCCGGTCGACGATGGCCTCCTTCGGATCGCGGGGCGGGCGCTGCATGATCCCTACGTCGCCACGCCCCAGGCCCAGCGCGAAGGCGGGAAAGACGTCCGTCACCAGGTTCAGGAACAGGATCTGCAACGGCAGCAGCGGCGTCGGCAGGCCCGCGCCGATGGCAAGGCTGACCACCAGCACTTCGCTCACGTTGCACGACATCAGGTAGATGACGAACTTGCGGATGTTGTCGTAGATCACCCGCCCCTGGCGCATGGCCACCACGATCGTCGGGAACGCGTCGTCGCGCAGCACCATGTGCGCGGCCTCCTGCGCCACCTGCGTGCCGCGTTTGCCCATGGCCACACCGATATCGGCCTTCTTCAGCGCGGGCGCGTCGTTGACGCCGTCGCCGGTCATGGCGACGACCTGTCCCGCCTGCTGATACAGCGCGACCAGGTTCAGCTTCGTCTCGGGCTCGACCCGCGCGAAGACGTCGGCCGCCAGCAGGCGCGCGCGCAGGTCGGGCGAGGCTGCGCCAAGATCGCGGCCCGCGATCTCGTGGCCTTCCATGACGTGCGGATCCGCGCCGCCGATCCCCGCCTGCGCGGCGATGGCGCGGGCCGTGGCGGCGTGATCGCCCGTCAGCATGACCACGCGCACGCCCGCCCTGCGGCAATCCTCGATGGCGTCCGGGATATCGGGGCGCAGCGGATCGCTGAGACCGGCAAGACCCAGCAGCGTCAGCCCGTCATAGGGATCGTCGCCCGCGCCGTCGGCCCGCTTCATCGCCAGCCCCAGAAGCCGAAGCCCGCGTCCCGCGGCGCGCTCCAGCCGGTCCCGCCATGCCGCGCGCGCCGCGTCGGTCAGCGGGCGGGGGCCGTCCGGACCCATTTCGGTCCCGCTGCGCGCGATCACCGCCTCGGGCGCGCCCTTGATCGCCACCAGAACGCCGTCGTCCCAGCCATGCTCGGTCGCCATCATCCGCAGCTCGGGATCGAAGGCGTATTCGGCCAGCTCGGGATGGGTCCGCCGCAGATCCGACGCTTCCAGCCCGGCCGCGCGCGCCGCGTCGAGCAACGCGATCTCCATCGGATCGCCGCTGGCCGCGTCGCCGTCGGTCGCCCCGATATCGGCGTTGGTGCACAGCGCGCCCACCGTCAGCGCCCAGCGCGCGCGGGCATCCGCCGCGGGCTCGACCGCCCCGTCGTCCAGCGTGAAGGACGCCGTTTTGCCGTGCCAGTCGAGCGCCAGATCGGCCTCGGCCAGCAGGATCCGCACGACGCTCATCCGGTTCTCGGTCAGGGTGCCGGTCTTGTCGGTCAGGATGATCGTCGCCGCGCCCAGCGTCTCCACCGACGACAATTGCCGGATCAGCGCGTTGTGCCGGTTCATCCGCAACATGCCCCGCGCCAGGCACAGCGTCGCCACGACCGGCAACCCCTCGGGCACCGCGGCCACAGCAAGCGCGATGCCCGTCTGGATCATCACCGCCATGTCGTGACCGCGCAGGATCCCGGCGCCGATGGTCAGCACCGACAGCGCCAGCGTCAGCCACACCAGCCGGTGGCCCAGCCGGTCCAGCCGCCGTTCCAGCGGCGCGACCTCGGCCTCGGCGCCCTGGGCCAGTGCGCTGATCCGGCCGACTTGGGTGTCCATGCCCGTCGCCGTGACCACGCCCGCGCCCGTGCCCTGGGTGATCGCCGTGCCCTTGAACGCCATGCAGCTTCGATCGCCCAGGGTCGCGTCGGCCGGGACCGGATCGGTCGATTTGGCGACCGGCGCGGATTCGCCCGTCAGCACGGATTCGTTCGCCTGGATATCCGCGGTCTCGAGCAGGCGCAGATCCGCGCTGACGATGTCGCCCGCTTCAAGGATGACCAGGTCGCCGGGAACCAGGTCCTGCGCGTCGACCATCTGAACCTTGCCGTCGCGCCGCACGCGGGTCCGGACCTCCGCGATCCGCAGAAGTGCTTCCATCGAGCGGGCGGCGCGCAGTTCGGTGATGAAGCCGATGGCGGTGTTGAAGACCAGCACGCAGGCGATGGCGACCCCTTCGGCGACATCCCCCAGCGTGAAGGACAGCAGGGTCGCGCCGCCCAGAAGCCACACGATGATGCTGCGCACCTGGTGCAGCAGGATCTGCCAGGCGCCTTTCCTGTGCTGCCGACTCAGGCGGTTGAGACCGTGGCGCGACTGCCGCGCGCGCACCTCTTCGCCGGTCAGGCCGGTGCCGGGCTTCGCTTGCAGATCCTCGACGACCCTTTGGGCGGTCTCGGCATGGCGCGGTTGCGCGGTATCGCTCGGCACTCGGACCCTCCTGCCTGCGCGCGCCCGGGATCGGGGGGCCGCATGGTCACACCAATCTGCGCCCGTCCGGCGCGCGCGTCCTTACGTTTCATCAAGACGCGCCATTGTTTCAAGGGACCACGCGCGGGCGGCTGCGGCTTGATCTGGATCACCGCGCCCCGCACCGGCGCGCCGCATCCTGGCCCCATGTCCGCACGTCCCCGCAGATGAGGTCCAGCCGTGTCAGTCGTCGCTGCCCCCGCCGCGCGAAAGCCGATCCCGACCCGCGCGATCCTGCCCTTCCTGGGCCTGACCTTCCTGATCACGTGGGGGCTCATGGGCTTCTACATCCTGCTGCCCGCGCGTGCCGCGGCGCTGCTCGGGCCGCTCAGCGGCACCCATCCGGTCTTCTTCCTGGCCACCTGGTCGCCCGCGATCGCCGGGCTTGCCGTGACCGCGCTCTACGGCGGCAGGTCGGCGCCGCGCGCGCTGCTGTCGCGCCTGCTGATCTGGAGGATCCCGTGGGTCTGGCCGCTTTTCATCCTTGTCGTCCTGCCCGGCGTCTTCGTCGCGGGCGCGCTGATGAAAGGCGGCCCCGTCCTGGCCCCCTTGCCCCCCGGCGGGGCGGGCGCGGTCGTCGCCACGCTCTTCACGATGCTGGCCCTCGGCCCCGTCGAAGAGCTTGGCTGGCGCGGTGTGCTGCAGCCCTTGCTCCAGCGCCGCGTCGCCCCGTTCTGGGCCGGAGCGGCCGTCGGCGCCACCTGGGGCCTGTGGCACCTGCCCGCCTTCTTCCTGGCGGGCACCGTCTTCGCGGACTGGAATTTCGTGCCGTTCTTCGTGGGCAACGTGGTGCTGGCCATCCTGGTGACGCCGATCCTGAACGGCTCGGGCGGATCGCTGCTCTGGCCCATGCTGTTTCACTGGCAGCTGATCAATCCGCTCTGGCCCGATGCGCAGCCCTTCGACACCTGGATCCTGCTGGCCGTCACAGCCATCGTCGCCTGGATCTCGCGGGCCGACTTGTTCACGCGCGGCGGCGTGACCGACGTGCTGCCCGCCCCGAAAACGCGCCCGGCCGGACCGGGCTAAGGCGCGCCCGCCCTCCGTCAGCTCAGGCCAAGGCGGTGCGACCGGCCCCCGCGTCGCGGGCGTTCGGGCGCTCGGCCAGCGCGCGCTCGACACGTCCCAGCCGCGCGCGGATCGCGCTCAGCGCCGGGCCGAACGCATCGGGGCGCGCGCCGCGTTCGGGCTGGTCGGGCGCAAGATCGGCGAAGGCAAATCCGGGCCGTTCGCCGAATTCACGCTCCATGATTGCCACGTATTGCTCGTAAAGATGCCGGGCGAACAGGCGATGCCCGTCGGCCAGCGCATGTTCGATCTGCAAGCGGCGAATGTCCTCGCGGTACGGCTCGAGCCGCAGCAGCCGCGCCGCGTAGCGATTGAGCCTCTCGCCGCATCCCAGCTCGGACGCGATCCGGGCGCCCAGGAACAGCGCGTCGCATTGGGCATTTTCCAGCGTGAACCGCGCCTCCGCGGCCCAGTCGCCGGGAAGCTCGGCGAAGGCCGGGCCGCCCTCGGCCAGCGCGATGGCGCGTTCCAGCCGGGCCGCGGCCTGGCGCGGGGCGCGCGAAGCACAGCCGAGCGACCTGGCCAGGTGACGGGTCATGGCCGACAGGTCCGACCAGACCGACGCGCCCCGGCCCAGCCGCACCGATTTGCGCGACCGCAGGATGTGGGGCGCCAGCGCCTCGACGCTGGTCAGTCGCCACAGCGCGGTGCTCAGCGCGCGGCGGGCGCGGTGCTCGGACAGATCCGGCCAGAGCGTCCCCGCGATCATCGACCGCGCGACGGGCTTGCCCAGATGCAGCGTGAGAAAGCCAAGAAGCGGCGCCGGGAAATCGCCCGGAAGTTGAACGGGCGTCTTTCGGGACGCAAGAGAAAGACCGCCGAAATGGCGAATTGTCAGGTCAGGCATCGAAAAATTCCGCGATTTCTGAAGAAATAAGCGAATGCCGCAACGATACCGCTGCAGTTGTGGCGGCCAAAGCGTTTTTCCCGCGGCCCCCTCGGTGAGCGGGGCGCCGCGCAGATTTTTCCTGTCCCCCGCACCCCGTGAAACTCCGGTGAGCCGGGTTGAGCCTGCCGTGACCGGGCTCTGCCAGCGTCGGGGAAACGAGTCGGAACAGGGGACGAATCGTGACGACCGAGACCGGCGAGGGCCGCGCGACCTTCGTGATCCGCATCCCGCTTCGCCAGCTCGCAATCCGGATGTCCGACGGTCCCGGCGGGCACCTGCGCTGCCTGGAAACCAATGTCTCGCAGACGTTTCGCGATTTCGCCGAGCTTCGGCGGCTGATCGTGGAAAGCAGCGCCGCTTTGCAAGAGGCCCGAACCCGAAAGGAGCCACGCCGTGACCCATAGCGAATTCGCCCACCAGGATCCCTTTCCGGCGGCAAGCCGTTACCCGGCCCTGCGCAGCGTCCTGCGCGAAGACCTGGTCGGCCTGTCCGACAGCGAACTTGCCGAGGCGGCATACCACGTGGTGCCCGGCGTCGATCTGGATGCGCTCGAGCTGGACCTGCGAAATATCGGCCGCGGCCTGTCGCAAGGGCTGCGCAGCGTCGGCCGGGTCGCGGGGCAGGCGGCCCCGGGTGCGCTGAGCGGCGCGATGCAGGGTGCCACGATGGGTGCGGCGCTTGGTCCCTACGGGATGCTGGCGGGCGCCGCGCTGGGCGCGCTGGGCGGCGGTGCGATGAGCTATCGGCAATCCCAACAGGCCCGCCGCCAAGGCCCAAGTCCCGCGCCCATCCCAGCGCAGCCCAGCCCGGCCCAGCCGCGCCCTGCCGCGCCATCCCCCATGATGCCGCAACACCGCGCGCCCCAGGCGCAGGCCGCGACGCTGCAGCTGTTGCAGCTCTTGTCGCGGCCCGAAATCATCCAGGCGCTGATGGCGCTGGGGGCAGGCGCGCTGGGTCGACAAAGCGTCCCGGTGGGACGGATGCAGACCCCGGTTCGGCCCGAAGCGGTGCTGGAAGTCCTGCCCTATGCCTGCGCGGCGGGCGCGGGCACCGGCTACGGCGAAGCGGCGGCCTTCCCCGACGGCGCGGCCATCTGGCAGGCGCTGGCCGAAACCGACCCCGCCACCCATCCCTTCACCGCCGCGCTCGATGCGCTGGTCTACCAGGCGCCCGACCCGGCCTCGGTCTTCGACACCTGGAACGAAGATTACGGCCCCACTTTCCCCCATGGCTGAGGACACCGCGATGACCCATTCCACAGATGCCGCGTCGCTGCCCGATCTCGCCGCCAGCCTGCCGTCAGGCCCCGCGGCGATCCTGGAGGTGCTGAAGGCCCGCGGCCGGATCTCGGCCGAGCAAGTCAGCCTGCTGCAGGCGATGATGTCCGGCGACACCCCGCCGCCCGACGCGCCAGGCGCACCGTCGGATCCCGGTGCGGACAGCGAAACGCAGATCCCGTCACATGCGGCAGACCTGCTGGAACGGGCCGATCTCAGGATCGGCTGGCTCGAGACCGTGCTGGCCCACGTGGCCCAGGGCCTTGGCGCGTGCCCCCGCTGCCTTGGCGGCGATCCCGCGTGCCCCGATTGCGACGGAGACGGTCTGCCCGGCAGTCGCCCGCCGCACCGCGAAGCCTTCGACTATTTCGTTCTGCCGGTCCTGGACCGGCTGAAACGCCCGCGCCGCCGGCCCACGGATGCGCAGGCGCCCTCGGCCATCGGACGCATGTCCGTCGCGGCCACCCGCAGCCAAGTTGACTGAAAGGAGAAAGTCACGATGGAACCCGAGCTGATCGAAAACGACTACGAGCTGGAATTCGACGAATTCCACGATGACGACGACATGTATGACGACGAATTCGACGAAGATCTCGACGAAGACGAGGCGGCCGAGTTCGACTTCGACGAAGGCGTCCTCGAGTTCGACGAAGACGACGATGACGACGCCGAGCGGCGCGGCCGCCGCCGTCGCCGCCGCCGGCGCGGCAAGCCGAAGACGGGCAGTGGCACGGGCTATCTGCAGCGCCAGCTGCGCGGCTACGTCAAGCGGACCGAGCTGCGCAAGAGCCTGGCCCGGGTCGGCCGCGACATCCGCCGCAACGGCGCCGCAATCAAGATCAACGCCCGGCGGATCTCGTCCAACCGTTCGCGTCTCGGCAATGTCGATCGGCTGAATCGCAAGCAGTCGAAGGAAATCGCCGCGATCCGCAAGGAAATGGCGGATCAGCGGCAGTTGAGCCTTCTGATGTCGCTGCTGGATTCGGGATCGGCCCAGTACGACGTCACCGACGTCAAGCTCGATGGGACCGGCAACCTGCAACAGGTCTCGTTGGATCGGAAGGGCGACGAGCTGACGGCGCTGCTTCCGCTGATGATGGGATCATCGGGCGGCGGCACGGGGTTCGACAACCCGCTGATGCTGATGCTGCTCCTCAAGCAATAGGGGGGTGCCATGAGTTTCAACATGAACGCCTTTGCCACCGGCCTCATCGTCGGCCGGACGCAACAGCTCAACCAGGCCGCCGCCATGCGGCTGGGCATCCTGAACGCCGCGGTGGCGCGCGACAATTCCACCGCCGCGATCGTCCTGCCCCTGGCGCTGGCGCCCCGGCTGAAAGCGATGTCGCCGCCACCGCGCCCGGCGGATAACGGGCCGGGCGACGTGGTCGTGACACAAGCGCCGACCGGGTCCCAGCCCGATGCGCAGATGTCCGACGTGATCGAGCGGATGGATCGGCTGGACCAGGGCCTGCAGGACGTGGCGGCCACGCAAGAGACGCTGAACCAGCGCATGGCGTCGCTCGAGCAGGACCAGAAATCCGCGTCGGACAGCGCCCGGACGAAGAAGTGACACCGGCGCGGGTCCGTTCCCTGCGGTCCCGCGCCCCCATTCCCCCAGGCATCGTGAAAGGGAGCCGCAGATGGACCCGCAACTTTGGGAAGAGATCGAGCGTGGCGCCGCGGACGAGGATATCCGCGCCCTCGTGCGCCTCTATCCCGGCATGAGCCCGCCCGCCACATTGCGCCCGGTCAGCCGCTTCGGCGACATCCTGACCTGCCGTCTGCGCCGCAGCGATATCCTCGCGGCGCGAAGCCATGCCTCGGTGCGCTCGCTGAAAGCCGCGCGCGGGCTCGAACCCGCGTCGCGTCCCGGCACGACCCCGCCCACCCGGAGCGGCCAGGTGCGCCGTCCACAGGTCCGCGAGACCGGCGCGGGCGTCGTGCTTGGCGTCATCGACTACGGCTGCGATTTCGCCCACCGCGCGTTCCGCAAGCCCGACGGGGCCAGCCGGATCGAAGCGCTCTGGCATCAGGGCGCGCGCGCCCGCACCGGGCTGTCCCCCGATCCGTTCGACCAGGGCCGGGTCTGGAAGACGCGCCACCTGGACCGGGCATTGCGCCAGGCGAACCCCTATCGCGCGCTGGGCTACATGCCGTCGTCGCGCGGCGCGGATGGCCGCAGGCATCCCAGCCACGGCACCCACGTGCTCGGCATCGCCGCGGGCGGCCTGGACAGCGACGGTCCTGTCGGCATGGCACCGGACGCGGATATCGTGTTCGTCCACGTGGACAGCGGCGACACGTCGGGGCTGCTGAATTTCGGCGACAGCGTGGGTGTGCTCGAAGCGCTGGACTTCATCCTGCAAAGCGCGGGCGACCGGCCCGCCGCCGTCAACATCTCGATGGGTCGCCACGGTGGCCCGCACGACGGCAGCACGCTGATCGAGCAGGCCATGGACCACGTGCTGGACACCCGCCGCGGCGTGTCCATCGTCCAGAGCGCGGGCAATTACTACGGCGGCAACATCCACTGCACGGGCACCCTGCGCCCCGGACAGACCACCCGCTTCGCCTGGCGGGTGCAACCGGCGGCGACGGGCACCAAGGAACTGGAAGTCTGGCTGAACGGCGAAGACACCACCGATTTCGAGATCACCGCCCCCGATGGCACGCGCTGGGACGTGCCGCCCGGCGCGCGGGTCGTGCTGGAAAAGGACGGCGTCGTGCTTGGCCGCGCCTATCACCGGCTGGACGATCCGGGCAACGGCGACACCCATATCGACGTCTTTCTCTACGAAGGGTCTGGCAGCGACGGCGTCTGGCAGGCCGGGCTGGCGCCCCGCCGGATCGTCACCGGCACGTGGCACGCCTGGCTCGAGCGGCACGGACGCAGCCGCAACCAGACCCGCTTCACCCGCGGGCCGCGTAGCGACAGCACCACGGGCGGCACCATCGCCCACGGACGCAGGCCGATCCAGGTGGCGGCCCATCGTGCAGATCCGCCCTACGCCTTCACGCGCTTCTCGTCCGCGGGGCCCGCGCGGGACGGCCGCTCGGTGCCGCTGATCGCCGCACCTGGCGAGGCGATTGTGTCGGCGCGCTCCGCCACCTCGGCGCGGGCCACGGGCCGCGAGGTGACGCGCATGAACGGGACCTCGATGGCCGCGCCGCACGTGACGGGGACCGTCGCGCTGATGCTGCAGGCCGCGCCGACGCTCAGCCAGGCGCAGATCCGACACATCCTGCGCCGCACGGCCCGCCCCATGGCGGCCAATATCGACGAGGTCGGCCTGCGCAGCGCCTGGGGGCGCCTGGATGCCGCGGCCGCGGTGCGCGCCGCCCGGCGCGGTGCCGCCCGTCCCGCGCGCGAAGCAGGCGGTCCCGCGGAACAGCTCGCGTCCCGCATCAGCGCCAGCGAATGGCGCGTGGTGGAAAGCTGGGTAAGCGTCGGGCAGGTGCCGGTCGACGGCGGTGGTGCCCTGGCCCCCAACCAAAGCGCGCTGAACGCCGTGGCACTGCCCGACCAGCCCGTCGCGGCCGCCCGCGCCTGCGCGCAGGCCCTTCTGAACCGGCGCAATCGGATCCAGGGGACACCCACCATAACCCACCCCATCCCGCGGCAGACGCGCGTCAGCGACTCCGTGCTCGACCCGCTGGCGCGCCAGCTCGTGGCCGCCATGCCGCTGGGCGACGGCGACTGGCAGACGGTCGGGCGCTTCGTCGAGGCGCAGCTGACCGCCAATCGCAGCACGCCCGCGCCGACATCGCCGATGATCGGACCGGACGACGCGCGCAACCGGCTGAACATCGCGCACCTGATCGCCTGCGAGCGCGAGACCGCCTTCAGCGGCGGGGTGGCCGGGCCGTCGGCGGCCTGCGGTTTCCCGCAATCCGCGCCCGCCTCGGCGGCGGCGGCGATCACCCGGCGCCAGCTGCGCCGCCTGGGCCCGATCGTGGACTGGGTTCAGGTGCCGCTCGACCAGCGCCGCGTCCACGTGATGGAGCGGCTGATCGACCACTACCGCTTCCCGGTCAACGCCGCCGCCGGGATCGTCGGCAATCTCGAGTCCGAGTCCGGGATCCTGCCCGAACGCCTGGAAAGCGCCGCGCGCGCGACCCCGCGCCTGGCGCTGGCGCTGCGCGGTCCCCGGCGGCGCTTCAGCGCCCAGGAAGTGCGCGACCGCTCGCGGCGGTTGGGCCGCGGGCCGCGTCTGCCCGGGGTCGGCCTTGCCCAATGGACCACCGCGCGGCGCAGGCGGCTGCCCTTCGCGCATCGCTACCGGGGGGTCACGCTGGGGGCCTACGTTCTTTATTTCATGGACGTGCAGATCGACGTGCTGGTCAGCGAACTGGGCAACACGGCCGGGTTCCGCACGCTGCTGCGCAACCTGCGCGACGCCAGCCGCACGGTGAACCAGGCGGCCGACGACTTCGTCTACATCTACGAAATCCCCGGCCGGCTGCTCGAACCCGATCCCGCCCGTCCGGGCCGCCGCCGCCGTCGCGCCCGCACCGATCCGCAAGCGCAGGCCGTCTTCGCCGAGCGCCGGGCCCGGGCGCAGCGCGCGCTCGCCGCCTACCGCGCGGCGCATCCCGCGCAGGGCCCGGACCGGATCGAAACACCCGAACCCATCGCCTGAAGGAGCGCATCATGCGAGACGAGCTCAACGGCCACGAAGACACCCGTCCCACGGCGATCGAACGGATCGCCGCGCCGTCGGTCGAATACCTGTGTTTCGAGGGCGGTGGCGGGAAGGGCATCGTCTTCCTGGGCGCCTTGGTCGAGCTGAACCGGCGCGGCGTGCTGCGCTACGCGGGCCACCGGCTTGACCCCGATGGCCAGATCAAGGGGATCGCCGGGTCGTCGGCGGGGGCGCTGACGGCGGTGCTGCTCAGTTGCGGCTTCAGGCCCGCCGATTTCCAGCGCCTCTTGTTCGGCGGCTACGATTTCAACCGTTTCTTCGACCAGCCCGCCCATCCCGCGCCCATTCCGGCCCTGGTGGGCCGATCCACGGATGACCATGCCGCCTGGACGTCCCGGGTCCTGCCGGGCCCGCTCAGCTACCCGCTGAACGCCGTGCTCAGGCGCAGCGCCGGGATCGGTGCGCCGACCGATACGCTGCTGCGCAAACTGGGCAGCCCGCGGTTGCTGCACTATCTTTTCAACATCTACCGCCACTGGGGCATCTTCTCGGGCATCGCGGCGCACGAGCTCTTTCGCGCGCTCATCGCCCGCAAGGTGGCAGCCCAGCAGGGCCGCGCGCGGCGCCCCGAAGATGGCGACATCACCTTCGCGGAGCATCGCCGGATCTTCCGTTGCGATCTGGTGCTGACGGGATCGAACTTTTCGACCGGGAAGACCGGCTTCTTCTCGGCCGACACGTCGCCGAAGATGCCGGTCGCCGCGGCGGCCCGGATCTCGATGTCGATCCCGGTGGCGTTCAAGCCCGTCCGCATCGACAGCGCGACCGCGCAGACCTTCGCGGCCCCCGCGGGGCATCCGCGCAACCTGAGCGCCCGCGCCTTGCAGGGGGTTTGGGTCGACGGTGGCTACATGAACAACCTGCCGCGCACGGCCTTCGCCCATCGGCGCGGCGCGCTGGCAAAGACGCTGTCCTTCGCGCTGCACGACTACGGGGGCCGCCCGCGCCGGATCCGGAACTTCGCGCAATTCCTGGGCGCCTATGCGCAACACGCGGCGTTCGGAACGGGCGAGTCGCAATCGTCGCGCAGCACCGGCGCGCTCGAGGATATCGTGCCCCTGATCGCGGGCGACAGGGCCTTCCAGATCGACACCCTGGATTTCGCCTTCCCCGCGACCGCGCTGCCATCGGTCATGCGGATCGTCACGGCGGCGCAGCAGCGCACCAGCGACTATTTCAACGGGGTCGCGATCCCCGACCCGTGATCTGGCACGCGATGCTCAACCGGATTTGGCCCGGTCGGATCGGGCGACCTGCTCGACCGGCTTGGGGGCCGCCCTCGCGTCCGGACTGGAACGGACCAAGACCACGATCTACTTGCCCGGCAGGTTCAGAGCCACTTCAAGATCGCGGCGCCCTTTGCCGGTGGAGGCCACGCAAGACAGCCCGCGATCGGGCAGGAACACCGTGATCGACCAGGTCTGCGCGTCCTTCTAGGCGAAGACCTCGAGCACGTTCTTGGATTTGCGCAAGGCATTGGCATACAGGATCGGCCGATCCGGCGGAAAGGCGGCGGCCAGGTGCGCCAGTACCGTCAGTCCGGTCGCGCGTGCGTCATTGGCCGATCTTTCGCTTGCCCGGCGCACGATGGCGTTCACGCGGCGATCGGCACCGCGCAGCTAGGCGGCCCGTACTCATGTCACGAACGCTCCGTGAAATCGACGCGGTAGAATTCGGGCGCACGTTGGCCCAAAGCCTGCAGTGAAAAGCGTCTTTCGATGAAATCCCGTCGTACAGTGGATCCGCGGCCAGCGCGCCCGGCAACCAGGCTTCAAGCCGGACCGCCGCCCCACCGGGTGTTGCATCCGCATCAAGCACTAGGCCCGCGCAGTTTCCATTGCGCAGGATGGCGCCCCACAGACGTCCCTGATTGCAGCCTGCCAGCAGGATCCCGAGCGCAAGGGTCTCGTGCAGCACGTTCGCCCTACTTTGATCCGCTACATCAGCAGTTCTGCATCGGCCTTTTGATAGAAGTCGCGCGGCAGCGCCAGCAAGAGATATCGAAAAGACCTGGCGCCAGCGTGACTAGGCGCATCCTTGCAGATGGATCTCGGCCACATTGGCAAGGCGGTTGTTGTGCTTGGCGTCGGCTTGGCCGACCGTCTGTCCCCCGAAGCGGTCATCCCCGAGATGGGATCCTGGCTTGCCGTGCTGAGTGTCGAAGTGGCCCATCTCGGCGCCTTGCACGGGGTCGACAATTTCATCTGGACCAAGGACCATGACCGACGGTTGCCCGGCCTGCTGAAGCCCGGCCAGTCCTTCCGACCGCTTTTCGAAGATCTGACCGGGGCGAAACGGGCAGAGGGCACTATACACGATACCCGGTTCGAGGACTTCATCTGGACCGGGCCGCGGATTGACCTTCTGATAATCGACTCGCCAATATGCGCCGGACGCGCTGGTCGCGGTCAAGAACGCGCATAATATACAGAAACCTCCGCTGATGCGGCAGTTGGACCGCTTGGTCTCTGGGCCGCCTTGCGCTCGAACGGGACCTGATCGACCGGCAGCGGAACATCCTCGTCCTGCGTGCCACGGCCACGCGCTACGATCTGGTAAAACGATGCCAGGCAGCGAAAAATGATCGATTGGGGGCACGCGGCCTACGACCCGGGTCCCGAGCACCACATCGCCCTCTGCCTGAGCTGGATCAGGACGGATAAAGTCATCGCCCTGACCGAGCGTTATTTCGATAGCGAGATCCCCGAAGAAAAGGCGTCGCGCCCAGAAACCGGACTGGGGCGGCTGAACGATACGATCCGGGCGCGCTACCCGACCCTAACGGATCGCGACTTCGAAACGCAGAACCTGATCTTTATCGCCATCGTCAAACCCTCCTTATGCGACGGCGCGAACCGGACCCTGTTCCAGGATGATCCCGGCGATCCAAAAATCGTTGCTGGCGTCGAATGGCGCGAAGAACACAAGATCGTCGGCGGTGACGGGCGTCTCGAGGATGCAGCCGACTTCGCCGTTCAACATCGCGATCGTCTCGTGCTTGGTCTCGACGCCGTCGAAGATGCTTATCTTCTCGGGATCGATCTCGCCCAGCTTTAAGCCGTCGAAGGTGATCCGGCCTCGGCCCGTCATCGCTGCGCCGTTCGGCACGGATACTAAGACCATTGATCCCGCGGCCTGTCCTCGCAAGGCAGACGCTGAGGGCCGTGTCCCGGAAGTCGATTTCCGCGCGTAAGTCCTGGTCGACGACGGCTTGCGCATACGCGCTGCCCATCAACGCGGAAAATGCGCAAACTGATCCGACGAATTTGAATGGGCCGCATTGTGAAGATTTACCCCAGAAAACAGACCGTTCACGGATTCTTTCGGGAAAGAAGCCGTCGACTTTCAAGAATTTTGGTCCGCCCGGAAAGAAATGCGACAATTCCCGTTTGGCACCTCTCCCACAGGTTGTTTTCCGCTCGATGAATGCAATTTTAATTCCGGACTCGCACGACCAATTTGAACCACGCTGTCCGGGACCGAATGCGCTGACGCCCGACAGCCGCGCTTCCGAAATTGCGGGCGAATTTGTTTTCGGTGCGTGCACAGTCCGAGTGCCGCCGCCACATTGCCCAGGATGTTCGGGTCAGTTTCCAGATAATCCTTGGTCCGCACACCGGTCGCGCCTTACGGTGCGCCGAAAGTGGGTATTCACCGAAGGGGTGGACCAATTACCGGTCCGGCGGGTCTGACAAATGGTATTGCGGTTCTTGTGTTTTTCGGGGTGCGCGGCGCTGGTCAACCTCGTCACCGGCTACCTGCTCTACGGGGTGCTAGGTCTTGACGCGTCGTTCGAATACGCGGTGTCGGTTGCGATCGCCTTCGTAGCCGGGATGGGCGTCAGTTTCGTGCTGAACCGCGCCTATACCTTCGACGCCTCGGGCCGCGCGGCCCAGGACGAGCTGCGCGATTTCTTCCTGGTGTCGCTCGGGGGCTTGCTGCTGACGACGCTGCTGGCGCAAGCGATCTGGTCCGGGCTGCGCGTGACCAGCCTGGCCGAAGGTGCCCCGGTCCCGACGCAATCGCTGGCCCACGTGGCCGCGGTCGGTCTGACCGCGTTCTATTCCTTCTTCGCGCACAAACACATCAGCTTCCGCCGCGCGCGGTCGGAGGATCTGTGCGCGGCCGGGGGCGCCAAGGGATGAGCGACCGGATCGCCGTGATCGCAGGCGCCGGTCCCGCAGGTCTGACCGCCGCCTACGAGCTGCTGACCCGCACCGACATCAAGCCCATCATCTTCGAGGCCGACAGCCAAGTCGGCGGCATCTCGAAGACAGTGAACTACAAGGGCAACCGCATCGACATCGGCGGGCATCGGTTCTTCTCGAAATCCGACCGGGTGATGGACTGGTGGACCCATGTCCTGCCCCTACAGGCAGTGCCCGACGGCGAAGACGGACTGACCATCAGCTACCAGAACGGTCACCGAAAACTCGACGGGCCAAACGCGGCCGCCCCCGATCCCGACGCGGTGGACGAAGTGATGCTGGTGCGCAACCGCGTGTCGCGCATCCTTTACGGGCGCAAGATGTACGACTACCCGCTGAAATTCAGCCGCAAGACCTTCGCCAACCTGGGCGCCCGGCGCACCGCGCGCATCGTCGGCAGCTACGGACGCGCGCGGCTGAACCCGATCCGCCCCGAGGTCACCCTGCGCGATTTCATCGTCAACCGCTTCGGCGAAGAACTCTACGCCACCTTCTTCCGCGACTATACCGAAAAGGTCTGGGGCGTCCCGTGCGAGGACATTCCGGCCGACTGGGGCGCGCAGCGGATCAAGGGCGTGTCGATCACCGGGCTGGTCCGAAACGTGTTGCGCAAGATGAAGCCGGGGCGCCAATCGCTGTCGCAAAAGGAAACCGAGACCAGTCTGATCGAGAAATTCCTGTATCCCAAATACGGTCCCGGTCAGCTGTGGGAGGTCGTCGCCCGCCAGGTCGAAGCCCTTGGCGGCCAGATCCACATGAACACCCGCGTGGAAAAGATCGCCCATGACGGCGCGCGGATCAACAGCGTCACGGTGCGCGACGCCGACGGCGACGAGCGGGACGTTGCGTGCGACATGTTCTTCTCGTCCATGCCGATCACCGAGCTCATTGGCGGCTGGACGCCCCCCGCGCCGGACCCCGTGCGCGAGGTTGCAGACGGCCTCAGCTACCGCGATTTCATGACCGTCGGCCTGCTGCTGGACAAGCGCGGCCTCGGCAGCGGCACGATGGAGCCGCAGGCCTTCCCCGACAACTGGATCTACATCCAGGAAAGCGACGTGCAGGTCGGCCGCCTTCAGGTCTTCAACAACTGGTCGCCCTACATGGTCGCCGATCCGGACACGACCTGGGTGGGCCTAGAATATTTCGTCGCGCAGGGCGACGACCTCTGGACCCGCGACGACGCGGACATGATCGCCTTCGGCGCGTCCGAGATGGAAAAGCTGGGCCTGATTGCCGCCGACAGCGTTCTGGACGGCGTGGTGGTCCGCACGCCAAAGACCTACCCGGCCTATTTCGGCACCTATGACCGATTCGACGAGGTCGAGGATTTCACCCGTCAGTTCGACAACCTGTTCTGCGTCGGGCGCAATGGGATGCACCGCTACAACAACCAGGACCATTCGATGCTGACGGCGATGATCGCCGTGGACGGCCTGGTCGAAGGCCGCGATGTCCGCCACCTTCTGTGGGACGTGAACACGGAAGAGGAGTACCATGAAAGCAAGTGACGCCGGTGGCGTCGCTGGCGCACCGGCATCGCGAAGCGGCTTGTTCGGGGGCGCTGACGCACGGGTCCCGCTCAGCAGCCGCAAAGGGCTGGCCTGCCTGCTGGCGCTGATCGTGCTGGTGCTGGCGACGCGGCCTTACACGGGCATTGCGCAGGACGGCCATCTTTACGCCGTGCAGGCCCTGCGCGCCCTGGGCGGCGAAGCGCTGGGCCAGGACCTGGTGTTTCGCTACGGAAACCAGGGCGATTTCGCCCTGTTCGGCAAGCTCTACGCCCCCGCCATCGACGCTTTGGGATTGGGCCGCGCCACTTTCGCATTCTGGCTGTTGGGCCTTGCCGCGTGGTTGGCCAGCCTTGTGGTCCTGACGCGGACGGTCTTCGGCGGCACGCGCCGCGCTTTCATCGCCGCCGGACTCGCCCTTGCCCTGTCGTCGGGATACGGCAACCTGCTGCTGGGCTATGGCGAGGCTTACGTCACCCCGCGCCCGCTGTCCGAGACGTTTTCGATGCTGGCCCTCGCGATGCTGTGGCGCGGCGCGCATCTGTCCGGCGGGGCGCTTCTGCTGGTCGCGCTTGCGGTGCATCCTTTGACGGGCCTGGCCGCGCTGACCGTGGGTGCGTGGATCGCCCTAGGCGACTGGAAGCGCTTCGCGATCCTGGCCGCGGTCGGTTCTGGCATGGCATTCGGGCTGGCCTGGTCCGGGATCGGCCCATTCGTCTGGCTGCTTCAAGCGCTCGATCCCGAATGGTTCGCGCTGACCCGCCTGCGGGATTCCATCGTGTATCCCACCGGCTGGAACGCGTCGCTGATCTTCGCGTCGCTCCAGCTGTCCGTGACCGTCCTTTTGCTGGTACGGCTGGCCGGACCGTCGCGGCGGGCGTCCTTCGCCATCGGCCTGATCGGTGTAGCCTGCGCGATGTTGCTGGTGTCCGTTGTCGGGGCCGACCTGCTTGGCAACCGGCTCATCGCGGCGCTGCAATTCTGGCGCGTCCTGCTGTTCGTGACGCTGTTCGGCAACCTGCTGGCGATCGAGGCGCTGCGCCTGTCCCAGCGCCGCGTCGCGAACGTTTTGATTCTGTCTCTGGGCATCGCCGTGGCGGAAGCGGCGCTGGGGCTGGTCCCGCTGGGCTCGGCCATCGTCGCGCTGGGCGCGCTGCTGTCGGCGGTGGCCGGGCGCGCAGGCGCGGGCAGGGCGCGTTTCGTGCTGGACGTGCTGGCACTGTCGGTCGCCGCGCTCGGCGCGCTGCTTGCGGCAAGCCTGATCGGCACGAACGCGTTCGCTCTGACTGACGAGGCCTACGGATGGAAAACCGCGCTGCGCATCGCGGCAATTGCCCTGGCGCTGACCTGGCTGATGCGCCCGCCGGGCCGCGCCGAAGCGCGCGCGGCACTGGTTGCAGGGCTCGGCGCGGTCAGTGTGGGTCTGGGGACAAGCATCGACGACCGGACGGCGATGCAGCGGTTCGACACGGGCGTCAGTCCCATTGATCCCGCGATAGTCGCCGCGCTGGACGGAAAGACCGTCTATTGGGAAGAGGGCGTGGGCCTTTTGTGGTTCAAGCTGGGGATGCCCAGCTATTTCAGCTGCCGCCAGAAAAGCGGAATCCAGTTCTTCCGCGGCCAGGCCCTCGAATTCGAGCGTCGTGCCCAAGCCCTGCGCGGGCTGAACTCCGGCGATTTCGGGGGATACGTGCTTGGAAATTGTCCGCAAAAGCTGGATCCGACGCAGACCGGCCCGCAGCGCGCCGAGCAGATCGACAAGGCCTGCGCCGCTGCGGGGGACCTGGATGTCCTGGTGCTGCGCAACCGTGTGGCGGACGCTGCGCCGCGCGCCTTCAAGTTGCCGACGGACCCCTCGGATGGCATGTCGGGCAGCACCGCCTACTACCTGTACCGCTGCGCGAAAGATCAGCCGGGATAGCATCGCTGGCCCGAAAAGCCGCTATTCACTGTGGAAAAAATGCAACTTGCATCCCGCCGCGTTGCCGGAACGGCAAGTTTCGCTCCCTATTGATGCGCATTGAGTTATCGTCAAATGGCCAAACTTGGCCATTGAAACATCGAGAAGGCCGGAACCGTATGTTGCCCGGGGCCGCGGATTGATCCTATGAAGCGTATCTTTGCAGTTACGATCCTTCTGGCGCTGGCGGCTTGCGAAAACGTCGGGCTGAACGAAACATCGGCCTACAGCGACTCGCCCGCAACCACGCGCGACACGGCCAGCGTCAATTTCTATCCCAACGATACCAGCCTGGTACCGGCCAAGCTGCAGTTCCGGGAAGGCAATTACGGAAAGTCCTACAAGCTTTACAAGGACGCGCTGGAAGTCGTGCCCGACGACGCGCTGGCGCTGCTGGGCTTCGCGGCCAGCGCCGACATGCTGCGCCGCTTCGACCAGTCCGACGCGGCGTATCGCAGGTTGCAGCCGGTCATCGGCAACCGCCCTGAGTATCTGAACAATTACGGCTATTCGAAGTTGCTGCGCGGCGACCTGGTCGCGGCGCGGGCCCTGTTCCTGCGCGCCTACGAGATCGATCCGGCAAACGCGGTGACGGCCAACAATCTCGAGCTGCTGCGCAACTCGGTCAATTCTCCCAAAAGAGCACCGGGCGATCTCAGAGGGATCTGATCGCCTGGACGCACGCTGATGTTGTATCTCGCCCTGCTGGCGCAGCTGGCGTCGATTGTCCTGCTCGTCTGGATAGCGTGGCGCGATATCCGCACCTTCACCATCAGCAACCAGTTAGTCCTGGCCTTCCTGCTGCTCTACCTTCCCGCGCAGGGATTCCTGGGCTTCCCGACCCTGTGGCAAGACCTGATGGCGGGCGGACTTCTGTTCGTGATTGGGTTCATGATGTGGATGCTGGGCGTGCTGGGGGCGGGCGATTCCAAGCTGATGCTGCCGCTGGGACTGCATCTCGGCTACATGGGACTGGCGCCGTTCGTCGTCTTCCTCATGGTCTTCTCGATCCTCTTCTACCTGATCATCACCGTGTCGGCCTTTGCCGGGGCCGAGCGCGGAGCCTTCGGCTGGCTGGCCGAGCTTAAACGCTCGGGCCGCGTGCCTTACGGGTTGCCCCTGGCGGTCGCGGCGGTGCCGGTCATGGCGCTTCGCATGGGGTGGTTCATTTTTTCGTAACCAAGTTTCAGAATTGACCGGAACTTGTTAGCATCGTTAATTGAATTCTGGGGCACGGCTTGGTTTGCTGACGCGCCCCGGATTTCGGAGTGGGGACTTCGGGGAATTCGAGATGAAATATTTGCGCGATTTGCAGGACGGTTTCGTCTTGGTCATGATGCTGCTTTTGCTGCCGGTGTTTCTGGGGTTCGGACTAATCCTGATCGATATCGGACGGGGCAACAATGCCCATGCAGACCTTCAGGCGGTGGTCGATTCGATGGCGCTGACCGGCGCGCGCGAACTGGACGGCACGTCAACGCAGATCGCGGACGCCCGCGCGGCCATGGGCGAGTTGACCAATCCTGTCGGGATGCTCAGCTTCAACGGGACGACGACCAAATCGGTGACGTTCAACCCCGCCAGCGACGACCGGTTCGATGTCTACTTCTTGGACGCCATTCCCACCGACGACACCACCGTCATCGACACGGCCTGGATCACCGCGCACAACGCCGAGACGCTGTCGACCTCGCCCGAATACGTCTATGTGCGCGCCTATTCTCCGTCGGAATTCTCGCTTCAGCTGATTTTCGACGGGATCTTCTCGCGGTTCGGGGTTCCCAGTTCGCAGCCGGTGGGCGCCATCGCCGTCGCCACGTCCGAGTCGTCGATCTGCGAGGTGCCGCCGCTTTTCGTTTGCAACCCGTTCGAATTCACCGATCTCGGCGTAGCCGATCCTGACCGGTTGCAAAGGGAATTCGCCGCAGGCAACCTGCACGGCCGCATGATCCGCCTGCATCCGGGCGGCGGCTCGACGGCGTTTCCGGGCAATTTCGGATTCCTGTCGGTGGACGGGGCCAATGGCACCGCGGCCTTGAACGATTATTTCGCGGGCGGCCGCGTGCCCATCTGCATCCGCAACGGCGACACCGTGAACACGTCGCCCGGCGCGCGCGAGGCGATCGCCGACGGCCTGAATGTGCGCTTCGACATGATGCCGAACCAGGGCTACGGCTCTGGGCAAGGGCTCACATACCTGCCCGCGATCGCGCAGAACGTGCGCAAGGGGTTCATCCCGAAGAAGACCGGCCAAAACTTCAACGACTGCGTGAAGCCCACCGGCGCCCCTGCAGGGACGCCGCAAGGCCGGTTCGGCGACGACCATATCATCGACCTTGCGACCGGATGGACCGACCCGACGAAGATCGACCCGGTTTCGGGACTATACTGGGGCGAGAACGGCAAGATCGACGGCGTCTACGGCTTCCCAGACAATGATGCCATGACGAACCCGCCGAAAAAGGCAGGCGAGACGGGCACGCCGGGCGCGTATGTGGGAACGGACTCGAACTGGAACCTGCAGCGGTATCTGGACGTGAACTTCCCATCGCAGGCCTACACGCCCGCGTCGATCCCTTCGACGTTCAGCGGAAAACAGGCGTCGCGTTATGACGTCTATCGTTGGGAGATCGAGACGCCGACCCCGAACTTAACCACGATGCGCCTGCCGTCGAACCAGGCCCAGGACACCGGTGGCGAAGTCGCCGCGCCCTATTGCTCGACCCAGGATTTCACCCGCAACTTCACGTCGATCACGTCCGTAGATCCTTCGGCGGATCCGCGGACGTTGGTGGCCGCGATGATCGATTGCGTGGGTGAATCCGAAACCGGGGCCGGGGGGAACACGGATCTGAACGTGAACACCTATGCCCGGATTTTCCTCACGCGTCCGATGAAGACCTGGAACCCGTCCGCGGGCACGACGGTCGATGTCGAAATCGTCGATCTGCTGGGCAGTGGCGGCTTGGGCTCGCTCGACGATTTGATTCGCAAAGAAGCTTTTCTGGTCAGGTAGGCGAATCACCGCGAATCGCTGCGAATCAATTGCGGCGATACTGTGGATGGTTCGCAATCCAAGGTTTAATGGGTCTTCTTAATTCAACCCCGGATTTAATTCCGGGGGAGTCGCTGAAATACACTGTAATCATTCGTAAGATAATCGGGTCACGTCGATGCAATTGGCCATCACAAAACGCAAAATGTGGCAATAGTCTGCTAATAAGCTTGTGGGATCAGCGGATTATGGCTTAATTCTGGCAATACAAAGACGACGGGCCGGAGTGGGGACCGAGGCATCCATCCAAGCAACCGAATGTCGAGCGTAAGTGAAGGGGTGTTCATGGGGTACATCTCGAGGAATTGGAGCAATTAAATGCAAAAAGTAACTTCTTACATGACTGACCTGGTGCGTCGCTATTACAGCGAGGACGAAGGCCTGGCGCTGTCGGAATATCTCGTCGTCTTGGGTCTTCTGATCGGCGGCGTCATCGGAACCGTTTTGATCTTTGGCCAGCAGCTGTCGCTGGCCTGGCAAAACTGGGGGCTGTGGATCGCGTCTGCGCTGGGTAGCACTCCGACCTGATCGGAACCGGCGTCCGGGCGCCCGCGTCACGCAGCGCCCGGACACCGAAGCCAAGTCGTGGTCCCGGTGCAAGCTGGGACCGCAACCCGTTCATTTCAATAGCGTAAATGGTTTCGCTTCGAAGTTCATGAAGCCCGCCGAAGAAATCGTCGGAAAAATACATCAGATTAGAAAATTCGCGTCTAGTTCGTTGCCTGCTCATGTCAACCCTGAAACATTTCCATCACGGGAACATCGTGTCTGACACGGTGAATAAGGGCGGGTGATATCTGACACACATCCGGGGGAGTGGGAAATCCGATGCGCTTGTCTATGGTCCTGAGTCTGATGGTCGCTGTCGTTCTGGCGGCGCTTGCTGTTTTCGGTGCGCGCGGCTGGCTGGCAAGCGAACGGCAATTGCTGACCCGTCAAATCACCGAGCAGGGGGCACCTGGCGACCAGGCTCCAAAAAACACGATTGTTGTCGCGACCGAGTCCATCAGCTTCGGGGAACGCCTGCTGCCCAACAAGGTGCGCACGATCGAATGGTCCGGCGAAATCGAGCCTGACGGCGCATTCAAGACGATCGCGGACCTGATCCCTGACGATCAGGAAGATAATGCGCGCTTCGCGTTGACGACCATGGCGGCGGGCGAGCCGATCCTGGCTAGCAGGGTCACGCTTCCCGGCGTGCGCGCCAAGTTGTCAACAGCTCTGACGCCCGGCCTCAAGGCCGTGTCGATCCGTGTGAACGACGTGCTCGGCGTGGCGGGCTTCGTGCTTCCCGGCGACCGCGTCGACATCCTTCTGGTGCGCGGCGAATACGTCGATGTCCTACTGCAGGGCGTGAAAGTCTTGGCGATCGACCAGATCGCCGACGACCGCAAGGATCAGCCCAGTGTCGTGCGCACCGTGACGTTCGAGGTGAACACCGAAGAGGCGCAGAAGCTGGTCCTGGCCGGCAATGTCGGACAGCTGTCGCTGACGCTGCGCAACCTGGCATCGACCGAGGTCGAGGCGAATGAGCGGATCACCATCGACGACCTGAGCGATCTGGACGTCGCCGAGAACCTGCTGCCCGAGGCCGAACTGGCCGCTGAGCCCGATGCCGACGACGAGCGCCTGCAGGAACTCGAAGAGATGCTGCGCAACATGTCCGACGGCTTCACCGACCGCTTGTCGAATTTCGAAGAACTGATGCGCGAAACCGAGCCGACTGTCGTCGAGCGTGTCGTCGAGGTCGAGCGCGTCGTCCCGCAGCCCTACGTGCCGCCGCGCAAGGCAGTCATCGGCGTGACCCGTGGCAACGGTCAGCGCCAAGAATACCGGGTCGATCCGACCGAAGCCGAAACATACGGCGTGGAGACTATCGAAGAAGGCGCGGAGCAGTTGATCCAAGTGACGAATTGAGATCACGGATCGCTGGCTCTGTACGAAGATCGAGCAGAAACGGAACAGGCCCGCAGTTATGAATCATTTGAAACACAAGATCGGCAGCCCCCCCGGGGCCCGCCATTTCACAACATTGATCGGGGCCGCGCTTCTCGCGGTATCCGCGCTTTTCCAGGCCTCTGGCCCGGCCGACGCCCAAACCCGCGACATCAGGATCGACGATGGCGTCCTGTCGACGGTCGAGATCGCGCCAAGCACGACGCTCACGGTCACGACCGACCGGCCCTTCGCGGACATCCTGATCGGTGATAACGCGATTGCCGATGTCTTTCCGCTAACCGACACGTCGCTATACATCCAGGCCAAGACCACCGGCGTCACGAACATCACGCTGTATTCGAACGACAAGCAGCTGCTCGAAGTGATCGACGTGCGCGTCCGGGTGGATTTCTCGCAGCTCGAGCGGGCGATCGCGCGCGCCGTTCCCAGCGCGCAGATCAGCGTGATGAACGTCAACAACCGCATCCGCCTGTCGGGCACGGTGAAGGACAACGTGGACAAGAAGCGCGTGCTCGACATCGCGGCGCAATTCTCGACCGATCCGGTGATCGATACGATTTCGGTGGCCAGTGCCCAGCAGGTCGAGCTCGACGTGCGGATCCTCGAGGTCGAGCGCAACGCCGGCCGCAACCTCGGCGTCAGCCTGACCGGCACGCGCGAAAGCGGGCAGACCGCCTTCGTCACCAACGGCGCGAGTGTCGCGGCCCAGAACGGGGCACCTTTCGGGTCGCTGATCGGCGAGTTGCTCGAGATTTCCGGCGTCCAGATCGACGTCGTGATCAACGCGCTCGAGAACAAGGGCCTTGCCCGCCGCCTGGCCAACCCCAAGCTCGTTACGACCAACGGGGTCGAGGCGAATTTCGTCGTCGGCGGCGAGGTTCCGATCTCGTCCACTTCGGTCAACGAGAACGGCTTCGTGGTCGAGGGCACCGACTACCGCGAATACGGTGTGCGCCTGAACTTCGTGCCGACGGTGCTGGACGACGAGCTAATCAGCTTGCGCATCTCGCCCGAGGTGTCGGATATCGACCCGTCGCTGACAGTCAACGGTCAGCCCGCCTTCATCTCGCGCAAGGCGGAAACGACTGTGTCGCTGCGCAACGGCCAGAGCTTCGCGATCGCGGGGCTTCTGCAGGCCAACAACGCACGCAATACCAGTCAGGTGCCGTGGCTAGGCCAGATCCCGGTGCTGGGCACCCTGTTCAGCTCGCGCAGCTTCCAGAAGCGTGAGTCGGACCTGGTGATCCTGGTAACGCCGCGTCTGGTCGCGCCGGTCGGGCCGAACACGCCGCTCAGCTCACCGCTGGACTCGACGCGCTCGTCCAACGATGTCGAACTGTTCCTGCTGGGGATGCTCGAAGTCGACCGCGATCTTCTGCGCCGCTTCCGCGATGGGAACGGCGTCGTCGGTCCCTATGGCCATATCATTGATCTGGAGTTCGAAGATGCCGTCATCAACAAGAAATAAGGCGCGTTTCGCACTCGGTCTCGGAGCGGTCGTGCTGACGCTTTCGGGCTGTGGATCCGCGGATTACCTCAATCACTGGGACACGGTGTCGTTCCGGGGCGGCAACGCACACATGGCGAATACCGGCATCCAGACGATCGAGGCGTTTCCGCGCGCGACCTACAATACACCGATCGACGCCGACGGGTGAACCGTCGGCGCGGTGGGCCAAGACGAGTTCATCCCGTGTCGTGGGGACGCGGGATCGACTCAGTTCATTTGAGAAGTCGTTATGAAGATGTTGGGGAAACTGGGGTATTCTAGGGACGAGCGCGGCGCCGTGCTCGTCGAAGCGCTGATCGCCTTCCCGGTCATGTCCATCATTTCCTTCGGCTTGCTGGAATTCGGCTACATGATGTGGGAGCGGCAGCAACTGGCCATGGGCGTGCGCGATGCTGCGCGCTACTGGTCGCGCTGCAGACCTGTCTTCTCGCCCACCGTGCCCAGCGCCTGCAACGAGACGACCGCCCGTAATATCGCCTTCTACGGCACGCCCGTGCCGGGAACAAACGAGCCCCGACGCGTTCCGGGCTGGGACGACAGCAGCCAGCTGCTCTTGTACCCTTCGAAGGGGTCGCTTTCCACGGCCCCCCAGGATGACGACATCGTCAAGGTTGTGGGCACCGTCGTGCACCAGGGATCGCCTGCGTTTTCCGCCATCCTCAGCAGCCCGGTGACGATCAGCTACTCGCTCGAAATGAGGCAGATCGGATGGTGATCGTCGCCCATGGGGTGCGGTCCTTCTGGATCGACCGTCGCGGCATCTCGATGACCGAAGCGCTTCTGGTCATGCCATTGCTGATCCTGACCCTCGCCGCGGCCATTGAGGTCAGCGTCGTGCTGTTCCAGTGGAACCAGACCGTGAAGGCGCTTCAGGTCGGTGCGCGCAACGCGGTCGTGTCGGATCCGCTGGTCGATATCTCGGCGCTGGCGACATATCCCACCGGGTCGTCGACCGGCAGCCCGATCAGCATCGGCACAGCGGTTCCGATCAGCTGCCAGGGCGCCACCTGCATAGCGGCCCGGCTGGACCGGCTTTATTACGGCGGCGATCGCAGGTGCCTTGATGCCACTACCGCGATCGTCGGCATCTGCGATATCGCGGCCTTCATCCCCAGGGACAAGATCAAGATCACCTATACCCGGTCCGACCTGGGCTATGTGAACCGGCCGGGCGGGCCCATCGTGTCGGTCAGCCTGGAAGTCAGAGACCTTTTCTTCGATTTCTTCATTCTCGACGACATCATGAAATTCTTCACGCCGCTTGGGCTTCCGGGGGGCATCGCTGTGCCGCCCCATCGCGTTTCGGTCACCAGTGAAGACTTGTGCAGCAAGGATACCTGCTGATGAAAATTCAAAACGAACAGGCCCTCGGCATGACGCCCAACCCGATGTCCCGCATTCTTCTGGTTTCTGGCAATGACGCCACCAACGAAGAGATCGAGGCGCTGGTCGAGGCATCGCCGCGCATCATGGTCTTCCCGATCGAAGTGTCGGCCCTGAAGACGAACCTGACTCCCGAGGCGGGCGACCTGGTGATCGTCAACGTGTCGGCTCTGACCGAAGCCGAGATCGAGCTACTGTCCGACGTGCGCGCCGCCGTCCCGCACATGCCGCTGATCGTGTCCTCTCCCGCCCTGACCGCGGACGAAACCCGTCGCCTCTTCAAGTTCAACGTACACGATTGGATGCCCAAGCCGGTCGATGGCAAGGACCTGATCGAAAGCATCTTCAAGGGGGTGCGTTTCCGCAAGACCTACAACAATCGCGTCCACGCGGTCGTGTCGTCGGTGGGCGGTGTGGGCGCCACTACGCTGGCGGTATCGATGGCCGATATCGCCGCGCAGCGTATGTTCAAGAAAAGATCGGTGGCGCTGTTCGATCTGGATTTCTCGCTGGGCGATTGCAGCTACGCGATCAACATGATCAACGGCTACAACCTGGCCAGCGTCGCCGCCGCGCCGCATCGGGTGGATGCCGAATTCATCCGCGTGATCCAGAAGCAGCACGAAAACGGCTTCGCGGTCTATTCCTTCAAGCGCCCCGAGCTCAATTCCGAGATCAATGGCTATGAGTTGGTGCTGCGCCTGCTGGACGCCGTCACCATCGAGCACGACCAGACTTTCGTGGACATCCCCTACTATGAAACCGAGTGGAAGGACGACGTGCTGTCGGCCGTGAACACCTGTACGCTGGTGACCGAGCTGAACATGTCGGCGCTCAAGCATACGGTCGATCTGATCGACCGGATCCGGGAACTCCGAGGCAAGGACTTCGCGTTGCAGGTCGTCGTCAACAAGTACGAATCCAGGCTGTTCGGCCAGCGGATCGGCAAAAGCCGCCTGAAAGAGCTTTTCGGCGACGTGCCCTTCACGTACCTGCCGCTTGCCAGCGCGCAGATCGGCGAAGCCGTCGATCGCGGTGTTCCCCCGTCGGAAGTGGCACATCGTTCGCGCTTTCTGAACGCTTTGCAGAAATACATGAAGTCGATGGAACTGACCGAGGTGTCCGCATGACCGACGCGCAGGACAGATCGCGCCGCGGCTTCCTGATCGGCGCTGTCGCGGCGGCCGCGACGCTGGCAACGGGGCAGGCGGCCACCGCCGCGAACGCCAAGGTGCCGCGCGATCACGGCGCCCGCACCAAGGAAATCGTTGCCTATTCCAGCAACGAGCGGCCCGGAACGATCATCATCTCGAACGCGGACAGGACGCTGCACAGGATCCTGGGCGGCGGCAAGGCCGAGCGCTACCGCATTTCGGTCGGCCGCGAAGGGTTCACCTGGACCGGAACCACGGTGGTCGGCGCAAAGAAGGAATGGCCCGGCTGGCGACCGCCCAGCGACATGCTGAAGCGCAGCCCGGGCCTGCCCAGCTACGTCCCGCCCGGTCCCTACAACCCGTTGGGCGCCCGGGCGCTCTATCTCTATACCGGCGGACGCGACACGCTTTATCGCATTCACGGCACCAACAGCGCGGGTACCGTCGGCGCCTACGAGACGTCGGGCTGCTTCCGCCTGACCAACGCGGATGTGCTCGAACTCTTCGCCAATGTCCCCACCGGAACGAAAGTCATCGTCCGCTAGCGCGGGGAAAAGGATAAGCCATGGTCGGTCGATTTTACAGAAAATCCCAACCCGCGCAGGACGATGCGGTCGTCGAGGACCAGCCGCTGGTGCTGAAGACGTCGGACGGCGCGAAGGAAGGCGGGCGCGACCGCAACGGGGTCGCCCGGCCCGAACAGGACTCGCCCGATTTCATCGACGAGCGGGTGACGCTGCACCGATTCCTGATCGACAAGATTAACCTGTCGATCCTGGACACCATGGAAGAAGACGAGATCCACGACGAGTTGCGCCCGCTGGTGCGGAGCTACGCGAAGGATCACAATTTCCCGCTCAGTTCGACCGAGCTGGACAAGCTGATCGACGATATTGGCAACGAAATGCTGGGCCTCGGCCCGATCGAGCCGCTGCTGGAAGACGACACGATCTCGGACATCCTGATCGTCGGGCCCAAGACCGTCTATATCGAGCGTGGCGGCAAGCTGATCCCCACCAAGGTCCGCTTCAAGGACGAAGATCACCTGCTGCGGATCGTCAACAAGATCGTCGCCTCGGTCGGACGCCGGGTCGACGAAAGCTCGCCGCTGGTGGATGCGCGCCTGGCAGACGGCTCGCGCGTGAACGTGGCGATCCGCCCCGTGGCGGTGGACGGCCCGCAAGTGTCGATCCGCAAATTCTCGAAACGGCCCTATTCGCTGGACAAGCTGGTCGGCGCCCGCGCGCTGGCGCCGGGCATGGCGACGCTTCTGAAGGCTGCGGTCGAAGGCAAGATCTCCATCGTGGTGTCGGGCGGCACCGGCTCGGGCAAGACGACGATGCTAAACGCGCTGTCGGCCTATATCCCGCATGACGAGCGCCTGGTCACCATCGAAGACGCCGCCGAACTGCAACTGCAACAGCCCCACGTCGTCCGGCTGGAAACCCGGCCGCCCACCATCGACGGGCGCAACGAGATCCTTCAGCGCGACCTGGTAAAGAACGCGCTTCGGATGCGCCCCGACCGCATCATCATCGGCGAGGTGCGCGGCGGCGAAGCCTTCGACATGCTGCAGGCCATGAACACCGGCCATGAGGGGTCCATGTCCACGATCCACGCCAACAATCCGCGCGACGCCATCTCCCGGATGGAGCAGATGGTCGGCATGTCCGGGATGCCCATGACCCTGAACGCGATCCGCAGCCAGATCACGTCGGCCATCAGCCTGTTCATCCAGCTCGAGCGCCTGCGAGACGGGACGCGCCGGGTGACGTCGATCTCGGAAATCACCGGCATGGAGCAGGACGTGGTCCAGCTTCAGGAGATCATGCGGTTCAAGCGGCTGGGCGTCGACGAGAACGGCACGATCCTGGGCGAATTCCGCGCGACCGGCATCCGGCCCGGCTTCCTCGAGGACCTAAAATCGATGGGACTGAAGGTGCCGCTTGAACATTTCGATCCGTCCAAGGTGCTCTGAGCCATGTTTGACAATCTCATCCTGATCTACGGACTGGTCTTCGCGGCCGCATTGCTGGTCGTCGACACGGTCCTGCGCTTCGTCTTCGCGTCCCGGCGCAGCTCAAGCGAGATCAAGAACCGGCTCGAGAACATCAAGCTGAAGCAAGGCACAGAAGAAGCCTATACCAACCTACTGCTGCGCCGCGGGATCGGGCGCGATGGCAGTTCGCTCGCGCAGGTCATGGAACGGATCTATGCCCAAAGCGGGCTCGAGACGAGCCGTCCGCGCATGGTCGCCTATCTGGTGTTCGGCGCTCTCGCCTCATACCTGCTGCTGGTCATATTCCTGGATCTGCCTACACCGGTGAATTTCGTGCTCGCCGCCGTGATTTCGCTGCTTCTGGGCGCGATGACGGTCCTGCGCATCCGCGCAATGCGGATCAAGAAATTCACTGCGCAACTGGCCCCGGCGATCGACATCATCGTGCGCAGCCTGAACGCGGGCCACCCCACGAATGCCGCGATCGCCCTTGTCGCCCGCGAAATGCCCGATCCGATCGGCAGCGAATTCGGGATCCTGACCGACCAGATGACCTTCGGCTCAAGCATCGACCAGGCGCTGCTGGCCATGGTCGACCGGGTCGGCGCCGAAGAGCTCAACCTACTGGCCGTGACGATCACCGTGCAGCGCGGCACCGGCGGCAACCTTTCGGAGATCTTGGAAAACCTGGCCAAGATGATCCGCGACCGGCTGATGATCAAGGCGAAGATCCGCGCGATCTCGGCTGAGGGGCGCGTGACGGCCTGGATCATGATGCTGTTTCCGTTCCTGCTTTTCGCGATGATCCGCACCATGGTGCCGACCTATTTCGACGAAGTTTGGGAAAGCGGCTATGGCGGGCTGATCGTGGGCTTCTGCCTGTTCTTCATGCTTCTGGGCATGCTGGTCGTGCGCAAACTGATCAATTTCGATTTCTGAGCGCCCGGCCTGGGCGTCGATAGACGGGGAACAATGGACGTGAACGAAACGCTAGTCCTTGCGGCCATCTTCACCGCGGTGCTCATCCTGACCTTCACGATCATCAACGCTGTCGTGCAGCGCCGCGAGGTCGAGCGCAACATGAACGCCGCGCGCTCGAAGCGGAAGGCCGACGAGCAGATCGACGAACTGCTCGGCTCGGGCAACGAGCAGATGCGCTACTACCTTGAAGTGGTGAACAAAGAGAGCGCCGACAGCCTGCGGATGCGCCTGGTTCAGGCCGGCTATTTCTCAAGCTCGGCAATCCACAAGTTCAACCTGCTGCGCTTTGGTTGCGTGGTCCTGGTCTTCCTTGCGGTTCAGGTCCTCTTCCCGATCGTCCTGCCCGAGGCCAGCACGACCGCGGCCTACGCATTCGGCGGCATCGCGGGCGGACTGGTCTTCATCCTGTGTTCGTGGTTCCTGGAACGTCGCGGAAAGAAGCGGATGCGCGAGTTCCGCAAGCTGTTCCCCGATTTCATGGACCTGCTGCTGGTCTGTGTCGATGCCGGGCTCAGCATCAATGCCGCCATCGACCGCGTGACGCGCGAATTCTTGCAGACCGTGCCCGATTTCGGCGTGCAGCTGTCCTTCGTGAACCTCGAAATGCGCGCCGGGCGCTCGCTGCACGAAGCGCTGTCCAACTTCGCCGAACGCGTGCGCGTGGAAGAGGCGCGCACGCTGGCCGTACTTTTCCGCCAGTCGCATGAGCTGGGGTCGGATGTCAGCCGGACGCTCAGAAGCTTCGCAGCGGAAATGCGTCAGATGCGGATCATCAAGGCCGAAGAAAAGGCCAACCAGCTTCCCATCAAGATGCTGTTTCCCATGGCTTTCTTCATGTTCCCGGTCAGCCTGATCATTGTCGTCGTGCCGATCATGATGACGATCATCAAGCTGTTCCTGCAGATGGCCCCCGCCTGAGGCCGCCCGCGCCGCGTCGGACTAGGCGCGGATCGAGCGTTTCTTGCTGGCCGCCACGTTGCGCCAAGCCAAGTCCAGAAGCTCCATGCTCAACTCCGGCTCGCGCTCCAGATAGCGGCAGGCGGCGAAGATGTGCTGCACCAAAAAGCCCGGATGCGCTCCGGACGTCACGAAGCCGCCCTCTTCGTATTTGCGCTGGAAGAAAGCGTCCATCACCTCGGCGTTCCAGTCGATTCCCTGCGCATCGCAAACATCGCGGAAGATCTTCAGGTAATCCTCGCGCGTGGGCGAAGGCACGTGGATCTTGAAATAGATCCGGCGCAGCGCGGCGTCATCGCCCATTTCCTCGGGCAGCATGTTGGACGAGAACACGACAAGCTGGTCGAACGGCACGCTGAATTTCTTGCCCGTGTGCAGCGACAGGATGTCGAAGCCCTTCTCCAGCGGCACGATCCAGCGGTTCAGATAGGCTTGCGGCACTTCCACCTGGCGGCCGAAATCGTCCAGCACGAAGATCCCGCCCAGCGCCTTCAGGTGCATCGGCGCCTCGTAGAACCGCGCCGTCTGCTCGAACCGCAGGTCCAGCATATCCAGCGTCAGCTCGCCACCGGCGATGACCACCGGCCTGTTGCACGGCACCCAGCGCGGATCGATCGGGTCGATGCCAGGCGGCAGGTCCGCCGTCTCGTGCAGCGTGTCGTCGTGGAAGCGAATGACCTGGTTGCCCACCAGGATCGCGTACGGAAAGCTGATGACGTCCACGAAGGTGCCGCCGAGCGCCTCGGCCAGCGACGTCTTACCGTTGCCGGGCTCGCCGTACAGCAACATCGAGCGGCCGGAATTGACCGCTGGTCCCAGCTGGGCCTTCAGGATGTCGGGGATCACGAGATGCGAGAATCCGGCATCCAGCTCGCTGCGATGCACTTCCTCGTGGTTGATCGACTGGCGGCGGATCTGTTCCTCGAAAACCTTCAGCGTCACCGGGGCCGGACCAACGTATTGCGACACCATCATTGCGTCGAGCGCCCATTTCTTGCCCAAGTCCGTCAGCGAATAGCGAATGTCGGACTTGATATCGCTGGTCTCCAATCCCTGCGCCTCGACCAGCATCTTCTCGGTCATCAGCTTGATCAGCTGGCGGCAGACAAGCTTCGGCAGCTTCACCACGTCCGCGATCTCGGCGGGTGTCATGGTGCCGCCGGAATGCATGACCTTGCAGACCAGATTGATCAGGTAGGCATCGCTCAGGCCGGTCTCGGAAATGGTCTTCGGCGGCTTGCCTGGAAGGAACAGCTGTTGGCGTGCCAGCGCGGCCCTGGTTTGGTTGCTCGGCACCGTCATCGTGTCGGGCGTCGGCACGGCGGGTTCCGCGTCTTCCGCCATGGGTGGTGGGGACGGCTCGGCAGGTTTGGCGGGCTGCGGTTCAGCATCCTTGGCCGCGGGCGGTGTCGGGTCGGTCATCCCGGCCGGATCGATCGCATCGTTCTCGGCGACCGCCCCCGTCGCGGGCTTATGCTCTTCCGCCGTCGAAGGTCGACTTTCCTTCGCTTGCGCTTTTCCGAAAAAATTCACGTACAGACCCCCGCAGAAAATCAAACCCCAAGGCACCGGTTTGCGGACCGGCGCGGGATCACGATAGCGGGCATTTCCTGTGACAAATATTAGTTTCTGACAATTGTTGCGTCCGCCGGAAAGAAATCATCCCCTTGCGACCATTAGGCCAGGTCCGGCACCAACCGGACAGCCCCTAAGTCATCTCACAACTTGTCCTTGTCGACTTTCAGCACGCGCAGGATGTCGCCGCCCGACGGAACAGGCGTGTCGGTCAGGAAGTCCACATCCTCGCCCGCGGCAAGGCGTGTCGCAACCGTGGTGTCCGGTCCATAGGACTTGCCCCGGCACAGGATCACGTAGTCGGCGCCGGTGTCGGCCAAGGCCGCGCGCAAGGCGTCGCTCTGCTCGTAGAGGAATGGCACGATCCCGTATTCCAGCGCCCGCGGACTGCGGTGGTAGGACGCGCCGGTGACCGAGTGCGGGCTATGGACCAGAAGCAGCGTCCCGAACTCGATGGGGTTGAAGATCAGCGATGGCGGCAGGGCGTTCAGGCTTTCGATCGCTTCTCGGGTGACGCAGCGCGGATCCTCCGTGGGCGACGCGATCTGCGACGGCGCGGGCGCCGACAGGCCGACGAAAGCCAGTCCGAAGAGGTGCGGAAAGCTCGCGGCAATTACCAGAAGCAGGCGGAAGGTCCAGACCAGATTGATCCGGTTCTGGCGCGTGAAATCGTGAAACGCGACGCCCAGGGCCGCGGGCAGGGTCGCAAAGCCCCAGATCATCATGCGCGCCTGCAGGAGGCTCACGGCCAGCGCCAGCAGCGATAGGGCCACGGACAGCGCCCGCGCGTCCCGCGCTTTGCCCGATGCAAGGGTCGGTGCCAGCAGCAGGATTACGCACAGGAAGGGCAGGGCCATCGACAACCCCTGCACGGGTAGGTGGACCAGGAAGAATCTCAGCGGCAGGTTTTCGATGACATTGGCGACCACGATCCGCTTCACCATGTCCGAGACCATGTCGTAAGGCCCGTCGGCGCAGGCTTGCGCGGCCGGAAGCAACGCCAGCAGGGCAGGCACCGCCAGGACCAAGGCGACCCGCACGCGCTCCGGCCTTGTCGCGTCGCGCGTCATCCGCGCCAGTCCCAGCAGGTATAGCCCCGCGACGGTCGTAACCCACAGGACCGGCAGCGCCAGCTCGTCGCAATGAGGCACCGTCCAGTCCGACGGCGCGGTTTGCGCAAGAAACAGAAGCGGCGCGGTTAGCATCAAAGCGAGGCCGAAGCCGCCGACGCGCTCGGCCTCCCATCCGCCCAAGGCGATGTAACGCAGGCCCAGGAACACGATCGCGACCGCGATGAAGCCCACGGCTTCCAGGCCGACCGCCAGCGACAGCGCGGTCAGCGCCCCGGCCGCGAGGCCCGACCGGGTGCGATCCCCGTCGCTGAGAAGCCCCCAGGCGACGCCCGCCATCACGACGATCTGGACGTTGTGATGGTCGATCAGGCCCGGCAGGAAATAGACGCCGCGCAGCAGCTGGGACGTGGCGGCGACCAGCACGGTCAGCGACGCGGCCTTGTCGCCGAAACGCTCGCGCACCATCGCACCGCTGATGGCGATCAGCAGGATCAGAAGAAGGACGGGCCAGGCGAACAGGACCGCCGTCTCGGCGCGGGCGGGATCGACGAAGAATGACACGAAGACGATCGCCCCGGCAAGCACCGCGTCGATCAGTCGTGACCAGTGCAGGTCCAGCCCTTCGGGCGGCAGGACGCGGGGCTGCACGGTGTCGAACCAGCCCCGACCCGCCATGAAGTCGCGCAGTTCGAGCAGCCGCAGGACCGAGTCGTAATCCTGCGACAATCCGGCACTTCGGAAGGCCGACACGTGCAGCGCGACCACTAGCAGGATCGCGAAGCCCAGGACCCACGGGTAATGCGCGAGCAGCCCTTTCGTGTCGGCGGTTTCGCCGGACATGCGCTCGTCTGTCATCGACCCATCCCGAAAGCAGCGCACCCGACGCGGCGGGTGCAACACGGGGGCCATAATGCGGCGTGCAGCTTCAAAGTCGACAGATCAGTGCCGGTGGCGGCGGAACGGTCCGGGCTGTTTCACCCGTGCAACGCGCCATCGAGCGAAGCTGGCGCCCGGTCAGCGCGGCGCCATGCGGATGGCGCCGTCAAGGCGGATGACCTCGCCGTTCAGCATCGGGTTGGCCAGGATATGGGCGACCATGGCTGCGAACTCGGCCGGATCGCCCAGCCGCGACGGGAACGGCACCTGTCGGCCCAACGACTGCTGCACGTCCTCCGGCAAGCCTTCGAGCAATGGCGTCAGGAACAGTCCCGGCGCCACACTGCACACGCGCACGCCCTTGTCGGCCAGGTCGCGCGCCATGGGCAGGGTCATGCCCACGATACCGCCCTTCGACGCGGCATAGGCCGCCTGGCCCACCTGTCCGTCGAACGCCGCGACCGACGCGGTGTTCACGATCGCGCCACGCGCCTCGTCCGGCCCCAGCGGATCGGCCGCCACCATCCGCGCGGCCGCCTGGGACGCGCAGTAAAAGCTGCCCAGCAGGTTCACCCGGATCACGGTCGCGAACAGCTCAGGGTCGTGTGCCGCACCCCGCGATACGGTCTTGGCCGCCGGGCCGATGCCCGCGCAATTGACCAGCGCGCGCGGGATGCCGTGGGCCGCCTCGGCCGCTGCGATGCCATCCGCGACCGACGCCGGATCCGCCACGTCGACCCGCGCGAAGCCGCCGCCCAAGGCGCGGGCCAGCTCTGTCCCCGCGTCCTCGTTCAGATCGAAGATCGTCACGCGCATCCCCGCCTCGGTCAGCGCCCGCGCGGTCGCGGCCCCCAAACCGGACGCGCCGCCCGTCACGATGGCGCCCGCGCCGCTCCAATCCATCATCGCCCTGTCCTTCCGCTCGCCCGCCCCGCATCTGTCCGCGAAACGGGATCACTCCGCAACCCGCGCCACCGGAACCGCACCCGCATGGGTCGACACCAGCCAGTCGCGGAACCGCCGCGCCGGGTCCGACGCGCGGCGGTGGGTCTTGATGTAGAAGCAGTTCGGCGACACGATCCGGTCGTCCACCAGCTGGTCGAGCTCGCCCGCCTCGATCAGCGGTCCCACCAGCCCGTCCCAACCCAGCACCGCGCCAAGCCCGTCCTTCGCCATCTGCAAAGCGATCATGTAATTGTTCACCGCGATCCTGTGCCCGCGCGGCGCGGGGCATCCCAGCGCGCCCAGCCAGCCGGTCCAGTCGGTCCATTGGTGCCGCGTGTCGGTCATGTGGATCAGCGGGGCCCGCTGCAGATCGCGGGCCTGGGTGATGACGTGGCGCCGCGCGAAACCCGGCGCGCCCACCGCGCAGATCCGGTCGCGAAACAGCAGGGCGCAGTCGCCGGTATCGGCGTCGATGTCCCCGTAGCACAGGCTCAGATCGGCGGCAGCGTCGGGTATGTCGGCGTCCGACACGATCTGCGACACCTCGCTGTCGGGATGCAGACGCCAGTAATCGGTGAGCTTGGGGGTCAGCCAAAGCGCGCTCATGGCGGTGGAAACCAGCACCGTCACGCCGTCGCGCCCGGTGCCGCGCAACCCGTCCACCGTGTCCGAGATCGCTTCGAAACTGCGCTGCAACGTCGTGAACAGATACGCGCCCGCCGCGGTCAGCTCGACCCCGCGATGCTGGCGGCGAAACAGCGGCTGGCCCAGGTCGTCTTCCAGCGCGCGCACCTGGTGGCTGATCGCGGTGGGCGTCACGTTCAGCTCGCGCGCGGCCGTCTTGAAGCTCAGGTGGCGGGCCGCGGCCTCGAAGCTACTCAGCGCGCGCAGGGAGGGCAGGTTGTAGGGGCGTGGCATGGGCGGCGCCTTGCAATGGATGAGTTCACTTCATCCTAGCTGAAAATAAGTGCCGTTGAAAACGGTGCAGAGATCCAATTTAGCTGAACCTATCTCAATCATCACCACCGGGTGTCCCGCCATGACCGCTCTTGCCGCTGATCTTCTGGCCCACAGGCAACCCGGACACTCGCTCGAGCGGGCCTTCTATACCGATCCCGGGATTTTCGCGCAGGATCTGGACGCGATCTTCTACCGCGACTGGCTGTTCGCGATCCCGGCGGCGCAGTTGCAGAAGCCGGGCGATTACGCGCGGGTGAAGATCGGCGCCTATGACGTGATCCTCGTGAAAGGCGCCGACACGCGGATCCGCGCGTTTCACAACACCTGCCGCCACCGCGGCTCGATCCTGTGCCAGGCGGCGCAGGGCCGCGTCGCCAAGCTGGTCTGTCCCTATCACCAATGGACCTACGACCTGGACGGCAGCCTGCTTTGGGCCCGCGACATGGGGCCGTCCTTCGATCCCAGGGCGCACGGCTTGCACCCGGTGCATTTGCGCGACCTGGACGGGCTGATCTATATCTGCCTGGCCGACACGCCCCCCGATTTCGACGCCTTCGCCGCGCTGGCGCACCCCTACCTTGCCATCCACGACCTGCACCGCGCCAAGGTCGCCCACACCACCACCTCCGTCGAGCATGGCAACTGGAAGCTCGTGTGGGAAAACAACCGCGAATGCTACCATTGCTCGGCCAACCACCCCGAGCTTTGCGCGTCCTTCCCGCTGGATCCCGAAGTGGCGGGCGTGTCGCCCGATGGCAGCATCTCGGCCCGTCTGCAGGCCCATTTCGACGCCTGCGAAGCCGCCGGTGCGCCCGCGCAGTTCCGCATCGACACGAACGGCCAGTACCGCTTCGCCCGGATGCCGCTGGAAGTGGGCGCCGTCAGCTTCACGCTGGACGGCCAGCCCGCCTGCCGCCGCCCGCTGGGCCGGGTCGCCAAGCGCGAAGCGGGCTCGCTGCTGAAGTTCCACTACCCGTCGGGCTGGCACCATTTCCTGCCCGACATCACCATGCTGTTCCGCCTGAACCCCGTCAGCGCGACCGAGACCGAGCTGACGACCTACTGGCTGGTGGACCGCGATGCCGTCGAAGGGGTGGATTACGACCTGCACCGCCTGACCGAGGTCTGGATCGCCACCAACGACCAGGACCGCGAGGTGGTGGAAAACAACCAGCGCGGCGTGAACCAGCCCGCCTATCGCCCCGGCCCCTACAGCCCCGACTGGGAATCGGGCGTCAGCCAGTTCGTGGACTGGTATGCCGACACGATGATCCGCGCCCAGGCGCAAGCCCGGCTCGCCGCGGAATAATGCGCCCCGATACGCCCCCCGCGCTGGCCTTCTGGACCGATTCCGAGGCGCTGACCTGCGTCAACGTCCTGCCCGAGACGGCCAACACCGCGACCTTCACCTTCCGCCCGCAATCGGGCGCGCTCTTTCACTTCAAGCCGGGCCAGTTCGTCACGCTCGAGCTGCCGGTGCCCGGCGGGCCGCTGCACCGGACCTACACGATCTCGTCCGCGCCCTCGCGGCCCACGTCGCTGACGGTGACGGTCAAGGCCCAGCCCGACAGCATCGGCGGGCGCTGGATGCTGGACCACCTGCGCCCCGGCATGGCGATCAAGGCCACCGGGCCGGGCGGCGACTTCTCGCACCACGTCCACCCGGCGGCGAAATACCTGTTCATCAGCGCGGGGTCCGGCATCACGCCGATGATGTCGATGACCACGCAGATGTACGACGCGGGCGCCGACCCCGACATCGTGTTCCTGAACTGCGCGCGCCGCCCGTCGGAAATCATCTTCCGCGAACGGCTGGAACACATCGCGTCGCGCTCCACCGGGATCGCGCTGACATGGGTGGTCGAACAGGCCGACCCCTACGCCCCCTGGACCGGCATCAAGGGCCAGTTCAACCAGCTGATCCTGGGCCTGGTCGCGCCCGACTACCTGGAGCGCGAGGTGTTCTGCTGCGGCCCCGAACCCTTCATGCGCGCGGTCCGCGAGGCTCTGGCGGGCCTCGGCTACGACATGGACCGCTACCACCAGGAAAGTTTCCACGCCCCCATCGCCGACGTGACCGACGCGCCCGAAGACGTGGTGCCCGACGCGGCCGAGGCGGTCGAGGTCAGCTTCGCCCGCTCCGGCAAGACCGCCCGGATGCGCCAGACCGAAACCCTGCTGGCCGCGGCCAAGACCAGCGGCGTGCGCCTGCCCACGGGCTGCACCTTCGGCGTCTGCGGCACCTGCAAGACCCGCAAGATCGCGGGCGACGTGCACATGGTCCACAACGGCGGCATCACCGAAGACGAGATCGCGGAAGGCTACGTGCTGGCCTGCTGCTCGCACCCCATCGGCGACGTCACGCTCGACATCTGAAAGGCCGCTTCATGTCCAACGATCCGCTTCTCCAGCCCTTCCAGCTGAAGCACCTGACGCTGAAGAACCGGCTGATGATCACCAGCCACGAACCCGCCTATCCCGAGGACGGGATGCCCAAGGACCGCTACCGCGCCTACCACGTGGAACGGGCCAAGGGCGGCGTCGCGCTGACCATGACGGCGGGCTCGGCGTCGGTGTCGCGCGACAGCCCGCCGGTCTTCAACAACGTGCTGGCCTGGCAGGACGAGGTGGTCGGCTGGATGGCGAAGCTCACGGACGAATGCCACGACCACGGCTGCGCGGTGATGATCCAGCTCACCCATCTGGGCCGCCGCACCCGCTGGGACAAGGGCGACTGGCTTCCGGTCGTGTCGGCAGGCTACGAGCGCGAGCCCGCGCACCGCGCCTTTCCCAAATGCGCCGAGGATTGGGACATCGCGCGCATCATCCGCGATTACGCCGACGCGGCCGAGCGGATGCAGGCCGCGGGTCTCGACGGGATCGAGCTGGAAGCCTACGGCCACCTGATCGAGCAGTTCACCTCGCCGCTCACCAACGCCCAAGACGGCCCCTATGGCGGCCCGCTCGACAACCGCCTGCGGTTCCTGTTCGATACGCTCGCCGCCATCCGCCAGCGGGTCGGCCCCGATTTCATCGTCGGCGTGCGCTACGCGGGCGACGAATGCCAGCCGGGCGGCATCGACAAGACCGAAGGCATGGAAATCTCGCGCCGCCTGAAGGACAGCGGCATGGTCGATTTCCTAAACATCGTGCGCGGCCATATCGACACCGATCCGGGCCTCTCTGACCTGATCCCGGTGCAGGGCATGGCCAGCGCACCGCACCTGGACTTCGCGGGCGAGATCCGCGCGGCCACGCAATTTCCGACCTTCCACGCCGCCAAGATCCAGGACGTCGCCACCGCGCGCCACGCCATCGCGTCCGGCAAGCTCGACATGGTGGGCATGACCCGCGCCCACATGGCCGATCCGCATATCGTCGCCAAGATCATGGCGGGCACCGAGGATCGCATCCGCCCCTGCGTCGGCGCGAACTATTGCCTCGACCGGATCTACCAGGGGGGCATGGCGCTGTGCCTGCACAACCCGTCCACGGGCCGCGAGATCGAGCAGCCGCACCAGGTCGCCAAGACCGACACGCCCCGCCGCGTGGTCGTCGTCGGGGCCGGTCCCGCCGGTCTGGAAGCCGCGCGCGTGGCGGCTTTGCGCGGGCATCAAGTCACCGTCCACGAGGCCGCGAACGATCCCGGCGGGCAGGTCCGCCTGTCGTCGCAGACCAGGCGCCGCTCGGAAATGCTGCAACTGATCCAGTGGCGCCACGCCGAATGCGACCGGCTGGGCGTCACCTTCCGCTTCAACAGCTTCGCCGACGCCGACACGATCCGCGAAGACGCGCCCGACGTCGTCATCATCGCCACCGGCGGCCTGCCGCATACCGAAGTGCTGGACGAAGGCGACGACCTGGTGGCGTCCACGTGGGACATCCTGTCGGGCGACGTGCGCCCGGGCGACAACGTCCTGATCTACGACGACGCGGGCGACTACGCCGGGCTGCAAGCCGCCGAGCGCATCGCCGAGACCGGCGCGCGGGTCGAGATCACCACCCGCGACCGCGCCTTCGCCCCCGAGGTCATGGCCATGTCGCTGACGCCCTCCATGCGCGTGCTGCAACAGCGCGACGTGACGACCACGGTCATGTGGAAGCTTGACGCCGTCGAGCGCCACGGCAACGCGCTGCGCGCCACGCTGGGCAGCGATTACGGCGATTTCAAGCGGACCCGAGACGTCGACCAGGTCATCGTCAACCACGGCACGCGGCCCCTGGACGACCTCTATTTCGAGCTGACGCGCGACGCGACCAACGGGGGCGAGGTCGATTACGAAGCCCTCGTCGCGGGCGCGCCGCAGACCGTCACCCGCAACCCCGACGGCGCGTTCCAGCTCTTCCGCATCGGCGACGCCGTGGCCGCGCGCAACACCCACGCGGCGATCTACGACGCGCTCCGGCTGGTCCGCACGCTCTAGCCCAGCCAGGTGGCGTAGTCGCTGACCAGCAGGTGGCGGGGGGCTTCGTCTTCCTCGACCTGCGCGAAGCGGCCGATGGGATCGCGGAAGATGTTGTCGGTCTCGTCGTCGTTCACGGTCGAAACCTCGCCGATCAGCACGTCGCCGCCGTCGCCCCAGAACGCGTGCCAGTCGCCCGGCCGTAGCGTGACGCTTTCGCCCGGGGCCAGCTGCAACTTCTCGCCGGGGCCGAAATCGCGCGCGATCCCGTCGCACAGCACCGTGCCGCCCGCGGTATCGTCGAAATTGCCGTCGCCGTCCGACCCGTAAAGCTCGACCACAAGCGTCGCGCCGCCCCGGTTGATGATATCCTCAGCCTTGATGGCGTGGGTATGGGTCGGGCTCAGCTGGTCGCGGCGCGAGATCAGCAGCTTTTCCGCGTAGCACATGCCGCCGCCGCGCTGCAGGTCCGACAGAAGCCCGTTGCGCAGGGTGAACAGGAACAGCCCCATCGCGTCGAAATCGCCCTTGCCGTAATCGGTGATGTCCCAGCCGCAGCGCGAATCGATGACATGCCGCGCCGCGTCCTTGCGCTTCGCGAACTCATCGGGCGTCCAGTCTGCGAAGGGCGGCAGCACGAAGCCGTGGCGTTCGATCAGCGCGCGCGCGTCGTCCATGATTGCATTGATCTGCGAGCGTTTCATGCCACGCCTCCCGAATGTTTCGCCCGCGATCATAGCAGTCCGACCCAAATTCGTCATGGCGCGTTATGATTGGCCATTGACAGTTCGGCCCGGGAAGATCATCCATAGAACATCCAAGTGGATGGTAAGTAGATGCCCAAGATACACCGACTGCCGGATCGCAGCGCCGATACGGAAAAACTCACGATCAACCTGGGCCACGTGGACCTGGGCCGGATCGACCTGCTGGTGCGCGAGGGCTTCTACACCAACCGCTCCGATTTCATTCGCGCCGCGATCCGCGCGCAACTCGTCACGGATGCGCGCGCGGTCGAGCAATCGGTCGCCCGCCACCAGGTGGAAATGGGGCTGATCGACCTCAGCCGCGCCGACCTGGAAGCCATGCGCGACGCGGGCGAGACGCTGCACCTGCGGGTGCTGGGCCTTGCCCGGATCGCCGACGACGTGTCGCCCGAACTGGCGGCGCAGGTCATCGGCTCGCTCAGCGTGCTGGGATCGTTACAGGCGCCCACGGCGGTGAAGTCGGTCCTTAAGGATCGCATGGTATGAACCGGGCCGCCCGAAAGCGCCCATTGACGGAAAGGTCTTCCACCCCATGAACGAAGAATTCTCGCAGGCCATGCGCCAGGCGCTCGAGGCCACGCGCGCGGGCGATCCCGGTGCCGCCACGGCGATCATCCAGTCGGCGCTGGGCGGCCAACCGCTGCCCGCGCAGGCCCCGCCGCTGAAGGCCCCGCCGGTCCACACCGACGCGCGCATCCAGTCACGCCGTCACGCCTGCAGCGGCGGGGCGCGGAGCTACCGGCTGTTCGTGCCCACCAGGCCTGCCCGCGGCGTCGTGCTGATGCTGCACGGCTGCACCCAGACGCCAGAAGATTTCGCCCGCGGCGTCGGCATGGACGCGCTGGCCGAGGATGCGGGGTTCGTCGTCGCCTATCCCGCCCAGACCGCCGCCCAGAACGCGCAATCGTGCTGGAACTGGTTCCTGCCCGCGCACCAGTCCCGCACCGGTGGCGAGGCCGAGATGCTCGCCAACCTCGCCCGTGATCTGGCCACCGAATTCGACGTGGGCGACCGGATCTTCGTGGCCGGGCTGTCGGCGGGCGGCGCCATGGCGGCCGTGCTGGCCGACACCCACCCCGAGCTCTTCGCCGCCATCGGCGTCCATTCCGGCCTGCCCGCGGGCGCGGCGCAGGACGTGAACGCCGCCTTCGCCGCCATGCGCGCGGGCGGCACCGGGCGGGCGCCCCGCGTCCCCGCCATCGTCTTCCACGGCACGTCGGATACCACGGTGTCGCCGCGCAACGCGCGGATGCTGGTGCCCGGCGACGGGATCGAGACCTCCGAAAGCGGCAACGGGCGATCCTGGACCCGCCTGACCAGCGACACGTCCGAGCTGTGGCTGGTCAAGGGCGCGGGCCATGCGTGGTTCGGCGGCGGCGCGGGCGGCAGCTACGCCGACCCCAAGGGGCCCGGCGCCTCGGCCGAGATGCTGCGCTTCTTCGATGCTCAAGGGACACGCACATGACCCATTCCATGACCTTCGATGCCATCGCCGAGGATCTCCCCGGCGCCAAGTGGCGCGCCCGTTGGGATGCCTGCTGGCCCGAGTACCGCGCCTGGTTCGAAGCCCGTGGCGGCGCGTCGGGGCCGTCCCGCCAGGCCTGCGAGGCCGCGTTGGCCGAGCATATGCCCGAGCTGGTCCCGGTCCACCGCGACCTGACCCGGCTCGCGGGCGGCGGCGACCTGGCGGCACGGTTCCTGTCCACCTGGTGCCCGCCCGCCTATCTGGGCGGCTGCTCGCTGGCCGCCCTCTCGGATGGCGACGACACCCGCCTGATCCGCAACTACGACCTGTCGCCGGACCTGAACGAAGGGTTCCTTTTGCGCAGCGCGTGGACCGGCACGCCCGTCATGGGCATGGTCGAATTCCTGTGGGGCCTGTCGGACGGCATAAACGAGCACGGCCTGTCGGTGGCACTTGCCTTCGGCGGCACCGAGCGCGTGGGGCAAGGCTTCGGCATCTGCACGATCCTGCGCTACCTGCTGGAAACCTGCCGCGACGTGCCGCAGGCGCTGGACGTGCTGGACCGGGTGCCATCGCACATGGACTACAACCTGGTGCTGGCCGACGCCGAAGGCAGGGTCCAGTCGGTCGAGGTCCACGCGGGCGGCGGGATCGTCCTGCGCCCCGGCGCGGTGGCGACGAACCACCAGCTCGACCGCCCCCTGCCGCTGAAAGCCGAGTTCACCCGGACTGTCGAACGCCTGGCCGCCCTGACCCGCGTCACCCGCAAGGACGAAGGCGACGCCGCGGTCGCGGCCTTCGGCAGGGCGCCGCTCTACCAGACCGATTTCGCGGGCGGGTTCGGCACGCTCTTCACCGCCGAATACAGGCCCGGCACCCGCGCGATGCGGCTGATCTGGCCCGACATCGAGATGGCGCAAAGCCTGCACGCCTTCGACGAGACCAGCGTGACCGTCACCTTCGGCGACGCGCCCCGGACCGAGGTTCCGCTGGAAGACCTGGTGGCGTTCGTGCCCGACTCCCGCCGCGACCGCGCCCGCCGCTGGCTGGACGAAGCGCGCGCGGGACGGATGGACTGGGCGGCCTTCGGGGCGCTGTTCGTGCCCGACGCCGCGCGTCCCTAAAGCGCGTTCAAAAGCTCGGTCGTGGGCCAGGCATCGGCGGGCAGGCCCAGCCGCTGCTGCTCGGCCCGCACCGCCGACCGCGTGCCCGCGCCGAGGATGCCGTCGACCTCGCCCACGTCATGGCCGCGCGCGGCCAGCTTCTGCTGCAAGTCCCGCATCTGCGCGCCCGACAGCGGCGGCGGCGGGTTGCCAGCGTCGAAGACCGGCGCGCCCTCCAGCCGGGTGGCGAAATAGGCGGCGGTCAGGACGTAAGTAAAGCTCTGGTTCCACTCGAAAAAGACGTTGAAATTCGGGTAGGCGATGAAGGCCGGGCCGTTGCGGCCCTGCGGCAGCACCAGCGACGCGGGCAGATCCGCGTCCCACCCGCCGTCGCGCGGGGTGACGCCCAAAGCGGCCCATTCCGACGGGCTCAGGGTCGTGTCGATATTGGCCAGGCTCCAATCCATGCTGCCCGGCACGTCCACTTCCTCGAGCCACGGCTCGCCCGCGCGCCAGCCCAAATGTTGCAGCATCTTGCCGCCCGAGCTCAGCGCGTCCCGCGGCGAGGTCTTCAGATCCACCGTGCCGTTGCCGTCGGCATCGACGCCGTTCTCGATGATGTCCTGCGGCAGCATCTGCACCATCCCGATCTCGCCCGCCCAGGCGCCGGTGGTGGTGTCGGGATCCAGCGCGCCGCGCGCGAAAAGCTCCAGCGCCGCGAAGACCTGCGGGCGGAACAGCTCGGGGCGGCGGCAATCATGGGCCAGCGTCATCAGCGAATTGACCGTGTTGAAGTCGCCCTGGAACGCGCCGTAATCGGTCTCGAACGCCCAGAAGGCCAGCAGCACGCCGCGCGACACGCCGTAGTCGCGCTCGATGGCGGCGAAGGTGTCGGCGTAGCGCTCGGCATTGGCGCGCCCGCGGGTGACCCGGTCGGCGCTGATCAGGCGGCGCGCGAACTCGGTGAAGGGCAGGGTGAAGACGCCCTGCTTGCGGTCGGCCGCCAGCGTGGCGTCGTCCTGGCGCGTGCCGTCGAAGAACGCGCGGGCGGTGTCCGGCGCGACGCCGCGCGCGATGGCCGCGTCCTGCATGGCGGCGCGGAAATCGGCGAAACTGCCGCCGCATTGCGGCTGGGCGCTGGCGACGCCGGCCAGCAGGGTCAGTGTCGCGGCGAGGGGGATCAGACGCATGGAAGGCTCCGTCGTGGGAATTTCGGCGCCTAGCTAGCAGGTGCGCCCGCCGGGGCAAGATCAGAGAACCGCGACCAGCCCGACGATGCCCACCATCAGCGCCCAGCTGCGCCACAGTGCAGCGGTGGCGCGCTCGATGTCGTCCGCGCCCGCGTCGCGGTGGCCCTCGGGGCCCACGAACGGAAAGTCGCGCAGCTGCCCGTCGTACGAGCGCGGCCCCGCCAGCGCCACGCCCAGCACGGCCGCCATGGCCGCTTCGGGCCAGCCTGCATTGGGCGAGCGGTGTAGCGGCGCATCGCGCAGGACGCGGCGCCACAGCCCCGGTCGGCCGTGGGACAGCAGGATCAGCAGCGCCGTCAGGCGCGCCGGGATCCAGTTCAGCACGTCGTCCAGCCGGGCGGCGGCCCAGCCGAAATCGGCGTGGCGCGGCGTGCGGTAGCCGACCATCGAATCGGCGGTGTTCACGATCTTGTAAACCAGCAGCCCCGGCAGACCCGCCAGCGCGAACCAGAAGGCGGGCGCCACGACGCCGTCCGACAGGTTCTCGGCCCCCGATTCGATGGCCGCCCGCGCGATGGCGGCCCCATCCATCGCGTCCGTGTCGCGCCCGACGATCTGCGCGACGGCGTGGCGCGCCTCATCGGTCGAGCGGCGCAGGGCGGTGGCCACCGCGCGCACGTGATCGGCCAGGCTGCGCTGGGCCAGCAGGATCGCGGCCAGCAGCAGCGACCAGAGCGCGCCGCCGGGCAGCACCTCGATGACGCGCCCGGCGAGGGCCGCGCCCACCACCAGCGCCGCGACCGTCGCGATGCCCGCGGGTTTCGCGGGCGGCCGGTTGAACCGCGCGTCGCACCAGCCGATCAGGCGCCCCATCAGCACGGCCGGATGCGGCGCGCGGTCCCACAGCCAGCGCGGCTCGCCCAGCGCGGCGTCGAGCAGAAGGGCCGCGAACAGCGTCACGCTGGCGAACCGTCGCAAGGGCAGGGGGCGTCGGTCCGGGATATTTGGAAGAACAAAGATGGGGCGGGACGGCGCATGGGCTCAGGGCTTTGCGAAGGCGGCGCGGACGCGGTCGAAGGCGTCGGGGCGGGGCAGGCCCAGGCGCAGCCAGGTCGCGTCGTAGGGAAAGACGCGCGACAGGATGCGGTGGCGTGCCAGACATTCGTGCCATGCCGCGGCCGTTGGGCAGGCGTAAAGGCGGAACAGCGTCGTCCCGCCCATTGGCGTGAGCCCCGCGCCGGTGACGATGCGGTCGAGCCGCTCGGCGTCGTGGGCCAGGCGCGTCCGGGTGCGCTCGGCCCATGCGGTGTCGCCAAGCGCCGCGGCGCCCACCTCGAGCGCCGGGCCCGACACGGCCCAGGGGCCGATCCGGTCGGACAGCGCGCTGAGGGTGGCCCCGTGCCCGATGGCAAAGCCCAGCCGCAGCCCCGCCAACCCCCAGAATTTGCCGAAACTTTTCAGCACGATCGTGCCGGGCTGCGCCGTGTGCGCGATCAGCGAGCGGTCGGGCGCCACGTCGCAGAAGCTTTCGTCGATGATAGCGATCCGCGCGTCCGGCCGTGCGGCGAGCCAGCGCCCGTCCGGGTTGTTCGGATGCACCCGCACCTGGATCGGGGCGGTCGCGTCGCCGAAGCGCGCGCCATGCGCGGCGAAGGCGGCGCGATGCTCGTTATAGGTGGGCGCGGGGATGTGGACGGGGGCGTCGGGCAGGATGCCGGGCAGGGCGGCGATCAGCGCCGACGCGCCGGGAGCCGCGACGATCCGGGCGGTCTCGGGCACCCGCCAGAAGGCCCGGGCCGCGTCCAGCAGGCGCCCCATGGCGGCCCGGTCGGGAAGGGCCGTCCACGCGTCCGGCGCCAGCGGCGGCAGCGGATAGGGCACCGGGTTGATCCCGGTCGAGAGATCCAGCCAGTCGGCCCGTGCACCGCCCCACCGCGCAATCGCCGCGTCGAGCCCGCCGCCGTGGTCGCGTGGCTCAGCCATCGTCCGGAAGTGGCGGGTGGCGCGTGATGAAATGCCCCTTCACGCCCTGCGGCCATTGCCGATAGGGCACCTGCCCGCAGTCGCTTTCGGCGTGCAGCGCCGCGTAATCGACGATAGCCTGCGCGTCCCCGGGTTCGGGCGCGAACTTGCCCAGCGTGTAGGCCAGCTTGCCCGCCGCCTGGATCGCGACGTTGCAGCCGTGGCTGCATCCCATCAGGCACGACACCCGCCGCGTCCGCACGCCCCGCCCCTCGGCCGCGCGTTCGACCAGTGCCGCCAGCACCTCGCCATCGGTTTGCCCCGCGCCCCCGGCGTCCCAGCCGTCGCGCTTGCAGGTGTCGCAGATGGTGATCCAGGTGGTGCTCATGGCCGTGCTTGAACCCGATCCGGGCGGCCGGGGCAAGGGCTCAGCCGCGCCCGTGCGGCGCGGTCCAGTCGATCACCGGGTTGATCGGGATGATCCGGTGCGGGTTTATCGTCTCGTGGCTGTAGTGGTAATGCTCGACGATATGGTCGAAATGCACCGTGTCGGCGATGCCCGGCCACTGGTAGAGCTCGCGCGTGTAGCCCCACAGGTTGGGGTAATCCACGATCCGCTTGCGGTTGCACTTGAAGTGCAGGTGATAGACCAGGTCGAACCGCACCAGGGTGGAAAACAGGCGCCAGTCGGCCTCGGTGATGCAGTCGCCCATGAGGTAGCGGTTTTCGGACAGGATCCCCTCGATCCAGTCCAGGCTGTCGAAGAGCGGATGCACCGCCTTGTCATAGGCGGCTTGCGTGGTCGCGAAGCCCGCCTTGTAGACGCCATTGTTCACCGTGTCGTAGATGCGGTCGTTCACAGGCTCCATCGCGTCCCGCAGCTCTTCGGGCCAGTAATCGTCGGTATTTCCCGTGATGCCGTCGAAGGCCGAATTCAGCATCCGGATGATCTCGGACGATTCGTTGCTGACGATGGTCTCGCGCTGCAGGTCCCACAGGATCGGCACGGTCACGCGACCCGACGTCTTGGGATCGGCCCGCAGGTACAGGTCGCGCGCGAAGGGCAAGCCGTAAACCCGGTCGCCGGTCGTGCCGGGAAAGTCCGTCTCGAACGTCCAGCCGTCGCCCAGCATGTGCGGATGCACGGCCGACACCTGGATGATGTCCTGCAAGTCCTTCAGCGCCAGGAAGAACAGCGCGCGATTGGCCCAGGGGCAAGCATACGAGACATAGAGGTGATAGCGATGCGGCTCGGCCTTGAACCCGCCTTCGCCCGACGGACCCGCGCTGCCGTCGGCCGTGATCCAGTTGCGATAGCTCGAGGTCGAGCGTCGAAACTCGCCGCCCGTGCTGTCGGTATCGTACCACTCGTCGCGCCAGACGCCGTCCACCAGCTTGCCCATGTCCTGTCCTTCCATGTCCTTACGGTCCGAAAGATAGCGCCGCGCGCCCGCCGGGGCAGGGCGAAGCGGCTGTGCGCGGATGCACCAAGCGCATATCGCTTTGCATGGGCCGCCCGGCGGGTGTAAGGCGGGCGCGACGACGCCCCGCAACCCAAGGGGCCGGACAGGTGGCCACGACGCACCCGACCCAGACCGGGGGGGCAGCGTGGTATCGTCAGGGCAAGACCCGGCGCGCCCGATGGCCCCGCCCGCCGAAGGAGACGCCTCCATGCGATACGCCTGTCTTTTGCTGACGGTCCCCGGTCCGGCCTTTGCCCATGCAGGCCATCTGGGCGCGCTGGCGGGCCACGATCACTGGATCGCCGGGGCCGCGGTGGGGATCGCGCTGGGCATCGGGCTCTGGCAAGCGGCCAAGGATCGCAAGGCCCGCAAGGACGACACCGCAGCCGACGACACCACGCCCGAGCAATCCGCATGAAGACCGGCGTGATGATCTGCGGCCACGGCTCGCGCAGCCAGTCGGCGGTGGACGAATTCGCGACGCTGGCCGAAAAGCTGCCCGCCCGCCTGCCCGCGGACTGGCTGGTCGATTACGGCTACCTGGAATTCGCCAACCCGGTGATCCGCGACGGGCTGGACCGGCTGCGCGACGCAGGGTGCGACCGCATCCTGGCCGTCCCGGGCATGCTTTTCGCGGCCATGCACGCCAAGAACGACATCCCCACGGTGCTGAACACCTATGCGGAAAAGCACGGCATCGACATCCGCTACGGGCGCGAGCTGGGGATCGATCCGAAGATGATCGCCGCCGCCGCCGCGCGGATCCGCGACGCCGTGGCCCGCGCCGATGCGGAAGACGGCAAGGTCGACCTGCACGACACCTGCCTGGTGGTGATCGGCCGCGGCGCGTCCGACCCCGACGCAAACGGCAACGTCGCCAAGATCGCGCGGATGCTGCACGAGGGCATCGGCTTCGGCTGGCACGAGGTCGGCTATAGCGGCGTGACCTTCCCGCTGGTCGAGCCGTGCCTCGAACACGTCACCCGGCTCGGCTACAGGCGCGTCGTGGTGTTCCCCTATTTCCTGTTCTCGGGCATCCTGATCGACCGCATCTACGGCTTCACCGACCGTGTCGCCGCCGCGCATCCCGAAATCGCTTTCGTCAAGGCGGGCTATCTGGGCGACCATGCGCAGGTGCTCGACACTTTCGCCGAGCGGGTGATGGAGCTGAACACCGGCCAGCCCATCCCCAATTGCGGCATCTGCCCATTCCGCGAACAGGTGCTCGAGCTCGAAGGCGGCGCCCACCGCCACATCGCGCCCGCCGAACGGATGAGCCTCGACCACCCCGCCGCGGGCCCGGTGCCGCCGCCCACCTGCGTGCTGTGCAAGTACCGCACGCAAGTGCTGGGGTTCGAGGCCGAGGTCGGCGCGGTCCAGGAAAGCCACCACCACCACGTGGAAGGCCAGGGCGCCAATGCGCCCGGCTCGAACGTGGCCGATTGCGCGCTCTGCGACACGTTCTGCACCGGCCTCTGTCGTCTTGAGGCGCAGCATCATCACCACCACGATCACGACGACCACCACCACCATCACCACGCGACCTATCCCCACGCACATCACCCGCTGGGCCCCGAAAGCGCCCGCAAGATGAAGCCCTGACCGGTACTTCATCTTTCCAAAAATACCTCCGCCGGAGGCATCCGACGCAAGCAAAAGGCACCCCATTTGCGCCCCTACGAAAAAGACCCAGCCGCCATCTACGCCCAAAGCTTCGCGACCGTCCGGTCCGAGGCGCGGCTGGACCGGTTCCCGGCCGGGCTCGACGCGCTGGCGATCCGGCTGATCCACGCCTGCGGCATGGTCGAGATCGCCGACCGCCTGGCATTCTCGCCGGACGCCCACGACGCGGGGCGGGCGGCGCTGGCGGCGGGCGCGCCGATCCTGTGCGATTGCGAAATGGCGGGCGCGGGGATCATCCGCCGCCACCTGCCCGCGGGCAACGACGTGGTGGTGACGCTCAACGACCCGCGCGTCCCGGACCTGGCCCGGCGCCTGGGCACCACCCGCTCGGCGGCGGCGGTCGAGCTCTGGCGCGACCGCCTGGCGGGCGCGGTGGTCGCCATCGGCAACGCGCCAACGGCGCTGTTCCACCTGCTCGAGATGCTGGACGCGGGCGGCCCGCGCCCCGCCGTCATCCTTGGCTTCCCGGTGGGCTTCGTCGGTGCGGCGGAATCCAAGGCCGAGCTGGCCCGCGACCCCCGCGGCTGCGCCTACGTGTGCCTGAAGGGGCGGCGCGGCGGCTCCGCGATGGCGTCGGCGGCGGTGAATGCACTGGCGTCGGGCCTGGAGACAGGCGGATGACCCGGGGCGCAATTTTCCTACCGGAAAATTGGACGGATTTTTCGAAAAATCCGGGTCCCCATGTCTGACGTCTGGCTGCATATCGTGGGCATCGGCGAAGATGGCATGGCGGGGCTGTCCCCGGCCACCCGCGCCGTGCTCGAGGCGGCCGAGATCATCGTCGGCGGCGATCGCCACCACCGCCTGTCGGACAGCGTCACGGCCGAGCGCGTCGCCTGGCCGTCGCCCTTCGACGCGCTGATCGACATGCTGAAAGGCTATCGAGGCAGGCGCGTGGTCGTCTTGGCCACCGGCGATCCGCTCTGGTTCTCGGTGGGCGCGCGGATCGGCCGCGCGATCCCGGCGCGCGAGATCCTGTACCACCCGCAGCTTTCGGCCTTCCAGCTGGCCGCCGCCCGGCTGGGCTGGTCGCTGGCCGACGTGGAAACCCTGACCGTCCACGGCCGTCCGGTCGAGCAGATGATCGCCTTCATTCAGCCCGACGCGCGGCTGCTGATCCTGACCACCGGCGCCGAGACGCCCGCCCGCATCGCCGCCTTCCTGACCGAGCGCGGCTTTGGCGGCTCGCCCATGACGGTGCTGGCCAACATGGGCGGCGCGGAGGAAGCTCGCTTCGACGGCGTGGCCGAAAGCTGGAACCATGTCGTGCCCGCCTTCAACACGCTCGCGGTGGACTGCGTCGCGGCGCCGGACGCGGCGCTGCTGCCGCGCGTGCCGGGTCTGGACGACGATCTGTTCCAGCACGACGGCACCATGACCAAGCAGGAGGTCCGCGCGGTCACGTTGGCCAAGCTCATGCCCATGCGCGGCGCGCTGCTGTGGGACGTGGGCACCGGCTGCGGCTCGGTCGCGGTGGAATGGATGCGCGCCGCCCGCTACGCCCGCGCCATCGGCATCGAGCCGCGCGCCGACCGGCGGGCCATGGCCGCGGCCAACGCGCTGGCGCTGGGCGCCCCGAAGCTCGAACTGATCGACGGCACGGCGCCCGCCGCGCTGCAGGGGCTCGACGCGCCCGACGCGGTGTTCCTGGGCGGCGGCCTGGGCAAGGACGTGTTCGACGCGGCCTGGGACCGGCTGAAGCCCCTGGGACGGCTGGTGGCCAACGCGGTGACGCTGGAAAGCGAGGGCGTCCTGGGCGCGCTGCACGCGCGGCACGGCGGCCAACTGGTCCGCCTGCAATCCGCGCGCGCCGAGGGCGTGGGCCGGTTTCGCGGCTGGCGCCCGGCCATGCCCGTGACCCAGTGGAGCCTGATCAAGCGATGAGCCCCTGTCACGCGCTGCGCCGGGATATTTGTGAGAACAAAGATGGGACAGGCCGCGCGCCGTTCCGGGCTCGGCGCGGATGAGCGGCGTGCTTTACGGCGTCGGGGTCGGCCCGGGCGATCCGGGCCTGGTGACGCGCAAGGCGGCCCGGCTGGTCGCGGGCGCATCGGTGATCGCCTATCCGACGCTGGCGGGCGCGCCCAGCTTCGCGCGCGCCATCGTGGCCGACCTGATCCCCGAAGGCTGCGACGAGATCGTCATGGACCTGCCCATGCGCGGCGACCGCGCGCCCGCCCAGGCCGTCTATGACGACGGGGCCGCGCGGATCGGTGCGGCGCTGGCGGGCGGCCGCGACGTCGTGTGCCTCTGCGAGGGCGATCCGTTCTTCTACGGCTCGTTCATGTACCTGCACGCGCGGCTGAAGGATCGGTTCGCGATCGAGATCGTGCCGGGCGTGTCGTCGGTCATGGCCGCGTCGGCGCGGGCCGCGCTGCCGCTGGCCGCCCGCAACGAGCGGGTGACCATCCTGCCCGGCCCCTTGTCCGCGGCTGAGCTGGAAGCGCGCATCGCGGGGGCCGAGGCGGTCGCCGTGATGAAGGTCGGCCGCCATCTGCCGAAGATCCGTGACGTGATCGGACGGCTGGGCCTTCTGGACCGCGCCGTCTATGTCGAGCGCGCGACCCTGCCGAACGAGCGGATCTGCCCGCTGGCCGAGGCACCAGAGGCGGCGCCGTATTTCTCGATGATCCTGCTCAACAAGGGGGACGATCCGTGGCTTTGACACCCGTGGTCCTGGCGCTGTCGCGCGCGGGCGAAGACACCGCGCATCGCGTCGCGGCCGTGCTGGGCTGCCCCGTGCACGGGCGCGCGGGTCGGGTCGCGCGGGCGGATGCCTGGTTCGACAACGCGCTGGACCACGCGCGCGACCTGTTCGCGGCGGGAACGCCCGTTGTCGGCGTCTGCGCCAGCGGCATCCTGATCCGCGCCGTCGCCCCGATCCTGTCGGACAAGCGGGCTGAGCCGCCGGTCGTGTCGGTCAGCGACGACGGCGCGGTGGTGGTGCCGCTGCTGGGCGGGCATCGCGGGGCGAACCGGCTGGCGGGCGATATCGCGCGGGCGCTGGGCGGCATCGCGGCGGTGACCACGGCGGGCGACATCGCGCTGGGCGTGGCTTTGGATGCGCCGCCGCCGGGATACGTGCTGGAGAACCCCGAGGACGCGAAGGACGTGATGGCGCGGCTTCTGGCCGGGGAGTCCGCGCGTGTCGAGGGCGACGCCCCGTGGCTGGCCGGTCTGCCGCGCGGGTCGGGGCCTGTCCTGACGTGCCAGACCGCGCCGGGCGGCGAGGGGCTGGTGTTCCGCCCGCAGGTCGCCGTGCTGGGCCTGGGCGCGTCGCGCGACTGCCCGGTGGACGAGATGGCCGAGCTTGTGACCCGCGTCCTGGACGAGGCGCAAATCGCGCCGGGGGCCGTGGCCTGCGTGACCAGCGTGGACCTGAAGGCCGACGAGCCCGCTATCCTGGCGGTGGCGATGCGGCTGGGGCGCGAATTGCGCCTGTTCACCGCGGCCGAGTTGGAGGCCGAGACACCGCGCAGCGCGACGCCGTCGGACGTGGTCTTCGCCGAGATCGGCACCCACGGGGTCAGCGAGAACGCGGCGCTGGCGGGCGCGGGCCCCGATGCGCGGCTTTTGGTGGCGAAACGCAAGACCGCCCATGCCACCGCCGCGTTGGCCCTGTCGCCCGTGCCGCTGGTCGAGCTGCCGGGCCGCGCGCGGGGCCGGCTGTCGGTGGTGGGGATCGGGCCGGGCCAGTCCGCGTGGCGCACGCCCGAGGTCAGCCGCCTGATCACCGATGCCGACACGCTGGTGGGCTACGGGCTTTACATCGACCTGCTGGGTCCGCTGGCCGGCGGGAAAGAGCGCCACGATTTCCCCCTGGGCGGCGAGGAGGACCGCTGCCGCCACGCGCTGGAACTGGCGGGCGAGGGGCGCAACGTGGCGCTGGTCTGCTCGGGCGACGCGGGGATCTATGCCATGGGCGCGCTGGTCTTCGAGCTGCTCGACCGCACCGAGAAAGGCGTGAGCGACGCGGCGCGGCGGGCCGAAGTGATCTCGTCGCCCGGCATCTCGGCGCTGCAGGCCGCGGCGGCCCGGGCGGGGGCGCCCTTGGGCCATGACTTCTGCGCGATCTCGCTGTCGGACCTGCTGACCCCGCGCGAGGATATCGTGAAACGCCTGCACGCGGCGGCCGAGGGCGATTTCGTCATCGCCTTCTACAACCCGGTGTCGAAGCGGCGGCGGACCCTGCTGGCCGAGGCGCGCGAGATCCTGCTCCAGCACCGCCCCGCCGACACGCCCGTGCTGCTGGCATCGTCGCTGGGGCGGCCCGAGGAACAGATCCGCTATCGCAGGCTCGACGCGCTCGAAGTGGACGAGGTGGACATGCTGACCGTGGTGCTGGTCGGCTCGTCCCAGTCGCGGCTGGTGCGCTCGGGCGAAGGCCCGCGCATGTACACGCCGCGCGGCTATGCCCGGAAGGCCGGGCTATGAGGCGGGGGGTGCGCCATAGGTATTTCTGGAAAGGTGAATCGGCATGACGGTCTATTTCATCGGCGCGGGTCCCGGTGACCCGGAGCTTCTGACGCTCAAGGCCCAGCGCCTGATCCGGGCCTGCCCGGTCTGCCTTTACGCGGGATCGTTGGTGCCGCAGGCCGTGGTGGCCGAGGCGCCCGCAGGCGCGCGGGTGCTGGACACTGCCCCCATGACGCTGGACGACACCCATGCCGAGATCGTCGCGGCCCATGCGAAGGGGCAGGACGTGGCGCGGGTCCATTCCGGCGATCCGTCGCTTTACGGCGCCATCGCCGAGCAGATCCGGCGCCTGCGCGCCGACGGGATCGACTACCAGATCGTGCCCGGCGTGCCCGCCTACGCCGCCGCCGCCGCGGCGCTGGGCCAGGAACTGACGGTGCCGGGCGTTGCGCAATCCATCGTGCTGACCCGCATGAGCATGAAATCCACGTCCATGCCGCCGGGCGAGACGCTGGAAAACTTCGCCCGCTCGGGCGCCACGCTGGCCATCCACCTGGGCATCCGCGCCCTGCGCGAGATCGAGCGCCAGCTGGTGCCGTTCTACGGGCCCGACTGCCCCGTCATCGTGGCCTACCGGGTGGGCTGGCCGGACCAGTCGTTCCTGCGCGGCACGCTGTCGGATATCCGCGAACGCGTGCGCGCCGAAAAGATCACCCGCACGGCGCTGATCCTGGTCGGGCCCGCGCTGGGTGAGGTCGGCGATTTCAGCGACTCGGCGCTCTACGATCCCGCGATCCCCCATGTTCTTCGGCCAAGGGTGCAAAAAGCTTGATTTGATCCCCGACTGCGACATCTTCGACAGGGAGCACGTTTGGGGGGACGTCGGGATGAGCGCTTATCTGTCGAAGGATCTACTGGCATCCGTGGGCGCATCGCGCATCCCGAAGCCGCGATCGGACGCCCAGTTGGCGGTGGTGTCGAACAATCGCCGCCTGCCGGTGCGCCGCCGCTGGAGCACCGGGTTCTCGGTCGACGCATCCGACGCGCGGCACCTGCGCGGCCTCGTCGAGCTTTACGAGGGCGACGCCCTGCTCGGCTGGTGCCTGGTCTATTCGGGCACGCTGGACGGGGCCGAACATCGCTTCGAATTCAAGCGCTTCACCGCCTGCGGCGACGCGCCGCCGGTGGATTTCGAGCGGATCCCACCTGTCGTCCTTCAGCTGGCCGCGCCAAAAATCGCCCGCCGCTAGGCGCGCAGCAACAAAGCTGTCCCGAGGCCGCCCGCCGCCGCGATCGCGGCCAATCCCAGTCCCGGGCCGCGCCCGAGCTCATGGACCAGCCGCACCGCGTTGACCGCGCCCGAGGCGCCGATGGGATGGCCCCGCGCCAACGCGCCGCCGCCGCGATTGACGCTTGCGGGATCGATCCCGCAGCGCGCGACGGTGGCCATGGCCTGGCTCGCATAGGCCTCCATCATTTCCACGGCCGTCAGGTCGGCTGGCGTGACGCCCGCGCGGCTCAGCGTGTCCTGGATCGCGGCCAGCGGGGCCAGCGGCGGCGTGGCGGGATCCCCGCCCAGGGTGCAGCCGCCGACGATGCGCGGCGCGTCCGGCGCCATGTGGGCGGGACCCAGGAGCAGCAGCGCGGCACCATCGGCGGCCACGGCGGCGGTGGCGGTGGTGATCGGGTCGCAGAGCAGCGGCGCGCGCGCGGCCGTGGCGGACGACAGGGCGCGGGTGAAGCTGTCCCGCGCCAGTCCCGCCACCGCGACAAGCTCGGCCGTCAGATCCGCCGCGCGCGCGCTCGCGTGGCTGGCGACCGCGTAGGCCGCCATCGCGTCGCGGGTGATCCCGTCGGCCCGCGCCAGCGCCGCGGCGGCTTCGGCCAGGTCGGGATCGGGCATGCCGGGCGGCGCGAAGGCGGGCCGGTCGTAAAAGCGCGGCGCCGCAGCCGTGCCACGCGCGCGCAGGGGGCGGCGCGAATAGCTTTCGGCCCCGCCCGCCAGCACCAGCCGCGCCCGGCCCGCCCGGATCAGCGCGTCGCCCAGCAGAACCGCGTCCAGGCCGCTGACGCATTGCCGGTCGATCGTCAGCCCCGCCACCCGCTCGTGCAGCCCCGCCGCCAGCGCCGCGACCCGCGCGGGATTGCCCCCGGCGCCCAGCGCGTTGCCCAGGATCAGCTCGTCGATCTCGTGCGGCGCGACATCCGCGTGGCGCAGGCAGGCGCGGATCACCGGTGCGGCCAGCGCGTGGATGTCCAGCCCGGCCAGCGCGCCGCCGCGGGGGGCCACCGGCGTGCGGAACGCGGCCAGGATGGCGGTGTCGCTCATGCGGGATGCGTCAGGCTGCGCGTCAGCGCCCATAGATCGGGCTTGCCCGACGGCAGCGTCGGCAGCACCGGCAGCGCGACCATCCGGTGCGGCGTGGACGCGGCCCCGATCCGGGCGCGGCACTGGCCCAGAAGCCGCGCATCCAGCGCGGCATCGGGCGCCCCTTCCCGGATCGCGACAAGGCGGTGGCCGCGCGCCGGGTCCCTCAGAGCGACGACCGCGACCGCGGCCCCTGCGGCCTCGGCCAGCACCCGCTCGGCCGCTTCGGGGCTGACCAACCGGTCGGCGATATTGACCTGTCGCGACACGCGGCCCAGCACCTCCAGCGCGCCGTCCGCGGCGAAGGCGCCCAACTCGCCCAGGCTGATCCAGTCGCCGTCGCGCCGCAGGTCCGGATCGGCCCCGCTGACATATCCGTCGAAGAGATAGGGCGAGCGCACGCGGATCAGCCCGCGTTCATCCAGCGCGATCTCGACGCCGGGATAGGGGGCCGCGTCCAGCGTGATGAAGCTAGTCTCGGACGCGCCGTAGAACGGCACGATGCGCGCGCGCGGAAAGGCGTCGCGCGCCAGCCACCGCGCGGCCCCGTCCAGCGCGCCGCCGCCGACCAGGACGTGGCGCAGCGCCGGGAAGGGGCCGTGCCGGGCGATCTGGCGGATCTGCGTCGGCGTCAGCCACAGATGCGTGGCGGCGTGGGCGCGCAGCGCCTGGGCCTGCCGGTCGGGGCGCATGCCCCCCAGCGCCAGAAGGCCCGCGCCCAGATGCGCGGCTTCGCAAAGCGCGTACAGCGCGATCGAATGGCCCATGACGCTCAGGCACGCCACGCGGGCCTCGGGCGTGATGTGGAACAGGCGCGCATTGATCCGGAACGACGCGATCCAGCTTTGGGCACTGCGGCGCAGGATCTTCGGCGCGCCCGTGGTCCCGCCCGTGGCGACCTCGATCCACGTGCCGTAGCCCCCGTCGGCCCGCAGCCCGCCCCCGTCGGCGCGCAAATCCAGCCCCGCGCCCAGGATGTCCAGCAGCCCGCCATCGTCGCCCGCGACAAGGCGCGCGCCGGGGTGGCGGTGCAACCTCATTCGATCGGGTCCATCAGCGCGTCGCGCTGGGTGCAGTCCCGGATCACGTCGTCGCCGCAGCGGCGCGGGGCCAGGTCGCGGGTCAGGCACACGCGCACCTCCTGGATGCGGCGCGATTTGCAGGTGACGGTCAGCGCGTCCGGAAACAGCTGCGCGTTTTCCTTCAGGAACGCCTCTTCCACCACCCGCGCGGGCAGTTTCACGGGCTCCGCCAAGTCTCGGAACACCTGCGGCCGGGCGACGCTTGCAAACGCGTCGCGGGCAAGCGCGAAATACTCGTCGGACGCCAGCCCCGCGCAGCGTCCGTGCTTCTTCCACTGGTACCATGCCGCCCCGGGGCCGCCCATGATGTCGGCCATGGCGGCGGTGTCGCGGCGCGACGGATCGCCCAGGCGCAGCGTGCAATATTGCGGATAGCCCCGCTCGTATTGCGGCCAGAGCCCGTGCAGAACCCAGCCGAAATCGGCACCCGCGTCGCATTGCGCCGCGCCGCGCGCGTCGCCTTCCATTGCGCACCAGGTGGGCGACCACGACAGCGCCAGCACGTAGTAATCGAACGCCCCGGCGCGGTCCTGCGCGCGCAGGGGCGCGGGCAGCAGTAGCGATAGCACGACCAGCAAGCGCAGCATTTGGGGTCTTTCCTAAAGGGCCGACAGTGACTATATCCTCCCCGAGTTCCCCGACAATGCGAACTTGGGCCTGACCGGCCCGGCCTCTGATCCGGGCCACGGGGAAGACATGTCTGAATGGGAGCACGAGCGATGTCCGACAAACCGATCATGGCCAAAGCCACCGCCGTCTGGCTGGTCGACAATACCACGCTGACCTTCAAGCAGGTCGCCGATTTCTGCGGTCTGCACGAGCTTGAAGTGCAGGGCATCGCCGACGGCGACGTGGCCGCGGGCGTCAAGGGCTTCGATCCGGTCGCCAACAATCAGCTGACCCAGGAAGAGATCGACAAGGCCGAAAAGGACCCGGCCCACAAGCTGAAGCTGAAGTTCAATCCCGCCGCCCTGGGCGAAGAAAAGCGCCGCGGGCCGCGCTACACGCCGCTCAGCAAGCGCCAGGACCGGCCCGCGTCGATCCTGTGGCTGGTGAAGTTCCACCCCGAGCTGGCGGATGCCCAGATCTCAAAGCTGGTGGGCACCACCAAGCCGACGATCCAGGCGATCCGCGAGCGCACGCACTGGAACATCAACAACATCGAGCCCATCGACCCCGTCGCCCTGGGCCTGTGCAAGCAGTCCGAGCTGGACCTGCAGGTGCAGAAGGCCGCCGCCAAGAAGGCCCGCGAAGGCGCGGTGATGACCGACGACGAGCGCCGCAAACTGGTCTCGACCGAGCAGTCGCTGGGCGGCGATCCCGAGCCGAAGATGCCGTCGGCGATCTCGGGGCTGGAAACCTTCAGCCTGAGCGATACCGGCGAAGAGCTGGAGGAAAAGGACGACCGCGACGTCAGCGACGCCGACAGCTTCTTCAACCTGCCCGACGGCCCGCGGGACGACGACGACACCTAAGGCCCGCCCGGCCGCGGCGTCGTCCAGCGGCCGCCCGGACCTCCCATCCCCAGCGTCCCCGCTCCACGGCCGGGGACGCTTCGGCCCCCCCTGCGGGCGTAGGCGCCGACCGAAGTCCGCCGCCGACTTCGCCCCAATATCCCCGAAGAATCCGAGAAAAACACGCAATCCGGCCCCCCGGACTGCAGTGACGCAAGCGGTGCGTCCCGCCCGATCAGGCCCGCCGCGACGCCCGGTTTCGGCGTGTTCTTTCCGTCACTTGCCGCCCGCAGCGCAGGCGTGCCATGAATTTGCCCTACCCAGTCCACATTCGATATGTTCTTTTCGGACAAAATAAATCCGCAAAATCGCGGAAGGGTGTTTCTGCATCCGGACGAGCAATGAGGCACAGAGCAGCGACCGATCGGCCAGTCCATGGTCCGACTGTCGCTTTCTGGCGGATCGCGCAAAGCGGTTCGTGGGGAAGGAGCGGTTTTTTTGACCGACGGGTATGACAACTGGGGTTGATCTTCTGGTTCGCGCCGCGGCGCGCATCCGGTCCAACGCGCGTCGCATGGCGGCGCTCGCGGCTGTCTGCGCCGTGGCGACCGCGTGCGCGGCGCCCGGCATCATCCGCTCGGACAGCCTGCAGGACCGCATGACCACCACCCAGTACCGCATGGTCGATGCGTCGCGGTCGTGGGTCTACGTGCCGGGCGGATTGCTGACCCTGCAGCGCGACCTGGGCAGCACCCAGGAGCAGCGCATCGCGCTGGCCAATCAAAGCACGCTCAAGGGCGACAATTTCGTGCTGCTGCGCTCGCGCACCTCCGGCGGCCTGACCGGCGGTCGGTTCAACCTTGAAGGCTTCGTGTCGGATATCGGCGGCGTGCCCTATCCCTTCACGCAATTGACCAACCGCAACATGAAGACCGGCTCGGACGCGATGGGCACCTATTTCTGGATCGACCAGCAGGTCGGCCCCCAGACCGTGTGCGTGCTGGCCGTCCGCTCGCTCGGCAAGGGCGCGAAGCCCCTTCCGGTGAAGGCCGACGCCGTCGATGTCCTGCTGCGCAACTGCGCGCCGGGCCGCGCGCAGGACGCGCTTGCCCCGATCCTGGCGCAGAACATCGGCGCGGCGCCCGGTGTCGGTCCCGGCCGCTCGTCGGTCAAGCTGAAGAACCTCTCGCCCTTCGCCGCCCCAACCCGCAACTGATGGCCGATTTCTTCAACAGAAAGCGGCAACTGCCCCTGGGCCACGCGATCTGGATCAGCCTGTGGCTGGTGGTGGGCTTCGTCTGCGTGGTGCTGGCGTCGATCCCGATCTCGACCTGGGCGCAGGCGCTGCTGGGCGTGGCGGGCGTGCTGGGCGTGGTGCTGCTGCGCCCGCTTGCCGACCAGGCCGCCCCGCGTTTCGCGCTGCTGTCGATCGCGGGCGCCATGGTGCTGCGCTACTGGATCTGGCGCGTGACCGAAACGCTGCCGGGCCTCGATTCGCCGATCTCGCTGGTCTTCGCCACGCTGCTGCTGCTGACCGAGACCTACGCGATCTGCATCTTCTTCCTGACCGCCTTCATGACCTCCGATCCGCTGACCCGGCCAATGCCGCCCACGGTCCGGGTCGACGAATTGCCCACAGTCAACGTGCTCGTGCCCAGCTACAACGAGCCCGCGTCGATGCTGAAGATCACCCTCGCGGCGGCGCGCAACATGCACTACCCGCCCGACAAGATGTGCGTGGTGCTCTGCGACGACGGCGGCACGGATGAACGGATCGCCAGCGACGATCCGCAGAAATCCAAGCAATCCGCCGAGCGCCGCGCAGAACTGCAGGCGCTCTGCGCCGATCTGGGGGTGGTCTATTCCACCCGCGCCAGGAACGAGCACGCCAAGGCCGGCAACATGTCCGCGGCGCTCGAGCGGCTCGACGGCGATCTGGTGGCCGTGTTCGACGCCGATCACGTGCCCAGCCGGGATTTCCTGGCCAGGACCGCGGGGTATTTCGTGAAGCACGAAGACCTGTTCCTGGTCCAGACGCCGCATTTCTTCCTGAACCCCGACCCGATCATGCGCAATGTCGGCCTGGTCGACAATTGCCCCCCCGAGAACGAGATGTTCTATGGCCACGTTCACCGTGGCCTCGACCGTTGGCACGGCACGTTCTTCTGCGGCTCGGCCGCGCTGATCCGCCGCCGCGCGCTCGACAGCGTCGGTGGCTTCTCGGGCGAAACGATCACCGAGGACGCCGAAACCGCGCTCGACATCCACGCCACCGGCTGGCGCTCGATCTACGTGAACCGCGCCATGATCGCGGGTCTGCAGCCCGAAACCTTCACCAGCTTCATCGAACAGCGCGGGCGCTGGGCGGCGGGGATGATGCAGATGCTGCTGCTGAAAAATCCCCTGATGCGCAAGGGCTTGGGCGTCACCCAGCGGCTTTGCTACATCAACTCGATGACCTTCTGGTTCTTCCCGATCATCCGCATGACCTTCCTGCTGGCGCCTTTGTGCTACCTGTTCTTCGGGCTGGAAATCTTCGTCGCCACCCGGTCCGAGGTCGTGGCCTACATGGCGACCTATGTCGCCACCTCCTTCATCGTGCAGAACGCGCTGTTCAACCGGTCGCGCTGGCCGCTCATGTCCGAGCTCTACGAGACCGCGCAGGCGCCCTATCTCAGCCGCGCGGTGCTGAAGACCTTCCTGAAGCCCCGGGGCGCCAAGTTCAACGTGACCGCCAAGGACGAAACGCTGGACGAGGCGTCGATCACCCCCATCGCCGGCCCCCTGCTGTGGACCTTCGCGCTGATGGTGGCGGGCGTCGTGGCGGCGGGCATCCGCTACTACCTGTTCCCCGGCGACCGCGAGGTGCTGCAGGTCGTGGGCGGCTGGGCGGTGTTCAACCTGATCCTGATCGGCGCGGCCTTGCCCTGTCTGCGCGAAACCCAGCAGCGCCGCGGCGCCCCGCGCGTGCCGTTGGAAGAGCCCGCGCTGGTGGCGCTGGCGGGCCATCCCAACCGCAAGCTCGGCGGCGTCGTGCTCGACGGCTCGCTGTCGGGGATGCAGGTGAAGATCGTCAGCGACGAGGGCATCGCGCCCGGCCAGATCACCGAAGGCGCGCCGATCAAGGTGCTGCCCGCGCTGGCCGAAGCCCCCGCGCTGGCCCATCCCATCGCGGGCCACATCCGCTGGACCCGGCGCGAGGACAAGGCGATCCTGGTGGGCATCGAATACGACGAGGACCAGCCCAACATCGTCGCCGAAACCATCGGCCAGATGATCTACGGCAAGTCCAGCCGCTGGGCCGCCCGGCGCGAGCATTACTTCCACGAAATGGGCCTGCTGGGCGGGCTGGGCTACATCCTGCGGCTGTCGGTCACCGGCACGTTCACCACGCTGAAGGCACTGATGGCCGAGCCCGCGCGCCGCAAGGCGGCCGAGGCGCGCCGCCTGAACGCGCACGTCACCGAAGAGCCGCTGATCCACGAACAGGTCTTCGCGGGCTACGAGGACGGGCGCCAGCCGACCTTCTCGATCGAGCATTTCAAGCCCGACGACGACAAGGGCCGCGACGCGCCCGCCGCCAAGACCGCCGCGCCGGGCGAGCCCGCGCTGCACAGCTTCGCCGCGGCGGGGGCGGGCCGATGAGCGCGCGGCCCGGACGGATCGCGCTGGCGGGCCTCGCCGCGCTGGCGCTCTGCGGCACCGCGCTGGCGCAGGACGACCAGGTGATCGTCATCCCGTCCTTCGGCGCCACCGATGCCGGATCGCCGCCGGGCCAGCCGATCCTCGACGCGCCGCTCGACCCGCTGGGCCAGGGGGCAGGGCGGCTGGAACGCACCCGCGCAGCGCAGGACGGCGGTGGTGCCACCGACCCGCGCGGCCCGATCCTGGCGCCGCTGCTGTCGCCGCTGCCGATCCTGCCGGGCCACAAGACGCTGCGCCTGCAGGGCGAATATCCCAGCGCCGAGTTCTCGCTGTTCCTGCCCCAGGGCCAGCCGCCCGGCGCGCTGATCCTCGACCACGATAGCGGCATCGCGGTGCTGCCCGAACGCTCGGTGATGGAGGTGTTCGTCAACGACGTGTCCATGGGCGAATTCACCTTGGGCAAGGCGCCCGGCGACGCGCCGGACACCGTGGGCGTGCCGGCAACCGCGTGGCAGGCCGGGTTCAACACCGTGCGGCTGGCCATGAAGCAGGTCCACCGCATCTATTGCGGCCCCGACGCGGCGTTCGACCTGTGGACCGATATCGATCTCTCGAACTCGGGCGCGCTGATCGACGCGCCCTCGCAAAGCTCGGGGCCCGCCGACTTCCTGGCCGCCGTCGCCCGCGACGCGGCCGATGGCAACCCGGTCGAGCTGCGCGACCCGGCGGGCATCTCGATCTGGGCCCGGCCCGTCCTGGACGCCGTGGCCCTGCAATTGGGCAAGCTGGTGGGCGGGCACACGCTGTCCTACACCGACAGCCCCGTCTGGGACGTGGCGCAACTCGGCGGCGCCGCGGGCGCGTCGCATGCGCGCATCACGTTGATCCCGGCCACCGTCGGCGGCGCTGCCACGCCGTTCAGTCAGGCCGAGTTCCGCCGCGCGGGCGACGGCGCCGAGGTTCTGGTGCTGCACGTGGATACCAGCCAGGGCGACCTGGACCGGGTCGAGGCCGACCTGACCGGCGTGCTGGAAGGGCTGATGGCCGGGGCGGGTGCCACCGCGCGCCGCACCACCGGCGTCAGCATCGGCGCCGAGACGGCGCTCAGAGCGGGCGAGCCGGTGCGCCTGGACCGAATCGGGCTGGATACCGTCACCACGTCCAGCCATTATTTCAGCCGCCCCCAGGTCTTCACGCTGCCCCGCGACTGGCTGATCCTGACCGCGCAAAAGGCGATCCTGCATCTCGATTACGCCTACGCGCGCAACCTGCCCGAGAACTCCCAGCTCCTGATCAAGGTCAACGGCGAAACCGTGCGCCTGCTGCCGCTGGAAGACGAAGGCGGCAAACCGATCGAGCAATTCCCGGTGAAGTTCCAGGCCGACCTGCTGAAGGAAGGCCCGAACCTTTTGCAATTCGAAGCCATGATCCCCGGTTCGCCCACCGATTATGCCTGCCCGACCGAAGCCTTCCCCAAGCTCGAAATCCGCGGCAGCTCGACCCTGACGGTGCCCAGCTCGCCCAAGATGCGGCTGCCCGATATCCGGCAGGCGGTGGCGCGGCTTCGGGCCGGCAACATCCAGCTGTCGCAGCTTTCCGTGGGCGACATGGGCATGGCCGACCGGCTGGCACTGGTAACGGCGCTGGGCGCGCCCGCGCGCGGCTCGACCCGGCTCGAAGTGCTGACCAGCGACCAGCTGACGCGGCTGCCCTTGGGCGACTACACCTTCTCGCGGCTGGCGCTGCGCGACGTGCTGACGATCCCGCCGCGGATCGACCTGCCCGCCACCGATCCCGGCGGGCGCATCGGCGCGCTGCCCGGCGACAGCATCTTCGACATCGGCACCGTCGAAGAACGCGACGGCTATAACGGCCTCTTCGGGCAGGCCCTGGCCAATTGGGGCGCGTCGGCCAATGCCGTGCGCGAACGGCTGTTTCCCGATGCCGACCGCGCCGCCACCGAATGGCTGTCGGGCCAGCGCGGGCGGGCCATCCTGATGCAGCTCGACGCGACCCAACCGAACGCGCTGTGGCTGGTGCTCGGCCCTGACGTGGCCTTCGCCGAGGTCGCGTCGATGATCGCGTCGGCGCGGCGCACCATCGCCGGTCCCAACGGGCAGATGTCGGTGCTGGGCCACGACAACATCTGGCGCAACTGGGCCGACACCCGCCGGATGCCGCAGCTGCAGGAACAGATCACCATCGCCAATTTCCGCCCGATCCTGGGCAATTACGCGTCCTGGCGTCCCGTCTATTTCGCCGCCATCCTGTTCGGCATGGCCCTTGTCTTCGCCGCGATCGCGCTTCGGCTGGTCGTCCTCACCCGGAGAAACGACTGATGCACCGCCGCCAGGTCCTTGCCGCGCTGGGCGCCCTTCCCTTGAGCCTGGCGACCCGCGCCCCCGCCGCGCAAGAGCGTCACCCCCTGCACCCCGCTTGGGAGGCATGGAAGACCGCCTATCTCGACCCGTCGGGCCGGGTGATCGACGCGTTGCAAGACGGCGCAAGCCATTCCGAAGGCCAGGGCTACGGCATGGTGCTGGCGACCGCCCTGCGCGACCGCGAGGCGTTCGAGGCGATGCATGGCTGGACCCGCGACAACCTGGCGATCCGCGACGACGCGCTTCTGGCCTGGCGCTGGCTGCCCGATGCCGAAACCGCCGTGCCCGACACCAACAACGCGTCCGACGGCGACCTGTTCTACGCCTGGGCCCTGTCGCGCGGCGGCCGCGTCTTCGCGCGCCCCGAGCTTTCCGAGGAAGCGGGCGCGGTCGCGGCGGACCTGGTGGCGAGCTGCCTGGTCGCCCATCCCGGCAAGGACGGCGTGCAGCTGCTGCTGCCCGGCGCTTTCGGGTTCCGCAAGGACGAAGGCATCGTGGTCAACCCGTCCTACTACTTCCCGCGCGCCATGCGCGAGCTGGCGCTGAACCACGGGGTCGGCGCGCTGGGTATCGCGGCCGAAGACGGCGTGGAAATGCTGGCCGACATGGCCCGCACCGGCCCGATCCCCGACTGGATTCAGATCAGCGCCGACGGCATCGGCGCGCCCGAAGGCTTCTCGTCCGATTCCGGCTACGAAGCGTTGCGTGTCCCGCTCTGGATGATCTGGTCGGGCGATGCCGACCACCCGGTCGTCGTCCGCGCCCATGCCGCGGACAGGCTTCTGCCCGCCGGGCAATCGGCCACGGTCGTGAAAGCCGATGGCAGCGCGATCACCGAAACCAGTTCCGCCCCCGGCTACGCCGCCATCGCGTCGCTGGCGGCCTGCGCCGTCGAAAAGGCGCCGGGCTCGTCCATGCCGCCGTTCTCGACCGACCAGCCCTATTACCCGGCCACCCTGCAGATGTTCACCTATCTCGCCCAGATGGAGGTGCTTCCAGAATGCTTCCCCATATGACCCGCACCCGTCTTGCCCCGCTGATCGGCCTTGCGCTGGCCGTCACGCTCGGCGGCCCCCTGGCCGCCCGCGATCTCAGCCCCGCCGAGCTGCGCGCGCTGACCTATTACGTCGAGCAGGGCGACGCCAAGGCCGCCCGCGCCGAGATGCAGCGCCTGCGCACGCTCCATCCCGACTGGGTCCCGCCCGAGGATCTGACCCGCCTGAACGCCGCGACCAATTCCTCCGGCGAAGGACCGGGCGACGACGCCAACCGGATCTGGCGGCTGATCGAGATCGGCAACCTGGAAGCCGCGCGGGGCCGCCTGCAACACCTGCAGACCGTCTATCCCGACTGGACCCCGCCCGCCGAGATGACGCGCCTGCTGGCCACCGCCGAGACCCAGACCCAGTTCGACCGCGCCATCGGCCGCGGCGACGCCAATGCCGCCATCGCCGTGGCCCGCAACAACCCCGGCATCCTGCGCTGCGACCGCGTGAACAACGCGTGGCAACTGGCGCTCATGCAGACCAAGGTGGGCGACAAGGCCGCGGCGCTCCAGACCTATCGCGGCGTGCTGGGCACTTGCACCGACACCGGCGTGCTGGTGGCGACCTTGCAGAAATCCAGCGCCATCGCGACGGCCGCCGAGCTGCGCGAGCTTGCATCCTTCGCCAAGGCCCGCCGCCCCGGCGCGCTGCGCTCGCTCACGGTGGCCGAGCAGAACCTGCTGGCGGGCAAACCGGCCCAAGACGACACCCCCGCGCAGGACCGGGCCACCGCCCAGACCAGCCGCCGCGCGACCGAGCCCCAGCAGACCGCCGAGGCGTCCCAGGCCCCGACCCCGCCCCGCTCGGGGCGGCTGGGCAAGTCCGGCGACACGCGCCTGGCCGCCGTGCGCAGCGCCGCCAAGGCGGGCGCCTGGACGCAATGCCTGGCCAACTCGACCGACCCGCGCTCAGTCGACGTGCTTTATGAACGGGCGTGGTGCGCCTACAACCAGGACCGCTCGCTCGAGGCGCTGGCGGCCTTCCGCGTCGCCTCGACCGCCGGGCTGGGTGCCACCGTGGACCGCGACGCCCGCTTCGGCATGGTGCTGGCCATGCTCGCCAACCAGATGACCGAAGACGCCGCCCGGCTGGCCGCCACCACCAGCCTGACCGACGAGCAGCGCCTGGACGTCGAAACCATCATCCTGGACCAGCGCGGCGTGCGCGCCTTCCAGCGCAAGGAATACCGCGACGCCATCGCCTATCTCGACGCGCTGGAACGGCTGACCGGCGGCATCCGGCGGGACCTCGCGATCATGCGCGGCTACGCCTACCTGAATTCGGGCGACCGCAAGACCGCCACGATGATCTTCCAGGAGCTGCACGACCAGCTGGCCACGCCCGAAACCCGCAGCGGATTGCGGGCCGCCCTGAACTGATCCGCGCGCGATTGACAGGCGGGCCGCGGCTTGGGACAAGCCCCGCGGTCATCTCGACAGGACAGGCACCAGGCCCATGGGCGATATCTGGGCCGGGATCGCAGCGGCGTTCCGGCTGATCATCACGGCGGACGCGGACCTCGTCGAAATCTCGCTGCGCTCGCTCCAGGTGACGCTGAGCGCGCTGGTCATCGCCTGCGCCATCGCGCTGCCGCTGGGCACGTTCCTGGCGATCCAGCGCTTCCGCTATCGCCGCACCGTCATCGCGGTGCTGAACGCGCTGATGGGCCTGCCCCCGGTGGTGGTCGGGCTGATCGTCTATATCCTGCTGTCGCGCTCGGGGCCCTTCGGCGTGCTGGGGCTTCTGTTCACGCCCACGGCGATGATCATCGCGCAGGTCATCATCATCACGCCGCTGATCGCGTCGGTGACCCACCAGGCGATGCGCGATCTCTGGGCCGAGTATCACGATCTTCTGATCTCGCTGAACACCGGCAAGCTGCAGCGCGTGGGCACGCTGATCCTGGACGGGCGCCGCTCGCTTCTGACGGCGGCGCTGGCGGGCTTCGGCCGCGCCATCGGCGAAGTGGGCGCGATCATGATCGTCGGCGGCAATATCGAACACCAGACCCGCGTGCTGACCACGGCCATCGCGCTGGAAACCGGGCGCGGCGACTTCGCGCTGGCGCTGGGCCTCGGGTTCGTGCTGATCGCGCTGGCGCTGGCCGTGAACCTGGCCACGCATTACCTGGGCCGCACCGAAAGCGAGGGCCGGTGGTGAGCGTCCTGCCCATCACCCTGCGCGACGCCTGCGTCCGCCGCGGCGGGCACGTCATCCTTGGCCCGGTGTCGCTGACGCTGGCGGGGCGCGGTCTGACCGTGCTCATGGGTCCCAACGGCGCGGGCAAGACCACGCTGCTGAAGGTGCTGCACGGCATCGTGAGGCTCAGCGCGGGGACCGTGTCGCACGATGGCGACGACGCGCGCGGCGCGCAGGCCTTCGTGTTCCAGACGCCCATCGTGCTGCGCCGCTCGGTCGCGGCCAACCTGGCCTATCCGCTGAAATTGCAACGCAGGTCCCGCGCCGAGCGGGCCGAGCGGATCCGCGACTGGGCCGCGCGGATCCGGCTCGAAGACCACCTGGACCAACCCGCCGGACGCCTCTCGGGCGGCGAACGCCAGAAGCTCGCCATCGCCCGCGCGATGATCCGCGATCCCGAACTGGTGTTCCTGGACGAGCCCACGTCGAACCTCGACGGCCGCTCGACCCGCGAGATCGAGGATCTGCTGAAGGCCGCCCGCGACGCGGGCACGCGCATCGTGATGTCCACACACGATATTGCGCAAGGACGGCGTCTTGCGGACGACGCGTGGCTGCTGGTTAATGGGCAGATCCGCGAAACGGCGCCCGCGCCGCAATTCTTCGACCAACCGGCGCAACCCGAAACGCGCGCCTACCTGCGAGGGGACATCCTGGAATGAAACTGCTTCTGGCCATTTTCCTGAGCTGTTGCGCCACGCTGGCCCAGGCGGACGCCCTGAAGCTGGCGGTGACCACGTCGTTCCAGAATTCCGGGCTGGCCGAAGTTCTGCTTCCGGCCATCGCGGAAGACACCGGCATCGACGTTCAGCTCCTGGTCGTGGGCACCGGCCAGGCGCTCCGGCTGGGCGAGGCGGGCGACGTGGACGCGATCCTGGTCCACTCGAAAGCGGCGGAAGACGCCTTCGTCGCCGCGGGTTACGGCACCGGGCGGACCGAGATCATGTATAACGATTTTGTGCTCATCGGTCCCGAAGACGACCCCGCCGATATCTCGGCCGCCGACACGGCAGGGGCCGCGCTGCGCGCCATCGCCGAGCTGCAGGCCCCGTTCGTCAGCCGCGGCGACGACAGCGGCACCCACCGCAAGGAAGTGTCGCTCTGGTCGGGCATCGGCATCGATCCGGGCGGCGACTGGTATCGCCCCGTCGGCGCGGGCATGGGCGCTGCGCTCAACACCGCGTCGGGCATGGGCGCCTATATCCTGGCCGACCGCGCCAGCTGGCTGAACTTCGCCAACAAGGGCGACCTCGCGCTGCTCTTCTCGGGCGATCCGGTCCTCTTCAACCAATACGCCTACATCCCGGTCAGCCCCGAACGTCACCCCTCCGTGGCGCACGACCTGGCGCTGCAACTGAAGGGCTGGCTGACCGGCCCCCGGGCGCAAGAGCTGATCGACGGCTACACGATCGACGGCCAGCAGCTCTTCACTTTCAACGCCGCCCCCGCGGCACCCGGCTGACCCCCATGCGCGCCATCCCCCATCTTTGTTCTCGAAAATATCCCGGCGCCCGGCCCGCAACGGGCGCGACGGTCGCCCCATCCTCGCGGCGGCCGGTGCTGCGATGATCCTGGGCGTCGGAACCGACCTGGCCAATATCGACCGGATCGCGGGCACGCTCGAACGGTTCGGCGACCGGTTCCGCAACCGCGTCTTCACGCCGGTCGAGCAGGCCAAATCCGAGCGGCGCGCCGACACGCCGGGCACCTACGCCAAGCGCTGGGCCGCGAAGGAAGCGTGCTCGAAGGCGCTCGGCACGGGTCTGCGGATGGGCATCGCCTGGAAGGACATGGCGGTGTCGAACCTGCAGACCGGACAGCCGGTGATGCACGTGACCGGCTGGGCGGCCGACCGGCTGTCCGAAATGACCCCCCCGGGATACGAGGCGATCATCCACGTCACCCTGACCGACGACCACCCCTGGGCCCAGGCCTTCGTCGTGATCGAGGCACGCCCTGCGGGGCAGGCGCAGAAAATCTAGGATTTTCTGTCCCCGCTGCGGGTGTTGTCCCACGGACCGGCGTTGCGCCGGGATATTTGGAAGAACAAAGATGGGGGATCGCGCGCCAGCACGGCGCCGGAACCGCCCCGGTCGGGTCGCGTTAGCCTGCGACGCAACCCCGGGGAACCGCGCGCATGGCCCAGATCGAACCCACCGAAGCCGAACGCGGCACCCTGGCCCGCGCCATCACCCGCGCCCAGGGCCTGGCCAAAGGCGGCCATGACGCGCCCATCGTCGCGGCCATCATGGACGGCGACGACACCATCGCCTGGGGCGACAACGAGGTGCATCTGGACCACGACCCGTCCCGCCACGCCGAAATCGTCGCCATCGCCGCCGCCTGCAAGCACCTGGGGCGCCACGACCTGCAGGGCCACACCCTGGTCACCACGCTGCAACCCTGCGAGATGTGCCTCGGCGCCATGGCCTTCGCCGGGATCGCGCGGCTGGTCTTCGCCGCGGGCAGGCCCCATGTCGGTGACGGGTATTTCCAGTTCCACGGGCTGACGCTCGACGATTTCGCCAAGGCCGCCGACCGCGACTTCGACTGGGCGGGCCACGTCATGGAAGACGACATCCTGCGCCTTTACGCCAAGGGCGACACCGGGGCGGATGGCTGATCGCTTGACACCTCACGCGCGGCCTCTCATGTAGCAGCAGTTTTCAGGGAAGGGTGCGTGGATGGCCAAGGCCGAAAAGAAGGAAGGCGTCTTCGAGACGGTCAAGACCATCGTCTATGCCCTTCTGATCGCGGGCATCTTCCGCACGCTGTTCTTCCAGCCCTTCTGGATTCCGTCGGGATCCATGAAGGACACGCTTCTGGTCGGCGACTTCCTGTTCGTCAACAAGATGGCCTACGGATATTCCGAGCATTCGTGCCCGTTTTCCATGTGCAAGTTCATCGACGGCCGCTGGCTCGGCGCGCAGCCCGATCGCGGCGACGTGGTCGTGTTCCGCCACCCCGTCACCGGCAGCGACTTCATCAAGCGCCTGATCGGCCTGCCCGGCGACACGATCCAGGTGCGCGACGCCGTGCTCTACATCAACGGCGAAGCCGCGCCGCAGGAACCGGCGGGCACCTTCGTCGAGACGTTCGAGAAGCAGGGCCCGGTGGGCAACCTGCCGCAATGCGCCAATGCGGGCGTCGGCCTGGGCGGCGACTGCGTGAAGGAACGCTTCATCGAGACGCTGCCGGGCGGCACCTCGCACAACATCCTGAACATCCGCGACAGCCGCCTGGACGACACGCCGGTCTACACGGTGCCGCCGGGCAATTATTTCTTCATGGGCGACAACCGCGACAACTCGACCGACAGCCGCGTCAGCCCCAGCGCACTGGGCGTGGGCTTCGTGCCCTTCGAAAACCTGATCGGCCGCGCGGACCGGGTGATGTTCTCGTCCGCCGGACGTTCGATGCTGTTCTTCTGGACCTGGCGCGCGGACAGGTTCTTCGAAAAGATCGTATGAAGCTCTCGGCCGAGCAGACGGCCTTCGCCGCGCGGCTCGGCCATGATTTCGCCGATCCGGGCCTGCTGATCCGCGCGCTCACCCATGGCTCGATCGCGTCTCAGACCCGGCCCGACAACCAGCGGCTGGAATTCCTGGGCGACCGGGTGCTGGGCCTCGTCATGGCCGAGGCGCTGCTGCAAGCCGACCCCGACGCGCCCGAGGGCCAGCTGGCCCCGCGCTTCAACGCGCTCGTGCGCAAGGAAACCTGCGCCGATGTCGCGCGCGAGGTCGCGCTGGGCGCCGTGCTGCGGCTGGGCCGGTCGGAAATGCTGTCCGGCGGGCGCCGCAAGGAAGCCCTGCTGGCCGACGCCATGGAAGCCGTGATCGCCGCCGTCTATCGCGACGCGGGCTTCGCGGCGGCCCGGGCGGTGATCCTGCGGCTCTGGGGCAGCCGGATCAAGACGGTCGAGGCCGACAGCCGCGACGCCAAGACATCGCTGCAGGAATGGGCGCAGGGCCGCAAGCTGCCGCCGCCCAGCTATTCCGAGATCGCGCGCGAAGGCCCCGACCACGCGCCCGTCTTCACCATCGAGGTGCGCCTGAAGACCGGCGAGACGGCGCAGGCCAAGGCCCCCAACAAGCGCACGGCCGAGCAACAGGCGGCCCAGGCCCTGCTGGACCGACTGGCGTGAGCCATGCCGCGCCCCGCGCGAACCTCTGGGGCAGCGCGTTCATGGTGCTGGCCATGGTCGGCTTCGGGATCGAGGACGCGCTGTTCAAGGCCGCCACCGCCAGCGTGTCGCCCGGGATCGGGACGATCCTCTTCGGCGTCTTCGGGTTCACCGGTTTCGCCGCGCTGTGCGTGCGGGCGGGCGATCCGCTCTGGTCGCCGCATTTCTTCAGCGCCGCCATGGGCTGGCGGTCGGTGTTCGAGCTATCGGGCCGCCTGTTCTACGCGCTGGCACTGGCCTTCGCGCCGCTGTCGACCACCTCCGCCATCCTGCAGGCCGCGCCGCTGGTCGTGACCCTGGGGGCGGCCGCGGTGCTGGGCGAGCGGGTGGGCCCGCGCCGCTGGATCGCCATGGGCGTGGGCTTCGCGGGCGTGCTGATGATCCTGCGCCCCTTCGGCGAAGGGTTCTCGCCCACCTTGCTCTTCGCCGTGGCCGGGATGCTGGGTTTCGCCGGGCGCGACCTGGCCACCCGCGCCAGCGCGCCGGGCCTGTCTTCGTGGCAGCTGGGCACGTCGGGCTTCGCCATGGTCGTGCTGGCCGGGCTGCTCATCACCGCGTTCGAAGCGACACCGCGCCTGCCCGACCCACGGGCCACGCTCTTGCTCCTGGGCGCGGGCATTGTGGGCGTCGCGGCCTACACGGCGCTGACCCGCGCCATGCGCACGGGCGAGGTGTCGGTCGTGGCCCCCTTCCGCTATTCGCGCCTGCTGGTCGCGCTGGTCCTGGCCGCGATCCTGTTCGGCGAGCGGCCCGGCGCGCTGACCCTGATCGGCGCGACGCTGATCGTGGGCAGCGGGCTTTACACCCTGGTGCGGTCCGGCCGCGCACCGAAAACCGCGTGAGCGCCCAGATCGGCCGATCCGCCCTCGCGGATCAGCCGCGCGTAATGGTCGCGCAGGGTATCGCTCCCGGTCTCGGGCGTGGCATCCGCATCGTAGCGCGTGCCGTCCCAGACCAGCATCGACTCGGTCGCGTAATACTGCCCGATCCGGGCCAATTCCGCCTTTGCGCGCAGGCGCGGGGCGATGCGGCCCGCGACGCCCAGGCTCGCCGCGATCCGGCCCAGAAGCCCGGGCGGCACGCGGCGAAAGCGCGGCGACCGGTCCAGCAGTTCGAACAGCATCCGCCCCTGCGCCAGCGGGGTGATGGCGGGGCCGGGCCCGCCGATGGGCAGGATGCGGCCCCGCCGGTCGTCGCGCTCGAGGCAATCGGCGAGGTATTGGGCCAGGTCCCGGTCGCTGATCGGCTTGCAGGCGGTCAACCGGCCATCGCCGAACACCAGGAAGGGCTTGCCCGCCCGCAACCGGTCGATTTGCCCTGAGAGCGATTTGAAGAATGCGGTCGGGCGGACGATGGAATAGGCCAGCCCGCTGTCGATGATGGCGCGCTCGGCGGCCAGCTTGGCGTGCTGGAAGGCCAGGCGGGGCTTCTGCACGCACAGGGCAGACAGCAGGACCATGCGGCGCGCACCCGCATCCCGCAGCGCCGCCAACGCGTCGACGGTCGCGCGGTGATCCAGCGCCCAGGCGTCATCGGGTGCGCCGGTGCGCGAGGCCAGGCAGGACACCAGCGCGTCGAACCGCTCGCCCGCCACGCCGTCGCGCCGCAGGGACGCGGGATCGGTGACATCGCCCTCACGCCGGATCGCGCCGACGGGCAGGGCGGCGGCGCCGGGCCGGACAAGGCACACCACCGCGTGCCCGCGCGCCAGCAGCGCCGCGCAGGTCGCGCGTCCGATCGTGCCCGTGGCGCCCAGAAGGAAGATCCGCATGGCCGCGACCCTAGGCCCGCGCGCGCGATCTGGCCATAGCCATCGGTTTCGGCTAGACCCGTCGCCTGCCACCCATCAAGGAGTCGCCCCATGACCACACGCGCCGGAGTGATCGCCCTTCTGGGCGAGCCCAACGCGGGCAAATCCACGCTCCTCAACCGCATGGTGGGCGCCAAGGTCGCCATCGTGACCCACAAGGTGCAGACCACGCGGTCGCGGATCCGCGGCGTGGCCATGGCCGGGCAGTCGCAGCTGGTCTTCGTGGACACGCCGGGCCTGTTCCAGCCGCGCCGCCGCCTGGACCGCGCCATGGTCGCCGCGGCGTGGTCCGGCGCATCCGATGCCGACATCGTCGTGCTGCTGGTCGAGGCGCATCGCGGCCTGACCGACGGGGTCGAGACGATCCTGACGACACTGGAAGAGCGGCAGATCACCGCGCCGGTGGTGCTGGCCATCAACAAGATCGACCGGGTCGAGGCGCCGGTGCTGCTGGGCCTGACGAAGAAACTCAACGACCGCTACGCCTTCGCCGAGACGTTCCTGATCTCGGCCGAGAAGGGGCACGGGGTTGACGACCTGAAGGCCTGGCTGGCGGACGCGGTGCCCGAGGGTCCGTGGCTCTATCCCGAAGACCAGCTGGCCGATCTGCCGCTGCGCATGATCGCGGCCGAGATGACGCGCGAGAAGTTGACGCTTAGGCTGCACCAGGAACTGCCCTACCAGCTGACGGTGGAAACCGAGAACTGGGAAGAGCGCAAGGACGGCTCGGCCCGCGTGGACCAGGTGATCTACGTGATCCGCGACGGCCACAAGGGCATCGTGCTGGGCAAGAAGGGCGAAACGATCAAGGCGATCAGCCAGGCGGCGCGGGCGGACCTGGAAGAATTCACCGGCCGCAAGATCCACCTCTTCCTGCAGGTCAAGGTGCGGCCCGGCTGGCTGGACGAGGCCGAGCGTTACAGCGAGATCGGCCTGGACATCCGCGATGGCGGGTGAGGGGCGCGAATTTTCGCCGAAAATTCGGGGGCGCGGGTGGCGCGGCTGACCGCGGATTTCTGGGTCCGCGCCTACCTGCGCAGGCTCGAAGGCGAAGGCATCACCGCCTTCATCGCCGCCAAGGGGGACGCCACGGCGGGGGCGGTGATGATCGTTGTCGCCACGCTCGATGGACAGGCGCGCGTGTTCCAGCGCAGTTTCGATCTGCAAAGCGGCGCGCGGGTCTGGGTCGAGCTGATGGCGGGCACCGAGGCCGAGGTGTCGGCCTCGGTCGCGGCGCAGCGGCGCTTCGATCCAGACCTCTGGGTCGTCGAGGTCGAGGACCGCGCCGGGCGGCACCTGCTGGATGCGCCCGGTCTCGAGTGACGTCGCGGGCAGGGGGCGGCGGGCCATGGATATTTTCGAGAACAAAGATGGGAAAGGGACGGCGCCCTGATCGAATGGTCCGAAGAAGGGGTCGTGCTGGCGGCGCGCAAGCACGGTGAAGGCAACGCCATCGTCGAGGCGCTGACGCCGGGCCACGGGCGGCACCTGGGCGTCGTGCGCGGCGGGGCGGGGCGCAGGCTCGGCCCCTTGCTGCAGCCCGGCGCGCAGATGGCGTTCCGCTGGCGCGCGCGGCTCGAGGATCACATGGGGGCCTTCACGGTCGAGCCCGTGCGCTCGCGCGCAGGCCTTCTGGGCGACCCGCTGGCGTTGGCCGGGCTCAGCGCGGTGACCGCGATCCTGGGCCATGTCCTGCCCGAGCGCGAGGCACAGCCGCGGCTTTACGCCCAAAGCGTCGACCTGCTCGACCGGATGGGGACGGATGGCGACTGGCCGCTCGCCTATCTGTTCTGGGAGATGGAGCTGCTCGAACAGCTTGGCTTCGGGCTGGACCTGACGCGGTGCGCGCTCACCGGCAGTCGCGAGGATCTGGCCTTCGTGTCGCCGCGCACGGGGCGCGCGGTGTCGCGCGACGCCGCGGGCGATTGGGCGCCGCGCCTGCTGCCCTTGCCCGCCTGCCTGTTGGGGCAGGGTCCGGCCAGCGCGTCCGAGCTCCTGGAGGGGCTGGGCCTGACCGGCCATTTCCTGACCAATTGGCTGTCCGCATCGCTCGGCGACCGTCCGTTTCCCGCCGCCCGCGCGCGGCTGATCGGCCGCCTGGCGCGTCAGTTGTCGGCCTGAAACACCAGCTCGGGGCCGCCGGGATCCGACAGGATCAGCGTGTCGCCGGAAACCTCGGCGATCGTGGCTTGCTTCAGCGCGGTGAAATACGCGGCCTCGACCCCCAGTTCGGGGCAGGCCCGCCGCGTGGCGCGGATCGGCCCCAGCGCGAACCACGGATAGGGGGCCGTCTGCGCGGCCGAGAAGGCGTTGCAGGGCCCGGTGCCGGTGACCTCACCGGGCCGCGGGAACCGGATCGTCGCACGGGCCGCGGCCGGGGTCCCGTCAAGGCTGCGCAGCGCGAACACCGTCTCGGGCGGGGCGAAGGCCGAAATCGTCTCGTCGCCGCGGCAGGCGGACAGGGCCAGCCCGGCGATCACCAGCGATATCGCGATCCGCATGGAAACGTCCTTTCGGGCCATCCTACCAGCGCAGCAGGTGGCGTCCGGCCAGCGCCGATGCGCCGATCACCGCCGCCATCGCCAGCGTGTACCACGCCGCGTAGAACAGCGGCGAGTCCTCGGTGCAATAGACCGAGTAAATCGCCGCGGACACACCGGCCGCGATCAGCCCCGCGGCGGCCCCGGCGCGCGCCGGATGCTCGGGCGCGCCGCTGCGGAAGGCTGCGAGAAGGGCGGCGCTGACGGGCACCGACAGCAGGAAGATCGACGGCAGGCACGTCGCGATCGAATGCCCCACGAAAGACGTCCACCAAAGCGCGGGCGGCGTGACCCACAGCGCCACGGCCACCAGCCCCACCAGCACGACCGGCACCAACCACAAGCCCGCCGCCGCGCGCGTCACCCCACCGGGGCGGATGCTGGCCAGGCCCACCGGCACCGCCAGCACGCCCAGCGCCAGGGGCAGCAGCGTCTTGGCCAGCAGGAACGGATCGAACAGCACCGCCGAGAGATCCATCCGCACCCCCCAGAACGCCGCGAACAGCGCGCCTGTGACGGCGCCGCCCACCGCCAGCGCGCCCAGCACGACCCGCCCCAGCGGGACCGGGCGCACCGGCGAAGGCTCGGCCCCCAGTGCGGCGATCAGGTCATCGGTTCTCATGGGTCTTTTCCTTGCTTGTCCGCGGCGGGGCGTCCGGCTGGCCCACGCGGCTCGATAATCTTGCCAGCGCGCGATGCAGCGCCACCCGCACCGCACCGGCGCTCATGCCCAGCGGGGCGCCGGTCTCGGCCGCGCTGGCGCCCCGCAGCTTCATTTCGCGCACGATATGCGCCGACGTGTCGTCCAAACCGGCCAGCAGGCGGTCCAGATCGTACGATACGCTGGGATCCACGGTCGCGTCGTCCGGTGTCGTCAGCTCGACGCCGTCCAGCGGATCGGCGCGGTTGCGGCGTCTCTGGCGGAACGCGTCGGCGGTCTTGTAGCGCGCGATGGAATAGAGCCAGGGCGCCACCGGATCGCCATCGCGCCACGTGTAGCGCTTTTCGTGGATGGCGATCAGCGTGTTCTGCAGGATGTCCTCGCTGTCGTCGATCCGCGCACCGCCCCGCGCCACGATAACGCCGCGCAGCACCGGCGCGATTTCGCGCAAAAACATCAGGTAAGCCTGCCGTTCGCCCCGGTTGGCGCGGCGGAGCAGGTTGGCCCATCGAAGATCGCGGGGGTCGTCCATGCTGTCCTATTCGCGGGACCGGTGCCGAATGTTACAGCCCGGCGCGCGAAAAATCACGCAATCTCGCCACGTCCGCCGTCCCGGCGCCCGGGATTTCAGCCGATCACCAAGACGCGAGCCGTGTAACGATGCCGCCCCCCGGCGCGAACTGACCTGCATCGGCGGCCATTGGGGGCGCCGACACATCACGGGAGACGACCCACATGAAAACCAACAGGACCACCGCCACCCTTGCCCTTGCCATTGCCGGCGCCTGCGGACTGGCCGGTGCCGCCAGCGCCCAGGACATGGTGAAGTGCTACGGCGTTTCGCTCGCCGGTGAAAACGACTGCGCCGCCGGTCCCGGCACCACCTGCGCGGGCACATCGACCATCGACTACCAGGGCAACGCCTGGACGCTGGTTCCCGAAGGCAGCTGCACCGACATCGAGCTTCCCGCCATGGCCGACGGCAGCGCCCGCATGGGGTCGCTCGAGCCGCTGGAGCGTGATCGTCCCGCGTAATCCAGCCCCGCGCGCCGCGACACGTTTCCCCCCAGGGGTCGCGGCGCGCGTGATCCACTCATCCCCAGACGGAAAGGCCCGCCATGAGCTTCCCCACCGGACTTCCCCCCGCCACCGGCATCGGCTTCAAACGCGCCCATTTCGACGGGCTGCACGCGACCCGGACGGGCCTCGGCTTCATCGAGATCCACGCCGAGAACTACATGGGCGCGGGCGGCCCGCCGCACGCCCAGCTGGCCGCCCTGCGCGCCGATTACGCGCTGTCGGTCCACGGCGTCGGCCTGTCCATCGGTGGCGCGGGGCCGCTCGACGCCACCCACCTGGCCCGTCTCAGGACCCTCTGCGACCGCTACCAGCCCGATAGCTTTTCCGAGCACCTGGCCTGGTCCAGCCACGACGACGCCTTTCTCAACGACCTTCTGCCGCTGCCCTACGACGACGCGACCCTGGCGACGGTCTGCGCGCATATCGACCAGGTGCAGACCGCGCTGGGCCGACCGATGCTGCTGGAAAACCCCTCGACCTACCTGACGTTCGAGGCATCGACCCTCGCCGAAACCGACTTCCTGGCCGAAATCACGCGGCGCACGGGCTGCGGCCTGCTGCTCGACATCAACAACGTCTTCGTCAGCTGCACCAACCACGTGGCCGACCCGCGCGCCTACCTGTCCGTCTTCCCGCTGCACGCCGTGGGCGAAATCCACCTGGGCGGGCACGATGCCGAAGACCTGCCGTCGGGCCCGCTGCTCATCGACAGCCACGCGGCACCGGTGGCGGACCCGGTCTGGACGCTTTACGCCGAAACCATCGCCGCGACCGGACCGCTGCCCACCCTGATCGAATGGGACAACGACGTGCCCGACCTTCCGGTCCTGCTGGCCGAGGCGCGGCGCGCCGACGCGATCCTCGACGGGGTGCGCCATGCCCGCGCATCGTGAGCTGCAGGCCGCGTTCGGGGCCGCGCTGACCGGCACAGGCGTGCCGCCGGGCGTCATCGCGACCGGGGATGTGGCGCGGCGCTTCGCGGTCTATCGCAACACGGTGCAGCATTCGTTGACCGACGCGCTGTCGCAGCGCTTTCCGGTCATCCGCAGGTTGGTCGGCGCGCGCTTCTTCGATGCCGTGGCCGGTGTCTTCATCCGGGCCCACCCGCCCCGCTCTCCGGTCATCGCGGTATACGGCGCCGCGTTCGCCGATTTCCTCGACGGGTTCCCGCCAGCCCGGCGGCTGGCCTATTTGCCCGACGTGGCGCGGCTGGAATGGGCGCGCGGGCTGGCCTTCCACGCCGCCGACGCGGCTGCGCTGACGCCCGCTGCCTTCGCGGACGCCACGGCCCATGACCCCGACCGCGTGGCGCTGACGCTGCATCCCTGCCTTCACCTGCTCGGCTCGGACTATCCCGTGGTGTCGATCTGGCGCGCCAACCAGCCCGGCGCGGATCCCGCCCCGCTGCCCGCCGGGGGCGAGGCGGCGCTGATCTTCCGCGACGCGGGCGACGTGCCGGTGCTGCCGCTCGACCCGCCGACATTCCGGATGATCGGCGCGCTTGCCGCGGGAAAACCCATGGGCGCGGCCCTGGCCCACGCGGATCAGGACCAGATCGCCCGAACCCTGTCCACCCTTCTGCGCCACGGCCTGATCGTCGGCACAGCCCCTTTCCAGAACACGAGGTTCCCATGACCCAGACCAGCACCGCTGACCGCCCCGCCACCGAACCGGCCCGCGCCCGGGTCCTGACGCGATCGCTGAGCGACCTCTTCGACCGGATCCCCTGGACCGTGCCCGCGCTACTGGCCCGCCTGGTCCCCGCCTGGATCTTCTGGGCCTCGGCCCGCACAAAGGTCGACGGGTTCGCCATCGCCGACAGCACCTTCTGGCTGTTCGAGAACGAATACGCGCTGCCGCTGATCCCCTCGGCCCTGGCCGCGGTGCTGGCAACGCTGGCCGAGCACGTCTTCTCGGTCACGCTGGCGCTGGGCCTCGCCACGCGGCTGTCGGCCCTGGCGCTGCTGACGATGACGCTGGTGATCCAGGTCTTCGTCTATCCCGACGCCTGGGTGACGCATGGACTTTGGGCGGTGTGCTTCCTTGCGCTGATCGCGCGCGGCCCGGGCGCTCTGTCGCTGGACAGGGCGCTGAAACTGGACAGCTAGACCGCGCAAGGAAAAGGGACCGAAAGCGCGCCCTCGGTCCCCTTGTCGGCGCGCGCCTAGCCCAGAAGGCGGCGCGCGATAACCTGGGCCTGGATCTCGGCGGCCCCTTCGAAGATGTTCAGGATCCGCGCGTCACACAGGATCCGGCTGATGCTGTATTCCAGCGCGAAGCCGTTGCCGCCGTGGATCTGCAGCCCGTTATCGGCCGCGGCCCACGCCACCCGCGCGCCCAAGAGCTTCGCCATGCCCGCTTCCAGGTCGCAGCGCTTGCCGTTGTCCTTCTGGAACGCGCTGAAATAGGTCAGCTGGCGCGCGATCATGATCTCGACCGCCATCATCGCCAGCTTGCCGCTGACCCGCGGGAAGGCGATCAGCGACTGGCCGAACTGCTTGCGGTCGTTGGCATACTTGATCGACACGTCCAGCGCCGATTGCGCCACGCCGATGGCGCGCGCGGCGGTCTGGATGCGGGCGCTCTCGAACGTCTCCATGAGCTGCTTGAAGCCCTTGCCTTCCTCGCCGCCCAGCAGGTTCTCGCCCTTCACGGCGAAATCGTCGAAGTTGACCGTGTATTCCTTCATGCCGCGGTAGCCGAGCACCTCGATCTCGCCGCCCGAGATGCCGGGATCCTGCCACGGCGCGTCATCCGTGCCGGGGGTCTTTTCGGCCAGGAACATGCTCAGACCGCGGTAATCGCTGGTGCCGGGCACCGTGCGCGCCAGCACCGTCATCACCTGCGTGCGCGCGGCATGGGTGATCCAGGTCTTGTTGCCGTTCAGCACCCAGTCGTCGCCGTCGCGCGTGGCCTTGGTGCGCAGCGATCCCAGATCCGAGCCCGTGTTGGGCTCGGTGAACACCGCCGTCGGCAGGATCTCGGCCGACGCCAGGCCCGGCAGCCACTTTTCCTTCTGCGCCTCGGTGCCGCCACACAGGATCAGCTCGGCCGCGATTTCCGTGCGCGTGCCCAGACTGCCCACGCCGATATAGCCGCGCGACAGCTCTTCGCTGACCACGCACATGGACGCCTTCGACAGCCCGAACCCGCCGTATTGCTCGGGGATGGTCAGGCCGAACACGCCCAACTCGGCCATCTCGCCGATGATCTCCATCGGGATCAGCTCGTCCTTCAGGTGCCACTCGTGCGCGTGCGGCTCGACCCGGTCCACGCTGAAGCGGCGGAACTGCTCGCGGATCATCTCGAGCTCGTCGTCCAGCCCCGATCGGCCCACGGTGATCTCGGCCGACTGCTCCTGCATCAGCGCCACCAGCCGGGTGCGCGCGCTTTGGGTGTTGCCCGTCAGCGACAGCCGCGTGATCTCGGCCGTGGCCAGCGGCGCGATGTCGTTGGCGTTCAGCCCCAGATCGGGCAGGCGCAGGATTTCGCCCTGGCTCATGGGAATGCCGCCCGCGATCTGGCTCAGGTATTCCCCGAAGGCGATCTGGTGGATCAGCTGTTCGAGCTCGCGGAAGGTGCCGTCGGCCTCTAGCCGCTCGGCCCAGGCCTGCATCTGGTGCAGCGCCTGCACGTAGGTGCCCAGCCACGCCAGCCCGTGCGCCGCGGTCTGGTGCGCCTCGACCAGCCGGGCCGAAACCTTTTCGCCGTCGGTGACCCGAGCGCGGACGCGATCGGTCGCGGTGACCAGCAGCGTGTCCAAAGCGGGCAGGGTGGCGGCGGTGGTCGCCAGAAGGTCGTCCAGCACCGGGCTGGGGGCGACGAGATCGGTCATGTCCTGGCCGTCATGGGGCATGGCGCGGGCTCCTTTATTCTGCGGTTGCGAAGGCACCTAGCGCGGCAGCGCGGCGCGCGCAACAAGATTTCAATAGCACGCCCCGGTTCGCACGAATATGACGCAGGCGCCATTTGCCCTTCCAAAGTGCGGCGCGCCGCGACATGAAAGCGGCATGGATGTTCTGACCGACCTGCTGTCACCGGGGATATTGCTCTACGCGGCCATGGTGACGCTTATTTCGGGATTCGTGAAGGGATCGGTCGGCTTCGGCATGCCGCTGGTGATGATTTCCGGCATCTCGGTGCTGGTCGAGCCGCGGCTGGTGGTCGCGGGCATCGTCCTGCCGATCTTCCTGTCGAACGGGCTGCAGATCCTGCGCGCGGGGCTGGCGGATTCGTGGCGCGCGGCGGTCGAGTATCGCCGCTATGTCGGGATCGTGTGCGTGATGATCCTGATCTCGGCGCAATTCCTGACCGTGATCCCCGCGCGGGCGATGTACGTGGTGCTGGGCGTGCCCGTCGTGGCGCTGTCGGTGATGCAGCTGCTCGGACTGCGCTTCAGCATCCCGCCCCATCGCCGCACCCAGGCCGATTGGGGGCTGGGCATGGCGTCGGGCATCCTTGGCGGGCTGGCGGGCACCTGGGGGCCGCCCACGGTGCTCTACCTGCTGGCGCTCGACACGCCGAAAGCGCGCCAGATGGCGGTGCAGGGGGTGGTCTACGGGATGGGATCGGCGGCGCTGCTGCTGGGCCACCTGCAATCGGGCATCCTGAACGACGACACACTGCCCTTCTCGGTCTTCCTGCTGGCGCCCGCGGCGCTGGGCATGTGGGTCGGATTTCGCCTCGGCGACCGGATGGACCAGGAGAAATTCCGCCGCGCGACCCTGTGGGTGCTGGTCATCGCCGGTCTCAACCTGATCCGCCGCGGCGTGCTTGGCTGACGCCGATCATCCCGGTAAACCCGGGATGATCCGCCGCCTCAGCCCAGCGCGATCGCCCGGATATCGTCGTCGATATGGGTCTCGTATTGCGCGAAATTGTCCGCGAACATCTTCACCAGCTTCGCCGCCTGCGCATCGTAGGCGGCGCCGTCGTCCCAGGTGCGGCGCGGGTTCAGCAGCACGTCGGGCACCCCGGCCACGGCGGTGGGCACGTCGAAGCCGAAATTCGGATCCTTGCGGAACGGCGCCCGCTCGAGCGATCCGTCCAGCGCCGCCGTCAGCAGCGCCCGCGTCGCCTTGATCGGCATCCGCTGGCCTTCGCCGAACGCGCCGCCGGTCCAGCCGGTATTCACCAGCCAGCAGGTCGCGCCGTGCTTGGCGATCTTCTTGCGCAGCAGGTCGCCGTAGACCTCGGGGCGGCGCGGCATGAAGGGCGCGCCGAAGCAGGTCGAAAACGTGGGCTGAGGCTCGGTCACGCCGCGCTCGGTGCCTGCCACCTTTGCGGTGAAGCCCGACAGGAAGTGGTACATCGCTTGCGCCGGCGTCAGTCGCGCGATGGGCGGCAGCACCCCGAACGCGTCGCAGGTCAGCATGATGACGTTCTTGGGGTGCCCGCCCAGCGCCGTCTCGGACGCGTTCGAGATATACTCCAGCGGATAGGCGCAGCGCATGTTGGCCGTCAGGCTGTCATCGTTGAAATCCAGCTCGCGCGTCTCTTCGTCATAGACCATGTTCTCGATCACGGTGGCGAACTTGCGGGTCGTGGCGTAGATCTCCGGCTCGGCCTCGGCGTCCAGGCCGATGGTCTTGGCGTAGCAGCCGCCTTCGAAGTTGAAGGTGCCCCGGTCCGACCAGCCGTGCTCGTCGTCGCCGATCAGTACGCGCGCGGGATCCGCCGACAGCGTCGTCTTGCCGGTGCCCGACAGCCCGAAGAACACCGCCGTGTCGACGGGGTTGCCCGGCGCGTGGTTGGCCGAGCAATGCATCGCCATGATGCCCTTCGCGGGCAGCAGGTAGTTCAGCAGCGTGAACACCGACTTCTTGTTCTCGCCCGCGTATTCGGTGCCGCCGATCAGGATCAGCTTGGCCTCGATATTCAGCGCGATCACCGTCTCCGAGCGGCAGCCATGCGCCTGCGGGTCGGCCCGGAAGCTGGGGCAGTTGATGATGGTGAAATCCGCGACGAACTCGTTCAGCGCGTCGCGCTCGGGGCGGCGCAGCAGGTGGCGGATGAACAGGCCATGCCAGGCCAGCTCGGTGACGACGCGCACGTCCAGCCGGTGCGCGGGATCCGCGCCGCCGAACAGGTCCTGCACGAAATAGTCGCGCCCCTTCATGTGCTCGAGCATCGCGGCGTGCAGCGCGTCGAACTTCGCGGGATCCATGGGCGGGTTGTTTTCCCACCAGATGCTGTCTTCCACCGACGGCGTGCGGACCACGAACTTGTCCTTGGGCGATCGGCCGGTGTGCTTGCCCGTCGTCACCAGCAGCGTTCCGCCCTGGCCGATCTTGCCCTCGCCGCGCGCCAGGGCCGCTTCCATCAATTGCGGCTCGGTCAGGTTGTAGCGGACCGATTTCAGCCCGGTGATGCCTTGGTGCTCGAGCGTGTGATCGGGGTTGCAGCGACCGTCAGTCATGGCGTCGGGGCTCCTGTGAACGATTGTCTTGGACAAGAATGTCGCGACCTGTGCAGCCTGTTAGCATAACAAAAGCCCTCAAAAAGGCTGTTTTTCGACCGTTACCGCAAACATTTTCAGGTTAGCGCAATCAGCCCCCGCCGCGCGTGACTGAGGCAATTTAGTCAGCATTAAGGAATTTGGTGCCAAATATCGGGCATTGGCGACGGGTGATTCGCGAAATCTGTTGCCTTGCGGGCGTCAACGACGGAATATGAGGGAAAAATATAATGACGACCAGGCACAAGATCGCGCAGTAAAAGGACGACTCCCATGTCAAGGATAGCCTTGGTGGACGATGACAGGAATATCCTGACATCCGTCGCCATGACCCTCGAAGCCGAAGGCTTCGAAGTCGAAACCTACAACGATGGACAGCAGGCGCTGGACGCTTTCAACCGCAAGCTGCCGGACATGGCCGTGTTCGACATCAAGATGCCGCGCATGGACGGCATGGACCTGCTGCAGCGCGTCCGCCAGAAAAGCACGATGCCGGTGATCTTCCTGACCTCGAAGGACGACGAGATCGACGAGGTTCTGGGCCTGCGCATGGGCGCCGACGATTACGTGAAAAAGCCGTTTTCGCAGCGCCTTCTGGTCGAGCGGATCCGCGCCCTCCTGCGCCGCCAGGAAGTGCTGTCGGGCGAAGAAGTGACCGAATCCGAAGCCAGCCAGGTAATGCAGCGCGGCGAGCTGAAGATGGACCCGGCCCGCCACGCGGTGGCATGGAAGGGCATGGACGTGTCGCTGACCGTGACCGAATTCCTGCTGCTCCAGGCGCTGGCCCAGCGGCCCGGCTTCGTGAAATCGCGCGACCAACTCATGGACGTGGCCTACGACGACCAGGTCTATGTCGACGATCGCACGATCGACAGTCACATCAAGCGTTTGCGCAAGAAGATGCGCTCGGTCGACAACGAATTCTCGGCCATCGAAACGCTTTACGGCATCGGTTACCGCTACAACGAAGAATAAGCCGATGGCCATGGCGACAGAAGTGGACGTTCCACGGCGCGACCCCCAGCAGGCGAAAGTCGTGCTGGGCGAAGACTGGGTTCGTGCGGACGCCACGGCCGAGCGCGAATTGCGCAATCGGCACGAACGCCGTGGCCTGATCTCGATCAACCGCTCGCCCCTGGCGCGCAAGATCATCACCTTCAACCTGCTCGCGATCCTGGTGCTCGTGACGGGTGTTCTGTTCCTGAATCCGTTCCGCGATTCGCTGGTGCTGCAGCGCGAAGCGGCCCTGGTGAACGAGGCCGCTCTTCTGACCAGCGCGTTCGAAGCCCAGCTTTTGCAGGATCCGGACGCCCGGTTCGGCCTGGGCCTTGACGCGGTGGCGACGCTGCGGATGGCCAAGCTGAACCCGAACAGCGAAGCCTTCGTCTTCGACCGCGACCAGCGGATCATCGCCACGACCCGCGACATGCCCGACCGTGCGCCGGTCCCGGTGGTCGGCGGCGTGAAGGACACGCGCGAAACGGTCATTACCGACGGGCTCGACCGCATCTGGACGGCCCTGTCCAGCGTCCTGTCGCTCAACCGCTCCCAGATCGACGCCGCCGAAACCGCGCGCCTGGCCGAAGCGCTGGTCGCGCGCACCTTCCGCGGCGAAATCCAGGTCGAAACCGAGCTGGTGCGCGACGGCAGCACCGTCTTCGCCGTCGCCTCGCCCATCATGTACGATGGCCGCATCCTAGGCGTCGTGGGGCTCACATCCGGGGCCGGCGAAATCGACAGCCTGGTGCGCTCCGAACGCGAGCAGGTGCTGCAGATGTTCGTCATCGCCATCCTGGTGTCCATCGGGCTTAGCCTGGTGCTGGCCTCGACCATCGCCAACCCGCTGTCGGACCTGGCCGCCGCGGCCGAGATCGGGCGCGACAAGAACGCCCGCACCGTGAAGCCCAGCCGCGTCCGGATCCCGGACCTGACCGCGCGCCCCGACGAAATCGGCCGCCTGTCGGGCGCCCTGCGCGGCATGGTGGCCGCGCTCTACGACCGGATCGACGCCAACGAACAATTCGCCGCCGACGTCGCGCACGAGATCAAGAACCCCCTCGCGTCCCTGCGCTCGGCCGTGGGCTCGCTGCGCTTCGTCAAGAAGGAAGAGCATCGCGACAAGCTGCTGGACGTGATCGACCACGACGTGCGCCGTCTCGACCGGCTGGTCAGCGACATCTCCAACGCCTCGCGGCTGGACAGCGAGCTGGTCAAGGAGGACGAGGAATGCTTCAACCTTCTGTCCATGCTCAGCAATCTCGCCGATTATCTCAGCCGGGACGCCAGCGAAAAGGGCGTCGAGTTCATCGCCGACCTGCCGAAGGACCCGATTGTCATCGAAGGTCTCGAAAGCCGCCTGGCCCAGGTCTTCGTCAACCTCATCACCAACGCGATCTCGTTCTGCGAGGATGGCGACGCCATTCGCATCTGGGCGCGCAGGCGAGAAAACCGTGTGCTCGTGGTGGTCGAGGATACCGGCCCCGGCATCCCTGAAAGCGCGCTGAACAAGATCTTCAACCGCTTCTATTCCGAACGCCCCGAAGGCCAGTTCGGCAACAATTCCGGCCTGGGCCTGGCCATCTCGAAACAGATCGTCGAAGCGCATGGCGGCGTCATCTGGGCGGAAAACATCCAGCCCACCGACGCCGATCCGACATCCCAGCCGCTGGGTGCGCGCTTCGTCGTGGGCCTGCCGGTGTGACACCGTCCGCCGCGCCGCTGGTCGCTCACGCCAGCGCCGCAGCCCTGGACGGATCGGGCGTGCTGATCCTGGGCGCGTCGGGCACCGGCAAATCGCGCCTGGCCCTGGGCCTTCTGGCCCACGGATTCCACCTGGTCGCGGACGACCGCACCTGCCTGGGGCGACGGGGCGCCGACCTCATCGCCTGGGCGCCCGCCAGCATCCTGGGCCGGATCGAGGCGCGCGGCGTCGGCATCCTGAATGCGACCCCCGCGCCGCCCACGCGGATCAGGTTGGTCGTGGATCTCGACCGGGACGAGCCGGACCGCCTGCCGCCCCACCGCACCTGGTCCGCGCGCGGCTGGACCGGCCCCCTTGTCCACGGCCGCGGAAACCCCGATTTATTATGGGCAATCTTGCAATATCTGAAGGCAGGACGCGCCGATAGGCCATGACCAGCTACAGCCAAGACACCGAAGTGATCCTTGTCACCGGCCCCTCGGGCGCCGGGCGCTCCACCGCGATCCACGCGCTCGAGGATATGGGGTTCGAGGCCATCGACAACCTGCCCCTGTCGCTGGTCGAGCGTCTGCTGGTCCCCGACGGAACCCCGCGCCGACTGGCCCTGGGCATCGATGCGCGCAACCGCGACTTCTCGACCGCCGCCATGCTCCAGCTGATCGCCCGGCTGCCCGACCTGCCCGATACCAAAAGCGAGATCCTCTATCTCGACGCCAATGACGATGTGCTGGAACGGCGCTATTCCGAAACCCGCCGCCGCCATCCGCTGGCCCCTCAGGACACCCCCGCCGCAGGCATCGCGCGCGAGGCCGAGCTGCTGGCGCCGATCCGCGCCCGCGCCGAGATGCTGATCGACACCTCTGACCTCAGCCCGCACCAGCTGCGCGCCGAAATCACGCGGCTCTTCGGCCGCGCCGACACGCCCGGGCTCGCGCTGTCGGTGCAGTCGTTTTCCTACAAGCGCGGCCTGCCCAGCGGGGTTGATCTGGTTTTCGATTTGCGCTTCCTGCGTAATCCCCACTGGGAGGCGTCCCTGCGGGCCCATAGCGGGTTGGACGACGCGGTCGCGCGCTACGTCACCGACGATCCGCGCTTCGGCCCGTTCTTCGAAAAGCTCTGCGAACTGGTCCTGTCGCTGCTTCCGGCCTATGTCGAAGAGGGCAAGACAAGCCTGGGCATCGCGATGGGGTGTACCGGAGGGCAACACCGATCGGTTGCCGTTGCGGAAAAACTGGCCTTTGCACTTGCAGAAAAAGGGTGGCGGGTGTCAACTCGTCATAGGGAGCTTGAACGCCACGCCGGAATGGGGCGTGGGACAGGCAGGGGATCTGGGCCTTGATCGGCATCGTCATCGTGGCACATGGAGGATTGGCGCAGGAGCTTCTTGCCGCCGTCGAACACGTGGTCGGACCGCAGGATGGCATATTGGCGATCTCGATTGAGCCCGAATGCGACCGCGTCGCGAAACAGTCCGAAATCTGCGATGCTGCCGACGCGGTGGATACGGGCGACGGGGTCGTCATCGCCACCGATATGTTCGGCGGATCGCCCTCGAACCTCAGCCTGCGCGCCAGCAGCGCCGACAACCGCCGCATCGTCTATGGCGCGAACCTGCCGCTGCTCATCAAGCTGGCCAAATCGCGCCACCTGCCCGTGCAGGAAGCGGTCCAGGCGGGCCTGATGGCCGGGCGCAAGTATCTCGACGCCATGGCCGATCCCGCCCCCGATCTGCGCGTCGCGGCGTCGAAGGGCTGACATGACGAAAGCCCGGCTGGAGATCGTGAACGAAAAAGGCCTGCACGCGCGCGCGTCGGCGAAGCTGGTCGAAACGGTCGAGAATTTCGACGCCCAGGCCGAAATCAGCCGCGACGGCGCCAGTGCGTCGGGCGACAGCATCATGGGCCTTTTGATGTTGGCAGCTTGCCGCGGAACCTATATCGACGTCGAAACCAGTGGGCCCGAGGCTCGGGAACTGGCCGATGCGATCTCAGCGCTCGTTGCCGACAAATTCGGCGAAGGCATGTAGGTCCAGCCGAAAAGGCAGAACCATGTCCGACAGCTCCCAGGTCCGCGCAGTGCTGATGCCGCGCAGCGCCCGCAGCAAGTCCCGAGACATGGCAACGCAAGGCGACGGGTCGAACCTGGCGGACGAGGCCTACGACCACCGCCGCCTGAGCTACGCCAACACCTTCACCAACCCGGCCCACAGGCTCGCCATCAAGTCGATGGAAATGGCGACCGGCAAGCTGAAGCTGCTGACCCTGATCCGCCGCTTCGAAGCCATGGGCGTGCCCTACGGCCAGCCCTTCTGGGACCAGGCGCTCGACGTCATGGGGATCGCCGTTCACACCCCCCAGGAACAGGTCGACCGCATCCCCGCCGACGGCCCCCTGGTCATCACCGCGAACCATCCGCACGGGCTGGTGGACGGCCTGGTGCTGGGCCAGTTGATCGGGCGCAGGCGCACCGATTACCGCATCCTGACGCGGTCGCTTCTGACCGGCGTGGGCGAGATCCAGCAATTCATGATCCCGGTGCCCTTCGCCCACGAAGCCGACGCGCTTCAGCAAAGCCTGGCCATGCGCAAGGCGGCGATGGCGCATCTGGGGCAGGGCGGCTGCATCGTGCTGTTCCCGTCCGGCGTCGTGGCCACGTCGCAAACGGCCTTCGGCCCGGTGATCGAGGCGGATTGGAACCCCTTCACCGCCAAGATGATCCAGCGGTCGGGTGCGGCCGTCGTGCCGATCCGCTTTCCCGGCCAGAACTCGCGCGCCTACCAGGTGGCCGACAAGATCTCGCCGATCCTGCGCCAGGGCCTTCTGCTGCACGAGGTCGTGCGCGCGCTGAACAAGCCGCAATCCCCCGTCGTGGGCGCCCCGATCGACCCCGACAGGATCCGCGCCTTCGAAAACGATCCGCGCGGCTTCATGGCGTGGCTGCGCGCCCACACGCTGGCGCTGGACGACTGACGGGCGCCTAGCGCGTCGGCTTCGGCTCGTCGCCGCGATAATCGTAGAAGCCGCGCCCGGTCTTGCGCCCCAGCCAGCCCGCTTCCACGTATTTCGTCAGCAGCGGGCAGGGGCGGTACTTGGTGTCGGCCAGCCCGTCATGTAGCACGTTCATGATCGCAAGGCAGGTGTCGAGCCCGATGAAATCGGCCAGCTCCAGCGGGCCCATCGGGTGGTTCGTGCCCAGCTTCATCGCCTTGTCGATGGACCGCACGTTGCCCACCCCTTCGTACAGCACGTAAACCGCCTCGTTGATCATCGGCATCAGGATGCGGTTGACGATGAAGGCGGGAAAATCCTCGGCCGTGGCGGCGGTCTTGTTCAGCCGCTCGACCACGCCCATGCAGGCCTCGAACGTCTCCTCGTCGGTGGCGATGCCGCGGATCAACTCGACCAGGCTCATCACCGGGACGGGGTTCATGAAATGAAAGCCCATGAACTTCTCGGGCCGGTCGGTGCGCGACGCAAGCCGCGTGATCGAGATCGACGACGTGTTCGACGTCAGGATCGTGTCGGGCTTCAGCGCCGGGACCAGCTCGGAAAAGATCGCGTCCTTCACCGCCTCGCGCTCGGTCGCGGCCTCGATCACCAGGTCGGACTGGCCCAGGTCGGTCAGCGTCGTGGTCGTGGCGATCCGCTGCATGGCCGCGTCGCGGTCGGCGGCGGTGATCTTCTCGCGGCTGACCTGGCGATCCATGTTCGCGCCGATCAGCTCCAGCGCCTTGTCCAGCGCCTCGGCCTTCACGTCGTTGAGCAGCACGTCGTAGCCCGCCAGCGCGCAGACATGGGCGATGCCGTTGCCCATCTGGCCCGCGCCGATGACGCCCACACTCTTGATTTCCATGGTCGTGATCCCTTCCGCGCACCGGCTGTCGCGCGGACCTTATGCGCGCGCTCGGGGGCGATGCAAGGCGCGATGATCGGGACAATTCAAGACGAATTCGCGCCTTAGGAATTTCCCAACGGCTGTCTGCGATGGTGTCCCTCGGGTGGCGAAATCAAAGCCGTGAGGGGCAGAGATGGAAAAGGTGGAACGGGGCGCGGACGCGCTCGATTATGCGCCGTGCAATTACGGCGCATCAAGACTGATCTGTCGCGGTCCGCGCTGCGACCTGGACGGCGACGACTACATCGCCGTGCTGGGCGGGATCGAGACTTTCGGCCAGTTCGTCGAACGGCCCTATCCCGCGCGGCTGGAAGCGGCGCTGGGGATGCCCTGCATCAACCTGGCCGCGGTCAATTCCGGCCCCGATGCGTGGATGGGCGACCAGACGGTGATGGACCTGGCGCGCGGCGCCAGGCTGACGGTCATCGCGGTGCCCGGCGCCCATATGCTGCGCAACAAGTTCTACACCGTGCATTCGCGCCGCAACGATCGCGTGGTCCGGCAGTCCGAATTCATGCGCCGGGTCTTCCCCGAGCTCGACCTCAGCCAGAATTTCTTTGTCCGGCACCTGCTCAACGATCTGTTCGAGGCGTCCGAGCGCCGCTTCGCCGTGGTGCGCGACGAGTTGCAGAAGCTCTGGGTCACGCGCATGAACCAGCTGACCGCGCGGATCGGCGGCGACGTGATCCTGGTGTGGATCGGCGACCGCAGCCCGGACGACCCCACCGACACGGTCTGCGACGGCGATCCGCCCTTCGTCACGCGGGCCATGCTGCGCAGCCTGCGCGGCCGGATCCGCGCCACGATCGAGGTCCTGGACCAGTCGTCGACCATGGAAGAAGCGCTCGAAGGCAAGCATTTCGCCCCGGACGAGCGCGACGCCGCGCTGCGCGTGCCGGGCCCGCGGGCGCATCAGAACATCGCCGACGCGCTGCGCGACGCGATCGCGCCGCTCATCGGGGACGAGCCCGACATCCTGAGCCAACTCGCCCAGCGCACCGCCTGAACGACAAACGGCCCGCCGGGTCGGGCGGGCCGTGTCGATGTGCGCGGACGCTGCCGGTCAGACCTTTTCGGTCATCTCCGGGACGGCTTCGAACAGGTCCATGACCAGCCCGTAATCGGCCACCTGGAAGATCGGCGCCTCTTCGTCCTTGTTGATCGCGACGATGACCTTGCTGTCCTTCATGCCCGCCAGGTGCTGGATCGCGCCGGAAATGCCGATGGCCACGTAAAGATCGGGCGCCACGACCTTGCCGGTCTGTCCCACCTGCCAGTCATTGGGCGCGAAGCCCGAATCGACCGCCGCGCGCGACGCGCCGACGGCGGCGCCCAGCTTGTCGGCCAGCTTCTCGATCAGCGCGAAATCGTCTTCCGAGCCGACCCCGCGGCCGCCCGACACCACCACGCCCGCGCTGGTCAGATCGGGGCGGTCGGACTCGGCCACGTGATCCTCGACCCATTCGCTCAGGCCCGGCGCGGCCGCGGTCGCAACCGTCTCCACGGGCGCATCGCCCCCGGTCTCGGCAGCTTCGAAGGTCGACGTGCGGATCGACACCACCTTCTTGGCGTCCTTCGACTTCACAGTCTGGATCGCGTTGCCCGCGTAGATCGGGCGCTCGAACGTGTCGGCATCGACCACGCCGGACACGTCGGTGATGACCATCACGTCCAGCAGCGCCGCGACGCGGGGCAGGATGTTCTTGGCATCGGTGGTGGCGGGCGCGACGATGTGGTCGTAATCGGCCGCCAGGTGCGCCAGCAGCGCCGCCGTCGGCTCGGCCAGGCGGTGCCCGTAAAGCGGATCCTCGGCGACCAGCACCTTGGCGACACCCTTGATGGTGGCGGCTTCCTTGCCCGCATCGGCGCATCTTTCGCCCGCGCACAGGATGGTGACGTCGCCCAGCTTGGCGGCGGCGGTCACGGATTTTGCGGTCGCGTCCATGTTCAGCGCGCCGTTGTCGACCTCGGCCAGAAGAAGAACAGCCATCAGATAACCCCCGCTTCGTTTCTCAGTTTCTCGACCAGTTGATCCACCGACTCGACGATGATGCCGGCCTTGCGCTCGGCGGGCTCGGCGGTCTTGACGATCTCAAGCCGCGGCGAGACGTCGACGCCGTAATCGGCGGCGGTCTTTTCATCCAGCGGCTTCTTCTTGGCCTTCATGATGTTGGGCAGCGACGCGTAGCGCGGCTCGTTCAGGCGCAGATCGACCGAGATCACGGCCGGCATCTTCACGCGGATGCTCTGCATCCCGCCATCGACCTCGCGCTTGACCAGCGCGTGATCGCCGTCGATGTCGATCTTCGACGCGAAGGTGGCCTGGCTCCAGCCCAGCAGCGCCGACAGCATCTGCCCGGTGGCGTTCATGTCGTTGTCGATGGCCTGCTTGCCGCACAGCACCAGGCCCGGCTGTTCCTCGTCGATCACGGCCTTCAGCAGCTTGGCGACGGCCAGCGGCTCGATATCCGTGTGCACGTCGTCGGCGGCGACGATCAGGATGGCGCGGTCGGCACCCATGGCCAGCGCGGTGCGCAGGGTTTCCTGGCTTTGCTTCACGCCGATCGACACGACGACGATCTCGTCCGCATTGCCCGCTTCCTTCATGCGGATCGCCTGCTCGACGGCGATCTCGTCGAACGGGTTCATGGACATTTTGACGTTGGCCAGGTCCACACCCGATCCGTCGCCCTTGACGCGCACCTTCACGTTGTAGTCGATCACCCGCTTCACGGGCACGAGAATCTTCATGAGCCTATCTCCTCATCCAATTGGACAAGGAAGTAGCGCCTTGGGCCGTGCGGTGACAGGGAAAAACGACCCTTCGGGACGCTATGACGCCGTGTCACGGCCGCGCGTGTTCCGCAGATCGGAACGCGCGGTCCCGCCCTGCGGGATCAGCGGTTCGCGCCCGGCTTCCACAGGATATCCGCGCGGCCGTCATCGTTGGCGATGCGCGCGGCGCAAAAGCACCAATCCGACAGCCGGTTCAGGTAGCGCACGGCGGCGGGGTTCACCTGTTCCAGCCCCGCAAGCTCCATCGTCAGACGCTCGGCCCGGCGCGTGACCGTGCGGCAGAGATGCAGATGCGCCGACAGCGCGCTGCCGCCAGGCAGGATGAAGCTGCGCAAGGGCTCGAGCGCCTCGTTCATGGCGTCGATCTCGCGCTCCAGCCGGTCGGTCTGGGCGTCGGTCATGCGCAGCGGCGTGTATTCCGCCTGCGCGTCCTTCTCCATCTCGGGGCGGCAGAGGTCCGCGCCCAGGTCGAACAGGTCGTTCTGGATGCGCGCGATCTGCTCCTCGACCTCGCCCGACGCGTGCAGCCGCGCCATGCCGAAGGTCGCGTTCACCTCGTCCACCGTGCCGTAGGCGGTGACGCGCGTGCTGTGCTTGGCGACGCGCTGGCCGTTGCCCAAGGCGGTTTCGCCGGTATCGCCGGTGCGGGTGTAGATCTTGTTCAGAACGACCATGGTTCAGCCCCCCGTGCGGCGGAAAAAGACGAAAATCAGGATGATGACGATCGCGATGCCCTGGGCGTAGATCCGCCAGCGCATGTACTTGTTGGAGTTCTTGGCGTTCGCCTCGCCGCCCTTCCCGAACGAGCTGATGCCCATGAGCAGGATCGCCAGCACCGCCAGCACGGCGATGACGACTAGGACGAATAACGGGTCGCTGAACATGGCTGCCCTCCTTCAAGCGGTTTCGACGAGAGTTAGCCGAGCTTGCGGCAAAAGCGAAGGGTGGCCGTTCGACGCGGGATCAGCCGCGCGCGATCAGACCGTCCAGGTGGCGCTGCGACAACAGCCTGCGGGCGGTGGCCATCAGGTGCGTGGGCAGCGTCACCCGGTAATGGGGCCGCGGGTTCGGCGCGTCCAGCGCGCGCAGCAGCACCGCGCTCACCGCCGACGCGGGCAGCTGGAACCGGTCCTTGCCGTCCGGCTCGTACAGCCGCTTCAGCAGGCTGCCTTCGTATTGCGCGCGGCGGGGCGACGCCTTCCAGTCGATCCAGCGCTCGAAATGCGGGATGGAATTGGCCCGGATCCGCGACGCGATGGGTCCGGGCTGCAGCGTGATGACGTGCAGCGACGTGTCGCGCATCTCGATCCGCAGCGTGTCGGTCAGCCCCTCCAGCGCGAACTTGCTGGCGACGTAGGCACCGCGCCACTTCATCGGCACGAAACCCAGCACGCTCGAGCATTGCACGATCCGGCCGTGCCCCTGCGCCCGCATCACCGGGATCACGCGCCGCGTCAGCTCGTGCAGGCCGAAGACGTTGGCCTCGAATACCGCGCGCAGGGCGTCCGTCGGCAGATCCTCGACCGCGCCGGGGCAGGCGAAGGCGGCGTTGTTGTAAAGCGCGTCCAGCGTGCCGCCGGTTCGCGCCAGCACGGCGTCCAGTCCCGCCGCGATGCTGTCCGCGTCGGCCATCTCCATCCGCACCACGTCGATGCCCGAAGCCTCCAGCCGCGCCGCGCTGTCATCGTCGCGCACCGTCGCGAAGACCCGCCAGCCGTGCCGCGACAGCGTCAGCGCCGCGTCCAGCCCGATGCCGGACGAGCATCCGGTGATCAGGATCGTGCGTGTCATCGCGGCCCCCTTCGGCGCAAGAAAAAACCGCCCCCAGATAGGGGCGGTGCCAGCCTGTCCGCAAGGGCGGGTTCAGCCCGCCAGGGGCGCCAGGAAGCGGCCGAAGATGAAGGCTTCGGTCCCGGTATCGACGATGCGGATGCGCATCCAGCCATCGGGTGTTTCGTCCAGCACCTCGACCCGCTGGTCGCGCACCACCTGGTCCACCACGTCGTTCGCCGTCGACGGGCCCGAGCGCACGTTGACCCGGTTGCCGGTCACGTAATGCAGCTGGCCCATGGGCTGCAGCGTCGTCGGCCCGACGCTCTGCACGCTCGCGGTCTGCACGCTGGCCGTCTGCACGCCGGCGGGCTGCACCTGCGGTCTGGGCGCGGCGGTGGCGCTCAGGGCGCGTTCGATCGCGCCGATCTCGTCGTCCAGGGCCAGGCGCTGCGACGTGCCAAGATCGGTCGGATTGCTCGCGGCCTTTGCCACGTCCATGACGGGCTGGTCGCTGCCTTCCGGCCCGTCCACGTCCCGCCCCAGCATGACCATCGTCAGGCCGATGCACATCAACAGGGCAAGCGTCATGCGAATCATCGTTTTCATTTCCTGTGTTGATCACGCAAAGGTTAACACGTCACAAACTTGCCAAGCGTCAAAAAGTTCGCGCGAAATAGCGAAAACTTGTCCTTTACCGCCCCCAACCGGCCCGGTATCCCAATCTGCATGAGCGACGATGGCCCCGACACAGACGACACGCCCGCGCCCGATGCGCTGACCGAATCGCTGTCCCGCGCCATCGGCGAGCGCTACCTGACCTATGCCCTGTCGACGATCATGCACCGCGCGCTGCCCGACGCGCGCGACGGCCTGAAGCCCGTGCACCGCCGCATCCTCTACGCCATGCGCGAGCTTCGGCTGGGCTCGAACGGGGGGTTCCGCAAATCCGCCAAGATCAGCGGCGACGTGATGGGCAACTACCACCCGCACGGCGACGCCGCCATCTACGACGCGATGGCGCGGCTGGCGCAGGATTTCAACGTCCGCTACCCGCTGGTCGACGGGCAGGGCAATTTCGGCAATATCGACGGCGACAACCCCGCCGCGTCGCGCTACACCGAAGCCCGCATGACCGAAGCGGCCGAGGCGCTGCTGGAAGGGCTGTCCGAAAACGCCGTCGATTTCCGGGATAATTACGACGGCACCCTGACCGAGCCCGTGGTCCTGCCCGCGTCCTTTCCGAACCTGCTGGCCAACGGCTCCAGCGGCATCGCCGTGGGCATGGCGACGAACATCCCGCCCCACAACATCGTCGAGCTTTGCGACGCCGCCATCCACCTGATCAAGACGCCCGACGCCCGCGACGACACGTTGTTGAAATGCGTAAAAGGCCCGGATTTCCCCACCGGCGGCGTGATCGTCGAAAGCCCTGAAAGCATGGCCGAAACCTACCGCACCGGTCGCGGCGGATTTCGCCTGCGCTGCAAATGGGACATCGAGGATCTGGGCCGCGGCCAGTGGCAGATCGTCGTGACCGAGATCCCGTACCAGGTTCAGAAGTCCAAGCTGATCGAAAAGATCGCCGAGATCATCCAGCTGAAGAAGCTGCCGATCCTGGCCGACGTGCGGGATGAGTCCGCCGAAGACATCCGACTGATCCTCGAGCCCAAGTCGCGCAGCGTGGATCCGGACGTGCTGATGAACATGCTCTACAAGCAGTCCGACCTGGAAACGCGCTTCGCCATGAACATGAACGTGCTGATAGACGGGCGCACGCCCAAGGTCTGTTCGCTGAAGGAAGTGCTGCGCGCGTTTCTGGACCACCGCCGCGACGTGCTGCAGCGCCGCTCGCAGCACCGGCTGGACAAGATCGACCACCGGCTGGAAGTGCTCGAAGGCTTCATCATCGCCTTCCTGAACCTCGACCGCGTGATCGACATCATCCGCTACGACGACGACCCCAAGCAGGCGCTGATGCACCAGGATTGGGGCAGCGTTCCGCCCCGCGCCACGGACGAGACGGATTACGTCTCGCCGCTGCCCGGCACGGACGAGATCGACCTCAGCGACGTGCAGGCCGAGGCCATCCTGAACATGCGCCTGCGCGCCCTGCGCCGCCTGGAAGAGCTGGAATTGAAGCGCGAGCGCGACGAATTGCTGGTTGAGCGCGCCGATCTGGAAGACTTGCTGGCGACCCCCGGCGTCCAGTGGGACCGCATCACCGACCAGCTGCGCGAGACCCGCAAGCAGTTCGGCAAGGACTACGCGCGCGGCGCGCGGCTGACCCAGTTCGCCGAGGCGGGCGAGGTCGAGGACGTGCCGATCGAAGCCATGATCGACCGCGAGCCGATCACCGTGGTCTGCAGCCAGATGGGCTGGATCCGCGCCATGACCGGCCATATCGACCTGGGCCGCGAGCTGAAGTTCAAGGACGGCGACGGCCCGCGCTTCATCTTCCACGCCGAAACCACCGACCGGCTGCTGCTCATGGGCTCGAACGGGCGCTTCTACACGCTGCCCGCCTCCAGCCTGCCCGGCGGGCGCGGCATGGGCGAGCCGGTGCGCCTGATGGTCGACCTGCCCAACGAGGCGCAGATCGTCACCCTGCGCATCCACCGCCCCGGCGAGCGGCTGCTGGTGGCCTCGAGTGCCGGCGACGGGTTCATCCTGCCCGAAGACGACGCCATCGCCCAGACCCGCGCGGGCAAGCAGGTGCTGAACGTCCGCGCGCCCACCACCGCGCTGCTGGCCAAGCCGGTCACCGGCGACCACGTCGCCACGGTGGGCGAAAATCGCAAAGTTCTGGTTTTCCCGCTGGACGAGCTACCGGAAATGGCCCGCGGCAAGGGCGTGAGGTTGCAAAAGTTCAAGGATGGCGGCCTGTCCGACGCCACCACCTTCACCCTGGCCGACGGCCTTTCGTGGCTCGATCCCGCCGGGCGCACCCGCACCCAGACCGAGCTGGCCGAATGGGTCGGCAAGCGCGCCGGCGCCGGGCGCATGGCCCCCCGCGGCTTCCCGCGCGACAACACGTTTACCTGAAGGATCCACCCATGATCGCCAGATGCCTTGCCGCGCTTGCGCTGCTGCTGCTCACGGCCTGCGTCGCCGACGATGCCACCGGCACCCGACCCGAGCTTGGCGACTTCCGCCTGGGCTACAACATCGTGCAGGCCCGCGACGTGGAAAAGGGCCCGTTCTCGCGCGATGCCACCCCGGCCGAGCTGACCGGCGCGCTGCAGGCGGCGATCGAGCAGCGGCTGGGCCGCTACGACGGCGACGGGCTTTACCACCTCGGGATCGCCATCGGCGGCTACGTGCTGGCCCAGCCCGGCCTGCCGGTGGTCTATACGCCGAAATCCGCCCTGATCTTCGAGGTCAACATCTACGACAACGCGACCCAAGCGCGGCTGAACGACAAGCCCAAGCGCATCACCGCCTTCGAAGGGCTGCAGAACACCGCGCCGCTGATCGGATCGGGACTGGCGCGCGGCAAGGACGAACAGTTGCAGAACCTGGTCACCGAAGGCGCCCGCGCGCTCGAAAACTGGCTGCGCCAGAACCCCGACTGGTTCACGCCCAAGCCCGGCAGCCCGCGCATCGATTTCGACCGCAGCGCGCTGAACGCCCGCGGGGCCGCGGCCATCGCGGCGCCCGGCGGCTGAGCGCGCCCAAGACCCGCTTGCGTTTCGCGCCCCGTGTCGCTAATCAGCGCGCGTTGTTGAAACGGGCCAGCCATCCCTGTCGCGGCCCTTGCAGAATAAGAGGCGCTGACA
>NZ_JAEKPD010000012.1 GCF_016412875.1 Palleronia pontilimi | reverse complement strand
AGCCGCATGTGAACATCGGCACGATCGGTCACGTGGACCACGGCAAGACGACGCTGACGGCGGCGATCACCAAGTATTTCGGGGACTTCAAGGCCTACGACCAGATCGACGGCGCTCCGGAAGAAAAGGCCCGCGGCATCACGATCTCGACCGCCCACGTGGAATACGAAACCGAGGCCCGCCACTACGCCCACGTGGACTGCCCCGGCCACGCCGACTACGTCAAGAACATGATCACCGGTGCCGCCCAGATGGACGGCGCGATCCTGGTGGTGAACGCCGCCGACGGCCCCATGCCCCAGACGCGCGAGCA
>NZ_JAEKPD010000011.1 GCF_016412875.1 Palleronia pontilimi | reverse complement strand
GATTCCAGATCAAACCGGCCCTAACCGCGGGGGAAGGTCACAATGAGCAATTCCGCCGCCTTCGAAGATTCGCGTTTCCAGAAAGTAAAAGCCTACGGCACCGGTCCCAACGACATGACCGTGGAAAACTTGGCGAACCGATGGGCAAGCAATCTCCCTCAACCCCGCATCGACATCCAGACTGCGCTCACTGTGATCGGCGAACGCACCGAGACGCAGAAAGCCCTTGAACGCGACGAACCCGGGCAGCTGACCTACCGCCTCGACCTGCGCAACACCAACCTGCGCCGCGCCGACATCTCAAACCTCGACCTGTCCCAAGCTCAACTCAACGGGACGCATCTGGAGGGGGCGGACCTCTCCAGGACGCATCTCGAGGGGGCGGACCTCTCCGGGACGCATCTCGAGGGGGCGGTCCTCTCCGGGGCGCATCTGGAGGGGGCGGACCTCTCCGGGGCGCATCTCGAGGGGGCGAACCTCTACGGGGCGCATCTGGAGGGGGCGCGCCTCTTCAGGGCGCATCTGGAGGGCGCGGACCTCTCCGGGACGCATCTGGAGGAGGCGAACCTCTACGGGGCGCATCTGGAGGGGGCGGACCTCTCCGGGACGCATCTGGAGTGGGCGAACCTCTCCGGGACGCATCTGGAGG
>NZ_JAEKPD010000010.1 GCF_016412875.1 Palleronia pontilimi | reverse complement strand
CCTCTACGGGGCGCATCTGGAGGGGGCGGACCTCTCCGGGACGCATCTGGAGTGGGCGAACCTCTCCGGGACGCATCTGGAGGGGGCGGACCTCGGCGGGACGCATCTGGAGGGGGCGGACCTCGGCGGGGCGTATCTTGACGGAGAAATATCCTTCGCTCCGGCTATTCTACGAGGTGCCGGAGCGAGGGATATTAATCTAGAACATATCCAATGCGAAACTTTCACGGAAGCCTTCGGCGATGCCAGCGTCACCCTGCCCGATGGCTATGCCGCGGGCGAAGGCAAGCTGTCGCACTGGAGCCCCGAGAAACTCGATTGGGAAAATTTTTACGAAGCCTGGCGCAAATGGCAGGCTGAACAACACCCCGACCTCCTGCCGCCCTACTATACCGCCGAGGACTGACTCCCAGCTTCATTTTTCCACAAATACCTGACCCGGCGCCTGCCACCCTTCCCCCCGCCCCGATCCTGTTGCATATCCCCCGCAGACCCATCCCGGAGGCCCCCATGCACGACATCCGCCTGATCCGCGACGACCCCGCAGGTTTCGACGCCGCCATGGCCCGGCGGGGGCTCGACAACGCCTCCACCCCCATCCTGGCCCTGGACGACGCCCGCCGCGCCGCCATCCATGCGGCCGAGACCGCCAAGGCCGCCCAGAACGCGGCCAGCAAGCAGGTGGGCGCCGCCAAGGCCGCGGGCGACGAGGCCGAGTTCGAACGCCTGCGCGCCGAGGTCGCCGCCACCAAGGCCCGCATCGCGGATGCCGAGGCCGAGGCCAAGGACCTGGACGCCCAGCTCACCAACATGCTCATGGGCCTGCCCAACATCCTGGCCCAGGACGTGCCCGACGGCGCGGACGACTCCGACAACGTCGAGATCAAGCGCCACGGCACGCCGCCCAGCTTCGACTTTCCCCCGCTCGAGCACTACCAGATCCCCGCCGCAAGCGGCATCGATTTTGAGACCGCCGCCAAGCTGTCGGGCGCCCGGTTCGCGGTCCTGTCCGGACCCGTCGCCCGCCTGCACCGGGCGCTCGCGCAGTTCATGCTGGACCACCACGTCACGCAGAACGGCCTGACCGAAACGATGACCCCCGTGCTGGTCCGCGACGAGGCGATGCTGGGCACCGGCCAGCTGCCCAAGTTCGCCGATGACAGCTACCGCACCACCAACGGCTGGTGGCTGATCCCCACGGCCGAGGTGACGCTGACCAACATCGTCGCGGGCCACGTGGTCGACGAGGATTACCTGCCCCGCCGCTACGTCGCCCACACGCTGTGCTTCCGGTCCGAGGCGGGTAGCGCGGGCAAGGACACCGCGGGCATGCTGCGCCAGCACCAGTTCGAGAAGGTAGAGATGGTGTCGGTCACCCACCCCGATGCGTCCGAGGACGAACAAATGCGCATGCTGGGCTGCGCCGAGGGCGTGCTCGAGGCGCTGGATCTGCCCTACCGCACGGTGAAGCTCTGCTCGGGCGACACAGGGTTCGGCGCGCGGCGGACCTTCGATATCGAGGTCTGGCTGCCCGGCCAGGACACCTATCGCGAGATCAGTTCCGTCTCGACCACCGGCGACTTCCAGGCCCGCCGCATGAACGCCCGCTTCAAGCCCGCGGGCGGCGGCAAGCCGCAATTCGTGCATACCTTGAACGGCAGCGGCCTCGCCGTGGGCCGCACCCTGATCGCGGTGCTGGAGAACTACCAGCAGGCCGACGGCAGCGTGGTGGTGCCGGAGGTGCTGCGCCGGTATATGGGCAAACAGGAATTGTAGGACCTAGGCGTTGCAACGTCTCGCCGGGCGTCCGTCGACCGCCGTACGGCGTTAAAGTTCCGGCGATACGTCTGGAACAGAGCTATCGTACTTCTCCACCATCTCAAGCTTGATGTCGCGATCCTTGATAACATTCTCTAACTCAAGGCGGATATCTCTGGCGGCAACATTATAACTTCTCAGTCTGTCGTTTCTTCCAACCGAATAAGAAATTGCCAAGATCGCTTCACAGGTTGCGCCACGCTCAACTTGATTCAGCATATCGGACGCATTTGCATATTCTTCGCGTGACGGTGTGCTCATCCCGAAGTTCCCGCGTATGCCATCGCAGCGAATATCGGAAACCTTCGCGTCCTTGATAGGATATTCCAGAACCTTGAAACGCTGAGCACCCATGCCTCCAGCGCCCACGACATAAGAACTCTCTCTTATCGGCTGACCATACTTTTCCGTTACAGCCTCAATAAGCCCTGCTTCTGTCGGCATTTTCTCCGGATCGTTCGAACTAACAGTTCTTTCGACACGGTAGGCGATCTGACCGCTGTGCCAGTGGGTCGGATAAATCGAGACAACTTTCTTTACCCCCGGTGTCTTGTTATCATAGACACTCGTTATCGTGTACTCTTGCCGCACCCCGACAGGATTGCGCCCGCCACGTGCAGCCCATTGCCAAGTTTCAGGTTTCTTTTTTTCATCCGCCACTGATAGCGTAGTCAAAAAATCGTAGCCTAGAGGGATGGAGTTGATATCTAAGTTTAATCCAGCAAACGAGGAACCTTCGGCGGGTTGACGAGATTCGACCAAGCTCTCGCTTGGCGAATCTTCAACGCTTGTCTCGCCTTCCGAGGATGTGATGTCACCGGAAGGCAATATCCCGATCTTCTGAATGAGAAACGCCGCGCAACTGTCGTCAGATATCTTGCCCGAAATTTTACGACCTTCGCTGACGAACTTGCCTTCGAAACCTACCATACGATAGCCCCGCGGTTTATCGATCCAGCGACGAGGGGTAGCGACTATAGCGCCGTTCTCGATCTGATAGTCGAGTTCGAATGAGCCCATGATCGGGCTACGCCCACGTCGGCTCTGGTAGAAGGCGAAAGTCGCTGTCTCTGTCCCGGTGTCGATCTTCACATCGACATCACGCAATCCGCCGCAGCTGTAGTGACCCTCCCACAGCTCAACGTTTTCTTGTGCCAAACAAACACCAGCAGAAAAGCAAAATCCGACAACGATAGACAACTTCCGCATAACACATCCCTGGTCGTAGTTCCTCATGAGGATGTTTCCATGGGGGATCGTATGGCGCAAGTGAAGGTTCAATATTTGCCCGTTATCTACGTCTTGGCAATCGGGCGTTGCATAAAAACGCCGCTTTCAAATGTAGGACATCCAGTAAATATTCTGCGACCTACTGTATCACCCGCAAACCAACCTCCGCCTCCTGCGGTGTCCCTCGGAATGCCTCCACTGGGGCCCCAAACTTCGAAAGGACATCCAATGGCCAGGAAGATCGAATTGCTGAAAATATGCATAAAAGCCTGATCGAAAGGCACTACGGCTGCAAGAACGCGCTGGACGGCGTGCTGAACAACGAAATCGGTGACTTCCTGCGCAACGCCCATAACCAATGCTCCGCGTTTCCCGATCGGCTGCACCAGACGATGGATCAAAACGGAATCGAGACCTCCGGAGGTGGCTCCACTGCCGCCTCCGCGCACCAAGCGCTGATGGATCTGCGCGAGGCGATCGGATCGGATCGGGCGGCGACGGCGTCTATGCCGGGGCCGCATGTGGCAAGGAACATCCAAATTCCGCCTATGACGACGCCATCGACGCGACCGGGGATGACCCGAAATACGACTTCCCGACCGAACAGCGCGCTAGGGTCGAAGCCGCATTCACGCAAGCGAAGTCCAAAGCCGCCTGACCACCGGCCCAGGGGTCGCGCTGTCTTCTGATGGACAAGCCCGCCCTGGCCCACACGCAGTGGGACTACGGCGTGAACCGCTTGCCATTTCCGGGCATTGCACCAGATGCTTCCCATGCCCCTCCTCACCCTCCTCTTCGCCATCGCCTTCTCGGCGGCTCCGTTCTTCGTCCCGTTCGACGGGTTCGACCCGGACCTCTACCCAGTGCCGCAGGACGATCCTCCGGTGCAGCCGGCGGGGTGGGCGTTCGCGATCTGGGGGCCGATCTACCTGTGGCTGGTCGCCAGCGCCGCCTACGGGGTCTGGAAGCGGCGGGACCATCCGGCTTGGGTCGCGCACAGGGGGCCGCTCTGCATCAGCCTGGCCGTGGGGGTCATCTGGCTGAGCGTCGCGCAGGTCTCGCCCGTCTGGGCCACCGTGCTGATCTGGGTCATGCTGGGCACCGCCATCGACGCCTACCTGAAATCGCCCGACGCCGACCTGGCGCTGGCCCGCGCGCCCATCGGCCTTTACGCGGGCTGGCTGACGGCGGCGTCGTCGGTGTCCATCGGCCTGCTCGCCGCGGGATACGGCCTGCTGGGCCCGGTGCCCGCCGCCTATCTGGCGCTGGTGATCGCGCTGACCATCGGGGCCGTCGTGCAATGGGCGCGTCCGTCGGTCACCTACCCCGCCGCCATCGCCTGGGCGCTGGTCGGCATCGCGGTGCAGAACGCGGGGCTGTTGCCGGGGCTGGTGATGATCGCGTCGGTCTCGGCGCTGATCCTGGCCACCTGGGGCGCGCGCAGCCTGCGCACCTGAGCGAGTGCTCAGGTGTCGGCGCGGCCCTTGCCCAGGTGCTTGCGCAGCCGCGAGGGCGTGGATTTCGTGCGGTTCTTGTAGGGGTTCGCATCCGATTGCGACCGCATGTACAGCCGGATCGGCGTGCCGGGCATGTGAAACGTGTCGCGCAACCCGTTGACCAAGTAGCGCGAATAGCTCGCGCCCATCTTCTCGGGGTTCGAGCACATGACCACGAAGCCGGGCGGCCGGGTCTTCGCCTGGGTCATGTAGCGCAGCTTGATCCGCCGCCCCGATGGCGCGGGCGGCGGGTGGGCTTCGACCATGCCCGAGAGCCACTGGTTCAGCTTGGCCGTCGTGACCCGCGTGTTCCAGACGTCATACGCGCGCTCGATGGCCTGCTGCAGCCGGTCCAGCCCCTTGCCCGTCAGCGCCGAGACGGTGACCAGCGGCACGCCACGCAGCTGCGGCAGAAGGCGCGCGCATTCCTCGCGCAGCATCTTCAGCTTTTCGGACTTGTCGTCCTCGGCATCCCACTTGTTGACCGCGATCACGACCGCGCGGCCCTCGCGCTCGGCCAGGTCGGCGATGCGCAGGTCCTGCTGCTCGAACGGGATCGCGGCATCCAGCAGCACCACGACCACTTCGGCGAATTTCACGGCCCGCAAGCCGTCCGAGACGCTGAGTTTCTCAAGCTTCTCCTGCACCTTGGCCTTCTTGCGCATCCCCGCCGTGTCGAAGATCCGCACCGGCAGCCCGTTCCAATCCATCTGGACCGAGATCGCATCGCGGGTGATGCCCGCCTCGGGGCCCGTCAGCAGCCTGTCTTCGCCCAGCAGCTTGTTGATCAGCGTGGACTTTCCGGCATTAGGCCGCCCCACGACCGCCACCTGCAGCGGCTTGTCGGGCGTCGGCACGCGGATGTCGTCGTCGCCGTCCTCGTCGTCGACGCTGACATCCGTTTCGGGTGTATCGGTGCGGTCACGCTCGGAAAACTGCTCGGACAGCGGCAACAGCTGCGCGTAGAGATCGTTCAGCCCCTCGCCATGCTCGGCCGACAGGCGGATCGGCTCGCCCAGTCCCAGGGAATAGGCCTCGATCACGCCGCCATCGGCCGCGCGGCCTTCGGACTTGTTGGCCGCGACGATCACGTTGCGCCCGCGCTTGCGCAGGATATCGGCCACCGCTTCGTCCACCGGGGTGACACCGACCCGCGCGTCGATCATGAACACGCAGACATCGGCCATGTCCACCGCGCGCTCGGTCAGTTTGCGCATGCGACCCTGCAGTGTATCGTCCGTGGCCTCTTCCAGGCCGGCGGTGTCGATCACGGTGAAGCGCAGATCGCCCAGCCGCGCAGCACCTTCGCGCAGGTCGCGCGTCACGCCGGGCTGGTCATCCACCAGCGCCAGGCGCTTGCCGACAAGGCGGTTGAACAGGGTCGATTTGCCCACATTGGGGCGTCCGACAATGGCAAGCGTGAAGCTCATTTGAACAGGTCCGATTGAAGCCTAAGGCGCGGGCCTTACACCCGCGCTCAGCGGAAGGCCAGCAATTGACCGTCCGACGATACCACGTAAAGCGTCTGTCCCGCGATCACGGGGTTGGTCGCGGCGCCGCCCGGAAGCGGCACGGATCCGACCAGGGCACCGGACTCGGGCGCGAAGGCGCGCAGCTGGCCGTCGCCCGACGCAACCCAAAGCCTGCCGCCCGCCAAAACGGGGCCGTAATGGGCGAAGACGCCCTGACGGCGCTTGGGGGCGTCGCGCTTGAAGAACGGCATGGGCGTGCCCCAGATCCGCGATCCCGTTGCCGCGTCGAGCCGCACAAGTTCCGACAGGTCCGACACCGCGAAGACCGACCCGCCCGCCACGACGACGGGCGACATGGCACCCTCGCGCGCGGACCAGAGCGTATCGCCCGAGGCCAGTGACACCGCGTTCGTCCGGCCCGAGGGGCTGCCCGCATAGACCACGCCGTCGCGGATCACCGGATCGCCCGAGATATCGGTGATCGACGCATAGACCTGGCCCAGCCGGGTGCCCGCAACGTCCGCAACCCAAAGCCGGGTGCCGCCACTGCGCAGGACACCGGCAAGTTCGCGGCTGGCGAAGGGGAAGACGACCGTATCGCCGGATACGGCGGGGGCCGCGCCGCCGACAACGCCCGAGGGGCTTGGTGTGCCGTCCTCGGTCCATTCGACCCGGCCCGTCGCCGCGTCAAGCGCCCAGCCGGTGGCGTCGCGTCCGACGATGAAGACGCGGCCGCCCGCGACCGTGGGCGCGCCCGCGGCGGCGGCGCCAAGCTCCTGGGTCCACAGGATCCGGCCCGTGGCGGCGTCGAGCGCGTGCAAATCGCCGAAGCCGGTGCCCACGAAAAGCCGCCCGTCGGCATAGGCCAGCCCGGCGCCCGAGGCATCGTCGGGATCTTCGCCCGCGCGGGTCACGTCGCGGGACCAGAGCGCACCGCCATTGGTGCCGTGGGCCATCACGCGCGCGCGGCTGTCCACGGTGAAGACTCGACCGTCGGCAACGACCGGATCGGCGCTGATGCGGTGCTTGCGACCGTCGCCTTGCCCGATGGGCGCGGCGAAGATCAGCCGGGGCGTTGCGGACAAGGCGGCGTGGGGGATCGTGTGCGACGGGTCGGACGCGCGGTGGGTCCAGGACGCCAGCGCCTGCGCGGCGGGCAGCGAGATCGGAGCCGAACGGTCCGTCTCGCCCACAGACGGGGCGTCGAGATCGGCGCGCAGGTCCAGACGCTCGCCTGACAGGACCAGCTGGCGCTCACCACAGGCCACCAGGGCGAGCACGCAGATGCCGATCAGAAGGCCGTTCTTACCCATCGCGTCGATCCCCGTGCTTCCTGCTCACGCCGCGTCCAGCGTCCCGCCCAGCGCCACAATCAACTGCCGCGCGCGTTGACGCAAGTCCCGTGTCGCAACGTCTTCCCCCAGGATCGTCTGCAAAAGTGCAAGCGCTTCGTCGGTGTCGCCCGCGCGCTGGTGCGCGATGGCCTGCTGCTCGATGGCCAGAAGCCGGTAGGGCGCCCCGGGTATGGTCAGCGGCTCGAGCCGGTCCAGCACATCCTGCGGTGCGTCCGTCGTCTGGGCGATCATCGCTGCCTTCAGCACCGCCAGTTCGCGGTAGATCTGCGGCAGGCTGGCGTCGCTGGCCACGGCATCGAGCGCGTCGCGGGTTTCGGCCACGGCCGCGTCCCCTTCCAGCCGGTCGGCCGCGAGCATGGCAACCAGTGCGCGGCGGGTGCCGTCGGCGTCGATTTCCATCAGCGCGGTGCGCCGGACCTCGGGCGAGTTCTCGGCAAGCGCCGCCAGTAACGCGTCTCCGAAGGCTTGCGCCTCGGCCCGCTGCTGGGCGCGCTGATATTCGACCACCGCGGCGCCGCCCACCAGCACGACCACGGCCAGGATGGCAATCCAGCCATAGCGCCGCAGCAGGCCATACAGGCGGTCGCGGCGCACCTCTTCGCTGACTTCGTCGATGAAACTGTCGGTATTGCTCACGGGCGGGCCTCCGGGCGTCGGTCTGGTCCGGGGCGTCTTACCGCGCGGACCGTTCCGTGCCAAGGGCGCGAATTTTGGCGCATACCTGGGCGGAGTGTCGCGAATCCCGCGACAAAACGGCATCTAAACCGATTAGTTCATTAATGCCCCTTCCCATATACTCCCGTCGCTCCTATTTCGCTACAAACAAGCCATCCCTGCTCGTTCCAACCGGCGAAAGCGCTTTGCCATGCGACTGTTCTCGATCCTCACCGCCCTGATCGTGGCCGGATGCTTGTATCTGCTGGTCTTCGAGCGCGAGGCCGTGCTCGGCTTCGCGGGCGCCGACGCAGTGGTGGGCTCCGAAGGCGAAGAAACCGTGGATCTCGATGCCGAACGGATCTCGGTCGTGGCGATCCGCTCGGAGGCACAGATGATCGACACGGCTGTCGTGACCCGCGGCCGGACCGAGGCCGAGCGCCAGGTCGAGGTCCGCGCCGAAACCAGCGGCAAGATCGTGTCCAGTCCGTTGCGCAAGGGCGCATTCATAGATGCGGGCGAGCTTCTATGCGAGCTCGACCCGGGAACGCGCCAGATCCAGCTTTTGGAAGCAGAGGCTCGGCTGGCCGAGGCCCGCTCGCGCCTGCCCGAGGCGAAGGCCCGCGTTGCCGAGGCCGAGGCCGCGCTGAACGAAGCGCGGATCAACCAGAACGCGTCGCTCAATCTCAGCCGGGATGGGTTTGCATCCGACTCGCGCGTGGCCCAATCCGAAGCTGCCGTGGAATCTGCGCTGGCCGCCGTCGAGGCGGCAAAAGCGGGCGAGCAAGCGGCAAGTTCTGGCGTCCAGTCCGCACAAGCCGCGGTCGCCGCGGCCGAAACCGAACTTGAGCGGCTGAAGATCACCGCGCCGTTTGCAGGCCTGCTTGAAGCCGACACCGCCGAGCTTGGCGCGCTTCTGCAGCCGGGATCGCTCTGCGCCACCATCCTGCAGCTCGACCCGATCCGGCTGGTGGGTTTCGTGCCCGAAACGTCCGTCGATCGCATCGAAGTGGGCGCGCGGGCGGGCGCGCGGCTCGCCACCGGGCAAGAGGTCGAGGGCCGCGTCAGCTTCCTGTCGCGCTCGGCCGATCCGCAGACCCGCACCTTCCGCGTCGATGTCGAAGCGCCGAACCCGTCCCTGGACATCCGTGACGGCCAGACCGCCGAGATCATGATCCAAAGCGACGGGCGCAGTGCACATCTGCTGCCGCAATCCGCGCTGACCCTGAACGACGAAGGCGATCTGGGCGTGCGGCTTGCCACCGAAGACAACACCGCGCTGTTCGCCCCCGTGCGCGTCATCCGCGACTCGGTCGAAGGCGTCTATGTGGACGGGCTCGACGACGAAGTGCGCGTGATCGTGCTGGGCCAGGAATATGTGGGCGACGGCGCACCGCTGGATGTCACCTTGCGCGAGGACGGAACATGACCGGGATCGTCGACTGGGCCGCGAGCCATGCGCGCATGGTGCTGGCCTTCATCCTGCTGTCGCTGACGGTGGGCGGCATCACCTATGTCAGCCTGCCCAAGGAAGGCGAGCCCGACATCGAGATCCCGGCGCTGTTCGTGTCGGTGCCGTTTCCTGGCATCTCGGCCGAGGACAGCGAGCGGCTTCTGGTCAAGCCGATGGAGACCGAGCTCAGCGACCTCGACGGCTTGAAGAAGCTGACCGGCACCGCGTCCGAAGGCTACGCGGGCGTCGCCATGGAATTCGAGTTTGGCTGGGACAAGTCCAAGATCATGGCCGATGTCCGCGACGCCATGAACAACGCCGAGGCCAAGTTCCCCGACGGCGCCGAGCAATATTCCATTAACGAGATCAATTTCAGCGAATTCCCCATCATCATCGTGTCGCTGACGGGCGATCTGCCCGAGCGCACGCTTCTGCGCGTGGCCAAGGATCTGCAGGACCGGCTGGAAGGGCTCGAGCCCGTGCTGGAAGCCGCCCTGTCGGGCCAGCGCGACGAAATGGTGGAAGTTCTCATCGACCCGCTGCGGCTGGAATCCTACAACGTCACGGCCAACGAGCTGATCACCGTCGTCACCCGCAACAACCAGCTGATCGCAGCGGGCGAGGTCGAAACCGACACCGGCGCCTTCGCAGTGAAGATCCCGTCCTCCTTCGACACCCAGCAGGATATCTACGAGCTGCCGGTGAAGGTAAATGGCGACAGCGTCGTGACGCTGGGCGACCTGGCCGAGATCCGTCTGACCTTCGAGGACCGCGTGGGCACCGCGCGGTTCAACGGCGAAAAGACGGTGGCCCTGCAGGTCGTGAAGCGCAAGGGGTACAACCTGATCGACACCACCGCGCTGATCCGCGACGAGGTTGCAAAGGCAGAAGCCGGGTGGCCCCAGGATCTGCGCCAGGCGGTGGAAGTCACGACGTCGAACGACCAGTCCCGCCAGGTCGAATCCATGGTCACCCAGCTCGAAGGCTCGGTTCTGACGGCCGTGGCGCTGGTGATGATCGTGGTGCTGGGCGCGCTCGGCATTCGCTCGGCCTTCCTGGTCGGCTTCGCGATCCCCACGTCCTTCCTGCTGTGCTTCATCCTACTCGGGATCATGGGCATCAGCATTTCCAACATCGTCATGTTCGGCCTGATCCTGGCGGTGGGGATGCTGGTCGACGGCGCCATCGTGGTCGTGGAATACGCCGACCGCCGCATCGACGAAGGTGCCGGTCCCATGACAGCCTTCACCGAGGCCGCCAAGCGCATGTTCTGGCCCATCGTGTCGTCTACCGCGACGACGCTCTGCGCGTTCCTGCCCATGCTGTTCTGGCCGGGTGTTCCGGGCGAATTCATGGGAATGCTGCCCGTCACGCTGATCTTCGTGCTGTCGGCATCGCTGATCGTGGCGCTGATCTACCTGCCCGTCATGGGCGGCGTCGCCGGCCGGATGAGCCGCGCCTTCCATGGCGCGTCGGAATGGCTGCGCGCCGTCCTGCCCTGGTTCGCGCGCGCGGCGCTGGTGCCGGTGGCGGGATACACGATGTTCCTGGGCGCGATGCAGACGCTCAACAGCCGGTACCTGCTGGGCGATCTGCCGCTCCCCGGCCCGGTATCGTTCCTGCCCGGCGCGATCCTGCTGGTGCTGGGCGCCTTCGCGCTGGCGATCACCGTGGGCTCGGTCCGCTGGACCCCTCGCGAAAAGCGCATCCGCGCGGGCCGTCACCGCACGCCCTTCGGATGGGTCATGAAGATGATCGTGGGCAACCCGGTGATGCCCGTGGTGGCCATCGCCGCCGTCGCGGCCTTTGTGGTGGGTACTTTCAGCTATTACGGTGCCAACAACAACGGCGTGGAATTCTTCGTCGAATCCGAGCCCGAACAGGCGATCCTGTATGTTCGCGCGCGCGGCAACCTGTCATTGGCCGAAAAGGACGCGATCCTGCGGCAAGCCGAGGACATCACGCTGAACACCGTAGGCGTGCAATCGGCCTTCGCCTTCGCGGGTGACGGCGGGCTGAACAGCAATACCGGCGGCGCGGAAGCCCCGCTCGACACGATCGGACAGGTCCAGGTGGAACTGATCCCCTGGGACGAGCGCCCGGCCTTCGCACGGGCCAATGACGAGGTCACGCTGGAAGAGCTCGATGGCGACCTGGTGATGGCCAATCTCGAGGAGCAGCTGGCCACCCTTCCGGGTGTCGAGACCGAGATCCTGAACCTGTCGCGCGGCCCGGCCAGCGGCAAGCCCGTGCATCTGCGTCTGAGGGGCGCAAACTGGACCGACCTGCAGGAAGCGACGCGGGTGGCTCGCGCGAAGTTCGAGACCACGGCGGGACTGGTCGACATCGAAGACAGCCTGCCCCTTCCCGGCATCGACTGGGAAATCGAAGTCGATGTCGAGAAAGCCGGCCGCTACGGTGCCGACGTGGCAACCGTGGGCGGCATGGTGCAACTGGTGACGCGCGGACTGCTGCTGGACACCATGCGCGTCGACACCTCGGACGAGGAAATCGACATCCGCGTGCGCCTGCCGCGCGAAGACCGGGTGCTCAGCACGCTCGACTCGCTGAAGGTGCGCACCGAGGATGGGCTGATCCCGCTGTCGAACTTCACCACGCGCAAGCCGGTGAACTCGCTGGGCCAGATCGACCGGATCGGGCAGGAACGCTATTTCGACGTGAAGGCCGACGTGGCAGCGGGCCTGCAGAAACTGGTCGACGGCGATGGCGGCATCGCCGCGTTCCTGCGCCCCGCCGACATGGCGGGTGTCGCCGCCGACGCGCCGCGGATCACGCTCGACGGGGCCGAAATGGCAGTCACGTCCCTGCAGGGCGCGGGATCGGTGCAGGCACTGGTCGACGGCGTGGCGAACGGCAATCTCAGTGCCCAGCCGGTCAACCCGAACGAGCGGATCGCCGTTCTGACCGAATGGCTGGAACAGGGCGAAAGCCCCCTGCCCGCGGGTGTCGATTGGGAATGGACCGGCGACCAGGAAGACCAGGCCGAAAGCGGCGCGTTCCTGATGAAAGCCTTCGCGGGCGCGCTGGGGCTGATGTTCATCATCCTGCTGGCGCAGTTCAACTCGGTCTACAACGCCGTCCTGGTGCTGTTGGCCGTTGTCCTGTCCACCGCGGGCTGCCTGATCGGGATGCTGGTCATGGACCAGCCGTTCTCGATCATCATGACCGGCACGGGGATCGTCGCTCTGGCCGGGATCGTCGTGAACAACAATATCGTCCTGATCGATACCTACCAGGAATACGAAAAATACATGCCCCGGATCGAGGCGATCATCCGCACCGCCGAGGACCGCATCCGGCCCGTGCTGCTGACCACGATCACGACTATGGCGGGTCTCGCGCCGATGATGTTCGGCCTGAGCCTGGATTTTATCGCGGGCGGCTATTCCATCGACTCGCCCACCGCGCTCTGGTGGAAGCAGCTGGCCACGGCGGTCGTGTTCGGCCTGGGCATCGCGACGGTGCTGACACTGATCTTCACGCCGTCGCTGCTGGCGCTCAGGGTCTGGCTGTCGCGCGGCGCCTACCGCTCCATGCGCGGGCTGGCATCGCTCAGCACCAAGTCGGTGCGCGAGGATCTGCAACTGTCGCGCAAGGCCAGGAAGACGACCGGGCTCGAGCTGCTGTGGCAGACCGCAGACGACCCGGACCAGCCGCAGGACGAACGGCCCTTGCCCGAGCTGCGCGCCGCCGAATAGGGCGTCAGGCCGCCGCTTCTTCGGCCTGCTGGCGGTACCAGAGCGAGGCGTAGCGCCCGTCGCGCAGCAGCAGATCGTCATGGCGCCCGCGCTCGACGATCACGCCATCTTCCAGCACCACGATCTCGTCCGCGTCCGCGACGGTGGACAGGCGGTGCGCGATCACGACCGTCGTGCGGCCGCGGCCCAGCATCCGAAGGGCGGTCTGGATGTCGGCCTCGGTCTCGCTGTCAAGCGCGCTGGTGGCTTCGTCCAGCAGCAGGATCGGCGGGTTCTTCAGAAGCGTGCGCGCGATCCCCACACGCTGCTTCTCGCCGCCCGACAGCTTCAGCCCCCGCTCGCCCACTTGCGTCTCGTAGCCATGCGGAAGGCTCGCGACGAAATCATGGATCCGCGCGGCCCTCGCGGCGTCCTCGATCTCGGACCGCGTTGCATCGGGCCTTCCGTAGGCGATATTGTAAAGGATCGTGTCGTTGAACAGCACCGTGTCCTGCGGCACCACGCCGATGCGCGCGTGCAGGCTGTCCTGCGTCACGTCGCGCAGATCCTGCCCGTCGATGCGGACCGCGCCGTCGACCACGTCATAAAAGCGGAACAAAAGCCGACCGATGGTGGACTTGCCCGATCCCGATGCGCCCACGATCGCGGTCGTCGAGCCGCCCGGCACCGTCAGGCTGACCCCCTTCAGGATCGCGCGCTCTGGCTCGTAGCCGAACACCACATCGTCGAGCACGACTTCGCCGTCGGTCACCGTCAGATCCTTGGCGCGCGGCTTGTCCTGAACCTCGGGCGGCTGTTCCAGCAGACCGAACATCTGCGCCATGTCGATCAGCGCCTGGCGGATCTCGCGGTAAACCGTGCCCAAGAAGTTCAGCGGCATGGTGATCTGGATCATGTAGGCATTGACCAGCACAAAATCGCCCGTGGTCAAAGCGCCCGCCTGCACGCCCATGGCGGCCATGACCATGACCCCCACCAGCCCGCTGGTGATGATCAGCGACTGCCCGAAATTCAGAAACGCCAGCGAATAGGACGTCTTGAGCGCGGCGGCCACGTATTGCTCCATGGCGCGATCGTAGCGCTCGGCCTCGCGCCGCTCGGCACCGAAATACTTCACCGTCTCGAAGTTCAGCAGGCTGTCGATGGCCTTCTGATTGGCATCGGTATCCTGGGCGTTCATCTCGCGCCGGATCTTCACACGCCACTCGGTGACGACGAAGGTGAAGGTGACATAGGCGGCGATGGTGACGGCCACCAACACCAGGTACCAGATGTCGAACAGCACGGCCAGGATCACGGCGATCATCACCAGCTCCAACACCAGCGGCCCGATCGAGAACAGTAAGAATCGTAGCAGGAACTCGACGCCTTTCACGCCCCGCTCGACGATGCGCGACAGGCCCCCGGTCTTGCGCTGGATGTGGTAGCGCAGCGACATGCGGTGAATATGGGTGAACGTCTCGAGCGCCAGCGCCCGCAATGCGCGCTGGCCCACGGCCGCGAACACCACGTCGCGCAATTGCTGGAAGCCGACATTCATCGCGCGGCTGACCCCATAGGCCACGGTCAGCCCGACGGCTCCCGCGCCCAGCATCCAGGCGGCCTGCGTCCCCTCGCCCGCCAACGCGTCCACGGCCGCCTTGTAGAAGAACGGCGTGACCACGGCCACGAGCTTGGCCACGAACAGCGCCACCAGCGCGATCACCACGCGCCGCTTCACCCATGGCTGGTCGTCGGGCCAAAGATAGGGGGCAACCCGCGCGATGACGCTCAGGCCACTGGCCTCGGGCTCAGTGGGATCGGAGGGAAGAACGGTGCTGCGTCTCATCCGCCCAGCCTTAGGCAGCGCGCGCGGAATTGACCAGAACCCGCTGCTTCATCTTTCCTCAAATACCTCGGGGGTGCGGGGGCAGCGCCCCCGCTCCGACGCTCCCGCCCGTCATTCCGGCACCGTGAAGATCTGGCCCGGATAGATCAGGTCCGGATCGCGGATCTTGTCGGCATTGGCCTCGAAGACGCGGACGAACTTGAAGCCGTCGCCGTAATTCTCGTCGGCGATGCGCCAGAGCGTGAAGCCGGGCTGCACCGTGACCAAGGCTACCTCGTTGCCCTCCGCGTCGCGCGAGAGGCGCGCCAGGGCCGAGGGCTCTTCCGGACGAAAAGGCGTCTCGGCGCGGGCCAGCACGCTGCCATCGGGGCCGAGCGTGTCGACACGCAGCGTGTAGACCCGGCTGTCCAGCGGCGGCAGCGCGGCGCGCCACTGGCCATCGGGCGCGGCGGTGACGGCGTCCACGGGGCGGTTGTCGATATAGATCTGCACCGCGCCCGACGCACGGGATCGCCCGCCCAGCGACACCTCGCCGCTGTCGCCATAAGTGATCGTGTCGATGGAAAGTCGGTGAAGCGCGTCTGGCGCGCTAGTGCCCGACTGCACGATCGACAGACCCGCGGCCTCGCGTCGCAGAACCGTGGGCGTCACCGGGGCGGACGCCACCGCATCCCGTTCGGATGCCGATAGCTGGCCCACGTCTGCGTCGGCCCTCTCGCCCGCGCCTTCGGGATCGCCGGTGTCCTGTCGTGCGGCATCTGCCGGAAGCCCGGCTGGGGATCGCGGCTGGATGATGAACGTCTCGTCCGCGGCCCGCGCTGGCGCATCGGTGCTGTCGGGCGTGGCCAGCGACAGGACGCGGGGCGTGTCGTCCAGCGGGACGGCGAAGAGGCCGACGAAGTTGCCGCCCGCATCCGCCGTCCCGGTCGCGACGGGCGCGCCGTCAAGCTGCAATTCGACCTCCACCCCGGGCGCGGCCCTGCCCGCGACGATGGCGCTTCCCTCGGCATCGACCCGGACCAGGTCCACCGCGATTGCGGCGCCGTCCCGCGCTACCTCGGCACTTTGGTCCGCAGCATCCGCGTCTTCCGCGACCTCAGGCGGTGGAGCGACAGGGGCAAGCGCCATCGGGGCTTGTGGCAAGCGATCCACCGCCAGCACCAATCCCAGCAGCGCAAGGGCCACCAGCCCCGCGCCGCCCAGGATCCCTTGCCGCGTTCTGCTGCCCACCATCGATGCGTCCTCGGGTTCGGCCATGGCCGGTTTCCCCGTGCTTGCGCTCGGGTTCACGCAACCTTAGCAACGGGTTGTTGATGCGTCAAAATCCACTCTCGAAGGCCAAGCCATGTCCGTTGCCCCCGCCTTGTCCGTCTGTGTCTATTGCGGCTCGCGCGATGGTGGCGATCCTGAATACGCTGCTCAGGCCGAACGGCTGGGCGCAGGATTGGCGCAGCGCGGCTGGCAGTTGGTTTATGGCGCGGGCGACGTGGGGCTCATGGGACGGGTGGCCCGCGCGGCGCAGGCGGCGGGTGGGCGCACGATGGGCGTGATCCCGGTCCACCTGATGGACATGGAGGTGGGCAAACGGGATCTCGACAGCTTCGTCGTCACCGAGACCATGCACGAGCGCAAGAAGGTCATGTTCATGAACGCCGACGCGGTGCTGGTGCTGCCCGGCGGCGCGGGATCGCTGGACGAGCTGTTCGAGGTGCTGACCTGGCGCCAGCTCGGCCTGCACGACAAGACGATCCTGCTGGTCAACGTGAAGGGCTACTGGGATCCGCTGATCGCGCTGATCGAGCACGTGATCGCGCGCGGTTTCGCGGGGCAGAACATCCGCGATTTCGTTCAGGTGGTCGATGATGCCGACGCCGCCCTGGCCGCGCTTCGCGCCGCGTTCGACGCGCGCCACAGCGACACCGAGTAAAGCGCCACCGCGGCCCAGATCAGCGGGAAGGCCCATGCATGCGCGCGGGTGAAAGGCTCGGCCAGCCAGATCACGCCGCACAGGAATTGCAGCGTGGGGTTCAGGTAGCTCAGGATGCCCAGCGTGGCCGACGTGATCCGCCGCGCGGCCATCGAGAACAGGATCAGCGGCAGCGCGGTCATCGGCCCGGTGGCGAACAGCAGCGCCGCCTGCACCGTGCCCCCGTCCAGCCCCGCGCCGCCCCGCCAGCCGATCCAGGCCAGCGCGATGGGCAGCAGGCACAGCACCTCGACCAGCACGGTGACCTGCGCGGGCGCGTCGAGCCCGCGCTTCAGCGCTCCGTAGATGCCGAAGCTGATCGCCAGCGTCAGGCTGACCCAGGGCGCCGCCCCCAGCCCCGCGGCCAGCACGCTCACGCCCAGCGTCGCCAGTGCCACCGCGATCCATTGGACGGCGGTCGGTCGATCGCCGAACAGGAACCGACCGATCAGCACGGTGACCAGCGGGAAGATGTAATAGCCCAGCGACGCCTCGACCACGTGGCCCAACTGCACCGACAGGATGAAGACCAGCCAGTTGAGCGAGATCATCGCCGCCGCCACGGCCAGCAGACCCAGCGACCGGCGGTCGGCGATCAGACGGCGCAGCGTGCCGCCATGGCCCTGCGCCCAGACTACCAGGCCGAACAGAATCGACGCCCAAAGCGTGCGGTGGGCCAGGATATCCCAGGCGGACACCGCGTTCAGCAGGTCGTAAAAGAGCGGCGACAGGCCCCAGACCGTGCTGCAGCCCAGGATCGCCGCGACGCCGACGGCCTTGTCCGAGATCAAGACAGGCTCAGGGGCTGAGCGCGCGGATCGCGGCCGTCACGGGCGCAAGCTCAACGCTTTCGGCCCGGTTGCCCAGCCGCCATTCCATCAGCGCGCCGCGGGTCTCGGGGCGGTTGCGCCCCACCAGGATCACCGCGTTTTCCTGCCGGGCGCGGAAGGCCGCCTGGTCGAGGAACCGCTTGACCGCGCGCAGGTCCTGGCCTTCGCCGTCGATCTGGCGGAAGACCAGGCCCGCGGGCACGTTCTCGCGCGCGGCGATCTGCTGGGCGCGGTTCAGACCTTGCGCGAAGCTGACCAGTCCCAGCCCCGAGTCGCCGAGCCGCCCCACCAGCGTCTCGATCGCGGCGCGGTTGTCCTGCACGTCGCTGGAGGGATCCGGCAGAACCGCGACGGCACCGTCCACGGCCCCCAGGCTAGCCTGCAGGGCCTGCTCGATATCCTGAGCGGCGCCTCCCCGAGGCAGCGACGGGATCACCAGCACCTCGTAGCCTTGCGCGCGGTATTGCGCGGCACGGGCGGCGACCTTGGGCTGACCGGCATCGAGTGCGACGCTCAGCGCCAGCGGCAGGTCGATCATCGGCCCGCCGTAATCCAGTAGCACGACGGAAACGATCGGCAGGCCCGCGGGATTGTCGAAGGGCTGGCCGTAATCATCCATCGCCACGCCCGTCAGCGAAATCGCTGGCTGCGACGCGGCTTCGGGATCGGCGGTTTCGGGCGATGCGGGATCGGCGGTGTCGGGCGCAAGCGCGGCCGTCCGCTGCGATGCGGGGCTGTCGGGCGAGTTGGGGGTCCGGGATCCGGATTGGTCGGCCTGCCCGGCGCTGTCCCCGCTCTGCGCGGTCGCCGCCTGAAGGCGCCGTTCGATCAGGTTGCTCGAGCGACGCGTGCTAGCCGCGGCTTGCTCTTCGGTCTCGGCCTCGTCTTCTGCCGTCGCGTCCTCGCTCAGCAGCGCGTCTTCGGATGGCACGGATGGATCGGGCATGGGCGTTGTCGCATCGTCACCGGTATCGGCTTCAACAGTCTCGTCGCTGTCGGGCGCGGGCTCGATCGGCTCAATTTGCGCCAGGCGGTTGACCCGCACGCGGTCGCGTCCGGTTGGATCGGGAGCGCGCGTCTCGACCGCATCCGGCGCGTCGTCCTTGTCGGCGGGACGATCGCCGGACCGGATCGCAGTCTCGAGCGCCGAGCGTTCGGTGACACGGTCGCCGTCGATCAGGGCCGAGGGCGCGACCATCGCCTCGGAACCCTCGCCGCCGGTGATCTCGGTGGCCGGGGCACTCGCGCGCCGCGGTGCATCAGCCTGATCCGGGGCACTGTCCTGCTGGGGCGTTGCAGGGGGCAGACTTTCGGGAACCGGCAGGATGGGTGCATCGCCGTCCGGGGCGCCATCCGCCAAGACGTCGCTGTCGCCAGTCGGCTGATCCAGCGACGGGCTGGCCGCGACATCGACCGGCGGGGCGACGTCATCGCGCGGGGGCGCGGTATCGGCCACCGGGGCGATGGGCGCCGTGCCTTCGGCCAGCACGGGCGCGCGATCAGACCCCTCGGGACGGTCGGGCGCCACCCCGTCGGCGGGCGCCGCGGGACCGTCCACCTCTGCCGAGACGCTGGGCGATGCGGCATCGTCCGGCGCGGTGGTGTCGGAGGTTTCGGAGGTTTCGACCCGCGGCGCGGCATCCGTATCGGTGGCAGGCTCGCCGACCTCTGCTACAGCTGCAGTCCCTTCCATTTCCGACGGCACCGACGGCGCGTCCACGGGCGGCGCGGCCTCTTCAGCCACGGACTCCTGATCCGGTGCGGTGTCGGCAGCCTGGCCGTCGTCGCCAGCGGCTTCTGTGGTCTCACGGGCGCCGCCGTCCTCGGGCGCAGTCTCCGCCGTCGCCGGTCCCGTGTCGGTGTCGGTCGCCTCGGCGTCGGCAAACTCTATCTCCGGCACGACGTCTTCCGCGGCCATGTCCGTTTCCGGCGCAGCGACATCAGAAGTCCCGCTCGGCGCGTCGGCCTCTGCCTGATCCTGCTGATCCGACATCTCATCGGTCGGTTCGGCTGCGGTGGTGACGTCGACCGTCTCTCCGGCGATCATGCTGTCGGCCTGGTCTGAAGGCTCGAGGGTGATTGCCGTCTCGTCGAAAGTCTGCGAGCTGACCACGATCAGGCCTGCCGAAACCGCTAGGCCGGCCGCCAAGCCCTTGAGAAGTCCTTGCGCCAAATCCGCTCTCCATCGCCTCGGTCTTGAGGTGTCATCACGGCACCGCTTGACGCTTCACTGCGCCTTTGGGCATGTATAGCCCGGTCGCGCCGGGGGATCACCCCCCTTGTTTGCGTCCAATGAAAGGATCGCGCGTGCTTCTGCTCATCGACAATTACGACAGCTTCACCTGGAACCTCGTGCATTACCTGGGCGAGCTCGGTGCCGATGTCGAAGTGCACCGCAACGACGCGCTGAGCGTCGGCCAGGCCCTGTCGAAGCGCCCCGCGGGCATCGTGCTGTCGCCAGGCCCCTGCACCCCGAACGAGGCAGGCATCTGCATCGACATGGTTCACGCGGCCGCAGACCAGGGCATTCCGCTACTGGGGGTTTGCTTGGGCCACCAGGCAATCGGCCAGGCCTTTGGCGGCAAGGTGCAGCGCCACAGTGCCATCGTTCACGGCAAGGTGGATCAGATGCACCACGAAGGCGACAGTGTTTTCAAGGGCTTGCCGACACCGCTTTCGGCGACACGCTATCATTCGCTGGTGGTGGACCGCGCCACCCTGCCCGACTGCCTGCAGGTGACGGCGGAATTGCAGGACGGCACGATCATGGGGCTGGCGCACCGGACGCTGCCCATCCACGGGGTGCAGTTCCACCCCGAATCGATCCGCTCGGCCCATGGCCACGACATGCTGCGCAATTTCCTAGACCTGTGCGCAATCCCGGCATGAGTGACCTGAAGCCCCTGATCGCCGTTGCCGTCGATCGTCCCCTGACACGCTCCGAGGCCGAGACCGCCTTCGGTATCCTGTTCGACGGCGAGGCTACGCCCAGCCAGATCGGTGGGTTCCTGATGACGCTGAGAACCCGCGGCGAGTCGGCCGCCGAATACGCCGCCGCCGCGGCCACCATGCGCGCCCGCTGCAAACAGGTCCGCGCGCCCGAAGGGGCGATGGATATCGTGGGCACCGGTGGCGACGGCAAGGGGACGCTGAATATCTCGACCGCGACCGCCTTCGTGGTGGCCGGCGCGGGCGTACCAGTGGCCAAGCACGGCAACCGCAACCTGTCGTCGAAATCGGGCGCCGCGGACGCTATCGCGCAGCAGGGCATCGACGTGATGGTCGGCCCCGAGGTGGTCGAGCGCGCGCTGGCCGAGGTCGGCATCGGCTTCATGATGGCGCCCATGCACCACCCGGCCATGGCCCATGTGGGCCCGACCCGCGCCGAACTTGGCACGCGCACCATCTTCAACATCCTGGGCCCCCTGACCAACCCGGCGGGGGTGAAATACCAGCTGACCGGCGCGTTCTCGCCCGACGTTCTACGGCCCATGGCGGAAACGCTGAACGCCTTGGGATCCAAGCGGGCCTGGCTTGTCCACGGCGGCGACGGAACCGACGAAATCTCGATCGCTGCGGCCACGAAAGTGGTGAAGCTCGACGCCGGAGAGCTGACCGAGACCGAGATTTCGCCCGAAGACGCAGGCCTGCCCGTGCACCCCTTCGAGTCGATCCTGGGCGGAACGCCCGCCGAGAACGGCGCGGCCTTCCGCGCGCTGCTCGATGGTGCGGCGGGGGCGTATCGCGATGCGGTCCTGCTGAACGCGGCGGCGGCCCTGGTCGTCGCGGGGCGGGTGGAGGATCTGAAAAGCGGCGTCGAGCTGGCGCGCGACAGCATCGACTCGGGTGCCGCGCTGGCAAAGGTGCACGGCTTGGCGCGGGTGGCGCCCCTGAAGACCTGACGCGCGGACGCTAGGCGCCCAGGCTTGCGAGCACCCCAGGGATCAGGTCCGGCAGGTCTTCGGCGATCAGGCCCGCACCGAAGCGGTGCGCCGCTTCCGCGTGCAGCCAGGCCGCGTCGCAGGCGGCATCGAAGGGCGACAGGTCCCGCGCCAGCAATCCCACGATCAGTCCCGACAGCACATCCCCTGCCCCGGCCGTGGCGAGCCATGGCACCGCGTGCCCGTAAACGGCGGCATTGATTGCGACCCGGCCCGTCGGCGTGGCGATGACGGTTGCAGGCCCCTTCAGCAGCACCGTCGCACCGATCTCGGACGCCGCATCGCGCGCGGCGTCTATTTCGCTGTAGGTGGCCCCTTCCCCGGCCGGAGCGTCGAGCCGTTCGGAAATGTCCGGGAAAAGCCGTGCGAATTCGCCGCGATGGGGGGTCAGCACGCAGCGCTTGTGGACTTGGGCGCGCAGATCGTCGTCACGTGCGATCAGGCTCAGCGCATCGGCGTCAAGCACGGTCGGTCGGCCCGCATCGAGCATGACCCGCAAAAGCGCCGCTTCGTGGTCCGTCAGTCCCAGCCCCGGACCCAGGCCGAGCGCGGTGATCCGCATGTCCGCCAGGACCTGTTCCAGATCGGTGGCATCCGTCACCGCCCGAAGCATGATCGCGTTCAGCTGTGCCGCGTTCTCGGTCAGCGCCGCGGGCTCGCATCCCAGGGTCACCAGCCCCGCCCCCACGCGCAGCGCCGCGCGCGCGGCCATGCGGGCGGCGCCGCCCTTGCCCACGCCCCCGGACAGAACGAAGGCATGGCCGTGGTCGTATTTGTGCCCTTCCACCTTCGCGACGGCACCGCGTGCGGGCGGCCCGAGCGTGGGAAGCCCCGCATCGGTGTCGGCAAGGCCGATATCGACGATGCGGACCCTGCCGCAGAGCTCGGGCCCGACGCCCAGCACGTGACCCCGCTTCAGCTTGTGAAAGGTCACCGTCAGATGCGCGCGAAAGCGGCTGGCGGCACCCGAGGCGTGCGGAAAAACCTTGCCGCTGTCGGCGCAAAGGCTCGAAGGTACATCCAGGGCCACCACCTTCGGGATGGGCCACTTGAAGTTGCCCACGGGCCGCAGGCCATCCGGCGACAGGTCGACGAAATCTTCAAGGTTGAAAGCCAGCGTCTCGAGCCCTTCGAGCGGGCGCGAAAGCCCGATGCCGAACAGCGCGTCCACGACGATGTCGGCGGCGCCCTCGCCGCAGACCGGGCCGTCATAGGACGCGTCGAGGGGCTGGATCGCGTCGATCCGGAGCCACCGATCCAGATTGGCGCGCGCATCCCCGGTGACGCTTTCGGGATCGCCCAGAAGCCGCACCTCGACGTCCCAGCGACAGCCCGACAAAAGGCGCGCGACGACGAAACCGTCCCCGCCGTTGTTGCCGGGACCGCACAGAACGACGGCCCGCCGCCGCCCGTGCCTGAGCTCCGGCCATTCCTCGAGAATGGCGTCCACCACGCCCGCACCGGCGCGCTCCATCAGCTCGATGCCGGACATGCTGCCGCTTTCCATGGCAGCCATTTCGATTTCGCGCATCTCTGCGGCAGTCAGAAGACGCATGGGTTTTCCCCTTTCCCAAACCGATGCGAGATGATGCACGTTGCACATAAATTGAGCAGGCTTTACGACTCTGCCCGAGCGAGCACACCCGCGTCCAGCCTATCCGATTGAGACCCGGGCGCGGAAGTGGTCTGACCCCAACTGAATACGTTCCGGAGGACTCCCCCAGATGAAAAAGATCGAAGCGATCATCAAACCGTTCAAGCTGGATGAGGTGAAAGAAGCGCTTCAGGACGTGGGTGTGCAGGGCCTGAGCGTGCTGGAAGTCAAGGGATTCGGCCGCCAGAAGGGCCATACCGAGCTCTATCGCGGCGCCGAATACGTCGTCGACTTCCTGCCCAAGGTGAAGATCGAGGTCGTGCTGGACGACAACCAGGTCGACCAGGCCATCGAGGCCATCGTGAACGCCGCCAAGACCGACAAGATCGGCGACGGCAAGATCTTCGTCAGCACCGTCGAACAGGCCATCCGCATCCGTACCGGAGAAACCGGGCCCGACGCGCTTTAAGCGGCAGGTCGGATCAGAACGAAAACCATCAAGGAAAGAGGGAATTCCATGAACAACAAGGAATTGATCCAGAAGATCGCCGACGAGGATATCGAGTATGTCGATATCCGTTTCACCGATCCGCGCGGCAAGTTGCAGCACGTGACGGTCATCAAGGACGAGGTCGACGAGGACTTCCTGGACGAAGGCTTCATGTTCGACGGATCGTCGATCGCCGGCTGGAAATCCATCGACCAGTCCGACATGAAACTGATGCCCGACGCGTCCTCGGCCTATATCGACCCGTTCTACGCCGAAAAGACGATCTGCGTGCACTGCACCGTGCACGAGCCCGACACCGGCGAGCGCTATGACCGCGACCCGCGCGCGACCGCGCGCAACGCCGAGGAATACCTGAAGTCCACGGGCATCGGCGACACCGCCTTCTTCGGCCCCGAGGCCGAGTTCTTCCTGTTCGACAACGTCAAGTATTCGACCGCGATGAATAAGGTCAGCTACGAGGTCGACGCGGTCGACGCGTCGTGGAACACCGATGCCGAGTTCGAGATGGGCAACATGGGCCACCGCCCCGGCATCAAGGGCGGCTATTTCCCCGTGAACCCCGTGGACGACGCCCAGGACCTGCGGGCCGAGATGCTGTCGACGATGAAGCGCATCGGCATGAAGGTCGACAAGCACCACCACGAGGTGGCGTCGTGCCAGCACGAACTGGGGATGATCTTCTCGACCCTGGTGGACCAGGCCGACAACCTGCAGAAGTACAAGTACGTGATCCACAACGTGGCACACGCCTACGGCAAGTCGGCGACGTTCATGCCCAAGCCCATCTCGGGCGACAACGGCACCGGCATGCACGTGAACATGTCGATCTGGAAGGACGGCAAGCCGATCTTCGCGGGTGACAAGTATGCCGACCTCAGCGATGAAGCGCTGTTCTTCATCGGCGGCATCCTGAAGCACGCCAAGGCGCTCAACGCCTTCACCAACCCGTCCACGAACAGCTACAAGCGCCTGATCCCCGGCTTCGAGGCCCCAGTGCTGCGCGCCTACTCGGCGCGCAACCGTTCGGGCTGCGTTCGGATCCCGTGGGCCGAGTCGCCCAAGGCCAAGCGTGTCGAGGCCCGCTTCCCCGACCCGTCCGCAAACCCCTACCTGTGCTTCGCGGCCCTGCTGATGGCGGGCATCGACGGGATCAAGAACAAGATTCACCCGGGCGAAGCCATGGACAAGGATCTCTACGATCTGCCGCCCGAAGAGCTGGCCGACATCCCCACCGTCTGCGCGTCCCTGCGCGAGGCGATGGAAGAGCTGGAAAAGGACATGGACTTCCTGCTGGCCGGTGACGTGTTCACCAAAAGCCAGATCGAAGGCTACATGGACCTGAAGTGGGAAGAGATCTACGCCTACGAGCACTGCCCGCACCCGATGGAATTCAAGATGTACTACAGCTGCTGATCCATCGCGGCCAAGCTGACAAGGGGCGTCCTTCGGGGCGCCCCTTTTCTTTGCGCAAATCCAGTCCGGATGGGTAGGTTTCGCAAATGCGCTGTTCGGTCTAGGTTTGTGGGATTATCCGCATGCGGGTGGCTGACTTTCGGTCACCGTGTGTTACCTAATTCGCTGAAAATCCGCTTCTGAACCATCATCTTGTCGAAACAAACTTCGCAAAAATACTGGATCATTCCCGTCACCGCCATTTTCCTGCCCAGATTGCTGATGAATGTTTCCGGCGGAACAACAGATTTATTCGATCGAGGACGCTATGCCCCAACCCGTCAACAGCATCGCCGCGACTCTGCGGTTCGCCAATTCCGCCGCACCGAAATTCTATGACCTCGCCAGCCCGATCTGCTGGTGCCTGCGACAGGCCGAGATCCACATCCGGGATCAGGACATGGGGTTCAGCGGCGACAGCATGAGTTTCGTGACCGACCACGGCACGATCAGCGTCAATCGCAAGCAAAGCAAGGCTGACTCCGTCGAGATCGCGATCGAGGTTTCCGCCGACTCGTCCGAAGATGTCACCGTTGCCCGCCAGATCTGCTACCAGCTGATCCATCGTCTGTGCCACCGCGCGAAGATCACCAGCATCGTCTGGCAGCCCAGCCGACAGGTGCTGCGCCCCGCCCAGTTCACCTGGGCCGTTCTGCAGGACATGCCGCGACGTCTGGGCGAAGTCACCCAGATCCGCCAAAGGCCCCACTACGGAGCAGCCATTCACTGACGAACGCGACACCGGCGTTGCGGCGAACGTCGGGCTATGCCGGAAGCGACCCGGGGCCCCGCCACGCATCGCCCTCAGCGTGTCACTTGCGCGGGAAGACGAAGCAACGGTCGCGGCGGATCATCAGCCACAGGGGCGTGCCCGGCTTGGGCAGGAACACGGACGGCACGGTGGCCATCATGGTGGCTCCGTTCGCATCCAGCTTGAACTCCACCAGGCTTTCCTTGCCGATGAACCGCGCGCGCTGGACCACGGCGCGGGCGGGTGTGCCGTCCTGCGCTGTCGGATGGGGCCCGCGCCCTTCACGGTCGAAGTCGATGCGGACATGCTGGGGCCGGATCGCGATGTCCACCTTCGTGCCATCGGGCTGTCCGGGTGCCAGGAACTGGCCGAAGGGCGTGTCGGTCAACGCGCCATTCACTTCGCCTTCGATCACGTTGATATCGCTGAAAAATGCCGCCGCTGCGCGGTCCACCGGCGCATTGTAGACATTGTAGGGCGCGCCGCGCTGCACGATATGGCCGTCCCGCATCAGCGCGATTTCGTCGGCCATGCGCATGGCTTCTTCCGGCTCGTGCGTGACCAGCAGGACCGCCGTCCCTTCTTCTTTCAGAAGCGCCAAAGTCTCGTCACGGATGCCGTCGCGCAACCGGTTGTCGAGCCCCGAGAACGGCTCGTCCATCAACATCACGCGCGGCTTCGGCGCGATGGCGCGCGCCAGCGCCACGCGCTGCTGCTCGCCGCCTGAAAGCTCGTGGGGATAGGCGTCAAGATAGCGCTCGAGCCGGACGCGTTCCAGCAGCTCCCGCGCGCGGGCCCGTTTCTGGGCGCGCGAGCCTTTCAGGCCGAACGCGACGTTGTCGGCGACGCTGAGATGCGGGAACAGCGCGAAATCCTGGAAAATCAGACCGACACCCCGCTGCTCGGGCAGGGTCAGGCCCGAGGGGCCGCACACCTCGACCCCGTCGATGCGGATGATCCCCGCCACCGGCGTCTCGACGCCCGCGATGGCGCGCAGGGTCGTCGACTTGCCGCAGCCCGACGGGCCCAGAAGGCACAAGACCTGCCCCGCCGCGATCGAAAGGGACACGTCCGTGACCACCTGGTGCCCGTCGAAGGCGCAGCAAAGATCGATTATTTCCAGTCGTGGCGGCACCGGGGCCATGCGTTTTCCCGACAATATCAGTCGGGCTTAGCTAGCAGCGCGGCCCGACCCCTTCAAGGGCAGGCCGCGCTGGTTTCGGATCGGCAGGGTCAGCCTCTGGTCGCTTGGAAGATGCCGATACGCAGACCGGAAAAGGGGAAACAAGGCCAACGGGTTGTGTCCCCCATAACCAAAACCTGACCGCCAGCCGATCACATCGACAGGTTCGTCGCGCCGCCATCCAGCAGGACGTTCTGGCCGACGATGAAGCCCGCATGGGTCGAGCACAGGAACGCGCAGGCCTGGCCGAACTCTTCGGGCGTGCCGTAGCGGCCCGCGGGGATCGTGGCCTGCCGCTGGGCACGGGCCTCGTCGAAGCTGACGCCCTCTTTTTCCATGACGCCCTTATCGAGCGCATCGGCGCGGTCCGTGCCGTGGATACCCGGCAGCAGGTTGTTGATCGTGACACCCTTGCCCGCCACCTGCCGCGACGTGCCCGCGACATAGCCCGTCAGGCCCGCCCGCGCGCTGTTCGACAGCCCCAGCACGGGAACCGGCGCCTTGACCGACACCGACGTGATGTTCACGACGCGGCCCCAGCCCTGCTCCATCATCGCCGGAAGGCAGGCTTTCATCAGCGCGATGGGCGTCAGCATGTTGGCATCGAGCGCCGCGATGAAGTCGTCGCGAGTCCAGTCCGACCACATGCCCGGCGGCGGGCCGCCCGCGTTGGTGACAAGGATGTCGGGGTTGCTGGCCTGTTGCAGCACCCGCATCTGGCCTTCCTCGGTCGTGATGTCACAGGCCACGGTGGTGACTTCCACACCGTAGGTGTCGCGAATCGCCTGCGCCGACGCTTCGAGCGTTTCGGCCCCCCGCGCGTTCATCACCAGGTCGCAGCCCGCTTCCGCCAGCGCACGGGCGCAGCCAAGCCCCAACCCTTTCGACGACGCGGTGACCAACGCACGCTTTCCCTTGATACCCAGATCCATGAACGCTCCTTTTGTTTCTATTTCGCTGTCTCGCGGCGCCCCGTGGTCCAGCCCGATTGTCGCCGATCATCCCGTAATCTGGCACGAATGCCCGCAATGGCCACGCCGCGTGGCCAAAGTCGCAAAAAGTCAGGCAAGACCACGTTGAAAAATTGAAAGATCACGGCAGATGACGTATCAGGTTTCGACTGGGTGCGCCGCCTGTTCCTTGGGGAAGGATCGGTGTCGGATCTTCACCCGCCATCCATGGAAGCTGCCGCCATGACCGTGCATTCATCCGTCGCGCTCCAGCCCGCGCAAAGCCTGCCCGTCTACTCCGCGGCCTGTTTCACGGCCGTGGACGGGGCCAACCTGGGCGACCCGATGTCCATCGCGGACGACCTGATCCTGGGCGACAGCTACCAGCTTCTGGCGGATGTGGACCGCGTCCGACTGGCCATCGGTCACTTGGCCGACCAGAAGCAAATGGTCATCGCTCTGCAATCCGAGACGGGGATGCCCGGCGCCGAGTTGCACCTGGATTGCGTCGCCACCTTCATGTCCACCGACGGCACGCTGGTCGAGATCGTCGTTGTGGTCGAGATGAACCGCGACCGCTGCACCATCGCCCAGGTCCACCTTTTCCCGCTCAGCCCGCTGCAAGCCCGGCGCGAATACACGCTGGTTCGCATCGACCGCGACGCCGCCGCCGCCCGCTTTGCCGAGGCAGCCTGCGTGTCCTTCACCCGCGGCACCCACATCGCCATGTCCAACGGCTGCCAAACACCGATCGAGGCGTTGAAAGTGGGCGATCTGGTTCTGACCCGTGACCACGGCCCCCAGAAGATCCGCTGGATCGGCCGGCAGACGGTCCGCGCGTCCGGGGTTTTCGCGCCGATCCGCATCGCGAAGGGCGTGCTGAACAACGAAAACGACCTGATCGTCAGCCCCAACCATCGGCTGTTCGTCTACCAGCGGCAGGATCACCTGCGCGCGGGTCGCGCGGAGGTGCTGATCAAGGCCAAGCACCTGCTGAACGGCACCAGCGTGACGCGCACCGATGGCGGCTTCGTGGACTACTTCCAGCTGCTCTTCGACCGGCACGAGATCATCTATGCCGAAGGCATTGCAGCCGAAACGCTGCTGGTCGATACCCGCACCCGGTCCGCGCTTCCGGCGGAACTGGGCGCCAGGATGACCGAAAGCGACACCCACGCCAAGGAATACGTGATTCCCCCCGGCGCGGGCGCGGTCATCGTCGACCAGCTGCGCCGCGCATCCGCCTGCTAGTCGCCGGTCAGCCGCCCGACGTGTAGAAGAACTCCTCGCGCGCGATCTTGTCGTTCCGAACCGTGTAAACCGCCACTTCGCGCATCTTCATGCGATCCTTAGTCTGCTTGTTCGTGGCATCCACGTCGTAGATCACGGCGAACTTGTCGTCGCCATGGGGGAACGGGCCTTCGACGCCCATGCTGTGCGTCTCCATGTGCTCGTCCCACCACGCGTGCTTGCCGCGTAGCGCGTCCAGACCCTTGGACACCCGGTCTTCCCCCTCGGGACTGGAGGCTTCGACCGACTCGGCGTCCTTGGCGTAGATCGTTTCCAGAAGCTGCGTTCCGTCGCCGTTGCGGACCCGGTCGACCAGCTCGTTGGCGATATCCATAAGGCTCATGACATCCTCCTGTCGTTGACCGTCCATCATAGCACGGATCGCGGGCGATTGCGCGCGGGACCGTGCCCGCTTATATGCCGCCCATGCTGGATCGCACCCATAACGCCGCCCCCCTGCCGCCCGAAATCGCGCGCCGCCGGACCTTTGCCATCATCAGCCATCCCGATGCCGGCAAAACCACGCTGACCGAGAAATTCCTGCTCTATGGCGGCGCGATCCAGATGGCCGGTCAGGTCCGCGCCAAGGGCGAGGCGCGGCGCACGCGGTCGGACTTCATGCAGATGGAAAAGGACCGTGGGATTTCCGTCTCGGCCTCGGCCATGTCCTTCGATTTCGGGAACTACCGCTTCAACCTGGTGGACACACCGGGCCACAGCGACTTTTCCGAAGACACCTATCGCACGCTGACCGCCGTCGACGCCGCGGTCATGGTGATCGACGGCGCCAAGGGCGTGGAAAGCCAGACCCAGAAACTTTTCGAGGTCTGCCGCCTGCGCGACCTGCCGATCCTGACCTTTTGCAACAAGATGGACCGCGAGGCGCGCGACACGTTCGAGATCATCGACGAGATCCAGGAAAACCTGGCCATCGACGTCACACCCGCCTCCTGGCCCATCGGTCAGGGCCGCGACTTCCTGGGCTGCTACGACATGCTCAACGATCGTCTGGAGCTGATGGACCGCGCTGACCGCAACAAGGTGGCGGAATCGATCCGGCTCGAAGGGCTCGACGACCCGAAGATGGCCGAGCATGTGCCCGCAGCGCTGCTGGAGCAGCTGCGCGACGAGGTCGAGATGGCGCGCGAATTGCTGCCGAAATTCGACCAGCAGGCGCTTCTGGACGGCACGCTGACGCCGATCTGGTTCGGCAGCGCCATCAACAGCTTCGGCGTCAAGGAACTGATGACCGGCATCGGCGATTTCGGCCCAGAGCCGCAGCCGCAAAAGGCCCAGCCGCGCCAGATCTCGCCCGACGAGGACAAGGTCACCGGTTTCGTGTTCAAGGTGCAGGCCAACATGGACCCCAAGCACCGCGACCGCGTGGCCTTCGTGCGCATGGCATCGGGCCATTTCAAGCGCGGCATGAAGTTGACCCATGTGCGGTCCAAGAAACCCATGGCGATCAGCAACCCGGTGCTGTTCCTGGCCTCGGACCGCGAACTGGCGGAAGAAGCCTGGGCCGGCGACATCATGGGCATCCCCAACCACGGCCAGCTGCGCATCGGTGACACGCTGACCGAGGGTGAAAGCCTGCGCGTCAGCGGCATCCCGTCCTTCGCGCCCGAGCTTTTGCAGAACTGCCGCGCGGGCGACCCGATGAAGGCCAAGCACCTGGACAAGGCGCTTAGCCAGTTCGCCGAGGAAGGCGCCGCCAAGGTATTCAAGCCGATGATGGGCGCGGGCTTCATCGTGGGCGTCGTCGGCGCGCTGCAATTCGAGGTGCTGGCCAGCCGGATCGAGCTGGAATACGGCCTGCCCGTCCGGTTCGAGTCGTCGCAATTCACCTCGGCCCGCTGGGTGTCAGGGGCAGACGCGGCGGTGGACAAATTCGTGCAGGCCAACAAGCAGCACATCGCCCACGACAGCGACGGCGACCTCGTCTATCTCACCCGCCTGCAATGGGACATCGACCGGGTCGAGCGCGACTATCCCGAGGTCAAGCTCACGGCCACAAAGGAAATGATGGTCTAGGCCGGCGAAGAGCCGCCAACTGACCAGAATACGTCTGGAATCTTAAAGCGATTCCGTTACCTTTTCGCTTAATTTTGTGTGCAGAAGAGGATCCCCTCATGCCTTCAAGCCCCCTGGCCGTCTCGGGTATCGCCCTAGCCACCGCGCTCTCCCCCGCCGCGGGGCTCGCCGGAACCGACCCTGTACAGGGATGGGACCTGCTGCGCGCCATCCAGACCGAAGAGGTCGAGACGGCCGACGACTGGTTCGTTACCAAGATCTTCCCGCCCCAGATGCGCGACGGCATCGCCGAGTTCGACCTGTCGGGCTACGCTGTGCCCGTCACCGATGGCGGCCAGGCGCGCGAATTCATTCTGGTCTCGGACCTCGGCTTCTGCCCGTTCTGCGGCGACCCCAGCCACGGCACTGCGCTGACCGTGATGTTGGACGATCCCATCGACACGCTCGAAGAAGGCCAGCGCGTCACCGTACGCGGCGCGCTCGAGCCGGTGCGCGATCCGGGCACCCTCATGTCCGCGATCCTGCGCAAGGGCCGCATCCTCGTCGACTGAGCCCGCATGCGGACCCGGCGCGAGGGCCGCGCTTGTGCTCGGCCAGCGTTTGCGCAAAAATCCCGCCGCCCGTGGCTTCGACGAGTATGCCTCTCATGAGTGACATCGCCGCCTTCACGCTGGTGCGCAACGACAGCTATTTCCTGCGCAAATGTATCGATCACTATGGCGCCGCCTTTGGCCTTCAGGCGTTGTTCGTGCTGCGCCACGGCAGCGACTGGACGATGCCCGCGCTTCCGCCCGGGGTGAACGTGCTGACATTCGACGGACCCATGCCGCGCGGCCCGCGCAACGACTGGTCGGCCGCGCTCTGCTCGGATTTCGCGGCCTTCCTGCTGGGCCAATACAAGGCCGTGGTCAGGGCCGATACCGACGAGTTTCTCGTCGCGGACCCGCAATCGGGACTGTCGCTTGCGGACGCGATCCTTGCCGAACGCGACCAGGGCTGCATCTCGGCGCTTGGCATTGACGTCATCCACGACATCGCGAACGAGTCTGCCCTGTCGCAGGAAGCGGGATCGATCCTCGCGCAGCGCAGGCACGGCGTCATCACGCGTGAATTCACCAAGCCCTGCGTCGTCTTCCACCCGGCCACCTGAGAGCGGGGCTATCACCGCGCCGATTTCCAGGAAGTGCGCATCTCGGACCGGCTGGTCTTGTTTCACCTGGCGCTGCATGACCAGGACATCGCCGACGCCCGGCTGGTCGAGCGCATCGACGGCGGTACGCACGAGTCGCTGAACCGCCATGTGAAGGGCCGCCTCAACCGGTTCGACGAAGTCAACGCAGCCACTCCTGCCCCCGGCGATCCGGCGATCGAAACGGCGCGCGCCCAGCTCGCCTCGCCACGCCCCGGCCGCGTGCGCACCCGCGTGGGACATATCGCCGAAGGGGCCAACGTGGAGCGCGGCATCCTGATCGAGATCCCCGCCCGGTTCGCCGAGGTCCTGTAGCCGCCGGTAGCGGGGACCGCGTCCCCTTGGCGCCACGCCCGAAAACGCGCCGTTTTGAGGCCACTGTGCTATGATCCGGCAGCCGTCAAAAAGGGCGAAAGGCAGCGGCATGACACCGATCCGAACCCGACTGGGCCGGGTGCTGGCCCGATACCTCGAACAGCGTGTCGCGGTGTATGAAAGCTTCGACGTGACCCCGCATGACGAGCTGTGCGCCGAAATGCAGCCCGCCGATGTGCTGCTTGTCGAGGGCGACACGCGCATTTCGACGGCGATCAAGTACCTGACGACCTCGACCTGGTCGCATGCCGCCTTCTTCGTGGGCGACGGGCCGGACCGCGACCTGATCGAGGCGGACCTGCAGGGCGGCGTGCATTACGCGCCGCTGAGCAAATACGGCCATATGAACACACGGATCTGCCGACCCGTCGATCTGGACTCCGCCGCGCGCGACAGGGTGGTCGGGCACATGCGGGCCGCCGTGGGCAAGATGTACGACCTGAAGAACATCGTGGACCTGGCCCGCTACCTGATGCCGCGCCCGCCCGTTCCCCGGCGCTTCCGGCGGCGGATGCTGGCACTGGGCTCGGGCGATCCGACACGGGCCTTGTGCTCGACCGTCATCGCTGAGGCCTTCCAATGCGTGCGCTATCCGATCCTGCCGCTGAACCATGGTCTGGCCCCCGACGGTCGGGCCGAGATCCTTCATATCCGCCACCATTCGCTGTTCGTGCCCCGGGATTTCGACCTGTCACCCTATTTCCGCATCGTGAAGCCGACGATCGAGCGCGGTTTCGACTATCGCGGGCTCGTCTGGGGCGACCGCCAAACTCCGCCGATCCCTGCGCCGATCCGTCACGATTGACGGAGTGGGCCATCCGCGGTAGCTACCCGCGCGACCGCGATGCGCGCGGTCGGGAAGCGGGGCGGCCAATTCGTCCTGAACTTGCGGCCGAGGCCGCAGAAAATCGGACGCACATGACAAAATTCAGCGATCTCAAGCTGGGCCCCAAGGTCCAGAAAGCCATCGACGAAGCCGGCTACACCACGCCCACCCCCATCCAGGCGGGCGCCATTCCCGCCGCGCTGGAAGGCCGCGACGTGCTGGGCATCGCCCAGACCGGGACCGGCAAGACGGCATCGTTCACCCTGCCGATGATCACCCAGCTCGCCCGCGGCCGCGCCAAGGCGCGGATGCCGCGCAGCCTGGTGCTGGCGCCCACGCGCGAACTGGCTGCCCAGGTGGCCGAGAATTTCGACACCTATTCCAAGTACGTGAAGCTCACCAAGGCGCTGCTGATCGGCGGCGTGTCCTTCAAGGAACAGGACCAGCTGATCGACCGGGGCGTCGACGTGCTGATCGCCACGCCCGGCCGCCTGCTGGACCATCACGAACGCGGCAAGCTGCTGCTGAACGACGTGAAGATCATGGTGGTGGACGAAGCCGACCGCATGCTCGACATGGGGTTCATCCCCGACATCGAGCGTATCTTTTCGCTGGTGCCCTTCACCCGCCAGACCCTGTTCTTCTCGGCCACCATGGCCCCCGAGATCGAGCGCATCACCAACACCTTCCTCAGCAACCCCGAAAAGGTCGAAGTCGCCCGCCAGGCCACCGCGTCCGAGACGATCGAACAGGGCGTGGTTCTGTTCAAAGGGTCGCGCAAGGATCGCCAGGCCAGCGAGAAGCGCAAGCTCTTGCGCACGCTGATCGACGCCGAGGGCGACAAGTGCTCCAACGCGATCATCTTCTGCAACCGCAAGACGGATGTGGATACCGTTGCGAAATCGCTTTCCAAGTACGGCTATGACGCGGCGCCGATCCATGGCGATCTGGAGCAGTCACAGCGCACCCGCACGCTGGACGGCTTCCGCGCGGGCGATCTGCGGTTTCTCGTGGCCTCGGACGTGGCCGCGCGCGGGCTCGACGTGCCCGCGGTCAGCCACGTGTTCAATTTCGATGTGCCGTCTCACGCCGAAGACTACGTGCACCGCATCGGTCGGACGGGGCGCGCGGGGCGCGAGGGCAAGGCGATCATGATCTGCGTTCCCTCGGACGAGCGTAACCTGGACGACGTGGAACGCCTGATCGGCAAACAGATCCCCCGTCTCGACAACCCGCTGGGCGGCGCCAGCGCCCCCGAGGAAACCGCCAAGGCCGAAGCTCCCGCGGCGCACGCGTCCGACGAAAAGCCGAAGCGCACCCGCTCGCGCCGCAAGAAGGAAGACGCGCCCGCCCCGGTCGCCGAAGCACCGGTCGAAGAGACCCGGACAGAGGCGCCGAAGCCCGAGCCGCGTCCCGCCCCCGAAGAACGCCCGCAATCGGGTCGTCGGCCGCGCGGCGGACGGGGCCGCGAGCGTCAGAACGACACCCCGGTCGTCGGCATGGGCGATCACTTGCCCACCTTCATCGAGAAGTCTTTCGAAGAGCGCATGACGCACTAGTTTGAAGGGCATGAGATATGCCCTTCTGACAGCCCTTCTTTGCTGCGCTTTCCCGGCCCTGGCCGAAGACATCTGCCGCGCCGACGTCAATTCCACCGAGATCCTCATCGACCGCGACGCGCTGGCGGTCGCGCCGGAAACGCCGTCCCTGCGGGAACGCGGCGCGCGCTGGGCGGGCTTGGGCGTCGACAAGGTGCTCGGCCGCCCGCCTGCCTGCGACAGCGAAACGCTGATCGCATTCCTGGCAAACGAAGTTCCCGACGAGGATCTCAGCGGCTACTGCCTGCTGCCCGACGATTTGCTGGGTTATCTGCTGGTTCCGGGCGAGCGGACGTTCCGCGGCCGCTGCGCGGTGACCACCTGCGACCGCGTGAATGCCGCAAAGGACGGGGCGCTCAACGTCGCCGGCGCGGCCACCGATATCGTCACCAACCGCCGCGAGGGCGAAAGCCGCACCAGCGCCGTGCTGCACGCGTCCGGTGCCGCCATGGTGTCGGGCAGCGCGGCGTCGGTGCTGTCCAGCCTGGGCACGGGCGCGGGCACGGCCCTGTCGGCAGCCCTGGCAGCCCCTGCCCTGGCCGGGGCCGCCGCCGTCAGCGTCGTGGCCGTCGGCGGCGCGGTCTACCTCTGCCACGACAGTGACTAGACTTCATCTTTCCCGAAATACCTTGCGGGGGGCCGCGCCAGCGGCGGGGGCGCAAGGCCCCCTCCAACATGTCAGTTCAGGCGCGACACCACGACTGTCACCTCGGGCTTGCGCCCGATCTCGTCCAGCGCGGTCTGCCGCGCGACCTTGCGCAGCTCGTCCTCCAGCTTGGCGTCGTCCATCAGCGTCTTGTCATTGGCGCGCTGCAGGAACTGGCCGAGATCGGCTTCCATCACGTCGACCAGCGACGTGTTCGACCGGCCCTTGTCGGGCAGGCCCATCAGCTCGACCCACGGATCGCCCAGCGGAGCGTCGTCTTCGTCGATGATCATGGTCACCACCGCGTGGCCATTCAGCGCCATGCGGATCCGGTCGCGCACGATGCCGTCCAGCGCACCGACCTGCACCGCCCCGTCCAGGTAAACGCGGCCTGTCTCGACATATTCCACGACCTCGGGCTTGTTGCCCGACAGCGAGACGCAGGTGCCGTTGGGCGCCAGCACACCGGCGCGGCCACCGGACTTGGCCAGCTTCACGTGTTCGCGCAGGTGCCGGTGTTCGCCGTGCATCGGGATCACCATCTGCGGCTTCACCAGATCGTGCATCGCCTGGATATCGGGCCGGTTGGCGTGGCCCGACACGTGGTAGCGCCCGCCATCATCGTCCACGACGTCCACGCCCTGCTCGGAAAACTGGTTCATGATCGAGATCACGCCCCGCTCGTTGCCGGGAATGGTCTTCGACGAGAACAGGAACGTGTCGCCCTCGGCCAGGGTCAGGCCCATGTACTTGCCGCGCGCCAGCTGCGCCGAGGCGGCCCGTCGTTCGCCCTGGCTACCGGTGACGATCAGCATCAAGTTCTCGCGCGGCAATTCGCGCGCGTCCTCTGGCTGGATCGTCGACGGGAAGTCGTGCAGCACCCCGGTTTCCACCGAAGCCTCGATCATCCGGCGCATGGCACGGCCCATCAGGCAGACCGATCGGCCCGCGGCGATGCCCGCTTCGGCCAGCGTCTTCACCCGCGCCACGTTCGACGCGAAAGTGGTCGCCACCACCATGCCCGGCTGTTCGGCCACCATGCGGGTGATCTCGGGCGCCAGCGACGATTCGCTGCGCCCTTCCGTCCCCGAGAAGATGTTGGTCGAATCGCAGACCAGCGCCTTCACGCCGCCTTTCGATGCCTCGGCCCACAGGTCGCGATCGAAGGCCTCGCCCACGCCGGGGTCGTAGTCGATCTTGAAATCGCCGGTATGGATTACGCGGCCGCCCTTGGTTTCGATCACCATGGCCGAGCTTTCGGGGATCGAGTGCGACACCGGCAGGAAACCGATATTGAACGGCCCGAACTGACGCATCTCGGGCCAGATGCCCATGACCTGCACCTTGTCGGGATTGTGCCCCTGCTCTTCCATCTTGCGGCGCGCGTGGTGGGCCGTGAAGGCGCGGGCATAGACCGGCGCGTCCAGCTTCGACCACAAATGGCCGATGGCACCCACGTGATCCTCGTGGGCGTGGGTGATGAAGATGCCTTCAATCCGGTCGCGGCGCTCTTCCAGCCACGTCACGTCCGGGAAGATCAGGTCCACCCCCGGTGTCGTGTCCATGTCCGGGAACGTCACGCCCAGATCGACCACGATCAGCCGTTCCTTGTCCGGTGCGCCGTAGCCATAGACGTAACAATTCATTCCGATCTCCCCCGCGCCTCCGAGGGGGAGATAGATCAGTCGTTCCTTGCTCATACTAGTTTTCCAAGTCCTTGTTATGGCGATAGATCACGGTCAGTCCGTGCATCGTCAGATTGTCTTCGAACACGTCGAACGACGCGTCCCCTTGCTGGAATAATGGCGCCAGCCCGCCCGTTCCGATAACTTTCATGGGGCGGGCGCGCTCCTCGCGGATACGCTCGACCACCCCGTTGATGAGGCCCACATAGCCCCAGAATATCCCTGATTGCATGCAATCGACGGTGTTCTTGCCCACCACCTGGTTCGGCTTAGTGATGTCCACCAGGGGCAAGGCCGCTGCTGCCTCATGTAGGGCCTGCAGCGACAGATTCACACCCGGTGCGATCACGCCACCCTCATAGGCGCCGTCACGTCCCACCACGTCGAAGGTGGTCGCGGTGCCGAAATCCACCACGATCAGATCGCCGCCATGCAGATCGAACCCGCCCGCGGTGTTCACCAGCCGGTCGGGCCCCACTGCCGTGCCTTCGTCCACGCGGACGCCGATGGGCAGCGCGCAGTCCGGCTTGCCCACGACGTAGGGGCGGCAGTCGAAGTAGCGGTTGCACAGGATCCGGAGGTTGAAGACCACGCGGGGCACGGTCGAACTGACGATGACCTCGGTCACCGTCACGTCGATGCCTTCCAGCTTCATCAGCGTCTTCAGCCAGACGTAATATTCGTCCGCCGTCCGTCGCCATTCCGTCGAGCAGCGCCAGGTGGCCAGGAACTCGGTCCCGTCCCACAGCGCAAACACCGTGTTCGTGTTGCCGCAATCAATCGCCAGAAGCATCCTCCCCGCCCCCTAGAAGAAGATATCGGCGGCGGCGATGCGGCGCTCGCCCTGGGGGGTGTCCAGGATCAGCTGCCCGGCCTCGTCGATGGTGCGGAAGACGCCGGTCAGTTCTTCCTGCCCGGTATCGGCGGTGATGACCTCGCCCAGGCGGGCGGCGTGGCGCAGCCATTTCTCGCGGATCGGCTCGAAGCCCAGCTGCTCCAGGATGCTTTCCTGCGTCGCGTAATGACCCGCAAGCCGCAGCAGGAAGTCTTCGGGATCGGGGGCCTCGTCCATCGCGACGGGCGGGAAGGCGGCGTCCCGGATGCCCGGCGGCACGTGCGCCAGGTTCACGCCGATCCCGATGGCCAGCCAATCGATCTGGCTGCCGTTGCTGGTCGTCTCGAGCAGGATGCCAGCCACCTTGCCCCCGTCCAGCAGCACGTCGTTGGGCCATTTCAGCGCCAGCCGCGACCGGTCCATATACAGCGCCAGCGTCTCGAACAGCGCATTGGCCGCCATGAAGCTGCGCAGGGCGGCCCAACCGGCGGTGCCCGTGGGGCGCAGCATCAGCGTGGCCGCGAAATTGCCCCGCGGGGTCTGCCAGCCGTGGCCGCGGCGCCCGCGCGCACCGGTCTGCTCAAGTCCGAGGATCCAAGTCGGATATTCCAGCTCACCCGCCAGCCGCAGCCCCTCGGCATTGGTGCTGTCGACGGTTTCGCGAACGATCTGGGCGTAGCCTTCGGGCCAGACGGGCTCAGTTGACAAGGGTTTCCGCCGCCAGCGCCGCCGCGCCCTCGATCCCGAAGAGGTTGATGACGCCCACCACCATGGCCGCCGCCGATACCATCAGGAAGCCCCACAGGATCGGGGACTTGCCGCCATTCAGTGCATCCGACTCGACGCCGAAATACATGTAGTAGACGATCCGCAGGTAGTAATACGCGGCGATGGCCGATGCGATCACGCCCAGCACCGCAAGCCACGCCATGCCCGCATCCACCGCGGCCGTCAGCACGTAGAACTTGCCGAAAAAGCCCACCAGCGGCGGCACGCCTGCCATGGAGAACATCAGGATCAGGACCGCCAGCGCCTTCGTCGGCTCGCGTTTGGCGTAATTGTTCAGCGCGTCGATACGCACGACCGGAACGCCGTCCTTTTCCATGGTCAGGATGAAGGCGAAGGTGCCGATATTCATGGTGACGTAGATCGCCATGTAGACCAGCATCGCCTGCACCCCGAAGGCGCTGCCGCTGGCCAGCCCCATCAGCGCGAAGCCCATGTGATTGATCGACGAATAGGCCATCAGCCGCTTGATATCGGTCTGCCCGATGGCCGCGATGGCGCCCAGGAACATCGACGCCACCGACAGCGCCGCCAGCACCTGCGTCCAGTCCGCGCTGACGCCGCCGAAGGCGTCGTGGACGACGCGCGCCATCAGGCCCATGGCAGCCACCTTGGGGGCGGTGGCGAAGAAGGCGGTGACCGGCGTGGGCGAGCCTTCGTAGACATCGGGTGTCCACATGTGGAAGGGCGCGGCGCTGACCTTGAAGGCCAGGCCCGCGGCGATGAACACCAAGCCGAAAAGCAGGCCCAGCGACGCCGTGCCCTCGCCCGCCGAGGCGATGATGCCCGAGAAGAGCGTCGTGCCCGCGAAGCCGTAGGTCAGCGACGCGCCGTAGAGCAGCAGGCCCGACGACAGCGCGCCCAGCACGAAGTATTTCAGTCCCGCCTCGGTGGATTTCACGCTGTCGCGGCGCAGGGCAGCGACGACATAGAGCGAGAGGGATTGCAGCTCGAGCCCCATGTAAAGCGCCATCAGGTCGCCCGCGCTGACCATGACCATCATGCCCACGGCGGCCAGCGCCACCAGCAGCGGGAACTCGAACCGTAACAGGCCGCGACGGGCCATGTATTCCTGGCTCATCAGCAGCACGGCGGCCGCCGACAGCAGGATCGTGACCTTGGCGAACCGCGAGAAGGCGTCGTCGTGGAACATCCCGTTGAAGGCCACGTTGTCGCCCGATCCCGAAAGCCCGATCCACGCCGCCAGCACCACGAACAAGGTCGCCGTGGACCAGACCAGCGCCGCGGCCAGCCCGTCCTTCACGGTATAAACTGCGGCCAGAAGGCCCAGCATCGCGTAGATCGACAGGACGATCTCGGGCGCGAGAATGGCGAAATCGGCAGAGCTCATACGCGGGATCCCTATTGTGCTTCGGCGACTTCGGTGTCCGCGGGCTGGCCCAGATCGGCCGCCGCCACCGCGTCGTCGTAATTGGTCAGAAGATCGGCCACCGCGGGTCCGATCCGGTCAAGCACCGGCGCGGGATAGACACCCAGCAGCAGCGTCATCGCCACCAGCGGGGCAAAGATCCACTTTTCGCGCGGGGTCAGGTCCTGGATGGTCTTCAGGCTTTCCTTGATCAGCGCGCCCATGACGACCCGGCGATAGAGCCAAAGCGCGTAGGCGGCGCTGAGGATCACACCGGTGGTGGCCACGGCGGCGACCCAGGTGTTGGTCTGGAACATGCCCATGAGGGTCAGGAATTCGCCCACGAAGCCCGACGTGCCCGGCAGACCCACATTGGCCATGGTGAACAGCATGAAGATCAGCGCGTAGGCAGGCATCCGGTTCACGAGCCCACCGTAGGCGTCGATCTCGCGCGTATGCATCCGGTCGTAGATGACGCCCACGCAAAGGAACAACGCGCCCGAGATGAATCCGTGGCTGATCATCTGGAAGATCGCCCCGTCCAGCCCCTGCTGGTTGGCGCTGAAGATACCCGCGGTGACATATCCCATATGCGCGACCGACGAATAGGCGATCAGCTTCTTCATGTCGGTCTGCGCCAGCGCCACCAGCGAGGTATAGACGATGGCAATGGCGCTGATCCACAGCACGAAGGGGGCCAGAAGCTCGGACGCGACGGGAAACATGGGCAGGGAAAAACGAATGAAGCCGTAGCCGCCCAGCTTCAGCAGGATCGCGGCCAGAACGACCGACCCGGCCGTGGGCGCCTGCACGTGGGCGTCGGGCAGCCAGGTATGGACCGGCCACATGGGCATCTTCACGGCAAAGCTCGCGAAGAAGGCGAGCCAAAGCATCGTCTGCAGGCCGCCCACGACCTGGAATCCCATGACGCTGATGGTGCCGTAGCTGAACTCGTGCTCCAGCAGCGTCGGGATGTCGGTGGTGCCCGCATCGCTGTACATGGCGATCATCGCCACCAGCATCAGCACCGAGCCCAGGAAGGTATAAAGGAAGAACTTGAACGCGGCATAGATACGTTCCTTGCCGCCCCAGATGCCGATGATCAGGAACATCGGGATCAGTCCGGCCTCGAAGAACAGGTAGAACAGGACCATGTCCAGCGCCATGAACACGCCCAGCATCAGCGTTTCCAGCAACAGGAACGCGATCATGTATTCCTTCACGCGGGTGGTCACGTCCCAGCACGACAGGATCACGATCGGCATCAGGAACGTGGTCAGCAGAACGAACAGCACGCTGATCCCGTCGACGCCCATCTTGTAGGTCAGGCCCAGGATCCATTCGCCTTCCTCGACGAACTGGAAGCCCGCGCCGGGCTGGAAGCCCGCCAGAACGAACAGCGACAGAAGGAAGCTGACGGACGTGGCGATCAGCGCCAGCCACTTGGCGTTCTTCTGCGCCGCCGCGTCGTCGCCGCGCAGGAACAGCGCCAGGATCCCGGCGGCCAGCGTCGGCACGAAGCAGATGATGGAGAGCAGGTTGTCCATTTATTCGGCCCCTCCGCCAAGCGTCATCCAGGTGATCAGCAGGGCGATGCCCAGCACCATGGCGAAGGCGTAGTGGAACAGATACCCCGACTGCGCCCGGCCTGCATAGCGGGTCAGCAACGGGATCAGCCCCATGGCCACGCCGTTGATGCCGCCGTCGATCACCGCGCCGTCGCCGCGCGTCCACAGGAAACGGCCGATCTTCTTTGCGGGCCTCACGAAGACGGCGTCGTAGATCTCGTCGAAATACCACTTGTTCAGCAGGAACTGGTAGAGGAACGGCTGGCTTTCGGCCAGGCGACCCGGCAAGTCGGGACGGCGGATATACATCAGCCACGACAGTCCAAGCCCCAGCAGCATGGCGAAGAACGGGCTGACCTTGACCCAGGTCGGGGCGTGGTGGGCATCGTCCATCACGTGATTTTCGGGAGCCATGTAGATGGCGCCTGCTTCCCAGCCGCCCGCCATGACCTCGCCATGGGTGGCGTCGGCCGCGTGGGAATCCTCGGTCGGCTCGGTGGCGTCGTCCACGGCCTCGGTCACGTCGCCCTGGGCCAGCTCCTCGACCGCTTCGCCGACGCCTTCGCCCGCGTCGTCCGTCGAACCGGCGGCGGTCTCGGAGCCGCTGGCGGCTTGCTCTTCGGTCGCTGACGCACCCTCTTCGCCATGGTCCTCGGCTGCCTCGGAATGCTCGGGGATGCCGAAGAAGCGGTTCACCTGCGCGTGGTCCCCGAAGAACGACCCGTACCAGATCATGCCCGCCAGCACCGACCCGAGCGCCAGCACGCCCAGCGGCGCCAGCATCACCATGGGCGATTCGTGCGCGTGTTCATGGGTGTGCTTGTCGCCGCGCGGATCGCCCCAGAAGGTCAGAAACATCAACCGCCAGCTGTAGAAGCTGGTCATGGCCGCCGCGAGCACCAGCAGCCAGAAAGCGTACATGCCCGGCTGCGACTGCGCGCCGAAGGCGGATTCGATCACGGCGTCCTTGGACAGGAAGCCCGCGAAGCCGATATGGGTCAGCGGGATGCCGACGCCGGTGATGGCCAGCGTGCCGATCAGCATGGCGAGGAACGTGTAGGGCAGCTTGTCCTTCAGCCCGCCATAGTTCCGCATGTCCTGCTCGTGGTGCATCCCGTGGATCACCGACCCCGCGCCCAGGAAAAGCATCGCCTTGAAGAAGGCGTGGGTGAACAGGTGGAACATCGCGACCGAATAGACGCCCACGCCTGCGGCCACGAACATATAGCCCAGCTGCGAACAGGTCGAATAGGCGATGACGCGCTTGATGTCGTTCTGAACGAGACCCACGGTAGCGGCGAAGAACGCGGTCGACGCACCGATCACCGTCACGAAGGCGGTCGCACTTGGGGCGTATTCCATGATCGGCGACATGCGGCAGACCAGGAAAACGCCGGCGGTCACCATGGTCGCCGCGTGGATCAGGGCCGACACAGGCGTCGGACCTTCCATCGCGTCGGGCAGCCAGGTGTGCAGGAACAGCTGGGCCGATTTGCCCATGGCGCCGATGAACAGCAGCACGGCGATGACCTCGGACGCGGTCCAGTCGCGCCACAGGAAGGTCAGCTGCGTCTCGGCCAGCTGCGGCCCGGCAGCGAAGATGTCGTCCAAGTTCACGCTGTCGACCATGAAGAACAGCGCGAAGATCCCCAGCGCGAAGCCGAAATCGCCCACCCGGTTCACGACGAATGCCTTGATCGCGGCGGCATTGGCACTCGGCTTGCGGTAGTAGAAACCGATCAGAAGATAGGACGCGACGCCCACGCCTTCCCAGCCGAAGAACATCTGGATCAGGTTGTCGGCGGTCACCAGCATCAGCATGGCGAAGGTGAAGAACGACAGGTACGCGAAGAACCGGGGGCGGTAGCTTTCGCCTTCCTTGAAGTTCTCGTCGTGGGCCATGTAGCCAAAGGAATAGAGGTGCACCAAGGCCGACACTGTGGTGATGACGATCAGCATGATCGCCGTCAGCCGGTCCAGCCGGATCGCCCAGTCGGTGGCCAGGGTGCCGCTTTCGATCCAGCGCAGGATCGGGATCTGCTGGGTGGTGCCGTCATGGGTCAGGAACACGATCCACGACAGGAACGCGGCCAGAAACAGCAGGCCCGTGGACACCCATTGGGCGGGCTTTTCACCGATGATCCGCCAGCCGAAGCCGCAGATCAGCGCGCCGATCAGCGGCGCGAACAGGATGATCGTTGCCATGTCGCGTCAGCCCTTCATCACGTTGACGTCTTCGACGTCGATGGTGCCCCGGTTGCGGAAGAAGCACACCAGGATCGCCAGGCCGATCGCGGCCTCGGCCGCCGCCACGGTCAGCACGAACAGCGTGAAGACCTGGCCCACCAGGTCGCCCAGATGCGCCGAGAACGCCACTAGGTTGATGTTCACCGCCAGCAGCATCAGCTCGATGCTCATCAGGATGATGATGACGTTCTTGCGGTTCAGGAACAGGCCGAAAATGCCGATGACGAACAGCGCGGCGGCGACGGTCAGGTAGTGCTCAAGTCCGATCATGGCGCGGGCCCTTTGATGTCAGAGGAACGCGAAACCGCCACCCAGAAGGATGATGACGGCCACGATGACGACGATGATGGTGGTGTTCGACATGGTCTAAAGCCCCTGCCCCGGTTTCACGTCCTTCAGTTCCATCGCCTTGGCCGGGTCGCGCATGATCTGGGCGACGATGTCCTGGCGCTTCACGTCGGTGCGGTGGCGCAAGGTCAGCACGATGGCACCGACCATGGCGACCAGCAGGATCAGGCCCGCCAGCTGGAACAACAGCAGGTAGTCGTCGTAGATCAGCTGGCCCAGAAGGTTGGTATTGGCGGCGTTCGAGAAGTCCTGCGGCCGGGCGGCCAGGTTCTGTTCGGCCAGGGGCGACACCTGCCAGACACCAAGGGCGATGCCCAGCTGCATCAGGATCACCACCCCGATCAGCAGGGCCAGCGGCATGTACTTGGCCATCTCGGCCTTCAGCTCGGCGAAATCCACGTCCAGCATCATCACGACGAACAGGAACAACACCGCGACGGCGCCCACATAGACGATGATCAGCAACATGGCGACGAATTCCGCGCCCAGCAGCACGAACAGACCCGCCGAGGACAGGAAGGCCAGGATCAGCCACAGCACCGAATGCACCGGATTGCGCGCAATCACGGTGAACAGCCCCGCCGCCACGACGGCGATGGCGAACAGGTAGAAGGCGAAATCGGCTGGGGTCATGATCTGTCCTCAGGTGTCCTTTGCGGCACCGCCTAGCGATACGGCGTGTCGATTTCCAGGTTGCGCGCAATCTCGGCTTCCCACCGGTCGCCGTTTTCCAGCAGCTTGGCCTTGTCGTAGTACAGCTCTTCGCGGGTCTCGGTCGAGAACTCGAAATTCGGGCCTTCCACGATGGCATCCACCGGGCAGGCTTCCTGGCAGAATCCGCAATAGATGCACTTGGTCATATCGATGTCGTAGCGCGTGGTGCGGCGGCTGCCGTCCTCACGCGGCTCGGCGTCGATGGTGATGGCCTGCGCGGGGCATACCGCTTCACACAGCTTGCACGCGATGCAGCGTTCTTCGCCGTTGGGATAGCGGCGCAGGGCATGCTCCCCCCGGAAGCGCGGGCTGATCGGCCCTTTTTCGTGGGGATAGTTCAGCGTGGCCTTGGGCGCGAAGAAGTATTTGAACCCCAGCCCCAGACCTTTGAACATGTCGAACAGCAGCCAGTAGCGACCGGCGCGGGCGTAGTCGAAGTTGCTCATGTATTAACCTCCCACGGCCCAGCGGGCATAGGCGCCGCCGAACCATTCGAAATGTGCGGCAAAGGAGACGAAGACCACCCAGGCCAGCGAAAACGGCAGGAATACCTTCCAGCCCAGCCGCATGAGCTGGTCATAGCGATAGCGGGGCACCACGGCCTTCACCATGGCGAACAGGAAGAAGAAGAACGCCATCTTCAGGACCATCCAGAACGCGCCGTCGGGCAGGAACGGAATGGGCGACAGCCAGCCGCCGAAGAACAGCAGCGACGTGACCGCGCAAAGCAGGAAGATCGCGATGTATTCGCCCGCCATGAACAGCAGGAACGGCGTGGATGAATATTCGACCTGGTAGCCCGCGACCAGTTCCGATTCGGCTTCGGGCAGGTCGAAGGGCGGGCGGTTAGTTTCCGCCAGGCACGAGATGAAGAACAGGAACACCATCGGGAAATGCGGCAGCCAGTACCAGCTGAACAGGCCGTAGCTGCCGTCTTGCGCGCGCACGATGTCACCGAAATTCAGCGACCCGGTGGTGATGATGACGCCGATGATAATCAGGCCCAGCGACACCTCGTAGGAAATCATCTGCGCGGCCGACCGAAGCGAGCCCAGGAACGGGTATTTCGAGTTCGACGCCCAGCCGCCCATGATAACGCCGTACACCTCGAGCGACGAGATCGCGAAGATGAACAGCACGGCCACGTTGATGTCGGCCAGCACCCAGGTTTCGTTGAACGGGATCACGGCCCAGGCCAGCATCGCCAGCACGAAGGACATGAGCGGCGCCAGCAGGAACACCGTGCGGTCGGCGCCCGCCGGGATGACGATTTCCTTCAGCACGTATTTCAGCGCGTCGGCCACGGTCTGCAACAGGCCGAAGATGCCGACCACGTTGGGGCCACGGCGCATCTGGACCGCGGCCCAAACCTTACGGTCGCCGTAGACCAGGAACAGCAGGCTGACCATCACGAAGGTCACGACCAGACCGGCCTGGGCGGCGACGATCAGGACGATTCCACCGGGTGTCGTCAGAAATTCAGACATGCGCGTGTTGCTCCGTCTTTGTCATACCGTGGGGATCCCGTCCTGTCGGCAGGTCGCCACGACGACTTCGGCGTCGAGATTTCGGCTGCCGCGCGGCAACGCGGGCGACACCGTGTAAACCGCATCTCCGCGCCAAATGCCACCCTTCTCATTCACATTCGTCCGGATATGGCGTGCAAACCCATAGCCCCGGATCAAGGCATATTGCGCCGCCGCGCAGCGCGCATAGGCGTCCACGTCGGCAGGCGCGCGGGCGCCACGCATTTCCACCAGGAAGTTCACCAAGTCGTTTTCCAGCAGCCGGGTCTGCACCCCTTCATAGACCGCGCCGTCGGGCGGGATCACGCGCGTGACCTCGGGGATATCCGGCGCGTCGTTCACCGAGGGATCGCACCCTGCCACCGCCAAAACCGCCAAGACCGCGACACCCCGCATCCCGGCCTACTCGGCCGCCAGGGCCGTCTGATGACGCGCCTTCGCGCCCGCGCTGAGTTCCGCCATGAGCTGGCTGGCCCGCGTAACCGGATTGTTGAGATAGTGATCGTCCAGTGCGCGTCCGAAGGGCTCGGATCCCAGGTCGCCCCTGTCCAGCGCGTCGCCTTCATTCTCGGCGATGTCGTCGACCAGGCCCAGATGCGGCACCGCCTCGACCATCGCGCGGCGCAGCTGCCCCAGCGAGTCGTAGGGCAGTTGCGAGTCGATCATCGCCGACAGCGCGCGCAGCACGGCCCAGTTTTCCTTGGCCTCGCCGGGCGCGAAGCTGGCGCGCAGGGCCAGTTGCGGTCGGCCTTCAGTATTGACGAAGAGGCCCTGTTCCTCGGTCCAGGCGGCGGTCGGCAGGATCACGTCGGCGCGGTGCGCGCCCCGGTCGCCGTGGCTGCCCTGGTAGATCACGAATGGCCCCTTGGGGATGTCCATCTCGTCGGCACCCAGCGCATAAACGGTATCGACCCCGTCCAGCGCGGAATCCACGCCGCCATCGGTCACGGCACCCACATCCATCGCGCCCACGCGGGACGCGGCGGTGTGCAGGACCAGCAGGCCCGATCCGGTGCTTTCGGCCAGCGCCTGCGCGGCGGCCAGAACGGCGGCCCCGTCGTCGCGGCGCAGCGCCGCCTGGCCGACGATCACGATGCTGGGCTTGTCGCGAACCTCGGAATGGTCGCGCCCGATCAGGTCGTCCAACGCCTGCGGGCCGTCGCCCAGATGCGCGTATTCGTAGGTCAGATCGACGGCTTGCCCAACGACACCCACATCCGCGCCCTTCAACCAGGCCTTGCGGATGCGGCTGTTGAGCACCGGCGCCTCGACGCGGGGATCGGTGCCGATCAGCATGATGGCTTTGGCGGTGTCGATATCCTCGATCGCCGCGGTGCCCACATAGGCCGCGCGGTTGCCCGCGGGCAACTTGGCACCGTCCAGGCGGCATTCCACCCGGCCGCCCTGCCCTTCGATCAGTTGCTTCAGCGCGAAAATCGCTTCCGTGGGGGCCAGATCGCCCACCAGACCGGCCACCTTCTTGCCCCGCAGTCCTTCGGCGGCGGCGCTCAGGGCCTCGGGCCAGGTGGCCGGGCGCAGCTTGCCGTTCTCGCGGATATAGGGCTTGTCCAGCCGCTGGCGGCGCAGACCGTCCCAGACGTAGCGCGAGCGGTCGGCCAGCCATTCCTCGTTGATGCCGTCATTGTTGCGCGGCAGGATCCGCATCACTTCGCGGCCCTTTGTATCCACGCGGATGTTGGACCCGAGCGCATCCATCACGTCGATGGTTTCGGTCTTCGTCAGCTCCCACGGGCGGGCGGTGAAAGCATAGGGCTTCGAGGTTAGCGCGCCCACGGGGCAAAGGTCCACGATGTTGCCCTGCATGTTCGAATCGAGCGTCGCGCCCAGATAGGACGTGATTTCCGCATCCTCACCGCGCCCGGTCTGGCCCAGCTCGGGCATGCCGGCGACCTCGGTGATGAAGCGCACGCAGCGGGTGCAGGAAATGCAACGCGTCATGTGCGTGCCCACCAGCGGGCCCAGGTCCATGTTCGTCACGGCGCGCTTGGGCTCGCGGTAGCGGCTGAAATCCACACCGTAAGCCATGGCCTGGTCCTGCAGGTCGCATTCGCCACCTTGGTCGCAGATCGGGCAGTCCAGCGGATGGTTGATCAGCAGGAACTCCATCACGCCCTCGCGGGCCTTCTTGACCATGGGGCTGTTGGTCTTGACCTGCGGCGGTGCGCCTTCGGGGCCCGGGCGCAAGTCGCGGACCTGCATCGCGCAGGACGCGGCGGGCTTGGGCGGCCCGCCCACCACTTCGACCAGGCACATGCGGCAATTGCCAGCGATGGACAGCCGTTCGTGGTAGCAGAAGCGTGGGATCTCGATCCCGGCCTGTTCGCACGCCTGGATCAGCGTCATGGCGGGATCGACCTCGATTTGGTGGTCGTCGATGATGATTTTGCGCAGATCGCTCATGGCCCTTGGTCTCCATGGGGTCCGGGCGCGCGGGGTCGTGCGCGCCGCTTGCGCAATCATGTAACGCTATTTGGCCGAAGGTAAAACCGCGCAATCGCGCGGTTTGCGCATTTGTCGCGGCTGCCGTCAGTCGCAGACGCCGCGAAACCGCCACGCATCGAGCCGACGATCGCTGTGGCGCACCGTCTTGGTCAGCTTGACCCGCTTCGAATTGAAGGTGTTCACGCAGTACTGCCCGGCACTGGCCGCGAAGATCGCGCGCGCTTCGGCTTCGGTGACGATGTTCGGGTACACGTACAGGTCGAACCCGTCGCGCAACTCGAACAGTTCCTTGCGGCCGATGACCAGCTCCCAGGTCGCGGGAACGGTCGTGGGCACGTATCCGGGCGGATGGGCGTCGACCCGACGGTCCTGCGCGCCCGCTGGAAGACCCAGCAGGCAGCCCAGTGTCATTGCAGCGAGAATGCGTCGCATCAGCTTCCTTTCAGCAAGCGACCCGCAGCTGTGCCACGGGCGATTTCCTCGCGCCCGACCTTGCAATAGCCCGACGCGTTCCCAGCCGTCGCCCCACGAGACGCAAGCTCGGCGCGGACTTCCGCGCGCAACGCGTCCTTGGCGGCGTCGTTATCCTCGAGCGCCTTCACGTCCGCTTCGGTATAGCCATTGTCGCGGGCGTATTTCTCGAGTCCCTTCAGCATAGCATAGGCGCGGACCAAACGGGGCGATATCTGGGGGCAATTCTTGCGAATCTCGTCGGCAAGACCGATGGCGTAGAAGCCGTCGCGCACGGTCTGGTTCTTTTCCAGCGGAACCTGCTGGGCGAAAACGGGCTGAGACAGCACCGATGCCAGCATGGCCAAGGGTAGCATCTTCGAAAGAGACATCTTTCACTCCAAAAGCGTGTGCCAATATGTCCGCACAAATCAGCTAAGGACCGATTAAACGGTCAGGGTGCCTCGCATCAAGGGCATCACGGCGACGTTATCGCGGATCGCAGCGTCCGCGGACCAGCGCCGTGCGTGCATCGAGGGGCCGAACCACCCAGTCATCCGGGCCGCCGCTGGTATCCCAGGTAATCTCGGACGAGCCGTAGCGGCGCATGCAGAACCGCGTGCCCTGGTAGCGCGCCGACTCGCGCCATTGCGATAGCGGCGCGCCGTTGGTCACGGTGGTGACGGTGAACGCCGGGCTGCCGCGTGTGGTCGAAATCTGGGCGCGAAACGGCAGGGGTTCTTCCGGCACCGCGCGCGAGAACAGGCCGACGCCGGGCAACGCACCGCAGCCGGTCAGGACTCCGAGACAGATCATCACCGGGAAAAATCTTTTCAAATCATCGACCCTTTCGTCGCGCAAGCGTCCGCCCACCCATGCCGATACCCCGCGCTGGCGGATTTCGCAATCTTTTGGGCGTGCGGGACTTCTTGCTGTCCGGGGTGAAAGACGCGCCGCCATCTATGCGGATCGCGTCTCAAGGCAGCCTGCGCCGGGATCTACCGCGCAGGAAAGCCCAACGACAGGAAGCCGACCGCGGGCGACCCTATTCGGCGGCGACGGGCTTGCGCTTATGCGCGATGCGATCCTCGATCTCGTCGCGGAAATGGCGGATCAGGCCCTGGATCGGCCAGGCCGCGGCGTCACCGAGCGCACAGATCGTGTGGCCTTCGACCTGCTTGGTCACGTCCAGCAGCATGTCGATCTCGGCCGGATCCGCGTCGCCCCGGACCAGCCGGTCCATGACCCGCATCATCCAGCCCGTGCCCTCGCGGCAGGGCGTGCACTGACCGCAGCTTTCGTGCTTATAGAACGCGCTGAGCCGCCAGATCGCCTTGATGATGTCTGTGCTCTGATCCATCACGATCACCGCCGCGGTGCCCAGGCCCGACTTCTGCTCGCGCAGCCAGTCGAAATCCATGATGGCGTCCTCGTGCATGATCTTGCCGGGCAGGCAGGGCACGGACGATCCACCGGGAATCACCGCCTTAAGATTCGACCACCCGCCCCGGATGCCGCCGCAATGCTTCTCGATCAGCTCCTCGAACGTGATCGACATGGCCTCTTCGACGACGCAGGGGTTGTTCACGTGCCCCGAGATCGCGAAGAGCTTCGTGCCCTTGTTGTTCTCGCGCCCGAAGCTGGAAAACCACGATGCCCCGCGCCGCAGGATCGTCGGCACGACCGCGATGGATTCGACGTTGTTCACAGTGGTCGGGCAGCCGTAAAGGCCCGCGCCCGCCGGGAAGGGCGGCTTCATGCGCGGCATGCCCTTCTTGCCCTCAAGGCTTTCCAGCAGCGCCGTTTCTTCGCCGCAGATGTAGGCGCCCGCGCCATGGACCAGGTAGAGGTCGAAATCCCATCCCGATCCGGCGGCGTTCTTGCCCAGCAGCCCGTCGTCGTAGGCCGCGTCGATGGCGGCCTGCAGCGCCTCGCGCTCGCGGATGTATTCGCCGCGGATGTAGATGTAGCAGGCATGGGCGTTCATGGCGAAGCTGGCGATCAGGCAGCCTTCGATCAGCGTGTGCGGATCGTGGCGCATGATCTCGCGATCCTTGCAGGTGCCCGGCTCGGATTCGTCCGCGTTGACCACCAGGTAGGACGGGCGCCCGTCGGATTCCTTGGGCATGAACGACCATTTGAGCCCCGTCGGGAAGCCCGCACCGCCCCGCCCGCGCAGGCCGCTATCCTTCATCTCGGACACGATCCAGTCGCGGCCCTTCTTGATGAGGTCGGCCGTGCCGTCCCAGTGGCCGCGCGCTTTCGCCCCGGCAAGGCTGCGGTCCTTGCGGCCGTAGATGTTGGTGAAGATGCGGTCCTTGTCGTCCAGCATGTGGGTCTTCCTCAGGCTTTTGCGGTGCAGGCCCGTTCCGGCCTTGGCACCTATTTCGTCTCGTCCTGGCGTTTGCGCCAGATCTGGTAGGTCACGACCAGCGCCCAGAAGAACGCGGCCAGCGCGGCCAGGTCGAACAGGAACACGAAGCGTGCGGGCAGGCCCAGGCGGCCGCCAAAGAACTGCGCGCCCATCCAGAGCACCATGGTCACCGCCATGACCAGCCCGACATTGCGGGCCTGTTTCGCCGTGGCGAGGCGGTTGTCGTCGCTAGCCATGGCGCAATTTCAGGGGCGCGTCGATGCGCCCAAATATCGCGCGTCCCGTCACGAGTGATCGGCTTTCTTCGAGAATTCCGTCTCGCCGCCCTCGGCTAGGACCTTCGCTTGCGGCACCCAGTCGTCGCGGGTCACGCGGCCCTTGAAGCCCTCGAGGTTGGCATCGACCCAGGCGACTTCCTGGTCATTCCAGCTTGCGATCTGGTTGTAGTGATAAAAGCCCATGCCGTGCAGCATTTCTTCCATCTTGGGGCCGACGCCCTTGATCTTCTTCAGATCGTCCGCGGTGCCGTCCCGGGGCCCGTCCAGGCGGGCGGGCGCGGTGCCCACATCGCGCGGGTCCACATCGTCGGCCATCGCCTTCGCCGTGCCAGTCGATGCGGCACCGGTCGCTTCCGCCTGCACCGATCCGCTGTCGGATGAGGTTTCAGCGCCCGGAAGCTTGCTGTTGTCGGTGGCGTTGGCGTTCTCGACGTTGGCGACCTCTCCGGCCTTGTCGCCCGCGGGTTCGTAGCGCCAGGATCCCTTGCGGGCCGCCAATTCCTGCTCGCCCTCCAAAAGCGTGCCCGTCTTGACCTTGCCTGCGCTGCCCGGCTCGACCCCGGCCGATCCGGGCTCGACCCCCGCGCTTCCGGCGGGCACCGTGCGATCGCCAAGCTTGCCGTCCGCGCTGGGACGCAGGCTGTCCGCGTCGGGGCTGCCGGTGTCCGCGCCCTTGTGGAACCCAAGGAACAAGAACACTGCGGCGACGGCCGCGACGAGGACCGCCAGGAAGATTGCGGGCGACAGATTGAAGCCGCCCAGAACCGACAGCGCCACGGCCGCGACGAAGCCGATCGCGCCGGCGATCGCGCCGACAATTACCATCGAACCCTGAGTTTGCTTGGTCATAATCACCTAATCCCTGTCCAAACGGGCCATTTTTCGACCCCCTGGAAGATTATTTAGCGCGCGAAGTCGGGTCTGTCTCCCCATCCCGCGCCAAAATGCGGGCTTGACCAACCCAATCGTCGCGCAGGACACGGCCCTTGAAGCCTTCCAGGTTGCGATCGACCCAGGCGATTTCGCGCGGAGTCCAGCTCGCGATCTGGTCGAAATGGTAAAAGCCCATCTCGTGCAGAAGCGCTTCCAGCTTGGGCCCGACACCCTTGATGTCCTTGAGGTCGTCGGCTTGCCCCTCGCGCGGGCCGTCCAGCGCGGCGGGCCGGGTTTCGTCGCCCTCGGCCACGTTCGCGGCGGCGTCGTTGTCGGCGGACGCGTCGGCATCCAGGGGGCCGGTGCCCGCGCCCGTGCGCTCGCGCGCGCTGCCCATGGCGGTTGCCGTTGCGCCTGCTTCGTGGATGTTGCGATCGGCCTTTTCGGGGGCGTCGATGACGCTACCCTCCTCCGGGCGCGCCTTGTTGACCTCGTCGGTTTCCTGCTTGGTCAAGCTCTTGTCGGTGACGGGCGTATTCGCCGCGGGCTTGGCGCCCGGCGTGGGGCTGTCAATGCCGCCTTTGGGGCCCAGAAGGTCGTCGCGGCTTTCGGGCGGTTGCGTCGCACCGGCCTGCACCGTGTCGCGCCATGGCGTCAGTAGGGGCACTTCGGTCCCGTCAATCCGCTTGATCGTATCGCCGAGCTCGGTGGCCAGCGTCACGCTGGCATTGCTGTCGTGATCGGCGTCCCCACCCAGCGACGTCAGCCCCGGCGCAGGCTCGGACGCGAAACGGCCCTGTTGCGACCCCGGCGTCGGCACCTCGCCCGCCGCCATGCGGTCGATGAGCGCGGCGAAATTGTCGGCCGTCAGATCCTCGTAGTAGTCCTTGCCGATCTGGGCCATGGGCGCGTTGGCGCAGGCGCCCAGGCATTCGACCTCTTCCCACGAGAACTTGCCGTCGTCGCTAAGCTGGTGCGCCCGCGGCGCGATCTTGTTCTTGCAGACCGCGATCAGGTCCTCGGCGCCGCAGATCATGCAGGACGTGGTGCCGCAGACCTGGATATGCGCAACGCTTCCAACGGGTTGCAGCTGGAACATGAAGTAGAACGTCGCCACCTCCAGCACCCGGATATAGGCCATGTCCAGCATCCGGCCCACTTCCTCGATGGCCGGGCGGCTTAGCCAACCTTCCTGCTCCTGCGCGCGCCACAGAAGCGGTATCACCGCGCTGGCCTGGCGGCCTTCGGGATACTTGGTCATCTGCGCCTCGGCCCACTCCAGGTTGGCGGGCGTGAAGGCAAAGCTGTCGGGCTGGTCGGGATGAAGACGGCGTAGCATCGGTTATCCTATCGGCTCAATTGGTCGCGGCGGCGCCGCAAAGCGTGTCTGACAAGGTCGCCCGGCGGCCACGGACCTCGATCGCGCCCGCGTCGTAAAGCGGCGTCGCGATGGCCTGCAACTGGGCGCGGCTCAGGCCCAGGCGGCCCATCACCGCATCGAGATCGCTGGCATGCAACGCGCAGTCGTTTGCGGCGAATTCGCCCAGGAACTGCTGTTTCGGCGTCGCGGCCGCCGTGTCGGGCGGGCAGAGAGAGGGCGGCACGCTGAGACGGCCGACCGCGTCTTCGGTCGCGGTGCCGTCGATCAGCAGGCCCGTCAGAGTGTCGCGCACGAATTCCGGCGTGAATCCTTCGGGTGCGAAAGTGTCGGCGACCTCGTGCGGGCCGACACTGCAGCCCTGCCGCGCCAGCACCGTGTAAAGCGCCACTTCGGTCTGCTCGGCCAAGACCGGGACCGGCAGCGCGCACAGGATCAGGACAAGGGCTGGTCTCACCGGTCGATTTCTCCGAACACCACGTCAAGCGTGCCGATGATGGCGGCAACGTCCGCCAGCTGGTGTCCCTTCGCCATGTGGTCCATCGCCTGCAGGTGCAGGTAGCCCGGAGCACGCAGCTTGGCGCGGTAGGGCTTGTTGGTGCCGTCGGCCACCAGGTACACGCCGAACTCGCCCTTCGGCGCCTCGACGCAGGCATAGGTCTCGCCCGCAGGGACGTGGAAGCCTTCGGTGTAAAGCTTGAAATGGTGGATCAGCGCTTCCATCGACGTCTTCATGTCGCCACGCGTGGGCGGGGCCATCTTGCCGCGCGCCATGACGTCGCCCGGCTCGTTGCGCAGTTTTTCGCAGGCCTGGCGGATGATCTTGATCGATTCGCGCATCTCGGCCATTCGGACCAGGTAGCGGTCGTAGCAATCACCGTTCTTGCCGATGGGGATCTGGAAATCGAATTCGTCGTAGCATTCATAGGACTGCGCGCGGCGCAGATCCCACGCTAGCCCCGAGCCGCGCACCATCACGCCCGAAAAGCCCCAGTCCTGGATTTCCTGCTCGTTCACGACGCCGATATCGGCATTGCGCTGCTTGAAGATGCGGTTTTCGGTCAGCAGACCGTCGATATCGTCCAGCACCTTCAGGAACGGGTCGCACCAGGCGTCGATGTCTTCGATCAGCTGCGGCGGCAGGTCCTGGTGGACGCCGCCGGGGCGGAAATAGGCGGCGTGAAGGCGCGCGCCGCAGGCCCGCTCATAGAACACCATCAGCTTCTCGCGCTCCTCGAAACCCCACAGCGGCGGGGTCAGCGCGCCCACATCCATCGCCTGCGTCGTGACGTTCAGCAGGTGGCTCAGGATCCGGCCGATTTCCGAATACAGCACTCGGATCAGCGACGCGCGGCGCGGCACTTCGGTACCGGTCAGCCGCTCGATGGCAAGGCACCAGGCGTGCTCCTGGTTCATCGGCGCCACGTAGTCCAGACGGTCCAGATAGGGCAGGTTTTGCAGGTAGGTGCGGCTTTCCATCAGCTTTTCGGTGCCGCGATGCAGAAGGCCGATATGCGGGTCGCACCGCTCCACGATCTCGCCGTCCAGCTCGAGGACCAGACGCAAAACACCATGCGCCGCAGGGTGTTGCGGGCCAAAGTTGATGTTGAAATTGCGGATCTTCTGTTCGCCCGTCAGGGCGTCGTCAAACTTCGTGCCATCCATCATGGGTCAGACCCTCACCATATTTGCGGACCAAGCGTCGGGAAGTGTCCCGAACCGGTCGCGGATACAATCGTATTGCGGAGCGAGCCACGTGCGCGCCATGTCGCGCTGCTCGTCCGTCATCTTCATGGGTGTGCCGGCGTGCACGCGGGTGCCCGTGTCGCCCTTGCGCGGCGCGATGCCAAGGAAGGCGCAGAGCCGTGTCAGACCATCGCCGCCGAACAGCTCTTCGTAGAACATCACCAGCAGACGCTTGGGATCCACCGCCGCGTCGAGCCGCCGCAGCGCGCCCGCGTAGTCGCCGCGAATGGCGATCTCGGTCTCGTCGCCGCGGAACGTCCGCTTGAGGATGCGCGCGGCCCGGTCGGGCGTGGCCGGATCGGGCGCCGCGCGGCGCTTGGCGATCATGCGAACGTGGCTCCAGAGCCGGGCAACGGGGTCGCGCAGCAGGTACACGAAGCGGGTATCCGGCAGAAGTCGCGCCATCTGCGCCAACCGCTCGACCGGCATAAGCGCGTAGGCGGGCGTCACGTCGCCGATCACCTTGGCCTTGCCCTGCCCGTCCCGAAGGTAGTCCAGATACGCATCGGATCCGCCGTCCCGCAGCGTCGCGATCCAGTCATCACGGTCGGCGATGCGCGTGTCGAAACTTCCCCACCGGTCCGCCGAGACCTTGCCGCGCCGCGCGATCAGGTCGTCGCGCGACCTCGTGACCTGCGCGATCTCCTTCGTGCGGCGATCCTCGTCCATCGTGTCGAAGAAATGCAATTCCTTGATGCTGCGCAGGTGGCAGTCCGGATGGGCCGCAAGCTGCTCGTGAAGCCAGCTGGTCCCCGCCTTGGTCGCCCCCACGCAGAACATCAGAACCGGTGCCATCGGGTCAGCCCTGCGCTTTCGTCTTCTCGTCGCCCGGCAACACGTAGTCGGCCCCTTCCCAGGGGCTCATGAAGTCGAACTGGCGGTATTCCTGCACCAACGACACGGGCTCGTATATCACGCGCTTCGTGACCTCGTCATACCGCACTTCGGTGTACCCCGTGGTCGGGAAATCCTTGCGCAGGGGGTGCCCGCGAAAGCCGTAATCGGTCAGCAGGCGTCGCAGGTCCGGGTGACCCGAGAAAAGCACCCCGAACATGTCGAAGATCTCGCGCTCGAACCAGTTGGCACTGGGATGGACGGCGGTGATCGACGGTGCCATCTCGTCCTCGCGCACCTCGGCCTTCAGGCGGATGCGGTGGTTCTGGTACATCGACAGGAAGTGGTACACCAAGTCGAAGCGCGCCTCGCGCGCCGGGTGGTCCACGGCCGTGATGTCGATCAGCGTGGTGAACTGGCAGTTGCGGTCGGTCTTCAGGAACTCGACCATCGACACAAGGGACGACAGCGCGACGTTCACCGTCAGCTCGCCGAACGCCACGTCGTAGCCCAGGACACAGTCCGAGCGCGCCGTCTTCAGATGTTCGCCGAGTTCGTGCAGCGATTCAGCCATGTTGGACGCTCCTTAACGGGTGATGGTGCCGGTGCGCCGGATCTTGCGCTGCAATTGCAGGATGCCATAAAGCAGCGCTTCGGCCGTCGGCGGGCAGCCGGGCACGTAGATATCCACGGGCACGATCCGGTCGCAGCCGCGCACGACGCTGTAGCTGTAGTGGTAGTAGCCGCCGCCATTGGCGCAGCTTCCCATCGAGATCACGTAGCGCGGCGCGGGCATCTGGTCATAGACCTTGCGAAGCGCGGGCGCCATCTTGTTGGTCAGGGTGCCCGCGACGATCATCACGTCGGACTGGCGCGGGGATGCGCGCGGGGCGATGCCGAAGCGTTCGGCGTCGTAGCGCGGCATGGACGTGTGCATCATTTCGACCGCGCAGCAGGCCAGCCCGAAGGTCATCCAGTGCAGCGATCCGGTGCGCGCCCAGTTGATGATGTCCTCGGACGAGGTCAGCAGAAATCCCTTGTCCGTCAGTTCGTTGTTCAGTTCCTGCGTGGCGTGATCAAGATCCACGCCCGCGGTGTTGGCTCCGGTCGCTATTCCCATTCCAGCGCCCCTTTCTTCCATTCGTATGCAAATCCGACGGTCAGCACCGTCAGGAAGACCATCATCGACCAGAACGCGGCGTCGGTCATGACGTTGAAACTGACCGCCCAGGGGAACAGGAACGCGATCTCCAGGTCGAAGATGATGAACAGGATCGACACCAGGTAGAAGCGCACGTCGAATTTCATCCGCGCGTCGTCGAAGGCGTTGAAGCCGCATTCATACGCGCTGATTTTCTCGGGGTTCGGGTCGCTGACGGCCAGGATGGCGGCCGCCAGGATCAGGATCAGGCCCAGCCCGATCGCCAAGCCCAGCAGGATCATGATCGGCAGATATTCACGAGAGAGGATGACATCCATGCGCGTGGGATCCTTCATGTCTTCGGTTCCGCCCGTCCGGCGGTCCACGATTGTTCTATTGGACTTAGACCCGAGCCTGCGCAGGGTCAACGGCAAGCGGCGGGTCAGATGGGCGCAGGCGCGCTTCCGAACGCTTCCAAAGGACCGGCATCGACCTGGTTTGGAAGCGCACGCACGGCCCCCTCGCCCCCGAACCGCGATCGCGGACAAAGACGGCGAGTGCGGCATCCCTGCACCGTGTCTAGGACTTCCACGCCTCGTAGAAATCCTGCCGGTACAGCAGTTCGGCCCCCGGGGGCGGCAGCGCCTTCTGGAACGTCTCGCGCTCGGTGATCTGGTCGTACCATCGCGCGACTTCCGGGAAGCCGTCCAGCCGGGCGAAGTGCCGCGCCATATACACCGCCTGCCCGACCGAGATATCGGCGGCCGAGAAGCCGCTTGTCAGCAGGTAATCGCGGTTCTCCACCGGGGTCGACAGGCGCGCTTCGATCGCGGCATAGCACTTCTCCAGCCGCTTCGCTTCCAGCTTCATCACCACCGGCGAGCGCATGGCGTCGTCGAACAGCACCACGTGCTGCTGGGTAAGCGCGGCGGCGTGCTGGCTGATGGTTTCGGCGAAATGCAGCCATATCAGGAAATCGGGCCGGTCGATATCGCCGGGCGGGCGGCCCAGCCCCCGATCGGCGAAGCGTTCGCACAGCACTTCGGTGATGGCCCCCGATTCCCAGATGACCTCGCCATCCAGGTGAAGGGCCGGCACGCGGCCCGACGGATTGATCGACAGGTATTCGGGATCGCGAAGCGACATATCGAAAGGGCGCACCCGCAGCTGAAAGTCCACGTCGAGCTCGTGCAGCAGCCAGAGCGTCCGCATCGATCGTGTCTGATGGCAATGGTGCAGAGTGATCATGGCATGTCCTGCGCTATCTCAGGGCAGGCCATATCAGAGCGATGGCGGATCGACCATTCAAAGCGCCGCACGCGCCCGTGACAGGCAGTTTGCCGCGCTGGAAACCGGCGCCGGATGCACGATTGACACGCATCCGACCCCCTTCCCCGCTTCTTCATTTACCCCGGCGCAAGGCGCCCCCACCCCGGATCACGGCGCATCGCTGTCGGCCAGGCGGATCAGCCCGTCCCCCGCGCTGACCTGCGATCCGGGCGAAACCAGCACCTCGGCCACCGTCCCGTCACGCCCCGCGCGCAGGACATGCTCCATCTTCATGGCCTCGAGCACAGCCAGCGCCCGGCCCGCCTCGACCCGCTCGCCCACGTCCACGTGCACGGCCTGCACAAGCCCCGGCATCGGCGCGATCACCACATCCGCGCCCGGACCGGCGGCCACGTCGCGGGCAAGCGGATCGACGATGTCGAACGCGTATCCCGGCCCCTGTGGCACGATCACGCGGCCCGGCAGGTGATGGACCGGCGGCATCTTCAGCCCGTCGATCCACCAGGCGCCCCCTCGCCACTGCGCGTCGAGCTCGGCGCCGTCCAGCAAGATGCGCCGCTGCGTGCCGCCTTCGCATTGCACCCGCGCGGTAAACGCGCGCTCTCCCAGCCGCATTGCGACGGCCTGACCCCACCTGGACCACAGCGCGAACCCCTGCAGCGCGTCGCCGGGCCGGTCGAGACCCAGCGCCGCCAGCGCCGCAAGGCCGACCACCGTATCCGGCGGCGGCGCAACCGCGACCAGCGCGTCCAGATCGCGCCCGATCAGCCCGGTATCGACCCGGCCCGCGACAAAGCCCTCGTGATCCAGCAAGGCCTGCAGAAACGCCTTGTTCGTGGCCGGACCGTCGATCACCAGCCGTTCCAGCCCGCCCGCGAGCGTGCGCAACGCGCCATCGCGGCAGTCGGCATGGGCGATGAGCTTGGTGATCATGGGGTCGTAATGGGGCGACACGACATCGCCTGTGCGCACGCCCGTCTCGACCCGCAGGCCATCGGGCCAGCAAAGCGCGGCGAGTCGCCCGGTGGCGGGCAGGAAGCCCGAGGGCACGTCTTCGGCGTAAAGCCGCACCTCGACCGCGTAACCAGTGATGCTCAGCGCCTCTTGCGCCATGGGCAAACCCTCGCCCGCGGCCACGCGCAGCTGCCATTCGACCAGGTCCACGCCGGTCACGGCCTCGGTCACCGGATGCTCGACCTGCAGGCGCGTGTTCATTTCCATGAAGTAGAATCCGCCGGTCTTCATCCGCCCGTCGCCGTCCACGTTGCCGCCATCGACGATGAACTCGACCGTGCCTGCGCCCGCGTAGCCGATTGCGGTGGCCGCGCGGACGGCGGCCGCGCCCATCTCGGCGCGCAGCGCATCGGACATGCCCGGTGCGGGTGCTTCCTCGACGACCTTCTGGTGGCGGCGCTGAAGCGAGCAGTCGCGTTCGAACAGATGCACCGCGCCATGGCCGTCGCCGAAGACCTGGATCTCGATATGGCGGGGATTGGCGACGAACTTCTCGACCAGGACGGCATCGTTGCCGAAAGAAGTGCGCGCCTCGGACCGGGCCGATGCCAGGGCGTCGGCGAAATCCCCGGCGCTCTCGACCAGCCGCATCCCCTTGCCGCCGCCGCCCGCGACGGCCTTGATGAGCACCGGATAGCCGATGCAATCGGCCTCGGCGGCGAGCGTGTCGCCGGATTGGTCGGTCCCGTGGTAGCCCGGCACGACCGGGACGCCCGCCTCGGCCATCAGCCCCTTTGCGGCGTCCTTCAATCCCATCTTGCGCATGGCCGCGGCCGACGGGCCGATGAAGACCAGGCCCGCGGCCTCGACCGCTTCGACGAAATCCGGGTTCTCGCTCAGAAATCCGTAGCCCGGGTGGATCGCCTGCGCGCCCGTCGCCAGCGCCGCCGCCACGATCGCATCACCGCGCAGGTAGCTGTCAGCGGGCGCCGAGCCGCCGATATGGACCGCCCGGTCGGCCATGGCCACATGGCGCGCTTCCCGATCCGCGTCGGAATAGACCGCGACCGTCTTCACCCCCAGCCGCGCGCAGGTATCTATGATCCGGCAGGCGATTTCGCCCCGGTTGGCGATCAGGATGGTTCGGAACATGGATGTCTCGCTTTCTAGGACGCAGTGTTCCGCATCGGCGGGATCTTAACAAGCCGCGGCGTCGGCACCTTCGTGGCTCAGAAGTCCGGCCCCGCGGGCCAGGCAACCGCGCGCCTGGGACACCAGGTCCCCCATGATCCGGGCGGCAGGCAGGCGCGCATGGATCAATCCGACCGCTTCGCCCACGACCGGTGTGGCGCGCGCCGCGTCGCCGTCGGCCATCGCGCGCGCCCAATCCGCGCGGGCCGCGTCATCGCCGCGCAACAGGTCCGCGCGCCCGTCCCAGCGGTCGGTGAAGGCAGTCGACAGCGTACGGATCGCGTAGCCGTCCGGCCAGGCGAGCCCCCGCGCCGCGTCGGGCAAGGCCCCCTTCACCGTGGCGTCGCCGGTCGCGGACAGCGCGGCGTCCACCAGCCCGTCCGCCACTAAGGCTTCGCGCGCGGCCCAGAACCGGCTGCCCAGCATCGCGCCCGACGCGCCCAGCATCAGCGCCGCCGCCAGCCCGCGCCCGTCGGCGATCCCGCCCGCCGCGACCACCGGCACCCGACCCGCCGCCAGGTCGACGATCTCGGCGACCAGCGAAAACGTGCCGCGCGACGCGCCGTGGCCGCCTGCCTCGCCGCCCTGCGCCACCAGCGCCGCCGCGCCCGCGTCGAGTGCGCGCGCCGCATGGGCGACGGTCTGGACCTGGCAGATGAGCGGGACGCCCGCATCGCGAATCGCGGGCGCGAAGGGCATCGGGTCGCCGAAGGACAGCATCAGCGCCCGCGGTCCGTGGGCCAGGGACTGCGCCAGCGTGTCGGCGTTGAGCGCCCAGGTGATGAAACCGATGCCAACCGGCGCGTCGGCCAGCGCCATCTGCGCGTCCAGCCAATCGGCATCTCCGTAACCGCCCCCGACAAGCCCCAGACCACCGGCGCGGCTGACCGCCGCGGCCAGTGCACCGCCCGCGACCCCGGCCATGGGCGCAAGGACGACCGGCGCGTCCAGACCGAAAAGGTCGCTCAGCGGCGTGCGCACGGCCTCACGCCTTGTCCAGGCCCAGACGGTCGCGCACGAAGGCCAGCGCCACGCTCAGACCGTCGGGCGCGATGCCGTGACCGGTGCCCTTCATCACATGGGCATAGACGTCGAGCCCCGCATCCTGCAGCGTCTGCGCGGCCTCGGGCAGGGACGCGGGCGGCACCACGTCGTCCTGGTCGCCGTGGATCAGCAACACCGGCGGCTTCGACCGTAACTCGGCCTCCAGGCTTTCGGGGCGCAACAACCGGCCAGAGAAGCCCACCAGCGCCGCCACCGGATATTCGCGCCGCAGCGCCACGTGCAACGCCATCATCGTGCCCTGCGAAAAGCCCATCAAGACAAGCTGATCGGCCTCGATCCCCTCGTCCACCATGAGATCATCGAGATAGGCGTTCAGATCCGCCACCGCCGCATCCATCGCCGACTCGGCCGCCGCCGGATCGGATCCATCCAGCCAGGGGATCGGAAACCACTGGAATCCCATGGGGTTAACGGTCGAGCGCTCGGGCGCGTCGGGGGCCACAAACACCGTATCGGGCAGGTGCGGCGCCAGCGGGTCGGCCAGGCCCAGCAGGTCGGCGCCATCCGCGCCGTAGCCGTGCAGGAACACCATCACCGAGCCTGTCCGCCCCGACGCGCTGTCGCGTCTCTTGCTGTCCAGAGTACGTGTCATCGGATCCCCTCGCGTTGCTTTTCATGGGCGTAGTAGGCCCAGAGCCCGCGCGCCGCAACGCCCCGCCAGGGCGACCACGGCTCGGCCAGCGCGCGCAACGCCTTGTCGGTGGGCCGCGCATCCAGCGCGAACAGCATTCGCGCGCCTTCCTGCAGCGCCAGGTCGCCCGCCGGAAAGACGTCCGCCCGGCCCAGCGCGAACAGCGCGTAGATCTCGGCGGTCCAGACCCCGATGCCCTTCACGGCGACCAGCGTGGCGATGACCTCGTCGCTGGGCGCGCGGGCCAGCGCGTCGAAGTCGATGCCCGCTTCGGCCAGCGCGCGCAGGTAGCGCTGCTTGGGACGGCTAAGACCGCACGCCTTCAGCGTCTCGTCGCTGGCCGAGACCACGACGGCCGGATCGTGCAGCCCGGCCTCTTCGACGCGGCCCCCGATGGCCGCCGCCGAGGCGACGCTGACCTGCTGGCTGACGATGGCCTGCACCAGCGCCGGGAAGCCGCCCGGACGCAGCCGGTCGGGCCAGGGTCCGCTGACCTTCAGTGCATGGGCGAAACGCGGCTCGGCATCCGCAAGCCACGCGGCCCCTTCCGCCACGCATCCCGCGCCCCGGATCACGCGCTCAGGCAAGGCGGCGGGCCCATGTAATCGCGGCGGCCACGGTTTCCAGCTTCAGCGCGTCGGGCTGCATCGGCCTGCGGATCATGGCGACGCGGATCCCCAGCAGACGCGCCGCATCCAGCTTCGAGCGGCTGGCCGAGCCGCCCGCGTTCTTCACCACCAGCCAGTCGACGCCCAGGCGCTCGAAGAGCCTCACTTCGTCATCGACGGTAAAGGGCGGTCGCCCGATCACCCAGCCCCCGTTGGGAAAGGGGAACGAGTCGGGGGCCGAATCGATCTGGCGCGCATAGATCGTGCGGTCGGCCAGCGGGGCGAAACGGTCCAGCGTCTGACGCCCCGTGGCCAGGAACACCGTCGCATCGGCTTCGATGAAGCGGGTGGCATCGGTTTCGTCGTTCAGGAACTCCCAGCGGTCGCCGTCGAGCGGCCGCCAGGACGGTCGCAGGATCTGGGCGTAGGGCACGTCCAGCTCGGCGCAGACTTCGGAGGACCGGTGGCTGATGGACGCCGCGAAGGGATGGGTCGCGTCCAGGACCGCGCCGATCCGCTCGTGACGCAGGTATTCGGCGAAGCCCTCGCGCCCGCCGAAGCCCCCGATCCGGGTCGGCACGCCCAGCGGCTGGGGCGCGCGCGTGGCCCCTGCCAACGACGCGGTCACCCTGAAATCCTGTCGCCCGCCCAGCGCCGAGGCGAGCTGTCGCGCCTCGGTCGTGCCTGCCAGCAAAAGCAGCCTCAGACCCGACATCAGGCGCGCGCCAGGATCGCGCCCGCGCGGTCGCAGACGACCACATCGACGGCAATCGGGGCGTCGCCGACCATCTGTTGCAACGCATCCCGTGCGGTCCGTGCCACGTGATCCGCCAGCGGCGGTCCCGCGATCTGAAGCGCCTCGAGCACCGTGTTCGCATCCCTCAGCGCCGGTTGCGCCATCTCATCGGCCAGCCGCCCGAAATCCACCTGGCTGCGGGCCGAATGCAGATCGCGCGCGCCCTGCCCCAGCTTCGTGAGCTTGGCGATGCCGCCGCCCACGGTCAGGCGCGGGACCGGGTGGCGCACCAGGTATTTGACCATTCCTCCCACGAAATCTCCCATATCCAGCATCGCATGGTCGGAAAGACCGTAAAGCGTTTGCGTGGCGCGTTCGCTTTGCGCTCCGGTTGTGCCCGCAACGTGCCCCAGCCCATTGGCGCGCGCAACATCGATCCCGCGGTGAATGGACGCGATCCAGGCGGCGCAGGAAAACGGGCGGACAACCCCCGTCGTGCCCAGAATCGACAGCCCCCCTTCGATGCCAAGGCGCGGGTTCCAAGTGCGGCGCGCGATCTCGGCGCCGCCGGGGATCCGGATCGTGATGTCGATATCGGGGCGTTGGCCGTATTCCGCCGCCAGCGCCTGCACTTCGGCCTCCATCATCCGGCGCGGCACGGGGTTGATCGCGGCCTCGCCCGGCGCGATGGGCAGCCCCGCCTTGGTGACCGTGCCCACGCCCTCGCCCGCGAAAAACCGCACGCCGCCGGGACCGGGTGCGACCCGCGCGATCACCAGCGCGCCGTGGGTCACGTCCGGGTCGTCGCCCGCGTCCTTGATGATGCCCGCCTCGGCCCAACCGTCGCCCGCCACGGCATGGGCCAGCGGCCAGCGCGGCACCTCGCCCTTCGGCAGCACGATGGAGGCGGTCACCGGGAACGCCCCGCCCCAGAGCGCGTGCAGCGCCGCTTGCACCGCGCCCGTGGCACAGGCCCCCGTGGTCCATCCGCGGCGCAGCTTTCGGTCTGGTTTGCGTGTCATCGCGGGCGACTATGGCGTAGCCACGGACGGGGCGGAAGCGTTGAAACCCCCTTCCCTTGCGCGGTGACAGGCGTATTAGAAGATCATGACCGACCCGATGCCCCTGCCCGGCCACGTGTGGCCCGAATTCCAGCCCGGATGGGTGTGGCTCTGCGGTGCGGGTCCGGGCGATCCGGGCCTGCTGACCTTGCATGCCCTGAACGCGCTGCGGCAGGCCGACGTGGTGGTCTATGACGCGCTGGTTGAGCCCACGATCCTCGACTGGGCCCCCGGCGCCGAGCGGATCTACGCGGGAAAGCGCGGCGGCAAGCCCAGTGCGATGCAGCGCGACATATCGCTGCGGCTGGTCGAGCTGGCGCGCAAGGGCCGCCGCGTGCTGCGTCTGAAGGGCGGCGATCCCTTCGTCTTCGGGCGTGGTGGCGAAGAGGCGCAAACGCTGGTCCAGCACGACGTGCCCATCCGGATCATCCCCGGCATCAGCGCGGGCATCGGCGGGCTGGCCTATGCGGGCATCCCCGTCACCCACCGCGACGTGAACCAGTCGGTGACCTTCGTGACCGGCCACGACCAGTCTGGAAACACGCCGCAAACCCTGGACTGGGCCGCGATCTCGCGCGGCAGCCAGGTCATCGTGATCTACATGGGCATGAAGCATATCGACCAGATCGCGGCGGCCTTGCTTGACGCGGGCCGCGCCCCATCCGAGCCGGTAGCCGTCGTCACGCAAGCCACGACCGACGACCAGCGCGTGCTGGAAACGACGCTGGCCGCTTGCCCCGCCGACATCGACGCCGCGGGGCTCGAGCCGCCGGCGATCATCTGCGTTGGGCGATCGGTGCTGATGCGCCAGGCGCTGGACTGGCAGGCGCAGGCGCGCGGCGAAAGCGCGCGCGACACCGACCCGCTTGGACGCGGACGCCCTGCCGAAAGCGCATGACGGCGCGCGGCCTGATCGTCGCGGCCCCCGCCTCGGGAAGCGGCAAGACCACCGTCACCCTCGGCATCCTGCGGGCGCTGAAACGGCGCGGATTGAAGGTTTCCGGCGCCAAGTCCGGCCCCGACTACATCGACCCGCGCTTCCACGAAGCCGCCTGCGGGCAGCCCAGCGTCAACCTGGACGCCTGGGCCATGTCCGACACCCGCATCCGCAGCCTGGCCGCTGCCGATGGCCTGCTGGTGGTGGAGGGCGCGATGGGCCTTTTCGACGGCGCACCGCCGACGGGACGCGGTGCCACGGCCGATCTGGCGCGCATCCTGGGCCTGCCGGTGGTGCTGGTCGTGGATGCGGGACGGATGGCGCAGTCGGTCGCGCCGCTGGTGGCCGGTTTCGCGCAGCACGATCCGTCGGTGCGGATCGCGGGCGTCATCCTGAACCGGGTGGGAAGCGACCGGCACGAGAGGATGCTGCGCGCCGCGCTTTCGGCCAAGGGTCTGCCCGTGCTGGGTGCGCTGCCCCGCGACACGGGACTGTCCTTGCCGTCGCGCCACCTCGGGCTGGTGCAGGCGGGCGAACACGCGGAGCTGGACGCGTTTCTCGATCACGCGGCCGACCAGGTCGAGCGCCATGTCGACTTGGCAGCCCTGCACGCCCTGGCCGGGGCACTCGGGACCGGCAACGCCGAACTGCCAAACTTGCCACGCGACATGGTCGGCACCCGCATCGCCATCGCCCGCGATGCCGCCTTCAGCTTCGTCTATCCCCACCAAGTCGCAGACTGGCAGCGATCGGGCGCGCGACTATGCTACTTTTCGCCCCTGGCGGACGACCCCGTGCCCGAGGCCGACATGATCTTCCTGCCCGGCGGTTATCCCGAATTGCACGCGCATCGCATCGCCTCGGCGGATCGGTTCCTCGGCTCGCTGCGCGCGGCGTCCCGGACCACCGAAATCTACGGCGAATGCGGCGGCTACATGGTGTTGGGCGAGACGTTGACCGACGCCGACGGCACGCACCACCGGATGGCCGGGCTTCTGCATCTGGAAACCAGCTTTGCCGAGCGCAAGCTGACGCTGGGCTATCGCACCCTGACGGCGCTGGCCGGACCCCGAGCCGAACGCCGCTTCATGGCGCATGAATTCCACTATGCCACCACCCGGCGTGCCGAGGGTACGCCGCTGTTCCACGCCCGCGATGCCGAAGGGGCCGAACTGCCCGATATGGGCCTGGTCAGCGGTCGTGTCTCGGGCTCGTTCGCGCATCTCATCGACTCCGCGATCGCGTCCGGTGATGCTGCCGATCACGCGGGGCGCGCTTCCCCCCACGCGTTGCGTCCGGTAAGCCAGCGGCCATGACCGACGTCATTTTCCCCGATACCGACCGGACCGCACGGCGCAATGTCACGATCCTCGTGGGGGCGCAGGCGTTCCTGGGCGCGCAGATGCCCATGATCTTCGTGCTGGGCGGGCTGGCGGGCCAATCGCTGGCCAGCAATCCGTGTTTTGCCACGCTGCCCATATCGCTGATCGTGCTGGGATCGATGCTGGCCGCGCAGCCCCTGTCGGCGCTGATGCAGCGCTTCGGACGGCGCGCGGGCTTCCTGACCGGCGCGGCCTTCGGCGCCATGGGGGCGGGTGTGGGCGCGTGGGGTCTGATCGAGCAATCCTTCCCGATCTTCCTTCTGGGATCGCTGCTGACCGGCGGCTACATGAGCGCGCACGGCTTCTACCGCTTCGCCGCCGCCGACACCGCGTCCGACGCCTTCCGTCCCAAGGCGATCAGCTACGTCATGGCGGGCGGCCTGCTGTCGGCGCTGATCGGGCCACAACTGGTGAAGCTGACGGCGGATGCGATGGTCGTGCCGTTCCTTGGCACCTACCTGGCGGTGATCGTGGTGAACGTGCTGGGCGCCGGGCTGTTCGTGTTCCTCGACATCCCCAAGCCGACACCGCCGGACGAGAATTCCCCAAAGGGCCGCACCAAGCTGGAGCTGCTCCGCACGCCCCGCATTGCGGTCGCCATCATCTGCGCCATGGTCAGCTACGCGCTGATGAACCTGGTGATGACCTCGACCCCGCTGGCGGTTGTGGGCTGCGGCTTCGACAAGGCGAACGCGGCCGATATCGTGTCGGCCCACGTGCTGGCCATGTATGCGCCGAGCTTCTTCACCGGCCACCTGATCGCGCGTTTCGGGGTCGAGCGGATCGTGGGCATCGGTCTGGCCCTGCTGGCGGCGGCGGGGGCCGTGGCGCTGGCGGGTGTCGAGTTGACGAACTTCTTCGGCGCGCTGGTGCTGCTGGGGCTGGGCTGGAATTTCGGCTTCATCGGTGCCACGGCCATGCTGGCCGACAGCCACCGTCCTGAAGAGCGCGGACGCGTCCAGGGCATGAACGACGCGCTGGTCTTCGGCTGCGTGACGCTGGCGTCGCTCTCCTCGGGCGGGCTGATGAACTGCGCGGGCGGCACGGCGGAACAGGGCTGGAGCGCGGTCAACCTGGCCATGCTGCCGTTCCTGGTGCTGGCCTTCGGGTCGCTGCTGTGGCTTTGGATCCGGCGCGGCAGCGCCCGGATCGCCTGACCCCGGTCTAGAGCGACTGGTGGGTCATGAAGAACGGCATCCGCCATCTCCCGCCATGGGCGCCGAAGCGCAGCATGTCGTCCTCGGCCCCACCAGCGGGCGCGATTGTGCGGCGAATTCCGTCGCGCACGAGCTCGCGACCCAGCCGCGGGTAGACGCGGGCCGAATGCCCCATGTGCTCATCCTCGTCGCCCCGGCGCGACACGCCGACGCCCCGCGACACGATCTGCCAGAACGTGTCCGGTCCGGGCGGCCTTTCGCCACCGCGCAGCCTTTCGCGGGTCTGTTCCTCGATCCGCGCCAGTGTCGCGTCCTGCGACTCGCGGCGCTGGGCCGCGGTGGTGTCGTCGTACTCGTAGGCCCGCACCGCCATCCCGAGATAAGGATCCGCTTCGCTGGGCGGGATCGGCGGATGCAGGTGCATGTCGCTGGCGCCCGCCGTCGGCACCGGCGAGTTCATCTCGGACATGTTGACCTCGATGATGCCGGTATCGACGACGGTCGCGTGCGGTTCCCCGTCGATCACGTTCAGAAAGAAGAACTCGAACCGCGGCTCGTCGCCGGTGATTTCGGTCTTTCGTTCGATACGCAGACTGTATTCTATCCAGATAAGATCGGGCATGGAAGATTCCTTGTCATGGAAGGAACGGGACTCAGGGCGCGACCGGCGGTCCCGGCGACGCAACCCTATCATCAATCCGCCCCATGCGCAGCGAGGCGGTCTCAGATGGCCGCTTTTCGGAGCAAACGCGCGCGGCGACGAAACGGCGACAGCGCCAACCTGCCTGCAGCCACCCTTGCGGGGTCAGCGGCCGCCTGGCGCAGCAAGGGCTCGGCTTCCCACGCAGAGAGCGTCGCCACGCGCGCGGGTTTCGACAGGCGCACCCCCGCGATGTCACCCAGGGCCGCTTCCGCCAGACGGCGGATCGCGTTCGGGCCGTCATCGACCAGCGGCCGCATGCCGCGCGCCGCCAGGTCCGGCACCGCCTGGAACCAGCGCGCCAGCCCTTCGGCGAAGGCCACCTTGCGCACCGGCCCTTCTTCGTCCCCGGCGCCAAGCAGCCGGGCGGCCGTCCAGACTAGGTTGCCGGTGGACTGGTTCAGATGCGCGCGGAACTGCGCCTCGCTCAGAAACGGCGCGCGGGCGATATCCCAGCGGCGCGCGTCGGCGATGCGGCTGAGCGTGTCGCAGGCGACTGGGTCGAGGATCGCGGCCAGCGACGTCACGACTTCGTGGCGGCGCGGGGACTGGCCGGTGCGCAACTCGTCCAGCGCGTCGCGATACCATTGCAGGCGGATTTCGGCCAGCATGGGCTCGGACGTGACATAGGGCGCGCGCGCGATCTCGAGGTTCAGCGCGTAGAGCGGGAACAGCACCCGCCGGGCGTCGGGCGGTGCGGCCATGGCGGCCAGGAAGCGGTCCGGATCGCCGGTCTCGACCAGCGCGGCGCAGGCATTGACGCTCATCGCGCGGCACCGGGCGCGGATTTCTCGAGAAATCCGTCACGATTTCCTTGAGGAAATCGGGGCCGTTCAAATCGCATCGGCATCCCGCGTCAACTTCCAGTTCACCGCGTCCAGAAGCGCCTCGAAACTCGCATCCACGATGTTGGGCGACACGCCCACCGTGGACCACCGCCGCCCCTCGCTGTCCTCGCTGTCGATGATGACGCGGGTCACGGCCTCGGTCCCGCCTTGGGTGATCCGCACCTTGAAATCCACCAGCCGCATGTCGTCGATGGCGTCCTGGTAGGGCCCGAGATCCTTGGCGAGCGCCTTCGACAGCGCGTTCACCGGCCCCCGGTCGCTGCCGGTCTCATCCATCGATTCGCTGACCGAAAGCTTCTTCTCGTCGCCGATCTTCACGACCACCACCGCTTCCGACAGTGAAATCATCCGGTCGTACTTGTTCTTGCGCCGCTCGACCGTGACCCGGTAGCGCTTCACCTCGAAGAACTCCGGCACCAGCCTGAGCTCGCGCCGCGCCAGCATCTCGAAGCTCGCCTGCGCGGTGTCGTAGCTGTAGCCCTCGGCCTCGCGCGCCTTGATCTGTTCCAGGATCCGCGCCAGCGCCGGATCGCCCTTCTTGACCGTCAGCCCCATGGCCTTCAACCGCGCCCGCAGATTGGACTGGCCCGCCTGGTTCGACATGGGCACGATGCGCGCATTGCCCACCGCGCCCGGGTCCACGTGCTCGTAGGTCGTGGGATCCTTGGCGATGGCGCTGGCGTGAAGCCCCGCCTTGTGGGCAAAAGCCGACGCGCCGACGTAAGGCGCGCTGGGGCGCGGCACCCGGTTCAGGATATCGTCCAGCGTGCGGCTGATGCGGGTCAGGCTTTTCAACCCATCCTGCGTCACGCCGGTTCGGAACTGGCTGGCGTAGGGTTCTTTCAGCAGCAGCGTCGGGATCAGGGTGATGAGGTTTGCATTGCCGCACCGCTCGCCCAGCCCGTTCAGCGTGCCCTGCACCTGCCGCGCGCCCGCGTCGATGGCGGCCAGCGCACCCGCCTCTGCCATGCCCATGTCGTTGTGGGTGTGGATGCCCAGCCGATCCCCCGGGATGCCCGCGTCGATCACCGCACGCGTCACCGCGCCGATCTGCCCGGGCAGCGTGCCGCCATTGGTGTCGCACATGACGACCCAGCGCGCGCCCGCGTCGATGGCCGCGCGCAGGCAGTCCAGCGCGTAGTCCGGGTCCGAGGCGTAGCCGTCGAAGAAATGCTCGGCGTCGAACAGCGCCTCGCGACCTTGAGCCGCCAGATGCGCCACCGACGCGCGGATGTTCTCGACGTTCTCGTCGCGCGTGATGCCCAGTGCCTTGCGGACGTGAAAGTCATGGGTCTTGCCGACGATGCAGACCGACGGCGTACGGGCATTCAGGACGGCTGCCAGCACGTCGTCGTTCTGGGCCGAGCGCCCGGCCCGCTTGGTCATCCCGAACGCGGTCATGGTGGCGCGCGTCTTCGGCGCCGCCTCGAAGAAGGCGTTGTCGGTGGGATTGGCCCCGGGCCAGCCTCCCTCGATATGGTCGACGCCCAGCTCATCGAGCATGGCCGCGATGCGCATCTTGTCGGCGGTCGAGAACTGCACCCCCTGCGTCTGCTGCCCGTCGCGCAGGGTGGTGTCATAGAGGTAGAGGCGGTCAACCATCGACGCCCCATTTCCGACCTAATCTACGAGCTTCCTTAGTAAGCCAACGGCTCTGACCGGAGACATCTCCTTTGCCCGAAAGTCGTGCAAGCTCACCCGGTTTCCCGACAAAAGCCCGCGCAGGTTCATCGCCTTGTTTTAGACCGTCGATTACTTGAAGCCCAATTTGATCAAGATCATCTCGAATTGCGTCCGCACGCTCAAAATCCTTCTTCTCACGCAGCGCAAGGCGGAGCTTTAAAAGTTCATCGATAAGGCGGGTCGCCTCATTCTCAAATTCACGACCGATGAGCCACTCGCCCATGTCATCCTTCAAGAGACCGAGAAGCGCCGCGCTCGCCCTGAGTACTCCAGGGTCAATCTTCGCTTCGTCCACGCCTTTAGAAATTTCGTGAAGCAACGTAATCGCACCCACTGAGTTAAGGTCGTCCTTCAAGCAAGCGAGTAAACGCTCATCCTCAACGCCGGTTGAGCCGCCGCTCGAAAGCTCACGCCATCGCCGAAGGGTCCTTTCCGCCTCGCGCACGCGCTCCTCCGTCCAGTCCATCGGCTTGCGGTAATGCGTGGACAGCATCACGAAGCGGATCACCTCGCCCGGAACACCTTTGTCCAGCAAATCCCGCACCGTGAAGAAATTGCCCAACGACTTGGACATCTTCTTGCCCTCGACCTGCAGCATCTCGTTGTGCAGCCAGACCTGCGCCATCTGCGCGCCACCATGGGCGCAGGCCGATTGCGCGATCTCGTTCTCGTGGTGCGGAAACATCAGGTCGTTGCCGCCGCCGTGGATGTCGAAGCTGTCGCCCAGCAGTTCTGCGGCCATGGCCGAGCACTCGATATGCCAGCCCGGCCGCCCGTTGCCCCAGGGCGAGTCCCAGCCCGGCTGCCCATCGGAAGACGGCTTCCACAGCACGAAATCCATCGGGTCTTCCTTGTAGGGCGCGACCTCAACCCGCGCGCCCGCTCGCATGTCGTCCACCGACCGACCCGACAGGGCGCCGTACTTCTCGTAGGACCGCACGCGGAACAGCACGTGGCCCTCGGCGGCATAGGCATGGCCCTTGGCGATCAGGTCCTCGATCATCGCCACCATCTGCGCAATATATTCGGTCGCGCGCGGCATATGGGTCGGTTCCAGGTTGCCGATGGCCGCCATGTCCTCCAGGTACCACTGCGTCGTCTCGGCGGTGATGTCGCCGATGGAGCGCCCCGTCTCGGCCGCCCGCGCGTTGATCTTGTCGTCCACGTCGGTGATGTTGCGCACGTAGGTCACGTGGTCCGCCCCGTAGACATGCCGCAACAGCCGATAAAGCACGTCGAACACGATGGCGGGCCGCGCGTTGCCCAGGTGCGCGCGGTCATAGACCGTCGGCCCGCAGACATACATCCGCACGTTGCCGGGATCGAGCGGTGTGAAATCTTCCTTGCGGCGCGTCGCGCTATTGGTCAGGCGGATCTGTGTCATGGCCGCCTCTTGGCAAGTCCCGCGCGTCCGCGCAAGCCCCCCGCTCGGCCCCTCGCCTGCTTCATCTTTCCCGAAATACCTCGGGGGTGTGGGGGCTGGCCCCCACGCGTGGCGCAGCGTTGCAACCCGAACCCGCCCCGCGCAAGCTGGCGACAGCGCAACCGGAGGCACAGATGATCGAAGAACCCGTCAAGCTGATCGTGATGACCGATCGCCCGCGACCGACCGCGGCCCAGATCGCCGCCTTCCAGGACACGCCCACGGGGTTCGTCGTGGACGCCATGTTCGGGCGCGGCGCGCTGGACCGCCGCATCGCGCCCGTGGGCGGGCACCGGCACCGGGTGGCGGGACCGGCGCTCACGGCCGAAAACCAGCCCGCCGATCTGCTGGCGACGCTGGCCGCGCTCCATTTCCTGCAACCCGGCGACGTGCTGATCGGCGGCGCACAGGGCTGGCAGGGATGTGCGGCGGCCGGTGATCGGGTCTGCGGCATGGCCCGCAACGGCGGCGCGGCGGGCTTCGTCACCGACGGGCCGGTGCGGGACCTTGCCGGGATAGAAGAAGTCGGCCTGCCCTGCTGGGCCACCGGGCTGACGCCTGCCTCGCCCTTCACGACCGGGCCGGGCACGGTCGGCGGCGCGCTGCAATTCGGCGGATTGCAGGTCGCGACCGGCGACATGATCGTGGCCGACAGCGATGGCGTCGTGGTCGTGCCCATCGCCCGGATCGACGCCGTCATCGCGCGGCTCGACCAGGTGCGCGCGCTGGAGCAGGCGCTGGATGCAGAGGTGCGCGAAGGGATGCGGGTGCCACCGGCAATCCTGGACATGCTGCACAGCGAGGCGACCCGCCATGACTGATCCAGGCGAAACCTTTCGCGCCCTGCACCGGCCGGGCGATCCCTTCATCCTGGCCAATGCTTGGGATGCGGGCTCGGCGCGGATGCTGGCCGCCATAGGTGCGCAGGCGCTGGCCACGTCCTCGGCCGCGCATGCCTTCACGCTGGGCCTGCCCGACGGCAGCGTGACCCGCGACCAGGCACTGGCCCACGCGCAGGACCTGGTCGCTGCCACGTCCCTTCCGGTACAGGGCGATTTCGAGGATGGCTGGGGGGAAGATCCCGACACCGTGGCCGAAACCGTGCGCCTGTCCGCCGAGATCGGACTGGCAGGCATCTGCATCGAGGATGTGCCGGGGCCGGGCGGCGACAGCTATTCCCGCGATCTCGCGATCCAGCGAATCGTGGCGGGCGCCGCGGCGGCCCGCGCCCTGCCCCGCGATTTCGTCTTCTGCGCCCGCGCCGATGGCGTGATGACCGGGGCCTATGACCTGGACGAGGCTGTGGCGCGCCTCCGGGCTTTCGACGAGTCAGGCGCAGACGTGCTCTACGTGCCCATGCCGGGCGACCTGGCAGCCCTTGGCCGCGTTGTCGCGGCGACACGCAAGCCGGTGAACGCCCTGGCGGCCGGGCCGCTGGCGTCACACAGGCTGGACGAGTTTGCAAAGATCGGTGTCGCGCGCGTCTCGCTGGGCTCGGCGCTGGCGCGCGTGACCCACGGAGCGATCGCGCGGTGCGCGCACGCGATGTTTTCGGACGGCGATTTTACGGATCTGACCACCGCCATGCCCGGCGCGGATGTCGAGGCGCTTCTGCGGGCGGGCGGCGCATGAAAAAGGGGCGGACGCTTGCGCATCCGCCCCGGATTTTCAGATCCGATGGTTCGGATCAGAACTTGTAGGCAACGCGCGCCTGCAGGGTCGTCGCGTCAACGTCGATACCCGTGTCGTCGAAATCGTCGAACTGGTGGTACAGAACTTCCGCACCGGCGACGATGTTGTCGGTCACAAGGTAGTCGACGCCCAGGCCGACCAGCCAGCCCGTGTCGCTGAAGTCGTCGCCAAGCACTTCGGCAGAGGCGTATGCGGCACCGGCAACACCGTAGATCAGCGCCGAGCCGGCCTTGAAGCCGCCGCGCAGCTTCAGGCGGTGCACTTCGTCGATCGAACCGACGTCGTCGTCCAGATCGAAGTTGGCTGCGTTCAGGTCCAGTTCGGCACCCACGACCGCGTTGCCGAGATCGTAGTTGTAACCGGCGAACACGCCACCGATGGCGCCGTCGAAGTCGATGTCGGCGCTTTCGTCCACGGCGGTGGTGTCCTCGTCGTCCTCAACCTCGGCACTGCCCGTGCCGTAGCCCAGCGACAGACCGGCATAGCCACCGGTCCAGTTCGGCGTGGCGGCCGGCAGCGGGGCCAGCGGGACCGGCGCCGGCGCCGGCGCGATATCCATGCCGCCAGCGAAGGCGGTCGAACCGGCCAGAATGGCAACAGTCGTAATTCCAAAAATTTTCATGTCATGCTCCATAGTCATGTATGATTTCCACGTCGCGATCTTCGCCGCGCCGTTGTCCCTTAATGAGGGCACAAGCAGTCCATCAGCAAGCGAAGTTCGCCGCAATGAAACACTTCTCGGCGCATGATTGCATTAGTGCAATAGGTTATCGGCGTGAATTCGCCGATCGCGCCCCCAAGTTAAATGAATGATTGAGCAATTATGCAACCCCCAAATCTGCGGAAGGTGCAATCCGGCCTATTCGACCCGCGCTTCCAGGTCGAGCCACTCGTCTTCGGCTTTGCCCAGCGCCGCCTGGCGCGCGACAAGCGCCTCGGTCGCCTTGCGGAATTTCACCGGTTCGCGGGTGAAAAGCTCGGGATCGCCCAGCAGCGTCTCGAGCTTGTCGATCTCCGCCTCGAGCCGCGATATGACTTCGGGCAGTTCCTTCAGCCGATGCCGATCGGTGAAACTCAGGCTGGGCGTGGGTGTCGGCGCGCCGGACGACTTCGAATCGGGCACCTGCTTCGCGCCGCGCGGTTCGGTCACGTCGGCCGCGGCGGGCTTTTGATTCTGGTAATCGCTCCAGCCGCCTGCGTAGATCGTGGCGCGTCCCTGCCCTTCGAACGCCACCGTCTGCGTCGCCACCCGGTCCAGGAAATCGCGGTCGTGGCTGACCAGAAGCACGGTGCCATCGTATTCGCCCAGCAGGTCCTGCAGCAGATCCAGCGTTTCAATATCCAGGTCGTTCGTCGGCTCGTCCAGCACCAGCAGGTTGGACGGCTTGGCAAGGATGCGCGCCAGCAGAAGCCGCGCCTTTTCGCCCCCCGACAGCGATTTGACCGGCGCGCGGGCCTGCGCTTCGGAAAACAGGAAATCCTTCAGATAACCGACCACGTGCCGCGGCTGGCCGCGCACCATGATCTGATCGGCGGCGCCGCCGACCCGCATCTCTGGCGTGCCGGTCAGGCTGTCCCACAGCGTCATTTCCGGATCGAGCTGCGCGCGCGCCTGGTCGAAGACGGCGACTTCCAGGTTCGTCCCCTGGATGACGGTGCCGGTATCGGGCTGAAGCTCGCCCGTCAGCATCTTCAGAAGCGTGGTCTTGCCGACGCCGTTCGGCCCGACGAAGGCCACCCGGTCGCCGCGCTGGATGCGGATGTCGAGCGGCTGCAGGATCACCGTGTCGCCGTAGGATTTCGAAATGCCCTTCGCTTCGATCACCCGCTTGCCGGATGTCGGTCCGCCCGCCACTTCCATGGCCGCGGTGCCCTGGCGGCGGATCATGTCGGCGCGCTGCTCGCGCAAGTCCTGCAGCGCGCGGACCCGCCCCTGGTTGCGCTTGCGCCGGGCACTGATGCCTTCCACGGCCCACCGCGCCTCGGCCTTGATCTTGCGATCCAGCTTGTGACGCTGGGTGTCTTCCTCGGCCCAGGTGGCATCGCGCCATTCCTCGAAAGCGCCGAAGCCCTTTTCCTGGCGGCGCACCTGGCCCCGATCGATCCAGAGGGTCGCGCGTGTCAGCGCCCGCAGGAAGGCCCGGTCGTGGCTGATCAGCACGAAGCCCGCCCGCGTCTGCTTCAGCTGATCCTCGAGCCAGGCGATGGCTTGGATATCCAGGTGATTCGTCGGCTCGTCCAGCAGCATCAGTTCGGGCGCTTCGGCCAGCAGCTTGGCCAGCGCCGCGCGCCGCCGCTCGCCACCCGACGCCGTCGCCGGATCGCCGTCGGGATCGAATTTCAGCCCCTCGGCCACCATGTCGACCTTGTAGCTCTCGGCCTCGTCCAGCTCGGACGCCGCGAAATCGCCCAGCGTGGCGAACCCTTCCATGGACGGGTCCTGCTCCATGTAGCCGACGGTGGTGCCCGGCGGCAGGATCACGTCGCCCCGGTCCGGCTCGACCAGGCCCGCCATGACCTTCATCAGCGTCGATTTGCCCGACCCGTTGCGGCCCACCAGCGCCACCCGGTCGCCCGGTTGAATCACCAGGCTCAGCTCGTCGAAGACCGGATCGCCGCCGAAGGTCAGCGAGATATCGTTGAGTTGAAGAAGGGGTGCGCGCGCCATGGGCGGCACGTATGCGCGCGCGCGCCAAAGGTCAACGCGTCAGCGCGCGGTCTCGGCGCCCGCGATGGCGCGCAGCAGGCGTGCGCGCGCGGGCGGGATGGCGGCGATCTCGACGCCGGTAAAGACGTGCATGGTGCCCATGGTCCGGTCGATCACGGCGTGATCGCTGACCCAGCCGCCCATGCCCAGGTAGGTGCGCAGCAAGGGCGGCATCGCGGCCATCGCGCGCGCGGGCGCAACGGGTCCGGGTGTCAGCGGGACGGTCATCGCGGCCTTGCGGCGCGGTCTCCAGCGCGGCGGCGCCAGGTGCCGCGCGGCCAGATGCGCGAACGCGACGGCATGGGCCGCGGCATCGGTGTCGGGAAACGACGCACAGCCGAAGAGCAGCGCGATATCCTGCGCGTCCACCAGGCGCGTGAGCGCACCCCAGGCCAGGCGCACAAGATCGGGATCCTGCGATTCGGGATCCAGACAGAACCGCCCGATTTCGAGCATCGCGCCGGGATAGCTTTCGAGCGCGTCCAGATCGTAGAACTGCGCGGAATAGGATCGGGCGACGCCACGTCCATCGGCCATGGCGAAGATGCGGAACGATCCGCGCAGGACGCCCGTCGCGGAATCCTCGATCAGCACGTGCTGGCAGTGCGCGTCGAAGCGGTCTCCGCCAGCGCGGTCCGTGGGAAAGACCCGCGCGCGAAGGGCATGGGACGCCGCCAGATCCTTCTGCCCGTCCGCCGCGCGCGCCCGAAGCGCGCCGCGTTCCAGAATGATCATCGCCCCAACATCCTTCACAACGCCGCAACCCCCTTGGATGGGGACGCCATGTGTCTATCTAACTACACGACCGCGTTGCGCCACAAGAAACGATGGCGCGATGACGCAACAGACCAGAAGGAAAGCCCATGGAAAAGATCGAGAAATCAGACGCCGAATGGCGCGAGCAACTCAGCCCCGAAGCCTATGCCGTCACCCGTCAGCACGGGACCGAGCGCGCGGGCACGCACGAGGATTTTCCCGACGGGCCCGGCACCTACAATTGCGTCTGCTGCGGGCTGCCGGTCTTCGACCAGGCGCACAAGTTCGACAGCGGCACGGGCTGGCCGTCCTTCTACAAGCCCGCCGATGACGAAAACGTCGAAACAAGCGAGGACCGAAAGTTCTTCATGAAGCGCACCGAAGTCCATTGTGCCCGATGCGAGGCACATCTGGGCCATGTCTTCCCCGACGGCCCCGAGCCCACCGGTCTGCGCTACTGCATCAACGGCGTCGCGCTGGATTTCGACCGGAAGGACTAGCGCGGGACCGCCTATTCCAGGAAATCGGCCGCGTTGAAGTTGCCGAGGTTGCCGAAGAGCTGCTGCAGGAAGCCGATGCCTTGCACGTTCTCATCGGTCACGCGCCGCGACAGGGCCACGACTCGGCCCTGTTCGAGTCCGAACCGCTCGACATTGCTGACGGTGCCCGCATCGCTGAACGACACGGCCACGACCTCGCGGTCGATTTCTTCGGCGGGGCGGATCCCCGAAAGGCGGAAGCGGCTTTGCACGTAATACCAGCCATCCTCGTCCAGCACGCCCAGCGCCGTCGGCCGTCCGATCGCCTCGGTCACGTCGGCGCGGGTGGACACGCCCACGTTCAGCGCGGCCAGGTCTTCGTCCGGCGGCACGTAGCCGTGGTTGCGATACACCGACGAGCAGGCGGCCAGCCCCAGGATCGCCACCGCCAGCGCGATGCGCCGAAAAGCTGCCGTCATATTTCTGTCCGCCCTCTTGTCTTGCCGTCTTCGCTCGGCCTAACACCTGCTACAGCAAAGCGGACCCCCACATCAAGAATGGAGACGCGCATGTCGTCCAAAGCCACGTCCGAGCGTCTGCGCCTTGGTGCGATCGACCGCTCACGGCCCTACAGTTTCGATCTGGTCCCCGACGCGACAGTCCGCGCAGCACTGGCCGACGAGCTTGATCTGAGCGCCCTGCGCAAGCTGCGCTTCACCGGGCAGCTGATCCCCGAAGGCCGTGCCGACTGGCGGCTCGAGGCCACGCTGGGCGCCACCATGGTGCAGCCCTGCGGCATAACGCTCGAGCCGGTGACGACGCGCGTGGATGATCCCGTGACGCGCGCCTATCAGGCCGATCTGCAGGTGGCCGATCTGCCCGCCGAGCAGGAAATGCCCGAAGACGACAGCATCGAGCCGCTGCCCGACACGCTGGACCTGGCGGCTGTGATGGCCGAGGCGCTGCTGCTGGCTGTGCCGCCCTTTCCGCGCGCGCCCGGTGCCGAGATCGGCCAGGTCAGCGTGACCGAGCCTGGCCGCACGGCGATGAGCGACGACGACGCCAGGCCCTTCGCGGGACTGCGCGATGCCCTGAAGGGATCGGACGACTAGATGGGCCGTGCCGCCCGCATCGCCCGCCGCACCTTCTTGATCGGCAGCGCCGCCGTCGCGGGCGGCGTGGCTTTCGGCACCTACCTGGTGGTGCGCGACCCGAAGAACCCCTTGCTCGACTTCGTGTCCGAGCGCGAGGCGGCGATCACGCCCTACGTCATCCTGGACGCCACAGGCGTCACGCTCGTCACCCCCCGCGCCGAGCTGGGACAGGGCGCGACCAGCCTGCAGGCGGCACTTCTGGCCGAAGAGATGGACCTGGACTGGCAGTCCATCCGCACCGTGCCCGGCCCCCCCAGCCCGGCCTATTACAACGCCGTGGTGGCGGGCGAAGGTCTGCCGATCGCGGCCACCGACGACGGCTACCTTGCGCGCACCGGGCGCGCGGCGGGCGGTGCCCTGGCCAAGGTGCTGGGCCTGCAGATCACCGGCGGGTCATCCACCGTGCCCGACGCCTTCGACAAGCTGCGCGCCGCGGGCGCGGTGGCGCGCGAAGTGATCGTCTCGGCCGCCGCCGCCGAGACCGGCCTCGACCGCGACACCCTGCACACCGAGGCGGGCCACGTGGTCCTGCCCGACGGCACCCGACTGCCCTATGGCGCGTTGGCGCTTGCCGCCGCCCGTATCCCGGTCCCCGACGAGGTCGCCCTGCGCGACCCGTCGGAGTGGCGCCTTCTCGGGACCGAGTTCACAGGTCTCGAGACGCGCGCCAAGTCCACCGGCCAGGCCCGCTTCGGGATAGATTTCGACCTGCCGGGGATGCTTTACGCGGCAATCCGCCAGCCGCCGGTGCAGGGCAGCATCGCCACAAAGATCGACGACAGCGCCGCGCGGGCCGTCCGCGGCGTCGAGGACGTGGTGCGTCTGACAAGCGGCATCGCCGTCATCGCGACCTCGACCTATCCCGCGATGAAGGCCGCCAAGGCGCTGCGGATCATCTGGTCCGATGTCGCGGGCGAGGACAGCAGCCGAACCTTCGGCCGCCTGGCCGCCGCCATCACCGCCGACGCCCGCGACAGTCGCTTTCGCGACGACGGCACCCTTCCCGACCGCGCCGCCGATATGGCGCAGACCTATACCGTGCCCTATCTGGCCCACGCGCCGCTCGAGCCGATGAGCGCCACCGCGCAATTCGCCGACGGCGTCTTGCGGATCTGGACCTCGACCCAGGTGCCGCTGTTCCTGCGCGACAAGGCCGCCGATCTTGTGGGCGTGGCAAAAGACGCGGTCGAGGTCACCGTGCTGCCCGGCGGCGGCTCGTTCGGCCGCCGGTTGGAACTGGACTACGCCCTGCAGGCCGCCGAGTTGGCGACACGGACCCAAGGCCGCCCCGTCAAGCTGACCTGGACCCGCGAAGAGGACATGACCCACGATTTCCCGCGCCCCGCCGCCCTGGCGGAAGCGCGCGGCTGGGTCGCGGATGGCCGCGTGCAGGCGCTGGACCTTGCCATCGCCGCGCCCTCCACCGCGGCGTCACAGATGGGTCGGCTTGGCTTTCCCTCGGCGGGTCCGGACGTCGCCATCGTCGCGGGGGCGTGGGACCAGCCCTTCGCCCCGCCCGCGATCCGCGTGACGGGCTACCGCGCGCCCGAGGCGGTGGGCGTCAGCTCGTGGCGCTCGGTGGGCGCATCGGCCAACGTCTTTTTCCACGAAAGCGCGCTGGACGAGCTGATCCACGCGGCGGGCGCCGATCCTCTGGCCGAGCGCCTGCGCCTCTGCACCCACGCGCCGTCGATCCGCGTTCTGGAAGAGGTGGGCGCGCTCAGCGACTGGGGCAGCTCCCTGCCCGACGGCCATGGCCGGGGCGTCGCGTTCTGCCTATCCTTCGGCGTGTCGGTGGCCGAGGTGGTCGAAGTCGCGACCACGGCGCGGGGCATCAAGCTGATCCGCGCCTTCGCGGTCGCCGAACTGGGCCGCGTGCTCGACCCGGTCAATTGCGAAAACCAGATGCAGGGCGGTCTGGCCTGGGGTCTCGGGCACGCCATGTTCGCCAAGCTGACCTACAAGGACGGCGTGCCGCAGCAGACCAATTTCGACAGCTACCGCGCGCTGCGCATGCCGCAATGCCCCGACTTGGTCGTCAGGGCGCTGGAGACCACCGACCGGATCCGAGGCATCGGCGAGCCCACGGTGCCCCCCGCGGCCCCTGCCCTGGCCAACGCGATTTTCGCCGCGACGGGTCAGCGCATCCGCGCGCTGCCCCTAGCCGATCACATCGCCTTCGCCTGACAATCGGCCAAAGCGTCCGCGAAGCCGGTAAAGATCGACACGTAGCGCGCCAGACCGTCCAACGTCGGGTCGCCTTGCGGATCGGCGGTGACCACGGGCAGGTCGAAATCCGCGCTCAGCGCCTCGGCCTGCGACATGGGGTCGCCGGGCGCGGCAAGAATGCAATCCACCTCGCCCGCCGCGATCCGGTCGCGCAGCGCGCTCAGATGTTGCGCGCCAGGCGCGCTGGCGTGGCTGTCGCTGATGGCGGGATAGCGCGGTAATTCCAGATGGGCGAGCAGCCGCGACCAGCTGTCATGGGCCAGCAAAAGCCGCGGCGGATCGGACAAACCGCTCCGCACCGAGTCCAGCGCCCGCTCGACTTGCGCGGAATAGGTGCCGGCATCGTGCGGCGCGGAATGTCCCAGTGCGCGCCCGATGGCCCCTATCCACGGCGCCACGTGATCCGCATCGAGCCACAGGTGCGGGTCCTCGTCGCCATGCCCGTGATCCGCCTCTTCCGCGTCTTCCGTATGGGCATGTGCCGCGCCCACCACGTCGGCCAGGTTCACCGTTGGCACGCCCGCTTCCGCGATCGCCCGCTCAAGCGCGGGACTCAGGCCGCTGCCCAGGTGCACGATCAGGTCGGCCTCGGCCAAAGCCCGCGCCTGCGAGGGGCGCAAGGACAGCCCGTGCGGGTCCGATTGTCCCTCGGCCAGAACGGTTACGGGGCGATCCTGGACGACCGCGCCCACCAGGGCACCGACAATGGGCAGGTCGACGACGATGCCCTCGGCCCGCGCGGCACCGGTCAGCATCAGGAAAAACAGGATAGCTCTGAACATGGCGGACTTGCTACCCGCAATGTTATATCATATCAACCGCAAATGTCCTGTGACCCCTTCCATCGCCACGACCACGCCGCCTGCCACGACCGCACGCTAGCCGCGGTCGATGCGCTATGCGCCGAACGTGGCCTGCAGTTCACGCCAACACGACGCGAAGTGCTGGACCTTCTTCTGCGTGCACCGAAGGCGCTGGGGGCATATGACATCCTCGCGCAGCTGGCGGGCGATGGCGCGAAGGCGCCGCCCGTCGCCTATCGCGCGTTAGACTTCCTGGTGTCGAACGGCTTCGCCCACCGGTTGGAGAAGCTGAACGCCTATGTCGCCTGCGCGCATCCGGGCGACGCGCACCTGCCCGCCTTCCTGATCTGTCGCGCCTGCGACCGGGTAGCCGAGGCCGACGCGCCCCGCCCGCTCAACAAGGCCGCGCGCGAGCAGGGTTTCACCATCGAAGGCGTGGTGATGGAAGCCGTCGGGCTGTGTCCGGCCTGCGCGGACGCCGCTGAATGACCCTTGTGACGCTGGACCAGGTGCACGTGCTGCAAGGCGCGCGGCAAGTGCTCGATCACGTGTCGCTGGAATTGCGGCGCGGCGAAATCGTCACCGTGGTTGGTCCCAACGGCTCGGGCAAGACCACGCTGATGCGCACGATCCTGGGGGCGCTGGCCCCGGTCAGCGGCCGCGTCACCCGCCACCCGGACCTGCGCATCGGATACGTGCCGCAGCGTTTGAGCATCGACGCGACCCTGCCCATGAACGTCGCGCGCTTCCTGTCCCTGCCCCGCAGGCAATCGCCGCAGACTGTCGCAGCGGCGCTGGCCGATGCCGACCTGTCGGGTATGCAGGATCGCCCGGTCGCGACCCTGTCGGGCGGTCAGCTGCAGCGCCTGCTGCTGGCGCGCGCGCTGCTCGACGCGCCGGATCTGCTGATCCTGGATGAACCCACGACGGGCCTGGACCAGCCTGGCGCCGCGGCCTTCTATCGCCGGATCGAAGCCATCCGCGACACGCGCGGCTGTGCCGTCCTGATGGTCAGTCACGATCTGCACGTGGTCATGGCGGCATCGGATCGCGTGATCTGCCTGAATGGCCATATCTGTTGCCACGGCGCCCCCGAAACGGTCGCCTCGGCCCCCGAGTACCGCGCACTGTTCGGCAGCGGGACGCAAGGTGCGCTGGCGCTCTACAAGCACGAACATTCCCACACCCATCACGACCACGACCACGACCACGGATCGCATCGGTGATCTGGGACGATTTCCTGCTGCGCGCGGGGCTGGCAGGTCTGGGCGTGGTCCTGGCCGCGGCGCCCTTGGGCTGCTTCACCGTGTGGCGGCGGATGGCCTATTTCGGCGACGCCACGTCGCATGGAGCGATCCTGGGCGTGGCCCTGGCCCTGGTCGCGGGGCTTCCGGTGACACCGGTGGTGATCCTGACGGCGCTTGCGCTGTCGCTGGTGATGCTGCGGCTGGTGTCCCGGGGCCAAAGCGCCGACACCGCGCTGGGGGTCCTGTCGCACGGAGCCTTGGCGGTGGGGCTGGTGGCAGTGTCGTTCCTGCCATCTTTGCGCGTCGATCTCGAATCGCTTCTGTTCGGCGACATACTGTCGGTGCGCCCCGCGGACCTGCTGGTCATTTGGGGCGGCGCGCTGGTGGTGGTTGCGACCCTTGCGTGGCGCTGGCAGCGGCTGCTGACGGCAACGCTCGATGCCGACATGGCGCGCGCGGCGGGGATCGACCCGGTGCGCGAGTCGCTTTGGCTGACGCTGGGCCTTGCCCTGACCGTCGCGCTGGCGCTGAAGGTGGTCGGCGCGCTGCTGATCGCCGCGATGCTCGTGCTGCCCCCCGCCGCCGCACGCCCCCTGGCGAACACGCCCGAGCGGATGGTGCTTTGGACTGCTGTGCTGGGCGCGCTGGCGGTTTTGGGCGGGCTGGCCGCGTCGCTGCATCTCGACACGCCCGCGGGGCCCAGCATCGTCAGCTGCGCCGCGCTGATCTTCGTCGTGACGCGGACGGTCGCGCGTCAGCCCTGAAACACGATGCCGACGGCCTTGCAATCGCCATAGACGTCGGGTTTTTTCGAATGCACCCGCGCGTGGCGCACCGTGTCGAAGCCCGAGATGAAGCCGTGGATCGCGCTGGTCAGCTCTTCCTGGGTGGCGACGCGCTCGCCGTTGAAGCTGCGGATATGATCGGCCACCGCGTCGTAGTCGAAATACAGATCGCCATCGACGGCATCCACTTCGATATCGATCTCGGCGCTGACCAATACCCGTTGCATGGCGTCCTTCTCGAACTGGTGGATGCCCAGATACATATTGATCTCAAGCTCTTCCAGGACGACCTTAAAGCTCTTCATCAATCCGCCCCTCCTTGACCAGGAAAGCCACGTCGCGCGGCAGCGCCAGCAGCGTCTGACCGCCATCCAGCGCCGTGACCTGCCCGTTCTGGCCCTTTTCATCCCACATGAACTGAACGCAGTCCGCGATGTCTTCGGGAAAGACCCTGCGGCCCAGCGGATTGATCCGCGCGGACTTTTCGAAATTCTCCTGGCTCTGCTTGCCCGAGATCAACGTCACCGACGGCGCGATCCCGCAGACCCGCGGTCGGCCGTCGAATCGCAGCGCCATCATGTGCGTCGCGGACAGAAGGGCGGCCTTGCTGATCGTGTAGCTGAAGAAATCGGGGTTCAGCGCGAACAGCTTGTTGTCGAGCATGTTGACGATCAGCCGGTCGCCATCGCCGCCCTGCGCCGCCATCCGCTCGGACAGGTAGATCGGGGCCTTCAGGTTGACGGCCAGGTGATCGTCGAACGTCGCGTCGTCCAGCCCGAAGATGTCGTCGTTGTTGAAGGTCGACGCGTTGTTCAGCAGCAGATCCACCGGCCCGAACGCCGCGACCGCTCCGTCGAAGGTCGCATCTATGCCCGTGCGCCGGGCCAGGTCGCCCTGGACGATGGCGCAGCACGGCCGCGTGGCGTTCAGCTCATCGGCCAGCGCCTGCGCCGCGTCCGCCGAGCTGCGGTAATTCACGGTGACCTGCCAGCCGCGCGCCGCGAAATGGCGTGCCACCGCCGCCCCCATGCGTTTCGCGCCCCCGGTGATCAGAAGATGCGGCATCGCGCCCCCTTACGAAAACGGGCACCGCAATGGGTGCCCGTCGGCCGCCTGAGCGGCGAAAATGGTGGGTGATAAGAGATTTGAACTCCTGACATCTTCGATGTGAACGAAGCGCTCTACCACTGAGCTAATCACCCGTTGACGCGGTGTTTAGCTGTCCGCTTCGGGGTCTGCAAGACCTTCGGTTTCCTCAAGGGCCTGGGACGAGCGGCGCAGCTTCAGCGTCAGCGCCTGGCCGTTGGGCAGATCCTTGCGACGCTGCACGCGGAGCTTGCCGAAGGGTTGCAGGTTCAGCTGCTCGCCATCGCTGAGCGCCTGGCCCATGACCGCCAGCGTCGCCTCGATCACGGGCTTGGCGTCCTTCTTCTTGACGTCCGGGAGCTGGGCGATCACGCGCTCGATCACGTCCTTCTTCTTCACCTCGGGACCGGCCGCGACCTTTTCGGCGGGCTTCACCAGTGCAGGGGGCGGCGCGGCCGGGATCGGCGCAAGCTCGGGCTTGGGCGGCGCGCCGGGCGCAGGGGTCTTCGGCATCGGGCTGCTTGTCTTCTTGGCCATGCGGGCTGCCTTTTCATCCATGAGCGTACCGGACGGACCGGTATCCCTATTTTTCCCGCAAATGCCGCCCGTGAACAGGGCCAGATGCCCAAACAAGCGATTTTTGTCGCGAGCAAGGTCCGAAGGAGGTCCTCGCACAGGACGCCGACCGGATCTCCGGAACAAAAAAAGGCGCAGCCCTCTCAGGCTGCGCCCCGTTACTTCATCCGAGCCGCTCGATCAGTGCGTGACCGTCTGGGCCGGGTCCTGTCCACCGCCCATCCGCGCCTTCGCGTCGGCGGCTTCCTGGTCGGCCTCGTCCCAGCTGACGGATTCGGGCGCCTTGACCAGGGCGTGCTCCAGCACTTCCGACACGTGCGTGACCGGGATGATCTTCAGACCCTCCTTCACGTTGTCGGGGATCTCGGCCAGGTCCTTTTCGTTCTCTTTCGGGATCAGCACCGTCTTGATGCCCCCCCTCAGAGCCGCCAGAAGCTTCTCCTTCAGCCCGCCGATGGCCGACGCATTGCCGCGCAGCGTGACCTCGCCCGTCATGGCGATGTCCTTGCGCACCGGGATCTGGGTCAGCACCGACACGATCGCGGTGACCATCGCCAGACCGGCGGACGGACCGTCCTTGGGCGTCGCGCCGTCTGGCACGTGGACGTGGATGTCCAACGTGTCGAACTTCGGCGGCTTCACCCCGATCTTCGGGCTGATCGAGCGCACGTAGCTCGACGCGGCGTCGATGCTTTCCTTCATCACGTCGCCCAGCTTGCCGGTGGTCTTCATCCGACCCTTGCCCGGCAGGCGCAGCGCCTCGATCGACAGCAACTCGCCGCCGACGCTGGTATAGGCCAGCCCGGTGACGACGCCGATCTGGTCTTCTTCCTCGGCTAGGCCGTAGCGATGCTTCGGCACGCCCAGGAAATCCTGCAGATTGTCCGTGGTCACCACGACCTTTTCGGTCTCTTTGCGCACGATCATGGTCACGGCCTTGCGCGCCAGCTTGGCCAGCTCACGCTCAAGGCTCCGCACGCCCGCTTCGCGGGTATAGGTGCGGATGATGGCGGTCAGCGCATCGTCGGCAACCTCGAACTCGCCCTTCTTCAAGCCGTGGTTCTTGGTGACCTTGTCCAGCAGGTGACGCTTGGCGATCTGCGACTTCTCGTCCTCGGTGTAGCCCGAAAGCGGGATGATCTCCATGCGGTCCAGAAGCGGGCCCGGCATGTTGTACGAGTTCGCCGTGGTCAGGAACATCACGTTCGACAGGTCGTATTCCACCTCGAGATAGTGATCCACGAAGCTCGAATTCTGCTCTGGGTCGAGCACTTCCAGCATCGCCGACGCCGGGTCGCCCCGGAAATCCTGGCCCATCTTGTCGATCTCGTCGAGCAGGATCAGCGGGTTCGTCGTCTTCGCCTTCTTCAGCGCCTGGATGATCTTGCCGGGCATCGAGCCGATATAGGTCCGGCGGTGGCCGCGGATCTCGGATTCGTCGCGCACGCCGCCCAGGCTGATGCGGATGAATTCACGCCCGGTGGCCTTGGCGACCGATTTGCCCAGCGACGTCTTGCCCACACCCGGAGGGCCGACAAGGCACATGATCGGGCCTTTCAGCTTCTTGCTGCGCTGCTGCACCGCCAGGTATTCGACGATCCGTTCCTTCACCTTCTCAAGGCTGTAGTGATCGTCGTCCAGGATCTTCTGGGCACGATCGAGATCCTTCTTCACGCGGCTCTTGGTGCCCCACGGGATCGACAGCATCCAGTCCAGGTAGTTGCGCACGACCGTGGCCTCGGCGCTCATGGGCGACATGTTCTTGAGCTTCTTCAGCTCGGCCTCGGCCTTCTCGCGCGCTTCCTTCGACAGCTTGGTCTCGGCGACCCGCGCTTCCAGCTCGGCCAATTCGCCCGAACCTTCGTCGCCATCGCCCAGCTCCTTCTGGATCGCCTTCATCTGCTCGTTCAGATAATACTCGCGCTGGGTGTGCTCCATCTGGCTTTTGACGCGGGTCTTGATCTTCTTCTCGACCTGCAGGACGGACATTTCGCCCTGCATCATGCCATAGACCTTCTCGAGCCGTTCGCCCACGTCGAGCGTTTCCAGCAAGCCTTGCTTCTGTTCCACCTCGACGCCCAGGTGACCGGCCACGAGGTCGGCCAGCTTCGCGGGCTCGCGGGTCTCGCCCACGGCCGACAGCGCCTCTTCGGGGATGTTCTTCTTGACCTTCGAGTACCGCTCGAACTCTTCGCCGACGGACCGCAGCAGGGCTTCCACGACCTGCGGGTCGCCGGGAGATTCTTCCAGCTCGATGGCGTTCGCTTCGAAGAAGCTGTCGTTGGGGATGTAGTTTTCGATCTTCACGCGGGTGCGGCCCTCAACCAGCACCTTCACGGTGCCGTCGGGCAGCTTGAGAAGCTGCAGCACGTTGGCCAACACGCCGACGCGATAGATGCCGTCCTCGTCCGGATCATCCGCGCTGGGATCGATCTGGCTGGCCAGCAGGATCTGCTTGTCGTCCGCCATGACGTCTTCCAGCGCGCGGACGGATTTCTCGCGGCCCACGAAAAGCGGCACGATCATGTGGGGGAAGACCACGATATCGCGCAGGGGCAGCACGGGATAGGAGTGCTCGGTCATTTACTTTTCCTTTTTGGCAAGGATGTCCGATCCCACTTGGCGGCGATCCTGAGACATCCTCCGGTCTGGGCATATCTGGGGGCGGTCGGGGGCCGCTTCAACCATCTGTCGGGTCGGGGATGCCAACGATTGTGACCTTTCGCAGCCTGTCCCGCAAGCGCCCAATGGGTAGAATCTCCGCAATCTGGCGCCCGAGTTCCGCGTTTTGACGGCTGCACGAAGCGGGCGTCCCGCTCACGGGTCGATCACGTTTCGGTTCGCGTGCCGGGCGCCGGGGCATGCGGCCTGCGTCAGATCGGCGCGATATCTCCTTGGGCGCGCGCGGCGTGAAATTCGGCCTCCCACGCATCGAAAGCACCGGCCGCTATGGCGTCGCGCATGCCTGCCATGATGTCCTGGAAATAGTGAAGGTTGTGCCAGGTCAGCAGCATCCCCGAGATCATCTCGCGCGCGCGGAAGACATGGTGCAAGTAGGCGCGCGAATAGCTGCTGCAGGCGGGACAGCCGCAGTTTTCGTCCAGGGGGCGCGGATCGTCGGCGTGGCGGGCGTTCTTGATGTTGACCACGCCGTGCCGCGTGAACGCCTGGCCCGTCCGACCCGAGCGCGACGGCAGCACGCAATCCATCATGTCGATGCCGCGCTTCACGGCGCCCACGATGTCGTCGGGCTTGCCCACACCCATCAGATAGCGCGGCCGGTCGGCGGGCAGCATGGCGGGCGCGTAGTCGAGCACGCCGAACATGGCCTCCTGCCCCTCGCCCACGGCCAGGCCGCCCACGGCGTAGCCGTCGAAGCCGATGGACTTAAGCGCCTCGGCCGATTCCGCGCGCAGGTGTTCGGTGACGCCGCCTTGCTGGATGCCGAACAGCGCGTGGCCCGGCCGGTCGCCGAACGCGTCTTTCGAGCGTTGCGCCCATCGCATGGACAGGCGCATGGATTTCGCCACCTCGTCGTCGGTCGCGGGCAGCGCGGGACATTCGTCGAAGCACATGACGATGTCGCTGTCCAGCAGGCGCTGGATCTCCATGCTGCGCTCGGGCGTCAGATCGTGGATCGAGCCGTCGATATGGGATTTGAAGGTAACGCCCCGCTCGGTGAGCTTCCTCAGGCCCGCCAGGCTCATCACCTGGAACCCTCCCGAATCGGTCAGGATCGGGCGCTGCCAGTTCATGAATTTGTGCAGCCCGCCTAGCCGGTCAATCCGCTCGGCGGTGGGACGCAGCATCAGGTGATAGGTGTTGCCCAGCAAGATGTCGGCGCCGGTGGCGCGCACGGATTCGGGCAGCATGGCCTTCACGGTCCCGGCCGTGCCCACGGGCATGAAGGCGGGCGTGCGAATGTCGCCGCGGGGCGTCGTGATTGTGCCGGTGCGGGCCGCGCCGTCGGTGGCGTGCAGATCGAAGCTGAAGCGCGTCATGGCGCGCGGTCTAGGCCGAAACGGGGACACGCGAAAGGCCGATGTGGCGCGGGGCGGTAGCCGGTCGCCGGAGGATTTGCGGACCAGCGATGCAGGCCGGAGCGCGTCAGGCGACGGCGGTGAAGAAATTCACCGTGGCAGGCACGTGGACGCTATCGCTCCGGTCGTAGGCGGCGAAGGCAGCGGCGATTTCGGCGGTGACGGCGCGGCGGGTGGCCTTGTCGGCCTGGTGATGGGCAAGCACCGAGCTTGCGCCGCCAACCTGCGTGGCGAAGAAGGCGACCTGGTCCAGGGGGCCAGGCTGGATCAGGTCCAGCGCGCGGGTCTCGCCCGTCACATCGCGCCAGCCTGCGTCGCGAAGCCAGCGTTCGACCCGGGGCACGTCGCGCATCCGCATGGGCCCCGGCGCATCGGGATCGCTGTCGAGCGGGCCGGTCGCCCGGACCGCAAGCGCGCGGGGGATGTGGAACCACGGATTGTCCTCGGCCCGTGCCCAGGTGGCGAAGGTCAGGCGCGCACCGGGGGCGCAGGCATCCCGCAGGTTGGCCAGCGCGGAAACGGTGTCGTCGAAGAACATCAGGCCGAATTGCGACACGATGGCATCGAACGGTGCGCCGGGCGGCCTGTCGGTCTGCGCGTCGGCCTCGAGATACGTGGCATTCGCGGGCGCCTGCGCGCGCGCCGCGTCCAGCATCGTGGCCGAGATGTCGATGCCGGTGACGTGTTTCGCCTGGCAGGCCACCGCGCGGCTGAGCGCGCCCGCCCCGCAGCCGACATCGAGCACGGACCGACCCGACAGCGGTTCGGCGCGCGTCACCAGCATTTGCGTCACTTGCGCGAAGCCTGCGTCCAGGAACGGCGCCATGCGCACCCAGCGCGCGCCCACGTCGCCCGTCCAGAACTCTTTCATCGCGCGATTGCCCATGGCGACACTGAAGCAGAGCGCCCGACCGCCCGCCAGCCCTTTCACCGCCCCGCGCCCTGTGGCACAGACGCGGCCAACTGCAGGAGGGTCGTCCATGTCTGAGCCGCTGAAACTGGGATGGGAAGAATGGGTGTCGCTGCCCGATCTCGGCCTGCCCGCGCTCAAGGCCAAGGTGGATACCGGCGCGAAGACCAGCGCGCTGCACGCGTCCGATATCGAGCCCTTCGGCGCCGCCAGCAGACCCAAGGTGCGGTTTCTCATGCACCCCATCCCCAGCCGCCCCGAGCTTGCCATCGCCTGCTCGGCCCCGGTGGTGGACCGCCGCGAAGTGACGTCGAGCAACGGCGAGGCGGAACTGCGCTACGTCATCGAGACGCGGATGCGGGTGGATGGGCGCGAATGGCCGGTGGAATTGACCCTCAGCGACCGCGGCGCGATGCAGTACCGGATGCTGCTCGGCCGCCAGGCCTTCAGCGAGAACGTGATCGTGTCGCCGAACGAATCGTTCTGCCAGCCCAGGCTGGATTACGATGTCTATTCGTCCTCGAAGGTGCGCGAGGTCGCGCCGGACCGCGCTCTGCGCATCGCCGTGCTCAGCCGCGAAACCATGAGCTATTCGACCCGGCGTATCGTGGAAGAAGGCGAGCAGCGCGGCCACACTGTCGAGGTCATCGACACCTTGCGCTGCTACATGACGCTGAACGCCATGGCGCCCGATATCCATTACGACGGCAAGCGCCTGCCCCGCTACGACGCGGTGATCCCGCGCATCGGCGCGTCGATCACGCCCTACGGCACCGCCATCATCCGGCAGTTCGAAACCATCGGCACGTGGTGCATCAACGGCAGCGCGGGCATCACCGCCAGCCGCGACAAGCTGCACGCCCACCAGGTGCTCGCGCGACAGAAGATCGGGATGCCCACCACCGCCTTCGCGGCGTCGCCCAAGGATACGGGCAACCTGATGGAGCTCGTGGGCAGCGCGCCGTTGATTGTGAAGCTGCTGGAATCGACCCAAGGCAAGGGCGTCGTCCTGGCCGAGACCAAGAAGGCGGCAGAATCGGTCATCACCGCGTTCCGCGGCCTAAGCGCCAATTTCCTGGTGCAGCAATTCGTCAAGGAAGCAGCGGGCGAAGATATCCGTTGCCTGGTCATGGACGGCAAGGTCGTGGCGTCGATCAAGCGCACCGGGGCCCCGGGCGATTTCCGCTCGAACCTGCACCTGGGCGGACAGGCGGCCCCCGTCCGCATCACCAAGACCGAGCGCGAGACGGCGCAGCGGGCCGCAAAGGCGTTCGGCCTGGGGCTGGCCGGCGTCGACCTGCTGCGCGCCGCTGACGGGCCCAAGGTGCTCGAGGTGAATTCGTCCCCCGGGCTCGAAGGGGTCGAAAAGGCAAGCGGCAAGGACATCGCCGGGATGCTTTACGACATGATCGAAAAGCGCGCGCGCCCTGTGCCGGTCCGCAAGGCCCGCCGCTCCAGGAAATCGGCCTGAGGGAACCCGCGCGCGCTTCGCGTCGTTGCTCCGCATGGGACACTTCAATCTTCGCATCCTCGCGGCGATCCTGGCGGTTTGCCTGTCCGGACCGCTCACCGCGCAATCGACCGACACCGACGGCCCCGTCGGCACCTATTTCACGGTAGAGACGCTGAACCCGGGCCTGCCGCCGCGCCCCGATTACGTGGATCTGCGCACACCCCAGGGGGCCGCCGAGACGTTTCTGGACCTGGCCGAGCTGGGCGATCCCGCCATGGCCCACGCCCTGGATCTGAGCGCGTTCGATCCGGTCGACCAACCGGTGCTGGGTCCGCGCCTGGCCGAACAGCTGAACCTGATCCTGAAGCAACAGGCGGTCCTGTCATGGCGCTTGCTGCTGGAACGGCCCGACGCGCTGAACGCGGTTCAATCCAGCAACGTCGCCATGGCAGGCGAGCCGCGCCGCTCCATCCTCATCGGCGTGCTCGACGATGGCGACCGCGAGGCGGCGATCCGGCTGAACCGGGTGCGGCCCGAGGGCGGCGACCCGGTCTGGGTCTTCTCGCAGCGCACCGTCAGCCAGATCCCCGACCTCTACGCCGCCTACGGGCCCAGCGATCTGGAACGCAACCTGCCCGGCTGGCTGCGCGCCGAAACCATACTGGGCCTGAAGGTGTGGGAACTGGTCGGCTTGCCGATCATCGCGGCACTCGCCTGGATATCGGGATACGTCACCTGGCACGCGTTCCGCCGCATGTCGCACGAACAGCAGGGCTACTGGGAGCGCGTGACGCTGCGCGCCGTGCGCTGGCCGATCACGATCGCGGTCGTCACGACCGTGGTGCTGGTCGCCGCCCTGAAGGTCTTCACGGTGTCGGGCCTGGTCGCCTCGATCCTGACACCGCTGACCCTGATCGGCTATACCGGGGCGGTGCTCTTGTTCGCGCTGTCGGTGATCGACACGGCGCTGGACCGGATCGTGACCTTCGACAGCGAAAAACTGGCCGATCCCGACAATTCCACGATCCGCAACCTGGCCACTCTGATGACCGCCGGGCGTCGGGTCGCGATCGTGGTCGCCTTGCTGATCGGGACGGGGATCGTGCTGGCCTCGGCCAACGTGTTCCGCAGCCTCGGCTTTTCGCTTCTCGCCTCGGCCGGTGCGATCACGCTGATCCTGGGTTTCGCAGCGCGCACCGTGCTGGGCAATATCCTGGCCAGCCTGCAGATCGCCATCAACCGCTCGGCCCGCATCGGCGATCAGCTTCAGTTCGACGGCACGTTCTGCACGGTCGAGCGCATCCACTTCACCTTCGTGCAGCTGAAGACCTGGAACGGCCAGCGCAAGGTGGTGCCGGTCAGCTATTTCGTCTCGAAAGAGTTCGAGAATTACTCGATGGTCGATGGCGGCTCGGTCCGGTTCTCGCTGCTGACCCTCGCGCAAGAGGCCGATGTCGACGCGCTGCGCCAGCGCTTCATGGACATCACCGAACGCGACGACCGGGTGCAGCCGAAGGATGAATGCCGCGTGATCGTCACCGGCCAGGATGCGTTCGGCAAGCAGGTCCGCTTCGAGGCGCCGATTCCGAACCAGGGCGATGCGTGGCAGGCCGAATGCGACATCCGCGAAGCGATCCTGAAAGCCGCCCGCGAGATCGAGGACGAAACCGGCGCACCGATGCTTCCCAAGGGCGCTGTGGACGAGATGGCCGCCTGACGCCACCGGGGGCTGGACGCGGACGCGGCAAATCCTTATGTCTTTCGTCGGAAATAGCCGCTGGAAGGGACCAGACGCGATGAGCAGCACAGACGCCCCCCAGATGGAAGGCGCCCCCCTGATCAAGCCCTCCTCGACCGACCACCCCCTGCACGAGCAGGTCGTCGAAGCGTGCCGATCGGTCTATGACCCCGAAATCCCGGTGAATATCTACGATCTGGGGCTGGTCTATACCGTCGAGATCAATGACCAGAACGAAGTCCACGTCACCATGACGCTGACCGCTCCCGGCTGCCCCGTCGCGGGTGAGATGCCGGGCTGGGTGGCCGAGGCGATCGAGCCGCTGCCGGGCGTCAAGCATGTCGACGTGGAACTGACATGGGAGCCGCCCTGGGGCATGGACATGATGTCCGACGAGGCCCGGCTGGAACTGGGCTTCATGTGACGGGCGACGCCCGAACCATGCGCGAACGGATGGTGGCGGGTGCGCTCTACCATCCCGGTGACCCGGAACTGAGCGCCGCACGCACCCGGGCGCAAAGCCTGCTCAGAGCCTATAACCAGACCATCGTCGGCGAAGACGCCCGCGGCCCGCTTCTGGCCGCGCTGCTGGGCAGCTACGGCGCGGCCCCGGCCCTTCGCGCGCCGTTCTACGTGGATTATGGCTTCAACCTGCATATCGGCGATCATGTCTTCGCCAATTATGGCTGCTATTTTCTGGACGTCTGCGAAATCCGCATCGGCCACCGCGCGGCGATCGGCCCCTACGTGCAACTGCTGACCGCGGACCATCCGCGCGACGCTCCGAGCCGCGCCAAGATGCTCGAAAACGGCGCGCCCATCACCATCGGCGATGACGTGTGGATCGGCGGTGGCGCCATCGTGCTGCCGGGCGTCACCGTGGGCGACGGGGCGATCATCGGCGCGGGCGCGGTGGTCACGCGGGATGTGCCCGCGCACACGACCGTGAAGGGCAACCCCGCGCGGTAACGGTATTTTATTCGTCGGGCACGCGACAATCGCCCCCTTGAGACGCGTCGCCCGCACGCTTACCTTGGACCCAGACCACGAAGGAAGTGACCCATGTTCGGTATCCCCGGCAAGCAGGCCGTCTCGATCACCCCGGCCGCCGAAAAGCAGATCGCCAAGCTGATGGCGCGTGATGGCCACCAGGGCTTGCGCATCGGCGTGAAGAAGGGCGGCTGCGCGGGCATGGAATATACCATGGATTACGTGACCGAGATCGACGCCCATGACGAGCTTGTCGAACAAGGCGATGCGCGGGTGATGATAGCGCCCATGGCGCAGATGTTCCTGTTCGGCACCGAGATCGACTACGAAATCAGCCTGCTGGAATCGGGCTTCAAGTTCCGCAATCCCAACGTCGCGGACGCCTGCGGCTGCGGCGAGTCGATCAAGTTCAAGGATGTCGAGGAGCTCGCCGCCGAGCGCGACGCCTGACCCGGCAACAATCCCGACCTTAACTTCTGAATTCTTCCCGAGGACGGGGCGCCCTACTCGGCCGCCTCGGCCGCGGTTTCAGCCTCGATCTGCGCCGCGCGCGCTTCGACCTGTTCCACGATGTGTTCGACCATCTGCTCGTTGGACAGTTTGTGGCTTTGCTTGCCCGCGAGATACACCATCCCGGACCCCGCGCCGCCTCCGGTGAAGCCCACGTCGGTCATCAGCGCCTCGCCCGGCCCGTTTACCACGCATCCGATGATCGACAGCGACATGGGCGTCTTGATATGGGCCAGCCGGTCTTCCAGGATCTCCACCGTCTTGATCACGTCGAACCCCTGCCGCGCACAACTGGGGCACGAGATGATGTTGACGCCCCGGTGCCGCAGGCCCAGCGATTTCAGGATCTCGTACCCCACCCGCACCTCCTCCACAGGATCGGCGCTGAGCGAGACGCGAAGCGTATCGCCGATCCCCATCCACAGCAGGTTGCCCAGCCCGATGGCTGATTTCACCGTGCCCGCATTCAGGCTGCCCGCTTCGGTGATGCCCAGGTGGATCGGCGCGTCGGTCGCGTCGGCGATGCCCTGGTAGGCAGCGGCGCTCAGGAACACGTCGCTGGCTTTCACGCTGATCTTGAACTCGTGGAAATCGTTGTCCTGCAGGATCTTGATGTGGTCCAGCCCCGACTCGACCATCGCATCCGGGCACGGCTCGCCGTATTTCTCCAGCAAATCCCGCTCGAGCGAGCCCGCGTTGACGCCGATCCGGATTGAGCACCCGTGGTCCTTCGCCGCGCGGATCACTTCCTTCACACGGCTGTCGTCGCCGATATTGCCGGGATTGATCCGCAGGCAGGCCGCGCCCGCCTCGGCGGCCTCGATGGCGCGCTTGTAGTGGAAATGGATGTCCGCGACGATCGGCACCGGGCTTTCGCGGCAGATCTCGCGCAGGGCCGTGGTGGCGGCGACATCGGGGCAGGACACCCGCACGATATCGGCCCCCGCCTCGGCGCAATCGACGATCTGTTTCAACGTCGCCGCCGCATCGCCGCTGTCGGTATTGGTCATCGTTTGGACGGCGATAGGGGCGTCGCCGCCCACTGGGACGCGACCCACCATGATCTGGCGCGACTTGCGGCGATAGATGTTCTTCCAGGGACGGACGGCGTTCAGCGACATCGAGGGCTCCGGGCTTGCACAATGTCCCAGACCTAATGTCGGGGACCGTCGAAGCCAACCGGTGCGGCGATCTTATTCGGCGACCGGGACGTCGTTGACCGGGGGGGCGGGCGTCGCCTGCAACTCGGCCACGACGCGGGCAAGCGCCTGGTCGGCGGCGATATCGGCCGTCTGGTATGTCTGGGTCAGGTTCTCGACGCTGAGCGCCAGGTTCGACGTCACCTGCCCGTTGCCGCCCGCCGGGCCGTAAGCCGTTCCGTTCAGGCTGAAATAGATCGCGCCGGATTCCCCGGTGCGCAGGGTCGCGGGCTCTTCGGTGGCGGGCAACACGAAGGTGTCGCCTTCCTGCATGGTCTGCTCGTAGATCGTGGTGCCATCGGCCGAGCGCACCCTGACCCAGCTTGGCCGCACGGCCACCAGAAGGACCTCGGGCACGGCTTCGGTGACGACCTGGACGGCCGATTCCGGCAGGCCCATCCCGGGCTGCACGATATCGGCATCGGCGATCTGGACGTCTTGTCCCGGCAGGTCGGGCGGTGTCGGCGCGGGCCCAAGCCCGCTGAACGTGCCCGAGTGGCGCGGGTCGAGATTGGCGATGGGACCGTCACGCGCAACCATCACCGGCACGTCAAGCGCCTGCGGGCGGTAAAGGCGGTCAAAATTCTCGGGTGCGGCGGTGGCGATCTGGGTCGCATCGTCGTCCTGCGGGACAAGCGGGCGCGCGCTGTCGAGCGGGTCGATATCGGCCACCACCTGCGGCGCCTGGTCGACCGGCACAAGCTGCACCTTCTGCACTTCGTTCAGCACCGAATAGCCGCCATACCCGATCAGGCCAATCAGCGCGAAGAGCACGCAGACGGATCCGATGGCACTGGGCTCGATCCGGCTGAGGAAGCTGTCGCCTTTCGGCACGAAGCCCAGGGGCGAGTCCAGGAAGGGATCGCGCACCTGCTGCGCCGCGCGCGCCTCCTTGCGCTTGGACGACGCGGCTTCGGACATGCCATGGGCGGTCTCGAAGTTCGACTCGACGCAGAACGCCTTGAAGGCCCAGTCCGGATCCAGTTCGAGATAGCGCGCGTAAGAGCGGACGTAGCCCGCGATGAAGCCGGGCGTCTCGAACGCCGAGGGGTCCGCGTTCTCGATCGCGGCGATGTAGGTCGCCTTGATCTTCAGTTCGCGTTGGACGTCGAGAAGCGATTTGCCGAGCGTGGCGCGTTCGCCCCGCATGACATCACCAAGTCGCAGATCGAAATCATCGAAACCCTTGATCTCGACCTCCTCCGGTTCCTGCTGGCGGAAACGCCCGATCATGTCCCGCACCCCTCGCAACTAATCCGTGCCCTTTTGCAGGCCAAACCGGGTGTCCATACCGCGATTCGAGCCTTGGGCCGCTCTTTTGCAGCGAAAGTAGCACAGGTTAAACCCACGTGGACACTTCTTTTGCGGACAGACCGTATTTTATCCGGCCAGATCGGCGCGATTTAGCGCACATTGCGACCACAATGCATCCATTGCGGTTACCAAAGCGTTAACCTCATCGGGTCCATGCACCGGGGAAGGCGTAAAGCGCAACCGCTCGGTGCCGCGGGGCACGGTCGGGAAGTTGATCGGTTGCACGTAGATCCCGTAGGTTTCCAGCAGCATATCCGACATCATCTTGCAGTGCACCGGATCGCCCACATGGACCGGCACGATATGACTGCCGTGATCGATCAGCGGCAGACCCAGGCCCTTCAGCCGCATCTTCAGCGTCCGTGCCTGCGACTGGTGGACGTCGCGCAGGTGCTGGTCGGTTTTTAGATGCCGGACCGAGGCCGCAGCACCCGCCGCCGTGGACGGGGTCAGCGACGTAGTGAAGATGAAGCCCGGCGCGTAAGACCTTATGGCGTCGCACATTTTCGCGCTGGCCGCGATGTAGCCGCCCATCACGCCATACGCCTTCGCCAGCGTGCCGTTGATGATGTCGATGCGCCCCGCAAGCCCGTCCCGCTCGCTCACGCCACCCCCGCGCGGGCCATACATGCCCACAGCGTGGACCTCGTCGATATAGGTCAGCGCGCCGAATTCTTCGGCCAGGTCACAGATCTCGGCGATCGGCCCGAAGTCGCCATCCATCGAGTAGATGCTTTCGAACGCGATCAGCTTGGGCGCCTGCGGATCATCGGCTTCCAGCAGCGCGCGCAGGTGCGCCACGTCGTTGTGACGGAAGACGCGCTTGGCACCGCCGTTGCGGCGCACGCCCTCGATCATCGACGCATGGTTCAGCGCATCGGAATAGATGACAAGCCCCGGCAGGATCTTCGGCAGCGTCGACAGGGTCGCATCGTTGGCGATGTAGGCGCTGGTGAACAGCAGCGCCGCTTCCTTGCCGTGCAGATCGGCCAACTCAGCCTCGAGCGCCTTGTGATAGATCGTCGTGCCCGAAATGTTGCGCGTGCCGCCGGATCCGGCGCCCACGGCATCCAGCGCGTCGTGCATCGCCTGAAGCACCGCAGGATGCTGGCCCATGCCCAGGTAATCGTTGCCGCACCAGACGGTTACGGGTCGCGTCGTCCCATCGGGCCGGGTCCAGGTCGCGTGGGGAAAATTGCCCCGCTCGCGCGCGATGTCGATGAAGGTGCGATAGCGGCCTTCGTCGTGCAGTTTCTGAAGGGCGGCGTCGATCTGGGCGTCATACGTCACGGGTCTGCAGCATCCTCAATCTGATTTGATCGCTAGATAGTCCGAAAACCCGGCAGGTCACAGGGGCTAATTTGTCTCAACCCGGGGCGCCGCTCTGGACGGCCCGGAAACCGCTGCTAGGCTCGCCGGATATCCCCGTACGGAGCGTCCCATGAGCCTTGATGCCGTCCTTTCCAAACTCGACGCCGATCTCGATCAGGCAGTCACGCGGCTGCAGGAGTTCCTGCGCATCCCGTCGATCTCGACCGATCCGGCCTACAAGTCCGACGTCGCCGACGCCGCGCGCTGGCTGGTGCAGGACCTCAGCAGCATCGGCGTGACCGCCACGGCGCATCAGACGCCCGGTCATCCCATGGTCGTGGGCCACGGCGGAGACAGCGGCCGGTCGCTGCTGTTCTACGGCCACTACGACGTGCAACCGATTGATCCCCTTGAGCTTTGGGATCGCGATCCGTTCGATCCTGTGGTTGAGGACGGGCCGAACGGCAAGGTGATCCGCGGCCGTGGCACGGCGGACGACAAGGGTCAGCTCATGACCTTCGTCGAGGCCTGCCGCGCCTGGAAAGCGGTCCACGGCACCCTGCCCGCGCGCCAGACCTTCCTGTTCGAGGGCGAAGAGGAATCCGGCTCGCCGTCGCTGGTGCCCTTCCTCGAGCAGAACCGCGACCTGCTCTCCGCCGATCTGGGCCTGATCTGCGACACCGGTCTTTACGATCCGCAGACCCCCGCCATCACGACCATGCTGCGCGGTCTGCTAGGCGAGGAAGTGACCATCGAGGGCCCGTCGAAGGACCTGCACTCGGGCGCGTTCGGCGGCCCGGCCATGAACCCGATCCGGGTGCTGGCCAAGGTGCTGGCCGGGCTGCACGACGCGCAGGGCCGCGTGACGGTGCCCGGCTTCTACGATGACGTGGAAGAGATCTCGGACGAGGTCGCGCGCCAATGGGACGCGCTGGATTTCGACGCCGAAAGTTTCCTGGGCGCGGTCGGGCTGTCGCACCCGGCGGGCGAAGCGGACCGCAGCGCCTTGCAGCAGATCTGGGCGCGCCCGACATGCGAGGTCAACGGCATCAAGGGCGGATATGCGGGCGCGGGCTTCAAGACGGTGCTGCCTTCGCGGGCCAGCGCCAAGATCAGCTTCCGGCTGGTGGCCGCGCAGGATCCACTGAAGATCCGCGAAGCATTCCGCGCCATGGTGCGCGATGCGATGCCGCCCGACTGCACGGTCAGCTTCCACGACCACGGCGCGGCCCCGGCCAGCCGGATGGACATCTCGGACCCCGCCTTCGAGGCCGCGCGCCAGGCGCTCAGCGCCGAGTGGCCGAAACCGGCCGCCTATGTCGGCGCGGGCGGCTCGATCCCGGTGGCGGGCCACATGCAGAAGATCCTGGGCATCGATTCGATGCTGATCGGTTTCGGACGCAGCGACGACCAGATCCATTCGCCCAACGAGAAATATGACATGGACAGCTTTCACCGCGGCATGCGGTCCTGGGCGCGCATCTTGGCTGCCATCGCGTGACGATTTTTCGCCGAAAAATCGCGCCCCCCGGAGAGCTTGCATGAAGGTCATCATCGACACAGATCCCGGCCAGGACGACGCCGTCGCCATCCTGCTGGCCCTGGCCAGCCCCGAGATCGAGGTGCTGGGCATCACCGCCGTCGCCGGGAACGTGCCGCTGGCGCTGACCGCGAAGAACGCCCGCATCGTGTGCGAACTGGCCGAGCGTCCCGACATAAAGGTGTTCGCGGGCTGCGACCGGCCCCTGATCCAGCCGCTCGTCACCGCCGAACACGTCCACGGCAAGACCGGGCTCGACGGGCCCACCCTGCCCGAACCCACCATGGCGCTGCAGGACGCCCACGCGGTCGACTGGATCGTCGACACCCTGCGGGTCCATGATCCGGGCACGGTGACGCTATGCCCGCTCGGCCCGCTCACCAATATCGCCATGGCGCTGAACAAAGCCCCCGATATCGCCTCGCGCATCGCCCGGATCGTGCTGATGGGCGGCGCCTATTTCGAGGTCGGCAACATCACCCCCTCGGCCGAGTTCAACATCTACGTCGACCCCGAGGCCGCCGATATCGTCTTCAAGTCGGGCGCACCGATCACCGTGTTGCCGCTGGACGTCACCCACAAGGCGCTGGTCACGCAAGCCCGCAACGATGCGTTCCGCGGGCTCGGCACCAGGGTGGGCACGGCGGTGGCCGAAATGACCGACTTCTTCGAGCGGTTCGACAAGGAGAAATACGGCTCATTGGGCGCGCCGCTGCACGATCCCACCGTGATCGCCTGGTGCCTGCGCCCCGATCTGTTCTCGGGCCGCGAGATCAACGTCGCCATTGAAACGCGCTCGGATCTGACGCGCGGGATGACCGTGGCCGACTGGTGGGGCGTCACCGACCGGCCCCCCAACGCTCATTTCATCGGGGATCTGGACGCGCAGGGCTTTTTCGACCTACTGACCGAGCGACTGGGCCGCTACGCCTGAACCGTCGAAGGATCACATCATGTCGGCCAAACTGCGCCTTGCCGCGCCCGATGACCTGCCCAAGCTCGACAAGCTGATGGCCGCCTGCCACGCCGAGTTGAAGATCAAGCTGGACGACGACGCCCGCACCATGGCGCTGTCCCCGCTTCTGGACGGCCAGGTGCCCGGCGCCGCCTACCTGATCGGGCCGCCCTCCAGCCCGGTGGGCTACGTGCTGCTGCGGTTCGGATATTCCGTTCAGGACGGCGGCATGGTCGCGCGCATCGACGAGCTTTTCATCCGGCCCCCCGTGCGCGGCCGCGAAATGGCGTCCGAGGCGCTGCGCAGCGTTGCCAAGACCCTGCGCGCGGGCGGGATCGCATCGCTGCAGGCCGATCTGCCCGATGGCGCGCCGGAAAAGCTGTTCCGGCGCCTGCTTTTCAAGGTCTCCGCGCAGAACCACGCGCATCTGGCGCTATAGAACGACCGCGATCACCACGATCATCACCAGCGTGTACAGCATGATGCCGCCGCCGATCAGCACGGTGGGGAAGTTCCGCGACAGCGACGCGCGCGTCATCTGCGTGGCCTGGTTGATCAGGTCCGGCCAAGTATAGCTGACGAAATCGCCCTGCGTGAACACCGCCTTGATCCGGTTCTCTGAATCCACCACCGGCAGGCGGCGGAACCGCTCGTTCGACATGATGCGCAGCCAGTCGACCACATCGTCCGTTTCGCGCGCCAGGCGCGGGTCGGCGGTCATGATCTCGCCAAGGGTGGTGGATTTCGCGTCCCGCCCCTGGTTCACGATCTTGCGCATGATGTCGCGCTCGGTCACGACGCCGGTCACCTTGTCCTGGTCGTCGACGATGATGACCGAGCCGTAATTCTTGTCGCACATGGCGGCGACGGCCTCTTCGACCTTGCGATCCTTCAGCATGGTCAGGGGCTTGGGCTTCGAGCTGTACTCGGCCCGGTCCATGATCCGCATCCCGCTGCGTTCTTCGGCTTTCATCTTGGGGCTCCAAATAAGGTCACTGACTGGTGAATTGACGTAGCGCAAAAGCCCACAGGTCCAAGGCTTTCCGAACGAGACTGCATTTCCTACATGTCTGTGGCAAGGAGCGCCCATGACCCTGACCCTGCCCTTCGACAATTCCTACGCCCGTCTGCCCGCGCGGCTCTTCGCCGAACAGGCACCGACACCCGTCGCCGCACCGCGCCTTCTGGCGTTGAACACCGAGCTCGCGCACGAGCTGGGGCTCGATGTCGACCAGCTTCGCAGCGCCGACGGCATCGCGGCCCTGGCGGGCAACGCGGTCCCCGATGGCGCGCGGCCCATCGCCCAAGCCTATGCCGGGCACCAATTCGGCAATTGGGTGCCGCAGCTGGGCGACGGGCGCGCGGTGCTGCTGGGCGAGCTCGACACCCCCCTTGGCCGGGTCGACCTGCAGCTGAAGGGCGCGGGCCGCACGCCGTTCAGCCGGGGCGGCGACGGGCGCGCTTGGCTGGGCCCGGTGCTGCGCGAATACCTGGTCAGCGAGGCGATGCACGCACTGGGTATTCCCACCACCCGCGCCCTGACGGCCATCGCCACCGGCGACGCGGTCCTGCGCGAAGCGCCGTTTCCGGGGGCGGTGCTGACCCGTGTCGCGCGCTCGCATATCCGGGTCGGCACGTTCCAGTATTTCGCGGCCCGCGGGGACGTCGAGGCGCTGCAGGCGCTGACGGACCATGTCATCGCGCGGCACTACCCGCAGGTGGACGGCCCGTGGGGGCTGCTCGACGCGGTAATCGACGCCCAGGCGCAGCTGGTGGCGAAGTGGATGAGCGTGGGGTTCATCCACGGCGTGATGAACACCGACAACATGAGCGTCGCGGGCGACACGATCGATTACGGACCCTGCGCCTTCATGGATGCCTATCACCCCGACCGGGTGTTTTCGTCCATCGACCAGTTCGGCCGCTACGCCTATGCCCGCCAGCCGGACATCGCGGCCTGGAACCTGGCGCAACTGGCGTCGTCATTGCTTCCGCTTCTGGGCGACGAAGCCCCGGCGATCGAGCGCGCGACCGCCATGATCCACGCCTTCCCCACCCGCTTCGGAGATCACTGGCTGGCGCTGTTTCGCGCCAAGCTGGGGCTGCATACCCCGCGGGATGGCGACGCGGACCTGATCGGATCGCTACTGGACAGGATGGCGGCGGGCCAGGCCGATTTCACGTTGACCTTCCGCGGGCTGGCGGACGGCGCCGCGCGTTCGCAGTTCAGCGACCCCGCGATGTTCGATCAATGGGCCGAGCTGTGGAACCGTCGCAGAGGCGACGACCGGCCCGACATCGCGCCCGACCTGGACCGCGTCAATCCCGCGATCATTCCGCGCAACCACCGCATCGAAGAGGTCATCCAAGCCGCACTTGCGGACGATCTTGCGCCGTTCCACGCGCTTCACGCGGCGCTGAAGACACCGTTCACGGATCATCCCGACTTCCGCGAGCCGCCCGCGCCGGACGAGGTCGTGCAAGCCACGTTCTGCGGCACCTAGCGGCCGAGCATCCACTGCCCGTCGGGGAAGAACGCGTCGAAGGCAAAGGCGAACATCACGTCGTAGGGCAGCTTCATGCCCGCATCGTCCACCACCCGGACGGTCCCGACCTCGCGCCCCTGCCCGATCCGGCCCGTATCCAGCGCCGAGGCCTGGCCTTCTTCCCAGGAAAGCCGCACGCCCGCCTCCTCGATCCGTCCCGCCGCGCGCACCCGTTCCAGCGGCCAGGCACGGCCCCCGACGGCGACGACCCGCGCCAGCGGCGCGATCCCGTGCGGCGGCGGATCGCCATCGTAAAGGAACGGCCGCGCCGCGCTATCGTAGTTCACATAGGGGTTGCGGCCGTAATCGCGCGCGAAGCCGGGCGACAGCATGACCAGCCCGTCGGGATGCGCGTCGCGGTATTGCTCCCAGCTTTCCATGACGCCCGCCAGATCAGTCAGCCGCGCGCCGGTCATCTCGCCGACGATGCCGCGTCCGACCGCCTGTTGCCACCAGCTTTGCGTCTCGCGGTCGTACATCACCATGTCCGAATAGCGCAGCTTGCCGGTCACGCCGAAGCTCAGCAGTCGTCCGTCCACGCGCCGGTCGAAGATCTTGCCGGAATTGCACAGCGGACAGAACGTCACCGCCACCGGCATGTCGCCAATCCTATCGTTCACGATTTCATGCCACATCAGGTACCGGATCGGATAGGCGCGCGGCGTCTCGCCTTCCAGCGCCAGCGACAGCACCGGCTCTCGCGGATCGAGGTCCTGCACCGTGTCGACGGGCGCGAAGCGGGGATCGTGGATCGCCGGGATGCCGTCCTTGCCCGGCCCGCCGGACCTGATTTCGGACCAGTCCGTCACGGTTGTCTGGGAAAAGTCGGTGTCCGGCCATTCGCGCGACCAGATATCGGGGCTGGCCTGCACAGGGGTGGCCAGCGCCAGTAGCAGCATCAGGCGTTTCAGCATGCGCGATCCTCCGTCACACGAAGCATCGCGCGGTGCGAGGCGGCCCGACAAGCCGCCTCACGCAAGTGTCAGATCACTCGATGACGGTCACGTCCTGCATGACGACCGTATCGCCCTGCCCCGTCACCGGGATCTGGTCGATCGCCTCCATCCCCGAAGTAACTTCGCCGACGACCGTGTAGTCGCCGTTCAGGTGCGGGGCGGGCTGGAACATGATGAAGAACTGCGAATTGGCGCTGTCCACCGAATTGCCCGAACGCGCCATGCCGACGACGCCGCGCTCGAACGGCCGGTCGGAAAACTCCTGCTCCAGGTCCGGCAGGTCCGACCCGCCGTAGCCCGCGCGGGCCATGTCGCCGCCCATCTTTCCGAACTGCACGTCGCCGGTCTGCGCCATGAAGCCGTCGATGACGCGGTGGAAGACCACGTCGTCATAGGCCCCGCTTTCGGCCAGCGCGGCGATCCGTTCGACATGGTTGGGGGCGACATCCTCGAACAGCTCGATCGCGACGGTGCCGGTCACGCCGCCGCCCAGCTCGATCTCGATGCCCGTCGCCAGCGCCGGGGACGCCAGCAGGACGCCGACAAGTGCCAGGCTACGCATCGGCGGCCACCTTGACCGACTGCATCCGGTCCGGGTTCATCGGCGGCTCGCCGCGGGTGATCTTGTCCACATGCTCCATCCCGGAAATGACGCGGCCATAGACGGTGTATTGGCCGTTCAGGAAATGGTTGTCGCTGAAGTTGATGAAGAACTGCGAATTGGCCGAGTTGGGGTTGGCCGAGCGCGCGGCCCCGATCGTGCCCCGGTCATGGGGCAGCTTCGAGAACTCGGCGGGCAGATCGGGATGCTCCGAGCCGCCGGTGCCCGCCCGGCGGATGTCGAAATTATCCTCGGCATTGCCGTTGGCCACATCGCCGGTCTGCGCCATGAAACCGTCGATCACGCGGTGGAAGACGACGTTGTCATAGGCACCGGCGCGGGCCAGTTCCTTCATCCGCTCGACATGCTTGGGCGCCACGTCGGGCAGCAGCTCGATATGGACGGGGCCGTCCTTCAGCTCGATGATGATGGTGTTCTCGGGATCCTTGATCTCGGCCATGTTTCCTCCTGCGGAATGGGATTTGGCGCGAACTCTATGCCCAGCGCCCAGCGGTGAAAAGCCGAAACCCCGCGGCTTGCGGTTGCGCGCCGAGCACGTTCACGCGATGAACGGGCAGACGCGACACAGGGAGACGCAGGCATGGGCTGGAAGACACTCGACGACATGGACCTGGACGGCAAGCGCGTGCTGGTGCGCGTGGACGTGAACGTCCCCGTGGAAGACGGCCGCGTGACCGACACCACGCGCATCGACCGCATCGTGCCCACCATCAAGGACATCCAGTCCGCGGGCGGCATCCCGATCCTGCTGGCCCATTTCGACCGGCCCAAGGGCAAGGTCGTGCCCGAGATGTCGCTGGGCCAGATCGTGCCCGCCCTGTCGCAGGCACTGGGCCAGGACGTGACCTTCATCGACGGCGATTACGGCGACCGGGTGGGCAAGCTCGCGCCGGGCGACGTGGCGCTGCTGGAAAACACCCGCTTCAATCCCGGCGAAGAGAAGAACGACGCAGGCTTCGCCAAGCGGCTGGCCTCGCTCGGCGACATCTACGTGAACGACGCGTTTTCCGCCGCGCACCGTGCCCATTCCAGCACCGAGGCGATCGCCCACCTGCTGCCCGCCTGCGCGGGACGCCTCATGGCCGAGGAACTTCACGCACTGGAACGGGCGCTCGGCAATCCCGCTCGGCCGCTGATGGCGGTCGTGGGCGGCGCGAAGGTCTCGACCAAGATCGACCTCCTGGCCAACCTGGTGCGCAAGGTGAACCACCTGGTGATCGGCGGCGGCATGGCCAACACCTTCCTGGCCGCGCTGGGCCATGACGTAGGCAAGTCGCTGGCCGAGCACGACATGACCGACACCGCGCGCGACATCCTGGCGAAAGCGGACGAAGTCGGATGCGAGATCCTGTTGCCCCACGACGTGGTCGTGGCGCGCGAGTTCAAGGCGGGCGCGGCCAGCGAAGTGGTGCCCGCCGATGCCTGCCCGGCGGACGCGATGATCCTCGACACCGGGCCCGATAGCGTCGAGCGCATCGGCAAGGCCATGTCGAACTGCAAGACGCTGATCTGGAATGGCCCCTTGGGTGCCTTCGAAATCGCCCCCTTCGACACCGCGACCAACCAGGCCGCGCGCATGGCCGCCGATCGGACGAAGGCGGGCAAGCTGGTCTCGGTCGCGGGCGGCGGGGATACGGTCGCGGCGCTGAACAAGGCCGAAGCGGCGGACGATTTCACCTATATCTCCAGCGCCGGAGGCGCGTTCCTGGAATGGATGGAGGGCAAGACGCTGCCCGGCGTGGCGGCCCTCGGCGGCTAGGGGGCCGGAATTCTCGAGAATTCCGTCACGATTTTCTCAAGAAAATCGGCCCCCTCGCGCGGTCAACCCATCTCGCTCAGCCGCGCCACGTAGCGCGCCATGGTGTCGATCTCGATGTTCAGCGGATCGCCCGTCTTCACCTGGCCCCAGGTCGTCACCTGCTTGGTGTGGGGGATCAGGTTGACACCGAAAGTCGTGCCGTCGACCTCGTTCACCGTCAGCGACGTGCCATTCAGCGCGATCGAGCCCTTGGGCGCGATGAACTTCGCCAGCTTGGACGGCGCGTCGACGGTGTAGCGGGTCGAGCCGTCCACGTCTTGCATTGCCGTCACATGCGCCACGCCGTCCACGTGGCCCGACACGATATGCCCGCCCAGCTCGTCGCCCACGCGCAGGGCGCGTTCCAGGTTCAGCTTCGTGCCCGGCGCCCAGCCGGTGGCGCCGATATTGGTCTTCGACACCGTCTCGGCACTGATCTCGACCGCGAACCAGGGGCGCGGATCCCGGCCCGTCTCGATCACCGTCAGACACACGCCGTCGCAGGCGATGGATGCCCCCAGCGGCACGCTCGACACGTCGTAGGACGTCGCGATCTTCGCGCGCAGATCGCCGGGGCGGTCGACCTCGACCACCTCGCCCACATCCGTGATCAGTCCGGTGAACATGGCATCTCTCCCTGGCTTCGTGTTCCCCGGCATATGGCCCGCCCCGTGCCGTGGCTCAAGCCTGCGGTCACGGATTGGCCACCTTTTCATGCTTTCCTTCCCCGGCTATAGCCGCGCAAGGATGCCGACACCCATGCAGACGCCCCGACCCGACACCACGCGGCGCTTCCTGTTCCTGCAGGGGCCGCACGGGCCGTTCTTCTCAAAGCTGGGCCAGATGCTGACCTTGGCGGGCGCGCGCTGCTGGCGCGTGGGCTTCAATCGCGGCGACCAGGCCTTCTGGTCCGATTCCGCCAGCTTCATTCCGTTCCAAGGCCCGCCCGAGGCATGGTCCGACAGGTGCGCCGCCCTTCTGGACGAGCACGCCATCACCGACATCGTGCTTTACGGCGATACCCGCCGCATCCACGCCGAAGCGGTCCGGATCGCCCGCGCGCGCGACCTGACGATCCACGTCTTCGAGGAAGGCTACCTGCGTCCCTACTGGGTCACCTACGAGCGGGACGGCTCGAACGGGAACTCGGCGCTGATGGATCTGGGCCTGCCGCAGATGCAAAAGATCCTGGCCGACACCACGACAGACCAGCCAGAAGCGCCCGCCCATTGGGGCGACATGCGCCAGCACGTATTCTACGGCGCCGCCTATCACGCCTACGTCCTGTTGTTGAACCGCGCCTATGCCGGGTTCCAGCCCCACCGCGCGCTGGATGTGCGGGCCGAATTCCGGCTCTACCTCAAGCGGCTGTTGCTGATGCCGGCGCTCTGGGCTGACCGGGTGGTGGCCACCTGGCGCGTGAAGAACGGCGGCTTTCCCTATCACCTGGCGTTGCTGCAGCTCGAACATGACAGCAACTTCCAAAGCCACTCGCCTTTCGACACGATCACCGACTTCCTGGACCAGGTCGTCACCCAGTTCGCCCAAGGTGCGCCGGGCCACCACCATCTGGTCTTCAAGGCGCACCCCCTGGAAGACGGACGGATCGATTTGCGCAGCCATATCCGGTCGCTGGCGCGCGAACTCGGCGTCACCTCCCGCGTCCACTACGTCCGCGGCGGGAAATTGGCGCAGCTTCTGGACCATGCCCGCTCGGCCGTCACCGTGAATTCCACCGCCGCCCAGCAGGTGCTGTGGCGCGGACTTCCGCTGAAGGTGTTCGGCGCTGCGGTCTATGCCAAGCCCGAATTCGTCTCGACCCAGCCGCTGCCCGTTTTTTTCGCGACGCCCACCCGTCCCGACGCGCGGGCCTATCGCGATTATCGCCAGTTCCTGTTGGAAACCAGCCAGATCGCGGGGTCGTTCTATTCGGCGAAGGGCCGTCGGCAATTGCTCAGACAGGTGGTTGACATGATGCTCGCCCCGGACGACCCTTACGCCGCGCTGGCCCTGGGCCGAGCGGCCCCACGGCAACAGTTGCGCGCCGTAACCTGAGCGTGCAAGCAAGCAACGCTTTCATTTTTTCGACTTTCCCGGTAGCCTGTCTGAAAAAAGACCGAGGCAGATAAAACAGGTCGAGGAGACCGGGCAGTGAAAATCCAACAATCGGCCCTGGCGAAGTCCGTCGCCGCGCTAGCGATGCTCGCCGTGCTCGCTGGCTGCGGCCTGCCGCGCAGCGGCCCGAACAAGCGCGAAATCTACGCGGGCTCGGTCCAGAAGCAGGGCGATGCCTTCATCGTCTCCGTCAATCCGCGCGTCACCCGCGCCACCGCCGTCTATCCCGCGCTGGGGTTCAGCAAGAGCTTCCTGAACGCGGGGCTGCTGGGATCGGACACGATCCGGGCCGGCGACACGCTGGGCCTGACCGTGTTTGAAAACGTCGATGACGGGCTTCTGGTGCCCGAGGGCGCGCCGTCATCGGTGCTGGAAGAAGTGCAGGTCGATGGCGACGGATTCATCTTCGTGCCCTACGCGGGACGGATCCGCGCGGCGGGCAACACCCCCGAAGCGATCCGGCGGATCATCACCAACCGGCTCGAGACGCAGACCCCCGAACCGCAGGTCCAGGTCCGCCGCCTGCAAGGCGACGGCGCGACGGTGTCGGTGGTCGGCGGGGTCGGCGCACAGGGCATCTACGCGATCGAGCGGCCGACCCGCACCCTTTCGGCGATGCTGGCCCGCGCCGGCGGCATCGGCATCCCGTCCGACGTGGCCCAGGTCACCGTCATTCGCCACGGCCAACAGGAAACGGTGTGGTTCGAAGACCTCTACCAGGTGCCCAGCTTCGACATCGCCCTGCGGGGCGGCGACCGCATCCTGGTCGAACAGGACGAACGCAGCTTCACCGCGCTTGGCGCGACCGGCACCCAGCAGCTTGTCCCGTTCGAGCGACAGACGATCTCGGCCATCGAGGCTATCGCGCTGGTCGGCGGGCTCAACACCAACCTGGCCGATCCCACCGGTGTCTTCGTCTTCCGCAACGAGGCCGAGGAAATTGCCGAGCAGGTGCTTGCCCGCGACGATCTTCAAGGCGCGCAGCGCATGGTCTACGTGCTGGACCTGACCGAGCCCAACGGCATGTTCGAGGCGCGCGATTTCGCCATCCGCGACGGCGACACGGTGTTCGTGACCGAAGCGCCCTACGCCCAGTGGCAAAAGACGCTCGCGGCCATCACCGGCACCGCCGGATCGGCCAATTCGCTGGCCAGCCTGTCGGGCAACTGATCCCCCGATGCCGCCCCAGCGCCTGCGCGTCTATAACGGCGGCTTCCTGAACGCGCGCATCCGGCGCATCCTGTCGCTGGCGGGCCACCGCGTGACCACCGGCATCCCGCGCGCGGACGATGCCGTCGGCGTCTGGGGCCGCTCGCCCACCGCGCATCGCGGCGAAGCGATGGCGGCCCGCTACGACGCGCCGCTGATCCGCATCGAGGACGCGTTTTTGCGCTCGCTGCATCCCGGCCGCACCGGCGCGCCGCCACTGGGCCTGCTCATCGACCGCAAGGGCGCCCATTTCGACAGCGCCCAGCCGTCGGACCTGGAAACTCTGCTGGCCACCGACCCGCTGGACGACACCGCGCTGCTGGATCGCGCGCGCGCCGCCACCGACTGGATGCGCCGCGCGCATCTGACGAAATACGCCGCCGTCGATCCTGCCCTGCCCGTTCCCGACCCGGGCTACGTGCTGGTCATTGACCAGACCCGCGGCGATGCGTCGATCACCCATGGCGGCGCATCCGACGCGCTGTTCGATGAAATGCTGGCCTTCGCCCGGATCGAAAACCCGGGCGTGCGGATCGTCATCAAGACCCATCCCGAGACGGCGCAGCGGCTCCGCGCGGGCCATTACTCCGAGGCCGATCTGGACGGAAAGACCCAGATCGTCGACGCGCCCGTCTCGCCCTGGTTGCTTCTGGAAGGCGCCGTTGCGGTCTATTCGGTCAGCTCGCAGATGGGGTTCGAGGCGATCCTGGCGGGCCACAGACCGCGCATCTTCGGCCAGCCGTTCTATGGCGGCTGGGGGCTGACGCAGGACGAAAACCCCGTGCCCCGACGCGAGCGCACGCTGACCCGCGCGCAGCTCGTGGCGGGCGCGCTGCTCCTGTATCCGACCTGGTACGACCCCTTCCGCGACGCCCTGTGCGAGCTGGAAGACGTGCTCGCGACGCTCGAGGCCAGCGCGCGGGCCTGGCGCGAAGACCGCGCGGGCTGGGTGGCCTGCGGCATGCGGCTGTGGAAACGCAAATCGCTGCAACTGGCCTTTGGCAGCGTGACGCCCGTGATCTTCGAAGACGACCCGTCTCGCGCCTCGGCCCGCGCCGAGCAGACCGGGCGCGCCCTGATGGTCTGGGGCGACCGGCACCGTGACACCCTGCAGACCCCGCCCGCGTTTCGCATCGAAGACGGCTTCCTGCGCTCGCGCGGGCTGGGGGCCCAGCTGACCCCGCCCCTGTCTCTGGTCGTCGACCCCGAGGGCCTTTATTACGATCCCTCGCGCCCGTCGCGGTTGGAGCGGTTACTCGCCGACAGCGTCGCGCTCAAACAGCCGCAGCGTCGCCGCGCCGAACGGCTGATCGCGGATCTGAACCGACTGAGGCTGACGAAGTACAACCTCGCGGGCAGCGCGCCGTCCGATCTGCCCGAGGGCCACCGGATCCTGGTGCCCGGGCAGGTGGCCGACGACGCCTCGATCCGGCTGGGCACGGATGCGGTGGCCGACAACGCGACGCTTCTGGCCCGCACCCGCGCGCTCAACCCCGACGCGGTGATCCTGTACAAGCCGCACCCGGATGTCGAAGCGGGTCTGCGGGGCGGTGCCATCGACGCGTCACAGGCCGACAGGGTGCTGACCCACCAGAACGCCGCCGACGTGCTGGAGCGGGTGCATGAGGTCTGGACCATGACTTCCGCGCTGGGGTTCGAGGCGCTTCTGCGCGGCCTGCCCGTCACCTGCCTGGGCACGCCCTTCTACAGCGGCTGGGGCCTGACCCGCGACTTGGGCCGCGTGCCCGCCCGCCGCGCCGCGCATCCTGACCTGGTCGCCCTGATCCACGCCACGCTGATCGACTATCCGCGCTATTTCGACCCCGTCACGCGGCAGGCCTGCCCCGTCGAAGTGGTGGTCGAGCGTTTGGCCACGGGTCGCATCCCGTCACCCGGCCCCGCCAACCGATTGCTGGCCAAGGCGCAAGGTTTACTCGCCAGCCGAGCGTCGCTCTGGCGCTAGGCGCGGTCCCACAGGCTCAGCGTGTCGCCGCCCAGTGCCCGCACGTCCCGCAACACGAATTGCGGCGCATCCGCCAGCGCGGACAGCCCCAAAGCCCCCAGGCCCGGCTGCCCCTCGGCGCCGATGGCCTTTCCGGCCGTGAACAGCATCAACCGATCCACCAGGCCAAGTTGCAGAAGCGACGCGGCGAAGGTGCCGCCGCCCTCGCAGAACACCCGCGTCAATCCCCGAGCGCCAAGTTCTTGCATCAACGCGCCCGGATCCAGCCTGCCCCCCGACAGCGGCACCTGCACCAGCCGCGCGCCCGCTTCCTGCCAGGCGCGGCGTCGGCCCTCGGGCGCGTCCTCGGCGTGGAGCAGCCACAGATCGGAACCGGCGCTCGCCGCGAGCTTGCCGGCCTTTGGCAGATCCAGACGCCGCGCCGCGATGATCCGCACCGGCTGGTGCCGCGCGCCGAGGTCCCGGACGGTCAATTGCGGATCGTCGGCCCGCGCCGTTCCGCCGCCCACGAGCACCGCATCGTGGTTCAGCCGCGCGGCATGGACCGCGCGCCGCGCCTGCGATCCGGTGATCCACTGCGACTCGCCCGACGCCGTGGCGATCCGCCCGTCCAGCGACATGGCAAGCTTCAGCGTCAGCATCGGCCGGCCCTGCGTCACCCGTGTCAGAAAGCCGATCTGATCGGCGCGCGCGGCCTCCTCGCAGACGCCCGTGACCACGTCAATCCCGGCGGCCCGCAGCATCGCGTGACCGCGCCCGGCCACCCGCGCATCTGGATCGTCCAGTGCCGTGACGACGCGCGCCACCCCCGCCGAGATCAGCGCCCGGGCGCAGGGTGGCGTCTTGCCGTGATGCGCACACGGCTCGAGCGTCACGTAGGCGGTGGACCCGCGCGCCGCGTCGCCCGCCTGGGCCAGCGCCACCGCTTCGGCATGGGGTCGTCCGCCCGGCTGCGTCCAACCGCGCCCCATGACGCGGCCCGCCTTCACGATCACGCATCCCACCGCGGGGTTAGGCCAAACGCGCCCCAGCCCGCGCCGCCCCAGCGACAGTGCCGCGCGCATCCACTCGGTGTCGCTCAATCGTCCTTGGGTGCGGGGGGCCGCAGCTCGGCCATGAACTTCTCGAAATCATCCGCGGCCTGGAAGTTCTTGTAAACGCTGGCGAAACGCACATAGGCCACGGTGTCGATGCGGGCCAGGCTTTCCATCACGATCTCGCCGATATCCCTGGACTGGATGTCGGTCTCGCCCATGGATTCCAGCCGCCGCACGATGCCCGAGATCATCTGGTCCACGCGCTCGGGCTCGACCGGGCGCTTCTGCATCGAGATCCGGACCGAGCGTTCCAGCTTGTCGCGGTCGAAATCCTCGCGCCGACCGTTCGACTTCACGACGACCAGGTCGCGCAGCTGCACCCGCTCGTAGGTGGTGAACCGACCGCCGCAGGCCGGGCAGAACCGCCGCCTGCGGATCGCCACGTGATCCTCCGCGGGGCGCGAATCCTTCACCTGGGTGTCGATATTTCCGCAAAACGGACAGCGCATATGCGTTCCCTCGGCCTTGGTCGTGTGTCTTCCCCCAGCACTATAGGCACCGCGGCAGGGCTTGGGTAGGCCGAAAGACGACCCCCTAGATGGTGACGGTGAACCGATGCCGCCCTGACACGTTGGCCACCAAATAGCCAAGGGAACCCATCGACATGGCCAAGAAGACACTTTTCATCACCGGCGCAAGCTCGGGTATCGGGGCGGCGACCGCGCGCGCCGCCGCGGACGCGGGCTGGAACGTTGCGCTGTTCGCGCGCAGCCAGGAAAAGCTGGACACGCTCGCCTCCGAGATCGGCGAAGCGGCGCTGGCGTTGCAGGGCGACGTCACCGACCCCGCCCGCCTGCAAGAGGCCGTGGCGCAGACAGCCGACCGTTTCGGCGGGCTCGACGCGGCCTTCGCCAATGCCGGGCGCGGCATGGACAAGGCCGGCACGGTCGAAGGCGACCTGGACGACATGCGCGGCATGATCGACGTGAACATCATGGGCGTGCTGCTGACCGCCCGCGCCGCGATCCCAGAGCTGAAGAAAACCAAGGGCACGCTCGTGCTGACCGGCTCGGCCGCGGGGCGGATACACATCTCGGGGTCGATCTATGGCGCGACCAAGTGGTTCGTGCACGGCTACGCGGGCAACATGGCCGACGAGATGCGCGAATGGGGCGGGCGCTGCTCGGTCATCGCGCCGGGCATGGTCGACACGCCCTTCTTCGACGAGGGTAAGCCCGACAAGCTGAAGCCCGAAGACGTGGCCGACGCGGTCCTGCACGCCATCACGGCCCCCGACCGCGCCGCCATCCGCGAAATCTTCCTGATGCCGCAGAACTAGGCGCGCGCGGCGCCCGTCAGGCCCAGACCCGCATCCGGTCCGACAGAACGCCAAGCCTGTCGCGCACGGCGTCCGACACGGGCCCGTCGCGCGGCGGGTCCCGCAGGGTCGTGAACCAGTGCTCGGGCGGGTTGCGCCCAAGCCGGTTGCCGTTGAATTCCAGCGCCCGCAGAACCGATTGCGCGGCGACCGGCAAGCGCGCGGGAATGTCGATGCCGCGCAAGGTCGCCCACACGCCAGTCCAGAGCCGCCCGACCGACCACGGGTTGTAGCCCCCGCCGCCCAGCACCAGCAAGCGCGGCGTCAGCGCGCACAGGGCCGCGACCACCGACCAATGCGCGTTGTTCGACATAGCCAGGCGCGACAGGGGATCCTCGCTGACCGCGTCCGCACCGCATTGCAGGATCAGCGCCTCGGGCCGGAACCGTTGCACCACGGGCAGGATCAGCCCGTCGCGCACCGCCGCCATGTCGCCGTCATGGGCCGCACGCGGCAGCGGCAGGTTCCACATGTTGCCCGCCCCCCGCTCGTCGATCGCGCCGGTGAAGGGCCAGCGCCGTTCCTCGTGCGTGGACAGGATCAGCACGTCGGGATCGTCCGCGAAACCATGCGCGACCCCGTCGCAATGATGCGCGTCGATATCCACATAGGCGATCCGGCGCAGACCCAGCCGTCGGAATGCCAGGATCGCCAGGCACGGATCGTTGAGATAGCAAAACCCGTTTGCCCGGTCCGGCAGGCCGTGATGGGTGCCGCCGCCGGGGTTGTAGATCACGCCGCCATCCTTCAGCAGACCCGCCGCCATGATCGAGCCCCCCGCCGCCGTGGCGGGGCGGCGATACACCTCGGGATAAATGGGGTTCGACGCGGTGCCCAGGCCGTGGCGCGCGCGCTCGGCATCGGTCACCCGGCCCTCGCGCTCGGCCCGTTGCAGCACCGCCAGGTAGGTCGGATCGTGCCACGCGGCCAGGGACGCGGGCTTGGCCCGCGGCGAGGTCAGGTACTGCGCGCGCGGCAGCCAACCCAGCGCGCGCGACAGGTCCATGACGGTCGAAACGCGCGGCACCCGCAACGGGTGCAGCGGCCCGTAGCTGGACCCGCGGTAGATCTCCGAGCCGATGAAACGCGGGGGCGCCGTCACTTCAGCGCGGCCTCGATCGCGCGGGTGATCTCGCGCGATCCGGGCCGTACGGGCGCGCCCCAGTTACCCGCAAGCTTGCCGTCGTCGATCAGGAACTTGTTGAAATTCCAACGCGGTGCGACGCCATATTCATCCTTCAGATCCGCGAAGACCGGATGGGCGGCCTCCCCGCGGACCGACGTGATCGCGGTTATCAGCAGCGTCAGGTCGAAATTCACCTCGCAGAATTCGGCGACGGCGTCCTCGTCCTGCAATTCCTGCCGGAAGTCGTTGGACGGCACCGCGACGACCAGCAGGCCACGGGGACCATATGCCGCATGCAGGTCCTCGAGCGCGTCGTATTGCGGCGTGTAGGCGCAAAGCGACGCGGTGTTGACCAGCAGGATCGGACCGTCATGGGCGCGCAGATCAATCGTGCCGCCGTCGAGCGATGCGAAGCGCCAATCGGCGTCCAGCGTGGCCGCGTTCGCCGGGACCGCCGCCAGAAGTCCCAGGATTAACCAGCGCTTAACCATCTTTCGCCATCCTTTCCGACACACTTGCGGTATTTGCACGCCAATGTGCGAAACTTTGCATTTCGCCGCTTCGTATCGTAGATTGCTGACATATAACAACAACGTGGCGGGAATACCGCCCTTCCGGAGGCCCTGATATGGATCTGAGTGAGCCCGTGGCGCGCCCCATGAAACTGCTGTCCGGCGGCAAGCGCGACGTGCGAACCCAATTCGGTGCGCTCTGTTGGCGCGTGCGCGACGGCAAGCTGCAAATCCTGCTCGTGACGACAAGACGCACGAAACGATGGGTGGTTCCGAAGGGCTGGCCCGTCGATGGCGCCACGCCCGCCGAAGCCGCCGCCACCGAAGCCTTCGAGGAAGCGGGCGTCACCGGACGGGTCAGCGATTACCCGCTGGGCATCTTCACCTACACCAAGGAGCTCGAGGGCGACGACCTCCCCTGCGTGGTGGCGGTGTTCCCGCTGAGGGTGAAGAAGGTCCACAAGACATGGCCCGAAGCCTCCGAGCGCTCGCGCCGGTGGGTGTCGCCGCGCAAGGCCGCACGCCTGGTGCACGAGCCCGAACTGGCCCGGATGCTGCTGCATTTCGACCCCAAATCCGTGAAGGTCTGACGTCGCGCATCGATTGCATCCCTCGGTCCGGGACTTATCTGGTGGATAACGACGAAGGGGATGTGGGCCATGATCCGCTACACTTTGAAATGTGACCGCCACCACGCGTTCGACTCGTGGTTCGCCTCGGGTGCGGCCTTCGACACCCTGCGTGGCGCGCGTCAGCTGAGCTGCCCTGAATGCGGATCGCACACGGTCGAAAAAGCGATGATGGCGCCGCGCGTGACGTCCGCCGACACCCTGCCCGCCGACACGGCCCCCGAGCATCCGCTGGCCCGGCTGAAGGCCCATATCGAAAAAACCGCCGATTACGTCGGCGCCGATTTCGCCAAGCGCGCCCGCGCCATGCATGACGGATCGGAAGCGCACCGCCCGATCTATGGCGAAGCGCCGCTGCCCGATGTGCGCCGACTGGTCGAAGACGGCGTGCCCGTCGCGCCTCTGCCCTTCATCCCGAAATCCCGGACCAACTAGGAGCCCGCCCCATGCACGCCCTCATCACAGGCGCCAACCGCGGGATCGGCGCGGCCATGGCCGATGCGCTCGGCGCGCGCGGCGACACCGTGACGCGCACATCGCGGGCGGGTGGCGACGGCTACCTGACGCTCGACGTGGCAGATTCCAGTTCCGTGCGCGCGATGGCCGATACGTTGGGCGACGCGCCGCTCGACCTGCTGGTCTGCAACGCGGGCATCTATGCCGACAAGGACGAGTCGCTCGAGACCGGCTATCCGTCCGAGATGTGGGCGCAGGAATTCGCCACCAACGTCACCGGCGTATTCCTGTGCATTCAGGCCCTGCTGCCCAATCTGAAGGCGGCGGGCGGCAAGATCGCCATCATCTCGAGCCAGCTCGGCAGCTCCGAGATCGCGTCGGGCGGTGGCCTGATCTACTGCGCGTCGAAGGCCGCCGCGATCAACCTGGGCCGCAACCTCGCGGTGGATTTGAAACCCGCGGGCGTGGCGGTCGGGATCTACCATCCCGGCTGGGTGCAGACAGAAATGGGCGGCACGTCGGCGGCGATCACGCCCCAACGCTCGGCCAAGGGGCTGATCGACCGGTTCGACGCGCTTTCGATCGACAATACCGGGCATTTCAAGACCTTCGACGGACAAGATCACCCGTTCTGAGCGGCAGGATCCGCGGTCCGAACGCTACACTCAGCGGAACGGATACATCCACGCCTTGTAGTCCGCGACCAGCGCCAGCGACGCGTCGATCTGCGCCCGGTCCATCTTCTTGACCACCTCTTCCAGCGAAATCGCCGCGTCGGGGTCGCCGCCGATGGCCGAAAGCGTGTACCACATATAGGCGCGTACCAGGTCCGGCGCGGGCAATCCCCGCCCGATCTCGTAATACCAGCCCACGCCGGATTGCGCGCCGGGATGACCCTTCATGGCCGAGCGCAGATACCATTCGAACGCGCGGCGGTCGTCGCGCTCGACCCCCAGGCCCAGCGCGTAGAGTATGCCGATCAGCTCTTCCGCGTCGGCATTGCCGGACCGGGCGGGCCCCTCCAGCAGCGCCATGGCGGTGTCGAACTCCCCGGCCTCCATCGCGTCGCGCGCATTTTCCACCGGGTTCGCCAGCGCGGGGCTTGGCAGCGCCAGCCAGATCGCCAAGATGGCGCCATGTACCGCGTTTCCGCCCTTTTGCTCGCCGCACTTCCGCTTCATGCTGGCCCCCTGCCGCCGCCGCTGACCGATGCCGACTTCCCGGCCGTGGACATGGGCCAGGCCCGGATCGGCCAGCTTCTTTTCCATGACAAGCTGCTGTCGGGCAACCGCAACATCGCCTGCGCGACCTGCCATTCGCTGGACCACGGCGGCGCGGACAGGCTGAGCCTGGGCATCGGCGAAGGCGGCACCGGGCTGGGCCCCGAGCGGCGCCCCGGACATGGATCCGGGCGCATCCACAAACGCATTCCGCGCAACGCCCCGGCCCTGTGGAACCTGGGCGCGCGACAGGTCCACACGCTGTTTCACGACGGCCGGCTGAGCGTGTCGGACATCTACGGCAACGGCTTCGACACCCCGGCCGAGGAATGGCTGCCCGCCGGTCTGACCACCCCGCTCGCCGCACAGGCCCTGTTCCCGCTGACCGCCCAGTTCGAGATGGCAGGCAACCCGTCCGAAAACGAGATCGCGGGCGCGATCCATGACCGCATCGACGCCGCCTGGCCGATCCTGGCCAAGCGGGTGCGCACGACGCCAGGCTACGGCGCGCTCTTCGTCGAGCATTTCGACCACGTCGACGCGCCCGATCAGGTCACCATCGTCGAGATCGGCAACGCGCTCGGCGCATATATCGCCGCCGAGTTCCGCAGCATCGACACGCCCTTCGATGCCTATCTCGCGGGCGATACCGGCGCGCTCACCCCGCTTCAGCGCGACGGCATGGACCTGTTCTTCGGCCGCGCCGGTTGCGATGGCTGCCATTCCGGCCCGCTTCTGTCGGATCAGAAGTTCCACGCGCTGGCCCTGCCACAGATCGGCCCCGGCCGCACGCGCCGCTTCGATCCGATGCCGCGCGACGTTGGCCGGATGGGCAAGTCCGACGATCTCGCCGATGCCTATCGCTTCCGCACGCCGCCACTGCGCAACGTGGCGCTGACCGCTCCCTACGGACATAACGGCGCCTATCCCACCGTGCGCGGGATCATCGCGCACCACGCAGATCCGCTGGCATCACTGGACGCCTGGACGCCCGCGCTGGCACGCCTGCCCGACGCCCCCTGGCTTGCAGCCGTGGATTTCGCCGCCGCCGCCGATCGGCTTCAGGCCGCCCGCCACCGCGCGGCGCTCGACATCGCGCCCATCGCCCTCAGCGACGCGGACATCACGGCGCTCGAGTCCTTTCTGCACGCGCTGACCGGGGCCAGTCACGCCACACCGCGCTTCGGCAAGCCCAGCGCCGTGCCCTCGGGCCTTCCGGTCGATTGACGCACCCCCTTGGCGCTTCCGCGCCTGCGCCTACGTGCCTAAAGATCGGGCAAGGGACCAGAACGTGCTGAAAGTCGAGAAGCTGAAGAAATCCTTCGCGGGTGCGGACGGTCCCGTGCCGGTCCTGCGCGGCGTCGACCTGAGCCTCGAGGCCGGTCACACCCTGGCGCTGACCGGCGACAGCGGATCGGGCAAATCCACGCTGCTGCACCTGATCGGCGGGCTCGACACCGCCGATAGCGGGCATATCCTGCTCGATGGCACCGACATCACCACCATGGACGACCGCGCCCGGGCCAAGCTGCGGCGCAACAGCATCGGCGTCATCTTCCAGCAGTTCAACCTGATCCCGTCGCTGGATCTGGCCGCGAATATCGCGTTCCAGGCGCGGCTGGCCGGGACCTATGACGCGGACTGGACCGACGAGCTGACCCGCCGACTGGGCCTGGCCGACCACCGCACGAAATATCCCGAACAGCTTTCGGGCGGTCAGCAGCAGCGCGTGGCCATCGGCCGGACGCTGGCCGCGCGACCGCGGCTGGTCCTGGCCGACGAGCCCACCGGAAACCTGGACGAGACCAGCGGCGCCGAAGTGCTGTCGCTGATGCTCGATCTGGTGGGCGATACCGGGGCCGCGCTTCTGGTCGTCACCCATTCCCGCGACCTGGCCTCGAAGATGGAGCGGCAATTGCACCTGCGCCAGGGCGTTATCGAGCGATGATCCGGGCCGGGCTTCACGCGCTGCTGTCGCATTGGTGGCGCCACCCGTTCCAGCTGGTCACGCTGATGCTGGGCCTCGCCACCGCCACCGCGCTCTGGTCCGGGGTCCAGGCCATCAACGCCGAGGCGCGCGCCAGCTACGACCGCGCCGCGCGGACGCTGGCAGGTAGTGAGCGGGATATCCTGGTGGCGCGCGACGGCGGCGACATCACGCTCGACACCTTCGTGGCGCTCAGGCGCGCGGGCTGGCAGGTCTCGCCGCTGATCGAAGGGCGTGTCGACACCGACGCGGGCCCGCTCAACGTCATCGGAATTGACCTCTTCACGTTGCCCATGGACGATCTGCCCGAGGGCATCGGCACCTTCGGCGGCAGCCCCGATTTCGTCGCGGGCGACGGCCAGCTCCTGGTCAGCCCGGCGACCCAGCGGCGCCTTGCGGACGCGGCCGGTCTTCCGCCCCGCGTGTCGCTTGCCGACATGCCCGATGCCGTCGCCTATACCGATATCGGCGTTGCCCAGCGCCTGTTGCAGCGCGAGACGTTCGACCGGCTGGTGATCGCGGCGCCACCCGCACTGAACGCGCCGCCGCTGTCGCAGGTCGCCCCGACCCTGGCCCGCCGCGCCGCGCGGTCGGGCAACGATATCGCAAGGCTGACGGATTCGTTCCACCTGAACCTGACCGCCTTTGGCCTGCTCAGCTTCGCCGTGGGCCTCTTCATCGTGCGCGGGGCCATTGGCCTTGCCTTCGAGCAACGCCGCGGCGTCTTCCGAACCCTGCGCGCGCTCGGCCTTCCCGCGCGGCTGCTGCTGGGCCTGCTGGTGGCCGAGTTGCTGGTGCTGGCGCTGGTCGCGGGCGCGCTCGGCGTGGCGCTGGGATACGTCATCGCCACGCTGCTTTTGCCCGACGTGGCGGCCACCTTGCGCGGGCTCTACGGCGCCGAAGTCGACGGCGCCCTGTCGCTTCGCCCGATCTGGTGGGCGACGGGCCTGGCCATCGCGGTTCTGGGAACGGCCGTGGCCGCGGCCGGATCGCTGTGGAAAGTGGCCCACCTGCCCCTGTTCGCGCCCGCGCAGCCCCGCGCCTGGGCGCGCGCATCGGACCGGGCCATGCGCCTGCAGGCGATGGCATCGGCGGGATTGCTGGCCGTCGCGGCCCTTCTGGGCTGGGTGGGCGGCGGCCTGGTGGCGGGATTCGTCCTGCTGGGCGCGCTGCTGGTCGGCGCGGCGCTGGCCTTGCCGATGTTCCTGAGCGTCACGCTGGCGGCCTTCGCGCGTCTTTCCAAGGGTCCGCTGGCCCAATGGTTCTGGGCCGACACCCGCCAGCAGCTTCCCGGCTTGTCACTGGCGCTGATGGCGCTGCTGCTGGCGCTGGCCGCGAATATCGGCGTGGGCACCATGGTCAACTCGTTCCGGGCCACGTTCACCGGCTGGCTCGACCAGCGCCTGGCATCCGAGCTGTACGTTACCGCGCCATCTGAAGCCGACGCCGCCGATCTGCGCGCCTGGCTGGACCCCAGGGTCGACGCGATCCTGCCGATCCGCAGCGTCGACGCGACGCTTGGCGGCGCACCGGGCGAGATCTTCGGCATCGCCGACCATCCCACCTATACCGACAACTGGCCGCTTATCGAGGCTGGGCCGGATGTCCGGGACCGCGTGGCCAGCGGCGAGGCGGTGCTGATCAACGAACAGCTAGCCCGCCGCGAAACCCTGTGGCCCGGCGATACGATCGCCCTGCCCGGCTGGACCGAGGCGACGATCGCGGGCGTCTACAGCGACTACGGCAACCCGACGGGGCAGGCCATGGTCGGCCTGTCGCGCTTCGATGCGCTGTTTCCCGAAGCGCCGGATCTGCGCTACGGACTGCGCGTCTCGGGCGACACCGACGCGCTGGCCCGCGACCTACAGGCCGCATTCCCCGGCGCGCAGGTGACGGACCAGGCGGCGATCAAGCGGCTGTCGCTTGACGTGTTCGAACGCACCTTCACCGTTACCGCGGCGCTGAACGTCCTGACGCTTTCGGTCGCGGCGCTGGCGATCCTGACGTCGCTGCTGACTCTCGCCACCATGCGCCAGCCCCAGCTCGCCCCGGTCTGGGCCCTGGGCCTGACCCGCGCACGGCTCGGCCAGCTCGAATTGCTGCGCGCCCTGCTGCTGGCCGCGCTGACCTTCGTCGCGGCCCTGCCCGTGGGTCTTGCACTGGCCTGGGTTCTGCTTGCCGTCATCAATGTCGAGGCATTCGGCTGGCGCCTGCCCATGCAGCTTTTTCCCCGCGACTGGCTGTGGCTGGCAGCGCTTTCGTTGCTGGCGGCAGGGTTCGCGGCGCTTCTGCCCGCGATCCGCCTGTCGCGGCTGCCCCCCAACGAGTTGCTGAAGGTCTTCGCCCATGAACGCTAACCGCCTGACCCGTCGCGGGCTTCTGTCCGGCCTGGCCGTGCTGCCGATCGCCAAGGCCAGCGCCCAGGGCTTCGCGGGCATGGGCCAGGCCGCGGGCGAATTCGCGCTGCCGCGGCCCGATACCGCGATCACCTTTCCCGCCGATCACGCGCCGCATCCCGATTTCCGGATCGAATGGTGGTATGTCACCGCCAACCTCGAAGGCCCCGACGGCACGCCCTACGGCATCCAGTGGACGCTGTTCCGCTCGGCGCTGCGTCCCGCGCCCGTCACCGACGGTTGGGCCACGTCACAGGTCTGGATGGGCCACGCCGCCCTGACGACCCAAGACAGCCACTTCGCCGCCGAGCGATTTTCGCGCGGCGGGATCGGCGTGGCGGGGGTCATGCTTGCGCCCTTCGAAGCGCGCATCGACGACTGGTCCATGTCCGGCCCCGACATCGGCCACGTCCGCCTGACCGCCGCCGGGACCGACTTCGCCTTCGATCTGCAGCTTGCGACCGACAAGCCCTTCATCCTGCAAGGCGCGAACGGCTACTCGGTCAAATCCTCGGTCGGTGCGGCCAGCCACTACTATTCGCAGCCTTTCTACCGCGTGGACGGCAGCCTGACGCTGCCCGGCGGCGCGGTCGAGGTCAGCGGAAAGGCGTGGATGGACCGCGAATGGTCGTCGCAACCGCTGGCCGAAGATCAAAGCGGCTGGGACTGGTTCTCGCTGCATCTGGACAGCGGCGACAAGGTGATGGGCTACCGGCTGCGCGGCGCCGAAGTCTACACGGCGTCGACCTGGATCACGGCGCAGGGTGCGTCGACCTCGTTTGACAACGGGGCCTTCAGCGCCGAGCCGCTGGAGTTGACAGATGTCAACGGCAACGACGTGCCCACCACATGGGCCGCCCGCCTGCCCGTCCGCGGCCTCGACGTGACCGTGACGGCGCTCAATCCGCAAAGCTGGATGCCGCTTACGGTCAGCTACTGGGAAGGCCCCGTGCGCGTGACGGGCAGCCATACGGGCATCGGCTATCTGGAGATGACAGGATATGGATGACCGCCATGGATGACTGGGCCAACGACCTGACCAAGCTGTGGGACTTCTGCTGGCAAAAGCTCGGCCGGGGGGCAGCTGACGCGAAATCGCCGCTGCACAGGCCCGTGCTGGCGACGGTCGGTCTGGGCGGCGGGGCCGAGGCACGGACGCTGGTGCTGCGCGGCGCGTCGCCATCGGCGCGAACGCTCGAGCTGCACACCGACACGGCGTCGACCAAGGTCTCCGAGCTGCGCGCGACCCCGCTGGCCAGCCTGCTGTTCTGGGACCCCAAATCCGACCTGCAACTGCGCGCCCGCGTCCATGTGCAGATCGACGAAGACACCGACGGTCTGTGGTCGCGGCTTTCGGACGGGGCCCGTAGCAATTACGGCGGCACGCCCCCCACCGGCGCGCCGATCCTGTCGCCGGACGCCTACGACAAGACCCCCCAGCCGGATCGGCTGACGCGGCTGGTCTGCCATCTGCAAAGCCTGGACGTCGTCCACCTGGGCCCCGAACACCGCCGGGCGCTTTACGCGCGCGATGCCGACTTCACGGGTCAGTGGCTGGCCCCCTGAGCGCCGCCGCGCTATGCCCGGCCCCATGGATACGCCCGCATGACCCCCGCCTGGCCCGCCACCCGCGATCTGGTGCTGATCGGCGGCGGCCACGCCCACGCGCTGGTGCTGCGCGCCTGGGGGATGGACCCGTTGCCCGGTGCCCGGCTCACGCTGATCAACCCCGGTCCCACCGCGCCCTATACGGGCATGCTGCCTGGCTTCGTCGCGGGTCATTACGACCGCGACACGCTCGAGATCGACCTGATGCGGCTGGCCCGGTTCGCCGGCGCACGGATCATCCTGGGACACGCCACCGGCATCGACCGCGCCGCGGGCGAAATCGCGGTGGAGGATGCGCTTCTCGGCCCGCGTCGCGTCGCCTATGACGTGGCCTCGATCGACATCGGGATCCATTCGGACATGCCCGACTTGCCGGGCTTCGACGCGCACGGCGTCGCCGCCAAGCCGCTGGGTCGCTTCGCATCCAAATGGGCGTCCCATCTGGACGGCCCCGACCGCGCCGCGCCCAAGGCGGTGATCGGCGGGGGTGTGGCCGGAGTCGAGCTGGCGATGGCCATGTCCTTCGGGGCGGGCGGCGCGCCGGTCACCGTCATCGACAGCTCCGCCGCGCTGAGCGGTGTCGGCCGCGGCGCCGAACGGGCCCTGAGGCACGCGATGCAGCGCCACGACGTGACGCTGATCGAGCGGGCCGAGGTGTCCGAGATCAAGGCCACGCACGTCCTGCTTGCAGACGGCCGGACCATTCCCGCCCGCTTCGTCACCGGTGCGGCCGGGGCGCGGCCCTACGCGTGGCTGGCCGAAACGGGGCTGGACCTGCACGAAGGCTTCGTCACCGTCGACGACACCCTGCGCAGTTCGGACCGTGCCATCTTCGCGGCGGGCGACTGCGCGCATATGGGCTTCGCGCCGCGACCCAAGGCGGGGGTCTTCGCGGTCCGCCAGGCCCCGATCCTGACGCGGAACTTCCGCGCGGCCATGGGCGCGGGCAGATGGTCCTACTACCGGCCCCAGCGCGATTACCTGAAGCTGATCTCGACCGGCCAAAAATCCGCCGTTGCCGACAAGCTGGGCCTGCGCCTGTCCGGCCCGCTTCTGTGGCGCTGGAAAGACCATATCGACCGCACGTTCATGTCACGGCTCGCCGATCTGCCCGCCATGAATACCGAGCCCCCATCCGAGCACGCCGCGGGCCTGGACGCGCTGACCGACCAGGCGCCCTGCGGCGGCTGCGCGGCGAAGGTCGGCCAGGCGACGCTCAGCGCGGCATTGGCCCATCACCGCACGGCCCGCGACGACATCGAAGAAGGCATCGGCGACGACGCAGCGATCCTGCGGATCGGCGCCGCGCGACAGGCCATCACGGTCGACCAGGTGCGCGCGGTCACCGACGATCCGCGCCTGATGGGCCATATCGCGGCGCATCACGCGCTTGGCGATTGCCTGGCCATGGGCGCCACACCGCAAGCCGCCCTGCCGATCCTGACCCTGCCGCGCGCCGCCCCCGCGCTCGAGGCGCGCACCCTGCGCGACGTAATGGATGCCGCGCGCGCGGTGTTCGACGGGGCGGGTGCGGCCATCGTCGGCGGCCACACCGCCACCGGGGCCGAGCTGGCCATCGGCTTCGCCGTCACCGGCCTGCTCGACCGGCCCGCCATCAAGCTTGCGGGCGCCCGGGCGGGGGATCACCTGGTGCTGACCAAGCCGCTCGGCTCGGGCGTCCTGATGGCCGCCGCCATGGCCCTGCGGGCCCGCGGCTGCGACGAGGCGCAGGCGTTGCGCACTATGGCGCAAAGCCAGATCGCCGCCGCGGCGGTTCTCGGAGACGCCCACGCGATGACCGACGTGACCGGGTTCGGGCTGGCCGGGCACCTGATGGGCATGCTCGACGCCGCAGGCGTCGGGGCCAGGATCGACCGGGCCGCGCTGCCCTTCATGGACGGCGCACGCGCGCTGCTCGACGCGGGCCAGCGCTCGACCTTGCACGCGGCGAACCGCCACCTGGCCGGGCGGATCGACGGGCTTGAAACAGAGGCCGACGAGATCCTGTTCGATCCGCAGACGGCGGGCGGGCTGCTGGCCGCGATCGCACCCGGCCAAAGCGACGCGGTGCTGGCCGCGCTCACGGATAAAGGCTACACCCCGGCCCTGATCGGCGCGATCACCGACGGACCGGTCCGCATCGTGCTGGCCTGACCCGCTCTAGAGCTTCGCCAGCTCGTCCATGATCCGGTCGGCCAGCGCCGCCAGCCCGTCCGCATCCAGAACCGGCGTGCGCAGCGTGACATCGGCCGCGCCCGCCTGCCGTGCGTATCGCGGATCGTAGTGATGCGTCATCAGCTCTGACGCCAGCGCCACGCCGTCGCGCGCTTCGGCCAGCGCCCGCCAGACCGCCACGCGCGCGTGGCCCTGCAGGGGGATCAGGGCTTCCAGCGTCTGGTCAAGGCGCGCGGGATCTGCCCCGATCTCGGCGTAGGTCCCTTGCAGGTAGGCCGCGCGCGCGGCCAATGGCGCCTCGATCCGGATCCGTGGCGCGTCGCCCATCGCGGCCCACAGCGACGGCGGCACGATGCGCTGACCGACCTTGCTGCTCTCGGCCTCAACCAGCACGGGGCGGTCGGGATCGAGCGCCATGACCTGCGCCGCCAGCCGCGATTCGAACCCCTTCTGCGACGGCTGCTCGCCCATCGCGCCGAAGAGCGAGCCGCGATGATTGGCCAGACCCTCCAGGTCGATGACCTGGCCGCCGCGCTTGGCCACGAGATGCAAAAGCTCGGTCTTCGCGGTGCCAGTGTAGCCGTCCAGCAGCACCACGCGCGCCGGTAAGGGCCGGTCATAGAGCTGCGCCTTCACCAGCCCACGGTAGCTGCGATAGCCGCCCGTCAGCACCGACACGCGCCAGCCGATCTGCCCCAGGATCCCCGCGAAACTGTTCGACCGCTGCCCGCCGCGCCAGCAATAGACCAGCGGACGCCAGCCGCCGTCATGGCCTGCAAGTGGTCCATCGATATGGGCCGCGGCGTTGCGCGCCACCAGCGCGGCCCCGATCTTGCGCGCAAGGAAAGGGCTTTGCTGGACGTAGATCGTGCCCACGCGCGCCCGCTCGGCATCGCTGAGCACGGGCAGATTGATGGCGCCGGGGACGTGATCCTCGGCGAATTCGGCGGGCGAGCGCACGTCGATCACGGTATCGACGGGCGCATCGCGCAGGGCCTGAAGGCTGTCGGGGGCGAATTCCATGGGCGGCTTTTAGCCGACCTGATCCGCGGCGGACAGGGTGCGCGATGCGATCTCGCGCGCCATCGCGCGGCCGCTGGCGAAGGCGTGTCCCGCATCGGGCCCGAGCGCCCAGTCGCCGCCCGCCAGCACGCCATCGCCGCAATCCAGGAACGGCGCGCCCAGGGGACGGGCCACGCGGGCATAGCGCCAGCGATGCGCGTCCAGGTGGATCGGCGCCTCGACCTGTCCCAGCGCCCGCACCAGCGAGGTCAGAAGCTCGGCCGCGATATCTGCCTTGGTGCGTTCCAGGTTGGCGCGGCTCCACTCCGCGCGGGCATGGGCGATCCATCGGAAGCCCGGACCGCGCTGGAGCAGGATCTTGTCGAGCGGAGCGACCGGATCGGGATCCTCGGCACCGGCCCCGTCCCACGCCGCAAGGACCGTCCAGACCGGATCCATGACGACCTGGGCAAGCGCGTCCTGCCCCGTCAGATCAAGCGCTTGCGGCGCGGGAACGGCGACGATCACCGCGTCGAAAGGGCCGTGGCGCGCGTCGGTCTCGTCGACCAACACGCGTTTCTCGATCCGCACGATCCGGCAGCCGGGCACGTGGATCGCGCCCGCAAGCCATGGCTTCAGCAAACCGCTCATCCCGGGAAGGCCGCGCCAGCCGTCGCCGTGACGCTCGGCACTGGCCAACCCGTCCATCGCCTCTGCGAAGCCTGCGCCATCGCCTTGCACCAGCGGGGCACCGTGATCGAACGCGCCCACGTCGCTGCGGCGCGTGGCAAGCCTGCCGCCCACACCGCGGCTCTTGTCGAAAACCGTCACCTCGGCGCCCGCATCCAGCAAGTGGCGCGCCGCGGTCAGACCGGCCATCCCGGCCCCGATGATTGCAATCCTCGTCATACCGCATGACCTAGCCCGCGGCCTCAGCGCGCACACCCTTGGCCTGCGCCCGCGCACGTTGTAGCTTGTCGCGAATTACCATTTGGGGATGTAGAGATGAGACCGATTTTCAAGATTACCGCCCTTGTCGCCAGCTTGGCCGCGCTGCCCGGCCTTGCACACGCGGCGCAATGCGGCAACTCGGCGGGCGGCTACGAGGCCTGGAAGACCGCTTTCGGCCAGGAAGCCGCGCGCGCGGGCGTGGGTCAGCGCGGATTGCAGGCGCTGGCCGCGACAAGCTACGCGCAGTCTACGATCAACGCGGATCGCAACCAGAAAAGCTTCAAATACTCGCTCGACAAGTTCATGCAGGTGCGCGGCGCGCCCACGATCGTTAGCCAGGGGCGCCAGCGCCGCGCGCAGAACCCCGGCTTCTACGCCACGCTCGAGCGGCAATACGGCGTGCCCGCGGGCGTCATCCTGGCGATCCACGGGATGGAGACCGGCTTTGGCCGCTTCATGGGCGACAGCAACGTGGTGTCGTCGATCGCCACGCTGGCCTATGATTGCCGCCGCTCGGGCTTCTTCACGCCGCACGCTCTGGCCGCGCTGAAGCTGGTCGATCGCGGCGCGCTGTCGGCCAATACGCGCGGTGCGAAACATGGCGAGGTCGGGCACACCCAGTTCCTGCCCGGCAACGTGCTGCAATACGGCGTCGATGCCGACGGAAATGGCCGCGTCGATCTGACGAACGTGACCGATGCTCTGGCCTCGACCGCGAATTTCCTGCGCCAGAAGGGCTGGCGTCCGGGACAGGGCTATCAGCAGGGGCAGCCGAACTTCCGCGTGATCCAGGAATGGAACGCGGCAACCGTGTACCAGCAGGCGATCGCCATCATGGCATCGCAGATCGACGGCGGCTCCTAGGGCCGCGCGGCGGCGTCATCCGAGCGCGACAGTGCGGGGCGGTCATCGTTTCCCGCGCTGTCCTGCAGGGTGTCAGGCGCGGCGATGCGATACTGCCCGCGCCCTGCCCGCTTCGCCGTGTAAAGCGCTGCATCGGCATCGGCCATCATCCGGTCCACGTCCGGGGACGAATAGTGGGTCGAGATGGCGGTGCCGAGGCTGGCCGAGATCGTACAGGTCTTGCCTTCGAAATTCACCGGCTGCTCGAGGCTCGAGATGATCCGCCCGGCGATGATATTCAGCGTGTTGGGATCGGTGAGACCGCGGAAGAGCACCACGAATTCGTCGCCCCCCACCCGCGCGACCGTATCCGTCTGGCGGGTGGCATCCCGCAACCGGGTCGCCGCGACCGTCAGGACGTAATCGCCGGCCGCGTGGCCCAGCGTGTCGTTCACCTTCTTGAAGAAATCAAGATCCACATGGGTCAGCGAAAAGGGCTCGCCGCTTTCGACCAGGCGGTCGAGCACCCGGTCCAGCGCGCGCCGGTTGCTCAGACCCGTCAGCATGTCGGTGAAGGCCTGGGTTTCGGCCTGGCATTTGGCGCCCTGCAACCGGTCGATCAGGCGCCTGCTTGCGGCCATGGCCGCGTTGTTCGCCTCGATCAGGTACAGGATATCGACCGTTGGATCGGTGGGGCTGAAATCCCGGCGCGTCAGCGGCGCCCCGCCCAGGTCGCGCAATTCCGACAGGTCCAGCGCCAGGTCGATGATCCCACCGGCACCTTGTTCCATGGGTTGAACGATGCCGCGCAGGCGCACCCGTCGGCCCGCACGAAAATTCAGCCGCAGACGCTGTCCGGCGACGCTGAGCAGCGTCTGCAGAGTGTCGATGCCCGAGGGGCGCGTCCATTGGAAGGCATCGAGGACAGGCTGCCCGACGATCTTTCGCTTGCCCGCCAACCGCGCAAGTCCCGGTCCAAGATGGCGGACGATGCCCCTGTCGTCGAACCGCAGGTGCATGGGAAGCAGCGTATCGAGCGCGCCCGCACCCAGCTTCACCCCTGACATCAATGCACCTCGCCGGTCAGTTCGAACCGGTTCCCGGCGGCGAACTTGGTGGACAGAAGCGTCACTTCGATCCGCGGCGAGGTATCGGCGTCGTCGAGCGGATCCATCAGTTGCGCCATGGCCAGCGCACCGTAATCGTCCGCCATCGCGCGCAAGCAGCCCAGCGCGATGTATTCCATCCCCGATCCGACCTCCTCGCAGCGCAGGATATACCGCGCACCGTCGCCCGCACCGCTGATCACATGGATCTGGGGCAGGACGAGATCGGGCACCGCCAGGCGGGCGCGATCGGCCAAATCGTCCAGCGACAGCAGGAAATCGATCAGATCCGCGCCGCCGAACCGCAGAAGGCGCCGGATGCGCCAGGTGTTGGGATGGGTGACAAGGTAGGTTCCCAGATCTTCCAGCAGCACCTCGCGCGGCTTGGACAACTGGTCACAGGTGGCCTGGAGCACCGAGAAGCTGAGATCGTCGTCATAGGTCAGCATGGCCTCGAACTCGTCGAATTCGAGCTCGGCGCGCGCCACGACATCTGTCCAGACCTCGGGGCCATAGACGTCCTGTACGAAATTCTGCAGCGATCGGTTTATCAGGCCGTGCATTGAGAAACCTCCCACGAAGTGCGAAAAGCCCTAGCACGCGGCGCGTTAAGATTTCGTTGCGCAGCTCAGCAGGCGCGGCCTGCACATCCGTCGGCGCGACCGAATCCTCCAGTGCGGCAAGTCCGACCGATCCCTGCGCCGTCGATCCGATGTCAGGTCCAGTGCACTTGCGCGCCGCCCGGAAGGGCCGCCCGGGCCGAGGCGGGGGCCTCGTATGGCAAGTCACGCGCGTCGCAAAAGCCGGTGATCCAAGCATCGTTCATCAGCAGGAAATCAAGGATCGCTGCCAGGAAATCGGGATCGTCAAGCCGGTCCCGCAGATGGTCGCGGCCCACGCCGCTGGCCCCCATGAAGGCGTCGAGCAGATCGTCCGTGGACGCGATCCAGCCAAGCGCGTCGATGGCCAGCGTTTCGGCCGCGTCCCTCGAATAGGCGGTGTTCCGCTTCATTTAAAATTTCCATAGAAACGATAAGACTTTGTTAATCCTCTTGGCCGAGGTTAAATTCGACCAAGATGCTTAACCTTCCCGAAAGGTCCGGATGCCACGCCGAATCCTCATTGTCGATGCCACGGCCACCAATCGGATCGCGCTGAAAGCGATGCTGGGGGTTGCAGGATACGAAACCCGGGCCGTGTCGCAAGGACAAGAGGGGCTCGAGGCGCTGGCCAGCCAGACCGTCGACGCCATCGTCGTGGATGTCACCCTGCCCGACATGCGCGCGTCCGATTTCTGCGCGCACGCCCGCGCGGTCCTGGGCGACGCGGCGCCGCCCATCCTGATGATGATCGAAAACGGCACGCCCGAGGCGCGCCTGGACGCGCTGCGCGCCGGTGCCACCGCCCTCGTCAGCCGCCCGGTGCAGCGCCCCTGGCTTCTGACGCATCTGCGCGCGCTGTTGCGCGCCTCGGAGACGCGGGCCGAGTTGCGGCGCCGTTCGATGACGGCCGCCCGGATCGGCTTCGCCGAGGATCAAGCCAGTTTCGCCACCCAAGCGCGGGTGGCGATCGTGTCCTCCGACCCGTTGCGGGCCCGCCAGACGGCCCGCAGGATCCGATCGCTGTCCGCGCACAAGTTCGAGGTCCTGACGCCCATGGGGGCGCTGATGGCCACCGACGATCCGGATCGCGCGCCCGAGGTCTTCATGCTGTGCTGCGGTGCGGACGCGGAAGACAACCTGACCCTGCTGTCCGAGCTGCGCACCCGCCGCGACACGAAGCGCGCAGGCATCGTGGTCGAATACACGTCCCGCGCCCGCGAATACGGGGCCCGCGCGCTGGACCAGGGTGCCAGCGACCTGGTGCGCGACGATGCCTTGCCGGACGAGGTCTTGCTGCATCTCGACAGGCAATTGCACCTGAAGCGTCAAGCCGATGCGTTGCGCGCGTCGGTCGAAGCCGGGCTGGCAATGGCGGCGCACGATTCGCTGACGGGACTTTTCAACCGCCGCTACGCCATGCGCTATCTCGAGGATCTGGCCCGCCAGGCGCGCGAGACCGGCCGCCCCTACGGACTTCTGGTCCTGGACGTGGATCATTTCAAGGCGATCAACGACGCCCGCGGCCACGCGGCCGGAGACATGGTCCTGACCCAGATCGCGCGCCGCCTGAGCGACAGCATCCGCGACGGCGATCTTCTGGCGCGCATCGGCGGCGAGGAATTCCTGGTGGCCCTGCCCAGCAGCTCGGATGCCGACGCGCTTGCCGCGGCCGAGCGGTTGCGCCGCGCCGTCTCGGCGGCGCCTGTCCCGGCTCCGGACGGCTCGGCCTTGCCGATCACTGTCTCGGTGGGTGCCGCCTGCGGGTCCGCGGCGCCCGAACGGATGCTGGCGCTGGCCGACGCGGCGCTCTACCGCGCGAAGGATGCCGGGCGCAATTGCGTGATCGCGGCCGACCCGGTGAGAGCCCCGAAGACCGAACGCGCCGCCGCCGCGATGCCGGGCGAAGCGCCGCTGCGCGACACGTCCGGCCCGACCTCTGGCCGTGTGGCGCATTAACGCTAGTTTGCGACATCCCGCCGCAAGGACACTCCGTCCCCTATCGCGCGCGACCGTCCCAAGGTAGACCAAGCCTGTCTAGCCAGCGGGACAGACCATGTTCGACGATACCAGTAACTCCCACGAGACCGAGCGCCACCTGCGCCCTGCCCTGGCGCGCGGCTTTCGGCGCAAATGCCCCCATTGCGGCGCGGGTCCCTTGCTGAAGGGATATCTGAAGCTGCGCACCCAATGCTCCGTCTGCGGCGAAGACCTGTCCTACGCGCGCGCCGACGACGCGCCCGCGTACCTGACGATCCTGATCGTGGGCCACCTGATGGCGCCCTTCCTGCACTGGGGATTCGTGCATTACCGCCCCGAGCCCATCGTGCTGGCGGCGGTCTTCTGCACGGCCTGCGTGGGTCTGTCGCTGTATCTGCTGCCGCGCATCAAGGGCATGGTCGTCGGGTTCCAATGGGCGCGGCGGATGCACGGGTTTTGAACGAAACGCCGGTTCGCGACGCCGCCAGCGTCGTCCTGATCCGCGATCCCGGGGGCGACCCGAAAGTCCTGATGGGCCAGCGCGGCCGCAAGGCGGTCTTCATGCCCAACAAGTTCGTCTTCCCCGGCGGCCGGGTCGATCCGACCGATGCCGGGCAGCCCGTCGCGGGCGAATTGCACGCCGCCTGTCGCGCCCGCATGGCGCAACCGGGCGCCCCCGACCCCCACACGCTAGCCGCCGCCGCCATCCGCGAGCTTTGGGAAGAAACCGGCCAGATCCTGGGCGCGCCCGGTTACTGGCCCGACGCCCCGCCCGATTGGCGCGCTTTCGCGCGGCGCGGCCTGCGCCCCGATCCGTCGCCGCTGCGCTTCGTCTTTCGCGCCGTGACGCCCCCCGGCCCGCCCCGCCGCTTCGATGCGCGGTTCTTCCTGGCCGATGCCGCGCGGCTGGTCACCGATCCCGACGATTTCACGGACGCGTCCGACGAGCTGCGCCACCTGCAATGGGTGCCCGTCGCCGAGGCACGCGCGCTCGATCTGCCCTTCGTCACCCGCGCCGTTCTGGCCCAGGTGGCCGCCCGCCTGCCCGACCTGACGCCGCCCGACGAGGTTCCGCATTTTCGCGACGGGGACGAGGCCCGCGCCAAGGCCCGGCTTGAGCAGGGCTACACCACCTGAACCAGGAACAGGATCGACACGGTCAGCACCGCGATGCCCCAGAGCTCGCGCGCGGTGATCCGCTCGCCCAGCAAAAGCGCCGTGGCGGCGATGGAAAACAACACTTCGACCTGGCCCAAGGCCTTGACGTAGGCCGCGTTTTGCAGCGCGAAGGCTGTGAACCAGCAGTAGGATCCGATCAGCGACGTGATCCCCACCAGCGCCGCGACGCGCCACGCGCGGAAGACGCGGGCCAGTTCACCGGGCTCCCGCAGCCACAGCCAAAGCCCCAGCGCCAGCGACTGCCACGCCGTCACGCAAGCCAGCGTCACGGCCGAGCGCAGCAGCACCGGTCCTTCCAGCGACAGCGTTGCCCCACGGTAGAGCACCGACGAGAACGCGAAGAACAGCCCCGAGGTCAGGCCGAAAACCGTCGCCGGAGAGCGCAGGGCGGCCCACGAAAACGCGGCCTCGCCCTTCTGCGACAGGATCAAAACCGCCACGACGCCCAAGGCTATGGCGATCCAGGCCGCGGGCGTCACGTATTCGCCCAGGATCAGGATGCCGACGAAGGCGGTCAGCACCGCTTCGGACTTCTTGAACGCGATTCCCACCGCGAAATTCCTGAGCGAAAACATCCGGATGACGCAGGCCGTCGCAAGGATCTGGGCGATCCCGCCCGGCAGCGCATAGGCCCAGAATGGCGCAGGTGTGGACGGGATGGCATGCCCGAAGACCAGCCCGGCCGCGATGGTGGCCAGCGCGATGATCGGGAACGAGAACATGAAGCGCGAAAAGGTGGCCCCGCCCACCGATAGCCCCGTGCGGTTCAACTGGCGCTGCAACAGGAACCGGAGGGTCTGCGCACCAGCGGCGACGAAAACGAAGGCGATCCAGGCGCCGGGCCAGGCTGTCACGGACGCTGACCGACCGCGCGCCCCGCGCCCTCGGGATATGGCAGGCCGCGATGCCCTTCCGCCAGGCGCGCCATCCCGCTGGCCAAGGCCCCCGTCGGCGGCGCGGGTCGACGGGTTTCCAGCGACACGTGCAGCAGGAAGTGCTCGCCGGTGGCCAGCAGACGGTCGCCTTCGAGCATGCGCTGGAAGACATGCAGCTTCGCGCCCTCGGATTGCAGCGCCTGCGTTTCGATCCGGAAGCGGTGGCCCGCGTGGATTTCCGAGACGTGGCGGATATGCGTCTCGGCGGTGAAGAACGACCTGCCCGCGGCGATATAGGCGTCGTCGCAGCCGATGAACTCCATCAGCCGCTCGGTGGCGTCGGCGAAGGCCAGCAGGTAGCGCGATTCGGTCATGTGGCCGTTGAAATCGGTCCAGTCCAGCGGCACCACCCGGTCGGCGGTGACGATGGGCCGGGACCAGTCGATCGGCGGCGCGCCCCGGCTATTCTCGTGTTCTTTCAGATGCTTGCCCACGCCCCAATCGGCATGGCGCAGCGCGCGCAGGATGCCCACAAGGTTGTCGTCCCGCGTCTCTTCCAGCTCGGCGACCGTGCGCCCGCCCGCCTGGGCATCCGATAGCGCGCCGATCCGGGTGGCCAGCGCGTCGTCCATTTCCGGCACGTCCGTCAGCCGCGACCAGGGCCAGGCGAGCGCGGGGGCGAACTGCTTCAGGAAATCGGTCATCCCGCCGGTGCCACCCGCCATGCGGTAGGTCTCGAACAGGCCCATCTGGGCCCACCGCAGACCGAAGCCGTGGGTGATGGCGCGGTCGATTTGCTCGGTCGTGGCGATGCCGTCGCGCACCAGCCAAAGCGCCTCGCGCCAGATCGATTCGAGCAGGCGGTCGGCCACGTGCGCGTCGATTTCGGTGGTCAGGTGCAGCGGGTCCATGCCGATCTCGCGCAGGATCTCGGCGGCGCGGGTGGCGAAGGGGCCGTCTTCGGTGACCAGCTCCACCAGCGGCAGCAGGTAGACGGGATTGAATGGGTGCGCGACCACGATGCGGTCGGGATTCCGCGCGCCGTCGCGCAGCTGCGACGGCCGAAAGCCCGAGGTCGAAGACGCGATGATCGCGCTTGGCGCGGCGTGTTCTTCGATCCGGGCGATAAGGCCCTGTTTCAGCTTCAGATCCTCGGGCGCGCTTTCCTGTATCCACTCGGCGCCCTGCAACGCCTGCGCCATGTCGTCGTGCAGCGTCACGCGCCCTTCGTCGCCGAGCGCGCGATCGTAAAGGCCGGGCAGCGCGCGCCGCGCCCGCGCCATCACGGCGTCGAGCGCCTCGCGCGCGTCGGGTGACGGATCGAACACCGCCACGTCCCAGCCCATCAGCGCAAAGCGCGCCGCCCAGCCGCCGCCGATGACGCCGCCGCCGACGATGGCCGCGCGGCTCATGGCGCGACCTGCGGCGTCATCTGCAATTCCGCCAGGTCATAGCCGTTGAAGAGCAGGATCTCTTTCGCAGCCTCCAGCCGGTCGTCCGGGATCTGCGGATCCCGGTTCAGGATCCAGCCCGCCCGGCCCGACGGCACGCCGACGACGGCGGTGCGGTAGCCTTCGTCCACCCACAGCACCCAATAGGGCGCGGTCAGGAACGGCACGGTGTCGAAACTGACCGCCAGCCGCCCCGGCCCCGCCAGGCGCGCCTCGCCCGCGATACTTTGCAGCTTGCCGTCGCGCAGGCACGAATTGCGCACGTCCAACACGCCCGGCGAGCGCGGCGTATAGACGGCTTGGGTCTGGGTGCAGCCCTGCTGGAACGGCACCGGATAGGACGCGATCTCGTACCAGCGGCCCGCGTATTCCGCGGGATCGAACAGCGCGATCGAGCTCATGTTGACGGCCGTGTCGCGGTAGCTGGCGGCGGGGATCAGCGGATTTTCGGATGAGCAACCCGAGATGGAGAATGCCACGAGGGCTGCGGTCAGAAGTTTCTGCATTGTGTGGACCTTGTCCCGGATCTGTTCAGGATTTCGTGGCACCCCATCAGCGGCGTGATCGGCGCGCAGGTGCGCGATTTCGCAAGGCATGCGCCCTCGCAATCGTCGGACGAGCGGCAGAACTTGTTCGCGTCGCGCGGGGTCTGGTAGCAGACGTAGCCCACCTCGCCTGCCCGGGCCCAGCGACCGCCATCGGCCACGCATTTCAGCTGCGCGGGCGAGGCGGGGGGCTCTGGCGGTTGGATCTGCACGGGCGCGTCGGGTTCGGACGCGGCCGTGGGCTCTGTGTCGTCTTCCAACGACGCGTCCACGTCGGCAGCGTCGTCTTGCGACAGCGCGTCCACCTCGGCCGCTTCGGCATCCTGGGGGACCGGCACCTCCAGGTCGTCCGGCGCGGCCCTCACCGTCAGGGTGACCGGGTCGTCCGCGTCGTCGCCGCCGCCGCCCGGCAGGCACGCGGCCAGCAGCAATGCGGCCAGCAGCGGCAGAAGGCCCTTCATGCCAGCCCCCGGATCACGGGCGTCAGCGCGCGGGCCAGCGCCGCGTGGGCGGGCGGGCGCAGATGCACGCCATCCTCGGGATCGACGCTGACCACGCCGCCCGCGTCGAAGAACGCGCAGCCCTCTTCGGCGGCGACGCGGCCCATATGCGCGGCCAACCCCGCCCCGCGGGCCTGGGCGTCATGGTAGAAGTCGACATATAGTCCCGCGGCCACGGGCGGCGGCGGCGCGATCAGCAAGCGGGTGGCGCCGGGCATGTGAACGGTCACCTCGCGCAGCATCCGCCGCGCGTTATCGGCCACGTCGAGCGCGCGCATCCCGTATTTTGACTGCAGATCGTTCGTCCCGAGCATGATCGCCACGATGTCGATGGGCGCGTGGCTGAGCAAGGCCGCGGGCAGCACGCGCAGCCCGTTGCGCCACTCGCCGTGGCCGGGATCGTCGAGCGCGATGGTGCGGCCCGGCAAGGCCTCGACCGTCACCTTCCACCCCTGCCCCAGCGCGGCCGCCAGTTGTCCGGGCCAGCGCGTCGCGTCGTCCATGCGGGGCAGATCGCCCCACGCGCTGCGCGGCAAAGAGCCGTGGGAATTGCTGTCGCCATAGACTAGCAGATGCGTCATGCCATTTCCTGTTTCTTCAGACCGAGTTTGGCGCGAACCGCGTCAGCGTCGATGACCCGCGCGCCCAGCCGCTCGACGATGCCGACGGCGCGTTCGACCAGCTGCGCGTTGGTGGCCAGCACGCCCCGCTCCAGCATCAAGTTGTCTTCGAGACCCACGCGCACGTTGCCGCCCGCCAGCACCGCCGCCGCAACGTAAGCCATCTGGTGCCGCCCCAGCCCGAAGGCCGAAAACGTCCAGCCCGTGGGCACCGCGTTCACCATGGCCAGGAAGGTGTGTGGCAATGCACGATCGCCGCGCCCGCCTTCGCGGCGTTGATGGCGGCATCGGCGATGGCCTTGGGCGAGCGGGGCACGTGGGGGCTGCGATCTTGGGTGCTGCCCGCGCCGGTCACGGCACAGGTGATGAAAACCTCGCGGGACATCTCGAGCGGCATGGGGATCCTTCCGTTGCCCGCTCAGATGGCCCTAATCGGCCGGGCGGTGCAAGGCTCAGAAGGGCATGGGATGGGCACGGTGGGCGGCGTCGATGGCTTCCAGCACCTCCGGCCCAAGGACCAGGTCCTGGCCGGACAGAATACGCTCCAACTGGTCCATATCCGTCGCGCCGAAGATCGGGATGGTGTTCCACGGCCGCTGGCGGGTCCACGCCAGGGACATCTGCACCGGGTCCATGCCGTGAGCGCGCGCGATGTCCAGATACGCCGGGACCGCATCGAAGACCCGGTCGGTCTTGCGCCCGCCCAAGGTGCCGTTGATCGCCATGCGCGAGCCGTCCGGCATCGCGCCGCCCTGGTACTTGCCGGTCAGAAGCCCCGCCGCCAGCGGCGAAAAGGCCAGCAGCGTCACGTCCTCGTGGTGGCTCATCTCGGCCAGGTCGCTGTCGTACTGGCGGCAGAGCAGCGAGTATTCGTTCTGCATCGTCGCCACGCGCGGCCCATCCCGTCTTGCGGCGGCGTCCAGCCACTGCATCGTGCCCCAGACGCTGTCGTTGGACAGTCCGAAGGCGCGGATCTTGCCCTCGGTCGCCAGGTCGGCCAGCGCGCCCATGGTGTCATCGACGTTCTGACGCATGGCATCCGTATCCTGCCCGGTCGGATCGAACTTCCATATCTGGCGAAAGTGGAAGGATCCGCGATTGGGCCAGTGCAGCTGGTAAAGGTCCACGTGATCGGTGCGCAGGCGGCGCAGCGATCCCTCCAGCGCGTCGCGCAGGGTCGCACCGCTGATGGGCGCACCATCGCGCACGTTGCCGGAGGGGCCGGTGCACTTGGTGGCCAGCACGACGTCGTTCCGCCGCCCCGTCCGCGCGATCCAGTCGCCGATGATCGTTTCGGTGTTGCCGACCGTTTCGGACCGGACCGGGTTGACCGGATACATCTCGGCGGTGTCGATGAAGTCGATGCCCGCGTCCAGCGCCCGGTCGATCTGCCCATGCGCGCCAACCGCGTCGGTCTGCGTGCCCCAGGTCATCGAGCCAAGGCACCAGCCCGACACTTCGATCCCCGTGCGTCCCAATTTCGTGCGATCCATGGCCCTGCCCCTTGTTGCTTGTCCAAGGGGTAACGCGCCGCCGCGGCGATAGGAACCCAAACCAACACTTGAGAACATTGACGGAACATTGCATCATGATCCCATGAACGCCCTGCCCGCCCACCTGCTGACCCGCGGCCCCCACCGCCCCGATGCCGCGCCCGGCGTGGCCATCGCCGGCGATCTGCGGCTGGCGCTGGGACGGGTGCACGAGCTTTGCGGCCTGTCGCGCCGAATGCTGGCGCTGGCCATCGCGGCGCGGATGACCGGCCCGGTCTTCTGGATCGCGCCTGCCCGCGCGAATGTGGCGCCCAATCCCGACGGATTCGCGGCCTGGCTGGATCCCGGTCGGCTGGTCTATGTCCATGTGGGCCACGACCGCGACGTGCTGTGGTGCGCCGAGGAAACGCTGCGCAGCGGCGCCGTGCCGCTGATGATCGCCGATCTGCCGGGCCCGCCGTCGCTGACCGCCGTGCGCCGGATGCATCTTGCGGCCGAGGCGGGCGCCGCCCAGGCGGGCGCGCCGCCGCTGGGCCTGCTGATGACGCCCGAGGGCGGCGCGCCGGGGGTCGAGACGCGGTGGAAGATGACGCCCGATTTCACCGACGGGCCCGCCTGGCTTCTGGACCGGCAGCGCGCCCGCACCGCGCCGCCGCTGGTGCGCCGCCTGTCCGCGGCCTGCCTGCTGGGCAACGCGCCGCTGGCGAGCTGAGCGCCAGGCGCGTTTCGCGCAATATCCGGGTCGCGCGGGGGGCGGCGTTCGGCGTATCCATCGCCCACAGACAGGAGCCCGCCATGGACCACCCGGAACAGACCTATTACTGGCCGCTCATGCGCCGCGCGATCGAGTTGATCGACAGTGACGATGGCCGCGACCTGACCTTGCCCGAGATCGCGACCGAAATGAACCTGAGCCCCGAGCATTTCCAGCGCCTGTTCAGCCGCTGGGTCGGCGTCAGCCCCAAGCGGTTCCAGCAATTCCTGACGCTCGGCCATGCCAAGCGACTTCTGGACGCGCGGTTCACGACGCTTGCCACCGCAGACGCCGTGGGGCTGTCGGGCGCGGGTCGGCTGCACGACCTGTTCGTGCGGTGGGAAGCCATGAGCCCCGGCGAATACGCACGCAAGGGCGACGGGCTGACAATCACCTACGGCTTCGGTGACGGTCCGTTCGGGCGGATGCTCGGGATGGCGACCGAACGCGGGCTTTGCGGGCTTGCCTTCACCCAGGAAACCGGCGACGCCGCCGCGCTCGACGACATGCGGTCCCGCTGGCCCGCCGCGGCGTTCAACCGGGACGACGACGCGCTCGCCCCCCACCTGCAAGCCGCCATCACGCCCGGCGCGCAGAACCGACTGCACCTCATCGGCGCGCCCTTCCAGATCAAGGTGTGGGAGGCCCTGCTGAACATCCCCTCGGGCCACGTCACCACCTACGGCGAAATCGCGCAGGCCATCGGCAACCCCAAGGCCGTCCGCGCGGTGGGCACGGCGGTGGGCCGCAATCCGATCTCGTGGCTCATCCCCTGCCACCGGGCGGTGCGCGCGTCGGGGGGCTTGGGCGGCTACCATTGGGGATTGCCGGTCAAACGCGTGATGCTGGCCCACGAGGCGGCGGCGACCGGTTTCGACGGCTGATCTGCCCGGTCACGCGAAAGTTTCGGGCAAGAAAGCGCCGACGTGGCGAAACGATGTGCATTGCCCGGTGCGCACCCTATAGTGCGCGCCAAGATGTGCACATCTTTTCGAATATCCAAGTGAGGACACCATGAGCTTATTGAAAACGCCGCTTCTGTTGGCATCCGCCAGCCTTCTGGCACTGGGCGCCTGCGTCAACCAGACCACGGGAGAGCGTAGCAACGCCACCACCGGTGCGCTGATCGGCGCGGGCGTGGGCGCGCTGGCCGGGGCTACGCGCGAATCCGAAGACCGCCTGAAGAACGCCGCCGTCGGCGCCGTAATCGGCGCGGGCACCGGCGGTGTCGTCGGCACCTTCCTGGACCGCCAGGCCGCCGACCTGCGCAACGGCTTCGCCAACGGCGAGATCGACGTGATCAACACCGGCAACGAGCTGATCGTGCGGATGCCGCAGGATATCCTGTTCGCCACCGACAGCGCGTCGGTTAGCGGCGGCCTGGTGGGCGATCTGCGGGTTCTGGCCGCCAGCCTCAACCGCTATCCGTCGTCGCTGGTCGAAGTGCAGGGCCACACCGACAACACCGGATCGGCCGCCTACAACCAGGAACTGTCCGAGCGTCGCGCCCGGGCCGTCACGTCGATCCTGCTGCAAAACGGCGTGGCCTCGGGTCGCCTGTCCTCCGTCGGCTACGGCGAATCGCAGCCCATCGCGTCGAATGCCACCCCCGACGGCCGTGCCCAGAACCGCCGGGTGCAGATCGTCATCCGCCCGATCAACCAGTAGGGCGGCGCGGGCGCGCATGTCGCGCCCGCCCCTTTCGGAAACACGAAAAAAGGCCCGGACAATTCCTTGTCCGGGCCTTTTCTTGTCTGGCGATAAAGGGTCCGTCAGTGCAGCTTGGCGTCCACCGTCTTGATGGCGTCGTCGATCAGCGCGTCCTGCTTCGCGCCGTCGATCTTCTGGCTCAGCACGTCGCGCGCCGCAGAAATGGCGACCGCCACGGCCCGGTTGCGCACATTGCGCACCGCGTCTTCCTCGGCGCTGGCGATCTGCTCCTTGGCCCCCTGGATCCGCCGCTCGAGCGTCGCTTCCAGGTCCTTCTTCGCCTTCTCGGCATTGGCCTTCGCATCTTCCTTCGCGGCCGCGACGATGCGGTCGGCCTGGTTCTGCACGTCCTTCTGCTTGCGCTCGTAGGAGGCCAGCAGCGACTGCGCTTCCTCGCGCAGGGCGCGCGCTTCGGCCAGGTCGTCGCGAATGCCCTGGGCCCGCTTGTCGAGCAGCCCCACGAGCATGGTCGGCACGCGGTAATAGACCAGCACGCCGATGAAGATCAAAAAGCCCAGAAGCACCACGAAGTCGGTGTTGTTCAGGCTGATGAACGGCGTGCCTTCTGCCGCCGCAAGGGCGGGCATGGGCAGCGCCAGGGCCGCGGTGAGTGTCAGACGATGCATCACGCACTCTCCTTCAGGCGCTGGTCGACGGCCTGATCGATGCGGTCCTGCTCGGCCTCGAAGCCCATCGCGGCGACGACGGATTGCGCGGTCGCCTTGGCGACCTCTTCGACCGACGCCGTTGCGTTGGCGCGGATTTCATCGATGCGCTTTTCGGACTCGGCCTGCTGGGCGGCAATCTCGGCTTCCGCCTTCGCTTGCTTCTTGTCCAGCTCTTCCTGCATCTCGGCCTTCGTTTCCTCGGCGATGCGATTCGCCTCGGCCCGGGCATCCGCCAGCGCCTTCTCGTAGGCTTTCTCGGCCTCGGCGGCCTTGTGCTTCAGCTCTTCGGCGGCCGCGATGTCGTTGGTGATCGTCCCCTGCCGTTCGGCCAGGACGGACGCGATGCGCGGCAGCGCGATGCGCGACAGCACGAAATAGATCGCGGCCAGCGCGACCAGCAGCCAGAAGATCTGGTTCGGGAACGTGTCGAAGTTCAGCTGCGGCATGCCGCTGCCGTCAGCCGACGCATCGCCCGGTGTCAGGACCGCTGTGGTGGGTTCGGTTGCCATCTGTCTGTTCCTCGATGTCCGGTGTCACGACCGGGCGGGCCCCGATGGCCCACCCAGCGTCTGCGGCGTGTCGAGATCGCTCAGACGGCGAACATCAGCAGCAGCGCGACCAGGAACGAGAAGATCCCGAGCGCTTCGGCGAACGCGATGCCGATGAAAAGGGTCGCGGTCTGACCGGCGGCGGCCGACGGGTTGCGCAGCGCGCCCGACAGGAAGTTGCCGGCCACGTGGCCCACACCGATGGCGGCGGCGCCCGAACCGATGGCGGCCAGGCCGGCACCGATGAATTGACCCATGTTTGCGATATCGCCTTCCATAATCATTCTCCTTGGATTGGAAGTTTTCGTCGGGCGCGGGCGATCCCCCGCGATCCCATTAGTGATGCGGATGCAGCGCGTCCTTCAGATAGACGCATGTGAGGATGGTGAAGACGTAGGCCTGGATAAAGGCGACCAGCACTTCGAGCGCGTAGATCGCCGTGATCGCCAGCACCGGCACGAAGGCGAAGATGCCCAGCGCCCCGGCGAAGCCTGCGAACACCTTCAGCACGGCGTGGCCCGCCATGATGTTGCCTGCAAGTCGGATCGAGTGGCTGACCGGCCGCACGAAATACGAGATCAGCTCGATCACCGCCAGGACGGGCCGCAGCGCCAGCGGCGCCGAACTGACCCAGAAGAGGCCCAGGAAAGACGCGCCGTTCTTGACGAAGCCCAGCACCGTGACGCCGATGAAGACGAAGAGCGCCAGCACGGCGGTGACCGCGATGTGCGACGTGGGCGCGAAGGACATGGGCAGCAGCGCCAGGCTGTTGGCCATGACGATGAACATGAACAGCGTCATGATATAGGGGAAGTACTTCAACCCATCCTTGCCGGTCACGTCCTCGGTCATCTTGTGCACGAAGCCGTAGGCAAGCTCGGCCACCGACTGCGCGCGGCTCGGCACCACGCTGCGGCCGCGGCTGCCCAGAACCAGCAAAAGTGCGGTGCAAACCACCGCGATCGCCATCCAGAGCGTGGCATTGGTGACGGTGAACATGCCCACCGGCCCGTCCGAGAACAGGGGCTGGACCACGAACTGGTCCATGGGGTGAATGTTCAGGCCGCTGCCGCCTTCGGTCTCGGTCGCCATGGTCAGTCTTCCTTCGTCTCGGAGGTCGCGCGCTCGGCCTCCGTTCCAATCTCTTTCGCGGTGCGCAGCATCACGTTCACGCCCGCTGCCAGTCCAAGTAGCACGAAGATGACGAGGAACAGCGGCATCGTTCCAAAGGCATAATCCAGCCCGTACCCGATGCCGAAGCCGATCAGCAGACCGGCGGTCAGTTCCGTCACCATGCGCCAGGCCATGTTGGCCATGGAGTAGTGTTCGTCCGAACGGGGCTTGGGCTCTTGCGTCTTGCGCGCCGCGGCCAGCCGCTGTTCCAGCGCCTTCATCCGCTCGCGAGTGACGTCATCGACCACTTGCAGCCCCCTTTCGACGTAGTCTTCCTAAGACCACCCGCCGCTGGCGTCAAGGTCGCAGGAATGACGCGTAACACATTGAATAGTCGATCATAAATTCTGAAATCAGGCGCAGCATGGGCCGCCCTGCGGCCCCGTGATATTCAACCAACACGTTAAGTGACGCTTGACCGGGCCCCGGCGCGATGGCAATCGGCCCCATGTCCGATCCGCTCGATCTTGTCCTCTCCGCACTGGCGGACCCGACGCGGCGGCGGATTCTGTCAATGCTGCTGGAAGACGATATGGCGGTGACGGATGTGGCCGAGCCGTTCGAGATCTCGCTTGCCGCGATATCGAAGCATCTGGCCATCCTCGGCCGGGCGGGCCTGATCGTGCAAGAGCGCCGCGGCCGGGTGGTCTGGTGCAAGTTGCAGCCAGGCGGGCTGCGCGCCGTGTCGGTCTGGATGCAGGGATTCGGCCAGTTCGATGCGATCAATCTGGACGAATTCGAGCGGTTCCTGGCAGCGCAATCGCTGCTTCCGACTGCGGACTCGGACGAGGCCTAGAGCACGAAGCTCACGATGGCGACGACGATGACGACGAGTCCGACGAGATAGATGATCCGGTTCATGACAGTGTCCCTTTTGGCGGTTGTTTATCGTTTCTCGGCCTTAACGTCAGGCGCCGCGCAGGGTTCCTGCGATTCCCAATGGCCGCAAACAAAAAGGGCGCCCGCGGGACGCCCTTTTCGTATTCCTCGCATAGCCCGCGTTGCGGGCGCGACCAATCAGCCGTCGCTGTCGTCGCTGTCGTGATCTTCGACGGCGTCCGTGTCTTCTTCGGTCGTGTCGTTGCTGTCGTTGTCATTGGCCAGCGCGGCAATCGCGGCCAGGGCCAGAACGCCACCGGCGACGGCGGCAGCGGTGCCTGCACCACCAAGACCGGGAGCGGAAGAAGCCGAGCTGGGCGTCGGCGCCAGGGTGACAACGGCGCATTCGGGCGCGTCCGGCGTCTGGTTGCAGTCGACTGCGGGCGCCAGGCTACCGGCGGTAGCGGCTTGCGTGAACAGGACTAAGGCGGTGGCCGTGCCAGCGATGAGCGTCTTCATGGTCATGTTGTCCCCTTAAGGAAAGTGTTCTGCTTGATGACAAATCCCTACTTGCCTGTTTTGCGCGATGCAAGCGCCGTTCCGGGCATTGATGCGGCTACGACACAATTTTGCGGGGTTTCTTGCTGCAACCGCGAATAACCGGCAAAAAAACGCTCAATTCGTGGGCGATAGGGTTGCGAAATCGTTAATCACACGTCGGAATCATCGACGCCCGGCCAATCCGCAGCCCGCTTTTTCAGAAATTTGAGGAAGGTCTGAACCTTCGTGGTGCGATGCAGATCCACATGGGTCACGATCCACATGGGCGCCGACCATTCGCGTCGCGGTGGAAGCGCCTGCACGATTCCGGGTATCTTCCCGGCTTCGAAAACAGGCAAAAACCCCAGTCCCGCACCGGCCAGGATCGCATCACGGGCCACCCGGTTGTCATTGATGCGGAACCTGCGCGACTCGGGCGGCACCGTCTTGTTCAGCCACCGGTAGAACGGCGCCTGCATCGATTCGCTGTCATGCGACACGAATCTGTGGTCCTTCAGATCCTCGTCGGACGCGGGCAGACCGTGCCGCGCGGCGTAGTCGTCCGAGGCATAGAGCGCGTAGGCCTCGGTGCCGAATTTTTGGGCGACGTTGTCGGGCTCGGACGGACGCGCGCCCGCCCGGATCGCCACATGCGCCTCGCCGTATTCCAATCGGTACAACCGCTCGCCGGTCAGCGATCGCACGATCACGTCCGGATGCTCTTGCTGAAACGCCACCAGCGCAGGCGTCAGGAATTCTGAAATCGAGGCAAGCGACGTCACGATCAACTCGCCGCCAACCGTATCCCCCTGCCCCTTCACGCGGCTGACCAGCTGCGCGAACTGGTCCTCAGTCGCCTGCGCGACCTGCAGGACGTCCAGCCCGGCTTCGGTGGCGGTGTAGCCGCGCGGATGCCGCTGGAACAGTTTCACGCCCAGCGTTGCTTCCAGCGCGTCGATATGGCGGATGACCGTGGCGTGGTGAACGCCCAGCTCCGACGCCGCGCCCGACACCGTACCGATCTGGGCCACGTGAAAGGCGGTTCGGATCTCATCCCAGGCGATCTTCGTCATCGGTAAACGTGCATCCATGAACACGAAATGTCGGATCGCACCCTAAGTCTGCGCAATCCGGGTGTAAATCGCTGGCAGTACGGCGGGCCAGAGCGCACGTGGCATTCACGCCGATCGCTGCGTCGCCTTGCGCCGCATGACACGCGGCGGATGCCGCCCTTCATTTGATCCCGGTGCGGAACCGTTGGGTGCAGCTTCCGTTTCCACGACATGAAACGCTTCCGAGAAAGGGACACGACCATGTCACCGCTGACCCGCAATATCGCCCTGGCCGCCGCCGCGCTGGCCATTCCCGCAGCACTCGCGGCTGCCGCAGGCCCCGACAGGGTGCGTCGCCTTCCCGGACAGGTGCGCGACCTCTGGCACGACGATTCCGTGGAAGGGCAGCTGAAACGCCTGACCGCGCGGCTGAACGAGCTGGGCGAAGATCTGCACATCCATTCAAGCCGAAACGAGGATCTGGCGCGGATCGGCCGTATCGCCGCGATCGTCGGCGCGATCCTGGTCGTCCCCGCGGCACTCGCCGCGTGGATCGGGCCGAAGAAGATCCGCGATACCGTCCGCGAATACCGCGACGATTGGGCCGGATCCGGCGACAGCGTGTCGTTCGAAGGTGTGGCGGACGACCTGGCCGATCTCGAGGACGACATCGAACAGCAGCGCGAAGACGCGTTCGACGCCGTCACCTCGGCCGCGCAGGACCAGCGCCACTAGGATCCATCGCGGCCTTGACACGACCGGGACAACGGCATAGCCAGCTGCCCAAGTTCCGGAAGTGAGACCGCTTCCGGTCCCCGTGGTCTGCACGGGGATCGCCTCCCACCAGCGCGTTGCGCCCGTGGGAGCGTTTGTCGTTTGGCCGGTCGGACCTTATCTGCGGATCAGGTTCGTCACACTTTGAAAGGATCTCGGATGTTCGAGAATCTGTCAGATCGCCTGGGTGGCGTCTTCGACCGGCTGACCAAGCAGGGTGCGCTGTCCGAAGACGACGTGAAAACCGCCCTGCGCGAGGTGCGCGTGGCGCTGCTGGAAGCCGACGTCTCGCTGCCCGTGGCGCGCGACTTCGTGAAGGCGGTGCAGGACAAGGCCACCGGCGCCGCGGTCACGAAATCCGTCACCCCCGGCCAGCAGGTCGTGAAGATCGTCAACGACGAGCTGGTGCACGTGCTGGGCGGCGACGACGCCGAGCCCGGCAAGCTGAAGATCGACAGCCCGCCCGCCCCGATCCTGATGGTGGGCCTGCAGGGCTCGGGCAAGACGACGACGACCGCGAAGCTGGCCAAGCGGCTGAAGGATCGCGACGGCAAGCGCGTGCTGATGGCGTCGCTCGACACCAACCGCCCCGCCGCCATGGAACAGCTGCAACTGCTGGGCACGCAGATCGGCGTCGACACGCTGCCCATCGTGAAGGGCGAAACGCCCGTCCAGATCGCCAAACGCGCCAAGCAGCAGGCCACGCTGGGCGGTTACGATGTCTACATGCTCGACACCGCGGGCCGCCTTCACATCGACGAAGAGCTGATCGCCCAGGCCGCCGAGGTACGCGACGTCGCCAACCCGCGCGAGACGCTTCTGGTCGTGGACGGTCTGACCGGCCAGGACGCGGTGAACGTCGCCACCGAGTTCGACGACAAGATCGGCGTCACCGGCGTCGTGCTCACGCGGATGGACGGCGACGGGCGCGGCGGTGCGGCCCTGTCCATGCGCGCCGTGACCGGCAAGCCCATCAAGTTCGTGGGCCTCGGCGAGAAGATGGACGCACTCGAGACCTTCGAGCCCGAGCGCATCGCGGGCCGCATCCTCGGCATGGGCGACATCGTGGCGCTGGTCGAAAAGGCCCAGGCCACGATCGAGGCCGAACAGGCCGAGCGCATGATGAAGCGCTTCCAGAAGGGTCAGTTCAACATGAACGACCTGCGCCAGCAGCTTGAGCAGATGATCAAGATGGGCGGCATGGAAGGGATGATGGGCATGCTGCCCGGCATGGGCAAGATGGCCAAGCAGGTGCAGGACGCGGGCCTCGACGACAAGGTGCTGACGCGCCAGATCGCCCTGATCCAGTCCATGACCAAGAAGGAACGCGCCAACCCCCAGATCCTGCAGGCGAGCCGCAAGAAGCGCATCGCCAGGGGCGCGGGGCTGGAGGTTTCCGACCTCAACAAGCTTCTGAAGATGCACCGGCAAATGGCCGATATGATGAAGAAAATGGGCAAGGGCGGCATGCTGAAAAAGGCCATGGCCGGAATGTTCGGCAAGGGCGGCCCGTCCGAAGAGCAGATGAAGCAGGCGCAGGCCCAGATGGGCAAACTCGGCGGCGTCGGCGGCATGCCCGGTATGGGCGGCAACCCCTTCGGCGGTGGCGCGGGCGGCCTGCCCCCCGGCCTGTCCGGCTTCGGGAAGAAGAAGTGACCACTGCCCCGCACCATATCCCCGGCCCCGTGCTGACGACCGAACGGTTGGCCCTGCGCCCCCCGGTCGAGTCGGATTTCGGGGCTTTTGCCGCCTTCTACGGCTCGGCCGACGCCGCCTTCGTGGGCGGACCGCTGGATCGGCCCACCGCCTATCGCTGGTTCGCGTCGATGGTCGGGCACTGGGTGCTCAAGGGCTATGGCTGGTTCTGGGCCGACACGCGCGACACGGCCCAAACGGTCGGGTTCGTCGGCCCCCATTTCCCGCCGCATCACGCGGACTTGGAAATCGGCTGGGTGACCTATCCGGGCGCGCAGCGCCGGGGCTTCGGATTCGAGGCCGCGATGGCAGCGCGCGACTGGACCCTGGCCACGCTGACCCCCGCCCGGCTGGTCAGCTACATCGACCCGAAGAACGCGCCGTCCCGGGCGCTGGCCGCGAAGCTGGGCGCGGCGACCGACGGCACCCGCGCCGCCCATGATCCCGGCTGCGAGGTCTGGATGCATCCCGTGGGGGCCGCATGATCCCGATGGACTGGATATGCGGCCTGCTGGGCGGTCTGATGATCGGCACCGCCGCCGCGATCTACCTGCTGGGCGACGGCCGGATCATGGGCGCCTCGGGCGTCATCGCGGGTCTGTGGCAAAGCGTGGGCTCGGTCGTCTGGCAGGGCCGCGCCCTGTTCATCGCGGGCGTCGTCGTTGTGCCGGGCCTTGCCGCGTACCTGGCGGGCGGCGCGGACACCCATGCCACCATCAACCCGCTGCTCCTGATCGTCGCGGGCCTGCTGGTGGGCTACGGCACGCGGCTGGGCAATGGCTGCACGTCGGGTCACGGCGTCTGCGGCATGTCGCGGCTCAGCCCGCGCGGCATCGCGGCCACCGCCACCTTCGTGGGCACCGGCGTGATCGTCATGTTCATCGCCCGCCACGTCCTGGGGGTGATCTGATGCGCGCGCTGATTTCCCTTCTGTCGGGCGGTCTCTTCGGCCTTGGCCTGCTGGTATCGGGCATGACCGACACCACCAAGGTGCAGGGCTTCCTGGACCTGTTCGGCGCGTGGGACCCGACGCTGGCTTTCGTCATGGGCGGTGCGATCCTGCCCATGGCGGCGGCGTGGATCATCGCGCAGAAGCGCCATCTTTCGCTGACCGGCGAGCCGCTGCCCGCACGACCCGCAGCACTCATCGACGCGCGCCTGCTGGGTGGAGCCGCGCTCTTCGGCACCGGCTGGGCGCTGGTGGGCCTCTGCCCCGGTCCCGCCATCGCGTCGCTGACCTTCGGGGGCTGGCCCGGGCTGGTCTTCCTGGCCGCCATGGTGCTGGGCATGATCGGCTTCCAATGGGTTGACAGCCGCCGGGGGGCGCCCGCATGACCGACGCCACCACCCGCGCCGCCGATTTGCTCAAGGCACACCGCGCCAGCATCGACCGGCTGGACGCGATCCTTATCTACACCCTGGGCGAGCGGTTCAAGCACACCCAGGACGTGGGCCATCTGAAGGCCCTTCACGACCTTCCCCCGAGCGACCCGGACCGCGAGGCCCAGCAAATCGCCCGGCTGGAATCTTTGGCGAAAGAGGCCGATCTCGACCCCGCCTTCGCCAAGAAACTTCTGGCTTTCGTCATCGCGGAAGTCATCCAACACCACAAGAAAATCTCAGGAGATCACTGAAATGGCTATGAAAATCCGTCTCGCCCGTGGCGGCAGCAAGAAGCGTCCCCACTATTCCATCGTCGCCGCCGACAGCCGCATGGCCCGCGACGGCCGCTTCGTGGAAAAGCTGGGAACCTACAACCCGCTTCTGCCCAAGGACAGCGAAGATCGCGTGAAGATGGACGCCGAGCGCGTGCAGTACTGGCTGGACCAGGGCGCCCAGCCCACCGACCGGATCCAGCGCTTCCTGGAGGCCGCGGGCCTGCGCGACAAGAAAGAGCGCGCCAACCCCAACAAGGGCACGCCCGGCAAGAAGGCCGAAGAGCGCGCGAAGCAGAAGGCCGACAAGGCCGCCGCCGCGTCGGAAGCCGCCGCCGCCCCCGCCGAAGAGGCATCGGCGGAAGAAACCGCCGAGTAAGGGCGGAGCACGCGCGTGCCGCTGCTCGCCCCTGCCACCCGCGTCGCCCGGACCCTTCCGGGCGGCTTCGTCGGCTCGATCCGGGCCCGGCCGTGAGCGCGCGGGTCTGCGTCGGCGCCATCGCGGGCGCCTTCGGGGTGCGCGGCGAAGTGCGCCTGAAAAGCTTCTGCGCCGATCCGGAAGCCATCGCGGATTACGGACCGCTTGCGACCGAAGACGGCGCGCGCAGCTTCGACATCACCCTGGACCGTCCGGTGAAGAACGGCTTTGCCGCGCGGCTGTCCGGCGTCACCAGCAAGGACGCCGCCGAGGCGTTGAAAGGCACGCGGCTTTACGTGCCGCGCGACCGCCTGCCTGCGCCCGAGGACGACGAATATTACCACGCCGACCTGATCAACCTGGACGTGGTCGATACCGGCGGCACGCCCATCGGGCGCGTCAAGTCGGTGCTGAACCACGGCGCGGCGGACCTGCTGGAAATTGCGCTGAAGGGACGCTCGGACACGGTGCTTTTGCCGTTCACGCAAGCGGCGGTGCCCACGGTCGACCTGGGCGCGGGGCGCATCGTCGCCGATCCGCCCGACGGTCTTCTGCCCGATGACTGACGGCCCGTCCAAATCCCACGGACGCCTGTCGGTGTCGCTGTCGCGCCAACCGTCGGACCTGATGGCCAAACCGCCCGCGCTGAAAGGCGCGTGGGCCGCGCGGATCATCACCCTGTTCCCCGAAGCGTTTCCCGGCGTGCTGGGCGCGTCTCTGACGGGTCGCGCGCTGAAGGACGGACTGTGGCAGCTCGACACGATAGACCTGCGGACCTTCGGCGAAGGGCGCCACCGCCAGGTGGACGACACGCCCGCGGGCGGCGGTGCGGGCATGGTTCTGCGCGCCGATATCGTGGACCAAGCGCTGCGGCAGGCCCAGCGGGGCGCGCCCGAGGATCGAACCGCCTGGCCGGTCGTCTACCTGTCGCCCCGCGGCACACCCTTTACCCAGGCCACCGCGCGGGCGTGGGCGGGGGCCCAGGGGGTCACGCTGCTCTGCGGCCGGTTCGAAGGCATCGACCAGCGCGTCCTGGACGAACATGCCATCCAGGAAATCAGCCTTGGCGATTTCGTCCTGACCGGCGGTGAAATCGCGGCCCAAGCCATGCTGGACGCCACCGTGCGCCTGTTGCCCGGCGTGCTGGGCAACGACGCCAGCGCCGACGAGGAAAGCTTTTCGGACGGGCTGCTCGAAGCGCCGCATTACACCCGCCCCGCCACCTGGCGCGGGCGCGACATCCCCGAGGTTCTGACCTCGGGCCACCACGGGCGCATCGCCGCCTGGCGCCAGGACCAGGCCGAGGCGCTGACCGCGGCGCGCCGCCCCGATCTCTGGGCCGCGTACCTAGCGAAAAAAGGCCGATCGCCCGCTTGATCGCCCGCCCCCTTCTGCCTATACCGCGCAGGTCCGGGGGCTGATCGAGTCGCCCGGACCTGCCGCGCATTGGGTCCACCAGCTTCGACCGGACCACCCCGATCCGCGCAGACGAAATGAAGGAAAGCAACCTGAACTCTCTGGCGGGCGGCCCTGGCCGAACCCGGTACCGAAGACCAGAGCTCTGAGGCGGCGCATATCTTCGCGGGGCAAACCGCGGGCACATGACAAAAAAGGAGCGGGTCAGATGAACCTGATCGCACAGTTGGAAGCCGAGCAAGTCGCCGAACTTGCCAAGGACATTCCCGATTTCAAGGCGGGTGACACCATCCGCGTCGGCTACAAGGTGACCGAAGGCACGCGCACCCGCGTACAGGCCTACGAAGGCGTCTGCATCAGCCGCAACAACGGCCACGGCATCGCGGGCAGCTTCACCGTTCGCAAGATCAGCTTCGGCGAAGGCGTCGAGCGGGTCTTCCCCCTGCATTCCACCAATATCGACAGCATCACCGTGGTGCGTCGCGGTAAGGTGCGTCGCTCGAAGCTGTATTACCTGCGCGCCCGTCGCGGCAAATCGGCCCGTATCGCCGAGGTCACCAATTACCGCGCCCCGAAATCTTCGGGCGCCGAAGCGTAAGGATCTGACGTCATGAGAAAAGATATCCATCCCGAATACCATGTCATCGACGTCAAGATGACCAATGGCGACGTCGTCCAGATGAAATCCACCTGGGGCAAGGAAGGCGAGCAGCTGTCCCTGGACATCGACCCTTCGGTGCACCCGGCCTGGACCGGCGGCTCGACCCGCCTGATGGACACCGGCGGCCGCGTGTCGAAGTTCAAGAAGAAGTACGAGGGCCTCGGCTTCTGAGCCTGCCGCCATCGCTGATCCCAAGCGCCGCTTCCGAAAGGGGGCGGCGTTTTGCGTTGGGGCCGGTCCGCGTCGCGCGGGCAATCGGCTTCGTGCCGGGCGATGCCGTGCGGTCCCTACTGTTGCCGCCCGACACGCGCCGACGCTTTCGCCGCGCGACGGGTTCCCTTGGCAAAGACCCGCCCATATAGTCCCGCAAAACCGAACAAATCGGTCGGCAAGGGGCAGAGAGCGGCATGGCGCATATCATCGTTGTGGGCAACGAAAAGGGTGGATCGGGCAAATCAACCACCTCGATGCACATTGCCACGGCCCTTGTCCGCATGGGGCACCGCGTCGGCGGTCTCGACCTGGATTTGCGCCAGCAAAGCTTCGGGCGCTACGTGGAAAACCGCCTGGGCTATCTCAACAGGGCCGGTCTGGACCTGCCCAGCCCCGAGTTCCGCCAATTGCCCGAAATCGCCCAGGAAGCGCTGGCGCCGGGCGAAAACATCCACGACCGCCGCCTGTCCGAAGCGGTTGCGGGGATGGAAGCGACGGTCGACTTCATCCTGATCGACTGCCCCGGATCGCACACCCGCCTGAGCCAAGTCGCCCATTCGCTGGCCGACACGCTGATCACCCCGCTCAACGACAGTTTCGTGGATTTCGACCTGCTGGCCAAGGTGGATGCCGAATCCAACAAGATCCTGGGCCCGTCGGTCTATTCCGAAATGGTGTGGAACGCGCGGCAATTGCGGGCCCGCGCGGGGCTGCAGCCGATCGACTGGGTCGTGGTCCGCAACCGCCTTGGCGCGCAGAACATGATCAACAAGAAGAAGATGGGCGAGGCGCTGGATGTGCTGTCGAAGCGCATCGGCTTTCGCACCGCACCCGGCTTTTCCGAGCGCGTCATCTTCCGCGAGCTGTTCCCCCGCGGCCTGACGCTGCTCGATCTGAAGGACATCGGTGTCGGCGGATTGAACCTGTCGAACGTGGCCGCGCGGCAGGAATTGCGCGACCTGATCAAGGCGCTGAACCTGCCAGGTGTGACGGTCGATTTCTAGGACATTTGCCGACCGATCCGCGCCCGCATCCGCTCGATCAGGCTGACCGGCCCCTGCGGATCACCCGCATCTTCCAGCAGCTCCTGTTCGCGCAGGGGGGCGAAACGCGCCATCGCCTTTGCCCCGTTCGGCTTGCCCGACCCCGGCCGCCGGTGCCTGGCAACGTGGCTGAGACGACGTTCCAGCCGCAATCGATGCTGCGCCACGAGCAGCGTGACCGACGCAGCGGCAAGGGCGATCGTCGCCCAAAGGAAGATCCGCAGATAGCCACCGCGAAGCTGGCGGCTCAGCGCGACCTCGCGCGGCCCGTCATAGGGCTGGATCAAGACCGGAGAGCGGCTGGTCACCCGCCCCCAACCGGCGATCGTCTCGGAAATCCCGCCCGCAAGACGGGTCTGGTTCAGTCTCTGCCCGGCGATGGTGTGGATCTGGCCGTAAAGGCCGTTTTCATCCGGATCCGGCAAGGTGCGCCGCAGGGCTTCGGCATCGGATTCCCCGCGCTGCAGCGGCACGACGATGTAGCCGAAGATCATGTCGGGATCCACGAACTCCATCGGCTCGGGGGCCAGGATCGGGACAATCAGCGCGATGCGGGACTGGCCGTCCAGCAAGAGCGACCGACGCATCGCGAAGGCGGGATCGATCTGGGCCCGAACCGAGACCTCGCGCGCCAGTCCCACATCCCGCGCGGGTTCGAATTCGATGATCGACACGGTCGCGGGCGGCAGGTTGCGCAGGGCCAAGCGGCGCGACGCGGTATCCTGTGCCGCGTAATAGCCCGCGACCATGTAGGCGAAGAACGCCAGGCACGTGGCCAGAATGAACACCTGCGGAAGGGTCGGCCGAAGTGAAGGAAGTTTGAGCATGGACCAGGCATCCGTTCGATCAGAATACCTTCATAACTACGCAAATTGTCCAAGATATGGCGGAGCCAGAATTAATGACTGAAGCGATGGGTTCAGCCGACATCCCAGGCGTCGTCATCCGACACTTCGCCGATGGCGGTCCATTCGACACGGATCCGGGCCAGCCTGGTGTCACCCCAGGTCCTGAAAACGATGGTGAAATGCGTCTCTGTGATCGATTCAGCCGAAAGATCCATGCGCACGTTGGTCTTGCTGTCCATGTCCCACAGCGAAATCGCCACCTGAACGTGCGGCTCCGACGTGAAGGGCTGCGGAAAAGCGACCTGTTTGCGCACCTCGCGCGGCCCCGATCCCGCCCACATCGGACCATTATCCGAGAAGTCCGAAAACAGCATGTGCCTGCCGGACTGGATCCCGAGACTCGTCGTGGAAATCCGCTTCATCGGGAAAGGTGTCGCCCGTAAAAAAGGCGGACCGATCTGGTCCGCCCTGCAACCTTAAAGCGACGGTTGCTTTGGTGACAACCCGATGTGATCGCCCATGGCAATCATGTCGGCCAGAAGTTTCGCGGCATCGTCTACCGGGCCGGGCTCGTTTTCGAAGTTCTGCTTGGCCTTGTTGTGCTTGCGCGCGGCTTCTTCGACCATGCGGTCGATCTTTTCCTGGGTCATGTCATCGCGGTGGTGGCTTTCCTCGGCCAGCACCGAAACGCCGTCGATCCCGATCTCGGCAAACCCACCGGTGACGACGTATTCATGGGTGCCGTCAGGGCCCTCGGCGTGCAGCACGCCCGGGCGCAGCGTCGTGATGACCGGCGCGTGGTCCGGCATCGCGGTCAGGTCGCCCTCGGTCCCGGGAATGCGCACCGAGGTCACGCGCATTGACGCGACGCGCTTTTCCGGGCTGACCAGTTCGAATTTCATGTTCTCGGCCATTTCTGGTCCTCGTCTCAAGGGTGGGTCGGGCACGGGCCCGACCCATCAGGGCGGTCAGGCGTCGGCGGCCATCTTCTCGGCCTTGGCCTTCACCTCGTCGATGCCTCCCACCATGTAGAAGGCGCCTTCGGGCAGGTGATCGTATTCGCCTGCGACGACCGCCTTGAACGACGAAATCGTCTCTTCCAGCGGCACCTGCACGCCGTCCGAACCGGTGAACACCTTCGCCACGTCGAAAGGCTGGCTCAGGAAACGCTCGATCTTGCGGGCGCGGGCCACGGTCAGCTTGTCCTCTTCGCTCAGTTCATCCATGCCCAGGATGGCGATGATGTCCTGCAGCGACTTGTAGCGCTGGAGCGTGCCCTGCACGTCGCGCGCCACGTCGTAATGCTCCTGGCCCAGGATCTGCGGATCCATCAGGCGCGAGGTCGAGTCGAGCGGGTCCACGGCCGGGTAAATGCCCTTTTCCGAGATCGAGCGCGACAGCACCGTGGTGGCGTCGAGGTGGGTGAAGGTCGTGGCGGGCGCGGGGTCGGTCAGGTCGTCGGCGGGCACATACACAGCCTGGATCGACGTGATCGAGCCGCCGCGGGTCGAGGTGATCCGCTCCTGCATCTGGCCCATGTCGGTGGCCAGCGTCGGCTGGTAGCCCACCGCCGACGGGATCCGGCCCAGCAGCGCCGACACTTCGGATCCGGCCTGCGTGAAGCGGAAGATGTTGTCGACGAAGAACAGCACGTCCGAGCCCGACTGGTCGCGGAAATGCTCGGCCAGGGTCAGGCCCGACAGCGCCACGCGCATCCGCGCACCCGGGGGCTCGTTCATCTGGCCGTAGACCAGCGCCACTTGGCTTTCCGACAGGTTGTCGGGCTTGATGACGTTGGATTCGACCATCTCGTAATACAGGTCGTTGCCTTCGCGCGTCCGCTCGCCCACGCCCGCGAACACCGAGTAGCCCGAGTGCACCTTGGCGATGTTGTTGATCAGTTCCATGATCAGCACCGTCTTGCCCACGCCGGCACCGCCGAACAGGCCGATCTTGCCGCCCTTGGAATAGGGCGCCAGCAGGTCGATGACCTTGATGCCCGTCACCAGGATGTCCGACGACGTGGACTGGGCCGCGAATTCGGGTGCGGACTGGTGGATGGCGCGGAATTCCGTTGCCTCGACCGGGCCGCCCTCGTCCACCGGCTCGCCGATGACGTTCAGGATGCGGCCCAGCGTCGCGTCGCCAACGGGCATGCGGATCGGGCCTTCGGTGTCGGTCACCTTCGCGCCGCGGACCAGGCCTTCGGTGCCGTCCATGGCGATGGTGCGAACGGTGTTCTCGCCCAGGTGCTGGGCCACTTCCAGAACCAGCCGCTTGCCGTTGTTGTCGGTTTCCAGCGCGTTCAGGATCTCGGGCAGGTGGTCGTCGAACTGAACGTCGACGACGGCGCCGATGACCTGGGTCACTTTGCCTTGTGCGTTAGCCATATTATCGTTTCTCCGGTTCGTCTTAGAGCGCTTCGGCGCCCGAAATGATTTCGATCAGCTCGTTGGTGATCACGGCCTGGCGGGTGCGGTTGTATTCGCGGTTCAGGTCCTCGACCATCTCTTCGGCGTTGCGCGTGGCGTTGTCCATCGCGGTCATCCGCGCGCCCTGCTCGGACGCCGCGTTTTCCAGCAGGGCCGCGAAGATCTGCGTTGCGACCCCGCGCGGCAGCAGGTCGGCCAGGATGCCTTCCTCGCTGGGCTCGTAGTCGTAAAGCGTCGTCTCGGACACGTTCTCATCCTGCTTCTTCTCGAAGGTCGCGGGGATGATCTGCTGTTCACGCGGGTGCTGGGTCACGACGTTTTCGAACTCGCCGTAATAGATGAAGCAGCGGTCGAACTCGCCATCGTCGAACCGGTCAAGGATGCTCTTGGCGATGTCCTGCGCGTCGCCGTAGCCCACGCGCTTCACGTCGGACATATCCACGTGGTCGATCAGGTGTTCGGCATAGTTGCGGCGCAGCACGTCACGCCCCTTCTTGCCGACGGTGACGACCTTCACGGTCTTGCCGTCTCTCAGCGACTCCCTGATCCGCACCAGGGATTTTTTGACGATATTCGTGTTGAACCCGCCGCAAAGGCCCTTCTCGGACGTCATCACGACCAGCAGGTGCGTGTCGTCCGACCCGGTGCCGCGCAGCAGCTTGGGCGCGCTTTCGCTGTCGCCGACGCTGGCGGCAAGCTGACCCATGACGGCATCGAAGCGCTCGGCGTAGGGCCGCGCGTTCTCGGCCGCTTCCTGGGCCCGCCGCAGTTTCGCGGCGGCCACCATCTGCATGGCTTTCGTGATCTTCTTGGTCGATTTGACCGAGTCGATCCGATTCTTCAGATCCTTCAGGTTAGGCATCGTGCTTTCCCTTCAAGGACATTCAGGCGAAGTCTTTGGCGAATTCGTCCATGGCGGACTTCAGTTTCTCGGCCGCATCGCCCTTGATCTTCGGATCCTCGTTGGTGATCCAGTCCAGCACATCCTTGTGCTTGGTGCGCATGTGGTTGAGCATGCCCTTCTCGAAGCGGCCCACGTCGTCCACCTTCACGTCGTCCAGGTAGCCTTCGGTGCCCGCGAAGATGACGCAGACGATCTCGGCGTTGGTCAGCGGCGAATACTGGGGCTGCTTCATTAGCTCGGTCAGGCGCTTGCCGCGGGCCAGCTGGCGCTGGGTGGCGGCATCCAGGTCCGATCCGAACTGGGCGAAGCTTTCCATTTCACGGTACTGGGCAAGCTCCAGCTTCACCGGGCCCGCGACCGACTTCATCGAATTGGTCTGCGCGGACGACCCCACGCGGCTGACCGACAGGCCGGTGTTCACGGCCGGGCGGATGCCCTGGTAGAACAGGTCCGTCTCAAGAAAGATCTGGCCATCGGTGATCGAGATCACGTTGGTCGGAATGAAGGCCGACACGTCGCCGCCTTGCGTTTCGATGATCGGCAGCGCGGTCAGCGACCCCGAGCCGTAATCCTCGTTCAGCTTGGCCGACCGCTCCAGCAGGCGCGAGTGCAGGTAGAACACGTCGCCGGGATAGGCTTCGCGGCCGGGCGGACGGCGCAGCAGCAACGACATCTGGCGATAGGCCACAGCCTGCTTCGACAGGTCATCGTAGATGATCAGTGCGTGGCGGCCATTGTCGCGGTAGAACTCTGCCATCGAGGTCGCGGCATAGGGGGCCAGGAACTGCAGCGGCGCGGGCTCGGACGCGGTGGCGGCGACCACGATGGAATAGTCGATGGCGCCGGTCTCTTCCAGCTTCTTGACCAGCTGGGCCACGGTCGAGCGCTTCTGCCCTATGGCGACATAGACGCAATAAAGCTTCTTGCTTTCGTCGTCGCCGGCGGCGTCGTTATAGGATTTCTGGTTCAGGATCGCGTCCAGCGCCACGGCGGTCTTGCCGGTCTGGCGGTCGCCGATGATCAGCTCGCGCTGGCCGCGGCCGATCGGGATCATGGCGTCGATGGCCTTCAGGCCGGTAGGCATGGGCTCGTGCACCGACTTGCGGGGCATGATGCCGGGGGCCTTCACGTCGGCCACGCGGCGTTCGGTCGTCTCGATCGGGCCCTTGCCGTCGATGGGGTTGCCCAAGCCGTCCACGACCCGGCCCAGCAGCGCGTCACCGCAGGGCACGTCCACGATCGAGTTCGTGCGCTTGACGGTGTCGCCTTCCTTGATGTCCCGGTCCGAGCCGAAGATCACGACGCCCACGTTGTCGGTTTCAAGGTTCAGGGCCATGCCCTGGATGTTGCCCGGAAACTCGACCATCTCGCCGGCCTGCACGTTGTCCAGGCCATAGACACGGGCGATGCCGTCGCCCACGGACAGCACGCGGCCGACCTCGGCAACCTCTGCCTCTTGACCGAAGTTGCTGATCTGGTCCTTCAGGATCGCAGAAATCTCGGAAGCGTTGATGCCCATTACCCGACCTCTTTCATGGTGTTCTGGAGTGCGGCCAGCTTCGACTTGATCGACGTGTCGATCATCTTCGAGCCTACCTTGACGACAAGACCGCCGATGAGGGATTCATCGACGCTCAGATTGATGTTCACGTCGCGGCCGACGGACGCCTTCAGCGTCTCGGCCAGCTTCTTCTTCTGCGCGTCCGACAGCTCGGTCGCGGCGGACACGTCGGCGGTGATCTCGCCCTTCTCGCGCGCGATCATGTCGCGCAGCTCGGAAATCAGGCCGCTCAGCACGAACAGACGGCGCTTGGACGCCATCAGTCGCAGCGTGTTGGCGGTGATCTTGTGCAAGCCCATCTTGTCGGCGATCGCGCCGATGGCCTGCTGCTGCTGATCGCGGGAATAAAGCGGCGAATGGATCAGGTCGCGGAAATCCTCGCTGTCGTTCAGGGCCGAGGCCAGCGTGTCGCTGTCGCGGCGGACCTGGTCGAGCGCACCTTCGTCGCGGGCCAGTTCGAAGATGGCGGTTGCATAGCGCGAGGCGATGCCAGTTGAGATCGAAGCCGGTTCGGACACGTCCACCCTTTCGATGATGCGTCCCACCCCGACACGGGCCACCGGGGCCGGACAGGGCAGGTTGTTCTGTCTGCTCGTCGCGCACGGTGTCGTGATCGACGAAATCGGGCTTGCTCTAGCAGAGCGTTATGCCCCCCGCAACCGGGCTTTGGCAATCCAGCCGCCGCGCGCAGCCGCGAAGCGGGCGCCGGGATATTTTCAGAATCGGGGAAGGCAGTCGCCCCTCCCCGCGAAATCTAGCGCCGCGGCGCGCGGCCGCAAGACAAAGGCCGCGGACGGCCCGTGGCGGCGCCGCTCAGACCTTGGCCGCGTCCCGGGGCACGCGGCGGGCGGGCTCGGGGGCGGGTGCGCCCAATCCTTCCAGCACCCGGCTGCGCCTGCGCACCGCGACCCCTGAGCCGCCCGCCTTCGCGGGCACCTGCTTTTTCGCCTCGACCATCAGCACCCCGCCCGCGAAGCGCCCCGTGATCGACCGGCCCGCCCGTTCCAGCAGATTGCCCGTGCGCATCCAGAAGCGCTGTTCGGTCGGGGGCTGGAACAATGCGGCGACGTGCCGCTGGGGGATGAAGTCGAAATCCTTCAACTGCGCTTCGAGCTGGCCCAGCGAATAGGGCCGCCCGAAGCCGAAGGGCGTGTTCTCGTTGCTCGACCACAGCCCCGCGCGGTTCGGCACGATGAAAAGCGCCCTGCCCCCCGGCCCCAGCACCCGGTAGCTTTCGCGCAGCACGGCGTTCGCGTTCTCGGATGTCTCGAGCCCGTGCAAAAGGATCAGCTTGTCGGCCTGCCCGGTCTGGATCGGCCAGAGCGTTTCTTCCGACAGCACCGACACGTTGGGCTGGCCCGCGGGCCAGGGCATCACCCCCTGCGGTCCCGGCATCAGCGCGATGACCCGGCGCGCATCGGCCAGGAAAGGCCGCAGGACCGGCACCGCGAATCCGAAACCGACCACTGTCTCGCCCTTGGCCGCGGGCCAGACATTCACCACCTGGTCGCGCACCGCCTTTTGCGCCGCGCGCCCCAGCGCCGTGCGATAGTAGAAGCTGCGCAGATCGCGCACGTCCAGATGCATTGCCGGGCCTTCTTCGCGCGTTACCTTTCTGCATAACCTAGCCCCATTCAGGAGCGGATGCCCATGCCCTTCGACATCCTTACGATCCCCTGCCGCGAGGATAATTACGCCTTCCTGATCCACGATGGCAGCCGCACGGCGCTGGTCGACGCACCGGAAGCCGCGCCGATCCTTGCCGCGCTCGAGCAAAAGGGCTGGACCCTGGACGAGGTCTGGCTGACCCACCACCATTTCGACCACGTGGACGGCTTGCCCGCGCTCCGCTCCGCATTCCCCGATCTGCAGGTCACGGGGTGCAAGGCGGATGCCGACCGCCTTCCCCCGCTCGACCGGGCGGTGTCGGATGGCGACACCTTCCAGTTCGGCGGCGCGGACGTGCACGTGATGGATGTCTCGGGCCACACGATCAATCACATCGCGTTCCACATGCCGTCCCAGCAGGCCGTCTTCACCGCCGACAGCCTGATGGCGCTGGGATGCGGCCGGGTGTTCGAGGGCACGATGCCGCAGATGTGGCAAAGCCTGTGCAAGCTGCGCGACCTGCCGGACGATACAATCGTCTATTCCGGCCACGAATATACCTCAAATAACGCCGATTTCGCCCTGACCATCGAACCCGACAACCAAGCACTTCAAGCCCGCGTCGACGAGGTCCGCGACAAGCGCGCCCGCGGCGAGGCGACCGTGCCGTCAACCCTGCGCGACGAGCGTGCGACAAACCCGTTCCTGCGGGCCCACTTACAACCGGTGAAAGACGCCCTATCTATGCAAAAAGCCGAAGATGCCGACGTGTTCGCCGAAATCCGGTCCCGCAAAGATCGATTTTAAGACGTTTGCGCTGGCGCAACTGCCTCTCACGCAACTTATCCTAATTTGTGATGGATGCGGCAAAGAAAACCCTTGAAGGCTGGCCATAAACAACCAGACTTTAACCATATAAGGCCACGGTGACGATGCTGGCCCAGACCCCTCAGCGTCCCGCCCAATAAAAGGAGCACCCCTCGTGCCATCTTTTTCAAACACGCTCGAGCAAGCCATTCACGCCGCCTTGGCGCTGGCCAACACGCGCCGACACGAGCTGGCGACGCTGGAACACCTGCTCCTGGCCCTCACCGACGAGCCCGACGCCGCCAAGGTGCTCAGCGCCTGCTCGGTCGACCTTGACGAGTTGCGCCAGACGCTGGTGGAATTTATCGACGACGACCTGTCGACCCTGGTGACCGAGGTCGAAGGCTCGGAAGCGGTGCCTACGGCCGCATTTCAGCGCGTGATCCAGCGCGCAGCGATCCACGTGCAATCGTCGGGCCGGACCGAAGTGACGGGCGCCAACGTGCTGGTCGCCATCTTCGCCGAGCGCGAATCGAACGCCGCCTACTTCCTGCAGGAACAGGACATGACCCGCTACGACGCGGTGAACTTCATCGCCCATGGCGTGGCCAAAGACGCGTCCCATTCCGAGCCGCGGCCCATCACCGGTGCGCCCGAAGGCGAAGACGAATCCTCGATGCAGGTCGAAGAGGGCGACGCCAAGGAATCCGCGCTGGCCAAGTATTGCGTGGACCTGAACGAAAAATCCTCGAAGGGCGACATCGACCCGCTGATCGGGCGCGAGCACGAGGTCGAGCGCTGTATCCAGGTGCTCTGCCGCCGCCGCAAGAACAACCCGCTCCTGGTGGGCGACCCCGGCGTCGGCAAGACGGCCATCGCGGAAGGCCTGGCCAAGAAGATCGTCGAAGGGCAGACCCCCGAGGTCCTGGCCCACACGACGATCTACTCGCTCGACATGGGCGCGCTTCTGGCGGGCACCCGCTATCGCGGCGATTTCGAAGAGCGTCTGAAAGCCGTCATGACCGAGATGGAAGAGCATGACGATGCCGTTCTGTTCATCGACGAGATCCACACGGTGATCGGCGCCGGTGCCACCTCGGGCGGTGCCATGGATGCCAGCAACCTTCTGAAGCCCGCGCTTCAGGGCGGCAAGCTGCGCTGCATGGGCTCCACCACCTACAAGGAGTTCCGCCAGCATTTTGAGAAGGACCGCGCGCTGTCGCGCCGGTTCCAGAAGATCGACGTGAATGAACCTTCGGTCGAGGATTCGGTGAAGATCCTGCGGGGTCTGAAGCCCTATTTCGAAGAGCATCACGACATCAAGTACACCAACGACGCCATCAAGACGGCCGTCGAGCTGTCGTCGCGCTACATCAACGACCGCAAGCTACCCGACAAGGCCATCGACGTCATCGACGAGGCCGGTGCCGCGCAGCACCTGGTGGTGGAATCCAAGCGCCGCAAGACCATCGGCACGAAGGAGATCGAAGCTGTCGTCGCCAAGATCGCCCGCATCCCGCCGAAGAACGTCTCGAAGGACGACGCGGCCGTGCTGAAGGACCTGGAAGGCACGCTGAAGCGCGTGGTCTTCGGCCAAGACGCGGCCATCTCCGCGCTCGCCTCGGCGATCAAGCTGTCGCGCGCCGGTCTGCGCGAGCCGGAAAAGCCCATCGGCAACTACCTGTTCGCGGGCCCCACCGGCGTAGGCAAGACGGAAGTCGCCAAGCAGCTGGCCGATACGCTGGGCGTCGAGCTTCTGCGCTTCGACATGTCGGAATACATGGAAAAGCACGCGGTTTCGCGCCTCATCGGTGCGCCTCCGGGCTATGTGGGCTTCGACCAGGGCGGCATGCTGACGGATGGCGTGGACCAGCACCCCCATTGCGTGCTGCTGCTCGACGAGATCGAAAAGGCGCACCCGGATGTGTTCAACATCCTTCTGCAGGTGATGGATCACGGCAAGCTGACCGACCATAACGGCCGGGCGGTGGATTTCCGCAACGTCGTGCTGATCATGACTTCGAACGCGGGTGCCGCCGAGATGTCGAAATCCGCCATGGGCTTCGGCCGCGACCGGCGCGAGGGCGAGGATACCGCCGCCATCGAGCGGACGTTCACGCCCGAATTCCGCAACCGCCTGGACGCGGTGATCAGCTTCGGCGCCCTGCCGAAAGAGGTCATCATGCAGGTGGTCGAGAAGTTCGTGCTGCAACTCGAAGCGCAGCTGATGGATCGCAACGTGACCATCGAGCTCACGAAGCCCGCCGCCGAATGGCTGGCCGACAAGGGCTACGACGACAAGATGGGCGCGCGCCCGCTGGGCCGCGTGATCCAGGAGCACATCAAGAAGCCCCTGGCCGAGGAATTGCTGTTCGGCAAGCTCGCCAAGGGCGGCGTGGTGCAGGTGGGCGTGACGGACGGCAAGATCGACTTGCGCATCGACCCGCCCGAGACGCGGCGCCTGAGTTCCAAGAAGCCGCCCCTGCTGACGGCTGACTGACATGCGGCGCGGCCGGGGGTTCACTCTGGCCGCGCTCGCCCTTGCCTCGCCCGCCTGGGCGCGCGACCCGATCCTGTCGCCACCGATCGATTGCGACCTGACCGGACCCTGTTTCATCCAGCAATATGTCGATGCCGACCCCGGCGCGGGTGCCGCTGACTTCACCTGCGGCCCGCTCACCTATGACGGTCACAAGGGCACCGATTTCGCACTTCCGTCGCGGGCCATGCTCGAGGCGGGCGTCGACGTCCTGGCCGCCGCGCCCGGCACCGTCCGCGCTTTGCGCGATGGCATGGCGGACGTGAGCGCGGATGCGGCCGATGCGGATACGATCGAGGGTCGGGATTGCGGAAATGGCGTCGCGATCAGCCACGGCGGCGGCTGGGAAACACAATATTGCCACCTGCGCCAAGGCTCGATCGCCGTGTCAGAAGGCCAGCGCGTCGGCACCGGCACGGTGCTGGGCCAGGTGGGATTGAGCGGGCGGACCGTTTTCCCGCATGTCCATTTATCCGTGCGCCAGGATGGTCGCGTGATCGACCCGTTCAACCCGGACGGGATCGTATCCTGCGGCGAGCCCGATCCCCAGACGCTTTGGGGCAACCCGCTGACCTACCAGCCCGGTGGCCTGATCGCCGCGGGCTTTTCGGACGCGGTGCCGGACTACGATGCCATCAAGGCAGGCACGGCGGGCGCGGATACTCTGGGACCCGACGCCGATGCGCTGGTCGTCTGGGCTTACGCGTTCGGCGCGCGACCGGGCGACATCCTGCGCCTTGAGCTGGATGGGCCGGATGGCACCGTGATCTCGCAAGCGATCGACCTGGAAAAGGCGCAGGCGCAGCTCTTTCGGGCCATCGGGAAACGGCAGGACGCGGGGGGCTGGCCGACGGGCAGCTACCGCGGAACGGCCACCATGCTGCGCAAGGATCGGGTGCTCGACGAGATCTCGGTCACGTTGCGCGTCGAGTGAGCGACCCGGCATTCCGAAACATCCCGGGCCCTAACGCTCGGTCAGCTTCAACTCGATCCGCCTGTTCTGGGCGCGCGCCGCCTCGCTGTCGCCCGAGGTCACCGGCTGGTATTCCCCGAACCCCGTCGGCGCCAGGCGATCTGCCGGAAAGCCCAGCGTGTCGGACATGAACCGCACCACCGACAGGGCGCGGGCCTGGCTCAGTTCCCAATTGTCCGCGAAGGCGCCCTGCCCGCTCAGCGGCACATTGTCCGTATGGCCATCCACGCGGATGACCCAGTCGATGCCTTCGGGGATATCGGCCGCCACGTCCTGCAACAGGGTGGCGACCTGTGCCACCTGCGCGCGGCCTTCCGGCGAAAGATCGGCCGAGCCCGACGGGAACAGCACCTCGCTGTCGAAGACGAACCGGTCGCCCACGATCCGCACGCCTTCCCGGTCGCCCAGCAGGTCGCGCAGGCGTCCGAAGAATTCCGACTGGTAGCGCTCGAGCCGTTCGCGTTCCGCCGCCTCCAACTCGGCGCGGCGCTTCTGCTCGACCGCTTCACGCGCCAGCGCGGCGTTGAGCTGTGCGCCCAGGTTGGTGATCTGCACGTCGCGCGCCACATCCTCGGCCGCGGCCAGGTCCAGCAATCCCTGGAGGTTGGCGATTTCCTGGCGCAGCCGGGCGACCTGCTGGGTCAGTGCCGCCATCCGGCGCTGCGCCGCGGCGTTGCTGTCCTCGGCATCCGACAACTGGGCGCGGGCCGTGCTCAGCAAAGCGGCCTGTCGTTCCGCCTCGGACAGCTGTTCGGCGGCGCGATTTTCGGCCGCGAGCTTCAGCGCCAGCGCCTCGGACAATTGCTCGCGCAGCGCGGTCTGCGCGTCCGTGGCGCTAGCCAACGCGCCCGCTTCGGCCCGGGCGGCGGCAAGCGCGGCTGCCAGCCGGTCGCGCTCGGTCGCCTCGCGCCCGGCCTGCGCGCGCAGATCTTCCAGTTCGGCCTGCGCTTCGGCCAGCCGGGCGCGCGCGTCTTCCAGGTCGCCCTGGAACGCCAGGCGCGCGGCTTTCGCCTGTTCCAGCGCATCCGCTATGGCGGCCAGTTCGGCGGCGTTGTCGCTTTCGCGCGCAAGGGCCGCCTGCAACAGCGCCTGCGTGCGATCGGCCTGGGCCTCGGCCTCGCCCTGCGCGTCCAGCGCCTGCTGCAACTCGGCGTCTGCCGTGGCCAGCTCTTCGTTCTCGGCCAGCGCGGCGCTCAACCGCTGCGCCAGGTCGTCGCGCGTGGTCAGCGCCGCCAGCAATTGCTCATCCAGATCCGACTGGGCCGCCTCGGCCGCTGCTAACAAGGTCAGCGTTTCCTCCGCGCTGGCACGCTGCTCTTCCAGCGCCAGCGTCATGGCCGAAAGCTCGGCATCCGCATCGGCCAGTCGGTCGCGCAGCGCCTGTGCCGCGGCGGCCTCGGTCAGGCGCCGGGCCTCTTCCTCGGACAGCGCGGCCTCCAGCGCCTCCCTTTCGGCCGACAGGCTGGCCTGCGTCCGGGCCCCCGCTTCGACATCGGCGCGCAGCTGCTCGGTCAGCGCCTCCAGCGCCTCGCGCCGGGCGGCGGCCAGGCGCGCCTCTTCCGCGGCGGCGTCGATCTCGTCGCGCGCCTGGGCCAACGCCAGGTTCAGCGCCTCCTGCTGCGATATGAGCCGGTCTTCGGCGTCCTGCAATTCGGCCACCCGCGCGCGGGCCGTGTCGCGCTGGGTCAGAAGCGACGCCACGCGCTCTTCGAAGCTGGCGATGCGCTCGGATTGGGCGTCGGTGCGGGCTTGCAGGCTGGCGATCAGGTCGGCTTGCTCGTCCGTCGTGGCCTGCAACGCATCGCGGGCGGTCTCGGCCTCGAACGCCCGGCTCTCGGCCAGTCCCAGCGCCTGGGTCAAACCCGCGACCTGTGATGTCAGGTCGTTGAGCTGGGATTCCTGGCCCGAGATTTCTTCGCGCAGCACGAATTGCACGACCATGAAGATGGTCAGCACGAACATCATCACCAGCAACAGTGCCGTCATCGCGTCCACGAAACCCGGCCAGATCGAGGCATTGACGGCGCGGGTCGAGCGGCGGGTCAGTGCCATCGCGTCACTCCCGTCCGGTCAGCTCGGTTCGCGGGCCGCGCGCCATCGCCCGGCCCATCTGGCGCAACTCCTGGCGCAATTCGGCGGTCGCCTCGGCGCGGCCCGCGGCCAGCTCTTCCGAGATGCGCAGAAGCTGCACGTCGATCGAGCGCAGACGCATCCGGCTTTCGGCATCGATGCCGCCATGCTCGCCGGCGTCCTGGAACGCCGAAGCCAGGTTGTCCTGTCCGGCGATCATCCGCTCAAGCACCGGCAGCAGGGTGTCGTCGCGTTCCAGCCGGGTGGCAAGCCGGTCGATATGTTCGGCCAGGCTTTCCATCGCGTCGTCGCTGCGCGCGCGCTGGTCGCGGCTGCCCGCCAGCACGGCTTCCAGCCGGTCCATCTGGCCCACCAGGTGCTCCATGGCCGACGCCACCATGCCCTGCTCGCCCGCATGCGTGTCCGTGTCCGAGCCCGCGAATCCCAGCCGCGTGATCGAGCTTAGCCATTCTTCCAGCTCGCGGTAGAAGCGGTTTTGCCCGTGGCTGGCAAATAGCTCCAGAAGACCGACGACCAGCGATCCGGCCAGCCCAAGAAGCGACGACGCGAAGGCGACGCCCATGCCGCCCAGCTGCGATTCCAGACCGTTCATCAGCCGTCCGAAGACCGCCATCCCGTCCTCGCCCTCGGTGGGGGCCAGCGCGCGGATGGTCTCGACGATGGCCGGGACCGTGGTCGCAAGACCGTAGAACGTGCCCAGAAGGCCAAGGAAAATCAGCAGGTTGACGATATATCGCGTGATGTCGCGCGCCTCGTCGATCCGCGTGGCGACCGAGTCGAGGATGGACCGGGCCGATGTCGGCGATATCTGCAGGTTGCGCCGCGTGCGCAGCAGTGCGGCCAGGGGCGCCAGCAGACGCGGCGCACGGGTCAATTCATGGCCGGGCGTTGCTTCGGCGAAATCCTCGATCCAGGTCACCGACTGGATCAGCTGGTATTCCTGCCAGAAGCAGGCCAGCACGCCCACGAAGAAGACGAACAGGATGAAGCCATTCAGAAGCGGGTTGGCCAGGAAGACGGGCGCCACGTTCGGATAGGCGACATAGGTGCCGATCGCCACCAAGATCAGGACGACGATCATGGTCGTGATCTGGCGCACGGGCTGCGAGAATACCGGCTCGGCCGAAAGGTCCGCTTGGTCTCTCATCGACGGGATCCAGTTCTTGTGCGTCGCAGCGCAGCATAAGACAGTGGCGGTTGGGTGAAAAGCGCCCTAGCGCAACGCCGCGACCCGCTGGCACAGCCAGTCCAGATCGCTGTCGCCGATGCCCAGCTCGTTCAGATGCGCCGCGGTTTTCGACAGGTATTCGTGGTTCGGACCGCGCCCGCCCACGGCCTGAGCGATGACCTGCGCCTGTTCTTCGAGATCCAGGTGGCAATATTGCTCGTGCGCGGGATCGATCACGTAGGCCAGCGCACGAACCTGCCGCCCATCCTCGAGCGACAGGTCCACCAACCGCTCGAGATACGCGGACGAGATCAGCTCGCGCGCGCGCAAGGCCTGCAAGGTCGCGTCCTCGTGGCCCGCCTCGACCCGCAGTCCCAGGCCCTTGCAGCTGTGCCCGTCCGCCGGGTCCAGCGCCAGGACCAGTCCCGGATCGTCGACCGAGCCGCGATGGTGGATCGAGCGCATGCAGAACGACCGGCGGAAGCCCGCCAGGTGCGCCACGGCCCGTTCGGCCACCGGGAATTCCGGATTCCAGACAAGCGAGCCGTAGCCGAACACCCACATCTCGCTGACGTCCATATCTGGTATGCTGTTCATGGGCGCTGTAGACACGATGACAGGCCCGAGGAAAAGGCCCGCAACCGAAAGATACCCCATGAAGAAGCTGATCATCGTCGTCATCGCCGCCGCCATCGTGTGGTCGGGCTACTGGTTCGTGGGGGCCCATTTCCTGAACAACGGTCTGGCCCGGGGGCTGGACGACCTGCGACGGGCCGGCTGGACGCTGAACGAGCCGGATTACAGCGTGCGCGGCTTTCCCAACCGATTCGACACGACCTTCAGCGATGTCGACGTGGTCAGCCCCGACGGCACCGCGATCCAGGCGGCCTTCTTCCAGATCCTGGCCCTGAGCTACAAGCCGAACCAGATCATCGCGGCGCTGCCGCCGCGGATCACGATGCAGGGCCCGGCGGGCGAGGTGACATTCACCAACGAAAAGGCGCGCGGATCGGTCACGCTGCAAACGGCGCCGTCGCTGCCGCTGGACCACGCGACCTTCGTCATCGACAAGCTACGCGTGGACACCGAAAGCGAAAGCCTGTCAATGGACCAGCTTCGCGTGGCCACCCGCATTCCCGAAGGGGCGCCCGACGCGCGGCATCAGAATGTCGGCGTCATCGCCGCGAACGTGGCCCTGCCCCGCCCCATGCAGGAACGGCTGAGCGCCAAGGGCCTGGGCGAGGTCGAGCAGATCCGCCTGGACACCACGCTGGATTTCGCCGCCCCCATCGACCGGACCGCGCTGGAAAGCCTGCCGGTGGTGGACCGGATCGACCTGCATGACCTGTCGTTCCTGTGGGGCGGGATCGAGCTTTCGGGCAACGGCCTGCTCGAGGTCGGCGCCGACGGACGGCCGCAAGGCACGATCGACCTGCTGATCGAGAACTGGCGCACCGCGCTCGATATCGCCGTCAGCATCGGCTTGTTCGCCGAGGACCGCCAGAGCCAGATCGAGCGGGTCCTGAGTTTCTTCGGCGATGGCGACGACCTGGAGGTGTCCTTGGACTTCAGGAACGGCCTGACCATGCTCGGACCGCTTCCGATCGGCCCCGCCCCCCGCCTGCGCTGACGTACGGCGCGCGGATCAGGTGAACTGCTCCTGCAGCAGCCGCTCTTCCAGCCCGTGCCCGGGATCGAACAGGATGGTGTGGGTGATGGACGGCTCGATCTGCACCGTCACCGATGCCACCTCGCGCACCGACAGGCCATCGGCATCGGCCATCACCGGCCGCTTGCCGCTTTCCAGCACGTCGAAGCGCACCCGCGCCGACTTGGGCAACAGCGCGCCGCGCCAGCGGCGGGGCCGGAAGGCGGCCATCGCCGTCAGCGCCAGGACATCCGCGCCGATGGGCAGGATGGGCCCGTTGGCGCTGTAGTTATACGCGGTCGAGCCCGCGGGCGTCGCCACCATCGCCCCGTCGCAGACCAGCTCGTCCATGCGCACCTTGCCGTCCACGCTGATCCTCAGCTTCGCGGCCTGGGGACCCGCGCGCAGCAGCGACACTTCGTTGATGGCCAGCGCATCGAAACTTTCGCCGCCCGTGGTCGTGGCGTGCATCGACAGCGGGTTGATGGTCGCGGTTTCGGCCGCGTCCAGCCGGGCGCGCAAATCTTCCTCGTGGAACTCGTTCATCAGGAAGCCGATCGTGCCGCAATTCATGCCATAGACCGGCGCGGGCAGATCCTGGGTGTCGTGCAGGGTCCGCAGCATGTGCCCGTCACCGCCGAGCGCCACGATCACGTCGGCCTTGGCCTGCGGCACCTGGCCATACCGCTTGGTCAGCCTTTCCATGGCGGCCTGCGCGATTTCGGTACGGCTGGCCACGAAAGCGATCTTGTCGTACATTGAAGACCTTCTGCCCCCTGCGTGCCGCGCCCAACGTGACCGGATCGGCACGGCTTGACAAGCGTGTGTCGGAGGCCCGCCGGACATGCGTCGCTTATGACCCTTCCCGAGGGTCGGATGATACGGTATGCCGCCCGCAAATGCTGCCAGCACAGGAAGGAATTCCGCCATGAACGCCCCCCACCGCGACGAAGGGTTCTTCACCAAGTCCATCCGCGACACTGACCCCGAGCTGTTTTCCGCCATGGAGCAGGAGCTCGGCCGTCAGCGCCACGAGATCGAACTGATCGCGTCCGAAAACATCGTCAGCCGGGCCGTGATGGAAGCGCAGGGCAGCGTGCTGACCAACAAGTACGCCGAAGGATACCCCGGCCGTCGCTATTACGGCGGCTGTCAATATGTCGATATCGCCGAGAACCTGGCGATCCAGCGCGCCAAGCAGCTATTCGGCTGCGGCTTCGCGAACGTGCAGCCCAACTCGGGCTCGCAGGCCAACCAGGGCGTGTTCACCGCCCTGCTGCAACCCGGCGACACGATCCTCGGGATGAGCCTCGATGCCGGCGGCCACCTGACCCACGGGGCCAAGCCCAACCAGTCGGGCAAGTGGTTCAACGCCATTCAATACGGCGTTCGCGAAAGCGACCTGCTGCTTGATTACGATGCGGTGCAGGCGCTGGCGACCGAACACCAGCCCAAGCTGATCATCGCGGGCGGCTCGGCCATTCCGCGGATCATCGACTTCGCCCGGATGCGCGAAATCGCCGACAGCGTGGGCGCCTACCTGCTGGTCGACATGGCCCATTTCGCGGGGCTGGTGGCGTCGGGCGACTACCCCTCGCCCTTCCCCCACGCCCACGCGGCGACCACCACGACCCACAAGACCCTGCGCGGCCCCCGCGGCGGCATGATCCTGACCAATGACGAAGCGCTGGCCAAGAAGTTCAACTCGGCCATCTTCCCCGGTATCCAGGGCGGCCCGCTGATGCACGTGATCGCAGGCAAGGCCGTCGCCTTCGGCGAAGCGCTTCATCCCGGCTTCAAGACCTACCAGCAGCAGGTCATCAAGAACGCCCAGGCGCTGGCCGACCAGCTGATGAAGGGGGGCCTCGACATCGTGACCGGCGGCACCGACACGCACCTGATGCTGGTGGACCTGCGTCCCAAGGGCGTGAAGGGCAACGCGACCGAAACCGCCCTTGGCCGCGCGCACATCACCTGCAACAAGAACGGCATCCCCTTCGACGACGAGAAGCCGACGATCACCAGCGGCATCCGGCTGGGCTCGCCCGCCGGGACGACACGCGGCTTCGGCGAGCCCGAGTTCCGCCAGATCGGCGACTGGATCTGCCAGGTCGTCGACGGGCTGGCCGCCCACGGCGAAGACGACAATTCCGAGACCGAGGCGCGCGTCAGGGCCGAGGTGACCGAACTCTGCGAGCGTTTCCCGATCTACCCCGACCTGTGATGCTGGAGCGCCGGACCGAAGGGACGGGCGGCACGCCGCTGCTGATCGCGCACGGGCTGTTCGGCTCGGCGCGCAACTGGGGGGTGATCGCCAAGCGCCTGTCGGACCGGGGCCAGGTCACGGCCGTGGACATGCGCAACCACGGCGCGTCGTTCTGGGACGACGACCATTCCTACGCGGCGCTGGCCGACGACCTGGCCGACGTGGTCGAAGACCAGTGGGACGTGCTGGGCCATTCCATGGGCGGCAAGGCGTCCATGGCGCTGGCGCTCAGGCACCCCGACAAGGTGCGGCGGCTGGTGGTGGCCGATATCGCGCCGGTTGCCTACGAGCATTCGCAGCAGCAATTCATCGACGCCATGCGGCGACTGGATCTCGACGGGATCGAAAGCCGCAAGGAGGCCGACGCGCGCTTCGCCGAGCTGGTGCCCGATGACGGCGTCCGGGCGTTCCTGCTGCAATCGCTCGATACCCAGAAGAAAGAGTGGCGCCTGAACCTGGACGCGCTGGACGCGCAGATGGACAGCATCGTGGGCTGGGACGAGATCGACGGACGCTTCGACCGCCCGGCCCTGTTTCTCAGCGGCGAAGACAGCGACTACGTGCGCAAGGACCACCACGACCGCATCCGCGACCTGTTCCCCAAGGCCCGCTTCGCGCGCATTCCCGGTGCGGGCCACTGGCTGCACGCCGAAAAGCCCCGCGCGGTCGAGGATTCGATCCGCGCCTTCCTGGACGCCTGAGCCGCACAAGGGACCGGACCACCGGCCCGATCCCCCCTGCTCGTTATTTCTGAGCGTTCGCGTCGTTGGACTTTCCGGGCTTCGGGCTCGGGCCCTTGCCCTTGCCACGCGTGCCGCCCAACGTCTGGGCCGCCGCGGCGGTCTCGGATCCGGCATTGGCGCCGGGGGTGCCGTCGGCGCCCTGCGCCTGGTCGTGGCCCTTGGCGAAGGCGGTGCCGGTCAGCGCAAGGCTGGCAGTCAGGGCCAGGGCGGCTTTGGTCATCGAAGTCATGGTCGTCTCCCGTGATGTTTACGTTTCGTGTGACAGTCACGGCGCCGATGCAGATGAAGTTTCACGCCGGGGCCCAAATTGTGTCGCAGGCGGAAACCGGCGCGGATGCCGCGCCGCCGGAACCCAACGCCATGGCGCGCGGTTGGGCTGGGTCACGCAACACCACCTTCGGAGAGTCCCATGACCCCGCTTCACCACACCATCGTCCTGATCGCCCTGCTGGCCCTGACCGGCTGCGAAACCGTAGGCGGCGCGGGACAGGACCTGCAAAGCGCGGGCCGCGTCGTCCAGGGCGCGGCACAAGACGTGCAGGAAGACCTGTAAGTTCATAGGGCGCGGGCCGTTCGGACCTGCGCCACAGTAAAGGAAGACCCATGTTCACTGCACGCAACGTCATCGTGGCCGCCATCGCCGGTATCCTGGGATGCATCGCCAATTCCATCGCCATCACGGTCATGGCGGGGGCCGAGCTCATGCCCCTGATCCTGTCGGCGGGGCGCGAGTTCTGGTCGGTGGTCTTCGCCCTGGCCCTGATCCCCATCTTCGCCCGGATGAGCGGAGCAGCCGCCTGGATCACCGGCTTCGTGGTCCTGAACGCGCTGGCGTCGCTGTCCGCGAAACTCATCTGGGGCGCAGGCGCACCGTGGAGCTTCGTGCTGACGGTGAACGGAGCCTACGCGATCGTGGCGGTGGCGGTGTATGCGGTGGGGCGGGAGAAGGCGGTCCGCTAACGCAGCAGGGTGCGCATTCATGCGCACCGTGGTAAGCGGCTGCGGTCAGCGGGCGGTTCGCCGTGAATTCTCACCCTACGCTTGCTGTTTGAACTATATGTGTCCGTGCAGTTCATCCTAAGTTAGCTTATGCGCTTGAAACTGGTAGCGTGATGTATCACAATCTCAGGAAATCGCGCATGTGGGGATTATTAGTTGTCCGATAAAGACTTAGCAGAGGGCATGGGGCCTCGGCACGTTGAAGTGCAGCAAGTCTACACAAATGGCTTCAACCTCGCTGGTTCGCTTTCGGATATGAACCTTCTTCTTATGGTTGATGGGGTTCCTCACACTCAGATCCACATGTCGTTCACGACAGCCAAGACATTGATGGTCGAAATTACTGCAGCCTTAACCCAGATCGAACAGCTCACGGGAAATAGGATCATGCCGATGGAAACTCTTCGCGATGCATACGATGGCACGAAGAAATGAACAAAGCAGTCTTTGCATCATTAGAATCGAACTCACCCTCAAAGGTCCAAAAAGCCGTTGATAGGGTTCTTTCTTTCTATAACAGACCTGATGGCTGGCATTATGGTAAAGGGCACGCCGCCACGATTGCGTCTGTTAACTCAGCACTGCGTGTCGTAAGCACAATGAACTCCATGGAACTCGATACGATTGAGGTCTTTCCGAGAACTGATGGTGGAATTGTCGTAAGCGGTATTCGCGGCGAACAGGTCGTCGATTTTGCAGTTTCCGCCGATGGAATTATTGATGTTTATGAGGAACGTGATGACGAGGACCTCCTCATCCGAGAGAATGCAGATTATGCCTTCGTCAGAAGGTATCTTGAGGACCTAGGATGGAAGGAGAGTGGATTATCAGGCTATTTCATCCAGACCACTTCAGTCATGCGCGTGGCAGATTTAATAGCACAGCAATCTCCACCTCCCGCGATGGATTATCGGTTATCGATGAAACCTGCGCGCACCGCGAAAGCAGTTCCGTATGCGAGCACTGTCGAAAGTGCTATTCCCCTAGAATATCCGGAGAGCCAGCAGTCTTCGCGCGGATTGAACTTGCCCGGTTCTACGGGGCAACGTTCGTGCGTGATGAATCGGAAGGTGACAAGTGCCACTATCTGACGAATGGACTCCCGAGAAAGTTCGACAGTAGGTTTGTTAAGACTCTCAAGATCGAAGAGCTTCGAATATGCGATACAGATGGTGAGCGTGAGCTTACGTATGAAGACATATGTAGACAGAACCCTCGGGAATAATTACGAAGTCGACTGCTTCTAAGACTGTATGTTGATACGGTTAATGCTGATTACTACCCATCCATCTTCAACGCGTTAATAAACGCCTCCTGCGGGATCTCGACCTTCCCGAACTGGCGCATCTTCTTTTTGCCGGCCTTTTGCTTCTCCAGCAGCTTCTTCTTCCGGGTGGCGTCGCCGCCGTAGCATTTCGCAGTCACGTCCTTGCGCATGGCCGACAGGGTCTCGCGGGCGATGACGCGGCCTCCGATGGCGGCCTGGATCGGGATCTTGAACATGTGGCGCGGGATCAGGTCCTTCAGCTTCTCGCACATCGCACGGCCCCGCCCCTCGGCCCGGTCGGCGTGGACCATCATCGACAGCGCGTCCACCGGCTCGTCGTTGACCAGGATCTGCATCTTCACCAGCTTGTCGGGCCGGTAGCCGATCATCTGGTAGTCGAACGACGCGTAACCCTTGGTCACCGATTTCAGCCGGTCGTAGAAGTCGAACACCACCTCGTTCAGCGGCAGGTCATAGACGACCATCGCCCGCGTCCCGGCATAGGTCAGGTCCATCTGGATGCCGCGCCGGTCCTGACACAGCTTCAGCACGTCGCCCAGGTATTCGTCGGGCACCAGGATCGTCGCCTTGATGCGCGGCTCTTCCACGTGGTCGATGGTCGACGGATCGGGGAAGTCGGCGGGGTTGTGCAGCTCGGTCATGGTGCCGTCGCGCTGGTAGATGTGATAGATCACCGACGGCGCGGTGGTGATCAGGTCGATGTCGTATTCCCGCTCCAGCCGGTCGCGGATCACCTCGAGGTGCAGCAGGCCCAGAAAGCCGCAGCGGAACCCGAAGCCGAGCGCGGCGGAGGTTTCCATTTCCGAGGTGAAGGACGCGTCGTTGAGGGCGAGCTTTTCGATGGCATCGCGCATGTCCTCGAAGTCGTTGGTGTCGACGGGGAAGAGGCCGCAGAAGACGACGGGGACGGAGGGCTTGAAGCCCGGAAGCGGCGCGGCGCAGGGGCGTTTTTCGTGGGTGATCGTATCGCCCACGCGGGTGTCGCGGACCTGCTTGATCGACGCGTTCAGGTAGCCGATCTCGCCCGGGCCCAGCTCCTTCACCGGCGTCATGGCGGGGCGATAGACGCCCACATCGTCCACGTCATAGGTCCCGCCCGTCTTCATCATGCGGATGCGGTCGCCCTTCTTCAGAACGCCGTCGATGATGCGGACGATGACGATGACGCCCAGGTACTGGTCGTACTTGCTGTCCACCAGCATCGCCTTCAGCGGCGCGTCCCGATCCCCGCCATGGGGCGGCGGCAGGCGCGTGACGATGGCTTCCAGCACCTCCGGAATGCCCAGGCCGGTCTTGGCGCTGATCTCCACGGCGTCGTGCGCCTCGATGCCGATCACGTCCTCGATCTGGGTGCGGACGCGGTCGGGCTCGGCCGCCGGAAGGTCCACCTTGTTCAGGACCGGCACGATCTCGTGGTCCGCCTCGATCGCGGTATAGACATTGGCCAGCGTCTGCGCCTCGACCCCTTGGCTCGCGTCCACCACCAGCAGCGAGCCTTCGACCGCCTTCATGGATCGCGACACTTCATAGGCGAAGTCCACGTGGCCCGGCGTGTCGATCAGGTTCAGCACGTAGGTGTGGCCGTCACGCGCGGGGTATTCGATCCGCACCGTGTTGGCCTTGATGGTGATGCCGCGCTCGCGCTCGATATCCATGGCGTCGAGCAGCTGCTCTTTCATGTCCCGCTCGGCCACGGTGCCGGTAAGCTGGATCAGCCGGTCGGCCAACGTGGATTTCCCGTGATCGATATGCGCCACGATCGAGAAATTGCGGATGTATTTGAGGTCGGTCATGGGGCAGGATATGGGGCGGTTTTCGACGCTTGTCCATGGGGCGGATCGGACGCCGCGCCGCCCCGGAAACGCGCCGGTCACCCCGCAGGTCGGGCCGCACCGAGCCGATGACACGCGATCGACGCAATTGCGTCGCTAGACGACATGGACACCGGGCACACATATCTGGTGTGTTGACGCCAAACGCGATCCGCGTTCGGTTACGGCATTGGCGGGGAAACAAATCATGGCCGAAAGATTGCTGATATCGGGCCGGGTGCAGGGCGTGGGCTTCCGCGCCTTCACGCAAGGGGTCGCGCGCGATACGGGCGTGCGGGGCTGGGTGCGCAACCTGGCCGACGGCCGGGTCGAGGCGCATCTGGAAGGCGACGGCCCAGCCTGCGCCCGCGTGATTACCGCGCTGCAGACGGGGCCGCGCTTCGGGCGGGTGGACGGCATCGAGCGCGCCGAGGTGGCCGACACCGGTGTGGCAGATTTCGAGATCCGGCGCTGAAATCTTGCGGCCCGGCCAATTCGTGATTTGGCTGCCCCGGATTTCGTGATAGCGTAACCGCGTGGCAAAGACCGCAGGATCCGGGACAAACCCGGGCGACGGTCCCTATCGAAAGGCAGTATCGATGAAAAGATTTGCGATGATCGCGGCGCTGGTTTTGTGCGGCGCAGGCACCGCGCAGGCGGGCGTGATCGAACGGGCGTGTCTGAAATCCGACCGCCAGGCGGCCAACCGGTCGCTCTGCGGCTGCATCCAGCAAGTGGCGGACGTGACGCTGACACGGCGTGACCAGAAGCTGGCCGCGACCTTCTTCCGCGAGCCGCACCGCGCACAGGAAGTGCGCCAATCCGACAACCCCCGGCACGAGACGTTCTGGAAGAAATACCGCAGCTTCGGCTCGACCGCCGAGAATTACTGCAGCTGAGCGATCAGCCCGTCCGCGGCTTTCTCGATCAGCTCCAGCGTGGTGTCGAACCCGCCCGTGTAATACGGGTCGGGCACCGTGTCCTGGTCCGTTCCGGCATAGGGGGCCAGCAGCCTGACCGGCGTTGCGTTCCCGTCGGGGCGGATCGCCTCGAGATCGCGCATGTTCGTGGGATCGGCGGCCAGGATCAGGTCGAAGCGCTCGAAATCGTCGGGCGTGACCTGCCGCGCGCGCAAATCTCCCATCGCGTAGCCTGACCGTTCGGCCGCCCGCTGCATGTCGGCATGCGGCGGATCGCCCACATGCCAGGACCCGGTGCCCGCGCTGTCCACCCGCGCGTCGATGCCCGCCGCGGCCAGCTTGGCGCGCAGCACCGCTTCGGCCGTGGGCGAGCGGCAGATGTTGCCGAGGCAGACGATCAGGATCCGGGTCATGTCAGCACCCCCCTTCCTTCCACGGCGCGGCGACGGATCCCATGCACGACCGCCAGCGCGCAGAACCAGACCACACCCGGTCCGGCGATACTGCCGGGTGCCCGGGTCGCCCTGCCCCCCACCCACTGATCCCACGGTGTTTTCATCGTCCGCCCTCGCGTCGTATCGTCCCCCTTATAGCGGGGAAAAAGTGGCATGGGCAAAATCGTGGTTCTGAGCGGAGCGGGCCTGTCGGCGGAAAGCGGGCTGGGCACCTTCCGCGACGCAGGCGGGATCTGGAGCCGCTATGACCTGAACGACGTGGCCACGCCCGAAGGCTTCGCCCGCGACCCAAGCCAGGTTCACGCCTTCTACAACGCGCGGCGGGCCAACCTGGCGGGCGCCCGGCCCAACGCGGCCCACGCCGCGCTGGCGCGACTGCAGGCGGCGCGCGGTGCCACGCTGGTGACGCAGAACGTGGATACCTTGCTCGAGCAGGCGGGCGCGAACGATGTCCTGCACATGCACGGACGGCTGGACCGGGCCAAATGCGCGGCCTGCGGGCACGATTGGGACGCGCCGCTGGCCATGCAGGCCGAAGATCCCTGCCCCGCCTGCGCCGCGCGCGCGACACGCCCCGATATCGTCTGGTTCGGCGAGATGCCGAAAGAGCTCGACATCATCGAGGCGCGCATCGCCGCGGCCGATCTGTTCGTGGCAATCGGCACCAGCGGCACGGTCTATCCGGCCGCGGGGTTCGTCGACATGGCGCGGGCCTGCGGGGTCGCCACGCTTGAGCTGAACCTCGAAGCCTCGGGCAGCGTCTTCGACCGCGGCATTTACGGCCCCGCCAGCGAAATCGTGCCCGCCTGGGTGGCCGACACGCTTGGCGATGGCACGGCAAAGGTCTGAAGGCCGGACGCCCTGATTTCTGGCCACCCGTTTCAGTTGAATTAGGTGTTTACCCGGATGTCGGCTTTTCGGCAGCTCCGCGTTCTGCGGTGCCCGGTCCGTTCGGGTCGGGCGACGCGCCTTTGCAGAAGGATATTGATGATGAAATCCACGAAATTTTACCTCGCACTTCCGGCCCTTGGACTTGCGGGCCTCGGCCCTGCCCACGCCCAGTCCGATGCGGAACGCATCGCGCAACTAGAAGCGCGCGTCGCGACACTGGAAGCCAGCGGCGGCGGGCTCAGTTTCGGCAACTCGACCACGACGGTCGACTTCTACGGCTACGTGAAGGCCGATTTCATCTTCGATTTCGGGGCCGAGCTGGGCAACACCACCTTCGGTCTGGTGGGGCTGGACGGCACGCAGGACGACGGCGATTTCTTCAATGCCACCATCAACCAGACGCGGCTGGGCTTCCGCACCACAACGCCCACGCAGCTGGGCGAACTGGGCACCCAGCTCGAGATCGACTTCTACGGCGCCAGCGGCGCGTTCGGCACCGGCGGAAGCACCGAGCCGCGGGTGCGCCACGCCAACATCACGCTGGGCGGGCTGCGCGTCGGCAAGTACTGGACGACCTTCATGCCGCTGTCCTCCTATCCGATCACGCTGGATTTCCAGGGCGTCGCGGGCATCCCCTTCGCGCGCCAGGAACAGATCCGCTACGGGTTCGATTTCGGCGAAAGCTACACCGCCGAGATCGCGCTGGAAGACCATAACGGCGACAGCGACAGCCCGGTGCTGATCGGCGCGCTGGCCTACGACACCGACCCGCTTCTGCTGCGCGCCTCGGCCATCGTGGGCGAGGTCAATGACGGGCTGGGCGGAACGGAAGGCGTCCACGGCTTCAACCTGTCCACGACCGCGTCGCTCTGGCAGGGGGCCACGTTGGACGCGTCCTATACCTACGGCGAAGGCATCGCGTCCTACCTCGTGTTCCTTGGCGATGACGTGGATTCCGACGGCGACGCGATCAAGGTCCAGTCGGCCTATGTCGGGCTGGCGCAAGAGATCGGCGAGAACTGGACCGTCCGCGGCATTTACGGCTGGCGCGAAAACGACAGCGGTGCCGCAGGCGACACCGAGACGCTGCAATCGGTCCACCTGAACGCCGAATACCAGATCGTCGAAAACGCCACGGTCGGGATCGAGTATTTCCACGGCGAGCGCGACACTTTCGGCGGCGGGAGCTTCGACGTGGACCGGATCCAGACGTCGTTCCAGGTCAATTTCTGACTAGGATATCGCACAACGGGCGGCGGCAATCGATGCGTCGGTTGCCGCCCAGTATGGCCGATCGTGATCCCGGGCCGAATGGCTTTGGTAGAATCGCGCTTCGGATGTAGTATGGCGTCTCTACCGCCGTCGTGCGGTTGGCCGATGGCGATAGTGTCACTCTGAAAAGGAGAACACTGCCATGAGACGCTTCATACTTCTTGCCACAGCCGGGGCCTGCCTGCTGCCCGGCCTTGCGGGCATCGCGCGCGCCGCGGACGTCACTGCCGACGAGCTGATGGACCGGCTGAAGGGCGTCGCGCCCGAAGCCGTCTTGGAATACGCGACCCTTCTGCACATCCCCGCCGAAGGCGACCCCCAGGTGGTGCAGGAAGGCACCAATGGCTGGACCTGCATGTATCCCGGGACCGATCCCATGTGCGCCGACGCCCAGGCCGTTTCGTGGGCGCAGGCCTTCATGGGTCAGACCGAGCCGCCCGAGACCGTCGGTTTCATCTACATGCTGCTGGGCGACGAGGGGGCCAGCAATATCGACCCATATGCCGCGGGCGAGACGGCCGACAACCAGTGGGTGCAGACCGGCCCGCACGTGATGATCGTGGGGGCGGGTGCCAGACCTCTCTACGACACCTATCCGCAGACCGTGCCGGACGAGGCAGGGCTGCCTTGGGTGATGTGGCCCGATACGCCCTACGCCCACCTGATGATCCCGGTCGAATGACCCCCGACGCCGGAATCGCGCCATAGAAAAAGGGCTTGCGCCCGGCGCAAGCCCCATTCCGCGGGCCAAGTGCCCCTAGGTCTCAAATGCGCTCGACGAAGGATCGGCGGGCGGTGCCGGACCCTGTCGGTCCGGGCGGAAAGGGATCAGGCCTCGGCCTGCGCCTTTTCGATGTCTTTCTTGATCTTCAGCGCCGATGCCGACAGGTCGGCGGGCTTCGCCTTAGCCATGAAGCCGTCCAGACCACCGCGGTGGTCGACGGTGCGCAGGGCCGAGGCCGAGATGCGCAGCTTGAAGGTACGGCCCAGCGTCTCGGACATGAGCGACACGTCGTTCAGGTTGGGCAGGAAACGGCGACGGGTCTTGTTGTTGGCGTGGCTGACATTGTTGCCAGTCATCGGGCCTTTGCCGGTCAGTTCGCAAACGCGCGACATGGGTTCATCCTCGTCTGGTCATGTCCGGGGTCCGGGCCGCGTGATCGGCCTGGCGGACGGAATGGGTTTGAAGCCCGGCCAATAGGCAATCGTGCCGGGCGCGTCAAGCCGCAATGGCGGCTTATTCGCCGGGCGGGAACAGCCGGTCGAGCACCTGTTTCGCCGCCGCCGATGGCGCGACCCCTCCTTCGGCCACTTGCGCGCCCAGATCGTCCATCTGATCGCGCGTGGCCGCATCGCGGGTCAGATGGCGCAGGATGCCCTGGCGCACGGCATCGTTGAACCAGTGGCGGTTCTGCGCGGCGCGGGTGCGGTCCCAATGCCCGGTCTCCTTGCGGTATCGCGCAAGCTCCTGGATTTCGGACCCCGCGGTCTCGATCCCGGTGCCGTCCATGGCCGACACGGTCAGCGCCTTCGGAAAGCCCTCGGGATCGCCGTCGCGTTTGCGCAGCAGCCGCAGCGCGCCCGCGTAATCGGCGCAGGTGCGGTTGGCCTGCGCCTTCAGCTCGCCATCGGCCTTGTTGACCAGGACCAGGTCGGCGATCTCCATGATCCCGCGCTTGACGCCCTGCAACTCGTCGCCCCCCGCGGGCGCCAGCAGCAGGGTGAAGATGTCGGTCATCTGCGCCACGATGGTCTCAGACTGGCCGACCCCCACGGTTTCCACGATCACCACGTCGAAGCCCGCCGCTTCGCACAGCGCGATGACCTCGCGCGTGCGGCGGGCGACGCCGCCCAGCTCGGTCTGGCTGGGGCTGGGGCGGATGAAGGCGTTGGCATCGCGCGACAACTGCTCCATCCGGGTCTTGTCGCCCAGGATCGAGCCGCCCGACCGGGTCGAGCTTGGATCGACGGCCAACACCGCCACGCGCTTGCCCTGCCCGGTCAGCATCAGCCCGAACCGTTCGATGAAGGTGGACTTGCCGACCCCGGGCGTGCCCGACAACCCGATCCGAAGCGCCTGCCGGTCGGGATCCTTAACGGCATCCAGCAGCGCGGTGGCCTGCGCGCGGTGGTCGGCGCGGCCGCTTTCGACCAGCGTGATCGCGCGCGACAGCGCCCGGCGGTCGCCGTCCTTCACCCCTGCAATCAGCGCATCCAGATCCATGGGGCGATGTGGCCCAAGGCGGTCGGGATTGTCCAGCCGTTGCCGCGCCGCTAGACCGGGGCCATGCGCCTGCCCATCGACGACGTTCTGGATGACCTGCGCGCTGCCCTGGCCGCGCGGGGTCGGGCCGTTCTGCAAGCCCCGCCTGGCGCAGGCAAGACGACGCGCGTGCCCCTGGCGCTGCTGGACCGGATCGACGGCCGGATCGTCATGCTCGAGCCGCGCCGCCTGGCCGCGCGGGCCGCCGCCGAACGCATGGCCCAGACCATGGGCGAGCCGGTCGGACAGACCGTCGGCTACCGCATCCGGGGCGAGGCCAAGGTGTCGCAATTCACCCGGATCGAAGTCGTGACCGAGGGCATCCTGACCCGCCGGGTGCAGACCGACCCCGAGCTTCGGGGCATAGGCTGCGTGATCTTCGACGAATTCCACGAACGCTCGCTCAACGCCGATCTGGGCCTCGCGCTGGTCTGGGAGGTGCGCCACGCCCTGCGCGACGATCTGCAGGTCGTGGTCATGTCGGCCACCCTCGACGCGGACCCGGTGGCCGCCCTTCTGGACGCGCCGATCGTCACCAGCGCCGGACGCGCCTTCCCGGTCGACACGCGCTGGCTCGACGCGCCGCGCCCCAAGGGCGAGCGGTTCGAGGTCGGCATGGCGCGGCTGATCGCCGACGCGGTGGCCCAAACCACCGGCGGCGTGCTGTGCTTTCTGCCCGGCGAAGGCGAAATCCGGCGGGTGATGGGAATGCTGGACCTGCCGGGGGTCGAGATCCGCCCGCTCTACGGCGCCCTGCCCTTCGCCCAGCAGCGCGCGGCGATCGCGCCGTCTCCGGGCCGCAAGGTCGTGCTGTCCACCGCCATCGCCGAGACGTCGCTGACCATCGAAGACGTGCGCGTCGTCGTCGATGGCGGTCTGGCGCGGCGGGCGCGGTTCGATCCGGGCAGCGGCATGTCGCGCCTGGTGACCGAGCGGGTCAGCCGCGCCGAAGCCACCCAGCGGGCGGGCCGCGCGGGACGGGTCGCCCCGGGGGTCGCGTTCCGCCTGTGGACCGCGGGCGAGGATGGCGCCCTTGCGGCCTTCGCCCCGCCGGAGATCGAGACGGCGGACCTGGCCCCGCTCGCGCTGGAACTGGCGCTCTGGGGCGTTGACGATCCGGCGGCGCTGCCGTTCCTGACCGCGCCGCCCGAGGGCGCGCTGGCCGAAGCGCGGGCGCTGTTGCAGGGCCTCGGCGCGCTCGACGGCACCCGCATCACCGATCACGGCCGCGCCCTTGCGGGTCTGCCGCTGCATCCGCGCCTGGCCCACATGCTGCAGGTGGCCGGTCCCGGCGCGGCCGAGCTTGCGGCCCTGCTGTCCGAACGCGACATCCTGCGGGATCGCGGCGTGGACCTGTCGCTGCGGCTGCGCGCGCTGCAGACGCCAGAGCGTTTCGGGATCCCCAAGGGCGCGGTGGCGCGCGTCCGGGACGAGGCGAAGCGCCTGCGTCGGGGGGCCGCCGGGTCCCGCGCGGATCTGAGCGCGGCGCAGGCGGCGGCGCTGGCCTATCCCGACCGGATCGCGCTCAGGCGCAAGGGCGACGACCCGCGCTGGCTTCTGTCCGGCGGCAAGGGCGTGAAGATGGACCCGGGCGATGCGCTGGCGGGCGCCCGGCTACTGGTCGTCACCGACACCGACGGGCACCCGCGCGAAGCCAAGGTCCGGCAGGCCATCGCGCTGACCGAGTCCGAGCTGCGCGACATCCACGGCCCGATCATCGCGTGGCACGATGTCTGCGCATGGTCGCGGCGCGAGGCCCGCGTGCTGGCGCGGCGGCAAGAACGGCTGGGCCAGATCGTGCTGGATGACCGGGTCTGGACCGACGCACCCGAAGACGCCATGGCCCGCGCCATGCTCGACGGCATCAGGCAACTGGGGTTCCAGCACAGCCCGGCGACGCGCCGGTTCCTGGCGCGCGTGGCGCTGGCCGGGCTCTTCGACACCGACGACCAGGCCCTGCTCGACAGCGCCGAAGACTGGCTGCTCCCGTACCTAACCGGCCTGCGCAGCGCCGAGGATTGGAAGCGCTTCGACCCCCTGCCCGCCCTGCGCGCACGGCTGGACTGGGACGCGCAACAGCGTCTGGACGCCCAGGCGCCGCCCCACATCCTGTCGCCGCTGGGCCGCAAGCTGGCCATCGATTACGGCGGCGACCAGCCCGAAATCGCCGTGCGCGTGCAAGAGCTCTTCGGCATGACCGAGCATCCCCACGTGGCAGGCCAGCCCCTGCGCCTGTCGCTGCTGTCGCCCGCGGGTCGGCCCGTTCAGGTGACCGATGACTTGCCGGGCTTCTGGGATGGCAGCTATGGCGATGTCAGGAAAGACATGCGCGCGCGCTATCCGCGACACCCCTGGCCCGAGGATCCCCGCGCGGCCGACCCAACCTTGCGCGCCAAGCGGCGCGGCACCTGAAGGAGACACCCGATGAGCCTGCTCGACACCCTGGCCGACGAACTCGCGCAAAAGGCGCTGGCCCTGGCCGAGAAGACCGATGACGAAGAGGTGGTGAAGCGCGTGGGCGAGGTCATCGGCGCGTCCTCGACCACCATGGAGGAAGCGTACCTTACCGCCATCCGGATCCGCCGCGCGGAAGGCCGCGCGCTGGCGCTTTTGAAAGAGCTCGACCCCGACGGCTGACCCCAGGCTCGCCCGAAATTTGAACCATTTCGCGCACCGGGCCGTTGGTTTTCCGTGCGCAGCCTACCCCGCGCCGGTTTTGGATCGCGTGGAGGTGGCCCATGGACAGCAAGATCAAACAGACTTCCCTGGGCCCGATGCCGAAGATCAACCGGCCGGTCTTCGTAAGCTCGGCCCTGCTGATCCTGATCTTCATCCTGTTCGGCGCGCTCTTCAACGAAACCGCCAAGACCTTCTTCACGGGCGCGCAGGACTTCCTGGCGGGCACCTTCGGCTGGCTGCTCATCATCGAGGTGAACCTGCTGCTGCTCTTCGTGATCTTCGTGGCGCTGGGGCCCTTCGGCGACATCCGCCTGGGCAAGATGGACGAAACCCCGGAATACGGGCTGGTCAGCTGGACGGCGATGCTGTTCTCGGCGGGGATCGGGATCGGCCTGATCTACTGGGGCGTGGCCGAGCCCATGTACCACTATTTCGCGCCCCCCATGGGAGAGGCCGAAACGCTGGCCTCGGCGCGCCAGGCCATGTCGATCAGCTTCATGCACTGGGGCTTTCACGCCTGGGCGATCTACGCGGTGATCGCGCTGGCGCTGGCCTATTTCCATTATCGGCAGGGCCTTCCGCTGACCATCCGCTCGTCGCTTTACCCGCTCTTGGGCGACCGTATCTACGGGCGCTGGGGCGACGTGGTGGACACGCTGGCGGTCTTCGGCACCATGTTCGGCATCGTCACCTCGCTTGGGATCGGGGCGATCCAGGTGAATGCGGGGCTGAGCCGCGTGCTGGGTGTCCCCGACAGCGCCTTCGTGCAGGTGCTGATCATCGCGGCAATCACGGCGGCGGCGACGGCATCGGTGCTGGCGGGCCTGGATGGCGGGATCAAGCGGCTGTCGAACCTGAACATCGCGCTGAGCTTCGCGCTGCTGGTCTTCATGGTCGTCGTCGGTCCGACCCTGTTCATCTTCGACAGCTTCGTCGAGAATTACGGCAATTACGTCGTGTCGCTGATCGACCTGGGCACCTGGTCCGAGGGCTGGACCGGCGACACATGGCAGAACAGCTGGACCATCTTCTACTGGGCGTGGTGGGTCAGCTGGGCGCCGTTCGTGGGCGTCTTCATCGCCCGAATCTCACGCGGCCGGACGATCCGCGAATTCCTGGTGGGGATCATGCTGATCCCGAGCTCAATCATGTTCTTCTGGTTCACAGCCTTCGGCGGCACCGCGATCAAGATGTCGCTGGACGGCGAGACGGCCTTGGTCGCGGCGACGCAGGACAACTACGCCGAAACGATGTTCGAGCTGCTGACGTTCTTCCCCTTCTCGTCCGTCACGTCGATCTTCGCCATCGTGCTGATCGTGCTCTGGTTCGTGACCTCGTCGGATTCGGGATCCTTCGTGATCGACATGCTGACGGCGGGCGGCGATCCCGATCCGCCGCGCATCCAGCGCGTGTTCTGGGCCGTGAGCGAAGGCGTGGTGGCTTGCGTGCTGCTGGTGGTGGGCGGGCTGGATGCGTTGCAGGCCGCCGCGGTGATCGCGGGCTTCCCGTTCGCCATCGTCATCGGGGTCGTGGCCGTGGGGCTTTGGCGGGCACTGCGATGGGACGCCCTGATGGTGCATCGCCATCGCCAGCGCTACCGGAGCGACGTCGAGGCCGACCACAACATGCCCGACCAGCCCCACGCCAACGCGCTGGACGACATGGGACAGCATCCGTCGAAATCCGGCGAGACGGCCCCCGCCGAGTAACGATTTTTCGGCGAAAAATCGGCCCCCCTCAGACGCCCAGGCAATGGCGCATGATGGCCTTCTGCGCGTGCAGCCGGTTCTCGGCCTCGTCGAAGATCACAGAATGGGGCCCGTCCATGACCTCGGACGTGGCCTCGTCGTCGCGGTGGGCGGGCAAGCAATGCATGAACAGCGCGTCGGGCTTGGCCTTCGACATCAACTCGGCATTGACCTGGTAGCCGCGCAGCTGGTTGTGCCGCCGCTCGCGCGCCGATTGCGGATCGTGCATGCTGACCCAGGTGTCGGTGACGACCAGGTCCGCGCCTTCGACGGCTTTCCGCGGATCGCGCTCGGTGGTGTAGAGCCCGTCCCAGGCGCGTTCGGGATCCAGCGGCTCGGGGCCGGTGAAGGTCAGGTCGAAGTCGAATTGCTTGGCCGCGTGGGCGAAGCTGGCGAAGACGTTGTTGCCGTCGCCCGACCAGACCACCTTGCGGCCCGCGATGGGGCCGCGATGTTCCTCGAACGTCATCACGTCGGCCATGATCTGGCAGGGATGCGTCCGGTTCGTCAGCCCGTTGATGACCGGCACCGAGGCGTGTTCGGCCATCTCCAGCAGCGTCGCCTCTTCGAAGGTGCGGATCATGATCAGGTCCACGTAGCGCGACATGACGCGGGCGGTGTCGGCGATGGTCTCGCCGTGGCCCAGCTGCATGTCGGCGCCCGACAGCACCATCGTCTGGCCGCCCATCTGGCGCACGCCCACGTCGAAGCTGACCCGCGTGCGGGTCGACGGCTTCTCGAAGATCAGCGCGACCATGTGGTTGGCCAGCGGCTGGTCCGCGTCGGGCTGGCCCTTGGGGTGGCCGTCGCGGCCCTGCTTCATGGCCCTTGCGTGGTCGATGATCGACCGTAGCTGGGTCTTGTCGGTTTTGTGGATGTCGAGGAAATGCGGCATGGGGAAGGATCCTTGGCAAGCGGTGCGGGGGGCCGGCCCCCCGCGCCCCCCGAGGTATTTTCGGAAAGATGAAGATCAGGCCACGCGCGACGCGGCGGCGGCATCGAGCCGCTCCAGGCCCGCATCCATGTCGTCGTCGGTCAGGGTCAGGGGCGGCAGCAGGCGCACCACGTTGTCGGCGGCGGGCACCGTCAGCAGGTGCTGGGCATAGCCCGCCTGCACGAAGTCGGCGGCGGGAATGCGGCATTTCAGGCCCAGCATCAGGCCGGTCCCGCGCACGTGGTCGAAGATGTCGGGGTGGTCGGCGACCAGGCTTTCCAGCCCCTGGCGCAGGCGCGCGGCCTTGCGGTTCACCTCGGGCAGGAAATCGGGGGCGGTCATGACCTCCATCACCTTCGTGCCCACCGCGCAGGCCAGCGGGTTGCCGCCATAGGTCGAGCCATGCGAGCCCGCAATCATGGCGGCGGCCGCGTCTTCGGTGGCCAGCACGGCGCCCAGGGGAAATCCGCCGCCGATGCCCTTGGCCACCATCATGATGTCGGGTGTGATCCCCGGCCATTCGTGGGCGAAAAGCTTTCCGGTGCGCCCCATGCCGCATTGCACTTCGTCCAGGATCAGCAGGATGCCGTGCCGATCGCACAGGTCCCGCAACCCCCTCAGGCAATGGTCCGGCATCGGACGGATGCCGCCTTCGCCCTGCACCGGCTCGACCAGTACCGCGGCGACGCTGTCGTCCAGCGTGGCGTGAAGCGCGTCATGGTCGCCCCAGCGCAGATGGGTGAAGCCCGGCAGCAGCGGGCCGAAGCCCTTGGTCATCTTCTCGGACCCCGCGGCCGCGATGCCCGCGGACGAGCGGCCGTGAAAGCTGCCCTCGAAGGCCACGATCTGGGTGCGGGGCGTATCCCTTCCGGACCAGTACTTGCGGGCCATCTTGACGGCCAGCTCGCAGCTTTCGGTCCCCGAATTGGTGAAGAAGACGGTGTCCGCGAAGGTGTGGTCCACCAGCAGATCGGCCAGGCGCTGCTGCTGGGGAACCTGGTAGAGGTTCGAGACGTGCCAGAGCTTGCTGGCCTGCTCGGTCAGGGCCGCGACCAGCGCCGGATGGGCGTGGCCCAACGCGTTCACCGCGATGCCCGCGCCGAAATCGAGATAGCGCGCACCGTCTTGGGCGGTCAGCCACGCGCCGTCGCCATGGGTGAACGCCATGGGCGCGCGGTTGTAGGTGGGCAGGATCGAGGGGATCATGGAAAGCGTCCTTCACGACGAAACGCGAAGCCCGAGAGATGCCAAAGGGCATGGGGGCTGTCAATCTTGGGGATGGCGCGCGCAAACGCGCCGCTGGCGGTATGGCCTAGCGGCGTCGTCGAAGTTGTTTCTGTGGCGCGATGCTCATTCCCGACGCTTTAGCGGCCTTCTGCCCCTGCGTAGAGCCTAGGATTTCAGGCGGTAGCCCTTGCTGAACCAGTAGAGCGCCAGCGCGCACAAAGCAGCCGTCACGCCCGCGACCACCGCAAGCCCCAGCCACGGCGACGCGTCCGACACGCCCAGGGTACCGTAGCGCGCCCCGTCGATCAGGTAGAAGAACGGATCGAAATGGGCGGCCGTGGTCAGTGCGGAGGGCAGCGCCTCGATCGAGTAGAAGGTGCCCGACAGGAAGCTGAGCGGCGTGATGATGAAATTCGTGATGGCCGACATCTGGTCGAACTTGTTGGCCACGATGCCCGCCAGGATGCCCAGCGCGCCCATCATCAGCCCCCCCAGAAGCACGAAGGCCAGGAAGAACAGCGGATGGGCCATGCCGGTGCCCAGCACCGTCACCATGACCGCGCCGATCACCACCGCGACCAGTGCCCCGCGCGCGATCCCGCCGGCAAGATAGCCCAGAAGCAGTTCGGCCGGGGACAGCGGCGGCATCAGCGTGTCGACGATGTTGCCCTGCACCTTGGCGGCCAGCAGCGACGACGACGTGTTGGCGAAGCTGTTCTGGATCACCGTCATCATCAGGATGCCCGGCGCGATGAACTCGACGTAGCTGACCCCCATGATGTCGCCGCGGGCGGGTCCGATGGCGATGGCGAAGACCGCCAGCAAAAGCCCCGCGTTGATCAGCGGGCCCATGATCGTCTGTGACCAGATCGCCATGAAACGGCGGCATTCCCGCTCGGCCAGGGTGAAAAGTCCCGTCGTGTTCCACGCGCCGAAGCGCCGGACGCCCATTTCCGTGCTGTCTTGTGCCATATTGGTCCCGTTCCCTTGCAGCGTCGCTTGTAACTGGCGCGCTGGTGCTTAGAATAGGATGGAACACGAAATCTCAAGGCGGGGCTGCTTTCAGGCGCCTCGCCTTCGCAATTCACGGGGATCGCGCATGTCCTGGACCGACGAACGGGTGGAAACGCTGAAACGGATGTGGACCGAAGGCCAGTCCGCAAGCCAGATCGCCAAGGAACTCGGCGGTGTCACCCGCAACGCGGTGATCGGCAAGGTGCATCGTTTGGGCCTGTCGAACCGCGCGGGCTCAGCGACCGAGAAGGTGGCCGCCGAAGAAGCGAAGGTGGCCGATGTTCCGCCCGCCCCGAAATCCGAGCCGGAGCCCGACACGTCCGTGCCGGAAGTGGAAGAGCCCTCGACCCAGTCCGCAAGTCCGCCCGCTTCGAACCGGCGCGCCATCATCCCGGCGGGCCAGCCCCTGCCGCCGCAGCCTTCGGCCAACGAGATCAGCCCCGAGGCGTTGGAAAACGTGCGCAAGGTCGAGAAGACGGCCAAGAAGATCAGCCTGATGGAATTGACCGAGCGGACCTGCAAGTGGCCCGTCGGCGACCCGGCGACCGAGAATTTCTGGTTCTGCGGTCTGAACGTCCAGCCCGGAAAGCCTTATTGCGAGGCCCATGTGAGCGTCGCCTTCCAGCCCATGTCGTCGCGGCGCGACCGCAAGCGCTGATCCGCGATCAGGCCGCGGGACGGGCGATCTGCTCGATCGCGTCCACCAGCGCGGCCCGGCTTTCGGCCCAGAGCTCCGGCAACGACTCGCGCGGCGTTTGCGCGGCGTCGCCGGACTGCTTTGCCTGACGCTCGATTTCCGACAGCCTGGCCGATAGGCGTGCCAGGCCCATGGCCGCGGCGCTCGACGCGATCTTGTGCGTGATCTCGCGCGTCGCATCCAACGGCAACTCCGGATCCCCGAGTGTCGCGACGGCGGCGTCCGTCTCGGCCAGGAATTTCTGGCACAGATCGCGCAGCAGCGCCGGATTGCTCAGGCGCCGAAGTTGGTTCAACCGGTCGGGGTCGAGCAACGGCGCATCCTGACCCGCCAATTCGACCGGCGGGGCCATCCCCGCCACGCAGGCCCGCAGCCTTTCGCGGTCGACGGGCTTTGACAGCGTCTCGCTCATCCCCGCGGCGCGGAACTCGGCCTGCTCGGACGGCAAGGCATGGGCGGTCACCGCGACGATGGGCGTGTCCGCCGAGCCGCCCCCCGACCCGCGGATCAGGCGCGCCGCCGTTATCCCGTCCATGCCCGGCATCGAGATGTCCATGAAGATGCCGTCGAAGCGCGTGGCGCGCGCGCGTTCAAGCCCCTCCTGCCCCGAGCGGGCGACGGTGACGGTGTGCCCGTCGCGGCGCAGGAATTCCGACAGGATCATCGCGTTCACTTGGTTGTCTTCGACCACCAGCAGATCCAGCGGCACCGTCGGCGCCGACGGGGCCTTCCGCGACGGGCGGGTGTCGCTTCTGACAGGGAGCGTCGCGGGGATTTCCAGCGGCAGGCGCAGCCAGAAGACGCTGCCGGTCTCGCGCGCGGGGTCCAGCCCGACATCCCCGCCCATCAGCCGCGCCAGCCGCCGCGCGATGCCCAGTCCCAGGCCCGTCCCGCCCACCTGGCGCGCGTAGGACGAATCGATCCGCGCGAAATCCATGAACACGTTTTCCCGCTGGTCCGGCACGATGCCGACGCCAGTGTCGCAGACGCGGATCTCCAGCATGGGCGTCACACCCGACAGACGCTCGACCTCGATATCGATGCTGCCGTCGCGTGTGAACTTGATGGCGTTACCCACGAGGTTCAGCAGGATCTGGCGCAGCCGTCGTGGGTCGCTGACCATGTGCATCACCGGCGGCCCGATGAACCGCCAGCCCAGGCTGTCGTGCTGCGCTTCTGCCAGCGCGCGGGTGCTCGCGACGATCCCGTTGAGCAATTGCGCCAGGTCGACCTCGGTCGATTCCAGGCGGATTTCACCCGCCTCGAATTCGGTCAGCTCCAGGATGTCGTTGACCAGGCTCAGAAGATGGTCGCCCGAGCCCCGCATGGTCTTGACCAGCGATCGCTGGCCCGTGTCCAGCGGTGTGTCCTCGAGCAATTGCACGGTGCCCAGAAGACCGTTCAGCGGCGTTCGCATCTCGTGGCTCATGACCGCCAGGAACTGCGCCTTGGTCCGCTCGCCCGCAAGCGCCTGGTCGCGGGCCTGGGTCAGATCAGCCTCGGCCTGGCGCCGCTCGGAAACATCGCGCAGGAAGATCACCGTCATGCGCCCGGCCTTCGAATGGACCTGGTCGATCGACAATTCGGCCGGGAACATCCTGCCCTCCGCATCACGTGCCGAAACCGCAAGCGGCCCGCCGGATTCGTCGGTGGCAGCCGCCAGGAACGTGCCGGGATCGATGCTGGGCGCGTCCGTCTGCACCGGATCGAAGACGGTGTCGATGAAGGGCTGACCGGTCAGACCGGGACCATCATCCCCCTGAAACATCCGCGCGGCGGTGTTGTTGTAATCGCGGATGACGCCATCGCTGTCGCACACGAAAATCGCGTCGAACGCCGTGTCGACCACCGTGCGCATCTGCTGTTCGGCGCGCGACACCGCGTCGGCGCGGGCGCGGCTGAGTTGCCACAAGCGCATCAGGATGAACGCCAGGACCGAGATCCCGAGCAGCATCGCCAGGACCAGCACCGCCATGTTCAACAGCATCTCGCGCAGGGCCTCGCGCCGGGTGTCGGCGATCGCCGACAGACGCTGCGCACCGCGGGTCGAGACCGCGCGCGCGGTCTCGGCGAAGCGCTCCATCCGCTCCGACAGCATCGGCAGGGCCGCGCGCAACGCGTCCCCCGGCCCGTCGATCAGCGGCACCAGGGCGCGAACTTCGGCTTCCAGCGTGGCCAGGTCCGTCATCGGATCGAGCGCGATGAAGTCCTCGCCGTTCATGTGGCGACGGCGAAACATCTCGACCCGGCTGTAAAGGATATCGAACCTCAGTCGCAGATCCTCGAGGTCTTCCATCTCGCCGGCCTCCAGCGCCTCGATCGCCAGCTGGAAACGCATGGTATCGACGTCGAGCTGCGCGATCGAGTACTGGGTGTTGTCGCTATAGGCCAGGGTCAGCCCATCGACCTGCCGCAACGCGATCGAGGCAAGCCCCCCCACCAGCAGGATCACCGCCAGCAGCCCGACACTGAGCAGCACCAGCGGCATCCGCGGGGCCGAGGCCGGTGCGCTTTGGGTGTTCAGTGCCATATCTGCGCCCCTTCTTCAGCCGCCCCGGCTCAGGACCCGAAATCTATCGCCGCAAGCTGCCAGACCGAGCGCGCGAAGATCGATTCGGTCTGCATTTCCGGGGACAGATCGTAGGGATAGACGATCCAGAGCGGCCCCATCTCGCGCACCGACATGGGCTTGCCGTTGCGCTCGAAGGCAAGGATCGCGCGGCCTTCGCCCCAATCCTCGTCCGGGATCTCGATGACGTAATCGTTGATCGCGATGGCCTTCAGCGAAACCGCGTCCGTCCCGACCCGTTCGGCGATCGCGTGCAGCGGAACACCGGTGAAGGTCTGAAGGCCCGAGGTCCACACAGTTTCCGTCTCGTAGGTCACGGTCCCCAGGTCGCGCAGCATCGGCGTGTCGAAGACCGCTTCATCGCCCACATTCGTGACCGCCAAATCGCCCCGCACCGTCAGCAGCGGCGTCTCGGTCGGGGCAGGCAGCGGCGGGGGATCGTCGTCCGCGTGGGCAACCGAGCCGACGGTGAGCAGCAGCGCCACGGCGCAGATCAGGGAACGGATCATGGTCACAGGCAAAAGCTCCCGTTCGGCTTGGCAGGATGCAGAAGATACGGCCTTCAGTGTGGGCGATTCCGCGACGCTACGTCAATGCAGCCCCGACCCGAATACCCCGCGGCCTGGACCTGCACCCACGCGGTGTCCTTAACGGTGCTAGCCGGGTTTTCTTTACAAATCGCTCACAAAAAGCGCAGATGGTCACGGTGCGGCGCTGGGTCCAGCAAGCGTCAGTTGGTCCGCGCAGGCGGTCCGATTGCAGTTCCGCACAGCAAGGATCGAGTGTGGATGATGCATATTCTAATTGCCGATGATCACGAGCTTCTGCGCGACATGTTCGTGCTCTATCTGGGACGTGATCCCGAAACGCGCATCTCCACCGCCGCAAGTTTCGACGCGGCCCGCGCGCTGGTGGCCCATGCGACCCGCCCGAAATTCGATCTCGTGCTGCTCGATGTATTCATGCCGGGCATGGATGGATTGCGCGGGCTGGGCGCGATGCTGCAGATGGAAAACGCCTTGCGCGTCGCGCTGATGTCCGGCCAGGGCACACGCGACATGGCCGAACAGGCCCTGGCGCTCGGCGCGGTCGGCTTCGTGCCCAAAAGCCTGTCGGCCGAGGCTTTCGAAGATGCCGTGCGTCGCATGGTCGGCGGCGAGGTCGTGGCGGAACTTGCCGATCTGCCCTGCGACACACAGATCGGCGGGGTGCGGGACAGCTTCGGCTTGTCCCCGCGCGAGATGCAGGTCCTTGGCCTGCTGACCCAGGGCCGGACCAACAAGGAAATCGCGCTTGCCCTCGATATCCGCGAGCCCACGGTGAAGCTGCACGTGAAAACGGTGTATCGCAAGATGGGCGCGTCGAACCGGACCCACGCGGCCATGATGGCCAAGGAAACCGGACTTTTCTAGGCGCGCGGCGCGTGATCGTCCTCGGCCACGCGACGTTCGATCGCCTCCCAGATCTGCGCCGCGATGTTCACGTCGTCGAACCGCTCGAGTTCCTGGATGCCGGTGGGCGAGGTCACGTTGATCTCGGTCAGGTATGGCCCGATCACGTCGATCCCCACGAAAACCTGGCCGCGCTCGCGCAGAAGCGGACCGATGGCGTCGCAGATCTCGCGGTCGCGGTCGGTCAGATCGACCTTTTCCGGACGGCCCCCCACATGCATGTTCGACCGTGTCTTGCCCTCGGCGGGGACACGATTGATAGCGCCCACGGGATGGCCGTCGATCAGGATGACGCGCTTGTCCCCCGCCGAGACGTCCGGCAGGAATTTCTGCGCGATCAGCGGCTCCGAATTCATGGCCGAAAACATCTCGTGCAGCGAATCCAGGTTGCCGTCGTCGGTGCGCAGGCGGAACACGCCGGCGCCGCCCGCCCCGTACAGCGGCTTGACGACGATATCGCCATGCTCGGCCTTGAAGGCGTGCAACGTGGCGAGATCCCGCGCGATCAGCGTGGGCGGAATCAGGTCCGGGAATTGCAGCACCAGCAGCTTTTCGGGGAAGTTGCGCACCCAGAAGGGATCGTTGACCACCATGGCGTGCGGGCTGAGCAGACCCAGAAGATGGGTCGTCGTGATATAACCCATGTCGAAGGGCGGATCCTGGCGCAGCCAGACGACGTCCATCTCCGACAGGTCCAGGTCGCGCGCATCGCCCAGCGTGAAATGGTCGCCACGCTCGCGGCGCACGGTCAGATCGTGGGCGTGGGCGATCACCCGCCCCTTCTGCCACGACAGCTTGTCGGGCGTGTAATAGAACAGCCGATGACCCCTGACCTGGGCTTCTTCGGCAATCCGAAAGGTGCTGTCGGCATCGATATCAATCGGCGCGATCGGGTCCATCTGGATCGCGATTTTCAAGCTCATCGGGGGTCGCCTTTCGCTGCTGACTTGCGCCGACTACATGGGGCAGCCAGCGGGTCAGGGCAATGGCCGACGATGCGCTCACATGAAAGCGTTGGTCAGGACATCGATCCGCCCGGTCCCGTCGACAAGCGCCACGTCGAACCGCGCATCGGTGCGCGCGCCAAGCGGCTCGCCCCCCAGGAACTCCGCCGCAGCCGTCATCAGACGCCGGATCTGGCGGGGCGATACCCGCTCGGCCGCGCGCGCGTGGGAGCTGGCGCGCTTCACTTCGATGAAGACGACCGTGTCGCCATCGCGGCAGATCAGATCGATTTCGCCCGCGCGCCCGCGCCAGCGGCGCCGGTCGATCCGGTGGCCCGAGCGTTCGTAGTGGCGCGCGACCTGATCTTCGGCGGCAAGCCCCGACGCATAGCTGACAGCACCCGACATGGATCTACCGTTCCTCATCCTCTTGCGACAGCCGCAGCGCCATCTGGTAGGCATCGCGTTTCTTCACGCCGTATCCCTGTGCCACGAACGCCGCCGCGTCCTTCACGCCCATCGACCCCAGCGCGCGGCGCAGCGCGGCTTCCATGTCATCTTCACTGGGGCGATCCTCGCCGCGGTCGATCACGACGACCAGTTCGCCGCGCGGTGGATCGACCTCGCATCCTGTCACCAGTTCGCTCAATCGTCCGCGGCGCACCTCTTCGAACTTCTTGGTCAGTTCCCGGCAGATCGCGGCCTGCCGGTCCCCCAATATCTCCTGACAAGCCTTAAGCATCGGTAAACATCTCTTGGCCGTCTCGAAAAAGATCAGCGTCGCGGGGGTGTCGGCCAAGTCGCGCAGCACCGCGGCGCGCGCCATCTGCGTCGCGGGCAGGAACCCCGCGAACAGGAACCGGTCGCTCGGCAGACCCGCCAGGCTCAGGGCCGCCAGCGGTGCCGATGCGCCCGGCACCGACGTAATCGCGAACCCCTCCTGCGCGACCGCCCGGGCCAGGTCGAATCCCGGATCGGCGACCAGCGGCATCCCCGCATCCGACGCGAAGGCGACCGAGGCACCTTCCGCAATCCGCTGAAGAACTTTCGGCCGCACGGCCGCCCCGTTGTGATCGTGATACGCCCAGACCCGCCTGCCCCCAAGCGGAATCCCGTGGATTTCCATCAGCTTGCGCAGCGTTCTTGTATCTTCCGCCAAAAGCAGATCGGCGCCTTTCAGAACATCCAGCGCCCGCAAGGTGATGTCGCGGGCATTCCCGATCGGCGTCGCGACCAGGTAAAGACCCGGGCCCAATGCGCGCGACGGGGCGCTCATGACCCGTCTGCCGATTTACACCCAGGGCGCTTGCGCATAACGTGACCTTCACAGCTTTTCGGACGTCGGCGTTCTTCGGGGGGATCCATACATGTTTGCTTCGCTGCGCACCATGCGCAAACCATTTGCGCGGCTGGCCATCGGGCTGGTCACGGCGCTGTCCGTGGTGGCCTGCGGGCCGGTGGCATTGGGGGTCGGAGGCGGCGGCGGATCGGGGCCGCAGGTCGACCCGTCTTCCGCGGTGCGCGTGGCGCTTCTGGTGCCCAAGGGCGCGTCCGGCGGCGGCGGCCTGGTCGGCCGCTCGCTCGAGAACGCGGCGAAGCTGGCCGTCGCGGACCTGCAAGGCGCGCAGATCGACCTGCAGGTCTATGACACGCAAGGCACCCCCGGCGGCGCCGCCCGCGCAGCCGAATCCGCCGTCGCGGCAGGCGCGCAGGTCGTGCTGGGTCCGCTCTACACGCAGTCGGTCAGTGCCGTCGTGCCCATCGTCGCCAGCCGCAACATCAACGTCTTGTCCTTTTCCAACAATACGGCCGTGGCCGGGGGCAATGTCTTCGTGCTGGGCCAGACCTTTTCGAACGTCGCCAACCGCCTGATCTCGTTCGCCCGCCGCCAGGGACGCACCAGCGTCGCAGTCGTGCACGCGGGCGACGTGGCGGGCATCGCGGGCCGCGACGCCATCGTGGGCGCGGCTCGATCCTCGGGGATGAGCGTCGCGACCGTGCAATCCTACGACCTATCCCAGCAGGGCATCGTCTCGGCCGGTCCGCGCATCGCCACGGCGATCCAGCAGACCGGCGCGGACACGGTCTTCCTGACGGCCAATGTGGACAGCGACCTGCCCCTGATCTCGACCGCCCTGCCCGAGAACGGCGTCAGCCCCGAGCAATTCCGCTATCTCGGCCTGACGCGCTGGAACGCGCTGCCGCAGGTGCTGTCGCTTCCCGGCCTGCAGAACGGCCTGTTCACCCTGCCCGACGTGGCCGTGCAATCGGCGTTCGAAGCCCGCTACAGCGCGGCCTACGGCAGCGCACCGCACCCCTTGGCGGGGCTGGCCTATGACGCGGTCCAGGCCGTCGGCTCGCTTCTGGCGCAGGGCCGCGGCGACGCGCTCAGCAAGCGGGCGCTGACCCAGGGGTCGGGCTTCGCGGGCGCCTACGGCGTCTTCCGGCTGCTGCCCGACGGGACCAACCAGCGCGCCCTGGCGGTCGCACAAATCCAGAATTCCCAGGTGGTAGTCCTTGACCCTGCACCCAAACGTTTCGGTGCCTCCGGGTTCTGATCCCGCAGGACCAGACGACACCCATCGCGATCCCGGAGACCTGATCCGCCCGGCCGAAGAGATCTTCGACCGGGCCGCGATACTGCGCAAACTGGACCGCGCGATCGGCGATCTCTCGGACGCGGCCGAGATCCGCCGCAAGACCGTCCGGACGCTGAAGACCGCGCTCCGGTCGGGCCGCGACACGATCGCCGACGGCTTCACCCAGGCCCCCCTCGAGGCGCGCAAGACGGTGCTGGCCTATTCGTACCTGACCGATTGCGTGGTCGAAGCCGTGCACCACGTGGCCACGCAGCACCTGCACCGCGCGCCCAACCCGACCGAAGCCCAGCGCCTGGCGATCTTCGCCGTGGGCGGCTACGGCCGGGCCGAGATGTGCCCCTATTCCGACGTCGATCTGCTGTTCCTCAGCCCCTACAAGCTGACCGGCTGGGCGGAAAGCGCCATCGAATCCATGCTCTACATCCTGTGGGATTTGGGCCTGAAGGTCGGCCATTCCAGCCGGACGGTGGCCGATTGCATCCGCCTGGGCCGCGAGGATTACACCATCCGCACCGCCCTGCTCGAACATCGGTTCCTGACCGGCCACGCCCCCATCGCCGACGAGCTGCAGACCGCGCTCTGGACCCAGCTCTTCGACGGCACGGGCAGCGATTTCGTGCGCGCCAAGCTCGACGAGCGGACCGAGCGTCACCGCCGCCAGGGCGGGCAGCGCTACATGGTCGAGCCGAACGTGAAAGAGGGCAAGGGCGGCCTGCGCGACCTGCAGACTCTGTTCTGGATCGCCAAATACGTGAACCACGTGCAGGACGTGGCCGACCTGGTGGACAAGGGCACCTATACCGCCGACGAATTCGCCAGCTTCGTGCGGGCCGAAACCTTCCTGCTGGCGGTCCGCTGCCACATGCATTTGATCGCGGGTCGCGCCATGGACCAGCTGACCTTCGACCTGCAGGTCGAGGTGGCCGACCGGATGGGCTATACCGACAAGGCGGGCCGGCGCGCGGTCGAGCACTTCATGCAGGCCTATTTCCGCCACGCGACGCGGGTGGGCGAGCTGACGCGCATCCTGCTGACCGCGCTCGAAGCCGACTACAAGAAAGAGCCCCCCAGCCTCGTGGGCTTCTTCCGGCGCCGCAGACGCGCAAAGCCGGGCTTCGCCATCGTGCAGAACCGCCTGTCCTTCGCCGACGACGTGAAGCTCGCGGATGAGCCGGTCATCCTGCTGCGGATCTTCGACGAGGCTCTGCGCACCGGCTACCTGCTGCATCCAGACGCGATGCGCCTGATCGCGGCCAACCTGCACCTGATCGACGACGACATGCGCCGCGACCCCGAAGCGGTGCGTATCTTCATGGACATGCTGCTGAAACACGGCAATCCCGACCGCGGGCTGCGGCGCATGAACGAGCTGGGCGTGCTGGGCGCCTTCATCCCCGAATTCGAACCCATCGTCGCGATGATGCAGTTCAACATGTACCACCACTACACGGTGGACGAGCACACCATCCAGTGCATCCGCCACATGTCCGAGATCGAGGAACACAAGCTGGTCGACGAGCTGCCGGTCGCGACGCGGATCATCGAAGAGGGCTTCGCCCGCAAGGTGCTCTACGTGGCGCTGCTGCTGCACGATATCGGCAAGGGCCGCCCCGAGGATCATTCGGTGCTGGGCGCGCGGATCGCGCGCAAGGTGGCGCCGCGGCTGGGCCTGTCGCGACAGGACGTGGACACCGTGGAATGGCTGGTGCGCTATCACCTGCTGATGAGCGACATGGCCCAGAAGCGCGACCTTTCGGACCCGCGCACGGTGCGCGACTTCGCCAAGGCGGTGCGCACCAAGAAGCGGCTGGACCTGCTGCTGCTGCTGACGGTCTGCGACATCCGCGGCGTCGGACCCGGCACCTGGAACAACTGGAAGGCGCAGCTGCTGCGCAACCTCTACCGCGAAACCGCGCACGCGCTGGAAAACGGGCTCGAGGCGCTGAACCGCGAAAGTCGCGGCAACGAGGCCAAGGCGGCGCTGCGCGATGCACTGGCCGATTGGGACAAGAAGGACCTGCGCACCGAGACGCAGCGCCACTACCCGCCCTACTGGCAAGGCCTGGGCATCGCGTCCCACGTGGCCTTCGCCACCCTGCTGCGCGACATCAAGGACGACCAGATCCGCATCGACATCACCGACGACGTGGACCGCGATGCCACGCGTATCTGCTTCGCCATGGCCGACCATCCCGGCATCTTCTCGCGGCTGGCGGGCGCGCTGGCGCTGGTGGGCGCCAACGTGGTGGACGCGCGCACCTATACGTCCAAGGACGGCTACGCCACCGCCGTTTTCTGGGTGCAGGACCACGAAGGCCACCCCTTCGAGACCGCGCGCATCCCGCGCCTGAAGACGATGATCGGCAAGACCCTGAAGGGCGAGGTCATCGCCCGCAAGGGTCTGGACGACCGCGACAAGATCAAGAAGCGCGAGCGCGACTTCCGCGTGCCCACCAGCATCGCCTTCGACAACGAGGGATCGGAAATCTACACCATCATCGAAGTCGACACCCGCGACCGCGCGGGCCTGCTGCACGACCTGACGCGGGTGCTGGCCAATGCCAACATCTCGATCGCGTCCGCCGTGATCGCCACCTACGGCGCGCAGGTGGTGGACACGTTCTACGTCAAGGACATGTTCGGGCTGAAGATCCACTCCGAGGCGAAGCAAAAGGCGCTGGAAAAGAAGCTGCGCGAGGCCATCGATACCGGCGCCGAGCGCGCGCGCACCTGAGCCACGGGCGCACGTGCCGGTTCACGTGTTCCGAAATACCCGCAGCCACGGCTTGCCTGCCGCCCGAAACGGCCCCATGGATGCGCCATGAGCACCATTGCCCCCCCGCGCCTGATCAAGGGCTTCGTGACCGTCGGCGGCTGGACCTTCCTCAGCCGCATCATGGGGTTCGTGCGCGACGTGATGATCGCGGCCTTCCTGGGGGCGGGCCCGGTGGCCGAGGCGTTCCTGGTGGCCTTTTCCCTGCCCAACATGTTCCGCCGCTTCTTCGCCGAAGGCGCGATGAACATGGCCTTCATCCCGATGTTTTCCAAGAAGGCCGAAGCGGGCGACGGCGCGCACGAGTTCGCGCGCGACGCGTTTTCGGGACTGGCGGCGATCCTGATCGTGCTGACGCTGGTGGCGCAGGTGGTCATGCCGGTGCTGGTGCTGGCGATGGCGTCGGGCTTCGTCGGGGACGAACGGTTCGATCTGGCGGTGCTCTTCGGGCGGATCTGTTTTCCCTATATACTGCTGATATCGCTCGCAGCCCTTCTGTCGGGCGTCCTGAACGGCCTCGGGCGCTTCTCGGCCGCCGCCGCCGCCCCCGTCCTTCTGAACGTGGCGCTGGTCGGGATACTCTGGCTGGGCGACACGCTGGGATGGCCGCCGGGTCTGACCCTGGCATGGACCGTTCCCCTGGGCGGCATCGCCCAATTGGCGCTGGTCTGGATCGCCGCCGCGCGCGAGGGATTTCGCCTGGTGCCCCGCTGGCCGCGCATGACGCCCGAGCTGCGCCGCCTGGCCGTGATCGCAGCACCCGCCGCGCTGGCGGGCGGCGTGGTGCAGGTGAACCTGCTGGTGGGCCGCCAGGTCGCCAGCTTTTTCGACGGCGCCATCGCGTGGCTGAACTATGCCGACCGGCTGTACCAGCTGCCGCTGGGCGTGGTGGGCATCGCCATCGGCGTGGTGCTGCTGCCGGACCTGTCGCGCCGCCTGGGTGCCGGGGACGATGCGGGCGGGCGCGACGCGCTGAGCCGCGCGGCCGAATTCGCGCTGATGCTGACGGTGCCGTCAGCGGTGGCCTTCCTGGTGGTGCCGCTGCCGCTGGTCAACACGCTCTTCCAGCGCGGCGCCTTCACGTCCGACGATGCGGCCGCCACCGCCTTCGCGCTGGCCATCTACGGGCTGGGCCTGCCCGCCTTCGTGCTGCAGAAGGTGTGGCAGCCGCTCTTCTACGCGCGCGAGGACACGGTGCGGCCGTTCCGCTTCGCCCTGGTGGCGCTGGTGGTGAACGCCGTCGTCGCCATCGGGCTTTCGCCCTTCATCGGCTTCATCGCGGCCGCGATCGGCACGACGCTGGCGGGCTGGGCCATGGCGATCCTGCTGATCCGCAGCGCGCGCGGCATGGGCGACACGGCGCGGGTGGACGACCGGTTCCGCCACCGCATGCCGCGGATCATCGTGGCCTCGCTTCTCATGGGGGCGTGCCTGTGGATCGCGAACCTGTTCCTGGGCCCGCTTTTCGCCGGACCGTGGAAGGGACTGGCGCTGGCGATCCTGGTGGCCGTGGGCGCGGTCAGCTATTTCGGCATCGGCAACCTGATCGGCGCGGTCTCGCTGCGCCAGATCCGGCAGTCACTGCGCCGCTGAGACGCGGCACCCAGGACCGCCGGGATAGCCATGAGTATTTCGCGAACGGTGATGGCAAGACGCGTTTGTCCCGCCTAGCGCTGGCGCAGCTTGTCCAGCACGCGCCCGAACCCGCCGGGCGACACCACGAAGGACAGCGCGAACCCGGCGCAGAAGCCGCCCAGATCCGCCACCCATTCCGGCCCACCCCCGAACATCAGTCCGAACAGAAGCTGGATGCCCATCAGCAGCGCGATCAGCGTGAAGGCGCGCATCCGCTGCTCGCCCAGCGTCCCAAGGCCCGTCCACAGGATGAAGGTATAGGCCCCGATCAGCCCGTAAACCGCCGGGTAGCCGCCGACCAGCGCGATCGACGGGCTCAGCGCGGCGGCATAGACCAGCGCGCCGACGATCGACGACACGGCCAGCACCGCAAGGACCGCAAGCGCCGAAAACGCCTCGGCCACCATCTTGCCCAGCGCCAGCAGGAACACGAGCACGAACAGCATGTGACCGAAGCTCAGATGCACGAAGCTGTAGGTCACGAAGCGCAGAAGCGCGCGGGGCGGGAATTGGCCCGTTTCGACCATCCTGTCCCACAATTGCGGCGAGAACGCGAAGGCGTTCAGCGCCTCGAGCCGCCAGCCGATGCCGTCGGACCCCGCGAATCCGCGCGCGCCCGCCTGGAAGATCAACTCGATCCCCAGGAGGATCGCGACCAGCGCCACGACCACCAGGGGGATCGCGTTGAACGGGTTCTGATTGATGTCGCTGCTGGCCATGGCTGCCTTCCTTGACGGGCTTTGGCACCATCGGTAAGCGAGGCGGACCCGATTTTCCAGCAAGGCATCCCCATGGCGCAGACGAATTTCACCCCCCGCGTCTTTTCCGGCATCCAGCCGTCGGGCGGGCTGACGCTGGGCAATTACCTGGGCGCGATCAAGCGCTTCGTCGACATGCAGGATGCGGGCGCCTACCAGACGATCTATTGCATGGTGGACCTGCACGCGATCACGGTCTGGCAGGACCCCGCGGACCTGGCGCGCAACACCCGCGAGCTTGCGGCAGGCTTCATCGCCAGCGGGATCGACCCGGAAAAATCCATCCTCATCAACCAAAGCCAGGTGCCCGAACACGCCCAGCTGGCCTGGATCTTCAACTGCGTCGCCCGGATGGGCTGGATGGGCCGCATGACCCAGTGGAAGGACAAGGCCGGCAAGAACGCCGAGAACGCGTCGCTGGGCCTCTTCGCCTATCCGGCGCTCATGGCCGCCGATATCCTGATCTACCACGCGACCCACGTGCCCGTGGGCGAGGACCAGAAACAGCACCTGGAGCTTACGCGGGACATCGCGGCCAAGTTCAACCACGATTACGGCGTGGATTTCTTTCCCATGACCGAGCCCGTGATCGAAGGTGCCGCCACGCGGGTCATGTCCCTGCGCGACGGGTCCAAGAAGATGTCGAAAAGCGATCCGTCCGATGCCAGCCGGATCAACATGACCGACGACGCCGACACGATCGCCAAGAAGATCCGCAAGGCCAAGACCGACCCCGAGCCGCTGCCCGAAACCTATGATGGCCTGAAGGATCGCCCCGATGCGCGCAACCTGGTCAACATCTACGCGGCCCTGTCGGACATGAGCCGCAACGACGTGATGGCGCAGGTGGGCGGCCAGCAATTCGGGCAGTTCAAGCCCGCCCTGGCCGACCTGGCGGTGGAAAAGCTGTCGCCGATCAGCGGCGAGATGGCCCGGCTGATGCAGGACACGGCCGAGATCGACCGCATCCTGGCCCGCGGCGCCGAGCGCGCCCGCGCCATCGCCGCGCCGATCCTGGATCAGACCTATCGCATTGTCGGAATGGTGCGGTGAAGACGGATCGGCAACGCGCCGCCGATACCACCGACCCATGTCAGGTGCGACATCGTAGCACGTGACTGCTGGACGCGGCCATACTAGCCCCTATCCTCCTTAACGGACAGCAATTTGGCCGGATCCCATCGGGGTATGGGTTCACGAATTTCTTGGCTAAGCTGGCGCGGTAGTCAAAAGCGGATATCTGGTCCGAACCAACACGGGGTCGCATACATGAGCGCGGAAGAATCGGGATATTGGTCGCGGCAGGACGAGTTGCAGGAAGCGGTCTCGAAGCTTCCCGTCGCGATGGTCCTGACCAACCCCAACCTGCCCGACAACCCGATCATCTACGTGAACCGGGCCTTCGAAGAGGTCACGTATTACTCCAGCGAATTCGCGGTCGGGCGGAATTGCCGTTTCCTGCAAGGCCCTGATACCGACCCCGCCGATGTCGCCAAGCTGCGGGACGCCATCGCCGCAGGCCGCGACGTGAGCCTGGACCTGGTGAACCACCGCGCCGATGGATCGCCCTTCCAGAACCGCCTCGTGATCGCGCCGATCTTCGATGACAACGACGAGCTCGAGGCCTTCATCGGCATCCAGAAGGAAATCCACCCCGAGCTCGAGACCAAGGCCGAAGGGCGCGGCGAGCAGGACGACATGCTGCGCGAGCTGCAGCACCGGGTGAAGAACCACCTGGCGATGATCGTCGGCATGATCCGGATGCAAGCCAAGCGCGAGATCTCGCGCGAATCGCTGCAATCGTTGAGCCACCGGATCCAGAGCCTGGCGTTGCTCTACGAAGAGCTGTCGCCCGCGGGCGTGGCCAGCCACGGCCAGCAGACGGTGCCCGCGGGTGCGTATCTCAGCCGCGTGGCGACCACGATCGCAGCCCTGGACGGTCGCTCGTCGATCCGCGTCAACGTGGACTGCGAAGAGGTCGACCTGCCCACCGACCTGAGCGCGCGGCTGGGCCTGATGCTGACCGAGTTCCTGACCAACGCGCTGGAACACGCCTTCCCCAACGACCGCGAAGGCGTCGTGCGGGTGCGCTTCCAGCGGCTGACCGGCGATGCGGTGCGGCTGGTGGTCGAAGATGACGGCGTCGGCATGCCCGAGGACAGCGAATGGCCGAAGAACGCGCCGACGCTGAAGGAAGCGCGCGCCGATCTCGAAGCCGAGGCCGAGGACGGGATCCTGGACGCCAAGACCGCGTCCGGCATCGGCGGCAGCATCGCGCTGGGGCTCGCGCGCTCGATCGGCGGCACCATCGACGTGTCGCGCGGCACCATCGGCACGGTGGTCACGCTGGACGTGGATTTGTCGCAAGGCCCGTCGTAAGTCCCGCGGCTTTACTCCGGGCTCCGGGTGCGGCAAGGCTCGGGACGCGCAACCAGGAGGCCCGCATGGCGCTCGGCACCGATATCCGCACCTATTTCGACGGACGCTGGCATGACAGCGATCTGCCGATCCTGCGCGCGGCCGACCACGGCACCTGGCTGGGCAGCTCGGTCTTCGACGGCGCGCGCTACGTCCACGGCGCGGCCCCGGACCTGCTGGCGCATTGCGAGCGTCTGAACCGCTCGGCCCACGCGATGATGCTGACGCCCACGGTGTCGCCCGAACGGATGGCCGAGATCGTGTGGCAAGGCCTGGCGGCCTACGGTCCCCAGGACGCAGTCTATATCCGGCCCATGTACTGGGCCATCGACGGCGCGCCGGGCGCCATCGCCCCGGCCGAAGGCAGCACCGCCTTCTCGATCTGCCTCGAAACGATCCCGCTGGTCGCCGATGCCGAGACGACGCTGACCACCACCCGCTTCCGCCGACCGGTGCTGGAAACGGATGTCGTCAACGCGAAGGCCGGCTGCCTTTATCCCAACAACGCGCGCATGCTGCGCGAGGCGCAGGCCAAGGGCTTCGGCAACGCGCTGGCCGCCGACGCCGTGGGCAACGTGGCGGAAACCGCCTCCTCGAACGTGTTCATCGTCAAGGACGGCGAGGTGATGACCCCGATCCCCAACGGCACGTTCCTGGCGGGCATCACCCGGGCGCGGCACATGGCGAACCTGGCCGCCGACGGCATGCCGGTCCGCGAATGCGTGCTCGGCTTCGACGACGTGCGCACCGCGGACGAGGTCTTCCTGTCCGGCAACATGACCAAGGTGCAGGCGGTGACCGCCTTCGACGACCGCCACTACCAGGTGGGCCCCGTGACGCGCCGCGTGCGCGAGATGTATTGGGACTGGGCGCTGTCGGGCAACGGCTGACGGCCTTCGGGCGGTAACAGGCTTGTGCGCGGGCGCGCCGACCGGCTACCACGTGGCAGAGCAGTCACAAACGCCCGGAGCGCGCCCCCATGTCCACCAATGATTTCAACGACCGCATGCTGTCCCTGGGCCTGGCCCGCGTGAGCGAGGCGGCGGCGCTGGCGTCGGCGGGCTGGATCGGACGCGGCGACGAAAAGGCCGCCGACCAGGCCGCCGTCAACGCCATGCGCGACCAGCTGAACAAGCTGGACATCGCGGGCACCGTCGTGATCGGCGAGGGCGAGCGCGACGAGGCGCCGATGCTCTATATCGGCGAAGAGGTCGGCACCGGCAGCGGCCCCGAGGTCGACATCGCGCTGGACCCGCTGGAAGGCACCACGCTGACCGCCAAGGACATGCCCAACGCGCTGACCGTGATCGCCATGGGCGCGCGCGGCTCGATGCTGCACGCGCCGGACGTCTACATGGAAAAGCTCGCCATCGGGCCGGGCTTCCGGACGGGCGTCGTGACCATGGACATGAGCCCCGCCGAACGCGTCAGCGCCCTGGCCGCCGCCAAGGGCTGTTCGACCCACGACATCACCGTCTGCGTGCTGGAACGGCCCCGCCACGAGGACATGATCGCCGAGCTGCGCACCACCGATTGCGCCATCCGGCTCATCACCGACGGCGACGTGGCGGGCATCATCCACACCGCGGACGCCGACCGGACCGGCATCGACATGTATATGGGATCGGGCGGCGCGCCCGAGGGCGTGCTGGCGGCCGCGGCGCTGAAATGCATGGGCGGGCAGATGTTCGGCAAGCTGCTGTTCCGCAACGACGACGAGCGCGCGCGCGCCAAGAAGGCCGGTGTCACCAATTTCGACCGGGTCTATACCCGCGACGACCTGGTGAACGACGACGTGATCTTCGCCGCGACGGGGGTGACGGACGGCTCGGTGGTGGACGGCATCAAGCGCGAACCCGGATACCTGACGACCGAGACGATCCTGATGCGCTCGAAGACCGGCTCGGTCCGGCGGATGATCTACCGCAACCCGGTGGCCCGCAGCTAGGGCCCGCCGCTGCGGCCGTCGGCGCTGGCGTCCGGCGGTGCGCCGGGATATTTTTCGAGAACAAAGATGGAGCAGGGCCGCGCCGGGGGCATCGACGCGCGCATTGCGACTTTCGTGATTTGAAAATCGCGTATATAGTGGTTGCACCTTCGCAGTTATCCACATGTTGATGCCATGCCACGTGATCTGGGTGCGCCCGCCTTCCTCGATGTCTCCTCCTCGCTGACCGGCCGCGCCTGGGTCGGGCCCGATCCCGATGCCGAGCGGCGGGCCGAAGGCCTGAGCCAGCAAACCGCCCTGCCCTTCCCCGTTGCCGCGGTCCTGGCGCGCGCGGGTGTCACCGCCGAGACGGCCCAGGGCTACCTGGCCCCGTCCTTGCGCGATCTGCTGCCCGACCCGCGGTCGCTGCGGGACATGGACCGGGCGGCGACACGGTTCCTGGACGCCGTCCGCCGACGCCAGAAGATCGCGATCTTCGGCGATTACGACGTGGACGGGGCCGGTTCCTCGGCACTGCTGATCGTCTGGCTGCGGTCCATGGGACTGGACGCGACGCTTTATATTCCCGACCGGATCGACGAGGGCTACGGCCCCAACGACGCCGCGATGGCGGCACTGGCGCGCGATCACGACCTGATCGTCTGCGTCGATTGCGGCACGCTCAGCCATGGCCCGATCGCGGCCGCCACGGGCGCGGATGTCGTCGTGCTGGACCACCACCTGGGCGGCCCCACGCTGCCCGACGCGTTGGCCGTGGTGAACCCCAATCGCCAAGACGAAAGCGGTGCGCTTGGCCATCTCTGCGCGGCGGCCGTGGTGTTCCTGCTGCTGGTCGAGGTCAACCGCTTGCTGCGCGACGCCGGGGACAAGGGGCCCGACCTGATGGCCCTGCTGGACCTGGTGGCGCTCGCGACGGTGGCGGACGTGGCGCCGCTGGTGGGCGTCAACCGCGCCTTCGTGCGCCAGGGCCTGACGGTCATGGCGCGCCGCGCCCGGCCCGGTCTCGTGGCGCTCTGCGACGTGGGACGTTTGGATTGCGCGCCCACGGCCTATCATTTGGGCTTCGTTCTGGGACCGCGGATCAACGCGGGCGGGCGGATCGGCCAGGCGGACCTGGGCGCCCGGCTCTTGTCGACGGACGACCCGCACGAGGCGCAAGCCCTGGCCGAACGGCTGGACCTGCTCAACACCGAGCGCCGCGACGTTGAAAACGCGGTGCGCGCGGCGGCCCTGTCACAAGCCGAAGAGCGCGGCGTCGATGGCCCCCTGGTCTGGGCGGCGGGCGAAGGCTGGCATCCGGGCGTGGTGGGCATCGTGGCCGCGCGCCTGAAGGAAGCGACGGGCCGCCCGGCGGTCGTCATCGGGCTCGAAGGCGGCGTGGGGAAAGGATCGGGGCGCTCGATCGCGGGCGTCGATCTGGGCGCCGCGATCCAGCGCGTCGCCTCCGAAGGCCTGCTGCTGAAGGGCGGCGGGCACAAGATGGCGGCGGGGCTGACGGTCGCCGAAGACCGGCTCGATGCGGCCATGGACCGGCTGGGCACGCTGCTGGCCCGCCAGGGGGCGGCCGAGGGCGAGGCGCGTGGCCTGCCCATCTCGGCGCTGCTGATGCCCGGTGCCGCGACGCCCGAGCTGATCGAGCAGATCGACATGGCAGGCCCCTTCGGCATGGGCGCCCCCGCCCCCCGCTTCGCCTTCGCCGATTGCCGCATCGCCAGCGCCCGGCGGGTGGGGGACAGCCACCTGAAGATCGCGTTCACCGACGGCAGCGGGCCGCAGCTCCAAGGGATCTGCTTCGGCGCCTTCGACGGCCCGCTCGGGGCCGCGCTCGAAGGGCACGGCGGCAAGCGCTTCCACCTGGCAGGACGGCTCGAGCTGAATCGCTGGCAGGGACGCAGCTCGGCGCAATTGCGGCTGGAAGATGCGGCCCCGTCATGATCACCGCCCGGCCGTGATCGGCCCCCGGGACACGGCACTGTGGGCCTTGTGCAAATTTGCCCGCCGAAAGTCCGAAAACCCCCTTGCAGCCCTGCCGGAGTTTGCTTAGGAACTGCCGCCAGTGGCCCGTTCGTCTATCGGTTAGGACGCCAGGTTTTCAACCTGGAAAGAGGGGTTCGATTCCCCTACGGGCTGCCACTTAATCCCCATAAGATATTGATTTTAAACAGAAAAACGGACGAGCCGCCGATCTGTCCCACCATAAATCCCATCAGTCGGATTCGGTGGTGAGGTGGGATTTGGTGGGTCGGGTAGGATCGGATTGGGACTGCGGCCTGCACAACGCACGGTGCAAACGGGGGACCATCGACCAAAGCGTAGCGGGTGCATCAGGTCTGGTTTTCGTGTGCATGTCTGATTCGAGCGGTTGCGCGGACCAATCACCTGTTCTTACGAAATCGCTCATTGCGGCCGCGGCGTCGGTGGTCATGGACGAACAAACGATGCTTATGGAGCCGCCGATCCCAACCGTTCGCTTCTATCCTGGTGACCTTCTCCCCGGTATCCGGGCCATTGCGAACTGGA
>NZ_JAEKPD010000001.1 GCF_016412875.1 Palleronia pontilimi | reverse complement strand
ACATATCTCTTCAGATATATCACAATGTCAAAGAGCGTGAGGCAAAAGAAACCAGATGCGCCCTTACGTGTGGCGCGCCCCGCCCGATCACCTCAGATGTTCGTCTGCCTCTGGACCGTCGGCCCGTCTGGCGTCCCTGCGGTGCATCTCTGCGCCGCCGGTGAGGGGCTATTTAGGGATAGGCCCCGGGGCCCGCAAGCGGTTTTTTCGAGAAACTTTCATTTTCCATCGATCGCCCGGATCGCGAACAATACCTTGTGGAATACGCAACGAAGGGCACAAGTTCGTCCATGTTTCGGCAATTTTCGTCCGCTGGACACGTGTCGCGTCCGGGGCTCGATCCTAGCCCCGCACGGCGGCTGGCAGGGTGACGCCGCGGCACCGAGTCGGCGCGGCGGTTTCCTTGTGGCGGGATCTGACAGAGTGACGACGCCACCGGGCGTGAAGGCCCCCGTCCAGAAGCGAGTCCGTTCCCCAAGCGCCACATTGCAGGATGTTCGCCAGGCAAAGCCCGCTCCTTGCCTTCAGTCCGCGCGGATTCGTGGGTATAGAGGTGATACGGCGCATCCGCTGGCAACACGCAGGCTCAACAAACTGTGATTTGCCGCGCCGAACGTACCCGGCTTAGCGGCGGGCGCACCTTTTTCAATGTTCCATATTCGCGCATCGGCGGATTTTTTGCCCTGAACTTTTCGGGGGGAATGCCCATTTCTTCTGCAAGGACGCTGGACGTCCCAAACTAACTAGGAGAATATCCATGCTACGCAGAACTCTGCTTTCGCTGACCGCCGCCGCCGCCATCTCGGCACCCGTCTATGCCGCCGAGCATTCCATGAACATCGTTGAGACCGCGCAGGGCGCCGAAGGGTTCTCGACCCTCGTTGCCGCGATCGAAGCCGCCGGTCTGGCCGAGACGCTGTCGGGCGAAGGTCCGTTCACCGTTTTCGCACCCACCGACGAAGCATTTGCCGCGCTGCCCGAGGGCACGCTCGACAACCTGCTGATGGAAGAGAACAAGGACCAGCTGACGGCGATCCTGACCTACCACGTGCTGCCCGGCAAAACGATGGCCGGTGACATCACGGGCGAGATGAACGTCGAAACCGTGAACGGCGCCGAAGTCAGCATCATGACCGATGGCGGCGTGACCTACGGCGGCGCCGCCGTCGTCGACACCGACATCGAAGCCAGCAACGGCGTGATCCACGTGATCGACAGCGTCGTGCTGCCGCCCGAAAGCATGTAATCCACTGGATTACGGTCTGACACTCAGACCGACCAGGGGCGCACGGTTTCCGTGCGCCCTTTTTTGTTGCGCCACTTCGTTTCGCGTCTCGACGCTCGGCGCACCTTGCGGCACGATGATCGCAGCCTGAACTGGAACGCTGCATGCTGATCGTGACCGCCCTTCTTGCCTATCTCCTGGGGTCGGTTCCCTTCGGCATCGTCTGGGCGCGACTTTTCGGGCTTGGCGATCTGCGCAAGATCGGATCGGGCAATATCGGCGCCACCAACGTGATGCGGACCGGCAGCAAACCGGCCGCCGCCCTGACGCTGGTCTGCGACGCGGGCAAGGGCGCGTTCGCGGTCATCGTCGCGCGCATCCTCGTCGGACCCGAGGCGGCACAGATCGCGGGCGTGGCCGCCTTCCTGGGGCATTGCTATCCGATCTACCTGGGCTTCAGGGGCGGCAAGGGGGTCGCGACCTTCCTGGGCACGACCATTGCGCTGGCCTGGCCGGTCGGATTGGCGGCCTGCGGGGTTTGGCTCGCGACCGCGGCGCTGTTCCGGATCTCGTCGCTTGCCGCCCTTGTGGCCGCGGTTTCCGGACCGGCGATCGCGGGCTTCATGGGATATGGCTACCTGATCGCCACCCTGTCGGGCATGGCGCTTCTGATCTTCCTGCGCCACCGCGAAAACATCGCGCGGCTGGTCGCGGGCAAGGAGCCGAAGATCGGGCAGAAATCCTGAAGACGTTTCTCGTCGCGTTCGACCGCTTGCCGGATGGCGCCTTCCAGGCCCGCTACGCGGGGCGCGGCTGGAATTGCGTCAAGTCCAGCCTGGTGAATGGCCGCAGCCAGAAGCTGGTCGCGCACGAGACCGGTGGCGCAGGCTATATCAGCCTGAACTTCTATCGCTTGTCATGTGGGAATACGCGGCTTTTCCCCTGCGAGATGTCGCATGAGAAGGTCGTCCGCTTCGTCACCGAATGCACGGTGACGGACCCGCCCGCGCGGTAAGGCGCGGACGGGCGGGGATCATCAGCAGGGGGCGGTGTAGCGCTGCCCGCTGGGGTACTGGTAGATGCACTGGCCGGGCTGGTTGGCACGGCCGATGTAGTTGCCTGCGGCGGCGCCGACGGCACCCCCGATCAGGGCGCCGGCAACGCGGTCGTCATCGCCGGACACGGCGGCACCGGTCGCGGCACCAAGGGCGGCGCCGGTCAGCGCGCCCTGGTTCTGCACGTTGCAGGCGGCCAAAAGGCCCACCATCGGCAGAACGATAAGCAGTTTCTTCATGGTATTCTCCGAATTTGAATTGATCCGCACACTGTTAAAAGTAGGGCGGCGGACGGGGTGCGGCAAGCTGCCGCCGATACGATCCGCGATAATTTGCTTCTGACGGCCCGTCAGTAGGAGTGCGACGCGAAGACCTTGGTGACATCCCCGCCCCAGGCACCGTGATAGAGCTCGAGCAATTCATCGGCCGGAACGCGGCCCGTGCTCACGCTTTCCTTCAAGGCGTTCAGGAAATGGGTCTCGTCCGGGATCAATCCGCCGGCACCGGGTCTGGCGCGGGCTTTCAGGCCACGCTCGGCGATCTCGACGGCTTCGCGCGCCACGGCGAGCATGTCGATCCCGTCCACCTGCGCCTGCAGCCCGTCGACGGATGCGGCCACGCGCAGGGCTTCGCGTTGCTCGGCGCTCCAGCCCTTGCACAGATCCCACGCGGCATCGAGCGCGGCCTGGTCGTACATCAGCCCGACCCAGAAGGCGGGCAGCGCGCAAAGCCTGCGCCACGGGCCGCCATCGGCGCCGCGCATTTCGATGAACCGCTTCACGCGGGCCTCGGGGAAGACGGTGGTCAGGTGATCGGCCCAGTCCGACAGGGTCGGCTTTTCACCGGGCAGCGCGGGCAGTTCGCCCTTCAGGAAGTCGCGGAACGACATGCCCAGCGCGTCGACATATGCGCCGTCGCGATAGACGAAATACATCGGCACATCCAAGACGTACTGCACCCAGGCTTCGAACCCGAACCCGTCTTCGAAGATGAAGGGGATCATGCCGGTGCGGTCGGGATCCAGATCGCGCCAAATGCGCGAGCGCCAGGACTTGTGGCCGTTGGGCTTGCCTTCGAGGAATGGGGAATTGGCGAACAGCGCCGTGGCCACCGGCTGCAGCGCCACGGCGACGCGCATCTTCTGTACCATGTCCGCTTCCGAGCTGAAATCCAGGTTCACCTGCACCGTGCAGGTGCGCCGCATCATCTGCAGGCCCAGCTCGCCCACCTTGCGCATATAGCCGTCCATCAGCTTGTAGCGCCCCTTGGGCATCAGCGGCATCTCGTCGTGGGTCCAGTGCGGCGCGGCCCCCAGTCCGATGAAGCCCACGCCGATCTCGTCGGCCACCGACTTCACCTGTGCCAGGTGGTCGTTCACCTCGTCGCAGGTGCCGTGAATCGTTTCCAGCGGCGCGCCCGACAATTCCAGCTGGCCGCCGGGCTCGAGGCTCACATTCGCGCCGTCCTTTTCCAGGCCGATCAGCTTGCCGCCCTCTTCCACGGGCGCCCAGCCGAAGCGGTCGCGCAGGCCCGACAGAACGGCGTTGATCGACCGATCGCCTTCATAGGGCAGCGGTGCCAGCGTGTCCTTGCAGTAGCCGAACTTCTCGTGCTCGGTGCCGATCCGCCAGTCCGACTTGGGCTTGCACCCATCGGCCATGTATTGCGCCAGCTGGTCGTGATGCTCGATCGGGCCGCCGCCGGATTGGGGAATGGACATGTCGGGGGGCCTTTCAGAGCACGCGATCAGGTTGCGACTTGGGTCGATGGCAGGGTGAAGTCAATGCGCGATCCGTGGTTTGCCGTGGCCCGGTTTTTCCCAGATCACGAAGTCGCCCAGCTGAACCAGCCCCGACGCGCGGATCGCCGTCTCGTAATCCACGCCCGGCAACGGGGCGAGCGCGTCGAAGATCTTTTCGCTGCCCGTGGCGTCGCCGGGGATGTGCAGCGCGGTGCCGTCCTCGGCGGTAAAGACCCAGAACACGTCCGACTGGTAGGGCCCGTCGCGCGACGCGACGATCCGCACCCGGACCAGGCCTTCCACCGACACGGCCCCGCCGCCATGGCCGGACAGGTAGGTGATCTGCCGTTCGTCGACCTCGACCACGCCGGGCCCGCCGCCGCCCGTGGGGCGCCTGGCCCGGCTCCAGCCTTCGCGCGCGATGGCGATGCCGCCCAGCACGAAGGCGACGCCGACCCAGCGCAGGATGCCGAACTCGGTGAAGACCCACCACGCGCCAAGCGCCGCGGCGCCCAGCCCGATGATCGCTTCGCGCCAGCGCAGGATCGCGGCGACGGCCTGGGGTCTGAGAAACGCCATCACACGGCCCCGAGGAAGGCGGCGACCGCAGCGCGCAAGCGGGCCGACTCCGCCCCGTCGGCGGTCACGGCACACAGGCGGGCTGCGAACTGCTCGGCCAGGAAGAAGCGCAGGATCGACGCGATCTCGCCCGGCTCCAGGACCTCGCGCGCCAAGGCGTCGACCGCAGGCCACGGGAACGGATCGACCGCGATGCCGGGGTCGCGCCTCCACGAGGACACGAAGCGCGCGACGTCACGTGCAAGCGGCATGCGGGTCGTGGCCTGGATATCGAACCCCCAGATCGCGCCGTCCGCGTCCAGATGAAGGTTCGAGGGTTTGAAATCGCCGTGGATGGCACCCCGCGTGACCGGCGCATCGCGCAGGTCGGGCGCGCGGGTCGCCATGGCATCTAGCAGGGCGCCGGTGAGGCGCAAGTCCTCGTCCGTCAGCTCGGAAGCGCCCTGCATCTTGCGGGTCCGGTCGATCCAGAAGCCCGGGCCGAACCGATCCGTGCTGCGGGTCGGGCCCACATAGGCCGACAGCCACCGGCCGCATCGGTCCAGCACCGCGGCACGCGCCTGATCCGATTGCGCCTCTTCCAGCGCCGAGGAGACGGGACGACCGGGCGCATGCTGCAGGATCAGGCAGGACTGCCCGGGCGCGCTCAGCAGGCACGCGACCACGCGATGGGGCCCCTGGCCCATTGCCGGGTGCAGCCTGTCGTATTCCCGCGCCGCCCGCGTGACCGTCGCGGGGCCATCCGGCCCCAGGAACCGCTTCACCACGGCATCCTGCCCCTGCACATTCGCGGCAAAGAGCTCGGCCCCGCGCCGCACCGCGATCAGATCGCCCAACCGGACCGGTGCGCCCAGCGCGTCGGACAGCGCGCGCTCCAACGCCGGAGCCGAATCCGCGGCGCTCAGCACATCGCTCAGCCAGCCACCGTTCATGCCCAATCGCCCAGCGTCGTCTGCCACAGCGTCAGGGCCGCAACCGCCGCCGTGTCGGCGCGCAGGATGCGGGGGCCCAGGCTGACCGGATGGGCTTGCGGCAGGTTGGCCAGCCGCTGCCGCTCGGCGTCCGAAAAGCCGCCTTCGGGACCGATGAGCACGGCCCAGGGTGCGACGGGACCGGGGCCGCGCGACAGCACCGTGCCCCGCCCCGCCAGGGCTTCGTCGCAGAACATCACCCGACGCTCGGGCGGCCACGCGTCCAGAACGGCGCCCAGCTTCGCGACCTCGGCCACGGGCGGGACGAACGTGCCGCCGCATTGCTCGGCGGCCTCGACCGCGTGGGCCTGCAGGCGGTCCCGTCGCACCCGTTCGGAATTGGTGAAATCGGTCAGCACCGGGCAGATGCGGGCCGCGCCCATCTCGGCGGCCTTTTCCACGATGAAATCGGTGCGCGCCCGCTTGATCGGCGCGAAGAGCAGCCACAGGTCTGGCGGGTCCTGCTGCGGGCGGACCTGCTCCAGCACGCGCAGCACGCCGCGCTTCTTGCCCGCCTCGACCACCTCGGCGTCCCACCCGCCCGAGCGGCCGTCGAACACCTCGATCACGTCGCCCGCGCCCTTGCGCATGACGCCGAACAGGTAATGCGCTTGTGAGGCATCCAGCGGAAGCGTTTGCCCTGCCCCGAGCGCATGTTCTACATGAAGGCGAATTTTCGACGGCACGGGATACGACCTATGGCTGGGACCGGGACGACAGAAGGACAGGTGGCCGATGCCGTCAAGGGCAACTGGGTGGATCGCCTGGCGCCCGAGCGGACGCGCCCCTACCTGCGGCTCAGCCGCGCGGATCGTCCCATCGGCACCTGGCTGCTGCTGCTGCCCTGCTGGTGGGGGCTGCTGCTGGCCACGGCATCCACCGGACGGTTTACGCTGCACGACGCGTGGATCGGCATCGGCTGCGCCATCGGCGCGTTCCTGATGCGGGGCGCGGGCTGCACCTGGAACGACATCACCGACCGCGACATCGACGGATCCGTGGCGCGCACCCGCTCGCGGCCGATCCCGTCGGGACAGGTCAGCGTCCGGCAGGCGCTTGGCTGGATGGTTGTGCAATCGCTGGTATCCTTCGCGATCCTGCTGACCTTCAACCTGAGCGCCATCGCCCTGGGCATCCTGTCGCTGCTGCCGGTCGCCGTCTATCCCTTCGCCAAGCGCTTCACCTGGTGGCCGCAGGTCTTCCTGGGGCTGGCCTTCAACTGGGGCGCGCTGCTGGCCTGGACGGCGCATACCGGATCGCTGGGTTGGCCGGCCGTGCTGCTATACCTGGCGGGCATCGCGTGGACGCTGTTCTACGACACGATCTATGCCTTCCAGGACATCGAGGACGACGCGCTGATCGGCGTGAAATCCACCGCCCGGCTGTTCGGCGACCGCGCACGTGCCTGGCTGCGCGGCTTCCTGGTGGCCGCCTGCCTGCTGATGGTGGCGGCCGTGATCCTGGCGCTGGGGCCTGCGTCCAACATCCTGGCACTGGTCCTGGCCCTTGGCGCGCCCTGGGCGCTGGGGTGGCACATGGCGTGGCAGCTGACCCGGCTCGATCCCGACGATCCGGCGCGGTGCCTGGTGCTGTTCCGCGCGAACCGCGATGCGGGATTGCTGGCTGCGCTGTTTCTCGCGCTTGCCAGCGCGGTGTGATTGCGGTGCGACCCCGCGAAGACTAGATCAGGCAGCGTAGTCCAATCGGCCGGAGCCCCCATGCGCAAGACCTCACTTCTTCCCGGATTGCTGACCTTCGCCATCGCGGCCGTGATCTCGGTTTTCGCGGCCTCGCTGGCCGTCAGCCAGATCGAGGACCGCTCGACCGCCAGCGTCGAACGTGCCTTACGCGACGCCGGTCTGGATTGGGTCAATGCGGGGTCGGACGGGCTGCGCCTGTCGCTGACCGGCACCGCCCCGGACGAGGCCGCGCGGTTCCGGGCGCTCAGCGTCGCGGGCAAGGTGGTCGATGCGGGCCGCGTCGACGACCTGATGGACGTGTCGAAGACGACCCCCATCGCCGCGCCGGAATTTTCGATCGAGATCCTGCGCCAGTCCGACGAGATCACGATGATCGGCCTGATCCCGCTGGCCAGCGATCGCCAATCCCTGGCCGATCGCGTCGGGCGCTCGGCCTTCGAGGTGCCGATCGTCGATCTTCTGGAAACCGCGGACTTTCCCGCGCCCGCAGGCTGGAGCCAGGCGGTCGATTACGCACTTGCCGCGCTGAAGGACCTAGAGCGGGCGAAAGTGTCCATCCGCGCGGACCTGGTGTCGATCACCACCGCGGCGGAAAGTACCACCGAACGCGAGCGTCTGGCCCGGCGCCTGCGCAGTGCCGCGCCCGACGGGCTGCGCATCAGTCTGGATATCGGGGCGCCGCGGCCCGTGGTGTCGCCCTTCATCCTGCGCGTGGTCAAGACGCCCGAGCGCACCCGCTTCGATGCCTGCAGCGCCGCGACCGAAACGGGCGCGCGCCTGATCGTGGCGGCCGCGCGCCGGATCGGCGTCCCCGAAAGCGAAGATTGCCGCCTGGCCCTGGGCGTCCCGAGCACGGCCTGGGCGGACACGGCCAGCGCCGCCATCGCCGTGCTTGCCGACCTGGATGCCGGGCGCGTCACGCTGTCGGACCTGTCGCTGACCATCGAGGCCGGGGAAGGCCAGGATCCCGAGGTCTTCCAGGCCGCCATCGCGGATCTGCGCAAGGAACTGCCCACGGAATTCACCCTGACGGCCATCCTGCCGGACGACAGCGCGCTTGCGCCCGAACTGGGCCCGGCCGAATTCACCGTGACCCGTTCGCCCGAGGGGCTCGTGCAGCTGCGCGGGCGGCTGGCCACCGAACGCTCGCGCGAGGTCGTGATCGCTTTCGCGCGCTCGCTCTTCGGTGTCGAAAAGGTCAACCCGTCGCTGGACGTGGCCCCGCAGGTGCCGCAAGGCTGGGGGCCGCGGGTGCTGGTGGCGCTGGACGCGCTGTCGATCCTGACCAACGGCGCCGTGGTGGTGACCGAGGACAACATCACCGTCACCGGCAGCTCGGGTGCGCAGGAGGCCGATGACGAGGTCGCGCGCATCCTGTCGGCGCAGCTGGGCGACGGCGCGCAATACGACATCGACATCACCTATGACAAGCGCGCCGATCCGACGCTGGCCCTGCCCAGCCCCGAGGAATGCGTCGAGCAGGCCAACGCCATCCTGACCGAGCGTCAGATCACCTTCGACCCCGGCTCGGCCACCATCGACAGCGAAAGCCGCTCGAGCGTGGATGCCATCGCCGAGATCGTGCGCAAATGCGAAGGCGTCGCCATGGAAGTGGGCGGCTTCACCGACAGCCAGGGCCGCGAGACGATGAACCAGCAACTCAGCCAGCAACGCGCCGAGGCGCTTCTGGCGGCGCTTCAGGTCCAGCGCGTGCTGATCACCGACCTCACCGCCGTGGGCTACGGCGAGGCCAATCCCATCGCCAGCAACGACACCGCCGACGGGCGCGAAGCGAACCGACGGCTTGAATTCCGCCTGCTCGGCGGTCAAGACACCGCTGAAGACGATCACGGCCACGACGAGGGATCAGGCGACGCGGAATGAACAGGACCGAATTCATCATCGCCACCACGATCATCCTGTTCGTGGCGTTCTCGCTGGGCTGGTTCGCCAACTGGCTGGTGCACCGGCTGACCCGCGTCAGCCAGGCCGACCTGGGCGAGCTGGACAACATGGCGCGCGCCATGCACGACGCCGAACAGGCCCGCGACCAGGCCATCGCCTATCTGCAAGAGCGCGAGGCCGAGATGACCAACCAGCTGCACCAGACCGAGGCCGAGCTGCGCGCCGCCATGGACGGCCTGCGCAACGCCCGGACCGAAGCCGAAGAGCTGCGCAACCAGATCGAGCGCCACGACCACGACTAGCCGGGCCCGGCGCTACCAGCGATCCAGCGCCGCCTCGTCTTCGTCCTTGGCCGCGACCCAGGCAGCCCCGTCCGCGCCCACTTCCTTCTTCCAGAAGGGCGCGCGGGATTTCAGGTAATCCATCAGGAAATCCGCGGCCTCGAACGCTGCGGCGCGGTGCGCGGCGGCGGTCGCCACCATCATGATCTGCGCGCCCGGCTCAAGCCGTCCGTAGCGGTGGATCACCAGCAGATCGCGCAGGTCCCACCGCGCGACCGCCTGTTCGGCCAGCGCCGTGATCGCCTTGGCGGTCATGCCGGGATAATGCTCGATCTCCATGTAGCGCAGGCCGCCGTCTACGCGCACCAGGCCCGAAAAGCTAACGATGGCACCCACGTCCTTGTGCCCCTGCGAGAACCGGGTGAGCGCGTCGCCCGCGTCGAAGGGCTCGGATTGCACGCGGATCTCCATGGGCTGTCAGCCGCCGGTCATGGGCGGGAAGAACGCCACTTCGCGCGCCCCGTCCAGCGCGGCGTCGAACTCGGTCAGCTCCTGGTCCACGGCCACGCGGATCGCGCCCAGGTCGCCGAACGCCACCGCATAACGATCCTCGCGCGCGGTCAGCTCGTCCACCAGGTCAGCCACGGTGGCCGCGTCGGTATCGACCCGTTCGCGCGGGATGCCGATCCGTTCGCGCAGCCAGGCGAAATAGAGAATGTCGATGGTCATGCCGGATCCTTCAGGAAGGGAAGCGCCTTGCGGAAGTAATCCCATCCGGTGATCAGCGTCAAAGCCGCCGCCACCCAGAGCAGCGCCAGGCCGATCACACCTGCGAGATCGCGCAGCTGCGCCAGCCACAGGATCCCGACCTCGTCGGTGATCGCACCGCTGATGATGCCGCTCACGATCGCGTCGTCCATGCCCTGCGAGCGGTCGATCACGTGATGCAGGAAGATATCGCGCGAAAACAGCACCGCGATGGCCACCATCTGCGCGGTCGTCTTCCACTTGGCAAGCTTGGTGACCTGCAACAGCTTGGCCTGCGCGCCCAGGAATTCCCTGAGGCCCGACACGAAGACCTCGCGGAAGACGATGAAGGTCGCGGGCAGCACCAGCCACGGCGACATGGACGAATAGCCCACGATGACCAGCAGCGCGATGATGACCATGGCCTTGTCGGCGATGGGGTCGAGCATGGCGCCGAAGCGGCTTTCCTGCTGCCAGCTGCGTGCCAGGTAGCCGTCGAACCAGTCGGTGATCGCCGCGCCCAGGAACAGCACCAGCGCGAACCAGTCGGCCCAGGGGCGGTTGAAATACAGGAACATGACCGCCACGCCGGGCGCGGCCAGCAGGCGCAGAAAGGTCAGGATGTTGGGCAGGTTCCAATTCATGGGCGATTGATAGACGCGCGGACGGTGGGTGGAAAGGCCCGTCGCATCGGGCCCGGTCCTCGTGCCGCGATGGTCCGCTTGCGATCCATTCGGGAAAAAGCCTTCGGCGGTGCTTATGCCGGGACTTCGCCCGCTTGCCGTCCGGATTTGCCTGGCGGCAGGTTGCCCGCCGTGATTCGTCGGCTGTCACCTTGCGCTTGGGGAATGTCACCGCGCTGTCCGTGCGGCCGGGCAGCGGAAATCACGTGATTTCCGTCACGTTTTCCTCGAGGAAAACGCATGGCCTGGCGCGGCGCCGGACCGGTCCTCAGCCCCGTTCGTGGAAGTAGTCGTAGATCTTTTCGGCCATGGCGTCGCTGATCCCGTCCACCGCCTGAAGATCCTTCAGGTCGGCGCGGCTGACCGCCTTGGCGGATCCGAAATGGGTCAGAAGCGCCCGCTTGCGCGCGGCCCCGACGCCCGGCACGTCGTCCAGCGGCGTGGCGCTGACCGCCTTGGCGCGCTTGGCGCGGTGGGTGCCGATGGCGAAGCGGTGCGCCTCGTCCCTGAGCCGCTGCACGAAATACAGCACGGGGTCGTTGTGGCGTAGCGCGAAGGGGCGCTGGCCGGTCCGGTGGAATTCTTCCTTGCCCGCGTCGCGGTCGATGCCCTTGGCGACGCCGACCATGGGGATCTCCTCGACCCCGTATTCGCGCATGATCTCGCGCACGGCGCTGACCTGTCCCGCACCGCCGTCGATCAGCAGCAGGTCCGGCCACAGCCCCTTGTCGCGGTCGGGATCTTCCTTCAGCAGCCGCTTGAACCGGCGGGTCAGCACCTCTTTCATCATGCCGAAATCGTCGCCGGGGGTCAGACTATCTCCGCGGATATTGAACTTGCGATACTGGTTCTTCAGGAAGCCCTCGGGCCCCGCCACGATCATGCCGCCCACCGCGTTGGTGCCCTGGATGTGGCTGTTGTCATAGACCTCGATCCGCTCGGGGCGGCTGTCCAGGCCGAACGCCTCGGCCAGACCGTCCAGCAGCTTGGCTTGGGTCGCCGTCTCGCTCATCTTGCGGGCCAGGCTTTCGCGGGCGTTGCGCAGCGCGCCCGCCACGAGGTCCTTCTTCTCGCCCCGCTGCGGGACCTCGATGCGGACCTTGCGGTCGATCTTTTGCGACAGGGCCGCGCACATGAGGTCGGCGTCCTCGATCTCGTCGCTCAGAAGCAGCAGGCGGGGCGGGTCCTTGGTGTCGTAGAATTGCCCGACGAAGGCTTCCAGGACTTCAGCGGCCTCGGCGCCCGAGCCGGTCTTGGGGTAGAAGTCGCGGTTGCCCCAGTTCTGGTTGGCGCGGATGAAAAAGACCTGCACGCAGGCCTGCCCGCCTTCCATGTGTAGCGCGATCACATCGGCCTCGGCCACGCCCGAGGGATTGATCCCCTGCCCGCCCTGCACGTGGGTCAGCGCGCGGATCCGGTCGCGCAGCGCCGCGGCGCGCTCGAACTCCATCGCCTTGCTGGCCTCTTCCATCTCGGAGGCAAGCTGCGCCTGCACCTTGGTAGTCTTGCCCTGCAGGAACTGCTCGGCGTCCTTGACCAGCGCGGCGTAATCCGGCCCGCTGATCTTGCCGACGCAGGGCGCGCTGCACCGCTTGATCTGGTACTGAAGGCAGGGCCGGGTGCGGCTTTCGAACATGCTGTCGGTGCAGTTGCGCAGCAAAAACACGCGCTGCAGTTGGGTCAGCGTTCGGTTCACCGCACCGGCGCTGGCGAAAGGGCCGTAGTAATGCCCCTTGTCCTTCTTGGCGCCGCGATGCTTGCGGATCTGCGGAAAGTCGTGGTCGGTGACCAGGATATTCGGGAACGACTTGTCGTCGCGCAGCAACACGTTGAACTTCGGCTTGAGCTGCTTGATCAGGTTCTGTTCGAGCAGCAGCGCCTCGGTCTCGGTGCGCGTGGTCAGGAACATCATCGATTGCGTCTCGCGGATCATGCGCGAGATGCGGGGGCTGTGGCCATTGGGATTGGCGTAGTTCGACACCCGCTTCTTCAGGTTCCGCGCCTTGCCCACGTACAAAACCGCCTGCCGCGCATCGAGCATGCGGTACACGCCCGGCGAATTGTCGAGCGATTTCAGGTAGGACTGGATGCAGTCATGTCCGGTCATGGGGGCGGTGTCGGTCATCGGTCCCTTTGCGATTCTGGGTTTCGCTGCAAAATACGCGGCGGCGCGGCAAGAAAAAAGGCGTCCCCGCATTCTGTGGATAAGTCTGGGGGAAAGGCTGTGGTATGCGGGAAAAAGCGTTTGTTTCTTGGCACTTCATCACAACGCCCAAGATTTGGGCAAAAATTCAACCCACTGTTTCCAATAGGGAAATTAATAATCGTCAACTTCCATGATGTGACATTTAAGAAAGTATGAAGGATCCGTGTCACTCCGGGATAAGGGAAGGCGCACGACCCTAGCCAGGGGGGACAGCGCCTTGATCCGCCGAAAAAATATGCGATTGCAGAAACAGGATCTGGCCGGTCATCGCGGGCATCGCGAGGGTATGGGCGATGGAGCGCGCCAGCGTTTCGGGCGCGCGGGGCAGCCGCGTTTCGTCCGGGCTGAGATCGGCTTCGCGCGCCGCGTCGCGCAGCCGCGCGGGTTGGGTCGCGGGCGCCAGCGCGTTCACCCGGCAGGCCGGGGCAAGCTGCACCGCCGCGACCCGGGTCAGGGCGGCGAGCGCATCGGCGGCGATCGCGGTCGAGCTATGGGTGGGGGTCGCGAAGCCAAGCGGCTGGTCGATCAGGTTCAGCACCGATCCGGGGGCGCGCAACTCGCCGGTCCCATCGGCTTTCGGGGCGGGCAGGTCGGCGGCGAAGGCCTGCATCAGCAGCGCCACGCGCCGCGGGCCCGCGCCCATGGCCGCGTCCCATGTGTCAGGCTGCAGGCTGTCCAGCCGATCCGGCGCACCGGGCGTAAGCCAGGTGATCAGGAACCGCACCGGTCCGGCCAGACGGTCCGCGGCATCCGCAAGAAGCTGGCCCGGAGCGTCCGTGTCCGTCGCGTGATGCGCCGCCATGTCCAGCGATCCCAGCGCCGTAAGCACCGCGTCGCAGAGCGCGCCCTGGGGACCGACCGCCAGGGTCCGCGTCACGACATGACCAATCGCGCCAGGTAGGCGGCGTAGGTCGCGCAGAACAGCGCGCCCCAGATCCGGCCCATATACCAGTTGCGGAACACGAAGGGGGCCAGGAGCAGCGACGCCGCCAGCATCACCCAAAGGTCCAGGACCAGGAATTCACGCGCCACGGGGATCGGCCCGACCAGCGCCGCGATGCCGATGATGGCGAGCAGGTTGAACAGGTTCGAGCCGATCACGTTGCCCAGCGCCACGTCGGCCTGGCGCCGGAACGCGGCGGCGATGGTGGTGGCCAGCTCGGGCAGCGACGTGCCGATGGCCACCAGCGTCAGGCCGATCACCGCGTCGGACAGGCCGAATATCTTGGCGATCTGGGTCGACGCGTTGATCAGCAGCTGCGCGCCGATGGGTAGGCCGACAAGGCCCACGATCAGGAAGACGATGATCTTCCACCAGGGCATCGACAGGTCGGCGCCCTCGACCTCGTCTTCCAGCAGGGCGGCGGCCTTCTTGTCGCGCCGGGCCGTCCGCGCCTCGCGGAACTGGTCGCCCAGCACCAGCGCCAGCGCGCCCAGCATGACCAGGCCGTGCCACCAGGTCAGCGGCGTGGCGAAGCACAGCCCGATGAAGAGCAGCGTGGCGCCGATCATGGTCAGGAAGCTCTTGCGCGTCTCGTCGCCGTGCATGGTCAGGCCCGTCAGAAGGGCCGGGACGCCCAGCACCAGCAGCACGTTGGCGGTGTTCGATCCCACCACGTTGCCCAGCGCGATGCCGGGCACCCCGTCCAGAACCGCCTGGATCGAGATCAGAAGCTCGGGCGCCGAGGTGCCGAAGGCCACGATGGTCAGGCTGACGATCAGCGCGGGGATGCCCAGCCTGAGCGCCAGGTTCACCGCGCCCCGCACCAGCGCGTCACCCGCACCCACCAGCAGGGCCAGACCGACGACAGCCCAGACGAAGACCATCAGCCGCGCCCCTTGCCGCAGGCGCACGGCCCCTTGCCGATGCGATAGCGTCCGCAATTGGGGCATTTCATGGATTGCAGCTTCTTCTGACCGGGAAAGCGCAGCTTCCCCAACATGCCCATGATCAGCATCCCGATCAGGAACAGCGAGACGATCTTGATCATGCGCCTAAAGCCCGAAGCGGGCGAAGGCGGCGCGATCCTCGATGCCTTGCAGGGCATCGGCAGCCAGCGACGCGCCGAACCGGCCGAAGAAGGGGCGGCGCTGCTTGTAGGTCACGAAACGGGTCTTCTTGCCGAAGCGTTCGGTCATCACCGGGACCAGGTGGCCGATCCCGTCGATCAGGCCGACCTCGCGCGCCTTCTCTCCGACCCAGATCTCGCCGGTGAAGAGCCGGTCGTCATCGGCCAGCCTGGGACCGCGCCGATCCTTCACGTGGGCGATGAAGGCGTCGTGGATCTGGTCCTGAAGATCGCGCAGCCGCGCGACGTCGTCCTGCTGCTCGGGCTGGAAGGGGTCGAGCATGCTTTTCGACTTGCCGGCGGTATAGACGCGGCGCTCGACGCCGTGCGACTGAATGAACTTGTCGAACCCGAACCCGGCCGAGATGACGCCGATCGAGCCGACGATGGAATTGCGGTCGGCGAAGATCTCGTCCGCCGCCACCGCCAGCCAGTAGCCGCCCGAGGCCGCCACGTCTTCGACGAAGGCCACGACCGGCACGCCCTTTTCGTCCGCCAAGCGGCGGATCCGCGCCGCGATCAGCGACGATTGCACGGGGCTGCCGCCGGGCGAGTTCAGCACCAGCGCCACCGCGCTGGGCTTGCCGCGGCGGAAGGCCTTTTCGATCAAGGAAGACAGGCCCGCATCGTTCAGCCGCACACCCGCGCCTGCCGCGGCGATGACGCCCTGCAGACGGATGACGGCGACGATCGGATCTTGCGACAGGAAGGGGATAAAGCGTCTCATCCCGTGCCACATAGGCCGCGGGGCGCGTGGCAACAAGGCTTAGTCGCGCAGCCGCCACCCGGTCTTGAAGATCAGCCAGATCACCCCGATGCAGATGCCGGTGAAGGCCAGGATCGCGAAGAGCGACAGCCCGATGGGCACGTCCGCCAACCCGTAGAACGACCAGCGGAAGCCCGAAACCAGATAGACCACCGGGTTGAAATAGGTGACGGTCTGCCAGAAGTCGGGCAGCATCGAGACGGAATAGAACGCGCCGCCCAGGAAGATCAGCGGCTGCAGCACCAGAAGCGGCACCAGCTGAAGCTGCTCGAAATTGCCCGCCCAGATGCCGATGATAAAGCCCAGAAGGCTGAAGGACAGGCAGGTGAGCACGAAGAAGGTCAGCATCCACAGCGGATGCAGGATGTTCAGATCCACGAAGAAGAACGCGGTGCCCAGGATGATGAGCCCGATGGCGAAGGATTTCGTGGCCGCCGCCAGCACGTAGCCCGCGGTGATCTCCAAAAACGAGGCGGGGGCCGACAGAAGCTCGTAGATGGTACCGATGAACTTGGGGAAATAGATCCCGAAGGCGGCGTTGGTCACCGACTGGGTCAGCACCGTCAGCATGATCAGGCCGGGCACGATGAACGCGCCATAGCTGACGCCTTCGACCTGGTCGATCCGGCTGCCGATGGCCGCGCCGAAAACCACGAAGTAAAGCGACGTGGACATGACGGGCGCGACCACGGATTGCAGCAGCGTACGGAAGGTGCGCTTCATCTCGAAGACGTAGATTGCCTTGACGGCGGTCAGGTTCATGGCGGTCATCGCGCCTCTCCCTTCGTCAGGTCGACGAAGATGTCTTCCAGGCTGGACTGTTCGGTGCGCACGTCGCTCATCTGCAGGCCCGCCGATTGCAGGTCGTTGAGAAGCCGGATGATGCCCGTGCGCTCTTTGCGGCTGTCGTAGTGATAGATCACCTCGTGACCGCCATCGACCAGCGACAGGCCATAGTCGGACAGGCTCTCGGGGATGCCCATCGCCTGTTCGGCCAGCTCGATGACAAGCTGCTTCTTGCCCAGCTCGTCCATCAGGGCGTCCTTTTCGCGCACCAGCTTGATCTCGCCCTTGGCGATGATGCCGATGCGGTCGGCCATCATCTCGGCTTCCTCGATGTAATGGGTGGTCAGGATGATGGTGACGCCGTGGGATTTCAGGTCTTTCATCGTCTCCCACATATCGCGGCGCAGCTCGACATCGACGCCCGCGGTGGGCTCGTCCAGGAACAGCACCTTGGGCTCGTGGCTGAGCGCCTTGGCGATCAGGACCCGGCGCTTCATGCCGCCCGACAATTCCTTGATCTGGGTGTCCTTCTTGTCCCACAGGGTCAGGTCGCGCAGGATCCGTTCCAGATGCGCGTCATCGCGCCCCTTGCCGAACAACCCGCGCGAGAAGCTGACGGTGTTCATCACGGTCTCGAACGGCTCGAGATTGATCTCTTGCGGGACCAGTCCGATCAGCTTGCGCGCCTCGCGATAGGCGTCGACGGTGTCGTGGCCACCCACCGTGACCCGCCCCGAACTTGCCGTGGCGATGCCGCAGATGATCGAGATCAGCGTGGTCTTGCCCGCGCCGTTGGGCCCCAGAAGCGCCAGCACCTCGCCTTCGTCGATGTCGAGCGACACGGACTTGAGCGCCTCGAAGCCGCCGTCGTAGGTCTTGTTGACGTCCTTGACGGACACGATGGCGGACATGGGATGCTCCCTTGATTTCCCGGTGTCATCTAGCGTCGGCGGTCACCGCGTCCAAGGGATGGGCGCGCACAGCGGGGGCTGCAGGGGCGCACGGAACTGGTGCAGGGGCGCACGGTATGGCAGATGCGGGGGCATGGAGACACGCGCGCTGATTATCGGGGGCGGCCCGGCCGGGCTGATGGCGGCGGACGCGCTGTGCCAGGCGGACCACGCGCCGCTGGTGGTGGACGCCATGCCGACGCTGGGGCGCAAGTTCCTGATGGCCGGGAAGTCCGGCCTGAACCTGACCCGCTTCGGCGACAGGGATTTCGGCGCGGCCTATGGTGCGGGCGCGGGACCGGTCCCCGGACTTGTCGATGCGTTCGGACCCGCCGAAGTCGCCGCCTGGGCCGAGGATCTGGGCATCGCTTTATTCACCGGGTCGACCGGTCGGGTGTTTCCCAAGGGCATGAAGGCGTCGCCGCTGCTGCGCGCTTGGATCCGGTCGCTCGAAGCGCGGGGCGCGCAGTTCCGCACGCGCTGGCGCTGGACGGGGCTGCAGGACGGCTTTCGCTTCGACACGCCCGACGGCCCGTGCATCCTGACACCCGAGATCTGCATCCTGGCGCTGGGCGGCGCGTCGTGGCGGCGGCTGGGATCGGACGGCGCCTGGGTCCCATGGCTGCGCGAGGCGGGCGTGACCGTCCGGGACTTCGCCCCGGCCAATGCGGGGCTGCGGGTGGCGTGGTCCGACCACATGGACCGCGTGCTGGGCCATCCGGTGAAGGGCACCGCGTTGACCGCGGGCGGACAGACGCACCGGGGGGAATTCGTCATATCGCAGCGGGGGTTGGAAGGCGGCGGCATCTACGTCGTCAGCCGGGCGGTGCGCGAGGGCGCGGAGCTGCACCTGGACCTGATGCCCGATTGGGACCTCAGCAAGATCGGGCAACGGCTGAAGAAGGCCAAGGGATCGCTGCCCAACCGGCTGCGCAAGGGCTTGGGACTGGATCCCGCGCGCACGGCCCTTCTGATGGAGTTCGGCCAGCCCCTGCCCGACGATCTTGCGCCCCTGATCAAGCATCTGCCGGTGCGCCACGACGGTCTGCGCCCGCTGGACGAAGCCATTTCGAGCGCCGGGGGCATCGCCTGGGACGCGCTGGACGATCGCCTGCAACTGCGCGCCCTGCCCGGCACCTTCGCCTGCGGCGAGATGCTGGATTGGGAAGCGCCCACGGGCGGCTACTTGCTGACGGCCTGCCTGGCCACCGGGCGCCATGCGGGCCGGGCGGCCGCGCGGCGACTGGGCGGCTAGCGGCGCACCGGCGCGCCGTGTTGCGCAAGGGGCGGGGGCATCACCCGACGGAAATTAGACGATTTTCCCCGCCCGGCTCACGCGCTATCTCTGGGCGCATGAAGGAACACGACCCCGACCGGATGCGCGCCCGCTTTGTGCCGCCGCTGCAAGCCGAACTGGCCGCGCTGCTCGATGCGTCGGACCGCAGCCGCGAATCTCGGGCCCCCGTCACGCTGGACCAGCAAGGCGTGGGCCGCCTGTCGCGCATGGACGCCTTGCAGAACCAGGCGATGGCGGCCGGGACCGATGCACGCCGCGCCCAGCGCGCCCGGGCGATCCGGGGCGCGCTGCTTCGGCTCGAGGCAGGCGAATTCGGCCATTGCGACGCCTGCGGCGACCCGATCCCGATGAAGCGGCTGGACCTCGATCCCTGCGTGATCTGCTGCGTCGGGTGCGCGCGCTGATGCGGCAAAGCTTCGAAGACATCTACGCCCGCGCCATCGAACGGGGCGGCCTGGAACGCGATCCGGCGCAGGAAGGCGTGCTGGGGGAATTCACCCGCATCGCGAAAGGCCTGTCCGCGCAGACGCCCGCGAAACGCGGCTGGTTCTCGCGCGGGAAAGAGCCCGAGGCGCTGGAGGGGCTGTATCTGTGGGGCGGCGTCGGCCGCGGCAAGTCCATGCTGATGGACCTGTTCTTCGACAACATCGACATCGAGGGCAAGCGCCGCGTCCACTTTCACGCCTTCATGCAGGACGTCCACCGCGGCATCGCCGAGGCGCGCAAGACCGGCGTGGACGACGCGATCAAGCCGGTCGCCGACGATATCGCGGACGGTCTGCGGCTTTTGTGTTTCGACGAGATCCAGATCGGCGACATCACCGACGCGATGATCGTGGGCCGCCTGTTCGAGCGGCTGTTCGCGGGCGGCGTGACCATCGTGGCGACGTCGAACCGGGTGCCGGACGATCTGTACAAGGACGGGCTGAACCGCAAGCTGTTCCTGCCTTTCATCGCGTTGCTGAAAGACCGGATGCGGGTGGTCGAGCTGGCGTCGCCACGCGACTGGCGGCAGGACCGGATCGCCGGGTCGGACCTGTATTTTCATCCCGCGAACGCCGAGGCGCGCGCGGCCATGGATGCGCTGTGGGAGCGGCTGTCGGGCGGCGACGGCGCGCCGCTGGAGCTGGAGGTTTCGGGTCATGGCGTCACCCTGCCCCGCTACAGCGCCGGGGTCGGGCGCGCGGGTTTCTGGGAGCTCTGCGGCAAGGCGCTGGGGGCCGCCGATTACCTGGCCATCGCCGAGCACGTGCGCGTGCTGATGCTGGAAGACATCCCCCGGCTCGGGTCCGAGAACTACAACGAGGCCAAGCGCTTCGTCACCCTGATCGACGCGCTTTACGAGGCGAAGACGCGGCTGATCGCGTCGGCCGCGGACTTGCCCGAGCGGCTTTACATCGAGGGCAGCGGATCGTTCGAATTCGAGCGCACGGCGTCGCGGCTGCGCGAGATGCAAAGCGCGGACTGGGCCGCCTAGGGCGGCAAGCTCGCTCCCGTTTACGACGGTTGCGCGGAGGTATTTCAGGACCAGTGATGCAGGGGCCGGACGCCCCGGGGGCAGGGTCGGTGTCCGGTTGCGCCGGGCGCCGATTTAGCCGTGATCGCGAAGGACCCGCCCGGCCAGATAGAGCGAGCCGCAGATCAGGATGCGGGCGTGGGGCGTATCGGCCGCGATCTTGCGCACGGCGTCCAGAACGGTGTCGCTGGTCGACGCTTTCAGGCCCACCGCTTCGGCCACCGCCGCGGTGCGCGCGGCGGGCAGCGTGTTCGGCTCGCCCTCGATCGACACCGCGAACAGGCTTTCGGCCCGGCCCGCCAATGGCGCCAGGTAGCCCGCGATATCCTTGGTGTTCAGCATCCCGCAGACCATGTGGGTGGGCCGCGCGGGCATCTGGGCCAGCGTAACCGCGACCGCCTGGCCCGCCGCGGGGTTGTGGCCGCCGTCGAGCAGGATCTCGGCATGGGGGGCGGCGTCGATGCAGGGTCCGCTGCGCAGCCGCTGCATCCGTGCGGGCCAGTGGGCGTCGCGGATCGCCGCGGCGCAGGCGCCGGGGGCTGCGCCCAGCGCCCGCAGCGCGGCGATGGCGGTTCCCGCGTTGTCGATCTGGTGCGGCCCGGCAAGCCCGGGCTTCGGCAGGTCCAGCAGGCCGTTGTCGTCCTGGAAGATCATGCCGTCGCGTTCGGGGGCCGCGTGCCAGTGCTGCCCGTGCACCTGGCAGGGCACGCTAAGCCGGGCCGCGCGCGCTTCGATCACGTCGAGCGCCGCTTCCTTCTGCCGCGCAACGATGGCGGGCACGCCGGGCTTCAGGATGCCCGCCTTTTCGCCCGCGATCAGGGCAAGCGTGTCGCCCAAGTAGGATTGGTGATCCAGGTCAACGGGGGTGATGATCGTCAGCGCGGGCCGCGCGATCACGTTGGTCGCATCCAGCCTGCCGCCCAGCCCCACTTCCAGCAGCGTGTAGTCGGCGGGGGTGCGCGCGAAGGCGAGGAATGCGGCGCAGGTCGTGATCTCGAAGAAGGTGATGGGCGCGCCCGCGTTGGCGTCTTCGCATTCGTCCAGAAGCGCGGTCAGCGCGGGCTCGGAAATCAGGTCGCCCGCCAGGCGGATCCGTTCGTGGAAGCGCGCCAGGTGCGGCGAGGTATAAGCGTGGACCGCGTGGCCCCCCGCTTCCAGCCCGGCCCGGATCATCGCCTGGGTCGAGCCCTTGCCGTTGGTCCCGGCGATATGGATGACGGGCGGCAGATTGTCCTGCGGGTTGCCCAGCGCGTCCAGCAGTCGCCACATCCGGTCCAGCGTCAGGTCGATGACCTTGGGATGCAGCGCCATCAGCCGGTCGAGCACGGCGTCGGAGCCGCCGGTTGGGGACGGCGCGTGGTCGGCGCGGGGCGGGCTCAGCTTGTCGCCTGCGTCTGGCGTTCGGGCTGGGGCAGTCCTTCGGGCATGGGGCCGTCGCCGGGCGCGGGCAGGTCGCCCTGCACCGCCGCGGGCATGTGGCGCAGCATCCGCAGGATCGAGATCAGCTCGTCGCGCATCTTGCGGCGGTCGGTGACGCGGTCGAGCATGCCGTGGTCCAGCAGGTACTCGGCGCGCTGGAAGCCTTCGGGCAGCTTTTCGCGGATCGTCTGCTCGATGACGCGCGGGCCCGCGAAGCAGATCAGCGCGCCTGGCTCGGCGATCTGGATATCGCCCAGCATGGCATAGGACGCGGTGACGCCGCCCGTGGTGGGGTTGGTGAGCACGACGATATAGGGCAGGCCTTCGTCGCGCAGCATGTCGACGGCGACGGTGGTGCGCGGCATCTGCATGAGCGACAGGATGCCTTCCTGCATCCGCGCGCCGCCGGCCGCCGCGAACAGCACCAACGGACGCTGCAGGTCGATCGCGCGCTCGGCGGCGGCCAGGATCGCGTTGCCCACATACATGCCCATGGAGCCCGCCATGAAGTTGAAGTCCTGCGCGGCGGCGACGATGGGGACCAGCCCGATCTCGCCCTCGGCCACCAGCATGGCTTCACGCTCGCCGGTTTCACGCTGGGCCTGTTTCAGCCGGTCGGGGTATTTCTTCTGGTCGCGGAAATGCAGCGGATCCTGGGGCGGCGCGGGCACCGACACATCCTTGAACGCGCCGCCGTCGAAGAGCGTGCGAAACCGCTCGCGCGGCGACAGGTACATGTGGTGGTCGCAATTGGTGCAGACGTTCAGATTGTCCGTCAGCTCGCGGTGGAACAGCATCGTGCCGCATTCGTCGCACTTGGTCCACAGGTTCTCGGGCACCTCACGGCGCGAGAAGAGCGAGTTGATCTTCGGGCGGACGTAGTTGGAAATCCAGTTCACGTGTCGGGCTCCGTCTGGGGTCCGGGTCGGGACGCTCGGCCTTGCCCCTCAGATAGAACGGCCCACGCCGAATGGCAATCAGCGGCGGAAAACCCAGCGCAGACAGGCCCAGACCGCGATGATCAGCGCAAGGTCGGCCATCAGAAGCGGGCCGGTGATCGTCACTTCGCTGGCGGTATAGGGCGTCGTGTAGAGGGCAAGCCCGGTGATCGTGTCCTTGGTCGAGATCAGCAGGATCGCCACGACATTGTTGGCGAAATGCAGCCCCCAGGCCGCCCCGATGGACCCGGTGGCGACGGTCAGATCGGCGGCGATCAGGCCGAAGAACGCGGTCGAGCCGACCACGGCCCAGGCATTCGAGCCCATGGTGCCGGGATCGTAATGCAGGATGCCGAACAAGAAGGCGGGCACCAGCATGTGCACCAGCGGCGACGCGAACCGGGCGGCAAGCTGCTGCATCAGGTAGCCGCGGAACAGCACTTCTTCCGCGCCGGTCTGGATCACCACGGCCAGCAGCGACAAGGGCAGCAGCGCCAGCCACATGCCCAGCGACAGGTTCTGCACGCCGTCGAAATTCACCGACCAGATCGCCAGCGTCAGCCCGTAGATCACGGCGGCGATGCCCACCGAGATCGCGAAATGGCGCACCACCACCGGCGCCGATCCGAACAGCGTCCCGGCGCGGCGCTTCTGCAACAGCCTTGCCGCGACGATGGGCGCCACGAACATGCCCGCGAAGGTTGACAGCAACAGCAACGTGCCACGTGGGTTGGTCGGATCGCTCAACTCGGCCAGCATCCGCGCGGCGGGATCGAAGCCCATCGCCGCCACCAGGACGCCGAAGGTCGCTCCGATCCAGAGCGCCATGACGGCGACACAGACCACCAGGCCCAGCAGCAACCGCCACAGCTGCGGCCGCGCCCGTGCAGGGGCCACGAAGGCGTCGAAAGAGGGGGATTGCGCCATCGGCGGACAGGTCCTTGATCAAGGTCGCGACAACCTAGCGATGCCGGGCAGGCAGCGCAATTGCGGGGATCGGCACGGTTGATCGAGGGCGCATGTCCCTTGTGAAAAGACGTCCCGCGCCCTATGCCACCCCCAAGAAAATCACGCCAAGGGGTCCCGCCATGCTGAAGGGCAAATTCGACAAGTCCAACCTTCCCAGCCGCCATGTGACCGAAGGGCCCGCGCGCGCGCCGCACCGGTCCTATTACTACGCGATGGGGCTGACGCAGGAAGACATCGAACAGCCCTTCGTCGGCGTCGCCACCTGCTGGAACGAAGCCGCGCCCTGCAACATCGCGCTGAACTGGCAGGCCCAGACCGTGAAGCTTGGCGTGAAGGCGGCGGGCGGCACCCCGCGCGAATTCACCACCATCACCGTCACCGACGGCATCGCCATGGGGCATGAAGGCATGCGGTCGTCGCTGGCCAGCCGCGAGGCCATCGCCGACACGGTCGAGCTGACCATGCGCGGCCACGGCTACGACGCGCTGGTGGGGCTGGCGGGCTGCGACAAGTCGCTGCCGGGCATGATGATGGCGATGATCCGGCTGAACGTGCCATCGGTCTTCATGTATGGCGGCTCGATCTTGCCGGGCAAGGTGCCCGCCGGGGCCGACGTGCCGGAAGACTTCGCCACCCGCGACCTGACCGTGCAGGATATGTTCGAAGCCGTCGGTCGCTACCAATCGGGCGAGATGACGGACGCCCAGCTTGCCGTGCTGGAACGGGTGGCCTGCCCGTCGGCGGGGGCCTGCGGCGGCCAGTTCACCGCCAACACCATGGCCTGCGTGTCCGAGGCGATCGGCCTCGCGCTGTTCAACAGCTCCGGCATGCCCGCGCCCTTCGAGAGCCGCGGACAGTATGGCGAGGCGTCCGGCCATGCCGTGATGAGCCTGATCGAGCGCAACATCCGCGCCCGCGACATCGTCACGCGCAAGTCGCTGGAAAACGCCGCGCGGGTGGTGGCCTGCACCGGCGGGTCGACCAATGCGGGTCTGCACATGCCCGCCATGGCGCACGAGGCCGGGATCGATTTCGACCTGTTCGACGTCTGCGACATCTTCCGCGAAACGCCCTATTTCGTGGATCTCAAGCCCGGCGGGCAATACGTGGCCAAGGATCTCTACGACGCGGGCGGCATCCCCGTGGTGATGAAGGAACTGCGCAAGGCGGGCCTGATCCACGAGGATTGCATGACCGCCTCGGGCCGCTCCATCGGCGAGGAAATCGACCTGGTCGAGCGTGAAGCCGAAGGCAAGGTGATCTACGCCATCGACACGCCCATCACCAAGACCGGCGGCGTCGTGGGCCTGAAGGGCAACCTGGCCCCCGAAGGCGCCATCGTGAAGGTCGCGGGCATGTCTGAGGCCGAGCAGGTCTTCACCGGCCCCGCCCGCGTCTTCGAAAACGAGGAAGAGGCCTTCGAGGCCGTGAAGGCGCGTACCTACAAGGAAGGCGAGGTGCTGGTCATCCGCAACGAAGGCCCCGCGGGCGGCCCCGGCATGCGCGAGATGCTGGCCACCACCGCCGCCTTGTCGGGCCAAGGCATGGGCAAGAAGGTCGCGCTGATCACCGATGGCCGCTTTTCCGGCGCGACGCGGGGCTTCTGCGTGGGCCATGTGGGGCCCGAAGCCGCCCATGGCGGCCCCATCGCGTTGCTGAAGGACGGTGACGTCATCACCATCGACGCCGTGAAGGGCGAGATCAGCGTCGATCTGGACGACGACACGCTGGCCGCCCGCAAGGCCGAGTGGTCCGGCCCGCGCGACACCATCTATGCCTCGGGCGCGCTGTGGAAATACGCACAGCTCGTCGGCGATACGCGGCGCGGCGCCGTAACGCATCCGGGCGGCAAGGCCGAAAAGCATATCTACATGGATCTGTGATAGGGCTTGTTCCGACATGCTGGGAATGAGCCGATGAAACTGACCGGGGGGCTGGACGAACTGGCCCACAGACGCGCGCTGAAGCGCTGGTCGCGGATCGCGGACGCCGCGCCGTCGCTCGACGCGTTCTCGCTGCGGGTGCTGCGCGGACAGGCGCGATTGCTGCGCGACCGGCTTGACCGGGTGATCGCCGCCGCCGATACGGTCGAGATGGACGAGCCCCCGCGCCTGCCCTGGCCCGGCGGCGATTGGGCGTGGCGTCCCGCTCTGTGGAAGACGGCGCAGCGCCCGGCCGCGCTGGTCGCCCCCGACAGCGGTGCCGCGCTGGGTCAGGATCTGAAGCTGTTCCACGATTGCGCGGCGCCCACGATCACGCTGCGCCAGCACGCCCCGGCCCGCCAGGCGCCCCATGTCGCGCTGGATATCCTGGATTTCGACGGCTCGTTCCTGAGCCTCGTGCTCGACCTGCCCGACGACGCGGTCGCCACGCTTGCCCGGCGGCACATCCTGCGCGTGGCCCTGCTGACGCGCGCGGAAAGGCCGGTCGAGATCCTTGCCCGCCTGAACCTGCGCCAAGGGCCCAACACCGTGCAGATGGTGGTCGAGGCCGAGCGCAGCGGCGAGACGACGACGCTGGAATTCGACCTGGCCTATAGCGATGCAACCGACAAGCAGGTGGACGGGGCCTGGATCGACCTGATCTTCGACCGCCCGGCCATGAACCGGATCGAGCTTTGCGACCTGGTCGTCAGCCGCGGCACCCGCCACGAGATGTGAAGGATGCCATGAAGGACACCCACGCCTCCGCAATCCGGCACGGCATCGTCGACAAGGGCCTGAAGGACGGCATCTGGTCGGTCTGCGTGACCACGCCCGGGCGGCCCGACCTGGTCGCCAGTCATCGGGGCACGGCGTTGCCCGACCTGACCTGGACGCAGAACGCGGACGGCTGGCAAGCGGAGATCCCCGTGCCGGTGGCGATGCTGGGTGAAGGCGTGCAGACGCTGGTGCTGACCACGGCGGATGACGGCACCCCAGTGGCCAGCATCTCGGTCGCGGCGGGCACGGCCCTGTCGCAGGATATGGCCGCCGAAGTGGCGCTGCTGCGCGCCGAGCTGGACCTGCTAAAACGCGCGTTCCGCACCCACTGCGCCGACAGCGAATCCTGACGCCGCGTCCGGCGTGACAGACCGGGCGCGGCGCTTCAGAGTGGCCCGGTTCACCGTCGAAGGAAGTGTCCCATGTCCGCCTACCCCAAATTGCTGGCCCCGCTCGATCTGGGCTTCACGACGCTGAAGAACCGGGTGTTGATGGGATCCATGCATACCGGGCTGGAAGAGACCGGCGACTGGAACCGCGTGGCCGAATTCTACGCCACCCGCGCGCGCGGCGGCGTGGCGCTGATGGTCACGGGCGGCATGTCCCCCAACCGCGAGGGCGGCGTGTTTCCCGGCGCGGCGGGCCTGTTCTCGGACCAGGACATCGCCAACCACAGAAGCGTCACTGACCGGGTCCACGACGCGGACGGCAAGATCGCGATGCAGATCCTGCATGCGGGCCGCTATGCCTACAGCCCCGAATGCGTGGCGCCGTCGGCGATCAAGTCCCCGATCTCGCCCTTCCCGCCGCGCGAGCTGGACGAGGAGGGCATCGAAAAGCAGATCGCCGATATCGTGACGGCGGCCACCCGCGCCCAGCAGGCAGGCTATGACGGGGTCGAGGTGATGGGCAGCGAAGGCTATTTCATCAACCAGTTCCTGGTCACCCACACCAACAAGCGCACCGACCGCTGGGGCGGCAGCCTGGACAACCGCCAGCGCCTGCCCGTCGAGATCGTGCGCCGGGTGCGCGAAGCGGTGGGCGACGATTTCATCGTGATCTACCGGCTGTCGATGATCGACCTGATCCCCGACGGGCAGACCTGGGACGAGGTCGTGACGCTGGCCCGCAAGATCGAGGCCGCGGGCGCCACGATCATCAACACCGGCATCGGCTGGCACGAGGCGCGCGTGCCCACCATCGCCACGTCGGTGCCGCGCCGCGCCTTCACCTGGGTCACGAAGAAGCTGATGGGCGAGGTGCAGGTCCCGATCATCACGTCGAACCGCATCAACATGCCGGACGTGGCGGAAAGCGTGCTGGCCGATGGCTGCGCCGACATGGTGTCGATGGCGCGACCGTTCCTGGCCGATCCGGATTTCGTGGCCAAGGCCGCGGCGGATCGCGCCCATGCCATCACGCCCTGCATCGCCTGCAACCAGGCCTGCCTCGACCACACATTCGGCGGCAAGCTGTCGTCCTGCCTGCTGAACCCCCGCGCCTGTCACGAGACCGAGCTGGTCGTCGAACGGGCCGACCAGCCCAAGCGCGTCGCCATCGTCGGCGCGGGCCCCGCCGGGCTGGCGACCGCGCTGACCTGCCGCGAGCGTGGCCACGACGTGACGCTGTTCGACCGGGCCGACCGCATCGGCGGGCAGCTGAACATGGCCAAGGTGATCCCCGGCAAGGAAGAATTCATCGGCATGGTCGACTATTACACCCGCGCGGTGGACGAGGCGGGCGTGACCGTGAAACTGGGCACGAACGTCACCGCCGACATGCTCGAGGACTTCGACGAGGTGGTGGTCGCCACCGGCGTCGCGCCGCGTGACCCCGGGATCCGCGGACAGGACCACCCCAGCGTTCTGGGCTATATCGACGTTCTGCGGAACGGGGCGGCGGTCGGCGACAAGGTCGTGGTGATCGGCGCGGGCGGCATCGGGTTCGACACGTCCGAGTTCCTGGTGACCCAGGACAGCCCAACCGAACACCTGCAGGAATGGCTGGAAGAATGGGGCATCGAGGATCCCGAGGACGCCCGCGGCGGGCTGGACCCCGAAGGCCCGCAACCCGGCAAGCCCGCCCGGCAAGTCTGGCTGTTGCAGCGCAAGGCCGAACGCCCCGGCAAGCGGCTGGGCAAGACGACCGGCTGGATCCACCGCGCGGGTCTGCAGATGCGCGACGTGAAGATGATCGGCGGCGTCAGCTACGACCGGATCGACGACGATGGCCTGCACGTCACCATCGACGACAAATCGCAGGTGCTGAAGGTGGACAACGTGATCCTGTGCGCGGGCCAGGTGCCGCTGCGCGAGCTCGCGGACGCGCTTGCGGCGAAGGGCATGCCCTGCCACGTCATCGGTGGCGCCGACGTGGCCGCCGAGCTGGACGCCAAGCGCGCCATCGACCAAGGCACGCGATTGGCGGCGACCCTGTAAACAAAGGTGCCGTTATCGCTATCTTCGCGTTTCGCGTGTGGACACGATCACCCTATCACCCCGGTATTGTCCGACGCCGACCCCATTCCTGCCCGATTGTTCCGGCAGATTGTTTCCGACACGAAACGCCGTGAACCGTGAACGATGTGAGGCCGAATGGACAGACTGACCGAAATGGAAGCTTTCGCCACCGTGGTGGATCAAGGCGGCTTCACGGACGCGGCCAAGAAGATGGGGATTTCGAAATCCGCCGTCTCGAAGCATGTCTCGTCGCTGGAAGCCCGCCTTGGCGCGCGGCTTCTGAACCGCACCACGCGCCGCGTCAGCCCGACCGAAATCGGCCTGGCCTATTACGACCGCGCCCGCCGTGTGCTGAACGACGCGGGCGAGGCCGATTCGCTGGTCACGTCCATGCAATCCGCGCCCTCGGGGCTGCTCAGGATCAGCGTCGCCACCGATTTCGGCGTCAATCATCTGAGCCCGATCCTGGGCGGGTTCCTGACCGAGTTTCCCGACATCACCGTGAACATGGTGCTGAACAACCGCTACGTTGAGCTGATTTCCGAAGGCTTCGACATGGCCGTGCGCATCGGCGAGCTGGAAGACAGCACGCTGCGCGCCCGCAAGCTGACCGAGACCAGCAAGCGGATGATCGCGGCGCCCGCCTATTTCGAGAAATACGGCCGACCCCAGAAGATCGACGATCTGAACGAGCACAAGCTGCTGCACTATACCAGCCAATCCAACGGCGCGGTGTGGAAGCTGACCGCGCCTTCGGGCGAGCGTCGGCAGGTGCGCACCGCCGGGTGGCTGTCCGTCAATGACGGGCAATCCTTGCTGAACGCGGCGATCTCGGGGCTTGGCATCGCCTACCTGCCGTCGTTCCTTTACGCCGACGCCAAGGCCGCGGGCCTGGTGGAAGAGGCGATTCCGGATCTTCCGCACGAAACCCAGGGCATCTATGCGGTCTATCCGCCGGGCCGATTCACCCAGCCCAAGGTGCGCGCCTTCATCGACTTCCTGGTGGAAAGCTTCGCCGAGAAGGGCCCGGACACGTGGTAGCCGCCTAGTTGGTGACGACGAGTTCCACGCGGCGGTTCGCCAGTCGGCCCGCCGCCGTGTCGTTGTTGCCGAGCGGCGCCAGGTATCCCACGCCTTGCGCGGCCACTTGCGCGGGCGGCACCCCGTAGCGATCCAGAAGAACCTGGCGCACCGCTTGCGCCCGCGCGCGCGACAGCGCGATGTTGGCGTCCAGGCTGCCTTCGATATCCGTATGGCCCACGATGGCAAAGGTGCGCGACGGGTTGTCGGCCAAGTAGGCCGCCACGTCGCCCAAGGTCGTCGCGTCGCCATCCTGTAATTGCGACGATCCGCTGGCGAAGAGCAGGTCGTCCAGCACCACGCGGCCGGTCTGGTCCAGGCGGTCCGACAGGGGCCCGGGCGCGACCGCCGTCGACTTTGTCGAGGTCACGACATTCGGGGCCGCTGCGTCCGTCGGCGCGACCTCGGTCATCTGCACCCAGGCCGCGTCGCGCGCCCGGCTGATCATCAGCGACATCGCGGCGCCATCGGGCCCGCGCGCCAGGATGTATCGGAAATTGCCCAGGTCCACATACATGCCCGGCGCGGGCAGCGTGTTCGACGCGAAGCGGAAATCATAGCCGCCACAGGCCGAATCGGCGCAGGTGAAGTCGATGGTCCAACCTTCTTCCCGGAGTTGCCCGGCCAGCGCGTCCGCGATCTGCGCGGGGGTGCTCAGCTGGCCGCGCAGCTTCCACGCGGTCCGGCTGACGCGACCATCGACCTGATCGAGCGGCACCCGTTCCCCGTCGAACGCGCCCACGGGCAGACCGATCGTCGTGGCACCGTCGTCCTGGCGCATGGATTGCACCGCCTTGCCGGGCAGCGCGATCGACAGCGCCAGTGCGGGCTGGGCCAACAGGCCCACAACCAGAAGGGGAAGCGCCCGGATCATCTGGCCTGCGCGTGGTAGTCGTCGTTCGGTTTCATCTCGGTCGCGCTTGCCACCCTGTTGGTCATGTTGAAGAACGCCGCGACGGACGCGATGTCCCATATGTCCCGGTCCGAGAACCCAACGTCGCGCAGGGCTTTTCGATCCGCCTCGGACATTGTGTGGCAAGATTCTGTCAACTTTGTGGCGAACTCCAACATGGCGGTTTGCCGCGCATCCAGGTCGGCCACGCGCCAGTTCATCACCATCTGCTCGCCCAGCTCGGGCTTGCCCGACAGTTGCCGCACCGCCGCGCCGTGGGCGACAAGGCAGTAATAGCACTTGTTCACCGACGACACCGCGACCGCGATCATCTCGCGTTCGAGCTTGGTCAGGCCCGACGCGCCCAGCATCAGATCGTTGTAGAGCCCGGTGAACGCGTTCAGCTTGTCGATATCGAAGGCATAGGCGCGCAGCACGTTGGGCACCATGCCCAGCTTTTCGCGGCAGATGTCGAAATATTTCTGCGTCTCGGGCGGCAGCGGATCGACCATGGGCAGGTCGAGCGCTGTGGGTTGGTCATCGATCATCTGGGCCTCATGGTCGGATCCGGTAGTGATAGCAGTCTTCGCCCCGCAGACCCAAATCACGGTAAAGCGCGTTCGCCGGAGCGTTCGCGCGCGTGACCAGCAGCGCCAGCGTGTCCGCGCCCTGCCCGGCCGCCCAGGCCGCGACATGGGCCATCATCGCCCGCCCCGCGCCCTGCCGCCGGTGGGCCTTGGCGACTTCCAGCGCATGGAGCATCGCGACGCGCCCGTGAACCGCGACGAAGGCGGTGCAGCAGGCCGTGCCATCGTGGCTGAGATGAAGCGTGGTCTTCGGCGACTGCGCGCGTTCCATGACCGCCAACCGCGCCGCGCCGATTCCGCCCGCGCGCCAGATTTCTTCCTGCGCCTCGGTCGGGGGCCAGGCGGTGTCGACTGGGCCGTCCGGTGCGGGCAGATCCGCGACGGGACCCGCGTAAAGCACGGTGGGATCGAGCGTCAGGTAGGCGCGGTCGCCCAGCCGCCGGTCCAGGTCGTCCTGACCGGCGAAAACCGCGAACAGCGCCTGTCGCCCGGCATCGTCCATCGCCCGCTCGGCATCGTCGATGTCGCGCTCGCCCACCGCCCCGGCGGTCGAGGCCGCTTCAACCCGCTTGCCGCCCCCGGCCCCGTCCCGCAGAATCCACGGCCCCAGCCGCCGCACCGACGCGGGCGGCCAGGTGGCGGCCAGCAGCGCGTCGATCTGGGCACGAATCACTCGACCGCCTCGGGGAAATGTTCCCGCAGCTTCGCCATGGCGCCGTCGAGCGCATCCGGGTCGCTGCCGCGCACCACGATGTTCACGCCGAATTGCCCGTTCTGGACGAAGGGATAGGATCCGACGCTGAGTTCGGGATGGGCTTGGGCCACGTCGCTCAGCGGCTGGGCGATGTCGCCTTCGCCGCGCTCGACCCGCAGCGTCCGGCTTTGCATCGGCGCGCCGCCGGTCAGGCGTGGCAGCAGCCCTTCCACCATCGCTTCGAAGATCTGCGGCACACCGGCCATGACGTGGATGTTGTCCAGCGTGAAGCCCGGCGCAGCCGAAACCGGGTTTTCGATCAGCACCGCGCCGTCGGGAATGCGCGCCATGCGCAGCCGCGCGTCGTTCAGGTCCGATCCCTGCCGGTCGTAATGCGCCTGCAGGATCGCGCGCGCATCGTCGCGCACGTCGATCTTGGCACCCTTGGCCGCCGCGATGCAATCGGCGGTGATGTCGTCATGGGTCGGCCCGATTCCGCCCGAGGTAAAGACGTGGTCGTAGCTGTCCGAAAGCGCCCGCGCCGCCGCTTCGATCGCGGCGGCATCGTCGGCCACCACGCGCACTTCGCGCAGGTCGATCCCCCGCTCGGTCAGCTTGCCCGCCAGGTGGTGCATGTTGCTGTCGCGCGTGCGGCCGGACAGGATTTCGTCACCGATGACCAGCATCGCGGCGGTGGGATTTGGCATGGGGGTGTCCTTGGCTAAAGCGCCCATCAGTTGTAGGCCCGCACCATGCGCTTTCAAACCCCCCTGGTCCGCGCCCACCTGGTGCGCCGCTGGAACCGCTTCCTGTCCGAAGCCACGCTCGAGGACGGCACGCTGGTGCGCGCCCATTGTCCCAACCCCGGCACGATGATGGGGCTGAACGCGCCCGGCACGCCGATCTGGCTGGAGCCCAACGACGACCCCAAGCGCAAGCTGAACTACGGCTGGCGGCTGGTGGAACTGGGCGGCGGCGACTGGTCCGGGATCGACACCGCCGTGCCCAATCGCGTGGTGGGCGAGGCCCTGCGCGACCGCGCCATCCCCGAGCTGGGCGGCTATGACGGCGTGCGGCCCGAGGTGAAATACGGCCGGAAAAGCCGCGTCGACTTCCTGCTGACCCAGCCCGGCCTGCCCGATGCCTATGTCGAGGTGAAGAATGTCCACCTGCGCCGCGATGGAAACCTGGCCGAATTCCCCGATTGCGTCACCGCGCGCGGCGCGCGGCACCTGGACGAGCTTGCGGACATGGTGCGCGCGGGCCATCGCGCGGTGATGCTCTACCTGGTGCAGCGCACCGATTGCGCTGCTTTCGCCTTGGCCCGCGACCTGGACCCGGCCTATGGCGTGGCCTTCGACCGGGCGCGGGCCGCGGGGGTCGAGGCGATCTGCTACGACACCGCCATATCGACGGAAGAGATCACGATCAGAAATCCACTTCCCCTTCGGGCCTGAGCTGGCCTAGCCTTCCCGGACCGCGACGCCTATATCCCGCACCTGCGCATCAAGGAGCCTGCCCCCGTGGACGATACCAACCGTGGCCGCCTGACCAAGGACGGCATCCGCATACACCATCCCGACGATTTCGCGGGCATGGCGAAGGCGGGTGCGCTGGCCGCGCGGATCCTCGACGACATCATCCCGCATGTGCAGCCCGGCGTGACCACCGGCGCGCTGGACAAGCTGATCGAGGATTGGGTGACCGAGGCGGGCGCCACATCGGCCACCATCGGCTACAAGGGCTACCAGCACGCCAGCTGCATCAGCGTGAACCACGTGGTCTGTCACGGCATTCCCGGCGACAAGCTGCTGAAGGAAGGCGATATCCTGAACATCGACGTGACGGTGATCGTCGACGGCTGGTTCGGCGACACGTCGCGGATGTACGTGGCGGGCAAGCTCAGCCGCAAGTCCGAGCGCCTGCTGCAGGTCACCCACGACGCCCTGATGAAGGGGATCGAGGCCGCGAAACCCGGCAACACCTTCGGCGATATCGGCCACGCGATCCAGAGCTTCGTGGAAGCCGAGCGCATGTCCGTGGTGCGCGACTTCTGCGGCCACGGGCTGGGCCGGGTGTTCCACGCGCCGCCCAACGTGCTGCATTACGGCCGTCCCGGAACGGGCCCCGAGCTGGAAGAGGGCATGTTCTTCACCATCGAGCCGATGGTGAACCTGGGCCGCCCGGAAACCAAGGTGCTGGCCGACGACTGGACGGCCGTGACGCGCGACAAGACGCTGTCGGCGCAATACGAGCACTCGATCGGCATCACCGCCGACGGGGCGCAGATCTTCACGCCGTCGCCCGCCGGCAAGTTTCACCCCACATATGAATGAAAGCGTCGATCACCGCACGGTGATCTGGACACTCTCGGCATCGAATTTCGTGATCGGCATGGGCGCGTTCGTCCTGATCGGGCTGGTCACGCCCATCGCCGACGACCTGTCGCTGACGCCGTCGCGCGTGGGCGCGACGATGACGACCTATGCCATCGCCTACGCGATCCTGTCGCCGCTGCTCGTCTCGCTGACCGGCGCGTTGGGGCGCCGCCGGGTGCTGACACTGGCGATGACGATGTTCGCGCTGGGCTCGCTGGCTTCTGCCACCGCGCCGAACGAACTGTTCCTGCATGTCAGCCGGGTGATCGCGGCGGCGGGCGCAGGCATGTTCACGCCGGTCACGGCCTCGGTCGCGTCGGCGCTGGCCCCGCCCGACAAGCGCGGCAAGGCGTTGGCCGACGTCATCATCGGACTGACCGTGGCGCAGGTGTTGGGCGTGCCCGTGGGTAGCTTCATCGGGTACACTTTCGGCTGGCGCATGGGCTTTTTCATCGTGGTTCTGCTGGCGCTGCCCTGCCTGTGGCTGATCTGGACCCGCGTACCCAAGGGTCTGGAGGTCGCGCCCGCATCGCTGCGCCAGTTGGGCCGGACGCTGCTGAACGGCCCGGTGGTGCTGGCGGTCCTGTTCACCGCCAGTTTCCTGGGCGCGATCTACGTCCTTTATACCTATCTTGCGCCCTTGCTTGAGCAGACCATGGGCTTCAGCCGCAACGGCGTGACGGCGGCCTTGGTGGTGTTCGGGATCGGCGCGGTGCTGGGCAATGTGCTTGGCGGGCGCATGTCGGACCGGCTGGGCCCGGTGCGGACCTTGGTGATCCTTTGCGCGGCGCAAGCGGTCATCACGCCCGCGTTTTCCTTTCTGCCCCTGCCCGCCGTGGCGGTCTTCGTCCTGCTGGGGATCTGGTCGGTCTTCGGCTGGTCGTTCATGGCGGGCCAGCAGGTGCGGATCATCGGCCTGGATCCCGATGCGGCCAGCGTGATCCTGTCGCTGAACGCGGCGGCGATCTACGTGGGCGCGGCCGTCGGCTCGGCCATCGGTGCGTGGGTGCTGGGGGCGTTCGGTATCGGCGCGCTGGGCTTCGCCACCGGGATCGGAGCGCTGGTGGCGCTGGGCCACGTCCTGCTGTCGCGCTGGATCAGCGGTCGTTAGGGCCTTTCGGCCACGTGAGCGCCAGCAAGGTCGTACCTGCCAGCGGTGTCACCGCGTCGCCGATGAAGACGGGTCCGCCGGGGCGGCCCGCAGTGGGCGCGGTCCTTGTGTCGGGCGCAAGCGAGATGGGCGTGGCGGTCGTGGTGCTCATGTCCCAAGCCTAGCACAGGCTGGACCCGATCGCAGGGATATTTGGAAAAAGGTGAAGATGGGAGGTTGTGCAGTGCGGCCCGGTTCGGGACGGCTCAGTCCGTGTCGGGACGGCTTCTGCGCGCGAAGGTAAGCAGGCTGTCGCCGTATCGCCGCTGGTCCAGTTGGACAAGCTGGGGCGGCAGGACGGGGGCGTCGCGCTCTTCCCAGACGATCAGCGCATCCGGTGCGATCCATCCCAGGTCCAGCGCCGCGCGCATGGATCGTTCGCCCAGGCCCCGGCCGTAGGGCGGGTCCAGGAACACGAGGTCGAACGCGCCGGGGGCGTCGCCCAGCCGGGTGGCATCGCGGGGCAGGATGGCGGCATGGCAGCCCAGAAGCTTCAGGTTCGCCCGCAGGATCGCCTGCGCCTTGCGCCCGCTTTCGACGAAGGTGGCCGACGCCGCGCCGCGCGACAGCGCCTCGAGCCCCAGCGCGCCGGTACCCGCGAACAGATCCAGCACCCGCGTGCCCGTCACCGGATCGCCGAAACGCCCCCCCATCAGCACGTTGAACAGGCTTTCGCGCACCCGGTCGGTAGTGGGGCGTAGATGTGCCGCAGGATCGCCCTTGCCCACGGGCGTCAGGGCACGGCCGCGATGGGTGCCGCCGATGATCCTCACGCGGTCAGCAGGGTCTTGAGATCGGTGTCGGCATCGCCCACCAGCTTGGACGGCGGGGATTTCCCGGCCTCGATCAGCCGCTTGCCGATCATGTAGGCGCGCGCGTCGTTCATCGCGTCGACGGCCAGCAGCGTATCGCCGCCGTAATACCAATGCGACACCTCGCCGTCGGACCTGCCCGGCCGCACGACGATCCGGTCGTAGCCGACATTCAGGCCCGCGATCTGCAATTTCACGTCGTACTGATCGGACCAGAACCAGGGCTTGGGCACGTAAGGGGTGTCGGCCCCGAGCATGTTGCGCGCCACGGCTTCGCCCATGTCGATGGCGTTGCCCACCGATTCGATGCGCAAGCGCTGGCCGCGGTGCTCGAGCGCTGCGCAATCGCCCGCGGCCCAGACATGCGGGTCGGACGTCCGGCCGAACCTGTCCACGGCGATGCCGCTTTCGGTCCTCAGCCCGGCCGTCTCGGCCAATGCGGCGCGCGGCAGCAAGCCGATCCCCACGATGGCCATGTCGCAGGCGAGTCGGCTGCCATCCTTCAGCTCGGCCCCCGTCACCGCGCCGTTTCCAACCAGCCGTTCCAGGGCGACCGCTTCGCGGATGTCGACGCCGTGGTGCCGGTGCAATGCGCGGAAGTAGTCCGCCGTTTCGCTGGCCGCGACCCGGCCCAGGATGCGCGGCGCGGCTTCCAGAAGCGTGACCTTCACGCCCAGCTTGCGGGCCACCGCCGCGGCTTCGAGCCCGATATAGCCGCCGCCGATGACCAGCAGCCGCTCGGCCGCCCTGAGCGGCGCCGCCATCTGGTCGACATCGGCCAAGGTCCGCACGGTGAAGACGCCGTCTAGGTCGCCGCCGATCTCGGGCGGCAGCGCGCGGGGGGACAGCCCCGTGCAGAGCGCAAGCTGGTCGTAATGCAGCCGGGTGTCGCCGACCTGCAGCGTCCGGGCCGACAGGTCGATATCCGACGCGGCCGTGCCCAGCATCAGGGCTACGTCGTTATCCGCGTAGAACGACGCCGGACGCAGGAACAGCCGCTCGCGCGCGATATCGCCAAGCAGGTAGCCCTTTGACAGCGGCGGGCGCTGGTAGGGCAGTTCGGGCTCGGCACCCACAAGCGTGATGTCGCCGTCGAACCCGTCGCTGCGCAATGTGCCGATCAGGACGCTTGCGGCCTGTCCGGCACCGATGACGACGATATGGGGCATCTGGCACTTCCGGGATGCTGGGAAAGAACACGCGGGACCCTATATCCCGGCGCAAGGCGAACGCAATCAACACCAGGACAAGGTCAGACCCATGAGCATTTCCGAAGGCGACACGATCCCCGATGCAACCCTTGTCCGGATGGGCGACGACGGCCCCGAGCAGGTGGCGATGGCCGAGCTGACGAAAGGCCGCAAGGTCGTGATCTTCGGTCTGCCCGGCGCCTTCACCGGCACCTGCACCACCGCGCATGTTCCCAGCTTCATGCGGGTCCGCGACCAGTTGTCCGACAAGGGCATCGACGATGTGATCTGCGTGGCGGTGAACGATCCGTTCGTGATGAAGGCGTGGTCCGACGCGACCGGCGCCGACGTGGCGGGCATCAAGATGCTAGGCGATCCCGGCGCCGAATTCACCAAGGGCGTCGGCATGGATTTCACCGCGCCGCCGGTAGGCTTCTACGACCGCTCGCAGCGCTACGCGATGGTGGTCGAGGACGGCAAGGTCACGCTCCTGCACGCCGAGGAAAACCCGGGCGTCTGCGAAACCTCGGGCGGCGAAGCGATACTCGCGGCGCTCTGACGCGGCTCAGGTCAGGCCCTCTTCGGCGCGCACCCGCCCTTCGTGGCTGCGGTCGGTGTCGCCATGGTCCGGCGCGTCGTCGTCGCCCTTTTCGATGACGATGGTGCGCGTCGGGAAGGGGATCGGCACGCCCGCGTCGTCCAGCGCCTCTTTCACGCGGCGCTTCATGTCGGCCTGGTAGGCGAAGTAGTCGGCCGCGTTGACCCAGACGCGCACCAGGAAATCCACCGAGCTGGCGTTGAGGTTGTTGACCTGGATGAACGGCTCGGGATCCGATAGGCTGCGTTCGTCGGCCATGATCGTGTCGCGGATAACCCGCTCGGCATCGGCGAGGTTCGCGCCGTAGCCCACGCCGAATTCCCATTCCGCCCGGCGCTTGTCGTAGCCCGAGTAGTTGACGATGGTGTTCCCCCAGACTTCCGAATTGGGGATGATGATCTGCACGTTGCCCACGCTGGCCAGTTCCGTGAAGTTCAGCGAGATGTCCTTGACCGTGCCCATCTGGCCGTTCACCTCGACGAAATCGCCGTTCTTGATGGGCCGGAAGAAGATGATCATCACGCCCGCGGCCACGTTCGACAAGGTGCCCTGCAACGCCAGGCCGATGGCAAGGCCCGCGGCACCGACGACGGCGACGACGCTGGTGGTCTGCACGCCGAAGGTGTTGAGGATGAACAGGCACGCGAAGCCGATGATGACGTAGCGCAGGATGTTGCCCAGGAAGTTGAACAGCGTCTCGTCGAGATGCGAGTTGCGCTGCCCCACGCCGCGCACCCGGCGCCCCGCCCATCCCGCGACGGCGAAGCCGATGATCAGGATCACGATCGCGGCCAGGACGTCGCCCAGGATCGCGATCAGGAATTCCAGCGACAGAAGGTCGCCCAGCGACGTGTCGTTCATCAGCGGCGTGTTCAGGATCGTGTCGATCATTTGAAAAGGTCGTCCATCTTGTTGGCAAGGTCGATATCGAGCGGGGTGAGACCACCCGCGTCATGAGTTGTCAACGTGACGGTTACTTTATTGTAAACGTTCGACCATTCGGGGTGATGGTTGGCCTTTTCGGCGAGAATGGCGGCGCGCGTCATCCAGCCGAACGCATCCACGAAGGTCTTGAACTGGAAGGTCTTGGTGATACGGTCGCCATCCCCGCCCAGCTCCCAGCGGTTGTCGATCAGCGGCTTGAGCGCCTGGTCGCGCTCGGCGTCGGTCAATTTCTCGGTCATTCGGAGTCTCCTTGGGCTTTGCGGAACGGTCCGTAACTGGTCAGCACCTCGATTTCCTCGTCCACGGCGGCGCGCTCGGCGGTCAGGTAGTCCTGTACCGCGCGGCTGAAGCCTTCGTCGGCGATCCAGTGCAGCGAGTGGGTCGGCACCGGCAAGTAGCCGCGCGCCAGCTTGTGTTCGCCCTGCGCGCCGGCCTCGACCCGGGTCAGGCCGTGCGCCAGCGCCCAGTCGATGGCCTGGTAGTAGCACAGCTCGAAATGCAGGGCGTTGTGATCCTCGGTGCAGCCCCAGTAGCGGCCATAAAGCGTGTCGCGCCCGATCATGTTCAGCGCGCCCGCCACGGGGCGGCCGTCGCGCAGCGCCAGGATCAGCAGGATGTCGTCGCGCAGCGTTTCCTGCGCGCGGTCGAAGAAGTCGCGGGTCAGGTAGGGCGTGCCCCACTTGCGCGCGCCGGTGTCCTGATAGAAGCGCCAGAACGCGTCCCAGTGTTCGGGCCGGATCGCATCGCCGGTCAGGTGCACGATCTCGCCGCCGAAGGCCTGCGCGGTGGCCCGTTCCTTGCGGATGTTCTTGCGCTTGCGCGACGACAGCGCGGCCAGGAACCCGTCGAAATCCCCGTAATCTTCGTCAAGCCAGTGATATTGTTGCCCGATGCGGTGCAGCAGCCCCATGTCTTCGCCCGCCTCGGCCTCGGACCCGGTGCAGAAGGTGATGTGGAGCGACGACAGCTGGTTGTCGGTGGCGATCCGGAGCGCGCCCTGCAGCAGCGCGGCCCGTCCCGCATCCTCGAACCCCGGCCGGACCAGCAGCCGCCGCCCCGTGGCCGGCGTGAACGGCACGGCGATCTGCAGCTTCGGGTAATAGCGCCCGCCCGCCCGCTCGAAGGCGTGGGCCCAGTTGTGATCGAAGATGTATTCGCCCTGGCTGTGGCCCTTCGCATAAAGCGGCGCGCAGGCGATCAGGTCGCCCCCCTGCCGCGCGGCCAGGTATTGCGGCTGCCAGCCCGTCCCCGGCCCCACCGAGCCGGATTCGTCCAGGGCCAGCAGGAAGCGGTGGGTGGTGAACGGGTCGATGGGACGGCCTTGGGCCGCTTCGGGGCAGGCACAGGCATCCCAGTCCGAAGGGTCGATTTCGGACAGGCTGGCATGGGCGCGCAGCTCGAAGGTCTCGTTGGTCATTGGGTCTGCACTTGGCGCGCGGACCCTGAACTTCAAGCGGGGGTGAAGCCCTCGAAGGTGATATTTTCGGCCACGCGCAGGGCGGCGTCGGCTTCGGCCTGGGACCGGATCGTCCAGCACAGGACGTGGGCGCCTGCCGATTTCAGCGCGCGGACCCGCGTGTTCTGCAGGTCGGTGTGGTTGTGGCTCAGAAAGTTGGCGCCCGAGCGTTCGAACATCTCGAGCCGCGCCAGCGACCGCCGGGTCGCGTCCGGCAAGTCGGACGGATAGTCGTCCGCACTGCCCGAGGTGATGCCGCGCGGCACGTCCCGAAGCCAGTCGAGCGCGGCGATATAGGCGGGATTGAACGACATCACCGCCACCAGGACCCCGGCATCCCGCAGAACATGACCCACCGCCTGGTCCAGCGCGGGCCCGTCGCCACGCCCGGTCTGGTCCTTGATCTCGACCAGGACAGGCACCCGCCCCGCGACGTGATCCAGCACGTCGCGCAGGGGCAGGATCCTGTCGTCGCTTCCCGCCAGCGCGATGGATCGCAGATCCCGGGCGGTGCGGGCATTGACCGGGCCGGTCGCGGCCGTCACCCGGTCGAGCGTGGCGTCGTGAAACACCACCGGGACGCCATCGGCGCTGATCTGCACGTCCAGCTCGATGCCGTAGCCCCCGGCGATGGCCGCGTCGAAGGCCGAAAGGCTGTTCTCGATCACGCCTCCGGCGCGGTCGTGCAGGCCGCGATGGGCCAGCGGACGGCGCAGGAAAGCGTCGGGCAGCCTCATCGGATCTGGAAGATGCCTTCGATCTCGACCGTGACGCCCAGCGGCAGGGACGCCGCGCTGACCGCCGACCGCGCGTGGCGCCCCGCCTCGCCCAGCGCGTCGACCAGGAAATCCGACGCGCCGTTGATGACCTTCGGCTGGTCGGTGAAATCCGCGGTCGAGCTCACGAATCCGGTCAGCTTCACGACCCGGACCAACCGGTCCAGATCGCCGCCGCAAGCCGCCTTCAGCTGCGCCAGAAGTCCGATGGCGCAGGTCCTGGCGGCCTTTGCGCCGTCTTCGATCGAGACTCCGTCGCCCAGCTTGCCGGTCAGCAGCGCGCCGTCTTTCTGGCTGATCTGGCCCGAAATGTGGACCAGGTCGCCCACGACGACGAAAGGCACGTAGTTGGCGGCGGGCGCGGGGGCGTCGGGAAGGGTTACGCCAAGCTCGGCCAGGCGCTTTTCGAAATTGCTCATAAGGGGGGGATCCTTTCGCGGCGCGTCAGCTTTCGCGGAACGCCTTGTTGAAATAGTCGGCCAGGGGTTTCACCAGGTAAGCAATGGGCGTGCGGTCCTCGGTGCGCAGGAAGGCTTCGACCGGCATGCCGGGGATCAGCACCAGGTTCGGCGGCAGGCGGTCGATTTCACCCGGCTTCAGCGCGATTTCCGCCCGGTAGAAATCGGTGCGGCTGGCTTCGTCCTGGAAGCTGTCGGCCGAGATCTGGATCACCTCGCCCGTCAGCTCGGGCGTGGTGCGGGCATCGAACGTGGTGAAGCGCAACAGCACTTCCTGCCCGACATCGACCTGGTCCACGTGGATGGGCTCGACCTGCGCCGCGATGATCAGGGGGCGATCCTGCGGCACGATGTAGAGCACCGGTTCGGCCGACCGGATCACGGCGCGTTCGGCGAAGACGGTCAGCCCGTACACGATGCCCGCGACGGGCGCCGTGATGCGCGCGCGGGCCAGCTGCTCGGTCAGGCTGTTCAGCTCTTCGCGGGTCTCGACCTCTTGCACGCCCAGATCGCGCAGCTCGGTGATCGCTTCCTCGCGACGCTGGACGCGCATGGTGAGCATCTGCACCTCAAGCTCAGAAATCCGCTCGGCGGCTTCCGCGGCCGCGGCTTCGAGCTCGCCGACCTGGCCCTGCAGGCGGGCCGCCTCGCGGCGGAGCGACAGCACCCGGCTGGCCTGCGCCAGCCCCTGGTCCAGCAGGCTTTGCTGATCGGCCAGTTCTTCTTCGATCAGCTCGACCTGGGTCGTCAGCGCGGCCTGCTGCGAGGTGATGCCATCGACCTGCCGCGCGACCTGCAGGCCGCGCCCGTCGATCTGCGCCTGGAATTGATCGAAGGTGTCGCGGCGCGCCAGGAACAGCCTGCGCTGGCCTTCCATCAGGCGCGCGGCCTCGGGCGACTCCTTGGCGGCGACCAGGACTTCGGGAAAGGTGATGTCGTCGGCCTGGTCACGCTCGGCTTCCAGCCGGGCGGTGCGCGCCAGGATCTCGAAAAGCTGGTTGCGCACGGTGCCCAGGCGGTTGTTCAGAAGCACGGTGTCCAGCAGGATCAGGGTATCGCCGACTTCGACCCGGTCGCCTTCGTCCACCAGGATGTCGGTCACGACGCCGCCATCGGGGTGCTGGACGACCTGCCGGTTTCGCTCGACCTCGATCCGGCCGGACGCGATGATCGCGCCCGAAATCTCGGTCATCATCGCCCAGCCTCCGAAGCCCGCGACAAGGGCGACCAGCGTGACGATCCCCAACGCAAGCGGACCCTTCGCGCTCCAGCTTCGGAACGCAGTTTCCGTATCGCTGCCCGGGGCGCGCGTCGGCAGCTTCGCGGGATCGATCTTCGAGAGGGGTTGCGCATTGCTCATGTCACGCCCCCCTGCCCTGCCGCTTGTCGGATCTCGTTGTGGTTCTTCACCATTTCCCGCAAGACCTCGTCCTTAGGCCCAAAAGCACGGCGCGTGCCATTTTCGAGTACCAGCAACCGTTCGCAATTCTGGATCGCCGATGGACGATGCGCCATGATGATGACCGCCCCACCCTGCTGTTTCATCGCCGCCATCGCCGCGTTCATCGCGGCCGATCCTTCGTTATCGAGGTTCGAATTCGGCTCGTCCAGCACCAGTAGGACCGGCGCGCCGAACATGGCACGCGCCAGCCCCACACGCTGGATCTGGCCGCCCGACAACTTGCCGCCCGAGCCGCTCACATGGGTGTCGTATCCGTCGGGCAGCTTCAGGATCATGTCGTGGACCGCGGCCTTCTTCGCGGCCGTCACGATATCCGCATCGTCCGCATCGTCGCGCATGCGGGCGATATTCTGGGCGATGGTGCCGTCGAACAGCTGCACCCTTTGCGGCAAATAGCCGATATGCTGGCCCAGCACGTCGGGCTCGAACTGGTCGAGCGCTGCGCCGTCCAGCCGGATCTTGCCGCCCGCGGCGCGCCAGACACCGACGATGGCCCGCGCGAGGGTCGACTTGCCCGACCCCGAGGGGCCGATGATACCCACGGATTCGCCCGGATTCACGTCGAATGACACCATTCGGATCGACGCCTGGGTCTGTCCCGGCGGGATGATCGTGACCTGATCGACCGTCAGCCGCGCGGCGGGCCGGGGCAAGGCCGTGCGCGGCGGCTCTTCGGGGATGAGGCTGAGCAGCTGCGTCAGGCTGCGCCAGCCCTGTTGCGCCCGCTGCCAGATCTGCCACTGGCCCAGCGCGACATCGACCGGCGCCAGGGCACGGCCCAGCAGGATCGAGCCCGCGATCATGCCGCCGGGGGTCATCTGTCCCTGCAGCACGAGATAGGCCCCGAGCCCAAGCATCCCCGATTGCAGGAACAGCCTGAACGTGCGGGTCAGGGTAGTGAAGCGCCCGCCCATGTCGCTGGCGTTGATGGTTTCGACCAGCGAACGGTCGCGCAAAGTCTGCCAGCGCCCGAAGGTCGATTGCTGCATTCCGAGCGAGCGCACCATCTCGGCCTCTTGCCGGATCTGCTCGGACATCCGCTCGGCCCGGACCGACGCCGCGTTGGCCTGCTTGACGGGCTGGCTGGTCAGTTTCTGGTTGAGCACCGCGACGCCGATCAGCGCCAGCGCGCCGAAGATCGCGAGCAGACCCAGCCAGGGATGCAGGATCCAGATCACGGCCAGGAAGATGGGCGTCCACGGAATGTCGAAAAAGGCGCTTAAAAGGGGCGACGACAGCAGCCGCTGGACGGATTCGAGGTCGCGCAGATTATTCGTTTCGGCATCCGCATCCGGTGCGACGGCGGCCTTGCGCACCATCGCGGCGAAGACCCGGCGGTCGAGCGTGGCCTGGAACCGTGCGCCCACGCGCGCCAGGATGCGCCCGCGCGCGTAATCGAGCAGACCCATCATCAGGAACAGGAAAGCCAGAAGCACGGTCAGCGCGACCAGCGTCGCTTCCGAGCGCGAGCCCAGGACGCGGTCATAGACCTGCAGCATGTAAAGCGGGCCTGCCAGCATCAGCAGGTTGACGAAAAGGCTGAATATCCCCGCGGCCCAGAACAGCCCCCGGCTGTCACGATTGACCGCGCGCAGCTCGGCCTGTCCCCGGCTCAGATCGACGGTTGGTTTCAAAATCGGCCCCTCAATCAGCGCGCGTTTAGACCGCCGCCCATAATCTTGTTCTGTTTAGGCGTGATTAAGCACTACATTGCTAATGTCGCAATAACGGGGGGGGGAAACATGCGCATTTTATTGGGATCGTCGGCAATCATGCTCCTGGTTCCCGCGATAGCGCTTGCTGGGGCCTTCGACGGGTTGTGGCGGTCGAACCCGACGGCCGAATGCGTTTACGTGGACGGGGACGCGGGGGCCCTGAAGATCGAGGACGACGTATTGTTCGGCGCGGAAAGCCGGTGCCGGATGACACAGCCCGTCAACGTGCGGGACATGGACGCGGTTCTTTACGACATGGCCTGCGATGGCGAAGGGTCCAGCTGGACCGATCGCGCCATGTTCCTGTCGGCCGCCGATGGCGGGCTTTACCTGATCTGGAACGGCTACGCCTTCAAGTACGAGCAATGCGCGGAAGATGCCGCCCTTGGCACCGTGGCCACGGCGGGCGAGCTTGGGATCTCGGACGACCTGGGGGTGTCGGGCGATGCCGCGCCGACCGAGCCCGCAGAGGATGCGGCGGAAAACTAGCGCCCCTTCAGAAGCTGCGTGAAGTTCAGCGCCGCGGTCTGGTCGCCCAGCCGGGCGCGATAGACCGGGATCGATTCCGCCACGCGCATGGCGTAATTCCGGGTCTCGTCGAAGGGGATCATCTCGATCCAGTCGATCACGTCCACGTCGCGGTCGCGCGGATCGCCGTTGGCCTTGATCCATTGCGCGGGCCGACCCGGGCCGGCGTTGTAGCCGGACGACACCAGGACCGGGTTGTCGCCGAAGCGGTCGATCAGACCGGCCAGGTACGCGGTGCCGAGGGTCGCGTTGTAGCTAGGATCGGAAAACAGGCGCTGCGCCGAATAGGGCAGGTTCAACGCACCCGCGACTTCGCGCGCCGTGCCGGGCATCAGCTGCATAAGACCACGCGCGCCGACACCGCTTGAGACACCGGGATCGAATTCGGATTCGCGGCGCGCGATGGACAGGGCAAGGGCGGCTTCGACCGGGTTGTTCTGCACGCCCACCTCGACCACCGGGTAATAGGAACGCGGCAGCGTCAGACCCTTGCGCGCCGCCTGCTTGGCGATCAGCAGGGCGATATGCGGCTCGCCCAAATCGAGCACGAGCTGCGTCAGCGTCCCGATCGACGGACGATCGAGGCTGTCCGCCAGGTGAACGAAAAAACGCTCGGAAAGGTCGCGTTGGCCGGCGGCCTGCAAAAGCAGCGCGGCTTCCAGCACCGAGCTGCCCCGGAACGGGGCTTCGTGGAAGGGCGGGAAGCTTTCGCGCCCGGCCAGCGACGGGTCGAGCGGCAGGCCAAGCGCTTCGGCCGCAAGCAGACCGTAGAAGCTGGTCTGGTAGCGCGCCCCGAAGGCATAGGCCTTGCGCGCGTAGTCGTCGTGGCCCAGCGCCGCGTGCGCACGGCCCAGCCAATAGCCCGCGCGGCCCAGCGAGATCGGCGTCTCGACGGAGGAGGTGAACTTGCGGAAATGCGCCAGCGCCTGCTCGGGCTGGTCCAGGAAGCGCAGCGCCAAAAAGCCCGACAGCCATTCCAGGTCGGAATAGTCGTAGCCGGTATCGGGGCTCAGCCAATGGGTCGACGCCATGGCGTAGGCGCGCTCGTGATCCCCCGCCTGCATCGCGCGCCGCACAAGGTCGCGTCGCTCGCGCGCCCAGGCGGACGGGCGGCCCAGCGCTTCGGCCGAGACGCTTTGGCGCAGCAGGATATCGGCCGCGTCGTCGCGGCGCTTGCCCTTGATCGCGCGGCGGAACTGCTCGTGCGCGATGCCGGGATCGTCCCGCAGTTCTTTCGGCAGATCCTTGGGCACGCTGCCCGCGCGCGCGGCGCGGCGGGCCTTGATCCGCTCTTGCAACTCGCCGGGCAACCCGCGCCGCATGGCCCGGCTCAGAGCCTGGTCGGACTCGTCCCAGTACATCTGCTCGGCGCGGGTGGCGTTCAGCGCGACCAGGTCTTCGGGGAACAGCGCCAGTAGCGTATCCTCGGCCGCGGGGGTCAGCGACCGCTCGACCCATGCCAGCGCGGCAAGGGCGTGGGCGTCGCCGTCGCGCCCGAGCTTGCGATAGGCCCGAACCAGCGCGACCGTGCCTTGCCCGCTGGTGGGTGTCTCGGCGCCGAAGAAATCCACCACGTCCTGCGCCCGCTCATCCGACGTGAAGGCGGTCGGCAAATCGGCTTCCATCCGGCGGCGCAAAAGATCCAGGCCGGGCCATTCGGGATTGCGGCGCAGGAAGTCCAGCGCATCGTCGAAGCGTCCCTGTCCTTCGCGCAGCCGAAGCCACGCGATGATGTCGCGCGCGACCGGCCCCGATCGCTCGGCCGCGTCGAGCGCGCCCAGGAAACTGCCCTGTTCCAGCGCCCCGAAGGCGGCCGCGATCCCGGTGCTCGGGTCGCCATGAATCGGCGCAAGCTCGTCCGCGCGCAGCGGTTGGGCGAGAATCAGCGCAAGAAGGAAAAGTCTCGATCGCATCCGTTTCGGATACTGCACCTTGGTTAACGAACCAATACACGAACTTGGCAACGTCGGGGCGGGACTATAGGGTCCGCGCGCGGGCGCCGCCCGCCATGCCACCCCCGCTTCAGGAGCCACCGGATGTTCAAGGGATCTTTCGTCGCCATGGTCACGCCGTTCAAGGACGGCACGCTGGACCTCGACGCCCTGAAACACCTGGTCGAGTGGCATGTCGAGCAGGGCACCCACGGCCTTGTTCCCGTCGGCACGACCGGCGAGACCCCGACGCTCAGCCACGACGAGCACGAGCTGGCCGTCGCCACGGTCGTCGAAGCCTCGGCCGGGCGCCTGCCGGTGATCGCGGGTTGCGGGTCCAACAACACCGCAGAAGGGATCGGGCTGATCCAGCACGCCGCCGCGGCCGGCGCCGATGCCGCCCTGGTGGTCACGCCCTATTACAACAAGCCCACGCAGGAAGGGCTGTACCAGCATTTCAAGGCCATGCACGACGCGGCCGATCTGCCGATCATCATCTACAACATCCCGGGCCGCTCGGTCGTGGACATGCGCGTGGACACCATGGCGCGGCTGGCCGAATTGCCGCGCATCGTGGGGGTGAAGGACAGCACGGGCGACATCGTGCGCGTGAGCGAGCAGCGCGCGGCCTGCGGCACCGATTTCTGCCAGCTGTCGGGCGAAGACGCGTCGGCGCTGGGCTTCAACGTCCATGGCGGCGTCGGCGCGATCAGCGTCACCGCCAACGTGGCGCCCAAGCTCTGCGCCGAGTTCCAGAACGCCATGTTGGCGGGCGAATGGGCCCGCGCGCTCGAGCTTCAGGACGACCTTCTGCCGCTGCACAAGGCGGTGTTCACCGAGCCGGGCCTGGTCGCCGCGAAATACGGGCTGTCGCTGCTGGGCAAGTGCCGCGCCGACGTGCGGCTGCCGCTGGTGGGTCTGTCGGAGGGCACGAAGCTGCTGATGAAGACCCAGATGGAGCGGCTGGGCCTGATCGGCTGACACGGGCGCGCGCCGGTCAATCGTCAGGGCGGTTCAACCCGCCCCGCGCCACCCTGAGCGCGTCGACCAGGATCGCGGCCGTAAGGCCGAACAGCAGAAATCCGTTGGCCGCTGCGAAGCCGCCAAGCAGTCGCCATTCGTAGGGCAGTGCCAGGTCGCTCAGACCGAGCGTCGTGAACGCCACGAGCGAGAAGAAGATCGCGGATTCGAGGTCCGGGAAGATCCCCAGCGTCCGGAACGACACGCCCCAGGACCAGACGGCGAAGGTCATCAGCGCGATGGTCCACAAGACGCTGATCGTGAACAGCGCCAGCCCCGCCGCCGGGGTCTGCGGTTTGCGCAGCCACCGCATGCGGCGCATCACGAAGCCGTCGGCGAACCACAGCAGGATGGCCCCGAGCAGGACCGTCCACAGGATCAGGCCCGTACCGATGGCAAGCTGCACGATCATGGCGATCTGTGTCGTCGCTCGGTCCGCGAAGATCAAGCCCGGTGGACTTGGGGGTCGCGATTTCCTATCTGGTGACTCATGGTCAAGCCCAAGGACAATCCGAACTACAAGGTGATCGCCGAGAATCGGCGCGCGCGCTACGATTACGCGATCGAGGACGACCTGGAATGCGGGATCGTGCTCGACGGGTCCGAGGTGAAATCCTTGCGCAAGAACTCGGCCAATATCGCCGAAAGCTATGCGGCGGTCGAAGACGGCGAGCTGTGGCTCGTGAATTCCTATATCGCGCCCTACAACCCGGCGATGTTCGGCCACGAAGACCGCCGCCGCCGCAAGCTGCTGGTCAACCGGCGCGAGCTGGCGCGGCTCTGGTCCGACACCCAGCGCAAGGGCATGACGCTGGTGCCGCTGGTGCTCTATTTCAACCATCGCGGCATCGCCAAGCTGAAGATCGGAATCGCCAAGGGCAAGAAGGCGCCCGACAAGCGGGACACCGCCGCCAAGCGCGACTGGCAGCGTCAGAAAGCACGTCTGTTGAAAGAGAACGGCTGACACCATGGGCGCGCTGGCGGTCATCCTGCTGGCAGGAGCGATCGGCGGTCTTTCCGTCTGCATCATCGGGCGCAAGCTGCGTTTGGGGCTGTTGGCGGGCGCGGTCCTGGGCGCGACCGGGGGCGGGTTGGCGGCGCAGATCGCCAGCGCGCTGGCACCGCGCTTCGCTGTGGCCGGCGACCAGGCCATGCACGCCACGAGCACGGAAATCGTGTGGGCCATTCTGGGCGGCGGTGCCTTCGCACTGCTGATTGCCGTCTTGCGCAATCTCATGGCACGTTAGGACACCGCCCATTGCGCCCCGCTGCGCGCTTCTTTAGCTAGGGCGCGTCCAGACCCGCAGCCCGGAAGAGGCCCCATGCGCGACGATCCGAAAACCCTGGTTTCCACCGATTGGCTGCAAGACCACCTGGCCAATCCCGACCTGCGCGTGATCGACGCCAGCTGGTACATGCCCGACGCCGGGCGCGACGCCCGCGCCGAATACGAAGCGGCCCATATTCCGGGCGCGCGGTTCTTCGATCTGGACGAGATCGCGGACCAACGGTCCGAGCTGCCACACATGGCGCCCCCGGTCGAGAAATTCGTCAGCCGCATGCGGGCGATGGGGATCGGCGACGGGCACCAGGCCGTAGTCTATGACGGTGCGGGGCTGTTTTCGGCGGCGCGGGTCTGGTGGCTGTTCAAGCTGATGGGCAAGACGGACATCGCCGTGCTGGACGGCGGCTTTCCGAAATGGCGCGCAGAGGGCCGCGAGATCGAGGATCTGGCCCCGGTCATCCGCGACCGCCACATGACCGCGACCCTGCAGAACCACCTGGTGCGCGACGTGACGCAAGTGGCGTCGGCCGCGAAGCTGGCCGCACCGCAGATCGTCGACGCCCGCGACACCGCGCGGTTCCGGGGCGAGGCGCCCGAGCCGCGCGAAGGTCTGCGCGCGGGCCACATCCCCGGCTCGAAGAACCTGCCTTTCGGCGCGGTGCTGAACGAGGACGGCACCATGAAGGACGCCGATGGGCTGCGGGCGGCCTTCGCCGATGCCGGGGTCGATCTGGACCGTCCCATCATCACCACATGCGGATCCGGCGTGACGGCGGCGATCCTGGCCCTGGGACTTGCGCGGATCGGCCATGACGACTGGTCGGTTTACGATGGTTCGTGGTCCGAATGGGGCGCCTATGACGGGCTTCCCGTCGCGACCGGCGACGGCTGACGGCGCTGCAATCCCCACCTGACCCCAATGATTACGGGCGCCCCCATTGCTGGGAGCGCCCGTTTTTCTTGGCGCGTTCAATAGAAGGCCCCCGACGCGGGGAGGCGCGCCGGGGGCCAGCATCACGATTGGGCCTCAGGGAGGAGGATCAGCCCTTCGCGAATTCAGGATAGGCTTCCATGCCAAGCTCGGACTGGTCGAGGCCATTGACCTCGGCCTCTTCGCTGACACGGATGCCGACGACCGCCTTCAGGATCAGCCAGACGACCAGGCTGACGACGAAGACGAAGATACCGATCGAGGCGAAGCCGATGATCTGGGTGATGAAGCTGGTGCCGTCGGTGTAGAACGGAACCGCCAGCGTGCCCCAGAAGCCCGCGATCAGGTGGACCGGGATGGCACCGACCACGTCGTCGATCTTCATCTTGTCCAGCATGGGCACGGTGAAGACCACGATCACGCCACCGATGGCACCGATCCAGAGCGCACCGAACAGCGTCGGGTCGAGCGGACCCGCGGTGATCGAGACAAGCCCGGCCAGCGCGCCGTTCAGCACCATCGTCAGGTCGACCTTGCCGTAGGTCAGCTGCGTCAGGATCAACGCGGCCACCGCACCGGCCGACGCGGCCATGTTGGTGTTGGCGAAGATCCGGCCCACGTCGGTGATGTCACCCACGGTGCCCGCGGCCAGTTGGCTGCCGCCGTTGAAGCCGAACCAGCCCAGCCACAGGATGAACGTGCCCAGCGTGGCAAGGGCCAGGTTCGAGCCGGGCATCGGGTGGATGCGACCGTCCTTGCCGAACTTGCCCAGCCGCGGACCCAGCACGATGGCACCGGCCAGCGCGGCGAAGCCACCCGCGGCATGGACCAGCGTCGAGCCTGCGAAGTCGCTGAAGCCCATTTCCGACAGCCAGCCGCCGCCCCACTGCCAGGACGCCTCGATCGGGTAGATGAAGCCGGTCAGCACGACGACGAAGATCAGGAACGGCCACAGCTTGATGCGCTCGGCGAGGGTGCCCGACACGATCGACGCCGTGGTGGCGCAGAACATCAGCTGGAAGAAGAAGTCCGACGCGACCGACGCGTAATCCAGGGCGGCGGCATCGGCGGCCAGGCCCACGGGTTCAAGCGATGTGGGCGAGAACAGCGTGCCGACATAGCCCGCGACGGTCCAGCCGTCGCCCGGATACATCAGGTTGAAGCCCACGAACCAGTACATGATCGACGCGATGGAAAAGAGCGCGATGTTCTTGGTCAGCTGCGTGGTCACGTTCTTCGAACGCACCAGGCCCGCTTCGAGCATGGCGAAACCGGCCGCCATCCAGAACACCAGGAAGCCGCCCACGAGGAACAGCAGCGTGGTCATGATATAGGGGCCGATCTGGTCGAAGCCGGGGGCCGCGGCCTCGGCGGCCTCGCCCGCCTCCTGGGCGATTGCCGCCATCGGCAAAAGCAGGGCCGCGCCGGTCAGAGAAAGTCGATTGAGTAGTGTCATAGCAGAGGATCCCTTGGTCTGTGCCGCGCTCAGATGGCGTCGTCGTTGGTTTCGCCGGTGCGGACGCGCACGGCGCTTTCCACATCCAGGACGAAGATTTTACCGTCGCCGATCTTGTCGGTCTTGGCGGTGGTGGCGATGGTCTCGACCACCTGGTCGACCATTCCGTTGCTTACGACGATTTCCAGCTTGATCTTTGGAACGAAGTTCACGGCATATTCCGCACCGCGATAGATTTCGGTGTGGCCGGATTGCGATCCGAAGCCTTTTATTTCCGTCACCATCATGCCGCGCACACCGATGGAGGTCAGCGCCTCGCGGACCTCCTCGAGCTTGAACGGCTTGATTGCTGCAATGATCAGTTTCACGTCTCTCGTCCCCTCGTGGCATTTCCTGACACGCCCCTTCACGGGGCTGTGGCAGAACAAGGGAACCCGGTGCGGGTCTCATTCAATGCTGCGGCGCGGGATCAGCCCCCCGAAAACGACGTATCTGCACAATTATTGCACAATTAAGCAGACATGATTAAAAATTGCGCAATACAGAATCCCGGATGACCTTGCATCGCCGTTCCGCAATGCCGACATGCCCGCTATAGTCGCGACCAAAGGCAGGCAGGCAAAGGACCGGTCCATGGCAAGCACCGGCAACGGCAAGCGTCCCCTCGTGGCGCATAAACGTTCCACCCGACGCAGCGCGCAGAAACCCGCGCCGCGCAAGCGGACGCGCGCATCCAAGGCCAGGGCGACGCCCCGCGGGCCGATCGGCTGGATCGCGAGCCTGTTCCGCTGGATCTTCCGCCTGACCTTCCGCCTGTTCGTGCGCGGTGTCGCCGTGGTCGCGCTTCTCGTGGCGCTGGCGACCTTTTATGTCTATTCCACCCTGCCGCCGGCGACCGAGCTTCTGGACGGCCGCGCGCGCGGGTCGGTGACGTTACTCGACCGCGACGGGCAGACCTATGCGTGGCGCGGCGAGCAATTCGGCGGCCAGATCGACGCCCAGACGATTTCGCCGCACCTGAAGAACGCGATCATCGCCACCGAGGATCGCCGCTTCTACAGCCACTTCGGCATCTCGCCCCGCGGCGTCGCCAGCGCCGTGCGCATCAACCTGCGCGAAGGGCGCGGTCCGCTGTCGGGTCACGGCGGCTCGACCATCACCCAGCAGACCGCGAAGCTGCTGTGCTTGGGCGAGCCCTACGATCCGGACAAGTGGGACAGCGAAGCCGACTACGAGCTGGATTGCCGCCGCGGATCGCTGGTCCGCAAGGCCAAGGAAGCGATCTATGCGCTGGCGATGGAAGCGGCCTATTCCAAGGACGAGATCCTGACGATCTATGTGAACCGCGCGTTCTTGGGCGCCGGGTCGCGCGGGTTCGAAGCAGCCGCACAGCGCTATTTCGGCAAGTCCGCCAACGACGTCACCCCAGCCGAGGCCGGGATGCTGGCGGGCCTTCTGGTCGCGCCGACCCGCTATGCGCCCACCAACAACCTTGACCGCAGCCAAGATCGCGCGAACGTCATCATCGGCCTGATGCAGGAACAGGGCTACCTGAGCGCGGAAGAAGCCGCGCGCGCCCGTGCAAACCCGGCCGAGCTGTCCCCGGCCGCCGAAGCCCGCGCGGGCGGGTATTTCGCCGACTGGGTGATGGGCGATGCCCCGGATTTCCTGACCTCGAAAACCACCGAGGACGTGATCCTGCGCACCACCTTCGATCCACGCATCCAGCGGGCCGCGGAAGGCGCCCTGCAATACATCTTCGACAACAAGGTCAGCCCGTCGTCGAAGGCCCAAGCGGCGATCGTCGTGATGAGCGCCGACGGCGCGGTGCGCGCCATGGTGGGCGGTCGCAAGTTCAAGGGCGTCGCGGGCCAGTTCAACCGCGCGACCATGGCCAACCGCCAGCCCGGGTCGGCCTTCAAGCCCTTCGTCTATGCCGCCGCACTGGAAATGGGCTACAGCCCGAACGACATCATCGTCGACGAACCGATGAGCCTGATCATGCCGGGCTCGGGCGACTGGAACCCGCAGAACTACACCCGCGACTTCGCCGGACCGATGACGATTGCGACGGCGCTGAAAGACAGCCGCAACATTCCCGCGATCAAGATCTCGGAAGCGGTGGGCCGCGACAGCGTGCGCAAGGTGGCCAGCGATTTCGGCCTGACGTCGGACCTGGCCTCGGGCCCCGCGCTGGCGCTGGGCGTGTCCGAGACGACGCTGATCAACATGACTGGCGCCTATGCGGGCATCCTGAACGGCGGCACGTCGGTCGAGCCTTACGGCCTGATCGAGTTGCGCCTTCAGGGCACCGACACGCCGCTCATCGGGCAGAACGGTGGCCTGGGCGAACGCGTGATCGGCGAAGGGGCCGCGCGCGAGCTGACCTGGATGATGAGCCGCGTGGTGGAAGAGGGCACCGGCCAGCGCGCGAAGCTGCAGGGCCGCGAGGCCGCGGGCAAGACCGGCACCACCCAGGAAGCGCGCGACGCTTGGTTCCTGGGCTTCACCGCCGATTACGTGGTGGGCGTCTGGATGGGCTACGACGACAACACGCCGCTGACGGGCGTCACGGGCGGCGGGCTGCCTGCCGACATCTGGCGCGAGACGATGGAGCGCATCCACGACGGCATGCCCGCGCGCCCCTTGCCCATGTCGCGGCCCGTGGCGGCGACGCCCGAGCCTGCCCCCCAGACACCGAGCTACGGTGGACGGGTCAGCGACGCGCAAAGCGGGCGTGCCCGCAAGATCGGCCCGGCACCGCAACAGAACGTGGGTGACGTGGCCGAGCAGATCATCAACGACGTTCTGGGCAAGATCTTCGGCAACTGAGCGCGGGTCCGTTTTCCTCAAGGAAAACGTGACGAATTTCTCAAGAAATTCGATACGGAATTCTCACGAATTCCGTCCGCCGCTCATTGGCGGGCCGACATGCATTTCAGCCCGCCGCCCTCGTCATCCTTCGCCCAGGCATCGCTGCGGGTAAGGCCCCGCGCATCGGCGAAGCTGCGGCCGGGCACCGGCGTGTTCCGCGGCGTGTCGATCCCCGATGACAGGCGCGCGCGCAGGAACGACATGGGATGGCGGCGCAGGGTCAGGCGCATGGCGACGTAATCCTCGACCACCTGCTCGCCCTCGCTCATCCGCGGCAGATGCGCCACGGGCTCGACGATGCCTTCGCCGTCCATGTCCCCGGCAAAAAGCGGCAGCGGCGCGGTGCCCTGCAGCGCCTTGGCGGCCCAAATCGCGTCGCGGCGGGTGACGCCAAGGGTCGCGAAGGCGTCCGCCTCGGCCAGCGCGCGCAGGCTGCGCGGCGGCAGCCCCGCACGCCGCCACACGTCTTCGACCTGGGTATAGCCGTTGCCGCGGGCCGCGGTGATCCAGTTGCCGTCATCCTCGCGCAGCGCCTTGATCTGCCGGAAGCCCAGCCGCAGGGCCAGCCCGCCCTTGTCGTCAGGCTCCATCACGTTGTCCCAGAAGCTCGCGTTGATGCAGACCGGGCGCACCTCGACCCCGTGCTCGCGCGCGTCGCGCACGATCTGCGCGGGCGCGTAGAAGCCCATGGGCTGCGCGTTCAACAGCGCGCAGGCGAAGATGCCGGGATGGTGTCGCTTGATCCACGCCGACGCATAGACCAGCAGCGCGAAGCTGGCCGCGTGGCTTTCGGGGAACCCGTAAGAGCCGAAGCCTTCGATCTGGGCGAAACACCGTTCGGCGAAGTCGCGGTCGTAGCCGTTTTCGCGCATCCCCTTCAGGAAGCGATTGCGAAACTCGCTGATATTGCCCAGCTTCTTGAACGTGGCCAGCGCGCGGCGCAAGCGATCCGCCTCGTCCGGGGTGAAGCCCGCGCCGATGATGGCGATCTGCATCGCCTGTTCCTGGAACAGCGGCACGCCCAGCGTCTTGCCCAGCACCCGGCCCAGCGCGTCCGAGGGAAACGTCACTTCCTCCTCGCCCTGGCGCCGCCGCAGATAGGGGTGAAGCATGTCGCCTTGGATCGGCCCCGGCCGGATGATCGCCACCTCGATCACCAGGTCGTAGAAGGTGCGCGGCCGCATCCGGGGCAGGAAGTTCATCTGCGCGCGGCTTTCCACCTGGAACACGCCCAGGCTGTCGGCCTTGCATAGCATGTCGTAGGTCTCGGGATCCTCGCTGGGCAGCGTCGCAAGCGTGTAATCGGTGCGGTGGTGCTGGCGGATCAGGTCGAACGCCTTGCGCACGCAGCTGAGCATCCCCAGCGCCAGCACGTCGACCTTCAGGATGCCCAGCGTGTCGATGTCGTCCTTGTCCCAGCAGATGACCGTGCGATCCTCCATGGTGGCGTTTTCCACCGGCACCAGTTCATCGAGCCGCCCTTCGGTGATGACGAAGCCGCCCACGTGCTGGCTGAGGTGCCGGGGGAAGCCGATGATCTGGAAGATCAGCTCCATGGTCAGGCGCAACCGCTTGTCCGCGGCGTCCAGCCCGATTTCCGCCATGCGGTGCGCTTCCAGCCCGTTGGTGCCGAAGAAGCCCCAAAGCTGCGACGACAGCGCGGCCAGCGTGTCGTCGGTCAGGCCCATGGCGCGCCCCACCTCGCGGATGGCGCGCTTGGCGCGGTAGTGGATGACCGTGGCGCAAAGGCCGGCGCGGTGGCGGCCGTAGCGGTCGTAGATGTGCTGGATGACCTCTTCGCGGCGCTCGTGCTCGAAATCCACGTCGATATCGGGCGGCTCGTCGCGCGCCTCGGAGACGAACCGCTCGAACACCATGGTGCCGATCTCGGGCGACACGCTGGTGACACCCAGGCAGTAGCACACCACCGAGTTGGCGGCCGACCCGCGCCCCTGGCACAGGATGCCGCGCGACCGGGCGAAGGCGACGATGTCGTTGACGGTCAGGAAATAGGGCTCGTATCCCAGCTTGGCGATCAGCGTCAGCTCGTGTTCCAGAAGCTTGCACACATGGTCGGGCGCGCCTGCGGGATAGCGCCATTTCAGCCCGTCATGGGCCAGCCGCCGCAGCCTGTCGGAGGCCGATTCGCCGTCCGCCACCTCGGACGGATATTCGTAGCGCAGCTCGTCCAGCGAGAAGGTGCAGCGTTCGGCCAGCGCCCCTGCACGGTCGAGCGCATCCGCGTGCGGGCCCAGGATGCGCGCCATGTCGTCCGCGCTACGCAGGCGCTGTTCCGCGTTCGCCATGGCCGAGCGGCCCAGCTGGTCCACCGGGCATTTCTCGCGGATCGCGGTCAGCACGTCGGCCAAGCGGCGGCGTGATCCGTGGTGCATCATGGGCCGGGCGGTGGCGACCGTGTCCACGCCCAGCCGTGCGGCGATCCGCGCCACCCGGTCGAAGCGGGCGCGGTCCTGCCCGTCGTAGCGGGGGCCGAGCGCCAGGCTGACCTGGCCCGGAAACGCCGCGACCAACCGCGCGGCCTGCGCGTCCCAGTCGCGCGGGCCCCCGGGATGGACCAGAAGCTCGGACCCCTGCCCCCAGTCCAGCAGGTCCGAAAGGCGGATCTGGCACGACCCCTTCTCGACCCGGCGCCGCCCCAGCGTGACCAGTCGGCACAGCCGCCCCCAGGCGGCGCGGTCGCGGGGCAGAACGGTGACCGCGAAGCCCTGGTCGGTGACGATCCGCGCGGCGGGGATCAGGCGCGGCACGGTGCGGATATCGGCGCCGGGGGGGTTGGGCAGATGCGGCGGCGCGGGCGGTCCGATCAGACCGACCTCGTCCCGCAGCTTGACCAGGCGGCGCAGCTCGCGCGCGCGGGTATGGGCGCGCACGATGCCCGCCACGCTGTTCTCGTCGGCGATGGCGATGGCGGGAAGGCCCAACAGCCCCGCGCGCTCGACGTATTCCTCGGGGTGGGACGCCCCGGTGAGGAACGTGAAGTTCGAGGTTGCGGACAACTCGACAAAGGGGTTCGGGCGACTCATGCCGCCAGTATGTTCTACTTATGTTCTTTTGGGGAGTCCCGCGGACCCCGCGCACGGAGTTTTTGAAAACTCCGGTCCGTTTTCCTCGAGGAAAACGCCCGCGCCCGTGTCAGCCGCCATCCCCCGGCACGCAAGGACCGCCCGTGAAGCAGTCGGCGACCCGCGCGACCTGCTCGGCGGACGGGTCGGCGAACAGCCATTGCGGGCAGGGATCGAGGTCGAGCACCAGCCCGTCCCCGGCGTGACGCAGGAAGGCCATGACGCGGCTGCCGGGCGCCATCGCGCTGCCGCACCACGCATCGGCGACGCAGCTGACCTGCAACACGATGTTGCGCGAGATGTAATTGGCGAAACCGTCCTGCCCCAGCACGCGCCCGTTGATGCGGGCGGGGATCGACGTCTCGAGGGCGCGCGTGCCGTTGAAGGGCGGCGCCGACGCGTCGAATTCCAGGGCTCCCAGGATCACCGAATACACATCTTCGGATTGCTCGGCCGCCAGGTAGGATCGCGCGAGATCCGGTTTCAGGCAGGACAACGCGCTGGCGGGTGGTGCTGCCAAGGCCGCACAGGCGGCGATCGCGACGGCGACCCGGGTCAAATCTTGTCCCGGAACGTGGCGAACACGGTTTCATAGACGGCGCGCTTGAACGGCACGATCTGCGCGATCAGCGTGTCCACCTCGACCCAGTTCCAGGCGCTGAACTCGGGGTGCTTCGTGTCGATCCGCACGTCGTCGTCGACCCCGTGGAACCGCAGCAGGAACCATTTCTGTTTCTGGCCGCGATACTTGCCGCCCCAGATCTTGCCCAGAAGCTCGTCCGGCAGATCGTAGGTCACCCAATCTTCCGTCTCGCCCTCGACGCTGACGAGATCGGGCGACACGCCGATTTCCTCGTGCAGTTCGCGCAAGGCGGCGTCGCGCGGGCTTTCGCCCTTGTCGATCCCGCCCTGGGGCATCTGCCAGGCGCCGCTTTCATGGTCGATGCGCTGGCCCGCGAAGACGTGGCCGTCGGCATTCACCAACACCACGCCCGCGCAGGGCCGGTAGGGCAGGTCTTCGGCCCGGACGTGGCCCATTACTCGCCGTCGGTCTGCAGCGCCGACAGGCCCTTCAGGATGTCGATGGCGTAGGCCAGCTGGTAATCCTCGTCGCGCAGCTTGGCGGCTTCTTCCGCCGACTCCTGCTCTTCGCGGATGATGCGCTGCTCGTCATCGCTGACCGAATCGTTGCTGATCGCGCCGCGCAGATCCGCTTCCGAGCGGCGGGGACGGCCGTCATCCTCGTCCTCTTCCGCGACCTCGTCGGGCAGGACCGTGGGCTGCTGCACCACGATGTCGGGCGACACGCCCAGCGCCTGGATCGAGCGGCCCGACGGCGTGTAGTAGCGCGCCGTGGTCAGACGCATGGCGCCGTCGCCGCGCAGGGGCATGACGGTCTGGACCGATCCCTTGCCGAAGCTCTTGGTGCCCACGACGATGGCGCGGCGGTGATCCTGCAACGCGCCCGCGACGATTTCCGACGCCGAGGCCGAGCCGCCGTTGATCAGCACGACCATCGGCTTGCCCTCGGCCAGGTCGCCGTCGGTGGCGTTGAAGCGGTCGCTGTCGGCGATGTCGCGGCCACGGGTGGACACGATCTCGCCCTCGTTGAGAAACGCGTCGCTGACCTGGATCGCCTGGTTCAGCAGGCCGCCGGGGTTGTTGCGCAGATCGAGCACGAAGCCGTTGACGTTGTCGATGCCGCCCGCGGCCTCGACCTGCTCGTTGAAGTTTTCCAAGAGCTTCGGATAGGTCTGGTCGCTGAAGGTGATGATCCGCAGTACGACGGTCTCGCCCTCGATGCGCGAGCGCACGGCGGTCAGCTCGATCGTGTCGCGAATGATCGACACCTCGAAGGGCTCGTCCACGCCCTCGCGCACGACCGTCACCACGATTTCCGATCCGACGGGACCGCGCATCATGTCGACCGCGTCGTCCAGCGTCAGGCCCAAAAGCGATTCGCCGTCGACCTCGGTGATGAAATCGCCCGCCATCATGCCCGCCTTGTCGGCCGGTGTGCCGTCCATGGGCGACACGACCTTCACGAAGCCCTCTTCCTGGGTCACCTCGATCCCGAGACCGCCGAATTCACCGCGGGTCTGGGTCCGCATCTTGGCGGCGTCGTCGGGCGACAGGAAACTGGAATGGGGATCGAGCGAAGTCAGCATCCCGTCGATGGCGGCTTCGATCAGGTCGGCCTCGTCCACCTCGGTGACATATTGCGAGCGGATCCGCTCGAAGATGTCGCCGAACAGGTCAAGCTGTTCGTAAACACTGGCCTTGTTGGCGCTTTCCTGCGCCAGCAGCGGCCCTGCGATCTGGGTGGTCAGCAGCACACCGGCAAGCGTGCCCCCCACCGCGGCCATAACGAACTTCCTCATGTGCCTCGTCCTTATTCTTGCGCTGCGGCGAACCAGATCGCCGGATCCACGGGGGCATTGCCCTCTCTCAGTTCCACATAAAGCGTCTCGCGGCCGGTTTGACCAGCGTCACTGCCGCCGCGGCTTTCAATTCCGCTTGAATTCGCCGTGTCGTCCACCGGCATCAGGCCCAGCGGATCGTCCGCGCCGACGATTTCCCCGGTGCGAGCATAGACGACCCCGAGCCCGGCCAGAACCATCAGGTAACCCGGACCCGGCTCAAGGATCATCACATTCCCGTAGTCCAGAAGCGGGCCGACATAGCGCACCGTGGCGGGCCAGGGTGCGACCACAAGCGCCCCCGGATCCGTTTCGATCAGCCAGCCGGGACGGCGGATATCGGCGGCGTCCGGCCTGTCGAAGCCGAGCGCTAGGTTCCCTGCGACAGGAAGGTCCAGCGCCCCCTTGGCGGATGCGAAATCGGTCTGCACGCCCGTCTCGCCCTTGGGCAATCGCGCCGCGAAGGCATAAAGCGTGTCCACCGAGCGCGCGAGTTCGGACATGCGGTCTTCATCCTCGGCCAGTCGGTCGGGCAGATCCACGCGGTCCGAGACGGATTCGGACAGCTGCGCGCGCGCCTTCTGGATGCCCTGCAATGCCTGGGCCAGGTCCGCGCGCGCGGTGGACTGCAGCGCCCGCAGTCGGGCAAGTTCGGACAGGTCGGCACGCAGAGCCTGCACGCGCGACAGCACCGCCGGGGTGACGTCGCGGATCAGCATTCCGGCGCGGGCCGTGTCGACCGGGCCAGATGGATGCAGCAGGAACAGCGCTTCGGGTGTCGACCCCATAGTCTGCAGCGTACCCAGAAGCTGCGCCAGCTGCGCGCGTTCGGCGTCCAGCCGCGCCGCGATCCGCGCTTCGTCTTCCGCGGCCCGGCGCAGCCCTTCGCGCAAGGCGGCCAGCCCCTCTTCGTAGGCTTGCACGGTGCGGGTCAGGGCGGCCACCCGGTCGCGCGACGATTCGGCCCCGCGCAGACCTTGTGCCGCCTCGTCCAGCGCGCGGGCGGCACGATCGGCCAGGCGGCTGGCATCGGTCTGGGCGTGGGCCGGCACGGACAGCACGCACAGCAGGCAAAGCAGGCGGATCATGGCTTCAGCAGGCTCTGTCCCGTCATTTCATCGGGCTGCGGCAGGTCCATCAGGTCCAGAAGGGTCGGCGCCAGATCGGCAAGCCGCCCGTCCCTGAGCGCGGCACCTTCGGGGCCGCCCACCAAAATCACGGGCACCAGGTTCGTGGTATGCGCCGTGTGCGGGCCGCCGGTCTCGGGGTCGACCATGACTTCGCAATTGCCGTGGTCGGCAGTGACGATCATCGCGCCGCCCGCCTTTTCAAGTGCCTCCAGCACCCGACCCAGCCCCGCATCCACCGCTTCGCAAGCCGCGATGGCGGCGTTCAGGTCGCCGGTATGGCCGACCATATCGGGATTGGCGTAATTGCACACGATCAGGTCGTAGCCCGCCGCGATGGCCTCGACGAAGCGGTCCGTCACTTCGTCAGCCGACATCTCGGGCTGCATGTCGTAGGTGGCGATCTTGGGCGATTTCGGCATGGCGCGATCCTCGCCCGGCTCGGCGTCTTCCTTGCCGCCGTTCAAAAAGAAGGTGACGTGCGGGTATTTCTCGGTCTCGGCCAGCCGGAACTGGCGCAGCCCGTGCTTGGCCACCCATTCGCCCAGCGTGTTGACCAGCTTGCGCTTGGGAAAGACGGTCGAGAACCAGGCGTTGTGCGCGTCGGAATATTCGACCATCCCCAGCTTCGCGGCCAGGTCCGGCCGGTCGCCGACATCGAAACCGTCGAAATCCGGCTTGCCCAGCGCCGCCAGGATCTCGCGCGCCCGGTCGGCGCGGAAGTTGAGGCAGAAAAAGCCGTCCTGCACATTCATGCCCCGATAATCGCCGATGACCGTGGCCGGGATGAACTCGTCGGTCTTGTCGTTGGCGTAGGACTGGTCCACCGCGGCATGCGCCGTGTCGGCGGTGTCGCCCTTGCCGTGGACCATGGCGTTGAAGGCGGTTTCGACCCGCTCCCACCTATTGTCGCGGTCCATGGCGTAATAGCGACCGATGACCGTGCCGATGCGCGCCCGGTCGGGCAGCGCGTCCTGAAGCTGGTCGATGAAGCCCTTGGCCGATTTCGGCGGCACGTCGCGCCCGTCGGTGATGGCGTGAATGACGACCGGCACGCCTGCATCGGCGATGGCGCGGGCGGCGGCGATGATGTGCCGCACGTGGCCGTGGACGCCGCCATCGGACACGACCCCCATCAGGTGCGCGGTGCCCCCCGACCCCTTCAGCGCCGAGACGAACGCCTGCAGAGCGGCCTCTTGCGCGAACGAGCCGTCTTCGATCGCCAGGTCGATTTGGCCAAGGTCCATCGCGACGACCCGGCCCGCGCCGATATTCGTGTGCCCCACTTCCGAATTGCCCATCTGCCCCTTCGGCAAGCCCACGTCGGGGCCGTGGGTGATCAGCCGCGCTTCGGGACCGTGATCGCGGATCCGGTCGAAATTGGGCGTGTCGGCCAAGGCGGGCGCGTTGGCGTCCCGCTCGTCCCGCGCGCCCCAGCCGTCGAGGATGCACAGAACCACGGGTTTGAAAGCGGACATGGGCTGCCTTTCGGTTGGGTCGGAATCGTTCTAGCGGCTTGGCGCGAGCGGTGGAAGATGCGCCTAGTCGCGATGATAGGGCGATCCGGCCAGGATCGACGCGGCGCGGTAGAGCTGCTCGGCCAGCATGACGCGCGCCAGAATGTGCGGCCAGACCATGCGCCCGAGAGACAGGCGGTGATGCGCGGCGCGGCGCAGGTCGGGATGCACGCCGTCGGCACCGCCGATCACGAAACTGACCGAAGACCGGCCTTCGTCGCGCCACCCGGCCAGCAGCTGCGCGAATTCGGGCGATGTGTGGGTCTTGCCGCGCTCGTCCAGCACGCACAGCAGCGTGTCGTCGGGCAGCGCGCGGCGCAGGGCGTCGGCTTCCGCCTCGATCCCCGTGGATTTGCGCGGCTCGACCTCGTGCTCGGACAGGGGGCCCAGCGACAGGGGCCGCCCCGACCGGTCAAACCGCGCGGTGTAGTCGTCGATCAGCGTGCGCTCGGGGCCGGGTCTGATCCGGCCCACCGCGGCAATGTGCAGCTTCACGGAAAAGCTAGTTTCGGGCCGCCATTTCGGACGGCTCCAGCCACATCTTTTCCAGCTGGTAGAAATCGCGGACCTCGGGACGGAATACGTGGACGATCACGTCGCCGGTGTCGATCAACACCCAGTCGCCGCCATCCTTGCCTTCGATCTTCGACAGACGGCCGTGCTGCTGCTTCAGGCGATCCACCAGCTTGTCGCTGATCGACGCGACCTGGCGGGACGACCGGCCCGAACAGATCACCATGAAATCGGCTATCTCGGACTTGCCGCGCAGATCGACCTGCACGATGTCTTCGGCCTTGTCGGATTCGAGTGAGGTGAGGATGACGCCGAGCAGCTCTTGGGGCTCGAGCGCGGTGTGATGGGTCGGCGCAATCATGCGCGGATCCGGGGTGGCCGATCCTTGGGCCACGGTCTGGCTGACAGACAGGACATTGTCCTCCTAGTGTTGGCGCCGTCAGGCCACGGCGCGGGCGTATCCCCAGAATAAGCATCCCTTGCGACGATTCCAACACTTGTGACGGCGACCGGATCGCGTTGATTGGTCATCGCGGCATATTTGCGCTTTAGTATGGCGTGACGGCACGAAGAGCGAACGGAAGACCACATGGCTACGATACTTGGACCGAAGCTTGGATGGCGCGTCTGGTGGAGCGCCGCGAAAGGCGTGTTCATGGAGCTCAACGACAACAACCTGGGCCTGATTTCGGCGGGGGTGGCGTTCTACGGCATGCTCGCCATCTTCCCGACCGTGGCCGCGGTCATCGCGATCTGGGGCTTTTTCGCCGATCCCGTCGAGGTGGCCGAGCAGTTGGACGTGCTGCGCGGCTTCGTTCCGGGCGAGGCCTATACCATCCTCGACAACCAGGTGACCGCGCTGATCAACGCCAATTCCAGCACGCTGGGCTGGGCGACCGTGATTTCGCTGGGGGCCGCGATCTGGTCGTCGCGCGCGGGCGTGGCAGCCCTGATCCGGGGGCTGAACGCCATCTACCGCGAGCGCAACCGCGTGGGCGTCCGGCAGATGGCGGCGGCCTTCGGGGTCACGTTCCTGCTGATCGGCGTGGCGCTGGTCGCGCTGGCCTGCGTGGTGATCCTGCCCATCGTGCTGGCGATCCTGCCGCTGGGGCCGGTGACGACGCTGCTGCTGGCATCGGTGCGCTGGGTGGTGGCGCTGGGTGTCCTGATCGGGGCGCTGGGCGTGATCTATCGCTACGGGCCCAATCGCCGCCGGGCGCGTCCGGGCTGGCTGACGCCGGGCGCGATCGTCGCCGTGATGATCTGGGGCGCGATTTCGTGGGGGTTTTCCTACTACCTGTCCAATTTCGGAAGCTACAACGAAATCTACGGCGCGCTGGGCGCAGTCATCGCACTTCTGATGTGGCTCTATCTCAGCGCCTTTTCGGTGCTTCTGGGCGCGTCGCTGAACGCCGAGCTGGAAATCCGCACCCGCAAGGACAGCACGATCGGCCCCGACCGGCCCCCCGGCGAACGCGAGGCGACCGTCGCCGACGAGATCGTGGAAACCTAGAGCAGCGGCCGTTTCGGCGGCATCGTATCGTCCAGCTGGGCGATCTGTCGAAGCGATTCGCGGTCGCGCAGGCTCAGCATGCCGTCCGACCATGTCAGAAGGTCGCGTTCGCGCAGCTTGGCCAAGGTCTTGTTGGTGTGCACCAGCGACAGGCCCAGCGCATCGGCAAGATCCTGCTGACGGAACGGGAAATTCATCACGCCGTTGTGAACCAGTCCCAACTGGCTGGCGCGATCGTGCACGGTGACCATGGCCCAGGCGATCCGTTCGAGCGCCGATCGCTGGCCGACGGTGGTCAGCGCTTCGCCCAGGAAATGCTCTTCGCTGCAGACCAGCCAGGTCATGTCGAAGGCGCGGGACGGATGCATGCGAAAGAGCTTCCAGATATCGGAACGTCGAAAGACACACAGCGTCATGTCGGTCGATGCGTCAACGGAATAACCGATTTCGGACTGGATCGCCGCTTGCAGGCCTATGAAATCGCCCGGCATTACGAAATTCGTGACCTGCCGCCGCCCGTCTTCCAGCGTCTTGTAACGAAGTCCCATGCCCCGCAGAACCGTGAAGATCTGCGGGCTTTTCGAGCCTTCTACAAGGATCGGTGTGCCAGCCGCAACGTCCAGTTCGCCGGACTTGAACTGGGTCATGAACTGCAGCTCGTCTTCGCTGAGATCGTCGAAACAGGGCAGCATGCGCAGCGGGCAATCTTGGCAGGCGACAGGCATGTTGTTTATTCCAGAGTCTATGTCACAGTTTAATGCACGCGATGTTAAACTAGGGCATTAGACTGCCTTAGCCACCTCAGCTATGCAGCTGCACCTATGGACCCGCTCATGTCCCGAATGCTTGTCATCGAAAAATCGCCCGTCGTCGCCACCGACATCGTCGAGACGGTGTGCGGCGCGTTTCCGCAGCTCGACGCGGTTGCCGTGATGTCGATCGAGGATGCCGAGGCCGCGCTGAGCGACTCGAGCCAGATCAACCTGTGCATCGTGTCCGGGTCGACCACGCACGATCGTCTGACGCGCCTGGCGGCCCTACTGGGCGACCGGCGCGTGCGAACCGTGGTGATGACCGACGATACGGACAAGTCGGACCTGTTCGGGTCCGGGACCATTCACCTGTCCCAGCCTTTCACGTCCGAAATGTTGCTGGATGCGGTGCGCCGTCTCAGTCACGACGCCTGAGCGCACGCGCGGCAGCCAATCCCAGCAGGAACGCCTCGGCCACGCTGGCCGCCGTCATGGTCCGGTTGCCCGACATTGGAGGGGCCGATGCCCGCGTGGGGTCGGCCATGGCCGCCGATTGCTCGCGCGGGATAATGCGCGGGGGAATGCGCGAATAGCCGATGACGACGATCCCGATCAGGATGAAGATACCCCCGATGATCAGGTTGGCATTCAGCGCCCCGTAAGCGTCGGCAAGCCACAACCAACCAGCCGCCCCCAGAAACCCGATACCCACGAGGGCAAACAGGCCCCCGAGCGTGCCGAACACGGATTTCCGGGCGATGGACTTCGCGGTCAGTTGGGCCCGCAGAACGTAATTGGCAAACATGCCGCTCAGCGCCGTGTCAGGAAGCCGACGATCAAGCCGATGAAGGCGGCGATGCCAAGCGCGGTGGCTGGGTTCTGGCGCACGTAGGCTTCGATTTCGTCGACCTTGTCCTCGGCGTGGCCGCGCGCCGCGCGAGCCCTCTGCTCGGCCTCGGAGCGGACCGACTCGGCGCGCCGCTTCGCCTCGTTGGCGTATTCGCGACCCTTCGCCTTGCCCAGCTCGCCGATCGTCTCGGTCAGGCGGCTGATGTCGGCTTTCAGCAGTTCGACCTGTGCCGACAGGTCTTCGGTGCTGGGTGCGGTCTTGGTTTTCGGCGTGTCAGCCATCGGATATCCTTTCAAACATGTCCCACGCGCCCAATGGTCGCAGACCGTAAAAGTTCCAATGCGCCGGGCGCGCTCAGGTCTTTGCGTCGTGGCTGTCGCCATCCTTCGCCAGCGCAGAGGACTTGGTGTCGGCTTTTCGTTCAGCTTCCGTGCGTTCCTTGCTGACGATGGCGAAAACCAGCACGGCGAGGATCGTGATCAGCGCGAGAAGGGAAATGATCCATGTGGGATCCATGGGACGCTCCTGTTCGGGTGTCGACAAGGGGACAACCCGCGCGCGCGGCGCCAGGTTCCGGAACCCGCACCGCAGGCTCGGGGTTGGCCGCGAAACAGGAGCAAGCCATGTCACTGACCGCGCGCGATCTGCTAGATAGCCGGGCCATCACCGATGACGGTGCCTTCCCGGTGCGGGATCTCTTTTACGTGCCTGCCGATTGGCGCCTGCGATACGCCTTGCTCGACGTCGGCGGGTGGCTTGAAAAGCACGAGGTCTTGGTCAGCACCGACCGCCTGGCACCGCCGACGGCGAAGGGCTGGCCGCTGAACATGACCGGCGACGAGCTGAAATCCGCGCCGGTCATCGACACGGTCGATGCGACTTCCAGCGTCTTGCCGCCGCTCGTGGTCGGCCCGTTCGGCACGACCGTCTCGCCGCTGGGGATCGCGGCCCACCTGGGGCTGGTGTCCGACGCGACGCCCGACAACGACCCGCAGGGCAAGGGCGCGGGTGATGGGAACGGCCGGATCTTCCAAATGGACCGGGTGTCCGACCTGCTGGGCCTCGAGGTCTTCACCGACCAGGGTCCGAAGGGCGTCATCGAAGACCTGCGCCTGCGCGACGACATGACCCTGTCCCACGCCATCGTCAGCGACGGCGAGGCCCTTGCGCTCAATCGTCTGCGCCGGGTGGCCGACCAGGGGCACGCGATTTTCAGCTAGCCGCCTTGGCGCGGCGCCTCCTCGCGCACCGCCTCGATCTGGCGGCGGCGTTCGGCGCCCGCGCGCGCCGCGTTGACCAGCGCCCGGAAGATCGCCCGCTGGCGATGGGCGTAGAACAGGTGCTCGGGGTGCCACTGGACGCCCAGCGCGAAGGGCTCTTCCACCCGCTCGACCGCCTGGATCATGCCGCCCTCGTCGCGCGCCGCCACCTGCAAACCGTCACCGAGCTTCGACACGGACTGCGAATGCAGCGCGTTCACCTTCATGGGACGCGTTCCGGTGTGGCGGGCCAGCAGCGTGCCCTCGGCCACCGCGACGTCCTTCTTGGGCAGGATCGTGTAGTGATAGTCGCTGCGATGAAACGTGCCGTAGGCGTCCTGGTCCAGCGTCCCGCCCAGCGTCACGTTGATCATCTGCGAGCCGCGGCAGATCCCCAGGACGGGCTTGCCGTGGTCCAGCGCCGCCTGTACCAGCCCGCGCTCCATCGCGTCGCGGTCGGGGTCGAGACGGGCGGAGGACACCAGCTTGCCGCCATAGAGATCGGGCGAGATGTCGTCGCCGCCACCGATCAGGATGCCGTCCACGTCGTCCACGTCGGCGGGCTGTCCCGCGACCCAGCGGATCCCCTTGCCGCCGGTCAGCCACAGGTTGAAGGCCACCAGCGGGAAGATGCGCCATCCCGACCGGCGCGAGGTCGTGACCCCGATCAGCGGGCGGCTCACAGGAAGGCCCCCGAGCCTTCGATCAGCGGTGCCGACACGTCGCGCCATCCCCCGGGAAGCCCGTGCCCGTCGCGATGGTCCCGCCATGCCGCGCGCAGCTTGGACAGAAGTCCCTTGTCCGCGGCCACCCGCTCGACCCCGCACCAGCGGGACCATTCCTGCGCGACGGACCAGTCCGCATCGTCGATCCGGCAGTCTGGCAGGCGATAGTGATAGGCGGGCCGCGCGCCCTTGTCTTCCATCTGCGGGACCGCGCCGACGACGCGGGCGGCGTCGATGTCCTTCAGGAAGGGCAGCAGGTCGAGCGCGTGATTGCGGCTGGCCGCGTGGGCCAAATAGGCGTCCATCAGGTCGTCCATGCGCCACCCGTCGGCATCCGGTGCCGCGAGCCTGTCCATCAGGGCGGCGTCGTAGGGGTCGATGAAGGGCAGCAGGCGGCGCGACGGGTCGATATCCATGCGCGCGCGCAGCCAGTCTTCCACCAGCGCAAAGGCCTGAAGCGTGGGCAGCACGTCCGCCACCTGCCTGCCCGTCGTCGCGATGTTCAGATGGACGCCGAAGCCCAGCGCGATGCCGTCCTGCGTGCCCCGCGCGCCCGCATCGGCCAGCGCGCGGTTCAGGGTGTCGATCAGCTGGATCTGCGTCGGCAAGATCGGCTCGGTGACGTATTCGACCGGGATGACCGCGCGGCCCAGATCCAGTCCCCGTTGCACGAGCGCGTTCTTCGCCCTGTCCCGCAGGGCGGTGTCCAGCAGGATCTCGAAATCCCCAAGGCGCGTCTTCGTGACGGCCCAGAGGTAGTCGTCCCGCTGCTTCAGCGTTCCGCCCAGAACGCGCGCGATCCGTTCGCCGACCTCGCGCTCGGACAGCCCGCCCAGCTCGACTTCGATGCCGACCCGCCGCGTGCCGCCATCGGTCAGGGTCTGTCGCGGCAGGGTGTCGATGCTGGTGATCATGTATCGGAAAGGGCGCGCGGCCGGGTTTCGTTCCGTCGCTCAGACCATCTCGGCCGGGACACCGGGCAGCGGCATCCCGAAGCGGCGCGCGGGCGACACGTCGTAGGGCAGCAGATAGCCTTCGCGATTCTCGGGTTGCCGGTGCCAGTCCTCGTCCGCCCACGCCCGCACCTGTGCGACCAATGGCGCGTCCGGATCGTAGTGGCGCTTGTAGGCCCAATGGCCCAGCGCCCGTTGCTGAACCTCGGCGGCGAAACCGGGATCGTCGCAGATCAGCCCGGCCTCGGTATCCCAGTGCAGGGATCGGCCGTTCATGTTGGCCGACGACACCAGCGCGCTTTCAGCGTCGAAGACCGCCACCTTGGCATGGACGTAGATGAGCGGCGCGCCCCCGAACTTGTCGCGCTGATCGGCATCCCCGAAATCCGCGCTGCGCGGCTGGACGGGCGATGCGAAGAACACCCGGTCGCCGAACGCCTTGCAGACCAGTTTGACGCACCGGGCCTGCAGGTATTCGCCGAAGCGCGCATCCGCCTTGTTGCGCCGCTCGAAGGCCACGTCCTCAGGTGCGGCGGGCAGGATGAAGAGCGCCTGCAAATCGGGCTGCGCGCGCCCCGCTGCCGCCACGGCCCGGGCCAGGGCCACGTCGCGGAAGAACTGGGTTTCGAAATACAAGGTCCGGGTCGCGGCGCCGATCCGCTCGATCAGCGTGTCGTTCAGGCCCGACAGAAGACGCTGGGGCCCGAAATTGACGCGTTGCGCGGGGCGCGCGCGCGTCAGGGTCAGCCGCAGCCCGTCGCCTTCAGCTGCCGGTTCGGCCTGCCCGTGGGTGACCGCCACGAAGGCGCGCAGGTGCGCCTCGGCATGGGCCGCGACGGGGCCTTCGGCGATCAGCTGCACGTCGTGCCAGGTCTCTTCGCTGGGGCGATGATGGCGCGTCGTGTCGTAGCGGCGCGGGTTCAGGTCCAGCCCGCCGATATAGAGCGTCTTTCCGTCCACCACGGCCAGCTTCTGGTGGTGCGACACCGGGTGCAGCGGGAACGGCCCGCCCTGGGTCTGGACGATCTTTCCGCCGTCATCCTCGGTCAGCCAGCGGCGCAAACCGGGCAGATCGCGCATCCGCTGGCGGCGCATCTCGGGGTCCAGCGCGTTCAGCCCGTCGGTGATCTCGCGCAGTTCGCTGCGCACGCGGGGCCAGAGCAGCGTCCCCGTCATCCAGCCCACGCGCGCCGGATGCAGGGCCGCCCGCGCGCTCAGGCGATGCCCGGCATCGCCCGCCAGCTCGGCCACCGCGGCCATCTTGCGCAGGCTGGACCACGTCAGCCCGTGCATCTCGGGCGAGCCGATGGCGTCGAAATCGGACAGGGTCAGGTCGATCCGGACACCGCGCTTCAGAAGATGCACCAGCAGGTCCACCCAGTCGTCGCCGATCTCGCGCGCCTCGTCCGAGCGCAGACGCGTCACCGGATCGAAGACGCGGAAGCCCATGACGATGCGATCCTGCGCCGCGAGCACCGCGCGCTCGAACGCGGGATACGCTTCCTCGGCGGTGAGCAAGAGCCGAAATGTCGAGCGCGTGTCTCTCATAATTCCTGGATGAACTCGCTTGTGTCGAATTCCAGCCTGATCGCGTGGGTGGAATCGGTGGACGTTTGCTCCATGCGGCCGTCGAGCTGCATCACGAAGGCCTGCATCAGCTGCGTCCCAAGCCCCGATGCAAGACCCGCGGCGTTGTCCGATACAGACGCGCCGCGCGTGTTGCGGCATTCGAGCGTGACGCGCCCGTCGTTTTCGGCCAGCGTCAAGTCGATGGTGGCGGCGTGGCCATTGGGCTTGCCCACGTATTTCAGCGCATTGGTCAGCACTTCCGTCACCAGCAGCGACAGCGGCACCGCCTGGTCGGGATAAAGCTCGACCGGATCCACCTTGATGTTCAGCGTCACGCCGATTTCCGCCAGCTCGCGGGGATGGGCGATCTGTGACACCAGGTCCCGGATCAGCACGTCGGTTTCGACCCGCGACAGAACGCTCGACCGATACAGATTGCGATGGATCGTCGCCAGCCCCAGGATCCTGTCCTGCAACCGATGCAGCAATTCGCGCGTCTCTTCCGACTTGGTCTTGCGCATCTGCATGTTCATCATCGACGAGATCAGTTGCAGGTTGTTCTTCACCCTGTGGTGCACTTCCTTCAGAAGCACGTCCTTCTCGTGCAGGCTGTTTTCCAGGTCGGCTTCGTCGCGGACGATCCGTTCGGTCAGCTGCTCGAATGCCTCGACCACTTCGCGCAATTCGCTGGGCAGATCGCCGCTCACATCGCTGGGCAGGACGCGGCGGCTGGTGGTGAAGGCGCGGATGCGCTGGCGCAGGCGTCGGATGTGACGCACGACAAGGCGATGGACCGCGAAATAGGCGACCCCGATGCTGACCATCCACATCAGCAGCGGGAACAGGATCGCGCTGGCCGCCGTCAGACCGCCGGTCGATACCGAAGCTTCCCGCCAGATCGAGATGGCATAGACCTCGCTGGGGATGATCGGCACGACAGTGTAGATGTAATCGTTGCCGTCCGGCGCTTCGAGCGTAACGTCCCAGGTGCCGCCGCTCAGCACGACCTGTAGCGTTTCCAACGGCGGGACCAGCGGCGCGAGGTCATCGATCGCGTCCGATAGCGACACGCTCAGGATATCGCCCGCCTTGGTCAGCGTCAGGGTTCCAAGCGGTTGTGTTCCGCGCGGCTCGTTACTTTGCACGCTAAGCGGAGCCTGAGGGACCGACACGCTGAAAAAGCCGATCGACGCGCCCTCGCGGCGTACGGGCTGCACGATGACCACCACGGGCTGATTGGAGATCACGCCATGGGTGCTGGCGAAAAACTCCGAGTCCTCGCGCTGGAAGCGCTGGAACACGGACTGGTCGGAAACATCCCGCCCGACGCCGGTCGATCCGCACCGGACGATGCCGTCGAGGTCGATGAATCCCGCGAAGGCCACGGTCGGAAAGCGCCGGGTGAATTGTTCCATGTTGGACGAGCATGCCGACAGATCGCCCATCTCCGACGGCAGCAGATCGGCAGCGATCTGTGCCGCGCCCCGCATCTGGACCAGGGTCTCGCGCTCCAGAGTCACTGCGTTCAAGGTGTGCCCGACCAATGCCGACCGCGCGACCTCGTCGGAATGGTCGATGACCCGGTAGGTCTGCACCATGGCGATCACACCGATGGGCAGAAGCGCAAGACCCAGCAACGCGACGAGGCGCACGTCGAGCCTGTCAAGACCGTCTATGCCACGCCCACCCGGCAGCATCGCTAGCTCTGACGCGTGTGAGTGGTAATCACCGAATCGTTGGTATTGTCGCGGATGACCGGATCTTCGTCCGGCTCCATTCCCATCAGTTCGGCCAGCTTGCGTCTGCCGCGATTGGCGCGGCTCTTGATGGTGCCGACGGCCACGTTGCACATCTGGGCCGCTTCTTCGTAAGCAAACCCCGAGGCACCGACCAGCATCAGCGCCTCGCGCTGTTCGTCGGGCAATTTCTCGAACGCCTTGCGAAAGTCGTTCATCGCCAGGCGCCCGTCATGGTGCGGCTTTTCGGAAAGGCCCGCGGCCATCACCCCGTCCACGTCCGCAACCTCGCGCTTGGCCTTGCGACGGATCGAATAGAACGCGTTGCGCTGGATCGTGAAGAGCCACGCCCGCAGGTTGGTGCCGGGCTGGAACTTGTCCATGTTCTTCCACGCCTTTTCGATGGTGTCCTGCACCAGATCGTCGGCCGCAGCCGAATTGCGTGTCAGCGACATGGCGAACGCGCGCAGCGCGCCAAGGTGTTCGACCAGCTCGTCGCGCGGGTCACGAATTGCATCATTCATCTGCAGAATCCTGCTCCCGGTCTTCGGCCTCGCCTTTGGCCTCACGCTCTTTCAACTGCTGCAAGAGTTTCTGGAAGCGGTCGGGAACGTCTGCTTCTTCGTCCTGCCGATACACACGCCGCAGATTCTCGTCTATCTGCCGCATGAGATTGGCCGATTTGTCATTCGATGCCATGGATGTAAAGGCTGCCTGTTGGACGAAGGAAAGTTAAGCTTGAAGTGGAACCAACGCCCGGTCCCGAATGTTGTTCCTGACAAATTCAGGGGCACAATCTAATATGACTACGAAGAACGCGGCACTTGATCTGTCGGACGCCATCGGCACCGAACTGCCATATCTGCGCAGGTATGCACGTGCGTTGACCGGATCACAACGGACCGGCGACAACTACGCGGCTGCCACGCTTGAAGCGATCCTGCAGGAGCCTTCGATCTTCCAACGCGACTGCAGCCCGAAGGTTGCGCTGTTCAACGCGTTTCACAAGATTTGGTCGACCGCCGGGGCACCCACCGCCGATACCGAAGATCCGCGCACCCGCATGGAAAGCGCCGCCTTCGATCACATGGCGGGCCTGACCAACAACACCCGCGAAGCGCTGTTGCTGTCGACCATCGAAGGCTTCGCCTTCGACGAGATCGGCAAGATCATGGGCGTCGACGCCTCGGAAGCGTCGAGCCTGATCGACATCGCCATTTCCGAGATGGAGAAATCCATGTCGGGCAAGATCATGATCATCGAGGACGAGGCGATCATCGCCATGGATATCCATTCGATCGTCTCCGAAATGGGCCACCAGATCACCGGTATCGCGCGCACCCGCGCCTCGGCGGTCGAGCTTGGCGCGAAGGACAAGCCGGACCTGATCCTGGCCGACATCCAGCTGGCGGACAATTCCAGCGGCATCGACGCGGTCAACGATCTGCTGGATCAGTTCGGCAACATCCCGACGATCTTCATCACCGCATTTCCCGAACGCCTTCTGACCGGGGACAAGCCCGAGCCCGCGTTCCTGATCGCCAAGCCCTATTCGGAAGAACAGGTCCGCTCGGCCGTGAGCCAGGCGATGTTCTTTTCGAGCACGGATTCGCTGAAGGCCTGACCGTTCAGCGCGCAAGTTCAGCTGCAAGAACGACGAAGGGGAGCCATCGAGGCTCCCCTTTCATCTTCCGCAACGGTCAACGTCTGGCTACCGATCGCTGGAGATATCGATCGCGACGATGATCCCCGATAGCAGCAACAGCAGGAAGAACATGAGCTGAGCGGGCCCAGCCATGGCACTGGCAAGACCGCCGAACCCCAGCAGTCCCGCGGCCAGCGCCGCAGTGAATGTTGTCAACGCCCAATAAAGCATCTCAATACCTCGACTTTAGTCGAACCCTTACCGGTCCCTGCGGGCTCAACTGCGATCGAGGCAGAGCGTTCCAAGTAAATTTGATTGACTAATTCAAGGTGTCCCGAACGGGACCTGCCGATCAGTAGTCTTTCTCGAAGAAGATCCCCAGCGTGGTCTCACCTGAATTCGAGGCACCCCCGCGGACGGTGATCGTGTTCGTCAGGTCCAGGTTCAGATTGATCTCGGCTTCGCCATCGGCCCCCACGGTCACGTCCGTGTAGAGGTTTTCGGACAGGTATTTTCCGGCCCGCAGGCCCACATTTCCGTCCTCGTCGGTGGTCACGTCCAGGTCGTCCAGGCCGGTCTTCTGGCGCAGGTTGGCGATCACGCCGTCGCCTCCCCGCCCGGCAAGGGTGGCCACGGCCGACGCCAGCTGCGCGGCCTGCAACGGCGAGATGTCGTCGATGGACCGTCCGAACAGCAGCCGCGACAGAACCTCGTCCTCGGGCAGGTCGGGGTCGGACAGGAAGTTGATGTCGGGGCTGAGCGCGTCGCCCTCGATCACGATCCGCACCGTGACGTCGCCCGCGTCGGTCTCGGCCACCAGGCGGATGAAGGGCGAGAAATTGCCCTGCAGGCTGACCCGCCCGTCGGTCAGGACCAATCGCTTGCCCAGCAGATCCAGACGCCCGCGGATCAGGTCGAACTGACCCGACGGGATGACGTTGGCGGTCGTGCCGCCAAGCTGCAACCGCCCGCCAAGCTCGGCGTCCAGACCGCGCCCGCGCACGAAGATCCGGTTGGGCGCGCTGATCAACAGGTCCAGCGGATAGGCGGCGCCGCCCCCGCCACCACCGCCCGACCCCGGCTCTTCGATCAATCCCGCACGCGCGCGGGTGCGCCGCACATCGGCCGGTTCGTTCACATGCACCAGCCCTTCCGGGATCGGTCCGGTCGCCCCCAACCCGGTCGAGGGGATGCGCAGCTCGGTCTCGTCCAGGTCGATCCGGCCGCTAACGGTCGCGCCGCCGGTCAGCGGACCGTTCACCGTGATGCGGCCGTCCAGCTGGGTCTTGTAGAGGCGGGGATCCTCCAGATCCAGGTTGTTCAGCTCGATCGTCAGGTCCGCGTTGAAACCGCCGCTCAGGGCGATCGGGCCCGACACGCGGACCTCGCCGCCCTGCTGGTTTCGCGCCGTGGCCGTCAGTTGCAGGTTCTGGCCGTCCAGGCGCGCCGTGGCGTTCAGGTCCTCAAGGACCAGCGGCAGCGACGGCTCGACGAAGCGGCCGTTCTGCACGGTGACCGTGCCGCTGACCGACGACAATTGCAGCGGGCCGTTGATCGCCACGTTGAAATCGGCCTGGCCCACGACCGAGCGCGGCTCGATGAACGGGTTGGCCAGGCGCAGCGGCGTCGATCCGTCGATCCGCAGATTGGCACGATCGAAACTTTCGGCCACCTGCCCGGAAATCTCGGCCTGGATCCCCTGCGGACCCGTCACATCGACGTCGACCGTGAAGTTGGACCCCGCCTGACCGGCCCGGCCGGTCACGGTGACCGGCCCGTTGATGCCTTCGACGAAGGCGCCCAGATTGGCCAGTCGCGCATCCAGCGACAGGTTGGAACTGCCACCCAGCAGCGTTCCGTTCGCCGTGGCGTCCAGACCGGGCGAATCCAGTGTGAACGTGCGCACCCGGATCGGGGCATCCGCCCCGTCGCGGCTGGCGGAAAGATCCAGCGTGGTGGTCCCGTTCAGCAGCTGGTCGACCTGGGCGATGCCCACCGCCAGCCCGTTCGCGTTCACGTCCGCGGTCACGTCGAAGCGGCTGCCGTCGATCCGCGCCTGGCCCTGGGCATCCAGCGACAGCGAGCCGCGGAGCGGTCGGTTCGCAAGGCGGCGGAAGCGCGACAGGTCGCTAGCCTGAAGCTCGATCGTGCCATCGACCAGCGGCGTCGCGTCAAGATCGGACACGGATGCCATGACCGACAGCATGACGCCCGCGCCATCGCCATCGACCGACACCTGCCACAGCTCACCCACTTCCTCGGCGAACAGCGCGACGGTGCCGGGGCCCGACATCTCGGGCACGATCTGGCCCAGCTCGGGGAAGGACAGGTTGGCCTGGATCGCGTTCTGGCCGGGCCCGTATTGCCCATTGGCGCTCAGATCCACCTGCGGGTTCTGCAGGCTGAGCTGCGGCACGCTGATCTGGTCGCCGTCCTTGGCGACATTCGCCACGATTTGCGTGAGACCCGCGAAGAGCCGGTTCAGCTCGGGCTGGCCGAGGGCCAAATCGCGGGTCTGGCCGTTCAGGTCCAGCTCGGCCAGGGACAGATCGAACCGCGCGCGGCCTTCCGCGCTCAGATCGACGCTGCCGCCCAGCTCGCGCCGCGCGATTTCAGAGAACGCGCCCAGATCGTCGGCCCGGATCGTGACGGTGCCGGTGCCCAGTGGCGCCAATGCGTTGTCGAGTTCGGTCACGCGGCCATCGGCGGTGATGCGGGCGCCCGCCCCGTCCACGTCCAGATCGACTTCCCAGCCATCGGCGTCTTCGGCCGCGTCCAGCACCAGCGTTGCGGGACCGCGCATGGACGGCACGACCTGCGACAGGTCCGGCAGGCGGACATCGAGATCCACGAGGCTGTTCTGGGCCTGCACCCGGGCATTGCCCGCGACCGAGAGCTGATCGTTCTGCACCGAAAGCCGGGGCAGCGAGATGCTGTCGCCCACCTTCACCAGGTTGGTCGACAGCTCGGTGAGACCCGCCAGAAGACGATCCACCTCAGGGATGCCGACGGCCACGTCGCGCACCTGCCCGGCCACGTCGGCCAAGACCGACGACGCGTCGGCCCGCGCGACGACCTGGGTCGTCAGGTTGACGGCACCGCCCAGGTCGCGCCCGGCGAAACTGGAGAAATTGGAAAGATCCTGCGCGTCCACACGGATATCGCCCGCGATCTGCGGCACGTCGGCCCCCAGATCGGACACCGTGGCATCGACCGAGACGTCCGCCTCGGCGCCTTCGGCTTCAAGCGCCACGGACCACGCGACGCCCTGCGGGCTGTCGGCCTGCAGCGACAGGGTGGCGGGGCCGCTCAGCTCGGGGTCGACACGCGACAGGTCGTTGACCCGGGCCGACAGCGTCGCCTCGCCCCCATTCGACGCGATCCGCGCGGTGCCGTCCAGGGCAAGCTCGTCGTTGTCCAGTGCCAGGCGGCTGACCCGCAGCCCTTCCGCGTCGCGCTGCGCGGCAAGTGCCAGCGTCGTGCCGCCCGCCAGAAGCGGGTCGAGCTGGGCGATGCCCACGGCCAGATCCTGCCCGCTGCCGTCCAGCGTCACCGAAAAGGCCTGGTCCTGCACGGTCGCGTCCAGCCCCAGATCGACCGACACGCCACCCGCAAGCGACCGCCCGGCCAGCGAGGAAAAGACGGCAAGATCGTCGGCGTCCAGCTGCGCCTGCAGGCTGACGGGGATGCGTTCGCCATCGGGATCGACGCGGCCATCGCCGGTCAGCCGGAAGCCCGCCCCAGCGAGGCGCAGCACCTCCATCACGATATCCTGGCCCGCGGCGTAATCGACCTCCAGCCGCCCGTCGATGCTGTCGCCCACCGCTTCGGCCACGCCGCCATCGTCGAAGGACAGCCCGGTCGCGGCGAAGTCGAAATTCGTCTCGACCGCCAGCGTGTCGCCCGACCCCGCGATCACGCCGCCGCCATCCAAGGCGATGCGCGCGATGTCGAGACCCGGCTGTTCGACCTGCTCGACCACGATGTCGCCGGTCCACGCGTCGCCTTGCGCCGAATCGAACTGCACGTCCAGGCCGACCCGGCCCACGCGCAGGTCGCTGCCGACCGGAAGGACCACGGGGCTTCCGCCCTGGCCCGCGATCTGGCCCGTCACGTCGATCAGGTCCGGCACCCCGTCGGGGCCGATCGACACCTGGCCCTGCAGCGTCAGGGACTGGGCCGACAGATCGAAACTGCTCAACCGGATCGCACCGTCATCCGAGCGCGCGCCTTCGGCGATCAACTGGATATCGGGGCCGAAGAAGGGGCGGTATTGCGGCGTGAAGACGGGCGCGATGTCGCCGCCCAGATCCACCGCGAAGCCCTGTGCGCCGTCCACTTCGCGCAGGCTGACCGTGCCGCTCAGGCGCGGCTCGCCCGCGGTGGCCAGCGCGATCTCGGCGGTGAAGGCCGACAGCGGTCCGTCGCCCTGCACGCTCAACTCAAGGCTGGGGCGTCCGGGCAGGTCGATCAGCGTCCCGACGATGCCGCTTGCGCCTTCGTTCACCTGCAAATCCAGCGCCAGCGCACGGCTGCCGCTTTCGTAGCTGCCCGCGACCCGGTAGGTGCCGGTGTCGCGATCCAGGCGGCTGGCGTCGATATTCACCTCGCCGTCGCCGTCGGCAAGCGATGCGCTGCCTTCCAGGGTCAGCTCGACCTCCTGGCCCAGAACGGGTTGGCCAAGCGCCACGCGCTCGGCGGCGATGCGCCCGATCTGGATCGACACCGGCAGGTCCGGCAGCGAGAACGGCTGCGCCTCGGGCGACGGCACGTCGACGCTGTCGTCGCCCTGGGGCAGGCGTGGCAAAAGGATCTCGGCGGCGGTGAATTCGTCGACCGACAGGCGCCCGCGCAGCAGTGCGGCGCGGTTCCAGTCCAGCACCACGTCGTTGACGGTCAGCCACGGGCCGTCGTCATCCGAGATGATCAGCTGTTCCAGCGTCGCGCGCGACGACAGTGCGCCTTCGAAGCCGCGCACCTGCACCTCGAAACCCGGCCCAGAGAGCCGGTCTTCGATCAGGCTCTCAAGGAACCCGCCGCCATCGTCGTCGGCATCGTCCTGCGCGGCCACCGGCCAGGCCATCAAGGCACCGACCAGGGCCATTCGGGTGATCCACGGAGTCATCTTAGCCCTGCCCATCGTCAAAACGCTTGCCCGATACCGACATAGATCTCGTACCCCGACGGATTGCCCGGACCGCTGATCGGCGTGGCCACGTCCAGACGGATGGGGCCGATCGGCGTCAGGTAGCGCAGGCCCAGCCCCGCGCCCGAGTGACTGTCGCTGTCGCTGCCGGGAAAGGAATCGCGGCCAACGATGCCGAAATCGGCAAAGGCCACGACGCCGATACTGTCAGTCAGGCCCGCCCGCAATTCCGCCTGTAGCCCCAGGAAAGACGCGCCCCCGGATTCGACGCCGTCAAGCTCGATATCCAGCGCCTGGTACTCCTGTCCGCGCACCGTGCCGCCCCCGCCGGAATAGAAGCGATAATCGTTGGGAACGTCGCGCAGATCGGCGCCGACGATGCTGCCGCCCTGCACGCGGGCCGCGACGGTGAAGCGGTCCTCGGCCCCGAAGCTCAGATAGCTGCGCGCGTCGAATGTCAGTCGCCCGCCATCGCCGGATTCCTCGTTCAGCCCCAGGAACGGCGTCGCGGTCACGTCGACATAGAAGCCCCGCTTGGCGTCCAGCGGCTGTTCGCGGGTGTCGTATGTCGCGGACAGGGGCGCAGTCAGCAGGGAATAATTCCGCTCGCCCGCGTCGTCGCGCACGTTCGAATAGCGATAGGCCAGTCCGTAGGAAATGGTGATCTGGTCGTTGACGCGCCGCTCGATCCCGAAGCCCAGCGCGGCGGTGTCCGAGGTGAAATCCGGCTCTTCCAGGTGCGACAGCTCGGTGTCTATGAAGAAGGTGTTGTTGGGCGAAAACGTCGCCGGGCGCTGGAAGCGGGCCCTCAGCGAATAGTCGATGCCGCCGGTGGCGCCGCCCAGGCCTGCCACCTCGCCATCGACGCGGAAGCGTTCGGCGCCGCCGAGCAGGTTGCGGTGCAGCCAATAGGCCGACAGCGTCGTCCCGTCGACCGAGCTGAGCTCGGCACCGAAGCCGATCCGTCGCGGCCTTTGCGTGGCCAACTGCGCGGTGATGTCCATCTGGTTGTTCGGCCCGAGCGTTTCGGATTCGATCAGCGCGACGCTGGAAAAGACCTGCGTGCGGCGCAGACGGTCGGCCGATTGCTGCAACTCGGCCGGGCTGAACACCTCGCCCGTGGGCAGGCCCGCAATGGCGCGCAGCCGCTCGGGGCGCACCGCGTCGCCGCCGTTCAGGATCAGGTCGCCGAAGGTGACGCGCGGGCCGGGCACCACGTCGATATCGACGGCAAGCGTGTTCTGCCCGTGCTGGGCGACGACGCGCTGATCGCCGATTTCGGCCTTGGCATTGCCGACATCGCGCCAGCCCGAAACAGCAGCGGCCGCCGCGTCGGCCACCACCGGCGACCGCGCGGTCTGGCCGATCGCGAAGCCCTCGGGCAGTTCGGTCCCTTCGGCAAGCGGCGCGATATCGGCCCGCGAGAAGTCATAGGCGGGCCCGGGTTCCACCATGACCTCGATCCGGTCGATGGCGCCGAGCCGGGTCAGGGGCGAGATCTGCGTCGCCTCGGTGCCGTCCACCAGGATGTTGATGACGCCCGCGTAATGGCCCTGGTTGTAAAGCGCGCCGATCAGCCGCCCGTAATCCGCCCGCGCCGCGGCCAGCAATTCCTGCGGATCGGTCACGTCTTCGGCTTCGGCGGCCACCAGCAGCGACGCGTTGCGCAGGTTGTCGGTCAGATCCTCGTCGCCGCTGACCCGGAAAACCAGGTCGTTCAGGGCGGAGGCGGGGGAGGAAAGGCCAAGGATGGCGAAGCCCAACACGGCAACGACACGAATTGCGATCACGACTGCACCCCCGACATATCCTTTTGGAGTGACGTTAGAGCCTTGCGCGGCCGCTGGCCAGCAGACCTTGGTCACAAATTGGAAGCGGTGCGCTCACTCCTCGACTTCTTCCTTGACCTGCCCCCAGGTGATCAGGGTGAAGACCGCCGTCCCGCCGAAGACGTTGCCCAGAAAGACCGGCACGAAGAAGCCGAACGCAGCCTGGCTTAGCCACATGTCCTGGTGCAGCAGCATGTACGCCATCTCGACCGAGCCCGCGATGATATGCGTGAAGCCGCCCGCTGCGATCAGCCACGTGAAGAACAGGATGATGAAGAACGGGTTGTGCGGCTGGGTCGGGATCATCCAGACCACGGCCGCGATCAGGACGCCCGCGGGCACGGCCTTGGCGAAGCCTTCCATGGGCGGCATCGTGGTCGCGTGTTCGCTGATCTCGTGGATCGCGGTCAGCACCTCTTCGCTGAACGCGCCGGAATAGCCGATGAACGCCGCCGCGATGAACGCACCCACCACGTTGGCGGCCAGCACGATCAGCCACAATCGCACCGTCAGCCAGACATATTCCTTGCAGGGCTTGGCCATCAGCGGCAGCACGGTGGTAATCGTGTTTTCGGTGAACAGCTGCATCCGGCCCAAGATCACCAGCAGGAAGCCAGTGGTGTAGCCGAAGCTTTCGACCAACGGCACCCATTGGGCACCGGCGGGCAGATGCGCGCGAAGCACGCCTTCGGTGATGATCGAGAACGAGATCAGGATGCCCGCCGCAAGCCCGGAATAGACCAGCGACGATTTCGGCCGGGTCATTTCCTCGGCGCCGTCGCGGCGCACGACTTCGTAGATCAGCGGGGCGGTCAGCCGCGTGGCGTTGCTGATCGACTTCTCTTCCTGCCGGTCGGTCTGCGCTTTCGCGGTGTCGTTGTCGCGTTCGAACTGCTCTTCGGCTTCGCCCATGGGTTTCCAGTCTCCATAGCCGCACGGAACCGCCGACGGCTGCAATCGTTTCGATGCGAACTAGCGCGAGGATGACGATGACCAAGGACCACGGACCGTCGATCAAGAACGACGAAGTGTACCAGTCGCTGCGCGAGGATGGCGCGTCGAAGGAAAAAGCGGCGCGGATCGCGAACGCGCAGGCCAGCGACGATATGAACCCCGGCGAAAAGGGCGGCAGCGCGCCCCCTTACGAGGACTGGACCAAGGACGAGCTCTACGAGCGTGCGCAGGAAATCGGCATCGAAGGCCGCTCGGACATGACCAAGGACGAGCTGATCGACGCGCTGCGCAACCACTGATTGCCCCCCAGCCGATGGCGCGCTAACAGGTGCGTCCGAGCCCTTTGCCGCAAGGACGCCCCATGGCCAACCACCTTTACCAGAACGACCTGCCCGACGGGCTGAAGCTTGGCCCCGTCGTGGCAATCGACTGCGAGACGATGGGCCTGAACCCGCATCGCGACCGGTTGTGCGTGGTCCAGCTCTCGGACGGTGACGGCAATGCGCACTTGGTGCAGGTGGCCAAGGGCCAGACCAACGCGCCCAACCTGGAACGGCTTCTGACGGATAAGAGCGTGCTGAAGCTCTTTCACTTCGGCCGCTTCGACATCGCCGCGATGTACCACGCGTTCGGCGCGCTGGCCGCACCCGTCTATTGCACCAAGATCGCCAGCAAGATGACCCGCACTTATACCGACCGGCACGGGCTGAAGCAGTTGCTGCAGGAACTGGTCGACGTGGATGTCTCGAAGTTCCAGCAGCAAAGCGACTGGGGTGCCGAGCAGCTGACCGACCCGCAGATCGCCTATGCCGCGTCGGACGTGCTGTACCTGCACAAGCTGCGCGAAAAGCTGGACGAACGGCTGGCGCGCGAAGGCCGGACCGACCTGGCCCAGGCCTGTTTCGACTTCCTGCCGACCCGCGCCCTTCTGGATCTGCAGGGTTGGCCGGAAATCGACATCTTCTCGCACTGACGGACCCACCCTTAAAATCGGGGGGCCGACGCGCTATGTCTTCGGACATGAAACGCCGTCAGCCCAAGGGCCGCCATGGCTGTCTATGACAACCGACACTCGCGTCGCGTCGCCCTTCTGAAGGTCGTGCTTCCGCTGATCGCGCTGGCGATCCTGTCGACGGTCTTCCTGGCCGCCGACCGCCGCGGATCGGGCCAGTCCGTGCCGTTTTCGACGGTCGAGCTGGATCGCATCGCCGCCGATCCGCGCGTCGAAGGCCCGAATTTCACCACCGTCACCGACGATGGCAGCGCGTTGACCATCGCGGCCAGCGACGTGATCCCCGGCCAGGACGGCGCCGATGCGGTCGCGGCGGACCTGATCGCCGTCGTTGAATATCCCGGTGGGTCCCGGCTGAACCTGTCGTCACAAACCGGCAGCTTGGACACCGGCGACGGAACCGCCCGGCTTCAGGGCGGTGTGTCGCTGATCAGCACGGCCGGATACCGTCTGCAGGGGTCGGCGTTCGACATCGACCGCAGCGCCGCGACCCTCACATCGCGCGGCGCGGTGGAAGGAATGGGACCACCCGGCACGCTGGAAGCCGGACAATTGACTGTCCAGCGCAGCGGCGACGACTACGTTCTGAATTTCACAGGTGGTGTGAAACTGGTATACGATCCCAAGAGTGGGGACGGAAATTGAGAGCCATGATGAAGTCCGCAAGCGCCGCGACGCTGTTTGTCCTGCTGATGCAAGGACCGGCGCTGTCCCAGGACACGTCGATCCAGTTCGGCGGCCTGGCGCAGGACACTTCGCTTCCGGTCGAGGTCGCGTCCGACGAACTTCAGGTCAGCCAGACCGACGGATCGGCCGTGTTCCTGGGCAACGTGCTGGTGACCCAGGGCGAAATGAAATTGTCGGCCGATCGGCTGGAAGTGATCTACGGCAGCGGCGAAGGCGGCTCGGGCGATATCGAAGAGCTGCGCGCCTCGGGCGGCGTGACGCTGGTGAACGGGGCCGAGGCCGCCGAAAGCCGCGACGCGATCTACAACATCGACGCGGGCAGCGTGGTGATGACCGGTGACGTGGTGTTGACCCAGGGGCCCAACGCCTTGTCGTCGAACCAGCTGACCATCGACCTGAAATCGGGCACCGGCACCTTGCAGGGCCGGGTCCGCACCATATTCCAGACCGGCACGCGCTAGATGGACGCGCAAACGCTCAGCGTGACCGACGGCGATGGCGGGCTGGTCGTGTCGAACCTGCGCAAGAGCTACAAGAAGCGCCCCGTCATCCGCGACGTGAGCCTGCGCCTTCGGCGCGGTGAAGTGGTGGCCTTGCTGGGGCCGAACGGCTCGGGCAAGACGACCTGCTTTTACGCGATCGCGGGTCTCGTGGTGCCGGAAGGCGGGCACGTCAACATCGACGGGCGCGAGATCACGTCGCTGCCCATGTATCGCCGCGCGCGTATGGGGATCGGCTACCTGCCGCAGGAAATGTCGATCTTCCGCGGCCTGTCGGTCGAGGACAACATCCTGTCGATCCTGGAGCTGACCGAAAAGGATCGCCGCAAGCGGGAACAGAAGCTGGAACAGCTGCTGGCCGAGTTTTCCATCGAGCATCTTCGCCACACGCCCTCGGTCGCGCTGTCCGGCGGCGAGCGGCGGCGCGTCGAAATCGCCCGCTGCCTGGCCACCGAGCCGAAATACCTGCTGCTGGACGAACCCTTCGCCGGGGTCGATCCCATCGCCGTGGGGGATATCCGCACGCTGGTGGCCAGCCTGACCGAGCGCGGCATCGGCGTCCTGATCACCGATCACAACGTCCGCGAAACCCTGTCCATCGTGGACCGCGCCTATATCCTGCATGACGGCACGGTCCTGATGAGCGGCACGGCCGACGAGGTGGTGCAGGACGAAAACGTGCAGCGGGTCTATCTGGGACAGGGCTTCCGGCTGCGCTGATCCCGCGGCCGCCGGACGCCCGCAATTTGCCGGACTCACTTGACACCAGGGGTCATTCCGGCGCCAAATGGGGTCGATGAAGACAGGACCAAATATTGGCAATCTTCGCAGAATTTCCTGCATTATCAGTATTTTGACCGCAGCGCGAATTGGCATCCGCGCGATGGGTCGGCCCGTTTTCATCACCGGACCGGCCCCCGGTCCCGCCACCCCGGCCCAACACGAAAGGAGCCACCATGCGTTACCAGATCAGCGGCAAGCAAATCGACATCGGCGAAGCGCTGCAGTCCCACTGCAAGTCCGAGATCGACGAAGTGATCTCGAAGTATCCCGGTCGTCCCACCGATGCGCTGGTCGTCTTTTCCAAGGATGCGCATGAATACGCCTGCGAAGCCGTGGTCCACCTGTCCACCGGCCTCAGCGTGTCGGCCAAGGGTAAAGCCGTTGAAATCTATGGGGCTTTCGACGCGGCGAACGCAAAGATGGAAAAGCAGTTGCGCCGATACAAGCGGCGGCTGAAGAACCATCACCAGGATCGCGCGCAACCCGTTGAACTTTCCGGTGCGTCCTCGTATATCCTCGCCGCGAGCGGGGAGGATGAGGACAACGAGCCCGACACCCTGACGCCGATGATCGTGGCCGAGATGGAAACCAGCGTTCCGTCGCTGACGGTCGGTGAAGCGGTGATGCAAATGGAATTGGCCGGGGTCCCGGTTCTTGTTTTCCGGAACGAGAAGCAGGCAAACGGTGTGAACGTGGTCTATCGCCGCGAAGATGGCAACATCGGGTGGATCGACCCCAACACAGCGCCCTGATCCAGGTCAGGCCAGCTAAGACAGGCTTTCATGATCATTTCGGAACTGCTCACGCTCGATTCCATCCGGGTGACGCCTGCTATCAGTAGCAAGAAGCGTCTATTCAACACCCTGGGTGAGTTCGCCCACGACGTCTACAAGCTGGACGCCGAGCGGGTCAGCGACGCGCTGATGGAGCGGGAAAAGCTGGGACCGACCGGCGTGGGCCATGGGGTCGCGCTGCCGCATGCCCGGCTGGACGAGGTGAAGCGCGTGCGCGGGCTGTTCCTGAAGCTCGAGCGTCCGATCGACTTCGGCTCGGTCGATCGCCAGCCGGTGGATCTGATCTTCTGCCTGCTGGCCGCGTCCGACGCGGGTGTCGACCATTTGAAGGCGCTGGCCGCCGTGTCGCGCACGCTGCGCGATCCCGACCTCTGCGCCAAGCTGCGCGCCAACGATCAGCCGCAGACGCTGCACGCGGTGCTGACCGACCGCTCGATCACCAACGCCGCCTAGGCCGGGTCTTCGAAACCGAACATCATGTAATCGCGCTTATAGACGTCGCGGACCGCCTGCGTGACCGCGTCGTTCAGGATGGCACCCAAGGGAAGTGGCGTGCCCTGTTCGGACGGGATGTAGTCCGGCGGCTCGACTCCGACCAGCTCGGCAAGGGCGGGCAAGGCCGACGGCAGCTCGTCCTCGCGCAGCAGCCGATCGGGCAGGATAAACTGCCCCATGCCCTGCACCAGCGTGGCTTGCGTGGCCCAGGCGGGCGCGACGCGCAGGCTGGTCTGGCCGCCAAGATTGCCCTTCACGAAGTCGAGATAGGCCAGGAACGCGGCGCGATGGGCGTCCGCACCCCAGTCTTCGGGGATCCGTTCGGCCGGGATCGGCAGCTTGTAATGGGTGCGCAGCATCTCGCGGATATCGTCCAGGCAGTCGGGGCCCGGGACAAGGATGTGTCGGCAAAACACCGCGTGGGCCCGCGCCACCGGGTGCCGCAGCACGGTGAAGCTGCGGTGGCCCGGATGCGTGCGCTTCCACTTGCGCAGATCCTTCTGGGTCATGCCCCGGCCCAAGGCCTCGGCATCTGCCCCGTCCAAAGCCGCCAGCCACGCCGCGACGGCATCGGTCGGCCCGCCCTTCAGCGGCATGAACAGCAAGGGCGCCTTGGCCGCCACCAGGTATGTCGGGATGTTCGGACCCCGCCGCGGCTCGAAATTCGGCGTGCGGCCCAGTGCGAAATGGTCGATATCGCCCAGCGCGGCGACCATCTCGTCGTAATTAATGACCTTCTCGCTGAGCGGCGCGGGGTTCTGCACTTTCGTCTTTTCCGACAGCGCCTCGATCCGGCCGTCGATCCCCAGCCACCGCGCCAGGCCGTTCAGGACGTCGATGTCGCCCACGTCCTCGTAGCCGATATGGAACGCCGTCTGCCCGCTGGTCTGCAGCGCGTGCATCAGCTGCAGCTGGAAGCCCCGGACTTCGTCCAGATGCGTGCGGAACGCGTCCGCGTCGAAAGTGATGGCAGCGTGCTTGGCGTTCTTCATGTCGCTCAGGCGCCATTGGTTCGTCTGGCGCGCGATCTGCAGGCTCACGAAACTTTCCAGCGGATTGCGGTTCAGCACGATCTTGGCGCATTTGCGGTCCTTCAGCGCCAGCTCCAGCACGCGCGGATCGTGGTCGTGGAAGAAGCGGAAGCCCGCCAGCCCGTCGGTCTGCGCCCGCATCGCCGCCAGAAGTGCGGCCGGGTCCGCCTCGCGCTCGGCCATCGTGACGCCCGCCATCTCGGTCTTGCCCGCGTGGCCGATGAAATGCGGGTTGAACGCCTCGCCCCAGCAGCGCAGGCCGGGGATCTGGTTCAAGTTCTCTTCCAGGAAGTTCGAGCCCGTGCGCATTTCGGCCAGAAGGATGAAGCTGTCGAAACGCGGCGCCATGGCGTCATCTCACGATATAGGGTTTCCGAATGTCGGGTTTTTCCACATCCGGCCCGTCGCCGGAAGGAAAATCGCCCATCATGTAGGGGTTCATGCCCTCGTTCTTCAGGTTTTGCAGGAATTGTCCGAAGCCCGTGAGCTCTTTCATCCGCGGCGCTTCGGTCAGCTTGCGCGCGTTCCACGTGCCGGTGTCCTCGACAAGGCCCTGCAACGGCTCGAGCGGGGCTTCCACGAAATCGGCCATCGACCAGATGCTGACGCGCGCCTTCACATGCGGGCCGCGCAACAGGTTCAGATGCGCGCTTTCGATCTTCTGAAGTCGCGCGGCCTCGCGTCGGATTTCGCTGAAAGGGGCGTCGGACTGGAACAGCGGCACCGCCCAGGCCCCGGTGACGACCTTGATCTCGGCATTGGGATCGAAGGCGAAGAACCCGGCGATGTCCTGTGTATCGCGTGGGCCGAACAGGAACGCCTGACGCTCGCCTCGGGTGTTCCACAGAAGGTTGGTCAGGAACGCGTTGCAATTGTAGTCGCGCAGGCGCGGGTTGTCCGACAGCGCACCGGAATAGACCCGCTGACCGTCGGCGAACTCGGCCCGGTCCGGGCCGAAGAGATGCCCGTGCGCGCGCACGCCCGTGGCGCGGTGCAGCCAGTTCGGGAAGTCGTGGAAGAGGTCCCCGAAACCTTCGAAGATCGAGTAGCGCGCGCAGGTGCGGCCGTTGTCATACTCCGCCCGCGGAAAGCGGCTGACCATGTAAAGCCCCGCCCGCCCGCGCGTGCGCCGCTCGATCGCCTTGGCGAAGATGCGGTCGATCTTGCCGGGGTTCGGCTCGGCCAGGTTGGTCGAGTTGTCGTCGCCGCTGAGGAAATGGGTGTAAAGCCGATCGGCCTGCGGCCAGATCTTGCGCGCGACGAAGCAGTCCGACCGCCGGAGCAATTGCAGGTGATCGTCGTAGAAGATGTGCGGCTTGCCCTGGAAATCGAACTTCGACAGCGTGAGCGATCGGGACTCGACCCGGCCCGGATGCAGCCTGACCAGGGTCTGGAAATAGGATTCGTCGGGGATCCAGACGCGCTGGAAATACCGCTCGAACTCGCGGCGGCGCGGGTCCTCCAGGATCGCCTTCAGCGACCGGCGCGTCAGGCACCACCATTGCGATCCCATATGCGGCCGGATGCCGTAGGGGATGCGCCGCTTGAATTTCAGCCGCCGCTGCAGCTGCACGTAGGCGTCGAACAGGAACCGCTGCTTTTTCCACGAGAACGGGAAGCGCAGGGTGAAGCGCTCGCTGTCCAGACCACCCTTGGTCCAGGGAACATCGGCGGTCGTGACGCTTTCGATGAAGCTGGTATCGGCGCGCTCGGCCAGATAGGTCTTCAGCTCGGACACCGAGCGCAGGGGCAGGCACGTCCCGGACGCGAGGTAGATGTGATGGGCCTGCGGGAATTCGCGCAGCATGATCTCGGACGCCTTCAACGTCGCGCTGACCAGCGACCAGCCCCCCCATTCGCACTTCACGCGCGGCGAGAAGGCGACATTGTCGAGATCCTTCACCGCGTCCCGGAACTTGCGGAATCGCGCCGCCGACACCCGGCTGTCCACGTGGATCACCATGGGGCAATCGCGCTCGGCCCAATGGCGGGCGATCTGCGCGGCGCGCTCCAACGCGTCGTGGCACAGCATGATGAAGCCGACAGTCACGCCCAGTTGCCTTTCGACATCAATCCCAGGATCTCGAGTTGGCGCCAGTTGATGTATTGCTCGGACCATTTGCACCAGAGTTCGGGATCTTCGCGCAGTTTTTCCGCGTAGGTGCGGTATTCGCGCCCCGCCTTGTAATGCTCGGCGCGGTGCATCTCGTCTTCCGAGCGGTTCAGGAAAGCATCCAGGAACTTCACGTGCAGCAGGCAGCCGCAGGCCTTTTCGCCACCTTGGTCATCGAAGACCAGGTTCAGCCCGCGCGGCAGCAGGGTATGGGTCGAGCTGACGAAGACGTTGCCGCGGCCCCATTTGACCAGCGGGATCTTGTTGAGCGCGGGCGCCTCGTAGGGTTTGTCGGCGAAGAACTTGCGCGCGCGCGGCCCGCCCTGCACCCAGAGCGACGCGTATTCCCAGTTGCGCGAGATGGTGTAATTGCCCGCGTCGAACCACGAACAGATCTCGACCGGGTCCTGGCCGGGGGTGTAGCTGACATCGGATGCCGCCCCCTTGGGATACATGTCCAGCATCAGCGTGCCGAAGGACCGGATTTCGGACGCGTCCAGCCAGTCTGTCAGCGCGCGGATCGGACGGGTATCGCAGAACGGGTAGATGAAGAATTCGTCCACGTCGACGCACAGGATCCACTTGCCCAGCCCGTAGCGGCGCGCCAGCCAGTTGACCCAATCGACGCCGAACCGGGACTTCGCGTAGCTTTCGGACGTGGTCCAGAGCGACACGTCGCCCTGCTGGGCCAGGTATTCGCGCGATCCGTCGGTCGATCCGTTGTCGACGATCAGGAAGTGGCCGATGCCCAGATCGCGGTAGTAGTCCAGGAAGAACGGCAGGCGCTTCAGCTCGTTGCGCAGGGTGCAGATGAGCAGGATATCGTTCGGCCGGATCTGCCTGGTGCGGTTCTGCACGGCGGTCAGGTCGCGCCGCTTGCGGATCGCGCGAAGATACAGTCGGCGACGCCTCGCACCACGCCGATAGGCCCTCAAGATGCTCACGCACGGCTCCTCAACTCGATCCGGCAGTGGCCGGTCGTGCCGCTACCGAATAGTGTCCCGCTCTGAACGCCGGGTTAACCAACTTCGCTTCTAGCGAAACAATGGGCAAAAATCTAATGGCATTGTTCATATCCACCCCCCGCGCGACATCAGTCCCAGCGCTTCCAGGTGACGCCAGCCCCGATACCGGGTCGACTGCGGCGTCCAGAGCGTCGGGTTTTCGGTCAGCGCCTCGTAGTAGCGGTCGTAAAGCGCGGAGTTGGCGAAATGCTCGCCGCGCAGACGCTCTTCGCCCGAGCGGGTGACGATCTGGTCAAGGAACTTGGTGTGCAGCAGCGCGCCCGAAAGCTGCTCGCCCCCGTCGTCGTCATAGGCCCGGTTCAGCCGCGGCGGCAGCGCGGCGTGGGTCGAATTCAGATAGACGTGGCGGCGGTTCCAGAACACCAGCGGCAGCTTGTTCAAGGTCGGCGCCCGCCGTGGCGCGTCGGCGAAGAAACACCGCGCGCGCGGACCGCCCTGCACCCACAGGCTGTCCTGTCCCGGCTGGCGGCGGATCGTGTAATTGCCCGCGTCGAACCAGTCGATCCTGTCCAATGGGTCGTCCCCCGCGCGGTAGGGCGTATCCCCGACGCGGCCCTTGGGATAGAGATCGAGCATCAGCGCCGCCATGCTGGACCGCCCGCGCCGCGCCAGCTCGTGGCAAAGCGCAGGCAGCGGGCGGGTCTGCCAAAAGGGATAGACCAGCAATTCGTCGGCATCGACGGTCAGGCACCAATGCCCGTGGCCGTGCCTGATCTGCAGCCACGTCACCCAGTCCAGCCCGAAGCGCGCCAGGCGATAGCTGGCATCGGTGCGCCAAAGCGATATGTCCGGCTCACCCGACAAAAGCGCGTCCGAGCCGTCGTCGCTGCCGTTATCGACCACCAGGAAATGATCGACGCCAAGTCCGCGATAGTGCTGCAGAAGATAGGGCAGACGCTGCGCTTCGTTGCGCAGGCACAGGAAGGCCAGCACGGCGCCGGGGGCGATGGAGCTTGTGCGATCGGCCACGACGCGCAATTGCCGCCGCTTTGCCAGCGCGCGGGCCAGCAGGCGACGCCGTCCCCAACGCCAGCGATAGGCTTGCCACAGCGCGCGGGCAGACCGGTCCTGGGGCGTCGCGGGGCGCGCGCCCGCGTCCCGCCGGGCGATCACTGGGTGTACTGGCCGGTCTGGTGCCAGCGCCAGGCGTCCTTGATCATCGTCTCGAGCGTCGAGTTGACGGGCCGCCAGCCCAGCTCGATCTCGGCGCGAGTGCTGCCGGAGATCAACGCCGTGGCATCGCCCGGTCGGCGCGGCCCCTTGTTGATGGGCACGTGCCGGTTGGTGACGATGGCCGAGTATTCGACCACCTGCTTGACCGAAAAGCCCTTGCCGGTGCCCAGGTTGAAGACCCGGCTGTCCTTGCCGTCCTGAAGCCATTTCAGCCCGCGGACATGCGCCTCGACCAGGTCCATGACGTGCACGTAGTCGCGGATGCAGGTGCCGTCTGGCGTGTCGTAATCGTCGCCGAAAATGGTCAGCGCGGGGCGCTTGCCGTCGATCGCGTCCAGCATCAACGGGATCAGGTGCGTCTCGGGGCGGTGATGCTCGCCGATATCGCCATCGGGCGATGCGCCAGCGACGTTGAAATAGCGAAAGATCACCGATTTCAGGCCATGCACGGTGCCGAAATTTTCCAGCATCGCCTCGACCGCGCGTTTCGATGCGCCGTAGGCGTTGATCGGGTGCTGTTCGCTGTTCTCGTCCAGCATCACCCCGTCCTGCTCGCCGTAGGTCGCGCAGGTCGACGAGAAGACGAAGCGCTTGCAATCCGCGGCCACCGCGGCCTCGATCAGGTTGAGCGATCCGCCTACATTCACGCGCCAGTATCGGCCGGGGTCGCGCATGGACTCGCCCACGTCCGACAGCGCCGCGAAATGCATCACGGCGGCGGGCTTGTGCTTGGCGAAGATGCGGTCCAGCAGGTTGCGGTTCAGCAGATCCGCCTGCTCGAACGGACCGAACTGCACGGCATCGCGCCATCCCAGCGACAGGTCGTCCACGGCGACGGGCGTGTAACCTGCCCGCGCCAGGATCTTGCAGGCATGCGAGCCGATATAGCCCGCGCCCCCCGTCACCAGGATGGTGGTCATCCGGCCGTCACTTGCCCAGGTCCAGTCCGCGCAGGAATTCGCGGAATTCGGGTCCAAGGTCGTCACGCGCCATGCCGAAGGCGACGGTCGCCTGCAGGAAGCCGCCCTTGTTGCCGCAATCGTAGCGCTCGCCGTCGAAGATCAGGCCCGAGACGCCCGGATCCTTGCCGATCTGAGCGGCGATCGCATCGGTCAGCTGGATCTCGCCGCCCGCACCGCGATCGGTCTGGTGCAATTCGTCCAGCACCGCGGGCGTCAGGATGTAGCGTCCGATGACGGCCATGTTGGACGGCTGGGTGCCGGGCTTGGGCTTTTCCACCATGCCCTTCACGTGCACCACGTCCCCGTCGCGCCCGTCGATGTCGAGGATGCCGTAGGCGCTGGCCTCGTCCGGCTCGACCTCCATCGCGGCGATCATGCAGCCGCCGATCTCGTTATGCGCCTCGATCATCTGGGCCAGGACAGGCTCGTCCGCGGCCAGCACGTCGTCGGGCAGCAGCACGGCGAAGGGCTCGTCGCCGATCAGGCGGCGGGCGCACCAGACGGCATGTCCAAGACCCATGGCCTGTTGCTGGCGCACGTACGAAATCGCACCGGACGGCATGTTGGTGCTTTCCAGGACCTTCTGCAGCTCGTGCTTGCCCTTTTCTTCCAGCGCGTTTTCCAGCTCGGGCGCGAGGTCAAAGTAATCCTCGAGCGCGGATTTCCCGCGCGAGGTGACGAAGATGAAATCCGTGATGCCCGCGGCGCGGGCCTCGTCGATGGCGTATTGAATCAACGGCCGGTCGACGAGCGTCATGATCTCTTTCGGGATCGACTTGGTCGCGGGAAGAAAACGCGTTCCCAGTCCTGCGACCGGAAAAACGGCCTTTGTGACGGGTTTGACCATATCCTGTTCCTTGTTTTTCTTGACGCGCTCCACGAATACGCGGGGCTGGGTTGTGTATCAATCGAACCGGGGGGCCGAGGGTTCCTGCAAATCGAAGCCGGGCGCGTAGGCGATGAAGAACGGGTTCTCGAAGCCGGGCTTGCCATAGGTCAGATCCGCGTGGTCGTCGAAGCGCACGACGCGACCGCCCGCGCCCGCCAAGACCGCGTGACCGGCGGCGGTATCCCATTCCATCGTGCGGCCCAGTCGCGGATAAAGATCGGCCTCGCCCGTGGCGACCAGGCAGAATTTCAGCGACGAGCCCGCGCTCTTGGTGTCTGCGACCGCGTAGTTCGCGATGTAGTCGTCGGTCGCCTGGTCGCGGTGGGATTTCGACGCGACGACCCGCAGGGCATGTGCGTCGGGGGTCGCGACGCGAAGCGCGGTCGTCTCGCCGATGCGGTCCTTGTCGAAGGCGCCGCTTTCCTCGACGGACGTGCCGTCGGCGCGGGTGTAGAACAGCCGACCCTTCGCAGGCGCGTAAACGATCCCGCGAATGGGGGCGCCGTCTTCCACGTAGGCAATGTTGACGGTGAAGTCGCCGCGACGCTTGACGAATTCCTTGGTGCCATCCAGCGGATCCACGATCAGGAAGCGGCCCGCATCCTGCTCGTGCGACGCCGACTGCTCTTCGGTCACGAGCGCCATGTCCGGGAACGCCGCGCGCAGTCCGGCCGAGATCAGGTCGTCGGCCGCCTGGTCTGCCGCGGTCACAGGGCTGTCGTCCGCCTTGGTGTGAACTGCGAAATCGTCCTGTCCGTAGATCTCGAGGATGGCGTCGCCGGCCTGAAGCGCCAGCTTTCGCATCACCCGAACCAACTTGTCGTGATCCATGCCGCTCCCCGAACCCAGCCACTTGCGCGGACGTTGATCGCCGTTATCAAGCCGCTTATGGTCGACCGTCAAGAAAACAACAAGATTTCTGTGTAAGGACCGTCGCAGCACGGCGGAACGGAAACAAATCCGGCAAGGCGGACAGGATGTTTCAGCAATCGGCGAACGATACCGGGATCAAGTCCGCCGCCACCGTGGCCGAGCTGATCTATCACAACACGGTCCGCGCCGTGCGCAAGACCCACGCCAATGCCTTCATGGCGATCACCATGAACATCGTGCAGACGGTCATTTTCGTGATGGCGTTCTACCTGATGTTTTCCGTGCTCGGTCTGCGCGGCTCGGCCATCCGGGGCGATTTCCTGCTGTATATCATGACCGGCATCTTCCTTTACATGGTCAACACCCGCACGGTCACCGCGGTGCTGGGCTCGGAAGGGCCGTCCTCGGCCATGATGAAGCACCGCCCGATGACCACGGCCATCGCCATCGCGGCATCGGCGCTCAGCACGCTCTACGTCCAGATCCTGTCGATGCTGGTCGTCACCTATGTCTATCACGTCATCTGGGGCCCGATCGCGATCCACTACTGGCCGGGCGCCCTGGTGATGGTGATCCTGACCTGGTTCTACGGGGTGGCGGTCGGCATCTGCTTCCTGGCGCTGAAGCCGTGGTTTCCGCAATTCACCAGCACGCTGGCGATGATCTATACCCGCGCCAACATGATCGCGTCGGGCAAGATGTTCGTGGCCAACCAGCTTCCGGGCTACATGCTGGCCTGGTTCAGCTGGAACCCGCTGTTCCACACCATCGACCAGTCGCGCGGCTTCGCGTTCGTGAATTACTTCCCGCATTATTCAAGCTGGGAATTCGCGCTGAAATGGTCGTTCATCCTGCTGCTGATCGGTCTGATGGGCGAGTTCTACACGCGCCGCCACGCGTCTCTCAGCTGGGATGCACGGCGCTAGCGTCCCGCCACCCTGAGCGTCACGTTGATCCGGCCGCCCTGCGGCAAGAGATCGCTCGACCCGAAGCGGATCCGGTCGATCCCGTGATAGACCAGTCGCGCCGCCCCGCCCATCACGGCCACGTCGCCCGAACTCAGCCACAGCGATTGCGTCTTGCCGCCGCGCGCGGTGCCGCCCACGCGAAACAGCGCCTGGTCGCCCAGCGACAGCGACACCACCGGGTGCTCCAGCGACGCCTCGTCGCGGTCCTGGTGCATCCCCATCCGCGCGCCCTCGCCGTAGAAATTCACAAGGCAGGTGTCGGGCTGGACATCGCTTCCCGACACGTCCCGCCAGATATCTAGCAAGGCCGCCGGGATCGTCGGCCAGTCCCCGCCCGCCGGATGCCGCGGCTCGTAGCGATAGCCGCGCCGGTCGCTGATCCAACCCAGATCCCCAGCAGACGTCATTCGCACGCTCATCTTCGCGCCCCGCTGCGTTTCGGGCTGGAACAGGGGCGCGGCCCGGATGACGTCGCGCAGGTCGTCGAGCAGCGCCGCCTGCGCGTCGCGCGCAAGATGGCTTGGATGAACCTTGATGCCCCCCAGATCAATCATCGCGGCAACACCTGCGAAATTTTGCCCAAAAGACCGGCATATCGTTCCCATCCATCGCTTGCAGGCCCCAAACCCCATTCCTATATACCCGATCAACGCCGCCCCACGGCGCTAAACCCGGGGATTGGGATCGCCGGTCAGGTGCCGCACCGGGCCTGACCGCACATATATCGCCTGAACGGAAGGATTTAACATCATGGCCAAAGTCATCGGTATCGACCTTGGAACCACCAACAGCTGCGTCGCCATCATGGACGGCAGCCAGCCCCGCGTCATCGAAAACGCCGAGGGCGCCCGCACCACCCCGTCGATCGTCGCCTTCACCGAAGAAGAGCGGCTGGTCGGCCAATCCGCCAAGCGCCAGGCGGTCACCAATGCCGACAACACGATCTTCGCGGTCAAGCGCCTGATCGGCCGCCGCGCCGACGATGCGGACCTGGCGAAGGACAAGAAGAATCTGTCCTACACCGTGGTCGAAGGCCCGAATGGCGATGCGTGGGTCGAAGCCCGCGGCGAGAAGTATTCTCCCAGCCAGATCTCGGCCTTCATTCTGCAGAAGATGAAGGAAACCGCCGAATCGTATCTCGGCGAAGAGGTGACGCAGGCCGTCATCACCGTTCCCGCCTATTTCAACGACGCCCAGCGTCAGGCCACCAAGGACGCGGGCAAGATCGCGGGCCTGGAAGTTCTGCGCATCATCAACGAGCCGACCGCGGCCGCGCTGGCCTATGGCCTGGACAAGAAAGAGACGAAGACGATCGCCGTCTATGACCTTGGTGGCGGTACCTTCGACATCACGATCCTGGAAATCGACGACGGCCTGTTCGAGGTGAAGTCGACCAACGGCGACACCTTCCTGGGTGGCGAAGACTTCGACATGCGGATCGTCAACTACCTGGCCGACGAGTTCAAGAAAGAGCACGGCGCCGACCTGACCAAGGACAAGATGGCGCTTCAGCGTCTGAAGGAAGCCGCCGAGAAGGCCAAGATCGAGCTGTCGTCGTCGTCCCAGACCGAGATCAACCAGCCGTTCATTTCGATGGGCAGCAACGGCCAGCCGCTGCACATGGTCATGAAGCTGACCCGCGCCAAGCTGGAATCGCTGGTGGGTGATCTGATCAAGGCATCCATCGCGCCCTGCAAGGCCGCGCTGAAGGATGCGGGCCTGTCGGTCGGCGACATCGACGAGGTCGTGATGGTTGGCGGCATGACCCGGATGCCCCGCGTCGTGGAAGAAGTGACCAAGTTCTTCGGCAAGGAGCCGCACAAGGGTGTGAACCCCGACGAAGTCGTGGCGCTGGGCGCGGCCATCCAGGCCGGCGTTCTGCAGGGCGACGTGAAGGACGTGGTTCTGCTCGACGTGACCCCGCTGAGCCTGGGGATCGAGACGCTGGGTGGCGTGTTCACCCGCCTCATCGACCGCAACACCACGATCCCGACGAAGAAAAGCCAGATCTTCTCGACCGCCGAGGACAACCAGAACGCGGTCACGATCCGGGTCTTCCAGGGCGAGCGTGAAATGGCGTCCGACAACAAGATGCTCGGCCAGTTCAACCTGGAAGACATCCCGCCCGCTCCGCGCGGCCTGCCCCAGATCGAGGTGACGTTCGACATCGACGCCAACGGCATCGTGTCGGTCAGCGCCAAGGACAAGGGCACCGGCAAAGAGCAGAACATCACGATCCAGGCGTCGGGCGGTCTGTCCGACGAAGAGATCGAGAAGATGGTGCGCGACGCCGAGGAAAACGCCGAAGCCGACAAGGGCCGCAAGGAACTGGTCGAGGCGAAGAACCAGGCCGAAAGCCTGATCCACTCGACCGAGAAGTCGCTGGAAGAGCACAAGGACAAGGTCGACCCGACCACCGTCGAGGCCATCGAACTGGCCATCTCGAACCTGCAGGAGCAGCTCGAGACGGAAGACGCGGGCAAGATCAAGTCCGGCATCCAGAACGTGACCGAAGCGTCGATGAAGCTGGGCGAAGCCATCTACAAGGCGACGCAGGCCGAAGCCGAAGGCGAGACCGGCGAAGACGAGCCGGGCGAAGTCGATGACGACATCGTCGATGCCGACTTCGAAGATCTCGACGACGACAAGCGCGCCTCGTAAGGCCCTTTGTTCCTCTGACTGGGGCCGGTCTGATCCGTCGGACCGGCCCTTTCGCGTAAAGGACGAAATACATGGCAAAACGCGACTTCTACGATGTGCTGGGCGTGTCAAAGGGGGCGTCCGCCGACGAGATAAAGAAGGCGTATCGCCAGAAGGCGAAAGAGCTTCACCCCGACCGCAACTCTGACAATCCCAAGGCCGAAGCGCAGTTCAAGGAAGCCAACGCGGCTTACGAGGTTCTGAAGGACGCCGACAAGAAGGCGGCCTATGACCGGTTCGGTCATGCCGCGTTCGAAGGCGGCATGGGCGGCGGTGGCGGGCGGCCGGGCGGCGGCTTCGGTGGCGGCGGTCAGGGCGATTTCGCCAGCGCCTTCTCGGACGTGTTCGACGACCTGTTCGGCGACATCATGGGCGGCCAGCGTCGTGGCGGCGGTCAGCGCGCCACGCGGGGTTCGGACCTGCGCTACAATCTTAGGGTATCACTGGAAGAGGCGCATCAGGGCCTGCAGAAGACCATCACCGTTCCGACCGCCGTGATGTGCGAGGTGTGCAACGGCTCGGGCGCCGAAGGCGGTGCCGAGCCCACGTCCTGCCCCACCTGTTCGGGCATGGGCAAGGTGCGCGCGCAGCAGGGCTTCTTCACGGTCGAGCGGACCTGCCCCACCTGTTCCGGCGCGGGCCAGATCGTCAAGAACCCGTGCAACGCCTGCGGTGGCGCGGGCCGGGTCGAAAAGGACCGCGCGCTCAGCGTCAACATCCCCAAGGGGGTCGAGACCGGCACCCGCATCCGCCTGGGCGGCAACGGCGAGGCCGGCTTGCGCGGCGGTCCGGCGGGCGATCTCTATATCTTCATCGACGTCGAGCAGCATCCGCTGTTCCAGCGCGAGGCCGAGCATCTGTTCTGCCGCGTGCCCGTCAGCATGGCCGACGCGGCGCTGGGCGGCGACATCGAGGTCCCGACCATCGACGGCGGCCGCAGCCGCGTGAAGATCCCCTCGGGCAGTCAATCCGGCAAGCAGATGCGCCTGCGTGGCAAGGGGATGCCGCACCTGCGCGGCGGTGGCTACGGCGACATGTATATCGAGCTGGCGGTCGAGACCCCGGTGAACCTGACGAGCAAGCAGAAGGAACTTCTGCGCGAATTCGACAAGCTGGCCGACGACAACAACCCCGAAAGCTCGGGCTTCTTCAAGAAGGTGAAGACCTTCTGGGACGGGTTGAACCAGTAAAGACCATTTCGTGAACATGGCCCGGCGAGTCTCGGGCTATGTTCACCCTTTGTTTACTGTAATATCTCTAGGTAGACTCATGAGTCTGCCGAATACCAACCTTGTCGACGCGGATCTGCCGCTGTTCGCCCCGGACGACACCCCCCCGGTCGAGCCGGGGCGCACCCTGTCCTATCTGCGCGATCACCGCGAACGACTGCGCGAACGGTTCGTGCGGGGCGGGGCGGCGTCGATGCCGGATTACGAGCTGCTCGAACTGATCCTGTTCCGCGCCATCCCCCGGCGGGACGTGAAACCCCTGGCCCACCGCCTGATCGAAACCTTCGGCGATCTGGGCCGCATCCTTGCCGCGTCCCAGGTGCAGCTTCTGAAAGTGCCCGATATCGGCCCCGCCGTGGTGCTCGAGCTGAAGCTGTTCGAAACCGTCGCGCACCGCATCGCGCGCTCGAAAGTCATGCACCGCCCTGTGGTCAGCGATTGGGCGGCGCTGCTGGATTACTGCCACGTCACGATGACCAATCGCGAGACCGAGCAGTTCCGGGTGCCTTTCCTCGACACCAAAAACGCCGTCATCGCCGACGAAGACCTTGGCCACGGCACCGTCGATCACGTCCCGGTCTATCCGCGCGAGGTCGTGAAGCGCGCGCTCGAGGTCAACGCCAAGGCGCTGATCCTGGTCCACAATCACCCGTCCGGCGACCCCACGCCGTCGCAATCGGATATCGACATGACCGCGCAGATCGGAAACGCCTGTGCCGTGCTCGGGCTGACGTTGCACGATCACCTGATCATCGGGCGCGGCGCGCAGCTCAGTTTCCGGGCCGAGGGCTATCTTTAGCGATCACCGCAACCAGACTTCGACGCGGCGGTTGATGCGGCTGCCCCACTCGGTCTCGTCACAGGCCATGGGCAACACCTCGCCGAAGGCTTCGGTCCGCAGCGTGATCCGGGACGGATCAATCGTCCGTGCCGCCGCGCGCACCGCATCGTGGATCACCACCGCGCGCTGCTCGGACAACCGCAGATTGGCCGCAGCACTTCCCGCCCCGTCCGAAAACCCCGCGAAGGTCAACGTGCGATCGTCGAAGACGCCCCGCTCCAAAGCCTCGGCCAGAAGGGCCACGTTCGAGCGGCTTTGCGCGTCCAGGATCGTCGATCCCCCTTCGAAGCGGAACGACAGCGACAACCGCACCTGCCCTTTCATCGCCGCGACCAGCGCCTTCAGGTCCGACAGGGTCACCTCGCCCCCCGCGCGCGTGATGGCGTTGGCCAAGCGCTGGCCTTGCGCGTCCAGCGGTATGGCTTGCGGGAACTGGTCGACGAAGCCCGCGCGCCGAATGACGGGCTGCGCCGCGGGCGAGTTGGCATAGGCCAGGAAATCGCGGGCCAGTCGCGGCAGGCGGCGCACGGGCGAATACAGGAAGATCGGGGTCGTCAGCGCGTAATCTTCGCTTTTCAGGCTCAAGACCGTGGCCGCGATCCGGTCACCGCACGGCCCCTCCAGCGCCAGATCCTGCGCGTTGCCAAGCTCGGAAAACGCGGCCAGGCCCAGCGCAAACGGATTTTCCGCGACCGCGTCCGCCAGCGACGCATCGTCATCGTGCACCACCGTGCCCGCGGGCAAGGTCAGCTCCGAGCGTCGCATGACCTTGCGCAGGAAGGCCTGGAACAGGCCCGAGCCCGGATCCGTGATGTGCAGCTCGATCGGACCGGCTTCCTGGTCCAGGGCCGACCAATCGTCGATTTCACCCGCCACGACGCGCCGCAGGTCCTGGATCGAAATCGCTTCGGCCGGGTTCTGGATCGCGACCGCGGGGACGATCCCGTCGAGGGCAAGGATCCGGCTGCGCCGTGGATCGGTCAACTGACCGCGACCCGCCTGCCGCGCCAGGACCGCCTCGTCGCGGCTGATCTCGCGGCGCGAGATCACCAGGTCCGCCTCGTCGGCGATCAGATCCGCGAAGCCCTCGTCCGAGGTCGACAGCGAAAAGGTGAAGGCGCCGCGCAACTGGTCTTCGCCCGCCTCGCGCAGCTCGTAGGTGAATTCCCTGTCGCTTGTCACTTCGCGCTGCACGTCAAAGCCGTTCCGCACCGCGAAGGTTTCCAGCAAGGCGGGCAACAGCGCCGTGCCCACCGATGCGCTGCCCGACACGCGCAGCTTCGCCACGAACGCGGTCAGGTCCGGGCAGCCCGGCCCGTCGCAATCCACGCCCGACCCGTCGAGCGTCAGCTCGCCGAACTCGGTGTCCACGCGATAGAATTCCCCGTCAAAGCTCAGAAGCGTGCCGTCCAGCGAAAGCGACCCGTCGCGCGACGTCAGCGTGACGTCGTCGGCCAGTGCCGGGACGCCAGAAAAGAAAAACGCGACGATGATCGCCGCGCGGAAAGAAGACATGGGGGATCCTGTTTGCGCCTCACTTCAAAGCGAGTTTCAGGTCTCGCAGCAGATTTTTCAACACGAGAGTTTCGCCCACCGCCTGGCATCCCGGAAGCCGCAGCATCATCGGCATCGCCCGCGGCTGCCCGGCGAAATCGGCCTGGATCGTCTCGCCCCTGATCTCGCGCCCGCAGGTGTGCGCGGTGACTTCGGTTTCGACCGACAGGCGCACGACACCGGAGCCGGTGGGATCGGCGGGGAACGAATAGACCTGCGCCTGCCAGCCCGATCCTTGGGGCGTTCCCAGTTCGGTCAGGAAGCCACCCTTGTCGCGCACGGCCCGCAACGGGGCCTTGCTGTCGCCCAGCCAGATGTGGCCCGCGCCCCCGTATGCCGATGCAAGCTCGAGCGCGTGGATCTGCAACGGCGCATCCCCCTGCCATTGCAGGGCGACACGGGTGAAGCGCGACGCGTCGGGGGCGGTGATGCGACCGGACAGGACCGTGGTCCCAGTCGAAAGCCGCACCTCGGCGGTGTCGGTCAGGGCCGGAAGGATCGCGGACACCCGGCCTTGCCCATCGGTCAGCGCCGAGAAGCGCATCGGGCCATGCGTCACCTCGACCCGCGCGTTGGTCTGGCACGGCATCACGGCGTCGAGCTGGATCATCGCACCGGGTTGCGCCGACAGGCGCAGCTGCGGCGCGCAATGGCGCGCGTCGGGATTGATCAGCGTGTTCTGCGCGTGGGCCGAAGGCTGCGTCAGATACGACATGGCCGAGACGGCCAACGTCATCAGCGACAGGCTTAGAATGCGCTTTCGCGCCGTGTCCGAAAAGAGCCGCATGCAAGACCTCCCTGTTCCCCGAGAGGATAAAGGCCCCTTAAATGCGGCGCATTTAGGGCGATTTGTGCACAATCATGGCCCGAGCGCATGGCTTGTTGCGCTCAGGCCCAGCGGCGCATCAGGTCAGCTGGCCGTGGCAATGCTTGAACTTCTTGCCCGACCCGCAGGGGCATTTGTCGTTCCGACCGGGATTTCCCCAGGTCTCGGGGTCGGTCTCGACGAAGCCCGGCGCCGCGGCTTCGGCCTGCGCTTCGCCCTGGGGCGGACTGGCCGAGGCGTCCTTCTGCAAGGCCGCGCGCTGCGCCTGCATCTGCGCGATCATCTGCTGCTGCTCTTCCTCGGACAGCGGCCGAATCTGCGACAGCTTCTGGGTCACGTCCTCGCGCAGGCTGTCGAGCATCGTCTCGAACAGCTGGAACGCTTCGTTCTTGTATTCGTTCAGCGGGTCGCGTTGCGCATATCCACGGAAGCCCACGACCGAGCGCAGATGCTCCAGCGTCAGCAGATGCTCGCGCCACTTGGCGTCGATGGTCTGCAGCAGGATCTGCTTTTCGATCATGCGCATGTTTTCGGGGCCGAATTGCTTGGTCTTGGCCTGCATGAACTCGTCCGACGCATCGCAAAGCCGCTCGCGGATCACCTCGTCGTCGACGCCGTCCTCTTCGGTCCAGGCCAGCACCGGCACGTCGATGCCGACCTTTTCAAGGATGGCGACATACAGCCCCTCGCCGTCCCACTGGTCGGCATAGGTCTTCGGCGGAATATACTGGTCGACCAGGTCGTCGATGACCTGGTGACGCATGTCCTGCGCGATCTCACCCAGGTCGTCGGCTTCCATGATCTCGCGGCGCTGGGCGAAGATCACCTTGCGCTGGTCGTTCATCACGTCGTCGAACTTCAGAAGCTGCTTGCGGATGTCGAAATTGCGCCCTTCGACCTTCGCCTGCGCCTTTTCCAGCGACTTGTTGACCCACGGGTGCACGATGGCTTCGCCCTCCTGCATCCCCAGCTTCGACAGCACGTTTTCCAGGCGCTCGGACCCGAAGATCCGCATCAGGTCGTCTTCGAGCGACAGGAAGAAGGATGACTTGCCCGGATCGCCCTGGCGGCCCGAACGGCCGCGCAGCTGGTTGTCGATCCGGCGCGATTCGTGGCGCTCGGTGGCCAGCACGTAAAGGCCGCCCACCTCCTTGACCTTTTCTTTCTCGTCGGCGGTTTCGCTTTCGATCCGCTTGCGGACCACCTCGGGGTCGGCGTCGGGCTCGGCGTCCAGCGCCTGCATCACCTTCATGTCGACATTGCCGCCCAGCTGGATGTCCGTGCCGCGACCGGCCATGTTGGTGGCGATGGTGATCGCGCCCAGCTTGCCCGCATCGGCGACGATCTGGGCTTCCTGCTCGTGCTGTCGCGCGTTCAGCACGTTGTGCGGCAGACCGGCATCTTTCAGCAGTTTCGACAGGGCTTCGGATTTCTCGATGGACGTAGTGCCGACCAGGACGGGCTGCCGCTTTTCGTGCGACTTCTCGATGGACTTGACGATCGCCTCGTATTTCTCGCGCGCGGTGCGATAGACCGCGTCGTGGTCGTCGACACGGGCGATGGGCTTGTTGGTTGGCACCTCGATCACGCCAAGACCGTAGATTTCCTGGAATTCCTCGGCCTCGGTCAGCGCGGTGCCGGTCATGCCCGCCAGCTTGTCGTAAAGCCGGAAGTAATTCTGGAACGTCACCTGCGCCAGCGTCACGTTCTCGGGCTGGATGTCGCAGCCTTCCTTGGCCTCGATCGCCTGGTGCAGCCCGTCCGACAGGCGGCGACCCGCCATCATGCGGCCGGTGAATTCGTCGATCAGCACCACGTCGCCGTCGCGGATGATGTAATCCTTGTCCTTCGTGAACAGCTTGTGGGCGCGCAGGCCCTGGTTCACGTGGTGGACGATGGTCGTGCTTTCGGGATCGTAGAGCGACTGCCCTTCGGGCAGGATGCCTGCCTCGTGCAGGTGCTGCTCCAGGAATTCGTTGCCCTCGTCCGTGTAGGTCACGTTGCGGGTCTTTTCGTCCAGCGAATAGTGCTCGTCGCTCAGATGCGGGATCACCTGGTCGATGGTCTTGTAAAGCTCGGACCGATCCTGCGCGGGACCCGAAATGATCAGGGGCGTGCGCGCTTCGTCGATCAGGATGCTGTCCACCTCGTCCACGATGGCGAAGTAGTGGTCGCGCTGATACATATCCTTCAGCTCGGCCTTCATGTTGTCGCGCAGGTAATCGAAGCCCAGCTCGTTGTTCGTGGCATAGGTCACGTCGCAGCGATAGGCGCTGCGCTTTTCCTCGTCGGGCTGCTGGGGATAGACGACGCCGCAGGTCATGCCCAGGGCGTTGTAAACCTTGGCCATCCATTCACTGTCGCGCTTGGCCAGGTAGTCGTTGACCGTGACGATGTGAACGCCCCTGCCCAGAAGCGCGTTGAGATAAGCCGGGAAGGTGGCGACCAGCGTCTTGCCCTCGCCCGTCTTCATTTCCGAGATGTTGCCTTCGTGCAGGAAGATCCCGCCCATCAGCTGCACGTCGAAGGCGCGCAGGCCAAGCGCGCGCTTCGCGGCCTCGCGGCAATTGGCAAAGGCTTCGGGCAGCAGCGAATCCAGGCTTTCGCCCCCGGTGGCGCGCATGGCCAGGGCTTCGGTCTTCGCCTTGATCTCGTCGTCGCTCATCGCCTCGTATTCTGCTTCGAGCGCGTTGATCTGGTCGACCACGGGGCGCGTGGCCTTGATCTTCCGGTCGTTCGGCGTGCCGAAGACCTTCTTCGCGACAGTTCCAAGACCCAGCATAATTTCTCCTGACGGCATCGTGTAAGGGGGACGTGCTTGCCCGTGCGGGTCGGCGCGCGTATTCAGGCCGCCAAGCGCCCCCTTTTTCAAGGCTTCAAGCGATGTAAGGGGCACCCGATACAGTGTCAACGGCGGCTCCGCGCCGCCCCGTGAATCAAGGAAGATCCCATGTCGAAACTTTCCGGACTTACCGCCGCCTGCGCCCTGGCCGTGGGCCTGTCGGGCGCCGCCGCCGCGCAGGATGCCGACACCGTGGTCGCGACCGTGAACGGCAACGACATCACCCTGGGCCACATGATCGCCTATCGCCAGTCGATCGGCGACCGGGCCGGCGACGTCCCCGCGCCCCAGCTGTTCGACGGGATCCTGGACCAGCTGATTTCGATGACGGTGCTGGCCGATGGGCGGGAATTGTCCGACACCGCGCGCCTGATCCTGGAGAACGAAGAGCGGTCGCTGAAGGCGCGCACGGTCATCGACGAAGCGTCGGCCACCGAAGCGACCAACGAAGAAATCACCGAGGTCTATAACGAGATCTTCGCCGATTTCGAAAGCGAGCCCGAATTCGACGCCTCGCACATCCTGGTCGAGACCGAGGAAGAAGCCCAGGCCATCATCGAAGAGCTCGACGGCGGCGCCGATTTCGCCGATCTGGCGAAAGCGAGATCCACCGGCCCGTCCGGCCCGTCGGGCGGTGCGCTGGGTTGGTTCAAGCCGGGGCAGATGGTGCCCACCTTCGACGAAGCCGTGCAGGCCATGGCCGTGGGCGATATCGCGGGACCGGTTCAGACGCAGTTCGGCTGGCACGTCATCAAGCTGAACGACACGCGCACGACCGAGGCGCCTTCGCTGGACGAAGTGCGCGAGCAGGTCGCCGAGGAAGTCGTCAACCGCCGCATCGCCGCGCTGATCGACGAGCGCCGCGCCGCCGCCGAGATCGAGCAGCCCGAGACGGATATCGACCCCTCGGCGATCAACGACGCCTCGCTGATCGGACAATAAAAGATGCCGACCCTGTCGCCGCTGGCGCCCGAGCGGTTTCCGGAACTGCCGGAAATCGCGGGACTTCGCATCTCCACCGCCCAGGCGGGCGTGCGCTACAAGGACCGCACCGACGTGATGCTGGCGGTCCTGGATCCCGGCGCCAGCGTGGCGGGTGTCTTCACGCGCTCGGCCACCCGTTCGGCCCCGGTGCTGGATTGCCAGGCCAAGCTGGGCGGCGATGGCAGCGCGGGTGCGGCCATCCTGGTGAATTCCGGCAATTCGAACGCCTTCACGGGCCGCGCAGGCGAAGCGTCGGTCGCACGGATCTGTGCGTCGGTCGCCGCGGCTTGCGACGTGCCCGGGTCGCGGGTCTTCACGTCGTCGACCGGTGTGATCGGCGAGCGGCTGCCGGACGACCGGATCACCGCCGCGCTGGACGGGCTGGTGGCCGGTCTGGCCCCGGGCGGGCTGCCGGACGCCGCGCGCGCGATCATGACGACCGATACCTTCCCCAAGGGCGCGGTCCGCACGGTCGACGTCGCGGGCGAAACCGTGACCATCGCCGGAATCGCCAAGGGATCGGGCATGATCGCGCCCGATATGGCGACAATGCTGGTCTATATCTTCACCGACGCGACCATCGCCCAGCCGCTGTTGCAGGACATGGTCGCGGCCCGGGCGGATGCCACGTTCAACTGCATCACCGTTGACAGCGACACGTCGACCTCGGACACGCTGCTGATGGCGGCCACCAATGTCGGCCCCGAAGTGACCGAGCGCGGCGGCGCGTTCGAGGACGCGTTGGGCGATTTGATGCTGGATCTCGCGCACCAGGTCGTCCGGGACGGGGAAGGCGCGACCAAGTTCATCGAAGTCGCCGTGACGGGGGCCGCCAGCGACGCGGACGCGCGCAAGGTCGCCATGTCCATCGCCAATTCGCCGCTGGTCAAGACCGCCATCGCCGGTGAAGACCCAAACTGGGGCCGCATCGTCATGGCGGTCGGCAAGTCCGGCGCGGCGGCGGACAGGGACCAGTTGTCGATCCGCTTCGGGGACGTGCTGGTGGCCGAAAAAGGCTGGGTCGCCGAAAGCTACACCGAAGAAGCAGGCGCCGCCCACATGAAGGGCGACGAGATCGAGATCGACGTCGATCTGGGGCTGGGTGACGGCAAGGCCACGGTGTGGACCTGCGACCTGACCCACGGATACATCACGATCAACGCGGATTACCGTTCGTGAAAACCGTTCTGGTGTCGGCCGTCGCGCTGATCGACGTGGACGGGCGGGTGCTTTTGGCCCAGCGTCCGCCCGGCAAGTCCATGGCGGGCCTTTGGGAATTTCCGGGCGGCAAGGTCGAGCCGGGCGAGACTCCGGAAGCCGCGCTGATCCGCGAGCTGCACGAAGAGCTGGGCATCGACACCTGGCAGTCGTGCCTTGCGCCGCTGACCTTCGCGTCGCACGGGTACGACGATTTCCACCTGATCATGCCGCTGTTTGCCTGCCGCAAATGGGACGGGCAGCCGCGGGCGCGCGAGGGCCAGACCCTGAAATGGGTGCGCCCGCACGACATGCGCGACTTTCCCATGCCGCCCGCCGATCTGCCGCTGATCCCGATCCTGCGCGACTGGCTCTAGCCCACGCAAAAGGCCCGCAGATCGCTCTGCGGGCCTTTTTGTTGGTCTGCCGGTCGGCTTAAAGGTTCCGCTCGACTTCTTCGCGCTCGAAGATCTCGATGATGTCGCCGGGGCGGATGTCTTCGTAGTTCTCGAAGGCCATGCCGCATTCCTGGCCCGACTGGACCTCGGCCACCTCGTCCTTGAAGCGCTTCAGCGTCTTCAGCGTGCCTTCGTGGATCACCACGTTGTCGCGCAGCAGGCGGACGCCTGCCGACCGACGCGCCACGCCTTCGGTGACCAGGCAGCCGGCGACATTGCCGACCTTCGACACCTTGAAGACTTCGCGGATCTCGGCGTAACCGATGAACTTCTCGCGCACTTCCGCGGACAGAAGGCCGCTGGCCGCCTGTTTCACGTCGTCCACCAGGTCGTAGATCACCGAGTAGTACCGGATCTCGACGCCCTTCTGGTTGGCGACGTTCCGCGCGGTCGCATTGGCACGGACGTTGAAGCCGATGACCGGCGCCCCCGACGCTTCGGCCAGGCCGATGTCGGATTCGGTGATCGCGCCGACACCCGAATGCAGCACGCGCACGCGCACTTCTTCGTTGCCGATCTTTTCCATGGCCTGGGTGATCGCCTCGGCCGAGCCCTGCACGTCGGCTTTCACCAGGATGGGCAGTTCGGCCACGCTTTCGTCGGCCTTCGCGTTCGCCATCAGCTGGTCCAGCGTCACGGCGGCACCGGCGGCGGCGCGTTTGTCCTTGGCGGCCTTTTCGCGGTATTCCGCGATCTCGCGCGCCTGGGCTTCGGTTTCGACCACGTTCAGCACATCGCCCGCTTCGGGCGTGCCGTTCAGGCCCAGAACCTCGACCGGGACCGACGGGCCGGCTTCGTCGACCCGGTCGCCCTGGTCGTTTTCCATGGCGCGGACCTTGCCCCACTGCTCGCCGACGACGAAGATGTCGCCCTTGCGCAGGGTGCCGTGCTGGACCAACACGGTGGCCACGGGACCGCGGCCCACGTCCAGCTGCGCCTCGATCACGGCGCCCTGGGCGGCGCGATTGGGGTTGGCCTTCAGCTCAAGAACCTCGGACTGCAGCGCGATGGCTTCCAGCAGTTCGTCCAGGCCCTGGCCCGTGGTGGCCGAAACCTCGACGTCCTGCACGTCGCCCGACATCTGTTCGACGATGACTTCGTGCTGCAGAAGATCGGTGCGCACCTTGTTGGGATCGGCCGCGGGGCGGTCGATCTTGTTGATGGCGACGATCATGGGCACACCGGCGGCCTTGGCGTGACTGATCGCCTCGATCGTCTGCGGCATGACTGCGTCGTCGGCGGCGACCACGAGGATGACGATATCCGTCACCTGCGCGCCGCGGGCCCGCATGGACGTGAACGCGGCGTGGCCGGGCGTGTCCAGGAAGGTCAGCTTGGTGCCGTTGGTTTCCACCTGGTAGGCGCCGATATGCTGGGTGATGCCACCGGCCTCGCCCTGCACGACGCGGGCGTTGCGGATGGCGTCCAGCAGCGACGTCTTGCCGTGGTCCACGTGGCCCATGACGGTGATGATCGGGGCGCGCGGCTCCAGGTCTTCTTCCTTGTCCTCGACCTGGTCGATGACCTGTTCCACGTCCGAATCGGATACGCGGACGACGTTATGGCCGAATTCTTCGATGATCAGTTCCGCCGTATCTGCGTCGATGGTTTGTGTCTGCGTGGCCATGATGCCGTTCTGCATCAGCGCCTTGACGACATCGGCGACCTTTTCGCTCATCCGGTTGGACAGCTCGCTGACGGTGATGGCTTCGGGCAGGTTGACGTTGCGCGTGACCTTTTCGCGGTCCTGCTGCTGGCCCATGGCCTTCTTGCGGGCACGATCCTGCTGGCGCTTCATCGACGCCATCGACCGCTGACGTCCACCTTCGCCGCCGCGTAGCGCCTGGTTCACGGTCAGCTTGCCCGAGCGGCGCTTGTCCTCGGCACCGCGGGACGGCTTGGCCTTCTCGCGCTCGCGCTCGGGTGTCTTCGTCGGGGCGGCCTTCATCGGCTTGGCCGCGCGGGCCTCGGCCTCGGCCGGATCGGCGGCGGGCGCGTTGGCGCGGGCCTTCGCGTCAGCCTCGTCCTGAAGACGGCGCGCGTCTTCGTCGGCCTTCGCCTTCAGCGCGTCCTCGCGCTCTTTTTCTTCGCGTTCCTTGGCTTCCTGATCGGCGCGGCGGCGTTCGCGCTCTTCGGCGCGGGCCTTTTCCTCGGCCTCGCGCTCGGCGGCTTCTTCGCCTTCGCGGGCCTTCGCGGCCGCAAGGGCCTTCATCCGGCGCTCGAGTTCGGCATCCGAAATACCCGCGGGGCGCTTCTTGGGATCGCCACCGGCGGGCGCTGGCTTGGCCGCGCCGCTATCGGGCTTGGGAGCCGCCGGTTTCGGCATCACCACGCGCTTGCGCTTCGTCTCGACCACGACGTTCTTGGTCCGGCCGTGGCTGAAGCTTTGCTTTACCTGACCCGAACGCGGTCCACCGCGTACACCAAGCGTCTTTTTGCCGTCATTCTCACTCATCGAGTCTTCTATACCTTTCCGGGAACCGGATCGTTCCCGTCATCTTGCGTTTCGATTGTCCGAACGCCGGAAAGCCGCACGGCGTCGTCCCTGAACAAGTCAGCGAGTCTGCCTGCGGCAAGCGCTGCATGTATCACACGTTCGCGTCCGAAGGACAAACCCAATTCCTGCGCGGTCAGGATGTCGAAAAACGATCCGCGCCCGCCCGGTTTATACAGCTTCGACTTGCCCCGTTCGGACCCGTCGCTGGCTTGCAAAAGGATCGTGGCGGTGCCCTTTTCAAGCCAGTCTTTCACCTTCTCGAAGCCGGTCACCGCGCGCCCCGCCTTTCGGGACATGCTGATCCGGTCAAGCACACGTCGCACAAGGGCGGCTTCGACCTCGGCCACAAGCCCGTCGGGCACCGTGACCTGACGTTTCGCGCCTTTCGAGAACAACTTCTTCTTCACGGCCATCTCGAGCGCGTCCCGCTCGGCCGACACGTACATTCCCCGACCCGGCAACTTGCCGGCCACATCGGGATATATGGTGTCGTCGGGGCCCAATACAAACCGGATCAGGCCCCTTTTTGGCGACACCTCGCCCGTGACCAGGCACTTGCGTTCCGGGTCGCTTATGTGGGCGGCGCGGCTCAGGCCTGCGCCTCCTCTGTCTCTCCCGCTGTCTCTTCGGGCTCTTCGTCGGACACCAGGTCATCGGGATCGACCCAGCCCAGCTGGATCCGCGCGGTCATCACCATGGCCTGCGCTTCTTCCAGGTCCACGCCGAAGGGCTCGAGCACGCCGTCATCCTTGTGACGCGCGCCGTCCACGACGGTCCAGCCGCCGGCCAGTTCCCAGTCGGCGCAGGTGGCGAAGTCTTCCAGCGTCTTGACGCCGTCATTGGCCAGCGCCTCGATCATCTGGGGCGTCAGCCCGTCGAACCCGACAAGGCTGTCCTCGACACCCAGCGCGCGGGCATTTTCCAGCGCCTTTGCGTTCTGCGCGTCGATGTAGTCGCGCGCACGGGCCTGAAGTTCGGCCGCCGTATCCTCGTCCACGCCGTCGATGACGGTCAGCTCGTCCAGCTCGACATAGGCGACTTCTTCCAGCGACGTGAAACCTTCGGCCACCAGCAACTGGGCAAAGAATTCGTCCAGGTCCAGCGTGTCGACGAACAGCTTGGTGCGCTCTTCGAACTCGGCCTGGCGGCGGGCGGATTCCTCTTCCTCGGTCATGATGTCGATATCCAGACCGGTCAGCTGCGACGCCAGGCGCACGTTCTGGCCGCGACGGCCGATCGCCAGCGAAAGCTGTTCCTCGGGCACGACGACCTCGATCCGCTCGGCATCCTCGTCCAGAACGACCTTGCTGACCTCGGCGGGCTGCAGCGCATTCACCAGGAAGGTCGGCATGTCCTCGTTCCAGGGGATGATGTCGATCTTTTCGCCCTGAAGCTCGTTCACCACGGCCTGCACGCGGCTGCCGCGCATACCGACGCAGGCGCCCACGGGGTCGATGGACGAGTCGTACGAGATCACGCCGATCTTGGCGCGGCTGCCGGGGTCGCGGGCGACGGCTTTGATCTCGATGATGCCTTCGTAGATCTCGGGCACTTCCATCTTGAAGAGCTCGGCCATGAACTCGGGCGCGGTGCGGCTGAGGAAGATCTGGGGCCCGCGCACTTCGCGGCGCACGTCCTTGATATAGACGCGGATGCGGTCGTTCGGGCGATAGCTTTCGCGGCCGATCTTCTCGTTGCGGCGCAGCACGGCTTCGCCCGCGCCGATATCGACGATGACGTTGCCGTATTCCTCGCGCTTGACGATCCCGTTGATGATGGTGCCCGCGCGGTCCTTGAATTCTTCGTACTGGCGGTCACGCTCGGCTTCGCGCACCTTCTGCAGGATCACCTGCTTGGCGGATTGCGCGGCGATGCGGCCCATTTCCACGGGCGGCACTTCTTCCACGAAGGTGTCGCCGATCTTGGGGTCGTCCAGGTATTGCTTCGCCGTCTCGACCGTCATTTCGGCCTGGTAATTCTCGAGCTCGTCGTCCGCGACCACCGTGCGGACCCGCGTGAAGGTGGCGCGACCGGTCTTGCGGTCGATGGAAACACGGATGTCCATCTCGGAGCCGTAACGGGACTTCGCGGCCCGGGCGAGGCTCTCTTCCATGGCCTCGACCACAAGACCGGGGTCGATCATCTTCTCGCGCGCGACCGCTTCGGCGGTCTGCAGCAACTCAAGCTGGTTGGCGGATGTAATGGCCATGTCAGTGGTCCTTCTGATCGGGAAGACGCGCATCGTCTTCGCTGTCGATGATGGTTTCGATTTCGTCGAATTGGGTTTCGTCGATTGCGCCCGCGTCCTTGCGGGACTTCAGCACGTCGCGGATCAGGTCGTCGGTCAGCACCAGTTTCGCGTCGCTCAGCCAGTCGAACTGCAGACCGATGGTGCCTTCGTCGATTTCCAGCAGAACCTCGCTGCCGTCGACCCCCGCCAGCGTGCCCTTGAAGCGGCGGCGGCCTTCGATCATCTCGTCGGTCTCGATCTTGGCGACGTAGCCTTCCCAGGCCGCGAAATCCTTCAGCCGGGTCAGGGGCCGGTCGATGCCGGGGGACGACACTTCCAGCGTGTAGGCGTCTTCGATCGGGTCCTCGACATCCAGGTGGGCCGACACGGCGGTCGAGATGTCACCGCAATCGTCCACTTCGATGCCGCCCTCGGGCTTGTCGGCCATGATCTGCACAGTGGGCGTCTTGCCGCCCATGTACCGCACGCGCACCAACTCGTACCCCATGCCTTCGATCACCGGGGTGATGATCTCGGCCAGGCGGCGGTCAATGCTGGCTTTCGCAATCAGGTCGGACATGACTTCCTTCACAAGCACAAAAAAAACGGGCGCGCGGCCCGTTACGTGGTTCCGGTGGGCTTCGGGTGTGGACCCCGACGCGCCGCTGTTGGAGGGGATGTAGACGCTCGCGGTCCCCATTGCAAGGGCCGCGAGCGTGTCGGTTTACGAGTTGTCGTCCTTCCAGTTGGCCCCCGCATGCGAGCCATCGCAATAGGGCTTGTTGCCCGACAGCCCGCAACGGCAGAGCACGTATTTGTCGCGCGTCGCGCCTTCGCCGGGAAGGTCCACGTCGATGGAAGCGCCTTCCACCCAGTAGGGGCCGTTCTTTTCCACCGTGATCTGGGCGCGGCCGGGCAGAAGCTGCTGCGCGTCGCCCTTCGTCTCGAGCATCAGCGCGCCCGACGGACAGGCCCGCACCGCAGCCTCGATCACCGCGGGATCGGCGTTCTCGGGCTTGATCCAGGGGCGGCGGTCGGGATCGAACGCGTCGGGTGCCCGCGCGATGCACTGCGCGGCGTGGCTGCAGACGCGCGGATTGTAGTGCACGGTCACGCCGTTGCCTTCGAACTGATACAGCTTGTCCTTGCCGCTGGGCTCTTTTTCGGACCGGCTCAGGAAGCCCGCCTCGCGGTGGGTGCCGTCGCAGAAGGGCTTGTCCTTCGAGCGGCCGCAGCGGCACAGCGACATATTCGGCTTGGTGTCGATCTCGGCGCCGTCGCTGCCGACCATCGTGTCGATGTGGCGCGCGGACAGCGGTCCGTTCTCGTTTTCAACAATGTGGGGTGATTTTTCGTCGGACATCATCGCACTCCTTCAAGTTGAAGAACGACCTAGCCCCGCTTGGCGAAGGGTCGAGTGTCAGCGCGCGCGCAACTCGTCCATGATCCCGACCAGCGCGGCGCTGATGCCCGGCTCGGACAGCGCGTGGCCCGCGCGCGGCACGATCTTGAGGGTCGAGCCGGGCCATGCCTTGTGGATCGCGTGGGCCGAGGTCGGCGGGCAGATCATGTCGTAGCGGCCCTGCACGATATGGCCGGGAAGATGGGCGATCTTGTTCATCTCGGCCAAAATCTGGCCGTCGTAATCCAGCCAGCCCGCATGGGTGAAGTAGTGGTTTTCAAGCCGGGCGAACGCGCGGGCGTAATCCGCCGGGCTGTCGCCGCCGGGCCCGTCATTGTCGATCGACGCCAGCGTGTTTTCCCAGCTCGACCAGGCGCGGGCGTATTTCGTTTCGGTCAGCATGTCGCCCGAAAAAAGCCTGCGGTTGTAGGCCGCGATCAGGTCGCCGCGCTCGTCCTCGGGGATCAGGCTGACGAATCGCTGCCACACGTCCGGCCAGAACCGTCCCGCGCCGCCCGCATAGAACCAGTCGAGCTCGGCCTGGGTCATCAGGAAGACGCCGCGCAGGATGATATGGCGCACCGCGTCCGGATGCGCCTGCGCGTAGATCAGCGCCAGCGTCGCCCCCCACGAGCCGCCGAAGATCATCCAGCGGTCGATACCCAGCGCCTCGCGGATCAGCTCGATATCCGCGACCAGGTCCCAGGTCGTGTTGTTCTTCACGCTGGCGTGGGGGCGCGACCGTCCGCAGCCGCGCTGGTCGAACAGGACCACCCGATAGACCTGTGGGTCGAAATAGCGGCGCATGGAAGGCGAACAGCCCCCGCCGGGCCCGCCGTGGAAGACCACTACCGGGATGCCTTCGGGATTGCCGCATTGCTCGACATAGACGCGGTGGCCATCGCCCACGGCCAACATTCGCTGATCGAACGGGTCGATCCGCGGATAAAGATACGCCGCCGCGCTTTTTTGTCCTGCCGCCCTATCCATCACGCACCTATATAACGCGGAAGTCCGGCGCTACATCGGCCAATGCAAGAAAAAGAGTCCAGATGCCCGTAAACACCATCGACCCCGGCGAAATCGACAAGTTCAGTGCCATGGCCGCCGAATGGTGGGATCCGAACGGCAAGTTCAAGCCGCTGCACATGATGAACCCGGTGCGCCTGGATTACATCTGCCGCCAGATCGCCGCGGAATTCGGTCGTGATCTCACCGCGTCGCGCCCCTTCGACGGGCTGCGCCTTCTGGATATCGGCTGCGGCGGCGGCCTTCTGTCCGAGCCGATGGCGCGCCTGGGGGCGACGGTCGTCGGCGCCGACGCGGCCGAGCGCAACATCCCCGTCGCGCGGGTCCATGCCGAAGCCCAGGGGCTGCAGATCGACTATCGCCATACCACCGCCGAGGCGCTGGCCGCGGCGGGCGAGCGCTTCGACGTGGTGCTGAACATGGAGGTGATCGAGCATGTCGCAGACCCCGCCGCCTACCTGGCCGCCTGCCACGCGTTGCTGAAACCAGGCGGGCTGATGATCTGTTCGACCCTGAACCGCACCACGAAAAGCTTCGGCGCGGCCATCCTGGGGGCCGAATGGATCATGCGCTGGCTGCCGAAAGGCACCCATGACTGGAACAAGTTCATCACGCCCGACGAGCTTTACGCCCTGCTGCGCCGCGCCGGACTGGACCCGGTGGACCGCAGCGGGTTCGTGTTCAACCCGCTGACGTGGCAATGGAAGATCTCGGACCGCGATCTGGCGGTCAATTACGTCACCACCAGCCTGCGCCGCTAGGGTCCGTCGAAGGCGCGGTCATGGCTCAGGCTGGGCACCTTGCCCCGCGCCTGCGCGACCCTGTCGAGATCCAGCGTCACCATCGACACGCCCGGCTCGGTGCCCGCATCGAGCAGCACCTGCCCCCACGGATCGACCGCCAGGCTGTGACCGTGGCTGCTGCGCGCGCGCCCAACGGACGCCTGATGCCGACCGGTCTGGGCGGCGGCCAGCACGAAGCACCCCGTCTCGATCGCGCGGGCCTGCAGAAGCGGCTGCCAATGGGCGGGACCGGTGCCGGGGGAAAAGGCGGCGGGCGACAACAGGACCTGCGCACCCGCCTGCGCCAGCGCGCGGTGCAGGGACGGAAAGCGCAGATCGTAGCAGATGGTCAGCCCGATCTTGGCCAGCGGCGTGTCGACGGTGACCGCGCGGGCGCCGGGGCGGTAGGTGCCGGATTCGCGATAGGTCTCGGTCTCGCTCACCTGCACGTCGAACATGTGGATCTTGTCGTAGCGCGCCGCGATGGCGCCGTCGGGTCCGATCAGGAAACCGCGATTGGCCAGGCGCCCGTCCGCATCGCCCATTTGCACCCCGAGCGAGCCGATATGCAGCCAGAGGCCCAGCCGCGCCGCGTCGTCGCGCAGCGCGGCCAGCGTCCGGTCGTCATTCTCGGGTCGGGCGACGCGCTGCTGATGCGCCCGGTCGGCGGACACGCAGGACGTGACCTCGGGCGTCGTGACAAGCTGCGCCCCTTCGGCGGCGGCGCGCGCCACCATGTCGCGGGTGACCGGCAGGTTCGCGTCCGGATCGTCGCTTGCGTTCAGCTGGACCAATCCGACCCGCATGGCTCAGCCCGCCAGCATCTGGTCCAGCTTGCCCTGCCGCTCGAGCGCGGCCAGGTCGTCGAAACCGCCCACATGGGTGCCGTCGATGAAGATCTGCGGCACCGTCGTGCGGCCATTGGCCCGCTTCGTCATGTCCTGGCGCTTGTCGCCGCTGCCCGAGACATCGGTTTCGATGAAGGCGGCGTCCTTGCTTTTCAGCAGGCGCTTGGCGGCGTGGCAGAAACCGCAGAGCGGCGTTGTGTAGATCTCGATCTGGGGCATCGGTCGTTCCTTGGTGAGTTACGCGCTATCTAGGCATCCTTCACCACCCGCGCCAGTGTCACCACGTCGACACGCGACGCCCCCGCCCGCATCGCCGCTTCCGTCGCCGCCGCAAGCGTCGCACCCGACGTCATCACGTCATCGACCAGCAGGGCCGGTCGCCCCCTGAGGATCCCGGAAAACCGCGGGTTCGGCACCATGCTGTCGCGCAGATCGGCAAAGCGGGCGTCGACCGTCTTGCCGTCCTGCACGGTGGTCTGCTTCACCCGCAGCAGCGCGCGCGGGGCGTGCTCGAGCCCGAGATTGCGCGCCATCGCCGCCGACAGCATCGCGGCCTGGTTGAAGCGACGCCGCAGCAGCCGCGTCCAGTGCACCGGCACGGGCACGACGACGCTGTCGGGCGCGCAAAGCGGCAGCGCCTTCTTCGCCATCCATCCGGCGGCCGCGGGCACCATGTCCAGCCGGTCCGCGTGCTTGATCTGAAGTACCAGTTTCCGGGCGTTGTCGCGATAGATCGTGGCCGCCAATCCCCGGGACCAAGGACGCGCGATCCGCATGCAATCGTCGCAATGCAGGGCCTGATCGTCCTCGCCCGGCAGCGGCGCGCCGCACTTGTTGCAGGCCAATCCGTGAATGAAGGGCGTGTCGCGCCAGCACGGACCACACAGGCCTCCGTGCTGGTCGACGGCCGTGTCGCAGGTCGCGCAATGGTGGGGATAGATCATCGCGATGGCCGATTGCATCCGCATGAGAGCCTCCTATCTGACGGGTATGACACAACCGCCAAAACTGACCGACCGCGCCCGGCTGGCGCAGAATCGCGCGCGCACCCGGCCGGACGGGCTGTTCCTGCACGACATCGCGGCCGACCAGATCAAGGAAAGACTGGAAGAGGTTAACAGAACCTTTACGGATATCGCGATCGTGACCGGCCAGCCCGATTTCTGGGCCACCCGCTTCCCGGGTGCCACGATCGTTGCGGATGACGACGCGCTTGCGCTGCCGCCCGAGCGGTTCGATCTGGTCCTGCACGCGCTGGCGCTGCATTGGGCGGACGACCCGGTGGGACAGCTTGTCCAGTGCCGCCGCGCCCTGCGCCCCGACGGGTTGTTCATGGCCGTCACGTTCGGGGGACAGACCCTGTCCGAATTGCGCACGATCCTGGCCGAAGTCGAGACGCGCCAGACCGGCGGCCTGGCCCCGCGGGTCGCCCCCATGGCCGAAATCCGCGATCTGGGCGGGCTGATCCAGCGGGCGGGACTCGCGCAACCGGTGGCCGATTCCGACACGCTGCGTGTCAGCTATCCCGCGTTGACCGCGCTTCTGAAGGACCTGCGCGCCATGGGCGAAGGCAATGCGCTGGCCGCGCGCCACCCCAAGCCGCTGTCCCGGGCGTTGCTGGACTCCGCCACCCGCCTTTACGCCGACAGCTTTCCCCATCCGGACGATCCCGCACGCATCCGCGCCACGTTCGACATGATCTTCCTGTCGGGCTGGGCGCCCCACGAAAGCCAGCAGCAGCCGCTACGACCCGGCTCGGCGCAGACCCGTCTGGCCGACGCGCTGGCGGCCGCGCGCGACGATTCGCCCCAGAGCGGTGATTGACCCTTCCCGCAAACCCGTTATTGCACCGCAATCGCTGAGTGAAAGGACCGAACCGCCATGCTGGATGCCAAATCACCGGACGGAACGCCCATGTTCACCGACAAGGCCGCGGTCTGCCCCGTCCACGCCAGCGCGGATCACCCGAAAATTCCACCCGCCAAGATCGGCGTGCTCTTGGCCAACCTGGGCACGCCCGACGGCTACGATTACTGGAACATGCGCCGCTACCTGAACGAGTTCCTGTCCGACAAGCGCGTCGTCGACTACTCGGCCTGGATCTGGCAGCCGCTTCTGCAGGGCATCATCCTGACCAAGCGCCCGTTTTCGTCGGGCGCCGCCTACAAGTCGATCTGGAACGAAGACGCCGGGGAAAGCCCGCTTTTGACCATCACCAAGGCGCAGACCGCCAAGATGCGCGAGCTCATCACCGAAACCCACGGGGATCGCGTGATGGTCGATTTCTGCATGCGCTACGGCAATCCGTCGACCCGGTCGAAGGTGCGCGAGATGATCCAGGCGGGATGTCAGAAGATCCTGTTCTTCCCGCTCTACCCGCAATACGCGGGCGCGACGTCGGCCACGGCCTGCGACCAGTTCTTCCGCGTCCTGATGAAGGAAAAGTGGCAACCGTCGATCCGCACCGTGCCCCCTTATTTCGAGCATACCGCCTATATCGACGCGCTGGCGAAGTCGGTCGAGCGGGCTTACGGGCTGGTGGATCAGAAGCCGGATGTGCTGGTGGCGTCCTATCACGGTGTGCCGCAGCGCTACCTGATGGAGGGCGATCCCTATCACTGCCAGTGCCAGAAAACGTCGCGCCTGCTGAAAGAGCGGCTGGGTTGGGGCGACGAGGATATCGTGACGACCTTCCAGTCGCGTTTCGGCCCCGAGGAATGGCTGAAGCCCTACACCGTGGAAGAGGTCGCGCGGCAGGCCGAAAAGGGCCGCAAGCGCATCGCCGTGATCGCACCGGCCTTTTCAGCCGATTGCATCGAGACGCTGGAAGAGATCAACGAAGAGATCCGCGAAAGCTTCGAGGAAGCGGGCGGCGAGCACTTCACCTACATCCCCTGCCTGAACGACGACGACCTGCACATGCGCGCGCTGACCCAGGTCGTCAGCGAGAACCTTCAGGGTTGGGTCTAGGCGCAGCCGCGCTGCGGAAACGAAAAAACGGCCGATGCATCGCTGCACCGGCCGTTCACTCTTGGTAAACTGAACTGAATCAGCTGGACGCAGCGGCCGCGATAACCGCGAGCAGCAGCAGGGGGACAACGATCCCGCCCGACGAGCCCGACGATTCTTCGACGATAACGGCCGGCTCCATCATGGGTTCGACGACCATACCACCAGCGAACGCGCCGGTCGCAGCGACCGAAAGAGCGGCAGCAAGTGCAAGTTTCTTCATGGTGTATCTCCAGTATTAGCCCGGTGCCAATTCGAATTTGAGGCGGCAGCAGGCACCTCAGACTGTACCTCGCTGATGGTTTAATCAGCAAAGTGAACAGTTTGCAAAGATTCGAAACGGGGACTTGGTTCCAACGAGAAACCAAATTGTCAAATAAGCAACACCTGGCAACCGGTCTTCGACAGGGAATAAAGCTCGCTGATATGGTTATTATAAAGGCCGATGCAGCCGTTCGACGAGCGGCGCCCGATCTTGCGCGTGTCCTGCGTTCCATGGATCCGGTAATATTGCCAGGACAGATACAATGCGTGCGTTCCAAGCGGATTGTCCGGGCCCGGGCCTATGAAGTCGGGCCATTCGGGATTGCGCTCTTTCATGGCGGGGGTCGGCGCCCAGCTGGGGCCTTCGACCTTGCGGATCACCTCGGTCCGGCCCTTGCGGGTCAGGTCGTCGGTCTGCGGCACCGATGTCGGATAGAGCTTGTAGATCGATTCGTCTTCGTTCCAGTAATGCAGCGCGCGCGACGTGATATCGACCAAGATCGCGCCGTTCGTCAGCGAGTCGAAATAGGGACGCCAGTCGAGCATCCGGAAGCTCGATGCGTTGCGGCGGGTGATGTTGTTCACCGGCGCGCGGAACTCGGTGCTGTTTTCGGTCTGCGCCAGCGCAGGCGCCGCAAGCGTCGCACCGGTGGCGGCCACGCCCGAAAGGAACAGGCGGCGGTTGAAGGTCGAATCGGTCATGGGCAACCTCGTATCCTAGGAAAACTGCTTTGTTTTGGGCCGTACCTAAGGGCTCGGCCCGGGTGGTGCAAATCAAACAAGCGTCATTTTGCCTATCTTTTCGGGCGGTTTAAATTGAACACCGACGAGCGACGCTTTATGCCCCGACGCCAGACCTAATCAGGATAAATGTCATGTATCGCAACGCCGCCCTGCTCGGTTTCGCGGCTTTCGCCGTTCTGGCCTGCGCCACCCCCGCGCCAGTCCTCGGGCCGGATGGCAAGCCCTTGCCGCAGCTCTACCAGATCAGCGCCGAGGATTCGGACCGGATCCAGCTGCGTTTTCTCGACGGTGTGAACGCCGTGCGGCAAGCGGCGGGCGCGCCGGCGGTGCAGCTGAATTCCGAACTCACCGCCGCTGCCGCCACCCACAGCCGCGACATGTCGGTGCAGAACCGGCCCTGGCATTTCGGCTCGGACGGGTCGTCGCCGCTGGAACGCGCCCGCCGCGTCGGCTATCGCGGCGACCTGCTGGGGGAAAACATCTCGGAGACCTACGAGACCGAGCTCGAGACCCTGTCGGCCTGGATGGAAACCCCCGACCAGCGCGAGATCGTGCTCGACCCCCGGGCCCGCGACCTGGGCTTTTCGTGGTTCCAAGAGCCCAACGGCAAGATCTGGTGGACGATGGTCACGGGCCAGCCCCAGACCTTCGCGCAAGCCCGGGGCTTCTAGGCGCTCAGGGATAGATGGTGATCGGCGTGCCGTCGCGCACCATGGCGTAGATCTCTTCCATTTCGCGGTCCTTCACGGCGATGCAGCCCCACGTCCAGTCGCCCTTGGCCTTGCTCGCGGACACGTTCTTGCCGCGGCCATGGATGAAGATGTCGCCACCGGGCGACTTCCCCAGCTCGTAGGCCTTGGCGCGATCCATTTCGTTGGGATACGAGATGCCGATGGACAGGTGGAACGCCGAATTGGGATTGCGCCGGTCCACGTAGTAATGCCCTTCGGGGGTCCGGCCGTCGCCTTCCACTTCCTTGTGCCCTTCGGGCGCGAAGCCAAGGCCGACATTATAGCTTCTCAGGACCTGTCCCTTGTGAAACAGCTGAAGCGTCCGATGCTCTTTGAAGAGCACGACGCGCGTGACCTCGGGGCCCGTATAGGTTTGGAACTTCGACCCACAGCCTGCCAGGAACGTCAGGGCCAGAAGGGTGACGGCAACTCGAAAAAACGACATTTAGCTCTGCTCGCGCAATGATGGATGCGTTCTTTGGCACCCCTGATATCGAATGATCTGCCACGTCCCCAGCCGAGATTCCCCTCACAACCGCGTGAGCTGGCAAGCGTGGCAAAACTACCGCGCCAGGTGGGCCACGATTTCCACATGCGGCGACCAGCGGAATTGGTCCACGACCAGAAGCTGACGGATCTCGAAGCCCGCCTTCACCGCGATGGCCGCGTCGCGGGCGAAACTGACGGGATTGCAGGACACCGACGCGATGGTGGCGATAGGGCTGTCAGCCAGCGCCTGCATCTGCGCTTCGGCGCCCGCGCGCGGCGGGTCGATGACGGCGGCATCGAAGGACTTCAGCTCGATCGGCAGGACCGGGCGTTCGAACAGATCGCGCGTCTCGACGGTCAGCTTGTGCAACCCGCCCGCCTTGCGCCAGCCCGCCAGCGTGGCGTCGGATAGCGCGCGCAGCCCTTCGACCGCGTGGATGTCGCTGCCGCGACTGAGCGGCAGCGCGAAGGTTCCGCACCCCGCAAACAGGTCGATCACGCGATCGGCGCCGCGCACGATGCTGCCGACCGCATCCAGCAAAGCCGCCTCGCCCGCTTTCGTCGCCTGCAGAAAGGCGCCGGGCGGCGGGATCACCTGAACGCCGCCCATGTCCTGCAGCGGGGGGCGCTCTTGCGCCACCAGCTCGTCCCCCCAGCTCAGGCGCGCCAGGTCTGCCTGTCCGGCGATCTGCGACAGCGTTTCGCGCAGCTCGCGGTCCAGCGGCTTGCCGCCCGCCACGGCCACGTCCAGCCCGGCGGGCCCGTGGGTGACGGCCAGCGACAGCTCGGCCTTGCGCGACCCGCCGACCACGACCAGGGCTTCCAGTACCGGGAGCGCGGCACGGATCTGCGGCATCAGGACCCGACAGGCAGGCACCGCCGTGATCGTGTCGGACGCCCGCGCGTGGAAGCCAACCAACGCGCCCTTCTTCGTCCGCCGCCCGGACAGCACCGCGCGCCTGCGGGTTTCGGGCGGGGACGTGGCGATGCCCGTGACCTTCGCGCCGATCCCGTGCGCGGCCAGCGCCTGCACGACCACCGAGGTCTTGAAGCCTGCCATGAAGCTGTCCGAGGCATGCATCAGGGCGCAGCCGCCGCACGCGGCGTAATGGGGACAGCCGGCCGTCACGCGGTCGGCGCTGGGGGTCACGATCTTGGGCGCGGCGATGCGGTTGCCGTCGCGCACGCCGCTCACGACCTCGCCCGGCAAGGTGCGCGCCGCATAGACCGGACCGGCCGCGATGCCGTCGCCCAGGTGGCCCAGTTTCTCGATCTTGATGGTGTCCATGGCCGTCGCTTACCTTACTCGGCGGCGTCGGAATAGCCCATGAACCCCCCCGATTGCCGATGCCAGTAGCGGGCATAGACTCCGTCCAGCGCCAAAAGCTCGTCATGGGTGCCCTGCTCGACGATGCGTCCCTCTTCCAGCACCACGATGCGGTCCATCCGGGCGATCGTGCTCAGCCTGTGGGCGATCGCCAGGACCGTCTTGCCGTCCATCACCCGCTCGAGCGCGCCCTGGATCGCGGCTTCCACTTCACTGTCCAAAGCACTTGTCGCCTCGTCCAGCACCAAGATCGGCGCGTCTTTTAGGATGGCGCGCGCCAGTGCGATACGCTGGCGCTGCCCGCCACTGAGCTTCACGCCCCGTTCGCCCAGATGCGCGTCGTACCCCTTCCGACCCTTGAAGTCCTGCAGGTCCAGGATGAAGTCGTGCGCCTCGGCCCGCTTCGCCGCCTCGATCATCTCGGCCTCGCTGGCGTCGGGGCGGCCGTAAAGGATGTTCTCGCGCGCCGAGCGGTTGAACATCGCGGTTTCCTGCGTGACCATGCCGATGCGACGGCGCAGGCTTTCCTGCGTGACCTGCTCGACATCCTGTCCGGCCACCAGAACCCTGCCCTTTTCGGCGGAATAGAGCCGCAACAGCAGCGCGACCAGCGTCGATTTCCCGGCGCCGGACGCACCCACTAAGCCCACGCGCTCGCCCTCGTGGATGGTCAGATCCACGCCCTGGATGCCGCCGGTGGCACGACCGTAGGAAAAACTCACTCCGTCGAAGCGGATGTCGCCGCCGCCCGCCAGGTGCGGCGCGTCCGTCGCATCCGTCAGGTCGTGGGGCGGGGTCAACGTCTTCATGCCATCCTCGACCTCGCCCACATTCGCGTAGATGCCCATCAGCGTGAACGACACCCACCCTGTCATCTGGGCGATGCGGATCGACACGGATCCTGCCGCGGCGATGTCGCCCGGGGACGCGCCGCCGCGAGACCACAGCCACAAGGTCCCGCCGATCAGCAGCACCGGCAGAATGCCGGCCACGGCCATCAGCGCGAAGCGGAAGCCCCCCGACAGGATGCCAAAGTCGATCACGCGCTCGCGGAAGGTGGCGATCGCGCCCAGCGCCGCGCGATCCTCGTGGTCTGCATGGGCGAACAGCTTCACGGTCTTGATGTTCGTGATCGTGTCCACCACCTGTCCCGACACCATCGCGCGCGCCGCCGCGCGACCCATGGAACGGCGGCGAATGCGGGGCATGAACCAGCGGATCAGTCCCAGATAGCCCACCAGCCAGACCGCAAGGCCCAGCGCCACCCAGACATTGATGGTGGTCAGCAGCAGGACCGAGCCCACCAGCGTCGCCAGCGCGAAGAACACCACGTTGATGACTTCGGACACGACATCGGTGATCGCGCGGCTGGTCTGCATCTGCTTTTGCGCGATCCGACCGGCGAAATCGTCGTCGAAGAACGTCACCGCCTGGCCCAGGGTCCATCGGTGCAGACGGCTCAGGACCAGCGGGTTCACGTTCGGGTTCACCAGCACCGCGTTGACCATGGCGCTGCTGCCGAAAAGAACCGGGCGCAGGATCACGAAGAAGGCCAGCGCGCCGAGCAGCATGAGCAGGTTATCGCTGAAATAGGCACTGCTTTCCGCGCCCACGACGGAATCCACGATCCAACCCAGGATCAGCGCGGTGACCACTTCGGCCGTTCCTGCGAGGGCCGAAATCAGCGCCGCCACCATGAGCCACGGCCACGACCCCTTCAGCGCCCAGCCCATGAAGGCGGCAAGGCTGCGCGGCGGCGGGCCATCGGCGGGCGCGAAGGCGTCGATTAAGCTGGCTAGTCGGCGGAACATTGATCTTACCTGTGATGACGGGCGGCGGTTCGCAACGACTACCTAGCGCATCAGGCGAAGATCGCCCCCGCGGATAGCGCAAGTGCCGCAGCCATGACGCGCAGGAACAACCGCCAGGCGCGGGCCGATTGCAGCAAAAGGGCCAGCAGGTGCCCCGCCCAGGTCCAGAACAGGCAGACGGCCAGGTTGATGCCTGCGAAGGCCAGCGCCAGGCGCGCGCCCTCGCCCATCGGGCCCAGCCCCGCCGCATAACCGCTGGCCGCCGCCAAGGCCACGGCCCAGACCTTTGGATTGACCCACTGGAACAAGATCGCCTCGACCAGTGTGAAGGGCCGGTCGCGTGCCCCGTCCCGTGGGCGCGACGCGCGGCGGGCCAAGGTCCACGCCATCCACAGGATCCAACCTGCGGCCACGATTTTCAGGGACCATTCCAGCGCAGGAAGCTCCTCCAGGATCGCTCCGATCCCCGCCCCGGTCAGTCCCGCCGTGATCCCGACGCCCAGCGCGACACCCAGGATGTGGGGCACAGTGCGCCGGAAGCCGAAGCGCGCGCCCGAGGCGGTCAGAAGGATCACGTTCGGTCCCGGCGAAAACAGACCGGCGAAGACGAACAGGTAAAGCGGGTCGATCATCCCAGCAGGTCGTCACGGCTCAACGTGAAATCCGACGCGATCCAGCGCTGCTCCATGTCGCGCAAGGCCGCGCCCAGCGCGGGGCCTTCGTAGCGGTCCGTCAGGTCGGACCCGCGGACCGGGAATCGGGCCGCCGCCCCCAACGCGATGCGCGCGTCCAGATCGGCGGGCAGGGGCGCCGCGAAGCTGGCGGCGCGCAGCAACTCGATATCGCGCGCGAACTCGGCGCCGTGGCGCCACGCCAGTTCGGCCACGCCCTGCGGCCCCGCGATGCCGTCCCGCAACACGGCCAGCTGCGCGGCCTGCTTTTTCGACAGCCGCAATCGCCGGGCTGTATCCTCGCCCCCCAAGATCGCCAATCGCCGCACCGGGTCGGCTCCCACGCCTGCCATCCCTTCCAGATGCACCAGCACGGCCAGTCCCGCCGCATCCGCGCCGGGCAGGACGCGCGCAAGAACGCCGCTTTGGGCCATGGCGGCCACCGACGGAGCGGGATCCGGCGCGCCCAGGAGCTTAAGCATTTCGGCCCCGATCCGCTCGGCCGAAAGACGCTCGATTCCGTCCGCACCGGCGGCGCAGGCGGCCAGGGCTTCGGCGTCCAGACCGGCCTCGACATCCCCGTACAAGGCATGGAGTCGGAAGTAGCGCAAGATGCGCAAGTAATCCTCGGCGATGCGGGCGTCGGCATCGCCGACGAAGCGCACGCGGCGCGCCCGCAGATCTGGCAAGCCGCCCAGAGGATCGACGATCTTACCCGCCGCATCCGCGTAAAGGGCATTCATCGTGAAATCGCGCCGCGCGGCGTCGTCCTCGACCCGGTCCGAGAAGGCGACGACCGCGCGTCGGCCATCGGTCTCGACATCGCGGCGGAAGGTCGTCACCTCGAACGGTCTGCCGTCGGCAACCACGGTGACGGTGCCGTGCTCGATGCCCGTGGGGACAGGCTTCAACCCGGCCTTTTCGGCAAGATCAGTGACGCTTTCGGGCCGCGCATCGGTCGCGATATCCACATCGCCGACCGCGACTCCCAGAAGGGCATTGCGGACGCAGCCCCCGACGAAATAGGCCTGATGGCCCGCATCCGTCAGCATCGCCAACACGCCTTGGGCCAGCGGATCGCGCCGCCAGTCGCCATCGACCTTCACGGCGCCAGCCGCCCGGCCAGACCGCGCAGGATCCGGGCGGTCGCACCCCAGATGTAATAGGGGCCGTAGGGCACGGTGAAATAGTACCTGGTCTGTTTGCGCCAATCACGACTTTCGATGGCGAAACGGGCAGGATCAGTGACGAAGTCCAGCGGCACGCGGAACACCTCGGCCACTTCGCCCGGTTCGGGCACTTCTTCGAAGCGGCGGGTGACAAGACCCAAGATCGGGGTCATGGCGTAGCCGGTCACTGTCTGGTGCTCCGGCAACGTGCCCACGACCTCGACCGCGTCGCGCGGCAGTCCAATCTCTTCCTCGGCCTCGCGCAGCGCCGCGTCGGTCGCGTCCACATCGGTATCGTCGATCTTGCCACCGGGAAAGGCGATCTGGCCGGGGTGCTGGCTGAGATGCGACGCGCGCTTGGTCAGGATCAGCGCGCTGGTCTCAAGGCAGACGGGCACCAGGACACCCGCGCCGCGCAAGCGCGGATCACGCGGCGCGGTCGCGGGGTTCAGATCGTAGTCCGACGACGGTCCCGTGTCCCGCGCCAGCGCGGCCGTCAGCCGGGCGCGCCAATCATCCATGCGCGCCCGGATCCACCTCGGCTTCGAACCCCAGCGTCCGGGGATCGAACTCGTAATGCGCGCCGCAGAACTGGCAATCGGCGGTGACCTTGTCATCGTCGGTGGTCATGTGCGCGATGTCCTTGGCCGAATAGATCGACAGGCTTTGGCGCACGCGATCCGCCGAACAGGTGCAACCGAAGCTGACGGGCTGCGCGTCATAGACGCGGGGCTGCTCTTCGTGGAACAGGCGCACCAGCAGGTCCGAGGGCTGGACATGCGGGCCGATCAGCTCGGTCTCTTCCACGGTGTCGAGCAGCAGGTTCGCGCGGCTCCAGTTCTCGGCCTCGTCGCCATCCAGCACGTCGGCCGCCTGCAAAAGGCCCCGGTCGCCCGTGCCGCCCTCACCCCCCGCCATCAGCGGAGACGCCTTGGGCATGTGTTGCAGCATGATGCCGCCCGCCCGCCACGAGCTGTCTTCGCCGGGCAGTTGCGCGCGTCCGAAGGACAGCGCAAACCGGGTCGGCAGCTGCTCGGACTGGGCAAAATATGTCTCGGCGCAAGCCGACAGCGCGTCACCCGCGATCGGCGTGATCCCCTGGTAGGGCTGCGTCCCGTCGCCCTGGTCCAGCAGGACCGCGAAATAGCCCTTGCCGATCTGGCTGAACGGCTTGGAGCCGGTCTGCAACCGGTCGGCATCGTAGCTGGCATAGGCGCGGATCTGCGCCGGGGTGCCGTCGTCCTTGGGCGCGTAATAGTCGGTGGCGATCAGCCGCGCGGGCCCGTCGCCCCGCACCTGCAACGACAGCTTCCAGCGCAGCTTGATGGTCTGGCCGATCAGCGCGGTCAGCAGGGTGGCCTCGGCCACCAGCGCTTCGATCTCGGGCGGGTAGGTGTGCTGCGCGAGCACGTTCTGAAGCGTCTGGTCCAGTCGCGCGACACGGCCGCGGATGTCGGACGCGTCCAGCTGAAAGGGCAGGACCGTGTCGTCCCAGGCAATTTTTTCTCCGATCGTCATGGGCTTCCTTTGACGTGGTCCTCTTGGCATACCGGCCCAATATAGGGCCGCACCCCTCGACCTTGAACCCCAGTGCGAAAGGCACTCCGCGATGCGCCGTTTCGGTAACCCCCCGCTGCCCGACCAGCGCTATACGCACCGACCCGGGGCCTACGCCATCCTGTTGACGGGCGACCGGATCCTGCTGACGGAAACGGACGAGCTTCAATTACCGGGCGGGGGGATCGATCCCGGCGAATCGCCGTTGCACGCGCTGCACCGCGAGGTGTTCGAAGAAACCGGCTGGCGAATTGCGCAGCCGCGGCGCTTGGGGGCCTTCCGCCGCTTCGTCTTCATGCCCGACTACGGCTATCACGCCGAAAAGGTCTGCCATGTCTATCTGGCGCGTCCCACGCGATGCGTCGCCGCCCCATCCGAGCCGGGACACCGCGCCCTGTTCGTGCCCGCCCATTCCGCCCCGATGCACCTTGCCAACGCGGGCGATGCGTGGATCCTGGCGCGTCTGCTTCAGTCGGGTGCGTGAAAGGCGATCACCGCGGCCGACACGTCATCGGGCAGATCCCGGTCGTCGACCAGGCGACTGAGCTCCCACTTCAGGGCATCGAGGAAGCGGGCGCCGGTCCGCGTGTGCTGGCGTTGGATCATGTCCGACAAGCCGTCTTCGTCCAGCATGCCGCCATCGGGATGGGGGCATTCGGTCAACCCGTCCGAATAGAGCAAGAGCCGCTCGCCGGGGGCGAGATCCAATTCGAAATCCTCGTATGTCGCGTTCTCGATCAGGCCGACGGGCATCCCGCCGCCGCCCACGAACCTGGTCCTGCCGTCGGTGTCGATGACGGCGGGATGGGGATGCCCCGCCTGGCAGAAGATCATCTTGCGGGTCTTCAGATCGATCTCGCCGATGACGATGGTGAAGTAGTGCTCGGTGTCGATTTCCTGGATGAACATCGTGTTCAGGCGTTCGCAGATTTCGCTGGGACGCAGCATCGTCAGCCTGTCGCCGTCTTGCTGCAGCGCGACGTTCTGGCCCGGTATGTTGCCGGACAGGGACGCGGACAAACGGGCGGTGATCAGCGCCGAGGCAATCCCGTGGCCCGACACGTCCAGGGAAAAGACGCCCATGCGGTCTTCGGCGAACCGGAATTCGCCCACCAGGTCGCCGCCCACGTGGCCGCTGGATTGCAGCATGTACGACACTGATCCACCGGGAAACTCGGTGGTGCGGCGCGGCACCAGCGACATCTGCAGCTTTCGCGCTTCGATGAGGTCGCGGTTCAGCGATTCGTTCAGCGACCGCATGACCTGCAGCGTGTCGGTCACCATCCGGTTCTTGGCGACCAGTTGCCGCTCGATCGCCAGCAGGCGTTCGCCCGCGGACAGCCGCCCGCGCAGCTCTTCCGCGCTGACCGGCTTCGACAGGAAATCGTCGGCCCCTTCGCGCAGCGCCTTCGCAAGCTCGCCCTTTTCCGATTTCGACGTCAGCACGATGAAATAGACGTAGTTGTCCCGCTCTTTCGCCCGGATCGCGCGGCACAGGTCCAGACCGGTCTGCCCGGACATGATCCAATCGCTCAGCACGATGTCCGGCAGGTCTTCTTCGCACAGCTCCATCGCCCGTTCGGCGCTGTCGGCTTCGACGATCTCGTAACGCTCCGCCTGCAAAGCGCTGCGCAACAGCCTGCGTTGCAGGCGGCTGTCATCCACGATCATCAGCTTGAGCGTCCGATCGGCACCGTGCAAATCGATGGGTGGAATGATCGGTTTGTTCAAAGGGAAACCCGGGACCTGTGCACACTGTCCCTTTGTAGATCCTGGGCCCTTAAGTCGGGGTAAATGCGCGCCATTAATCCGCCCTTAATCGCCGAGCGCCTAAACATGCACGTGGGAGACGCGATGATCGACTGGAGCCGGATACGCGAATTGGACCAACAGCTTGGTCGCGACGACCTGGTCGAAATCTTCGACCTGTTCGTCGAAGAAACCGCGCCGATCGTGACCCGCCTGGGGGCGGCGCTGACCCCCGACCCCGAAGACCTGCATTTCGTGAAGGGCAGCGCCAGCAACCTGGGACTCGAGCATCTTGCGCAGCTGTGTCGGCGCGGCGAGCTGGCCTTGCGAAACCACACGCCCTTCGACACGGGCGCGCTGGAAGACAGCTTCCGCACGGGCTGCGACACGCTTCGGGCGCGCCTGAGCGGGTCGCTCTAGATCAGGAATTCGGACAGCACGACGTCTTCGGTGATGTCCTGGTACGCGAAGTCGGCGGCGTCGAGCTTGCTGAACAGGATCGCGAAGTTCGACGCGTCGTCGGTTTCGATCCCGATCAGGACCGACCCGAAATTGCGCGCCGACTTTTTCAAATATTCGAACCGCGCGATGTCGTCACCGGGCCCCAGCATTTCCAGGAAATCGCGCAGCGCACCGGGGCGTTGCGGCATCCGCAGGATGAAATACTTCTTCACGCCGCCGTAGCGCTGGGCGCGTTCCTTCACTTCCGGCAGACGTTCGAAGTCGAAATTGCCACCCGAGGTCACGCAAACCACCGTCTTTCCCCGGATCGCCGGGCGCAAAGCGTCGAGCACGTCCAGCGCCAGGGCGCCCGCCGGTTCCAGCACGATCCCTTCCACGTTCAGCATCTCGATGATGGTGGCGCAGATGCGATCCTCGGGCGCGATCAGGACGTGGGCAGGATCGACGTCCTTCAGGACCTCGAACGTGCGCTCGCCGATCCTAGCCACGGCCGCGCCGTCCACGAAGCTGTCGACCCGGTCCAGCGTCACCAACGCGCCGCGCGCCAAAGACGCGCTCAGGCTGGCACCGCCCATGGGCTCGACATAGCGGATCTCGGTCTTCGGGGACATATCCTGGAAATAGCGGGTGACCCCCGCGGACAGGCCACCCCCGCCCACCGGCAGGATCAGCATGTCCGGCGGCGTTTCCATCTCGGACAGGATTTCGACGGCGACCGAGCTTTGCCCTTCGATGACGTGCGGATCGTCGAAAGGCGACAGGAAATGCGCGCCCTGTTCCTGGCAGAAGGCCTGCGCGGTGCGCAGCGTGTCGTCGAAATAGTCGCCCACCAGCCGGATCTCGACCGCGTCGCCGCCGAAGGTCCGGGTCTTGTCGACCTTCTGTTTGGGCGTCGTCACCGGCATGAAGATCACCCCGCGCACCCCGAAATGGCGGCAGTTGAACGCCACCCCCTGGGCATGGTTGCCGGCACTTGCGCAAACGAACAGCTGCTGGTCGGGATTGGCATCCAGCGCCTTGCGCATGGCGTTGAACGCGCCGCGGATCTTGTAGGACCGCACCGGGCTCAGATCTTCGCGCTTCAGCCAGATATCGGCGTCGTACTTGTCGCTCAGGTAATCGTTGCGCTGCAGCGGCGTGGCGGGAAACAGGCCACGCAGGCGTGCGGTGACGGCAAGGGCGGTATCGGCAAAGTCGCTCATCGCCAACTCTTGCCTCGTGCGGCGAGGGACGGCAAGGCTGGCTTGCCTCGCATCCCGAAAGGGGCTAGCCCACGCGGCGACTTACGCCACGACGGAGAATTCCCATGTCTGCCCCGAAAAAAGTGGTGCTTGCCTATTCCGGCGGGCTCGATACGTCGATCATCCTGAAATGGCTGCAGACCGAATACGGCTGCGAGGTCGTGACCTTCACCGCCGACTTGGGCCAGGGCGAAGAGCTCGAGCCCGCGCGCGCCAAGGCCGAACAGATGGGTGCGTCGGCCATCTACATCGAGGATCTGCGCGAGGAATTCGTGCGCGACTTCGTGTTCCCGATGTTCCGCGCCAACGCGCTCTACGAAGGGCTGTACCTGCTGGGCACGTCCATCGCGCGTCCGCTGATCTCGAAACGGCTGGTGGAAATCGCCGCCGAGACGGGGGCCGATGCGGTGGCGCACGGTGCCACCGGCAAAGGCAACGACCAGGTCCGGTTCGAGCTGGCGGCCTATGCCCTGAACCCCGACATCAAGGTGATCGCGCCCTGGCGGGAATGGGATCTCAGCAGCCGCACCAAGCTGATCGACTTCGCTGAGAAGAACCAGATCCCCATCGCCAAGGACAAGCGCGGGGAAGCGCCCTTCAGTGTCGACGCGAACCTTCTGCACACCTCGTCCGAGGGCAAGGTGCTGGAAGACCCCGCCGTGGTCGCGCCCGATTATGTCTATCAGCGCACCGTGAACCCCGAGGATGCGCCGGACCAGCCGCAATACGTGGAAGTCGGGTTCGAGCGGGGCGATGCCGTCAGCATCGACGGGCAGGCCATGTCACCCGCCGAGATCCTCACCAAACTCAATGAACTCGGCGGGGCCCATGGCTGCGGTCGGCTGGACCTGGTCGAGGGGCGCTTCGTCGGCATGAAGTCCCGCGGCATCTACGAAACACCGGGCGGTACGCTGCTGCTGGAAGCCCATCGCGGGATCGAGCAGATCACGCTGGACCGCGGGCAGGCGCATCTGAAGGACGAGCTGATGCCGCGCTACGCCGAGCTGATCTATAACGGCTTCTGGTTCAGCCCCGAGCGCGAGATGCTGCAGGCCGCCATCGACCACAGCCAGGCTCACGTCACCGGCACGGTCCGGCTGAAGCTATACAAGGGGTCGGTCAGGACTGTTGGCCGCTGGTCCGATCACAGCCTGTATTCCGAGGCGCATGTGACATTCGAGGACGATGCCGGCGCATACGATCAGAAGGATGCCGCAGGGTTCATTCAACTCAACGCCCTCCGCTTGAAACTGCTCGCCGCGCGCGACCGGCGGCTGAAGAAATAGTTTTGAAAAAGCGGCAGGGGGGTTGCACACACCCCCCTGCCTTGAGCCCACGCCGCCAAATTTTCACAGCACAAGCGACGTAGACCCGTTCCGGGACGCTTATTGGGCGGTGACGACCTGCATCACCAGCTCGCCTTCGGGCTTGATGGGGCCGTCTTCGGTGGCACCCAGCGTGTATTCGAACACGCCGGTTTCCATGCCGCCGTCTTCGGCGTGGACCATCAGCATCAGCATGTCGCCCGATGCCACGTCATCTTGCAGGATCGCGGTGACGGACGTGTTCTCGCCCTTCATCAGCGGGGCATAGCCCACGACCGGACCCGGCTTCATTTCGGCGTCCGTGCGGTGCACGACCATCCAGCCATTCGCGGGCGCGATCACGGCCTCGGCGGTCACTGTTCCGCCCGACACGTCCTGGTCGGCGGCGGTGACGCCGGGTGCCATGGCATGGGCGGCGGCAAAGACGGCGCCGGTCGAGGCCAGGGTAAAGGCGGCGGCGGTGATAAGATTCTTCATTCGAGATCTCCCGATTTTGTTCGATCGCTTGATTGCGATTGCCGGAAGCCACGGAGCGTCGCCGGAAAGAGTTTCAGGATTCCCGAAAAAAATCTCTCGCATCACCCTTGCGTGACAGTGGCGCGTAAATGTTGAAACCGCGCGCCGGGTTGCAGACGTTGGGGGTGAAACAAGGAGTCCGTCATGTCATCCCTCATCCCGTCCCTGAAAACCGCAACCCTTTCGCTGGCGCTTGCCTGCACCGGCGCCGTCACGGCGGCGCAAGCCGACACCGCGCTGGTCGCGGGCGGCTGCTTCTGGTGCGTCGAAGCCGATTTCGAAAAGGTGAAAGGCGTGCAGGAAGTCGTGTCGGGCTTCGCCGGCGGCACCGTCGACAACCCCACCTACAAGCAGGTCGTACGCGGCGGCACCGGCCATCTTGAGGTCGCGCAGATCGAATACGACCCCAACCAGATCAGCTACGAGCGCATCATCGAACTGTTCCTGCGCTCGATCGATCCGCTGGACGCGGGCGGGCAGTTCTGCGACCGGGGCGAAAGCTACACCACCGCCATTTTCGCGCTGGACGATAGCCAGGCGCAGATCGCCAGGCAGGAGGTGGCCGAAGCCGAAGCCGAGCTGGGCCGCAAGATCGTCACGCCGGTTCGCGGCCCCGCCGAATTCTTCCCGGCCGAGGACTATCACCAGGACTACTACAAGGGGAACGACATCGTCCTGACCCGCCGGGGACCGAAGACGATGTCCGAGGCCTACGAGTTCTACCGCGACGCCTGCCGCCGCGACGAGCGCGTGCGCGAGATCTGGGGCGACGACGCGCCTTTCGTGGGCTAGCGTTTTGCGGCGATCCCCCTACTTTCAGAACAACAGGAGGATCGCCCATGAAAACCGAACAGACCGATACGGGAACGCTTGAAACCTGGAGCGTGGACGAGGTCGATGCAGCGCTGAACGCGGGCGACATCGCACTGATCGACGTGCGAACAGCCGCCGAATACACTTTCGAGCATATCGAAGGCGCGTTGCTGGCACCCATGTCGCATTTCCGCGCCGACCGCCTGCCGTCCCAGCAGGGCAAGCGCCTGGTGTTCCATTGCGGCAGCGGCGTGCGCTCGGAAAAAGTCGCGCGCAAATGCCTGGCCGCGGGCATCACCCCGGTCGCCCACATGGAAGGCGGGTTCGGCGCGTGGAAGGCCGCAAAGAAGCCTTACATCACGACCGACATGGCAACCGGCGGCCTGAAAGTCGTCGAAGGCGGCTGACGCTCAGCCGATATCGCCCGCCGCCATGGCCGCCATCGTCAGGATATCGTTCACGTTCGATCCGGTGGACGCGATCTGGACGGGCTTGCGCAGACCCGTCAGGATCGGCCCGATGATGGTGGCGCCCCCCATTTCCTGCATCAGCTTAACCGAGATCGAGGCCGAATGCCGCGCGGGCACGACCAGCACGTTCGCGGGTCCGCTGAGACGACAGAACGGATAATTCTTCATCGCCTTCTCGTTCAGGGCAACGTCCACCGTCATCTCGCCGTCGTATTCGAAATCGACGCCCCGCTTGTCCAGCACGTCGGGAGCGATGTGCATCTTCTCGGCGCGCTCGGACACCGGATAGCCGAAAGTCGAAAAGCTGACGAAAGCCACGCGCGGCTCCAGGCCCAGCGCGCGGGCAACGTCGGCCCCCCGCTCGGCGATATTGGCCAGGTCATGCTGGTCGGGCCATTCGTGGATCAACGTGTCGGCAATCAGCACGATCCGCCCGCCATGCAGCACGGCGGTGATGCCGACCGCGCCGCTTTCGGGGGTCACGTCGAACACCCGGTCGATCAGCTCGATCACCTGGGACGACTTGCGGGTGGCGCCCGTCACCATCCCGTCGGCATGTCCATGGGCCAGCATCAGTGCCGAAAATATGTGCCGATCCCGACCCGCCATGCGGTGTATGTCGGTAGCGTCGAAGCCGCGCCGCTGCAGCCGCTTGTAAAGGAAGTCCTTGTAGCTCGACAGGTGCTCGGTCGTCGCCGCGTTCACGACCTCGATATGGTGCATCGCGGATTCCAGCCCCTCGGCCCTCAGCATCGCGCGGATCTCGGGCTCGCGTCCGACGACGACCGCCTCGCCCATGCCGTTCCGATGATAGGCGATGGCAGCCCGGACCACCCGGATATCGTCGCCTTCCGCGAAGATCATCCGCGCCTGCGCACGGCGCGCGCGGCCATAGATGCCTTCGATGATCGACGCCGTCGGATCCATGCGGGCCTTCAACGCGTGCTCGTAGCCCGGCATGTCCACGATGGGCCGCCGCGCGACGCCCGTATCCATGCCAGCGCGCGCGACGGCGGGCGGGATGCACCAGATCAGGCGCGGATCGAACGGGGTCGGGATGATGTAATCGCGCCCGAACTTCAGCGTGCGGCCGTAAGCCACCGCCACCTCGTCCGGCACGTCTTCGCGCGCCAGGGCGGCCAGCGCCTCGGCGCAGGCGATCTTCATCTCGTCATTGATGGCGCGGGCGTGGATATCCAGGGCACCGCGAAACAAATACGGGAAACCAAGGACGTTATTGACCTGGTTCGGATAATCGCTGCGTCCCGTCGCCACGATGACGTCTTCACGCACCGCGTGCACGTCTTCTGGCGTGATCTCGGGGTCGGGATTGGCCATGGCGAAGATCACCGCGTCCTTGGCCATCGACAACACCATGTCCTGCGTCACCGCGCCCTTGGCACTGACACCCAGGAACACGTCCGCGCCATCCATCGCCTCGGCCAGCGAGCGGCAATCGGTCCGCGCCGCGTGGGCCGATTTCCACTGGTTCATCCCTTCCGAGCGGCCTTGGTAGATCACGCCCTTGGTGTCGCACATGATGCAGTTGTCATGCCGCGCGCCCATGGATTTCAGCAGCTCCAGGCACGCGATCCCGGCGGCCCCGGCGCCGTTCAGAACGATCTTCACGTCCTCGATCTTCTTGCCCGACAGGTGCAGCGCGTTGATCAGTCCCGCCGCGCAGATCACGGCCGTGCCGTGCTGGTCGTCGTGGAAGACGGGGATATTCATTTCTTCCTTCAGGCGCTGTTCGATGATGAAGCATTCGGGCGCCTTGATGTCTTCCAGGTTGATGCCGCCGAAGGTCGGTCCCATCAGCCGCACGGCGTTGCAGAAGGCGTCCGGATCTTCGGTATCCAGCTCGATATCGATGGAGTTCACGTCGGCGAACCGCTTGAACAGGACCGCCTTGCCCTCCATCACCGGCTTGCTGGCCAGCGCGCCCAGGTTGCCCAGGCCCAGCACCGCGGTGCCGTTCGAAATCACCGCCACCAGGTTGCCCTTGTTGGTATAGTCATAGGCCTGCCCCGGCTCGGCCGCGATCCGCTCGCATGGCACGGCCACACCGGGCGAATAGGCAAGGCTCAGGTCGCGCTGGGTCGACATCGGCACCGACGCGGCGATTTCGAACTTGCCGGGGCGCGGCTCCATGTGGAATTGCAGCGCCTCGTCGTCGGTCAGTTTCTTGGGGGCCATGGATCACCTTGTCTGTCGCGTGGCGCATTTGGTGGCACAGTGTCGCGGGACGTTCCACAGCAAAACCGCTCTTCATGCCCCTGCCCGCAGCGGATAGGATGGCCCGACCGCAGCCGGGGGGATGCATGATGAACGTGGCCAAGCCCACAGTCACGCCGATGATGGCACAGTATCTTGGCATCAAGGCCGAGCATGAGGGCGCGCTGCTGTTCTACCGGATGGGCGATTTCTACGAGCTGTTCTTCGACGATGCCGTGTCCGCCGCCGCCGCACTGGACATCGCCCTGACCAAGCGGGGCAAACACGAAGGCGACGATATCCCCATGTGCGGTGTGCCGGTCCACGCGGCCGAGGGCTACCTGCTGACGCTGATCCGCAAGGGCTTTCGCGTGGCGGTCTGCGAGCAGACCGAAGACCCCGCCGAGGCGAAGAAGCGCGGCTCGAAATCCGTGGTCCGGCGCGAGGTCGTGCGCCTCGTCACCCCCGGCACCCTGACCGAGGACACGCTGCTGGACGCGCGCCGCCACAACTTCCTGGCCGCCTTCGCCGAGATGCGCGGCGACGGCGCGGTGGCCTGGACCGATATCTCGACCGGCGAGCTTTCGGTGACCCCCTGCCCGCCCGTCCGCCTTGCCCCGGAACTGGCGCGCCTGTCCCCGCGCGAGGTGCTGTTGTCCGAGGCGCAGGACGCCGATTGGGCAGAAACAGTGACGCAATCGGGCGCATCGCTGACCCCGCTGTCGCGCGCCAGTTTCGACAGCACCAGCGGCGAAAAGCGGCTTTGCGCGCTGTTCGGGGTCAGCACGCTTGACGCGTTCGGCAGTTTCACCCGCCCCGAGATTTCGGCCATGGCCGCGCTGGTCGACTACCTGGAGATCACGCAAAAGGGCAACCTGCCCCTGCTGCGCCCGCCCCGGCGCGAAGAAGCGGGCGCGGCCGTGCAGATCGACGCGGCGACCCGCGCGAACCTGGAACTGACGCGCAGCCTGTCCGGCGGGCGTGCCGGATCGCTGATCGCCGCAATAGACCGCACCGTGACGGCGGGTGGCGGGCGGCTGTTGGAGCGGCGGCTGAACGCGCCGTCGCGCGACCTGTCGCTGATCCGCGCCCGGCACGATGCGGTGCAACACGCGGTGGACGATGCCGCGCTGGCCGAGAAATTGCGTGTCGCGCTACGCCAAATCCCCGACATGGACCGCGCCCTGTCGCGCTTGGCGCTGGAGCGTGGCGGCCCCCGTGATCTTTCCGCGATCCGCGACGGGCTGGCGGCGGCGTCCCGGATCGCGGCGTTTCTGCGCGATGCACCGGACGGGATCCTGCGGGACGCTGCACAGGCGCTGATCGGCCACGACGATCTGGTGGCCCGGCTGGACGAAGCACTGGTGGCCGATCCGCCGCTTCTGTCGCGCGACGGCGGCTTCATCGCGCCCGGTTATGATCCGGACCTGGACGAGGCGCGCACCCTGCGCGACGAAGGCCGTGGCGTGATCGGACGCATGCAAAGCGACTACGCCGCGCAGGCCGCGGTCCCGGCGCTGAAGATCAAGCACAACAACGTGCTGGGCTATTTCGTCGAAGTGACCGCCACCCACGCCAAGCGAATGCTGGCCGATCCGCTGTCGCAGACCTTCATCCACCGCCAGACCACGGCCAACGCGGTGCGCTTCACCACCGTGCCGCTGAGCGAGCTGGAGACCAAGATCCTGAACGCCCGCGACCGGGCGCTGGAGATCGAAAAACGGCTCTATTCCATCCTGGTCGCCGACATCCTGGACCATTCCGGCCCCATCGGCGACGCCGCCCGCGCGCTGGCCGAGATCGACCTGACGACCGCCTTCGCCGATTTGGCCGTCGGCGAAAACTGGTGTCGCCCCGAGATAACGACCGACCAGGCTTTCGAGATCACCGGCGGCCGCCACCCGGTCGTGGAACAGGCGTTGCGCGCCCAGGGCGCCGGGCCGTTCGTGGCCAATGATTGCACGCTGTCGGCCGACGGTCTTGCGGCTCTGTGGTTGCTGACCGGACCCAACATGGCTGGCAAATCGACCTTTTTGCGCCAGAACGCGGTGATGGCGCTGCTGGCCCAGATGGGGGCTTTCGTTCCCGCGCGCGCGGCGCGGATAGGGATGGTCAGCCAGCTTTTCAGCCGGGTGGGCGCGGCGGACGACCTGGCGCGGGGGCGATCAACCTTCATGGTCGAAATGGTCGAAACCGCCGCGATCCTGAATCAGGCGGACGAAAACGCGCTGGTGATCCTGGACGAGATCGGGCGCGGAACGGCGACCTATGACGGATTGTCCATCGCTTGGGCCACGCTGGAGCATCTGCACGACGCCAATCGTTGCCGCACCCTGTTCGCCACTCATTACCACGAGATGACGGCGCTGGCCGACAAGCTGGACCGGGCGCGCAACGCCACGGTGGCGGTCAAGGAATGGCAGGGCGACGTGATCTTCCTGCACGAGGTCCGGCAGGGATCGGCCGACCGATCCTACGGGGTGCAGGTGGCCAAGCTGGCGGGCCTGCCGGATGCGGTGGTGGCGCGGGCCAAGGTTGTGCTTGCGGCGCTGGAAAAGGGCGATGTGGACGGCAAGCGCACGACGCTGGTCGACGATCTGCCCCTGTTTTCCGCGGCGCCCCCGCAGCAGCCGCAGGTGGCCGAGGAACACCCCGCCATCGTGCGACTGACGGATATCCGTCCGGACGAGCTGTCGCCGCGTGACGCGCTCGACCTGATCTACGAATTGCGGGACTTGGCGCGAAGCGGGCCGACGCGCTAGCTCAAGGCTGCGCCGGAGCGGATCCGGCGCAGCCGATCACCTGCGCGCGGTCCTTACGATTTCGGGGTCGAGCTGACGCCAACCTTGGCCGCGCGCAAAAGACGGTCGTGCAGCATGAATCCTTCGGCGGTGACCTGGATGATCTCGCCCGCGCGGGTGCCCGGCAGGGGTGCCTCGAACATCGCTTCGTGCACGTTGGGGTCGAACTTGTCGCCCACCTCGGGCGCGATCATGCGAATGCCGTGCTTCTGGAACACGTTCAGAAGCTCGCGCAGGGTCAGCTCGATCCCTTCGATCAGGGCCGCGTTCGCCGCGCGCTGCTCTTCGGAAATGGCGTCGACCGCGCGCTTGAGGTTGTCGAACACCGGCAGCATGTCACGGCTCAGCTTCGAGCCGCCGTAATTCTCGGCCTCGCGCCGGTCCCGCTCGCTGCGCTTGCGCGAATTCTCGGCATCGGCCAGGGCGCGCACGAAGCGGTCCTTGTACTCGTCCCGCTCGGCGCGCAGGGCATCCAGCTCGGCCGTGTCGATCACCGTCTCGGCGCCGCTTTCGATCGGTCCCTGCCCCGGATCGTTCAGATCGAAGGTCTCGTCGTCTTCGACCGGCACGACGCGCGGCTTGCGCTTGACCTTGTCGGCTTCGGACTGCTCGCCCTTCAGCATTTCCTCGATCGCGGCTTCGATGTCGCTTTCGTTCTCTTTCGCCATAAACCCACCTAGCTAGCGTTGGCCGGACAGCATTCTGCCGATCAGTTGCGCCGTATAATCCACGATCGGCACGATCCGCCCGTAATTCAGGCGCGTGGGTCCGATGACCCCAACCGCACCGATGATCTTACGGTCAGCGTTCATATAAGGAGAGACGACCAAAGAGGAACCCGAAAGTGAAAAAAGCTTGTTTTCGGAGCCGATGAAAATGCGCACGCCTTCGCCTTCATCGGTCAGTTCCAGGAATTCGGCGATATCCCGTTTCCGCTCGAGGTCGTCGAACAGGGTGCGGATACGCTCCAGGTCGGCCTCTTCCGCGCCGCCGTCCAGAAGATTGGCGCGGCCGCGGACGATCAGCCGCTCGTTCGGCTCGCCGTCATGGGCCCAGACCGCGATGCCCGATTCGACCAGCGCCGAGGCCAGGCTGTCCAAGTCTTGCCGGTGCTTGACGATCTCGTCCGCCATCACGCGGCGCAGTTCGGACATGGTCTTGCCCTGTGCCAGCGCATTCAGGAAATTCGCGGCTTCGCGCATGGACGACGGGGTCTGACCCGGCGGGGGCGCGAACACGCGATTCTCGACATGCCCGTCTTCGAAGACCAGGACGACAAGCGCCCGGTCGGGGCCGAGCGATACGAACTCGATATGCTTGATCGGCGCCTCGTGCTTGGGCGCCAGGACCAGGGACGCGCCATGAGTCGCACCCGACAGGGCCGATCCGACCCGGTCCAGCAGCGTCGTCACGTCCCGCTCGTTCGAGGCCAGCGTGCCGTCGATGGCCGCCCGGTCGGCGTCGTCCAGGTCGCCCACCTCGAGCAAGCCGTCGACGAACATCCGCAACCCCAGATGCGTCGGCATCCGCCCCGCCGACGTGTGGGGCGCGTTCAGCAGGCCCAGGTATTCCAGGTCCTGCATCACGTTGCGAATCGTCGCGGCGCTGACCTTCTGGCTCATGGTGCGCGTCAGGGTCCGCGACCCGACCGGTTCGCCAGTTTCAAGATATCCTTCGACCACGCGGCGAAATACCTCGCGCGTGCGATCGTTCATCTCGGACATCACGCTTTGCCGGTCGGGATCGGAGTTCTGTTTGTGCATCGTAATAGGTGGTAACAGCCTTGCACCCGGATTGCACCGGTGCCACATGAGGCGCCGCAGATCACAAAGGATGGCTCATGCGACCTTCAGGCCGAGACTTAGACACGATGCGCCCGATTTCAATCGAAACGGACGTGACCCGCCATGCAGAGGGGTCCTGCCTGATCAAATGCGGCGACACGCACGTCTTGTGCACCGCGTCGCTGGAGGAGCGCGTGCCCCCCTTCCTGCGCAACACCGGCCAGGGCTGGGTCACGGCGGAATACGGGATGCTGCCCCGCGCGACCCACACCCGCATGAACCGTGAAGCCAAGCGCGGGCAATCCGGCCGCACCCAGGAAATCCAAAGGCTGATCGGGCGGTCCCTGCGGGCCTGTGTCGACCGCAACGCCATGGGCGAGCGGCAGATCACCGTCGATTGCGACGTGATCCAGGCCGATGGCGGCACCCGCTGCGCGTCGATCACCGGCGGTTGGGTCGCCCTGCGGCTGGCTGTGAACAGGCTGATGAAGGCAGGCGATATCGTCACCGATCCGCTGATCGACCACGTGGCCGCCGTGTCCTGCGGCGTCTATGCGGGCCAGAACGTGCTGGACCTGGATTATCCCGAAGACAGCGAAGCGGGCGTTGACGGCAACTTCATCCTGACCGGATCGAAACGGCTGATCGAGGTGCAGATGAGCGCCGAGGGATCGACCTTCACCCGTGACCAGATGAACGGCCTGATGGACCTGGCCGAAAAGGGTGTGGATGAACTGGTCGTCGCCCAGAAACAGGCCACCGCCTGATGCGACGCTTCACGGGCGACAGGTTGGTGGTTGCGACACATAATCGCGGCAAGCTGGAAGAGATCCGCGACCTCCTGCAGCCCTATGGCGTCACCACGACGTCAAACGCCGACCACGACCTGCCGGAGCCGGTCGAGGACGGCACCACCTTCGTCGAAAACGCCCGTATCAAGGCACATGCGGCATCGAAGGCCACCGGGCTCCCTGCCCTGTCCGACGATTCCGGGATCGAGATCGAAGCGCTGGACAATGCGCCGGGCGTCCATACCGCGGATTGGGCCGAAACCGGCAATGGCCGCGACTTCGTTATGGCGATGACCCGCGCCCATGACGAGCTGGTCGCCCGGCAAGCGCCGCAACCCTGGCGCGCCCGCTTTAGCTGCACGTTGGTCCTGGCTTGGCCGGACGGTCACGACGAGATCTTTCCGGGGACCATGCCGGGCAGGATCGTCTGGCCCATGCGCGGCGACCGGGGGCACGGCTACGACCCGATCTTCCAGCCGGACGGGTACGATGAAACCTTCGGCGAAATGGACCGATGGGAGAAGAACAAGATCTCGCATCGCGCCGATGCATTCAAGAAACTGATCGCGGGCTGCTTTGACTGATCGCGGGTTCGGCATCTACATCCACTGGCCCTTCTGCCAGGCCAAATGCCCCTATTGCGACTTCAACAGCCACGTCTCGGCGCGGGTCGATCACGACGCCTGGGCGCGCGCCTACCTGTCCGAACTCACCCGGATCCGGCAGCTGACCGGCGACCGGATCCTGCGCTCGGTCTTTTTCGGCGGCGGCACCCCCAGCCTGATGACGCCCGCGACGGTGGACGCGATCCTCGATCGGATCCAACGGTTATGGCGCCTGTCGAACGACGTCGAGATCACGCTGGAAGCCAATCCCACTTCGGTGGAAGCGGACCGGTTCCGGGGCTACCGCGCCGCCGGGGTCAATCGCGTCTCCATGGGGCTTCAGGCGTTGAACGATAACGACCTGAAGCGGCTGGGTCGCCTGCACACCGTCGCCGAGGCGCAAACCGCGTTCGACATCGCGCGCTCCTGCTTCGATCGGATCAGTTTCGACCTGATCTACGCCCGGCAGGATCAAAGCCTGGCGGACTGGCAGACGGAACTGACCCGCGCGCTCGACATGGCCGCGGATCACCTGTCGCTGTACCAACTGACCATCGAGCCGGGCACCGCCTTCGGGGACCGCTTCGCCCGCGGCGCCCTGCGCGGCCTGCCCGGCGAGGATCTGTCGGCGGACATGTACGAGCTGACACAGCAGCTGACATCGGCCGCCGGGATGCCAGCCTACGAGATCTCGAACCACGCCCGGCTGGGGGCCGAATCCCGGCACAACATGATCTATTGGACGGGCGGCGATTACGCCGGGATCGGGCCCGGCGCGCACGGACGCTTGACGCTGGACGGCACCAGATACGCGACCGAGGCCGCTTCGTCTCCGGCCTTATGGCTGAGCGGTACCTTGGAAGGACGCACGCCCGAAACGCTCGAAACGCTTGATCCCGAGACTGTTCGCGACGAACGGTTGCTGATGGGATTGCGGGTGAACGACGGCGTGCCGCTTGATATCGCTCGGCAAGTCATCGATTACGATAAGAAAATCGTGGGACTGGAAGATCTTGGCCTGGTCAGGCAGACACTGGATGCGCTGCAAGTCACGCCGTCCGGCCGACCGCTACTGAACGCCATCCTGCGCGAGCTGATCGCCTAATCGCCGTAGCCGCCCGACAGGATTCGGCAGAGATTATCCAAATCTTCCAATGACTTATAGGAAATGGTAACCACGCCGTCCTCACGATCGGGCTTGTGGTCGACCGACACCTTCATGCCTAGGTTGGCCGAAAGATCCTGTTCAAGGGCCCGAGTATCCGCGTCCTTTTCCGGACTGCTCGATCGTCCAACGGACTTGGCCTTCGCCTTCGGGCCTTTCGCAAGCGCTTCGGTTTCCCGCACCGACAGCCCTTTCGACACCACCTGCGCTGCAAGCGCCGCCGGATCCTCGGCCGTGATCAAGGCGCGCGCGTGTCCGGCGGTCAGCTTGCCCGTGGCAAGCAGCTGCTGGACCTGTTCCGGCAGGTTCAAAAGTCGCAAGGTATTCGCGATATGCGACCGGCTTTTGCCCAAGGCGTCGGCCATCTGTTCCTGCGTCCGACCGAAGCGATCCATCAGCTGGCGGTAGCCCGCCGCCTCATCGACGGGGTTCAGGTCGGATCGCTGGATGTTCTCGATGATCGCGACTTCGAGCACTTCCGTATCATCGAAATCCCGCACGATGGCTGGGACCTCGTGAATTTGCGCCATCTGAGCGGCCCGCCACCGACGCTCGCCGGCGACGATCTGGTACTCCTCCGGAAGCGCCGGGTGACGCCGCAGGATCAGCGGCTGGATGATACCCTTGCGGGCGATCGAGGCCGCAAGTTCTTCCAGGCTTTCCTCGACGAAAATGCGGCGCGGCTGGTCCGGATTCGGATGCACCTTGTCGATGGGGATCGACAGTTCCGCGCGGCGCTCCTGCGTGTGTCCGCTACTTTGCTCGGGCTCCACATCGGCCATCAGGGCCGACAGCCCGCGCCCCAAACCCCTGCGCTCGTTCTTCCTGTCCGCCATATTCTACACCGTTGCCCGAGTTGTCAGTTCCTGCGCAAGACTGCGATATGCCACGCTGCCCTTGGACAGCGGATCGTAGTCGATCACGGCCCGCGCGAAGGAAGGCGCTTCGCTGACCCGCACATTTCGGGGCACCACCGTGGAAAACACCAGCTCGCCCAGCGTGTCCTTCGCATCCGCCAGGACCTGCTGCGCCAACCTGTTGCGCCCGTCGAACATGGTCAGCACCACCCCCTCCATCCGCAGGTCGGGATTGGCGCTTTGGCGCACTTCGCGCATGGTCAGCATGAGTTGCGACAAGCCCTCCAACGCGAAGAACTCGCTTTGCAGCGGGACAAGGATCGAATGGGCCGCGACCATGGCGTTGACGGTCAGCAGGCTCAGCGACGGCGGGCAATCGATCAAGACGTAATCCAGCCCCAGGGTTTCTACGTCGCGCGATGTCAGCGCGTCCTTCAGCAGGAACGAGCGCTTCCTGTTGGAATACATCTCGATATCCGCCGAACTCAGATCCGGCGTCGCAGGCACGATCCGCAGGTTTTCATATTCCGTGGGGATCAGCACTTCGGAAAATGACTTGCCCTCGAGCAACAAGTCGTAGGTCGTCAGGGATCTGTCCTCGACATCAATCCCGAGGCCAGTAGACGCGTTGCCCTGGGGATCCAGGTCGATGATCGCGACGCCGTAGTCGTCTTCGGCCAACGCGGCGCCAAGGTTTATCGCGGTCGTGGTTTTCCCGACCCCACCCTTCTGGTTGACGATGGCGATGATTTTAGGGGTCCGACGGCGTTCAGGCACGGGCCAAGTCCTTGATTTTGAGGATGACTGAGTCATCCGAAGTCTTACTTTGGATCGGTTCGACTGAGAACCTCCAATCGTCGCGGACGGCATCTAATTCGGCTCGGTAAGACGCGCCCTTCGGAAACAGAAATGTCGCGTCCGGTTTTGCGTGGCGGTGACCGTAATCCAAGAGCATCCCAAGGGGCGCGAGTGCGCGCGCACTGACGACATCGGCATTGAGTTTATCGACGCGCTCGATGCGCTCAGCAATGACGCGAGTGTTAAGATCGAACATGCGGGAGATGTGCGACAGGAACGCCGCCTTCCGCCGATCGGCTTCGATCAATATGAATTCCGTTGGGGTTTGCTTCGCGCAGATCGCGACGACAAGGCCGGGGAATCCAGCACCGCTACCCATATCGCACCATCGGGCTGCACTGGGCGCCAATGCGTAAAGCTGCAGCGAATCCTGGATATGGCGTTCGGCGATTGCACTTGTCGTCGTCCTACCGATCAGATTGATCCGCTGGTTCCAACGCAGCACTTGTTCCTGAAATTCTTTGAGCTGGTCCAATGTTTCATGTGAAACATTCTTCACCGCACGGATGCCTTCCGATTGTCCTTTGTTCGTAGCGCGAGGAGGATGGAGTTCATCGCAACTGGCGTCATCCCCTCCAACCGGGCCGCGTGAGCGATGGTTTCGGGGCGTTGCCGCTCAAGCTTTTCCAGAAGTTCCGCCGACAATCCCCGCACCGCGCTGAATTGGAAGGTATCCGGGATCACGGATTGCTCATCCTTCAGCAGGCGATCCCGCTCGCGCTGTTGCCGATCCAGGTAATTCGCGTAGATCGCTTCCTTCGCGACCTGCTCGACGGCTTGGGGATCGCAATCCTGAAGATCAGGAAAGAGCTCGGCAAGGGCAGCGGGTCGCACATCGGGAATGCTCAGAAGTTCCATACCGTCGCGGGCCGGACCATCGGCAGAAACATTGATGCCGCTTTCATGCGCCTTGCGAGACGCGACCTTGGTGGATCTCAGGATTAATCGAACGCTTTCGAGGTGCTGCATCTTCTGGTCGAATGCAGCTTTCCGCTGTTCGTCGATCATCGCCAAATCGATCGCCTTCGGCGTCAATCTTTGATCCGCGTTGTCGGCGCGGAGCTGGAGCCGGAATTCAGCGCGCGAGGTAAACATGCGATAGGGTTCGGAAACGCCGCGGGTCACCAGGTCGTCAATCATCACGCCAATATACGAGTCGGCGCGGGACAGAACGCATGGCGCACCGCCACTTGCCGCCAGGAACGCATTGATCCCCGCGATCAGCCCTTGCGCGCCCGCTTCTTCGTACCCGGTGGTCCCGTTGATCTGCCCTGCCAAAAAAAGCCCGGGCAATGCCTTTACTTCAAGCGCGTGGCTCAGAGCTTGGGGGTCCACGTAATCGTATTCGATCGCATAGCCTGGCTGCAGAAACTCCGCTTTCTCCAGACCGACGATCGAAGCCACGTAATCCTGCTGCACGTCCACTGGAAGCGACGTGGAAATGCCGTTCGGATAGACGCTCGGCGTCGTCAGTCCCTCCGGTTCCAGGAAGATCTGGTGAGAGTCCTTGTCGGCAAAGCGCGCGATCTTGTCTTCGATAGACGGGCAATACCTGGGACCCACGCCGCTGATATTGCCGCTATACATCGCGGACTTGTTCAGGTTTTCGCGGACGATATCGTGGGTTCGCGCATTCGTGTGGGTGATCGCACAATCAATCTGTCGGACAGCCGGAGCCGATGACAGGAACGACAACATCACCGGATCCTCGTCGCCGGGTTGCCGCTCGAGACGATCCCAGTCGATTGTGCGGCCGTCCAAACGCGGTGGAGTCCCGGTTTTCAGGCGACCCATGGGCAGGTTCAATCCGTAGAGAAGATCCGCCAATTTGGTTGCCGCGCGCTCGCCCATGCGCCCGCCCGACGTCGTTTCCGTCCCGATATGGATGACGCCATTCAGGAAGGTGCCTGTCGTCAAGATAACGCCGTCGCAAAGAAGCTCGCCACCTTGCTGCAGCACGACTCCGGTGACCTTACCGGATCTGATGACAAGATCGACAACCTGGCCTTCGATCACGGTCAAGTTCTTGGTTTGCGCGATGATCGCTTGAACCGCGCCTTTAAAAAGTTCGCGATCCATCTGAGCGCGCGGACCTTGCACCGCGGGACCCTTGCTGCGATTCAGCAGGCGATACTGGATGCCGGCGCGGTCGGCGGCGACACCCATGATGCCACCGAACGCATCTATTTCGCGCACAAGGTGGCCTTTGCCCAAGCCGCCAATCGCGGGATTGCAGGACATGACACCGATCGCACTGGCTTTCAGTGTGACCAAGGTGACGCGTGCCCCGGCACGAGCGGCGGCTGATGCGGCTTCGACGCCAGCATGGCCACCCCCGACGACCACGATATGAGGTGCAGATTGTTCCACGTGAAACATTACTTTCCGATGCAGAAGCGCGAGAATATGTCGCCAAGCAGATCGTCCGTGTCCACGCGGCCAATCAACTCTTCCAAGGACTTGACGGCCGAGCGAAGCGACTCGGCGACAATTTCGCTGTCACGCTCTTGATTAACGCCATCGGTCGCTTCCGACAAGCAGGACACCGCGTCGCGCATCGCCGTAGCATGCCGTTCGCGAATGGCCACCGACGGCGTTGCTGTTTTCGCCCGGAGGATATAGGCGATTCGCGCGATCATCTGATCGACGCCCTGCCCCGTCTTTCCCGATACAACCCCGTCAGCGATGTCGGCCTTCCCCTTCAGGACAAAATCGTCACCGCTGAGATCATCGAAGATTTCGGTATCCTTGGTCGCCAGGAAGATGCGCAGATCGGCATCGCGTGCGCGACGCCGGGCCAAGGAAATCCCGGCCGCTTCCAGTGGATCCTCGGTCTCGCGAAGTCCGGCGGTGTCGAGGAACGTGACCGGGATCCCCTGGATGTCGACGCGCACTTCAATGACGTCGCGCGTCGTTCCCGCGATGCTGGACGTCAGGGCGACCTCACGCCGCGCGATCGCGTTCATCAAGGTGGACTTGCCCGCATTGGGCGGGCCCATGATCGCAACCTGGAAGCCATCCCGGATGCGTTCGGATGCACCGTAGCCGCTGATCTGAACGAGAAGGTCGGACCTGACCTGATCGATCAGATCCAAGACGTCCGGAAAGACGTCGACGGGCACTTCTTCGTCCGCGAAGTCCAATGTCGCCTCGATCAACGCCGCGGCTTCGATCAATTTTCGACGCCATTCCAATACCTTAGCGGATATCTCACCGGACAGGACGCGTTGCGCCTGCAATCTTTGCAGCTCGGTCTCTGCTTCGATGAGATCGGCCAGGCCTTCGACCTGGGTCAGGTCCAGACGCTCGTTATCAAGCGCACGACGCGTGAATTCGCCGGGCGCGGCCTGTCTGAGCGCCGGGAGATCTTCTAGTGTGTGAAGTATCGCTGAAACGACGGCCCGGCTTCCGTGGATCTGGAGCTCAACGACGTCTTCACCGGTGAAGCTGGCCCCTGCCGGGAATGCCAAGACAAGACCGTGATCGAGGGTGGACCCGTCAAGGGACCGGATCATCCTGAGCGATGCGCGGTGGAAATCCGGAAGCGGTCCGACAAGGGAGCGCCCGGCCTCGAGAGCGGCGGGACCCGATATCCGGATGACTGCGACACCCGCCTTCCCGGGCGCTGTCGCCTCGGCAAAGATGGTGTCCATGGCCGGGCCGTCAGGTGTTCATCGAATCGAAGAATTCCGCGTTCGTCTTGGTCTGCTTCAGCTTCGAGATCAGGAATTCGATGGCGTCCGTGGTGCCCATGGGGTTCAGGATGCGCCGGAGCACGTAGGTTTTCTGCAGGTCCAGCTTGTCGACCAGCAATTCTTCCTTCCGGGTGCCGGACTTCAGGATATCCATGGACGGATACACGCGCTTGTCCGCGACCTTGCGATCCAGGACGATTTCGCTGTTACCGGTGCCCTTGAACTCCTCGAAGATGACCTCGTCCATCCGGCTGCCGGTATCGATCAGCGCGGTGGCGATGATGGTCAGCGACCCGCCCTCTTCGATATTGCGCGCAGCACCGAAGAATCGCTTGGGGCGTTGCAACGCGTTGGCGTCGACGCCACCGGTCAGCACCTTGCCCGACGAGGGCACGGTCGTGTTGAACGCGCGGCCCAGGCGCGTGATCGAATCCAGCAGGATCACCACGTCGCGCTTGTGCTCGACCAGGCGCTTGGCCTTTTCGATCACCATTTCAGACACGGCCACGTGGCGCGTCGCGGGCTCGTCGAAGGTCGAGCTGACCACTTCGCCCTTCACGCTGCGCTGCATGTCGGTCACTTCCTCGGGGCGTTCGTCGATGAGCAGGACGATCAGGTAGATCTCGGGATGATTCGCTTCGATGCTGTGGGCGATGTTCTGCAGCAGAACGGTCTTACCAGTCCGCGGCGGCGCCACGATCAGCGAGCGCTGGCCCTTGCCGATCGGGGCAACCAGGTCGATGATCCGGGCCGACTTGTCCTTGACGGTGGGATCTTCCGTTTCCATCTTCAGCCGCTCGTCGGGATAAAGCGGCGTCAGGTTGTCGAACGCGACCTTGTGCTTGGCGCGGGCCGGATCTTCGAAATTGATCGATTCCACGTCCACCAGCGCGAAGTAACGCTCGTTGTCGTCGGGGCCGCGGATGACACCGGACACCGTGTCGCCGGTGCGCAGCGAATAGCGGCGGATCATGTCGGGGCTGACATAGATATCGTCGGGGCCAGGAAGGTAGTTGGCTTCCGGCGAGCGGAGGAAGCCGAAGCCGTCCTGCAGCACTTCCAGAACGCCGTCGCCGCCGATCACCCATTCCTCGTCCGCGCGCTCTTTCAGGATCGAGAACATCATCTCGCCCTTGCGCATGGTCGAGGCGTTTTCGATCTCGAGCTCTTCGGCCATGGACAGAAGATCCTTGGGGCTTTGCGCCTTCAGATCGGCAAGGTTCAGACGGTCTTGGGTCATGGAATATCCTTGGTCCGCGCCAAGGCGCAGAAACGGCAGGTCAGAATTGGGAAGTCACACGGTCGGACGACCGCGAGCGTCAGATAGGCGCTGGAGCCGCCCGAGTCAATCCGGGCTTAGAACGGTCGCGCGACCACCGACACGACGATGACGATCAGCAACAGGGTCGGCACCTCGTTCATCAGGCGGTAACTGCGGCCCGGGACGCTGAAATCGCCCGCCGCAAGCTGCTTGCGTTGCTTGCCGCACCACATATGAAACCAGGTCATCGCGATTACGGCGGCCGCCTTGGCGTAAGGCCAGGCCGCGGTCCAGTCGATCAGGCCCGGTGTTCCGATCATCAGAAGGCCGCAGATCCAGGTCACGATCATGGCCGGGTTCATGATGACCTTCAGCAGCTTCCGCTCCATCGTCTCGAGCATCTGCGCCTTGTCGGTGCCGACCTGCGCCTGTTCCACGTGATAGACGAACAACCTGGGCAGATAGAACAACCCTGCCATCCAAGCCACGAAGGCGATGATGTGCAGGGATTTGATCCAAGGGTACAGGGACGCAAGACTATCGGTCATGCCGACCCTCTTAAATAAATATAGTTAGAAAGAAAGATGTGATTGTAGGTAGGGCACGGGGATAACTCGGATAAGTCAGTTGTCCGCATCTATCCCGAAAGACGCCCCGGGACCTTCCACACGCACGGGACCCGTGTTGATAACGTCAACTTTTCATATTTTTTTCAGGTATTTATGGACTTCGCAGGCCAAGGACAAACTTCGGGACATCTTTCGTCACAGAAATGACATATTGGATGGCGCGTGATCTGTCCCGAGCGTTCGCCGTGTGCATGAAGGACAGATGGAACCTGCGCAGGACCGCCGTTATACCGGGCCCGGCAAACCATCCCGGGTTCTCGCACACGCCGCCCAGAGATCATCCAAGGAGTTATCCCATGACCATGATCCTTGCGTCAGGTTCGGCGATCCGTGCGCAGCTGCTGCGGCAGGCGAATCTTGACTTCGATGTGATCGTGCCACGGGTTGATGAAGAAAATATGAAGGCCGCCCTGGTCGCGGACGGCGCCCCACCGCGCGATATCGCCGATGCGCTGGCCGAGGCTAAGGCGCGCAAGGTGTCCCAGAAGCACCCCGGATCCCTGGTGCTGGGCTGCGATCAGGTGCTCGACCATTCCGGGCGCCTGCTGTCCAAACCCGGAAGCCCCGAGGACGCCGAAGCGCAGCTGACGGCGCTGAGCGGGACGAAACATGCGCTGTTGTCCGCGGTTGTCGCATATGAGGACGGTGAGCCGGTCTGGCGCTTCGTCGGATCCGTTCAGCTGAGCGTCCGCGATCTGAGCGACGCCTATATCCGCGACTACGTGGCCCGGAACTGGGAAAGCGTCCGCCGTTCCGTCGGAAGCTACAAGCTGGAGGAAGAGGGCATGCGGCTGTTCCGCAGCATCGAGGGCGATTATTTCACCGTGCTCGGTCTGCCGATGATCCCGCTCTTGTCGTGGCTGATCGACCGGGGCAGTTTGCGCGTATGAGCGATCAGAAAATCCCCCTTGCCGCGGTTCTTGGCGCGCCGGTTTCGCACAGCAAATCGCCGCTGCTTCACAGTTTCTGGCTGCGCCGTTACGGCCTGCCCGGTCACTATATCCCGATCCACGTGGAACAGGCCGACCTGCAGACCGTGATCCGCACCCTGCCCCTGATGGGCTTCATCGGCTGCAACGTCACCATTCCGCACAAGGAAAGCGTGCTCGACCTGGCCGATACCGTCACCGATCGCGCCGCCCTGATCGGGGCGGCCAACATGCTGACCTTCCGACCAGACGGAAAGATCAGCGCTGACAATACCGACGGCTACGGTTTCATAGAAAACCTGCGTCACGGCGCGCCGGACTGGTCGCCGCGCGATGGTCCCGCCGCGTTGTTCGGCGCGGGCGGTGCCGCGCGTGCCATCATTACCGCGCTGATCGACGCGGGCGTGCCCGAGATCCGCCTGACCAACCGCACGCGCACCCGATCGGACGCGCTGCGCAAGGAATTCGGCGCGCGGATCACCATCTATGATTGGGTCCAGGCGGGCAACACGCTGGATGGCGCAACGACGGTGATCAACACCACGTCGCTGGGGATGGAGGGCAAAGGCGAGTTCCGCGTACCGATGGACGGGCTGTCGCCCGACGCGCTTGTCACCGATATCGTGTACACACCGCTGCAGACCCAGTTCCTGCAACGCGCGGCAGAGATGGGATGCCGCACGGTCGACGGGCTGGGCATGCTGTTGCACCAGGCGGTGCCCGCGTTCGAGCGTTGGTTCGGCGAGCGTCCCGAGGTCGACGAGGAAACCCGTCAGGTGGTCCTGGGCGGATGAGCGAGGCGTTCCTGATCGGGCTGACCGGCTCGATCGGCATGGGGAAGTCGACGACCGCCCAGATGTTTCGCGACGAAGGCGTTCCGGTCTGGGATGCGGATGAAGCGGTTCACAGGCTGTACGCCAAGGACGGTGCGGGGGTCGCGAAAATCCGCAAGCTGCGGCCCCAGGCTGTGATCGACGGCGCGGTGTCGCGGTCGGTGCTGAAGGACTGGATTGCGCAGGACGACACGGCGTTGGCCCGGATCGAGGCAGAGATTCACCCACTGGTGCAACGCGATCGCGAGCGATTCCTGGAAACCTTGGACAGCGACATCGCGGTGCTCGACATCCCGCTGCTGTTCGAGACGGGATCTCCGGACCGCTTCGACCTGGTTGCCGTCGTCTCGGCCCCGGCCGAGATCCAGCGTGCGCGCGTGCTCGAACGGCCCGGGATGACCGAAGCGCAGCTCGACCGGATCCTGTCGAAACAGATGCCGGACGCCCGGAAACGCGCTTGCGCGGACGTGATCATCCCGACCTTGAACCTGGACGACACGCGGGTGACAGTCCGCGCGTTGATCGACGACATCCGGCGGGGGAAGTATGCGCGAAATCGTCCTTGATACCGAAACCACCGGGTTCGAGCCCGATCAAGGCGACCGGATCGTCGAGATCGGCGCGATCGAGCTGATCGGTCATGTCCCCACGGGCAACACGTTTCACAAGTATCTCAACCCGCAGCGGTCGATGCCCGACGAGGCGTTCCAAGTCCACGGCCTTGGCGACGATTTCCTGCGCGACAAGCCGCTGTTCAAAGACGTGGGACAAGACTTCCTGGATTTCGTCGGCACCTCCAAGATGATCATTCACAACGCCGCGTTCGACATGAAATTCCTGAACGCCGAGCTGGGATGGATGGGCCTGCCGCTTCTGCCCATGGACCAGGCGCTGGACACCCTTGCCATCGCGCGGCGCCGCTTTCCCGGTGCGCCCGCGTCGCTGGATGCGCTGTGCCGACGCTTCGGCATCGACAATTCCAACCGCACGCTGCACGGCGCGCTTCTGGACTCGGAGATCCTGGCGGATGTCTATCTTGAGCTGATCGGTGGCCGTCAGCCCGATTTCGCCCTGGCGGAAAACAGCCGCGACGCGGGCGCGAATACCGAAGGCAGCGCGTGGCGCCCGTCCGCCCGCCCGACGCCTCTGCCGCCGCGTATCCTGGACGACGAACGCGCCGCCCACGCGGCCTTCGTGGCCAAGATGGGCGACGCGGCGGTCTGGTCGAAAGGCTAGCTGGGCTTCTGCTCGGCGGCCTGCTGCATGGCCTGGCGTTGGGCTATGCCCTGGCGATAAAGGGCCACGAAATCGATGGGCTCGAGGTTGAGCGCCGGGAAGCCGCCGTCACGGGTGATATCCGACACGATCCGGCGGATATAGGGGAACATCAGGCGCGGTCCCTCGATCAGCAAGAAAGGGTGCAGCTGCTCGTCGTTGACGTTCTGCGCCTGGAAGATGCCCGCGTATTCCAGCTCCATCATGAACAGGACATCTTCGCTGCCCTTGTTCTTCGACGTGATGGTGAACTTGCCGATCACTTCGTACTGGGTTCCGTCGTCGCCGCGCTTCTTGGCGTCCAGCTTCACCTGTACCGAAACGTCGGGCTTCACTTCGCCCGACACGCCTTTCGAGGCCAGGATATTCTCGAACGAGAGATCCCGGATGAATTGACCCAATGGACGCAGGACGGGCTGCGCAGGGGCGGCGCCGTTCGATCCGGTTTCGGGTGCGGTCTGGGTGTCAGGGGCGTCGTTTTCGGCCATGCGTCTGATCCTTGGCTACAAGATTTGCGCCTGCGTATCAGATGGGCAGGGGTGCCTCAATGCCGTGTCCAACCGGAAGGCCGCCGGTTCGGATCGGGCTCTTTGATCTCGACTTCCTGGAAGTCGCCGTCGATCACGTCGCCGTCGCCGCGGGGATGCGATTGCGGGTTCGGCCGACGCTGTTGTTCGGCTTGGTTAAAGTGCCGCACCTCGATCCGGTCGCGCAGAAAGCGGAATGCCGCGCGGCGCACGGGCGGCAGCAACAGCGCAAAGCCCACCGCATCGGTGAAAAACCCCGGCGTCAGCAGCAGCGCACCCGCAAACAGGATCATGGCTCCGTGGACCAAAGCCTCGGTCGGGTCGCGCATGTCATTGAAAGAGCTGCGAACTTCGTTCAACGCCAACGCGCCTTGCGAGCGGACGAGCGCGGTGCCCAGAAGCGCCGTGACCAAAACGATCATCAAGGTCCATCCCAGGCCGATGAAACCGCCCACCTGGATGAACAGCGCGATTTCAATCATCGGCACGGCGATGAATATGGCGAATAACCACATGATGACCTCCTGACGGGGGTAAGCCCGGTGGACTTGACCCATTCGCAACCCTACATAGGAACGGACCCGGCGCGATGCCACGCCTTCCGTTCTTGTTTCGAGGTTTCGATGAATTCAGCCATCATTCAGCTTCTGGTTCTGGCCGGGATTGCCCTGTTCCTGATCCTGCGTCTGAAAAGCGTGCTGGGGACGCGGGACGGATTCGAAAAGCCCCCCGTGACCCACGAAAAGACAAGCTCGGCCCGTGGGAAGCGCCCGGAATTCGAGGTCATCGAGGGCGGTCCGGATCGGGACATCACCGACCACGTCGAAGATGGCTCGGAAAGCGCCAAGGCGCTGGCCGGTATGAAGATGGCCGAGCCGGGATTCAACGTGGGCGAATTTCTTGGCGGTGCGCGCGGCGCCTACGAGATGATCCTGACCGCTTTCGAAAGCGGCGACATCTCGGACGTGCGCGGCTTTCTTCATGAAGACGTGGCCGAAGCGTTCGATGCCGTGATCGCCGAACGCAAGGAAAAGGGCCTTATCGTCGACAGCGAAATCGTCGGCGTGCGGGACGTCGAGCTCTACAAGGCGTCGTTCGATCGCGAAACGAAGCGGGCCGAGGTGACGACGCGCTTCCTGGCCGAACTGATTGTCGCGGTGCGCGACCAGACCGGCGAGATCGTCGAGGGCGATCCGAACGAAATCCAGCGCCAGCGCGACACCTGGACATTCGCGCGCACCATGGGATCCGATGATCCGAACTGGGTGCTCGTCGCGACGGGTGAATGATGCGCAGGCTTGCGGCGGCCCTGACCCTGGTTCTGGGTCTGACCCCTGCGGCCTGGTCGTCGGACGCGACCCACACGATCCTGCGCTGGGATGATCTGAACGGCTGGGCCGAAGACGATCACGGCGCAGCGCTCGATACCTTCCTGAACACTTGCCGCGACATGCGCGACCCGGACTGGGCGGCACTGTGTCGGGCCGCGAAGGTCCAGACCAATGCCCGCGCGTTCTTCGAGCTGTTCTTCCGTCCCGTGATGATCGAGGACGGCAAGCGGACCCTTTTCACCGGCTATTTCGAGCCCGAGCTTCGCGGCTCACGCTATCGCGGCGGGCCCTACCAATACCCGCTCTACCGGCTGCCCGAAGAGGCCAAGGACGGCCCGTGGCTGTCGCGCGCGGCCATCGAAGCCTCGGGCGCGCTGGACGGACGCGGGCTCGAGATCGCGTGGATCGACGATCCGGTGGACGTCTTCTTCCTGCAGATTCAGGGATCGGGACGCGTGAAGCTGGACGACGGAAGTGCTCTGCGCGTGGGCTACGGCGGCAAGAATGGGCACGAATATCGCTCGATCGGACAAGAGCTGGTCCGTCGCGGCGAATACGAGGCGCACCAGGTCTCGGCGCAGGTGATCCGCAACTGGGTGCGTCGCAACGGGGAAGAGGGGCGTGAGCTTCTGCAGCACAATCCGTCCTTCGTCTTCTTTCGTGAAGTGTCGAAAGTGCCGTGGGACAAGGGACCGTTGGGGGCGATGAACCGGTCGATCACGCAGATGCGTTCGATCGCAGTGGATCCGAAATACGTGACGCTTGGCACCCCGGTCTGGATCGAGAAAGGCGGCCGCGATCCGCTGAAGCGCCTGATGATCGCGCAGGACACCGGCTCGGCCATCAAGGGCGCGCAACGCGCGGATATTTTTTACGGGACCGGGACGAAGGCAGGCCTGCGCGCCGGGCGGATCAAGGATGGCGGTCGGATGATCACGCTGATGCCCATCCAGCGCGCCTACGCGATGGCCGGCCAGATCTGATGGCCCGCCGCAAGGGTCCGCGCGGCTTGCGGCCCGAAGAAGAACGGCTCTGGGAGCAGGTTGCCCGCAAGACGCAACCGCTTCATCCGGAACGACGCAGGGAACATCCCGCGGCCGAGGCGCCGAAAGCGCCGGTGCCCGACCTCCGCGTCCAGACCGACCTGAAGGATTTCCGCATCGGCCGCACCGCGCCGCAGACGACCGCCGGTCGCGACCTGGTGGCGCCACTGTCCGAACGCCTTGCCCAGCAGCAGCTGAACATGGACGCCAAGCGCTTCGGCCGGATGAAGCGGGGCAAGCTGGGGGTCGAAGCCCGGATCGACCTGCACGGGCTGACATTGGCCGAGGCGCATCCGCGCCTGAACCGTTTTATCCTGGAGGCCCATGGCAGCGGGAAACGCTTGGTCCTGGTCATCACCGGCAAGGGGCGGGACCGCGACGACGGGGGGCCCATCCCGTCGCGGCGCGGGGCGCTGCGCCACCAGGTGCCGCAATGGCTGAGCACGGGCGTGTTGCGCCAGGTGGTCCTGCAGATTTCCGAGGCCCACCGCTCACATGGCGGATCGGGGGCGTTCTACGTCTATCTGCGCAAGCGCGGTTAGCGACGGCTGCGCCTTCAGGATGCCGATCCCGACCAGCGCCGCGGCGACCACGAAATAAAGCGCGATCCCGAGCATCTGTTCGTCGAAATCCAGCCCTGCATCGATCAGCCAACCCGTCAGGGCAGGTCCGATCGCCGTCCCGAAGACCATGACGGCCGTGGCCAGGGCCTTGATGCCGCCCAGGTGGCGGGTGCCGTAGAACTCGGCCCAGAACGCCGCGTTGACGGTGTTGTTTAAGCCTTGCGTGAACCCCATCAGGGCGATGAAGATCGCGGCCCACCCGAGCGAGGGTGCGTAGGCGAATCCCGCGAAGCCCGCGGCCATGGGGAGCAGGATGAAGGGCATGATCCGGGCCGTGCCGATGCGGTCCACCAGCCAGCCCGAAAGAAACATCGCGGCGGTCGCGCAGACCGTGAAGACCGGATAGATCGCGACCAGGCTGACATGGCTCCAGCCTTTCGTGTCGGCCAGGTGCACCTGGTGGAAGAAGAACGCGGTCGAAAAGGCGGCGGGTGCCAGCAGGGCAGGGACCAGCAGCCAGAACAGCGTGTGGCGCAGCATCCGGCCGCGCGCCCAATGGGCGCCATCCATGCCAAGGCTTTGGTCGTCCCTCGCGATGCTTTGCGGCGTGCGTTCGAGCCTGAGCAAGGGCCACAGAAGCGGGACTACCATTGCCACGCTCACGCTGGCGATCAGCCACAGCGCGCGCCAGTCGATCTCGGTCATCAGGGACACGAAGATCAGCGGCAGAAACGCCTCGCCCAGCGCGACGCCCAGCTTGCTGACGGACAAGGCCTTGCCGCGGGTGACCACGAACCAGCGCGCCATGGCGACGGTGGCGACCAGCGTGGCCATGCCCTGCCCGGTGAATCGAAGCGCGAAGATCGTCAGGGCAAGGGACCAGACGCTTTGGACCATGGCCATGGACAGGCACGCCAGCGCCAGCAGGACCAGGACGAGCGGCCCGAGGATCCGGACACGGAAGGTGTCGGTCAGGAATCCGGTCCAGAGCATGGCGATGGCGGACGCGGTGGTGCCGACGGAATAGATCAGGCCCCAATCGCCGTTGCTCAGATCGAACTGCGTACGCAGCGGATCGGCAAACACGGCGATGAAGAAGGTCTGCCCGAAGGACGAGCAGAAGGTCAGCAGGATACCGACCAAAAGAAACGGAGCGTTCGCCCGCAGGAACGACAAGTAGGCCATGCACAGCTATCGCGCGGGTTGAGCGAAAAGAAAAGATGCGACCGTGTCGGCGCCGAAATCCTCGAGGATTTCGTCACGGATTTCTCGAGAAATCCGCGCCCCGTTACAAAACGTAGCGCGACATGTCGGTGGAGCGGCTGAGCGCGCCCAGATGCTCTTCGACGAAGTCGGCATCGACCGTGACGGCTTGGCCTGCCTTGTCCGGTGCGTCGAAGGACAGGTCTTCGAACACACGCTCCATCACCGTGTAAAGCCGCCGCGCGCCGATGTTCTCGACCGATTCGTTCACTTCGGCCGCGATCCGGGCCAGTGCTGCGATGCCGTCTTCGGTGAATGTCACGGTGACGTCTTCGGTGCCCAGAAGGGCGGTGTATTGCCGGGTCAGCGCGTTGTCGGTTTCGGTCAGGATCCGTACGAAATCCGCTTCGGTGAGCGCCCGCAATTCGACACGGATCGGCAGGCGGCCCTGCAATTCGGGCAACAGGTCGGAGGGTTTTGCCACGTGGAACGCGCCGCTCGCGATGAACAGGATATGGTCGGTCTTGATCTGGCCGTGCTTGGTGGCCACGACCGTTCCTTCGATCAGGGGCAGCAGGTCGCGCTGCACGCCTTCGCGGCTGACTTCACCGCCGCGCGCATCGTGGCGGGCGCAGACCTTGTCGATTTCGTCCAGGAAGACGATGCCGTTCTGCTCGACCGCCTCGACGGCGGCTTTGGTCACGGACTCGTCGTCCAGCAGCTTGTCCGCTTCATCCCCGAGCAGGACATCGTAGCTTTCGGCAACCGTCATGCGCTTGCGCACCGTGCGGCCCTGAAAGGCCTTGCCGAACAGGTCGCCGATATTCAACATCCCCGACCCGGGCTGCATCCCGGGTATGTCCATGTTGCCCATGGGGTTCGACGTGTCGGCGATGTCCACGTCGATTTCCGTCGCGTCCAGCTCGCCCGCGTGCAGCTTCTTGCGAAACATTTCGCGTGTGCCTTCGCGCGCGTTCTCGCCCGCCACCGCGTCGATCACCCGCTCTTCGGCGCGTTCTTCGGCGCGGGATTTCACGTCTTCGCGCATCAGGTCGCGGGTCATCGTGATCGACTGTTCGACCAGGTCGCGGATGATCTGTTCTACGTCGCGCCCGACATAGCCCACTTCGGTGAATTTCGTCGCCTCGACCTTCAGGAAGGGCGCGCGCGCCAGCTTGGCCAGGCGGCGCGAGATCTCGGTCTTACCGACGCCGGTGGGCCCGATCATCAGGATGTTCTTCGGGTAAACCTCTTCCTGCAGATCGTCGGGCAGCTGCTTGCGCCGCCAGCGATTCCGCAGGGCCACGGCCACCGCGCGCTTCGCGTCCTTCTGGCCGATGATGAAACGGTCCAGTTCTGAAACAATTTCGCGCGGTGTCAGATCGGTCATATTGGGGTCCAGTCCTGTGGTTCTGGGCATACCTAGTCATTCGGCAAGGTCGCGCAAGCGTCGATGTTTCACCCCGTCACAGGGACGCGAAGCGGGCTGCCTTCCTGCGCTGGTGATCTCATCTTGAAAGGACACCCGAACCCCGATGAGAGGAGACTTCCCATGCCGACCCGACGTTCCTTCCTGACCGCCGCCGCAGGTCTGGCCGCCGCCATTCCGTTCGCCAGCTTTGCCCAGTCGGTGAAATCCGGCACGTTCGTCGGCGCCAGCGGCCACACGTCCAGCGGCGGGGTCGCCCTGTCCGGCGATACCGTCAGCCTGCTGGACGATTTCCGACTGGACCGCGCGCCCGATCCCAAGGTCGCGCCGGGTCGCGACGGCTACGATCCGGCGACGCTGATGGGCCCCCGGGCGTCACGGCGGGGCGCGTCCAGCTACGCGCTGCCCGCGGGCATCGATGCCGCCGATTACAATGAGGTCTGGATCTGGTGCGAGGAATTCAACGTGCCGCTGGCGGTCGCGAAACTCAGCTAGGCGCCAGCGATTCGATGGTCAGCTTGCCGTTGGTATAGACGCAGATGTCCGACGCGATCTCCATCGACCGCCGCGCGATCGCCTCGGCGTCCAGGTCGCTGTCCATCAGCGCGCGTCCGGCGGCCAAAGCATAGTTGCCCCCCGAGCCGATGGCGGCGATGTCGTGCTCGGGTTCGAGCACGTCGCCCGCCCCGGTGATGACGTAAAGCGCCGATCCGTCGGACACGATCAGCATCGCTTCGAGCTTTTGCAGGTATTTGTCGGTGCGCCAGTCCTTGGCCAGCTCGACCGCGGCACGCTGCAGCTGGCCCGGCGTCGCCTCGAGCTTCGTCTCGAGCCGTTCGAGCAAGGCGAACGCGTCGGCCGTCGATCCCGCGAAACCCGCGATCACGTCCTGTCCGCCGGGCGACAGGCGCCGCACCTTGCGGGCGGTGCCCTTTATGATCGTGTCGCCCAGGCTGACCTGGCCGTCGCCCGCGATGACCACGCGGCCGCCCTTGCGCACGCCGATGATCGTGGTGCCATGCCAGCCGGGAAATCTGTCGTCCGTCATGTCATCAGTCCTTTCGGTTTTGCGTGCATATGGGACGTGTTAGACCGCGATGCAACTGACACCGCGCTTCGGGACGGGGACACGCATGCCGAAAGATCCGACGCCCGAGCCCGTGGCCGCCCGGGTCGCCGCCGCGATGACCGTTCTGCCGACCCTTGCACGACAGGCGGGCCTGGATGCCGACGGTTGGACGCCGACCGTGCTGCGCAGCCGCAAGACGGATTGGACCGACGGGATCGTGATGCGGCTGTCCCGCGGACCCGCTAGCGTGATCCTGAAGCACGACGCGCATCCCGGCCGCATCGCTTCCTTCCGGGACGAGATCGATGCCGCGCGGGCAGCGCAGGCGGCCCTGCCGGACGATCCCGAGTTTCGCGTCCCGAGGATCCTGGCCTTGCACGACGGCGAGGCTGCGGTCCTGCTCGAAGACGCGCAGGCGGAGCCGATGGCCGCGATGTTGGAGGGTCTGCCGGAAGCGGATCACTTGCCGCTTTTGCAACGGGCCGGCGCGTGGCTGGACCGGTTGCACCGGGCACGGCTGGGCGAGCGTCGGACGTTCCGCCCGCAGGCGACGACGAAACATCTGGAAGGACTCGTAAGCCGGATCGAGCGCGGCGAGGCCGTCGCGGTGGCGCAACCCGATTTCCTGGCCGCGGCGCAGGCGTGTCTTTCCCAGCGCGCGCGTTTCGCGGGGCTCGAAACGATTGCCGCGATTCCCCACGGCGACTTTCACCTGCGCAACCTGCTGATCGGCAACGCTGCCTGGGGGATCGACTTCCTTCCCAAGCAGGTCCAGGCCGTCGGTCAGGACATCGCGCGGTTCCTCGTCCATTACGCGACGTTCTTTGCCCCGTTCGAGGATATCCGGCCGGGCGAGGTCATCCCAGACCGGGCCCTGCAGGCGTTCTTTCGCGGCTACACGCTGGTCGGTCCCGAAGATCCTGGCGTTCAATTCCTGATGCGCCACCGCATCCTGGCCGATTGGTGGCGTCTGTCGCCCGATGCCGAGACCCTGAACGAAATCGAGGCGGCGCGCCTGTTCGGGCTGCGCCGCCTCGCGCGGATCGTTTTCGACTGAAGGTCGCCGGATCAGATCGACTCGGTGATCCAGCTTTCCAGCGCGGCCTTGGGGGCGGCGCCGATCTTGTTGCTGACCACCTGGCCGTCCTTGAACAGGAACAGCGCGGGGATGCCACGAACGCCCATCTGCGCGGGGGAGTTGGGGTTTTCGTCCACGTTGACCTTCACGATCTTCACGCGGCCTTCCATTTCGGAAGACAGCTCTTCCAGCGCGGGACCGATCTGCTTGCAGGGTCCGCACCATTCGGCCCAGAAATCGACGACCACGGGCAGGTCGGAATTCTTCACTTCGGCGTCGAAAGTATCGTCGGTAACGGCAACGGTGGCCATGGGGCATCTCCTGGCTGGTGGGTTGAGCGACACCTATGCAGCGGCCTGTCAGCCGTCAAGATCGGTTGCCCGGGCAAAGGCGGCTTGCACCATGTCGGCGGGCAACATCATGAGCGTGGCGGTCGCCGTCCACAACAGCGCGGTTTCGATCCGCTTGCCGGGATAGATCTGCGCCAGGGCCGCGTCATAGGCGCCCATCTGGCGCAACAGGCCCTCGGGCACGGTGTCGGGACTGTCCGGGACCATGCGATTCGACTTGTAGTCCACCGCCAACACCCTTTCGTCTTCGACGATCAGCCGGTCGATGGTGCCGACGATGCTACGCCCCGATGGGTGCCGCGCGACGATCGGGATCTCGACCAGAGCGTTCGGCGTGAACAGCGGGCGCAGCGTGGGCGCGGATAGCACGCGCCGCGCTTCGTCCAGACGCTCGGTTCGGGCGGTATCGTCAAGCGCGGCAAGCAGACGGTGGGACAGCGCGTCCCAGCTGTCGGGCGCATCGGGGGGCAGGTGTTCCAGCAGGGCATGCAGCTGCGAGCCGCGCAGCAACGCGTCGTCCAAGTCCGCCGGGGCCACGATATCGCCCGGCAGCACCTTGGCCCCCCCCAGGTCGGAGGGTCTGAGCCACGGATCCTGCACCGGGGGCCGCGCGACGTCCCGGTCGATCCAGGCAGGCAGATCGGTGGCGCTGACCGACGCATCCCCGGTGGGCCTTGAGACAGGCGTCAACGCATCCCACGCGCGGGTCTGGTAGCGCTGGATGGTCCCGATGGGGCTTTCGATCGACGCGCAGGGCAGGTCGGCGAACGCGTCCTGCATCTGGCCATACCACCGCTTTTCGGCCTGTTTGGGCTGACCCGCGCCGCACAGGATCAGCCAGAATTGCGCCCGCGTCATAGCGACGTAAAGCAGCCGGTCACGCTCGGCCTCTTGCGCAGCCTCGATCGCGTCGCGCGCGTCTTCCAGCACGGTCGGCAGGGCGTCCTTGTTCTGTTTCAGCACGCGCCCGCCGGGCACCGGCCACAGCAGCGACTTCACCTTCGGCGGCTCGGCCATGGTTTCGGGCAGGATCACGATGGGGGCTTCCAGGCCCTTGGCGCCGTGGATGGTCATGATCCGCAGGTTGCGGCCGGCGCTTTCCGACTGGCGCTTGATCTGGATCTCGTCGCCCGTCAGCCACGACAGGAAGCCCGTCAGGCTGGGCACCGAGGTTCGTTCGTAGATCAGGGCCTGCGCCAGCAGCGCGTCGATGGCCTCTTCGCATTCGGATCCCAGGCGGCCCACCAGCAGCGCGCGGCCCCGGTGACGGGTCAGCAGCCGCTCAATCAGGTCGTAGGGGCGCAGGAAATCGGCCTGTCCGCGCAGATCGTTCAGGATGGCCATGGTTTGTGGATATTCCGACTGCCGCCGCCGAAGCGCCTGCCACAGGTGACGCTCGGTCCGCCGCGCGGCCAGGTCGAACAGCGCCTGCTCGTCCCATCCGAACAGTGGGGACTTGAGGGCCGCGGCCAGCGACAGGCTGTCCTCGGGCGTCGACAAAAAGGACAGGAGGGCGGTGATGTCCTTGACCGCGAGTTCGCTGGTCAGCGTCAGCCGGTCGGCCCCGGCCATGGGGATATCCATCGCCTTGCAGGCCCGGATCACCGCGTCGAACAGGACCTTGCGCGAGCGGAACAGGATCAGCACGTCGCCCGCGTGGATCTGGCGGGACTCGCCCGGCGCGTCGGGGTCGGGGATGGTCTGCGTCTCGATCATGTGCCGGATCTGGTGCGCGATCTGCCCGGCCAGGCGCACCGCGGCATCGGTGGGTGAGACCAGGTCGACGGGATCGTCGAAATCGCCGGTATCGGGCGCGTCCTCGGGTTCGATCAGCGGCCACAGATCGACGCGGCCAGGAAGGTCATCGTGAAACGCGATATGGGCCATGTCCTGCGCGACGAAGGTGGTGTCCACGGTGTTCAGGATCGCGTGCGCCGAGCGGAACGAATGCAGCATCTCGAGCCGCTGAAGGTTGTCGGGGCCCAGGCGTTCCGAAAAGCGCTGGTACATCCTGTCGAACCCGGCGGGGTCGGCGCCCTGGAAGCTGTAGATCGACTGCTTCTTGTCGCCCACGACGAAGATGGTCCGTTCCCCAACGGCGCGTGTCCCGTCGCCCGCCGCGACCTCGCGCGCCAGCGCGTCGATCATTTCCCATTGCTGGGGCGATGTGTCCTGCGCCTCGTCCACCAGGATATGGTCGATGCCGCCGTCCAGCCGATAGAGCACCCATTCCGCCACCTCGCGCGTGGTCAGCAGGTCGCGGGCCTTCAGGATCAGGTCGTCGAAATCCAGCCAGCCGCGATCCGCCTTGGCCTGCGCGTAGATCGGAAGATAGGCCCGCGCGAAGCGTTGCAGGACCAGGTTGCGCTCGAGCTCGACCAGCGCGAGGCGCAGCTGTCGGCTGTATTCGATGCGGTCCATCAGGGCGTCGAGAGCCGCGGCATCGTCGGGATCCAGCGCGGCGCGGGCCGCCTTGCTCGGAAACGCCCCGGCTTTCGATCCGAACGGGGACTTCGTATCCGAGCCATAGAGCAAGAGCCCTTCGAGCGTCACCAGGTTCTGCGCCGACGCCGCGGACGCCGCCGCAAGTTTCGGCGCGTTTTTCTGATCGGTGACGCCACCATGCGATGCCATGATCCGTGCGACCCTGTTCAGCAGCGCGGGCCCGTCATCTGCGAAAACGCCGCGCACCAAGTCGTCCAGGGTCTGTGCGTCCCGGGCGTCCAGCAGCGCGCGCAGGGCGGGTTCGGTCAGGGGCGTGCGGAAGTCGTCGCGCGCACCGGTCAACGCGCCCAGCAGGGGTCGGATATCGCCGCCGCCCAGCGCGCGGGCCATGTCGCCCACCAGGTCCGGATCGGTTTCGGCCATCTGTTCAAGGCAGATGTCGCGCAGCAGCTCGGCCGAGCGGTCATCCATCTCGGTGAATTGCGGCGAGACGCCCGCCTCGACAGGGAAGCGGCGCAGCAGGATCGCGCAGAACGAATGGATCGTCTGGATGCGCAGACCGCCCGGCGTCTCGACCGACTTGGCGAACAGCCGCCGCGCTTCGGACAGGTCGGGGCGGCCCTCGACGCCCAGCTCGCGCAGGTTCGTGCGCAGCGCTTCGTCCGGCAGCATCGCCCAGGCGCCCAGCCGCTTGAACAGGCGGTTCTGCATCTCGCTGGCCGCGGCCTTGGTGTAGGTCAGGCACAGGATGTTCTGCGGGGACACGCCGCCCAGAAGCAGGCGGGCCACCCGGTCCGTCAGCACGCGTGTCTTGCCCGAGCCCGCATTGGCCGACAGCCAGGTCGACCGCCCCGGAGACGCCGCTTCGATCTGCCTGCGCGTCGCTTCGTTCATGTCAGCGTCACCGTCCGCGCGGTTTCCGATGTGTCCCATTCGCCGTAGCGCGCCAGGTGGTCGTAGCCGTAGTCATAGGTCAGCTTCTCCATGGCCCGCCGCGCCATGAAGCCCTTGCCCGGATCGCCATAGGCCCGCAGCAGCGCTTGCAGCATCTGCAGCCCCTCTTCGGGCGACAGCGGATCCTTCGCATTCGGGTCGCGCAAGGCGTGGATTTGCCATTTGGGTGATGTCGTCAACTCGATATGCCCCGCCTCGGTGACGCGCGCCGGGTCGAGACCGTGGAAGGCGCCCGCCTCGGCCATGATCGCCTCGATCAACACCTGGGGATCGTATTGCCGGATTTGCTTGGCGCTAGGCGGCTTGCCGGTCTTGTAGTCCAGGACGACCAGCGATCCATCGGCCCGCAGATCGATGCGGTCGGCGTTCCCGCGAAGGCGCACGGCGGTGCCCGGCACGTCGTAGGTGCCGCTGCGTTCCAGGGCGGCCGGTGCATGACCATCGGCCCTGTGCGCGGCATCCTGCGCCACGAACCAATCGGCCAGCAGGCCCAGCCGGGACAACCACACCATCCGCGTCGCGAGCCACGGCACGTCGGCCTCCGCCTCGGCCCGCGCGATGTCCATGAAACGTCGCGCGGCGTCGGGATCGGCGGGATCAATCCCTTCGGCCACGAACCGTTCGAACACCTGGTGAAACAGCGTGCCGCGCAGGGCCATGTCGGCATCCTTGCGCAGCGGTTCGAGCGGCTTTAGCCGCAGGATGCGGCGCGCGTAGATGGCGTAAGGGTCGCGGATCAGCTTCTGGATGTCCGTCACGCTCAGCTCTGTCAGGCGCATGTCGGCGGGCGGGCAGGGCGCGGGACGCGCGGCGCGCGGCGCGGGCGCGATGCGGGCCTCGACCGCGCGGGCCTGGGCCAACCACGACTGGCCGCGCGCGCGCATGTCCTTCAGCGCCTTGTCGCCGCCGGTCTGGGGCAGGCCGTCCAGCAGGTTCGTCAGACGGTAGAGCCACCGCGACATCACGGTTTCGGCCTCGTCGTTGCGGATGGACCGGGTGATCAGGACCTCCGGCGCGCAGATCGCCTGCTGGAAATCGTGCGCCGACAGCCCGATGCGGCGTTCGGGCAGAAGCAAACCGACCTCGGCGCGCATCTTGCGATTGAGCCAGGGATCGGCGCGGGCGGCTTCCGGCCACGTGCCTTCGTTCAGCCCGCCCAGGATCACTAGATCTGCGCCCTGGACGCGCGCCTCGATGGTGCCCCGGATCATCACGCCGGGATGCGGCGTCACCGGGTCGCGTAGCTCTTCGGCCAGCACCGCGTCGGTCACCGCGCGGTAGTCGGCAAAGCGCATGGGACCGGCCATGTGGGCCTGCTCGCTCAGGCGGGTCATGGCGGTCAACGCAGCCTCGCCCGCCTTCTTGTCCCAAAGCGCGCCGCTATCGATGCCTTGCGGTCCGGCGGCAAGGACGCGGACCATGCGCAGATGCGCCGCGACCATGTCGGACAGATCGCCGTCGGCAGTCGCGGCGCTGGATAGAAGCGTGGCGTCGATCCAGTCGATCCAGTCCGCGGCGCCGTCGATTTCCTTCCGCTCGGACCATGTGCGCAGGTCGGCAGCTTTCGGATGCGGTGGCCCGTCGCGTCTGAGCCATAATTCCAGCTCGCGCGACAGGCGCAGATGGGCGCCGCGATCCGTGCCACTGGCGACCAGGGGATGCTTCAGGATCGTCAGAAGTTCTTCGGGTGTGACGGCCTGTCCGAGGATGGCGGCGGTGTGGCGCAGAAGCCTGCCGGGGGCCGACAGCGCCAGGGGCTTGCCGGCGCTGTCGTCGGGCTCGATCCCCCAGCGATCCAGCGCCGCGGTGACCTGCCGCGTCAGGTTGCGGTCGGGCGTGATCAATGCCGCGCTTTGTCCCGACTCGACCGCCGCGCGCAGCCGCAGGGCGATGGACAGCGCTTCGAGCCGGGGGTTCGGCGCGTCGAGCAGGCTGATCCGCCCCGTGGCGTCCAGCAGGTTGCCCAGGTCCGGCCCGTCGCGCAGCCACCCATCGGTGACGGGCGCGGGCCGCAGCGCCATCGACACCAGCTTGCGACGGCCGGGATCGGGATCCGCATCGGTCCAGCCGGAGACGTCCCAGGGCGCGTGATCCAGCTCCTGACACAGGCGCGCAAACCGGAATTGCGGATGATCCTCGGCCCCCGGATCGTCCATCAACCCCTGCCAGATCTGCGCGGGCATGTCGGCGTCGAAGCCCGGCAGCACCACCGCCCCCTGGGGCAGCCGGGCGACGGCCTGCATCAGCAGCGCCGTGGTGCCGCGCGATCCGGTCGATCCGGCGACGATCACCGGATGCGCGGGCGGCGCGCTTTGCCACTTGGCGACAAGCTCTTCGACCACCTTGCGCTGGCGGGCTTCGGGGTCGGGCAGGGACCGCGCGTCGAAGAACGGGCGGATGATGGACAGGAACCGAAGCGCGCGTTGCCAGTGGCCGGACTGGTCCGACACGTCCAGCGCCACGATGGCATCCGGCGACACGCCTTCGCCCTGCATCTCGTCCATCAGCGCGGCCAGGCTGTCGGCCAGATCGTAGGCAGCCGTCCCCGGCGCAAGACCGGGTTCCTGGCGGATCAGGGCGGCGGTCAGCTGGGCCAGCTCCAGCCGCCGGGCAAGCGGATCGGCCGGGGGCGGCAGGTCGGTCAGCAGGCTGTCACGACCCAGATCGCCCACCAGCTGGATGCGTGGCAACAGCCGCGCGGGTCCGCGGACGAACAGCTCGGTGATGCGGCGCGCCATCCGGCGGGTGTTGACGAAAAGCTCGATCCTGGCCCAGTGCTCGGGCGGTTGGCCGTCCATGCGCTTTTCCAGGCCGCGCAGCAGCTCGGCGGGGAAATCCGCGCCGGGGGGCAGGCCGAAGAGGCGTGGGGAGTCGCTTGGTTCAAACATCGGCGATCAGCGCCTCGGCCCGGGCGATACCGTCGGGATGGCCCACATCGGCCCAGTCGCCATCGTGGACGACGCCGTGCAGGGCGCCAGCCAGGGCCAGGTCGGTCCAGACCTCGGACAGGGAAAAGACAGGGTCGGCATGGGATTCCAGGATCGAGGGGTCGATGATCTGGGCGCCGGTGAAGACCATGGCGCCGCCGCGCGCAAGGGTCCCGTCGGTCAGGGCGAAGTCCCCCGGGGCATCGCGGCCATGGGCACGGTCCAGCGGCACGACCAGAAGCAGGGCCGCCATGCCGTCGCGCCAATGGTCTGCGAGCGTGGTCAGCGGGTTCGGCCCCCGGAAGACCGCGTCGCTGTTCAGCGTGAAGACCGGCCCCCGGCCCAGCAGGGGGCGCGCGTGTTTCAAACCGCCCCCGGTGTCCAGGATCCGGGGCTCTTCGCGGGATTCCACGACGCCCAGATCGGCCAGGTGCGGCGCAAGGATCTCGGCCTTGTAATGCGTGTTGGCGACCACGCGCCGGATCCCCGCCGCATGGGCGAGGCTCACCGCGTGGTCGATCAGCGGGCGGCCCGACACAGGCACCATGGGCTTCGGACGGTCGGCGGTCAGCGCGCCCATGCGCGTGCCGAACCCTGCCGCGAACAGCATCAGGGGCAGGTCGGACGCGTTCATGCGGCCCCCTGGGGTGGCGGCACCAGGTCTCGGATCAGCGGCTTCAGCGGTGCGGCGACGGGATGCGCCAGGTCGCGCTGCAGATCGCGCCACACACGCGGCATCAGCGCCAGGTAGCCGGGCTTGCCGCGCTGGGCGGCCAGCCGCGAGAAGATGCCGAGGATCCGCAGGTGGCGCTGGATCGCCTGCAACGCGTAGGCCGCCCGGAAGCGGTCTTCGGTCCCACCCACGGCGCGGACGAAGCGGCGGATCATGTCGTCCTCGATCCCGGGGGCCAGATCGCGCCGGGCGTCCTGCAGCAGTGACGCCAGGTCATAGGCCGGATGCCCCGCGACGGCGTCCTGGAAATCGAGCATCCCCAGCCGCTTGATGCCGACGCGGTCGGGCAGCCAGAGCAAGTTTTCGGCGTGATAGTCCCTGTGGACCGCCACGGGACCGGCATCGTGGGCGTGCAACAGGGCGCGCAGATGATCCTCGAGGTCCAGCCATCGCCGGGACGGCTCGCCGCCGCCAACATGGAATTGCCACGCGGGCCGGATCGCCGTCGCCATCTCGTCGGGACCGTAGCGTGGCAGACCGTCGATGCCGACGTTACGCTGCAGATGAACCAACGCGTCGGTCGCCGCGGCGTAAAGGGAAAGCTCGTGCTGCGGCTCGTGCGCGATCAGGCGGGCCAGTACCAGGTCGCCGAGGTCTTCGAGCAGAAACAGGCCCAGGTCGTCGTCGCGGGCCAGGCAGGCGGGGACACTCAGACCGGCCTGGGACAGCCGGTCACCGATCTGGAAAAAGGCGGTTTGCGGACCGCAGGTGGCGGGTGGCGCGTCCATCAGGATGGCGCGATCGCCGTCCCTGGTCAGCCGCATGTAGGACCGGGCCGACGCGTCGCCCGCCAGTGGCACCCGGCTTGCGTCCGCCCATCCCGCCCGCGCAAGAAATGCGTCGATCCGGGCTGCGCGCTCAGCCATGAAACGCATCCGCCACGGCATCCAGTCGGTCGGCCCAGCCCCGGCCGACCAGGGTCGCCACGCGGCCCGGTCCGTCGACCTCGAGCGTGATCCACAGCGCGTCGGGCGGGGCGAGATCGCCCAGTTTTTCGGGCCATTCGATCAGGCAGAGCGACGATCCCAGCGCGTCCGACAGGCCCAGTTCCATCAGCTCGTCGCCATCGCCAAGACGGTAAAGATCGGCATGCAGGATTTCGAGATCGCCCGCCGCATAGGTCTGGACCAGGGTGTAGGTCGGGGACGGAACATCCTCGACCGGGCCGAATGCCGCCTGCCGCGCCTGGATCACGGCGCGCGCCAGATGGCTTTTTCCCACGCCAAGATCGCCCGTCAGACAGACGCAATCGCCCGGCCCCAGAACGTCGGCCAGGGCATGGCCCAGCCGGGTGGTCGCGTCCGCGTCGGGCAGGGAAAGGCGTCGCTTTTCGCTCATGCGCGCACCTTGGCCGCGACGGCGGCAGCCCGCAAGACGTTACGCCTTGAGCAGCTTCTGGATCCGGTCTTGCGCCACGACGGGAACCAGCCGGGACTGCCGCGTCGTCGGGGCCAGGGTGAAGCGGACCAGCCGCATGGCGGCCTGCATCGGTGTGATCGTCAGGATCAGTGCGCGGCCGTCCAGCAGCTGGATATCGGTGCTCCAGCCCGCATCGGAAAGCTCGTGGGTCAGGTGCGTCCGCGTTTCAGACCATACCGTGCTGGGGATCGACGCCCGGTCCCAATGCTGAACGGCGTCCTGGACGCTCATGTGGGTCAGCCCTTCCTGGCTGTCGATGCCCCAGAGCACGTCGTAAGCCTTGTTGGTCTGCACCAGGAAGCCGCCCCGGTCGAACACGGCGATCGCGTCGGGCAGGGCATTCAGGACCGCGTGGCCGGTCTCGATTTCCGTGCGGAAGCGACGGGTCAGGCTGACTTCGGCGCTGATGTCTTCGAGCAGCAGGGCGAAGGCGCCGTCGACCTGGGGCCGCCCGGTGATGCGATAGGTGCGGCTGCCCGGCAGGTGCCAGAGTTCGGAATAGGTGCCGTCTTGCGACGCGTTCTCGACATCCGCCACGCGCTGGCGCCAGGATGCGTAATCCTTGGGCTCGGGCATCATCTGCCGCGCGCGCAACGCGTCCAAGAAGGATTCCAGCCGCGGACGGCTCAGCATCAGGTCGATGGGCAGGGTCGTCAGGTCGGTGAGCGCGGGGTTGAACATCACCAGCTCGCGGTTGCGGTCGAAGACGGCGATGCCGACGGTCAGATGCGCGAAGGTGCGTGAAAAGGTCTGGGTGAACTCGGCCAGCGTTCGCTCGGCCTTCAGCAGCTTGTCGGCGGGGATGGCGGTGACGAACAGGTCGCCGTCCAGGCGCGCGCAATGGCAGTCGAACCACGCCGGGTCGGCATCGCCAGCCGTCAACTCGACGCGCATGTGACCGTCGCGCGTGGCTGGGTCGAGATCGGGGAACAGAACGGGCGGCGGCCATTTCGACGCGGCCGCGCCGCACCGGTTCTGGGCCAGGTCCAGGTAAGCCCGGTTGACCCAGCTGATGATCCCGTCGGGACTCTGCCGCCACGTGGGATAGACCAGGTGCTCGCCCATGGCGCGCAGGCTTTCCAGCTCGATCTCGAGGCTGGCATGCGAGCCGCGGTCGAGCGTGACGATATCGGTTTCGGCGGTCTGGATGGTCAGTCGCGTCCGGTCGCCGTCCTGGGTCAGCCGGGCCGAGCGGGTATTGTCGAAGGACACCACGCTTTCGGCGCCGGTGCGCGCGACGTTGAGCAAGGCGCGCCTGAGATCGGGAAAGCTTTTCGACAGGTGCCCGATCAGGCCCGTGTAGGACCACTTGTCGTCGCCCAGCATGGACAGGTAATCGCGGGCGGGCTGGCTGGCATCGACCAGCCGGGCCTTTTCGAACACGAAGCAGGTGGCGTCCGCCCCGTGCAGCGCCGAGTCCGAGCGATCCGCCCCCCGCGTCAGCAGGCGCTCGGTATAGCGCATCACAACCCACGCAGCCACGGTCGCAGCGGCGGTCGAGCCCAGCGCGCAGAGCAGCACCAGGCGCCAAAGATCCCACGTCATCGCATCGTCCCATGCGTTTGGCCAATCCCCGGCCAAGATCGGTGACGAAGGTTAACGAACCGTTAATCTTCCGAGGAGGTTAACCGGGTGTGGCGCTTTAGCACGTTCATATCCGGCGATTTTCATCCAGCTGTCCCCGCCCCGCATCGGCGGTTTCGATGGCGCGCCGGGACCAGCTGAGCATGGCGATGGCTCCCTTCGGTCCGGGTTGCTGCGCGTTCTGGCTGAACCGGTCGCGACCGTTGGCGAAGGTGACTTCCGCACCGGACCGCTCGAGCAGGGTCTTGGCGATGAAGAGCCCCAGTCCCATACCCTTGTAGCCCTTGCGCCGCTTCGCAGGCTGCTGGCGCCGCCGCCGCGTGAAGGGATCGCCCAGCACGGGCAGCAGATCGGTCGGATAGCCCGGCCCGTCATCCGCGATGCGCAGCACGATCCTGTCATCGTCCCATCGCGCGTCGATCCACACCGTCTGTTCGGCGAAGTCCACGGCATTCTGCACCAGGTTGCGGATGCCGTGAATGATCTCGGGCGCGCGCCGGATGATCGGCTCGTCATCGGCGCGCGCGCCGCGCCCGGACAGATCGTAAAGCAGCATGGCGCCGCGATCGGCATGGGGCGCCGCGGCTTCTGCCAGCACCGCCGACAGCGGGGCGTGCTGGACATGGGTGTCGCGCTTGCCGCTGCTGCCCATGGATTGCAGGATCAGGCGGCAGCGCTCGGCCTGCGTCCGGATCAGGTCCGCGTCCTCGCGGATTTCGGGTGACGCCGTTTCGTCGTCGCGCAATTCGCCGCTGACCAGAGCGATCGTGGCCAGCGGTGTGCCAAGCTCGTGGGCCGCGGCCGCCACGACACCGCCCAGGTCGGTCAGCTTCTGCTCGCGCGACAGGGCCATCTGCGTGGCCGACAGGGCATCGGCCATCGCCGTCATCTCGCGCGTGACGCGATGCGCGTACGAGGCCTGGAAAAGCACGCCCACGCAGATCGCCGCCCAGAAGCCCAGCTGAAACAGCGGCGGCAGGGTCAGGATCTCGCCCGTTCTGGTTTCCAGCGGGACGTAGATAAACATGTTGACGGTTATCAAAGTCACCGCCACGCCGCACAGGATCAGGGTCGCGCGCAGCCGCAGGGCCGTGGCCGAGATCGCCACCTGCGCCAGGATCAGGGAGGCGAAGGGGTTGTTGAGCCCACCCGTCAGCATCAGCAGAAGCGACAATTGCACCATGTCGAACAGCAGCACGCCGGTCAGGCCGCTTTCGTTCAGGCGTTTGTTCTCGGGATAGATCAGGACCGCGGTCAGGTTGGTGATGATCGCCGCCGCGATGGTGACGGCGATCAGCCCGATTTCCAGCCGCAGATCCAGGAAGGCCTGGGCCACGATCACCGACACGATCTGCCCGCCGATCGCCACCCAGCGCAGCGCGATCAGCGTGCGCACGCGCACCCAGTTCGACCGGCGCGGTCCGGCGAAGATGACATCCGCCGGGACGGACTGGTCTGACAGGGGGATCGGGTCGCTCATCGCGCTTTATCTAGCGGCAAGCCCCGACGCTTCGCAATGGTCGGCCGCCTGGGCGTGGCGCGGTGCCGCGGATTGACGAAAGGGCATGGTGGCCTAGGTTTTCGGTCAGCAAATCAAACCCACGGATGCCCTTAAAATGAGCGAGACCGCCGCCAAGATCGGACCCGACAAGAGCCTGCTTCTGGTCGATGACGACGAGCCCTTCGTGAAGCGGCTTGCGCGCGCCATGGAAAAGCGCGGCTTCGAAGTCCGCACGGCCGAGACGGTCGCCGAAGGGCAGGCCATGGCCCGCGCGCAGCCGCCGGCTTATGCCGTGATCGACCTGCGCCTGGGCGATGGCAACGGTCTGGACGTGGTCGAGGCGATCCGCGAGAAGCGCGAGGACAGCCGCGTCGTGGTCCTGACCGGCTATGGCGCCATCGCGACGGCGGTTGCGGCCGTCAAGATCGGTGCGACCGATTACCTGTCCAAGCCCGCCGACGCCAACCAGATCAGCGCAGCACTGCTGGCCACGGGCGAGGATCTGCCGCCGCCGCCGGAAAATCCCATGTCCGCCGACCGGGTCCGGTGGGAGCATATCCAGCGCATCTACGAGCAGTGCGACCGCAATGTCAGCGAAACGGCTAGGCGGCTGAACATGCACCGCCGCACCTTGCAGCGGATCCTGGCGAAGCGCTCGCCGCGCTAAACGGGCGCGTCAGAGCTGGTTCAACAGGGCGGCGTGGCGCGCGACGAAGGCGTGGCGCGTCTCGACCGGCGGGCGCAGGACGATGCCGAGATCGGCGATCAGGTCGGCATTGGGCCGTCCGAAGAACCGCGTGGCTTCCGCTTCCGAAAATCCCGCGATCTGGGTGGCTTCCATCCACGCGCTGACCTTGTCGGCGGCCTTGATCTGCCGCTTCACCTTCACCGGCAGCATCGCGGGCAGACCGAAGCGCAGCTGGATCGCGGCGGTCAAACGCTCATCCAACGCGCCGTAGCTTGCGCCCACGGCCGCCTTCACCGGCGAGATCATGTCGCCGATCACGTATTCCGGAGCGTCGTGCAGAAGGGCCGCCAATTGCCAGCGTGGCTCGGGGCGGGGCACCATGCGCGTGAACAGCGTTTCGACCAGCAGCGAATGCTCGGCCACCGAATAGGCGAAATCGCCCGCCGTCTGCCCGTTCCAGCGCGCGACGAAGGCAAGGCCGTGGGCAATATCCTCGATCTCGATATCCACGGGCGTCGGGTCCAGCAGGTCCAGCCTGCGGCCCGACAACATCCGCTGCCACGCGCGGGGCGCCTTGGTCATGCTCGATCTCCTGCTCGGCGCGCGTTCGGCGGGGCGACGACGTGTCCCGAGACGCGGCGTTGTTTCGTTGACCACAAGGTGGTATCGCCGCCGCAAATCGGGAAATCAAGGATACTGTCATGGCCGAAGACTACGTCGTCAAAGACATCGCGCTTGCCGCCTATGGCCGCAAGGAATTGGACATCGCCGAGACCGAGATGCCGGGCCTGATCGCCTGCCGCGAGGAATACGGCGAGGCCAAGCCGCTGAAGGGCGCGCGCATCGTCGGCTCGCTGCACATGACGATCCAGACCGCCGTGCTGATCGAGACACTGACCGCGCTGGGCGCCGACGTGCGCTGGGCGTCGTGCAACATCTTTTCCACTCAGGACCACGCGGCGGCCGCCATCGCCGAAGCGGGTGTGCCGGTCTTCGCCGTGAAGGGCCAGTCGCTGGAACAGCACTGGGATTACCTGGACCGCTCGTTCCAATTCCCCGAGGGCCCGAACATGATCTTGGACGATGGCGGCGACGCGACGCTTTACGTGTTGCTCGGCGCGCGGGTCGAGGCGGGCGAGACCGACCTGATCGAAACCCCGACCTCGGAAGAAGAAGTCGCCGTGTTCGCGCAGATCAAGAAGCGGATGGAGCAGTCGCCCGGCTGGTTCACCAAGATGCGCGACCAGATCAAGGGCGTGACCGAAGAAACCACCACCGGGGTGCATCGTCTTTATGATCTGAAGAAGAAGGGCCAACTGCCGTTCCCGGCGATCAACGTGAACGACAGCGTCACGAAGTCGAAATTCGACAACAAGTACGGCTGCAAGGAATCGCTGGTGGACGGGATCCGCCGCGCCACCGACACCATGATGGCCGGCAAGGTCGCCGTGGTCATGGGCTACGGCGACGTGGGCAAGGGCTCGGCCGCGTCGCTGCGTGGCGCTGGTGCGCGGGTGAAGGTCACGGAAGTCGATCCGATCTGTGCGCTGCAGGCGGCCATGGACGGGTTCGAGGTCGTGCTGCTGGAAGACGTGGTGAGCAGCGCGGACATCTTCATCACCACCACCGGCAACAAGGACGTGATCCGCATCGAGCACATGCGCGAGATGAAGGACATGGCGATCGTCGGCAATATCGGCCACTTCGACAACGAGATCCAGGTCGCCAACCTGAAGAACCACAAGTGGACCAACATCAAGGACCAGGTGGACATGATCGAGATGCCGTCTGGCAACCGGATCATCCTTCTGTCCGAAGGCCGCCTGCTGAACCTGGGCAACGCCACGGGCCACCCGTCCTTCGTGATGAGCGCGTCGTTCACCAACCAGGTGCTGGCCCAGATCGAGCTGTGGAAGAACGGCGGCGAGTATGAAAACGACGTCTACATCCTGCCCAAGCGCCTGGACGAAAAGGTCGCGCGGCTGCACCTGGACCGCATCGGCGTGAAGCTGACCGAGCTCAATTCCGAGCAGGCCGCCTATATCGGCGTGACGCCCGAGGGGCCGTTCAAGCCCGAGCATTACCGCTATTGATGACGGACGGGGCGGCGCTTGGCGTCGCCCCTGTGCCGCCCCCTGCGGCGGAATCGGGCATGCCGCCCAAATTTTCCCCAACCTTGCCGGATCCCCTGCGCACACGCGCCCGTGATGTGGACCTCTGCCATGCCGCGCCGTGATGCTTGTCGCCACGTAAAGGTGGCACATGGATCTCAGGTTCTTCGAAATCTACCGCAATCCCGACTACCTGCTGATGCTGCTTCAGGGGGCGGGGATGAGCGCGGGACTGACCGCGTTGTCGGGTGTGCTGGGTTTCGTGCTGGCGCTGGCGCTCGCCTACCTGCGGCATCGAAAGGTGCCGCTTCTGGGTCATGTCGCCGCCGCCTATGTCGAGTTCATCCGCAACACGCCGCTGATCGTGCAGCTGTTCTTCGTGGCCTTCGGGCTGCCCATGCTTCTAGGCTATCAGTGGCCGTTCTGGGGCCACGCGATCCTGGCCCTGACGTTGAATTTCAGTGCCTATTTCAGCGAAATCCTGCGCGCGGGGTTCACGTCGGTCGATGACGGCCAGTACGAGGCCGCCGACGCGCTGGGCATCCCGCGCTGGGTGATGTTCGTGAAGGTCGTGCTGCCGCAGGCGGTGGCGCGGATGTTCCCGTCGCTGAATTCGCAGTTCATCTTCTTGTTCCTGACCACCGGCGTCCTGTCCGAAATCGGGGTCAACGACCTGACCCAGGCGGGCCTGTTCATCGACAGCCGCACATTCCGATCGTTCGAGGTCTTCCTGACGCTGACGGTCATCTATATCGGCATCTCGCTGGCGTTCAAAACCGCGATGACGTTGCTGCAGAAGCGGATGTTCCGCTGGCAGGTGGCTCGATGAAAGAGCTGTTCGGCCAGATCTTCGGCGAGCCGCAGGGCGTCGTGCTGTTCCAGCTGATCGCGGCCACGCAGTTCACCATCTATCTGTCGTTGATCGCCTTCGTGGGCGGCGGTCTTCTGGGCGGGCTTATCACGGTGCTGCGGATCACCAAGAGCCGCTGGGCCAGGCGGATCGCCATTTCCTACATCTGGGTGTTCCAGGCGACGCCGCTGCTGATGCTGTTGTTCCTGCTGGGGCTGGGCGTGCCGAAGCTGCTGGCCATCGACGTCAGCCCCTGGACCGCCGCCGCGCTGGCACTGACGCTTTATACCAGCGCCTACCTGTCGGACGTTTGGCGCGGCGCCATCGAAAGCGTGGGCGCGGGCCAGTGGGAAGGGGCCGAGGCGCTGGGCCTGCGCTTCCTGCCGACGCTGAGGCTAATCATCCTGCCGCAGGCGCTGCGCGTGGCGCTGGCGCCGACCGTGGGCTTCATGGTGCAGATCATCAAGGGCACGTCGCTGGCCTATATCATCGGGTTTTCCGACCTCATGGCCATCGGCAAGCGCTGGGCCAACGCGCCCGTGGACGGGACCGAGCCCTTCGTCATCTTCCCGATCATGTCGCTGATCTATTTCTGCCTGTGCTTCCCGCTGTCGCTGCTGGCGCGGCGGCTGGAAAACAGGCTGGGCACCCATTCCCGCAAGGCCATCACCCCGACCGCCGCATGATTTTCAACAAAGGAGAAGACACCATGACATTTCTGAAGACCCTCGCAACCGCCGCGCTGGTGGCGCTGCCCGTACCGGCGCTGGCCGAACTGAGCGATATCCTCGAGCGCGGCACGGTCCGCATCGCGGTGCCCGAGAGTTTCCCGCCCTTCGGCGCCTTGGGCCCGTCGGGCGAACACGAAGGCTACGACGTGGACGTGGCCCGGTTGGTGGCCGAGAACATGGGCGTCGAGCTGGAAATCGTGCCCGTCGTGTCGAAGCAGCGCATCCCGTTCCTTGAGACGGACCGGGTGGACATGGTGATTTCGGTCATGGGCGCCAACCCCGAGCGGGCCCGGTCGATCTGGTTCTCGGCCGCCTACGCGCCGTTCTATTCCGGCGCCTTCGCCACCGCCGACAAGTCCATCGAAAGCGCCGACGATCTGTCGGGGATGAGCGTGGGCCTGACCGGCGGCACGCTGGAAGATCTCGAGCTGACGAAGATCGCGCCCGACGACGTGGAAATCGTGCGCTTCGGCGACAACGCCGCCACCATGTCGGCCTTCACGTCGGGCCAGGTGGACGTGCTGGTGTCGGGCAACACCGCCGCCGCCGAGATCACCGAGAAGAACCCGGACATGGGGCTGGAGACCAAGTTCATCCTGAAGCAATCGCCCGCCTTCATCGGTATCAAGAAGGGCGACACCGACCTGCTGCAATGGACCAACGTGTTCATCCTGCACAAGAAGCTGGGCGGTGAGCTGGACGAGATCAGCCAGAAATGGCTGGGCCAGCCCTTGCCGGACCTGCCGACTTTCTAGGCACCTCTTCGACGCAGAAAAGGCCCGGTATTCCTTGGGGGATGCCGGGCCTTTTCCTGTCTTGCGGAGCTCGGGGACGCTTCGAAGATTGCCCAGAGCGTTTCTGCATTTCGACCTTGTCAGAGCGTGGCCCGCCGTCTTCGGCCTCGCCCGCGGTCATCAACCGTTCGGCAAGGCAGGCCGCCCCGGTCTGGGGCGGCCAACCCTTCTCAGGTCATTCGCCCGGCTTCACGCCCGGCGCCACGTCGCTGGACCCGGAGTATTTCTTGATCTCGCCCGAGCGCAGGCGCTTGACGTAGCTGTCCAGTTCGCCCCGAACGATGGGCATCAGAAGATACAGCGCGATGATGTTGACGATCGCCATCGAGAACAGCATCGCGTCCGAGAAGTCGATCACCGGACCCAGCGAGGCCGCCGCGCCGATCACGATGAAGACGCAGAAAATGATCTTGAAGATCAGCTCCTTCACCTCGCCTTCGCCAAGGATGTAGGTCCAGGCCTTCAGGCCGTAATAGGACCAGCTGATCATCGTCGAGAACGCGAACAGCACCACCGCGACGGCCAGCATGATCGGGAACCAGCTGAAGGTCTGGGCATAGGCCAGCGACGTAAGCGCGACACCCTGCACGCCGTCCTCGGTCTGGATGCGGCCGGCTTCGGCGTTCCAGATGTAAAGGCCGGTTTCGGGATCCACCTGCAGGACGCCGGTGATCACGATGACCAGCGCGGTCATGGTGCAGATCACCACCGTGTCGATGAACGGCTCAAGCAGGGCGACGTAACCTTCGGTCACCGGCTCCTTGGTCTTCACCGCCGAGTGCGCGATGGCGGCCGAGCCGATCCCTGCCTCGTTCGAGAATGCGGCACGCCGGAACCCCTGGATCAGTGCGCCCGTGAAGCCGCCGACCACGCCAAGCCCGGTGAACGCGCCCACGAAGATCTGTCCGAAGGCCCACAGGATCTGGTCGTAATTGATCAGCAGGATCAGGATCGACACCAGCACGTAGAAGATGCCCATGAACGGCACGACCTTTTCGGTCACGCGCGCGATGGACTTCAGACCGCCCGCGATGACGGCGAAGGTGACACCTGCAAGCAGCACGCCGGTGATCCAGCCAGGATAGTCACCGATCACGCCCGATAGCTGCGCGTGCGCCTGGTTGGCCTGGAACATGTTGCCGCCGCCCAGCGCGCCGAGGATCGTGAAGATGCAGAACAGGATCGCCATGATCTTGCCCATGGGCAGGCCGCGTTCCGCGAAGCCCTTGGTCATGTAGTACATGGGCCCGCCCGAAACGGTGCCGTTCGGGTATTCGTTGCGGTATTTCACGCCCAGCGTGCATTCGGTGAACTTGGTCGCCATGCCGAAGAGGCCCGCGACGATCATCCAGAACGTGGCCCCCGGCCCGCCGATGCCGACGGCGACCGCGACGCCCGCGATGTTGCCCAGGCCCACGGTGCCCGACAGGGCAGTGGCCAGCGCCTGGAAGTGGCTGACTTCGCCCGCGTCGTTGGGATCGGAATAATCCCCCTTCACCAGCCGGATCGAATGGACGAACCCCTTGAACTGGATGAACCCGAAATAGAAGGTGAAGACCAGCGCGCCGACGACGAGCCACAGCGCGATCCAGCTGAAATTGGTGCCCGGCAAGGGCGCGAAGATGAAGCCCACGTACCATCCGGTATAGTCGGCGAAGATCTGGTTGATCGTCTCGTCGACCGATTGCGCCCGCGCCGCACCGGCGAAGGCGAGCGTGGACAAGGCGACCACAAGCAGTTTTGCGAGATTTTGCATGACGTGACCCTTCACGGAATGATGATTGTCGGAACGGTGGCGATCTGCGCCAGTCCAAGCGGGACCGAGCCGAAGATCCGGGCGGTGATCGAATTGCCCCCCGAGCGGCCCACGAAGATCGCGTTGGCCGCGCATTCCGTCGCGGCTTCCGAGACCAGGTCGACGACATTGCCGAACTTCAATGTGCCGATGGCTTCGACGCCCGCGCTGCGGGCCTTTTCCAGCGCCGGCTTCATGATGACCTCTTCCGCGCGCTCCAGCCTTCCTTGCGCTTGCCCGCACGTTCTTCGATCTCTTCCGGTGTCAGGAACTGGAATGGCGACCATTCCAGAACGTGGACGATATTGAGTGTCCCGCTCGCCTCGAGGGCGTGCTGGACGGCGTAATCCAATACCGTCGATGAGTGCGCGTCGCCCTCGTAGGCGACGACATAAGTCCTTTTTGTCATAGTATTTGTCCCCCGTCGTTTTTCCGACCGGTACGACTCGGGGCCGTCCGATTCCTCGGACAAGTTTACATAGATTTCAGCATTTGCGGCGAAATCCTGCAGTGGCGCGAAAATTGTGCGGTTTTTGGAACATATAAGCCGGAAAATACGCCAACTTGACGGAATCATCCGCGTCGCGAAAAATCCCTGTGCATCACTTCGCGCATTGTTTCACAGATTTGGGGAGGGACAGACCCGTGGGAAAACGAGACGAACTGATCGAGAAATACGCCAAGGATCTTCGCGAAAAGTGCGGCATGGAGCCTGACATGGACCTGCTGCGCAAAGTCACGATCGGCTGCGGACCGGCGATCTACAACGACGACGCGTCCACCGTGGCCGCGTCCGACACCGAAGAGCTGAACCGCATCAAGGAAAACTTCCTGATGAAGAAGCTGGGCCTGCCGGACAGCGAAAGCCTGATGGGCGGCATCCAGGAAGTGATCCGCATCTACGGCCGCGAGAACCGCAACAAGTATCGTGCCGTGGTCTATTACATGCTGACCAAGCATTTCAGCAAGGAATCGGCCTACGGCTGATCCTGACCTCCGTGACGCTCGGTGAGATGATCGCCGGGCGCATCCCGCTTTAAGCCGCAGAACGGCGCGCTAGTTACCAAGCAGCGCAGGCGGAGACGGCATGTCCAGCAAACCATTCGATTGGCTGTTCGAAGACGGCAACCCCATGGACTGGCGTACCGTCGCCATCACCATGCTGGCCGTCGCCTTGCCCCCGGTGATCGCCGTGCTGATCTACGGCCGCATGGGCGCGGTCGCCTTCATCGCCGCCTTGCCCGCATACCTTGCCGCCAAGGACGCGGGCGTTCTGAACTCGTCCGTGGTCACGCTGGTCATGGGGATGGCGGGCCTTCTGGCGCTGGGCGACCCGGACATGGCGCTGATCGTCGCGCCCTGCCTGGGGATCATCACCGGCATCTGCGGCAAGTCCGGCATGGCCCGTCCGTGCCTGCGGGCGCTGATCACCTGGACCGTGTTCACGTCGCCGATCCTGCCCGCCGACGAAAAGCCGATGCTTTTCGCCATCTTCATCCTGGCGATGATCTGGTCGCTGCTGGTGGCCGCCTGGTTCGACCAGACCCGCACCAGCGGGGACGAGGATCGCGAAAGCGACGAATACGCGCTGATCTTCGGCTCGCTCTTCGCCTTCGGGCTGGCCGCATCGGTCTTCGTGGGCGGACGTTTTTTCGGCGAACACGGGTTCTGGTTTCCCCTGACGTTCGTGGTGCTGTGCATTCCGCCGCATGGACGCTTGTTCAAGCGCACGGTAAAGCGGACGGTCGGCACGATACTGGGCACTGCCGTGGCCATCGGCTTCGCGTGGATAAGCGAGGATACGTGGCTGCTGATCACCCTGGGCGCGGTGTCGCTGGCGCTGTCCTTCCGCACGCTGCCGTGGAACTACACGGTCTTCACCGCGTGCCTGACCGTATCGGTGCTCGAGGTTCTCGCACTCGTGTCCGACATCAGCACGCTTGCCTTCGAGCGCCTTTATACCATGGCGGCGGCGGCGGTGATGACCTTCGCGCTGGGCGCGCTCGGGGTGCTGGGCCTGTGGCTTCTGAAGCCCGACGCGCTGAAGGTGCTGCAACAGGATGACGACGCCGCGACCGATGCCGACCAGCAGGATGACGACGCCGCGACCGATGGCGAGCAGCAGGATGACGACGACGGCGATACCGCCGATCAGCCGTCCTGAAGCCCACCCATCCTGCAGATCAACGACCATTCGTCGGCCGTCACGGGCTGCACCGACAGGCGGCTGTTCTTGACCAGCACCATGTCCGCCAGTTCCGGGGTCTGTTTCACCGCGTCCAGGGTCACCGGCTCGGGCAGGGTTTCCAGCGCCCGGATATCCACGCAGTCCCAGCGGTCGTCGTCGGTGGTGCTGTCGGGATGGGCCGCGGCGCAGATCTCGACGGTGCCGACGATCGCGCGCGCCTTTTGCGAGTGATAGAAGAAGCCCCGGTCGCCCACCGCCATCTCGCGCATGAAGTTGCGCGCCTGGTAGTTGCGCACGCCGCCCCATTCCTCGCCGGCGGCGCCCTTTGCGAGCTGGTCGTCCCAGCTCCAGTCCGAGGGTTCGGATTTGAACAGCCAATATCTCATGCTTTCGCTCCCCTTTTGCCACTACCCAGCATCGGGGCCGCGTCCTGATCCAGCGGCCAGCGCGGGCGCGCGCCCAGATCCGGCCCGTCGCTCTGGCCAAGCCTGAACCGCTCGATCCCGGCCCAGGCGATCATCGCGGCGTTGTCGGTGCAGAGCGCCAGCGGCGGCGCGACGAAGGGCAGGTTCCGAGCCTGCGCCAGATCGCTCAGCGCCGCGCGGATCGCACCGTTCGCCGCGACCCCGCCCGCCACGGCAAAGGCGGTCACGTCGCCCGCCATGTCCAGCGCCGCCTGCGACTTGCGCGCCAGGATGTCGGCCACCGCCGCCTGGAACGACGCGCACAGGTCGGCCCGCACCGTGCGGGGCAGCGCGCCATCCACCAGCGCGGCGTCGCGGGCGCGCAGCACGGCGGTCTTCAGGCCCGAGAAGGACATGTCGCATCCCGCGCGGTCCAGCAGCGGCCGGGGCAGGGGGATCGTTGCCTGCCCGTCGCGCGCCCCGGCTTCAACCTGCGGGCCGCCGGGCTGCGGAAGGGCAAGCGCCTTGGCGATCTTGTCGAAGGCCTCGCCCGGGGCGTCGTCGATGGTGCCGCCCAGCCGCGTGAAGCGGGTCGGACCCTCGACGCGCAGGAACTGGCAATGTCCCCCCGACACCAGCAGCATCAGGTAGGGGAAAGACACCGCGTCGGTCAGGCGCGGGGTCAGCGCGTGGCCCGCCAGGTGATTGATGCCGAGGATCGGCACGTCCCAGGCCACGGCGAGCGCCTTGGCGAAACTGACACCGGCCATCAATCCGCCGATCAGGCCGGGCCCGGCCGTCACCGCGATCGCGGCCAGGTCTTGCGGCGCAAGACCGGCGTCCGACATCGCCTTTTCGACACTTAAGTCGAGCTTTTCCACATGGGCCCGCGCCGCGATTTCAGGCACGACTCCGCCGAAATCGCGGTGAAGCTCGGTCTGGCTGGACACCACGTTCGACAGGATTTCGCCCCGCCCATCCGCGCACACGCGCACCAGCGCGGCGCCGGTATCGTCGCAGCTGCTTTCTATGCCCAGGATGGTCGTTCGGGGGGTCATGCGGTCCTGTTGCGTCTGGTCGACACGCCGCGTAGCACTTGAGCGCAAGCCCGTCCATCGCCAGCAGGTGTCGCCATCGCCCATCCAGCCCTGGTCCTGACGCGTCCGCTGGATGCCGCGCATGACACCGCGCGCACGGTGCGTGCCGCCGGTTTTGCGGGGCCGATCCTGTTTTCACCCGTGTTGCGGATCGTGCCCGTCGCCCCCGGCGACCTTCCCGAAGGCACCTTGGTCTTCACGTCCCGCCACGCCGTCTTGCGGGCCACGGCGCTTGGCCTGGCGGACCGGCCCGCCGTCGCTGTCGGGGACGCCACCGCGCGTTCTGCACGCCTGCGCGGCTTCGCGTGCGACGTGGGACCGGGCGACGCGGCGGGGCTGGTGGACTTCCTGCTGCGCCGCACGACGGGCCCGCTTCTGCACCTGCGCGGACGCCATGTGACGTTCGATCTGACGCTGGCCCCGCGGCAGGCCGGTCGCGCCGCCGCCGATCGCGTCGTCTATGACCAGCTGGACCAGCCCCTGACCGAAGCGGCGCGGCGGATGCTGACCGAACAGAGCTGCCTGTTGCCGCTTTACAGCCCCCGCTCGGCGCGGCTGGTCGCAGGGCAACTCGACCCCGCGCGGGCCCGTCCCACCGTCATCGCGATCAGCAAGGCGGTGGCCGAGGCTTGGCCATTGCCGGGTCCGCTCCATATTGCACAGGTGCCGAATGCGGCCGGGATGATTGCCCGGATCGGTGCCCTTGTTGCGCCGGACGGGGAACGTTAAGGTCCTTTGTGGCTTGAACAATGAACACAACAGCCCCTTCTTGGGCAGGACAAAGGTGGGACGCAGGTGGCGACGACTGACACATCCGATACGGCCGAGACCTCTGGATCGAACAGCGCGCCGGGCGACGGCCCCTCGTTTCTGACCCTTATCCTTGGCGGTTTTCTTGCGGCTGCGATCGGGTATGTCGCAGCCTATTACGGCGAGTTCTCGTTGTTTGGCACCGATGACGGCGCGCAGGACGAGCTGGTGCAAGTGGTCGCTTCGCAAGACGAGCTGACCCAGGTGGTCGCTTCGCAGGAAGCGCGCCTCGACCAGATCGAAAGCCTGCTGGGCGCCCCGGACGAGATGACGGCGCGGCTGGAAGCGTCGGATGCGGGGCTCAGCGAATTGCAGAACAACTTCGGCTCGCTGGCCGGGAACATCGATTCGCTGAACGAGCGGATCGGCGGTGTCGAGGCCGGGATCGCCAGCCTGGCCGAAGCCGATGGGACCGATGACGGCGCTCCGGCTTTCGATCCGGCGGTAATCGCCGAGCTGTCGCAGAACACCGACAGCCTGCAGGCCACCTTCCAGGCCCGTATCGACGAGCTGTCGCAGCGGATCGACCAGATGAGCAGCGGCGAACAGGTCGCGGCGCTTCAGCAGCAGCTGGCGGATCTGGGCGCCCGGCTCGACTCGCAATCGGACGCCATCGCCCAGGCCCAAGCGGCCGCCGAAGCGGAAACGCGCCGCATCTCGGCGCAGGCCGCCCTGAGCGAGATCCGCGCCGCCATCGAGGCGGGCGAGGCTTATTCCGACGCCGTCGGCGCCTATACCGAGGCGTCGGGGCAGGAATTGCCCCCGGCTCTGGTCGAACCGGCCGCCGACGGGGTCGCGACGCTGGTCGCGTTGCAGAACGACTTTCCGGACGCGGCACGCGCGGCCCTGGACGCGTCGCTTCAGGTGACGGCGGGCGGGGGCGCGCTCGATCGCGTCGGAGCCTTCCTGAAATCGCAGACCGGCGCGCGGGCGCTGGACGAACAGGAAGGCACCGGCCCCGACGCGGTGCTGTCGCGCGCCGAGGCCCGCCTGCGCGAGGGCGACTTGCAGGCCGCGCTGTCCGAACTCGACGGATTGCCGCAGGAAGGCCGCGACGCGATGTCCGGCTGGATCTCACGCGCCCAGGCGCGCGTCGACGCCCGCGCCGCACTTGCCGATCTCGCCACTTCAACGACAAGCAATTAAGGACGTTCCGGTATGCTGTGGTCCCTCATCAAGGTCGTTCTTTTCTTCTGCGCGGTTGCATTCCTGACATGGGGCGCGGGGCAGCTGCTCAACGCCGACGGAACGATCCGCGTGGCTTTCGCCAATACCGAGTTCACGCTGGGCCCGTTGCAAACCGCCGTGGCGGCGGTGCTGCTGCTGGTCGCGGTCTGGATCCTGCTGAAACTGCTGGGTCTTTTCGTGGCGCTTGTCCGGTTCCTGAACGGCGATGAAACCGCCATCAGCCGCCACTTTTCGCGCAACCGCGAAAAGAAGGGTCTGAACGCGCTCGCCGATGCGCTGCTGGCCTTGGCGTCGGGCGAGGGCAAGGAAGCCCAGGCCAATGCGCAGAAAGCGCAGAAATACCTGGACCGCCCCGAACTCACCAACCTGCTCGTGGCCCAAGGTGCCGAGATGACCGGGGATCGCAAGACCGCCGAGCGGGTCTACAAGGATCTGCTCAGCGATGACCGCACCCGCTTCGTGGGCGTGCGTGGCTTGATGAAGCAGAAGCTCGAGGACGGCGACACCGACACGGCGCTGGCGCTGGCTGAAAAGGCCTTCGCGCTGAAGCCCAAGCATGGCGAGACGCAGGACACCCTGCTGCGCCTGCAGGCGGGCAAGCACGACTGGAAGGGCGCGCGCCGCACCCTGGGCGCCAAGCTGAAATACGGCACCCTGCCGCGCGACGTGCACAAGCGCCGCGACGCGGTGCTGGCGCTGTCGGAAGCCAAGGATCTGCTGCACGAAGACAGCGACATCCGCACCCGCGAAAACGCGATCGAGGCGAACCGCCTGTCGCCGGACCTGATCCCGGCCGCGGTCATGGCCGCGCGCGGCTACACCAAGAACAACCAGACCCGTTACGCCACGCGCGTGCTTAAGAAGGCCTGGGAAGCGCAGCCGCATCCCGACCTGGCCGCCGCCTTCGCCGACATCGCGCCGGACGAGACGCCCGAACAGCGTCTGCGCCGCTTCACCACGCTGACCCGGATCAAGCCCGACCATCCCGAGACGAAGATGCTCCTGGCCGAGCTGCATATCGCGAACGAGGATTTCCCCGCCGCCCGACGGGCGCTGGGCGACCTGGCGACCAACGATCCCACCGCGCGTTCGGTCACGATCATGGCCGCCATCGAACGGGGTGAGGGCGCCGACGACGCGGTCGTCCGTGGTTGGCTGACCAAGGCGGTCAGCGTGCCGCGTGGTCCGCAATGGGTCTGCGACAACTGCCACACCGTCCATTCCGAGTGGGAGCCGATCTGCGGCAATTGCGGTGCCTTCGACACGCTGTCCTGGACCGTGCCCAAGGAAGGCATCGTCGCCATGCCCGCGCAGACCGAGATGCTTCCGCTGATCGTCGGGTCGGTGGAAGACAAGCGCAACGAGGTCGTCGTGACCGAGGCCGAGCTGGTGCATAGCCCGTCGGACAAGGCGGATGGACCGGACGCTTCGACGTCAGGAAAACCGGCCACGACACTGGACGACACCGCGAAAGGGGACGTGCCGCACGTGTCCGAGGACAGCCGCGACATGCCGACGAATGTCCCGGAAGCCGAGGTGATCGTCCCCCAGGACCAGCGCGACGCCGAAAACGCGAAACGCGCCTGATAGCCCCTTTCACCGGCGCAAGATCCTTGTTATGGACCGCGCCGGTGGACGCCGCTGTAGCTCAGCTGGTAGAGCACGTCATTCGTAATGATGGGGTCGGGGGTTCGAGTCCCTTCAGCGGCACCACTATCGCATCGCCTTTTGCATCGACCCTGGCCTGGCGCGATTTGCGCCGCCGTGTCGTCGCGCAGGATCCGACCTACAAGAATGTCATTTGCGTTTGACGGTTCGCTTGGTAGGTGGATTGCGTGACTTTCGTGAAACGCCTTCTTCGAGACCTTCGTGCCAAACAGGTTGCCCTGTTGGCCGTCTTGGTCTGTCTGGTTCTCGTGAACTCGGCGTCGTCCGTTCTGGCCGCTCAGCACGCGATGCACGCCGACCCGTCGCCTGCGATGTCCGGAAACGCCATGGCTCACATGGATCACGGCAGACACATGTCGCATCACCGGGCCGGATCCGAAGCGACACCGCTCGACCCGCAATCGGAAGACGCCGCGGCATCGTCCGACTGCGCGATGGTGTCGTGTTGCGGCCACGCGATGAAGACGGTTGCGGCGTTTGCGTCCGACCCGGATTATTCCGGGCTGATCTACGACATCACGCAAGCCGCGTCCTGGGGCGATCGGCAACCTCACCTGCAGGACAGGCCACCCAAACACCTCTGATCCGGAATGCGCCCGGGCCGCAACGACACGCGTGCCCGGATTTCCAGGATGATTGATGCGGGCCCTGATGCGCCCGATCGGAGGTTGCGATGCGTGGACGCTACACAGCGCTGAGTCTGCTGGCCCTTGGGGCGGGACTCGCTGCCGGGATTTTCGGCGAAAGATACTATCTGAACACCCCCGTTTCGGATGCCGAAACCGGGCCCGAGATCCTGTACTGGGTCGCGCCCATGGATGCGAACTTCCGACGCGACGTGCCGGGCAAATCCCCCATGGGGATGGACCTGATCCCGGTCTATGCCGGTGACGAGCCGTCGGGGGATCCGGCAGAGGTCCAATTGTCCGCGGCCGAGATCAACGCCATCGGCGTGCGCACCGCGCTGGCCCGCATCGACCCGCTTTCCGAGCGGATCGAGACGGTGGGCTTCGTCGGCTACGACGAGCACCTGACCAGCCACGTTCACACGCGGGTGGAAGGCTGGATCGAAGAGCTGAGTGTCCGCGCCATCGGCGACCGCGTCGCGAAAGGCGATCTGCTGTTCGAGATGTTCTCGGCCGAAATCGGCTCGTCCAGCTTCGACCTGGTGCGGGCGATCGAGTCGGGGGAACGACGCATCATCGACCTGGCGCGGGGCAAGCTGCGCAGCCAGGGCGTGTCCGAGCAGCAGATCGACGAGATCGCCGAGACGGGCACGATCGCCCGGAACCTGCGGGTCTATGCGCCGCGCGATGGTGTCGTGATCTCGCTGGACGCCGCGGACGGGATGTTTCTGAAGCCCGACACGCGCGCCCTGTCCGTGACCGATCTTTCCAGCGTCTGGCTGATCGTGGACGTGTTCGAGCGCGACATGGCACGGCTGTCCGAGGATATGACCGCCATCGCCCGCTTCGAGCATCTGAACGGCCAGACCTTCGAGGGCCAGATCGAATACGTCTATCCCGAGCTCGATCCCGAAACCCGGACGCTGCCCGTCCGGTTGCGCTTTGACAATGCCGAAGGGCTGCTGAAGCCGAACATGTTCGGCAGCGTCGACCTGAGCCCGACCGAAACGCGCGAGGCGGTGACGGTCCCGAACGAGGCCGTCATCCGCACCGGCCGCGCCGAGCGCGTAATCCTGAAGACCGGCGAAGGCACGTTCAAGCCGCGGCTGATCGCCACCGGCCTGCGTGACACGTTCGGGGCAGGGGGGCGGACCGAGGTCGTCCAGGGCCTGGCCCCGGGCGAGGAAATCGTGGTGTCGGCCCAGTTCCTGATCGACAGCGAAAGCGCACTGTCCGCGGGCCTGATGCGCTTGGCACCGACCGATGCCGCCCCGGCTTCGGGCACCGGCACACTGGTCGCGCTGGACAGGACGGAACGCGTGGCGACGGTCAGGCACGACGCCCTTGCCAGCCTGGACTGGCCCGCCATGACCTCGCAATTCCCGGTGCGCGCCGACGTGGCGCTCGACCGGTTGTCCGAAGGGCAGGTCGTGGCGTTCAAGGTCGCCCGCGGGGCCGACGGGATGCTCGGCGTGATCGAGCTGGGCGCGGATGACGGCATCGCCGCCACGGGGACCGGCGTGGTCGAGGCCGTGACGCCGGACGGCAAGCTGGCCATGCGCCACGAGCCGATCCCGGAACTGGGCTGGCCCGCCATGGAGATGGATATGCCAGTCGCGGGCTTCGACCCGCAGACGGCCCCGGTCGGACAGACGGTGCAATTCGATCTGTCCAAGGGCGACGATGGCATGTTCGTCATCGTGGCGGTGCGGGCGGACGGGATGACCGACATGGCGACCGGTGACGCGATGCCCGCGCCCGAAGTCGGCACGCCACCGGCGACCGAGGATGCGGCACCTCCCATCGTGGTGTCCGGCCAGATCACCGCCGTGAACGCAGACGATCGCATGGCCACGATCAGCCACGGCCCCATCGCCGAGACGGGCATGCCCGGCATGACGATGGATTTCGCCCTGGCCGAAACGCTGGATGCGGGCAGCCTTGTCACCGATGCCGAGATGACGCTGACTTTCGCGCGGCCCGACGGGATGACGATGGTGCTGACCGCGGCCGAGGCGGCGACCCCGCCCATGAAGGTCGAGGGCACGATCAACAGCGTCGATGCCGAAGCCGGTCGGGCCAACATCACCCACGGTCCGATGACCGAAATCGGCATGCCGGGGATGACCATGGATTTCGCGATTTCCGATGAAATCCCGGCTGAGACCTTGCCGGTCGGCGAGAAGCGGACGCTGCTTATGGACCGCAACGCGGACTTTTCGCTGACCCTGGTGGGCATCGCGGCCGGTGCGGGGCTGACGCAATGATCGCCGCGATCATCCGGGCCTCCATCGCCAACCGGATTTTGGTCCTGGCCATGTCGATCATGCTGGCGCTGGCGGGCGTCTGGGCGATCCGGTCCACGCCCGTGGACGCGATCCCGGATCTGTCGGACGTGCAGGTCATCGTCAAGACCCCCTATCCCGGGCAAGCGCCGCAGGTGGTCGAAGACCAGGTCACGTATCCCATTGCCACCGCCATGCTCGCGGTGCCGGGTGCGACCGACGTGCGGGGCTTTTCGTTCTTCGGTGACAGCTACGTCTATGTGGTGTTCGAGGACGGCACCGACCTTTACTGGGCCCGGACCCGCGTTCTGGAATACCTGGGCCAGATCACCGCGAACCTTCCCGAAGGCGTTGCGCCGCAGCTGGGGCCGGACGCGACCGGCGTCGGCTGGATCTACCAATACGCCTTGATCGACCGGACCGGCGCCCACGATCTGGCGCAGCTGCGCACGCTGCAGGACTGGTTCCTGAAATACGAGCTGCAGACCGTCGAAGGCGTGTCCGAGGTCGCCACGATCGGCGGCATGGTCAAGCAGTACCAGGTCGTGGTCGATCCGAACAAGCTGCGCGCCTATGACATCCCGCTGGCCAGCATCCGCGCCGCCATCGAAGGGTCCAACCGCGAAACGGGCGGCAGCGTGATCGAGATGGGCGAGGCCGAGTACATGGTCCGCTCGACCGGATACGTGAACGAGCTCGAGGATCTGGCCGAAGCGCCGCTGATGGTGAACGCGCGTGGTGCTGCCATCACGCTGGGCGACGTGGCCGACATCCGGCTCGGCCCCGAAATGCGCCGCGGGGTCGGTGAATTCGACGGCGAAGGCGACGCCGTGGGCGGCGTGGTGATCCTGCGCTGGGGCGGCAACGCGCTGGCGACGATCAAGGCGGTCGAGGCGCGGATCGAAGAACTGCGTCCGAACCTGCCCGAAGGCGTCGAGCTGGTTACGACCTACAACCGCGCGGGCGTAATCGAACGGGCGACCGACAACCTGTCGGACAAGCTGACCGAGGAATTCCTGGTCGTCGTGCTGGTCTGCGGCGCGTTCCTTCTGCATCTCAGATCGTCGCTGGTCATCGTGCTGTCGCTTCCGCTTGGGATCTTTTCGGCCTTCATCATCATGAAGCTGCAGGGCGTGAACGCGAATATCATGTCGCTGGGGGGCATCGCCATCGCCATCGGCGCCATGGTGGACGCCGCGATCGTGATGATCGAAGCCATGCACAGGCGCATCGAGAAGGAACCGATCAACAAGACGAACCGCTGGCGGATCGTGTCGGAATGCTCGCAAGAGGTCGGACCCGCGCTGTTCTTTTCACTCGCCATCATCGCGGTCAGCTTCCTGCCGGTCTTCGTGCTGGAAAGCCAGGAAGGGCGCCTGTTTAAACCGCTGGCCTTCACCAAGACCTACGCCATGGCTGCCGCCGCGATCCTGTCGATCACCCTGGTGCCGGTGCTGATGGGTTATTTCGTGCGCGGGCGCATCCTTGCCGAGCACAAGAACCCGCTGAACCGCCTGGTCATATGGATCTATCGCCCGTTCCTGGATGCCGCCGTGGCGTGGCCCTGGGCCACGTCGGGGTTGGCCGTTCTGTTGGTCGTGTCCATGGCCTGGCCGATGCAGCGGATCGGGACCGAATTCATGCCCGAGCTGAACGAAGGCGATCTGCTTTACATGCCGTCGCTCTATCCCGGCGTGTCCATCGGCAAGGCGCGCGAGGTCCTGCAGCAGACCGACCGGCTGATCGCGACGGTGCCCGAGGTGCTGACCGTCCACGGCAAGCTGGGGCGTGCCGACACGGCCACCGACCCCGCACCCCTGACGATGATCGAAACCACAATTCAGCTGAAGCCCGAAGCCGACTGGCGGCCCGGCATGACCATGGAAGCCATCCGCAACGAATTGGACCGGGTGGTGCAGGTTCCCGGTGTGACGAACGTGTGGATCCAGCCGATCAAGAACAGGATCGACATGCTGGCGACGGGGATCAAGACCCCGGTGGGGGTGAAGATCTCGGGCGCGGATCTGTCCGTGATCGAAGAAATCGGGATCGCGGTCGAGCAGGCGGTGGGCGGCATCGACGGAACCGCCTCGGCCTACTCGGAGCGTCCCGTGGGCGGCCGCTTCATCGAGATCAACGTCGATCGCAAGGCCGCCGCGCGTTACATGATGAGCGTGCGCGAGATCCAGGACGTGGTCCAGACGGCCATCGGCGGGATGCAGGTCTCGGAAAGCGTCGAGGGGCTGGAGCGGTTTCCGATCAACCTGCGCTATCCGCAGGATTGGCGCGACAGTCCCGAAAAGCTGCGCGACCTGCCTGTCGTGACCCCGTCGGGTGCGCATATCCCGCTGGGCGCAATGGCCGAGATCTCGGTCGTGGACGGGCCGGGCATGATCCGATCGGAAAACGCGCGGCGCACGGGGTTCGTGTTCATCGACATCGCGGGCCGCGACCTGGGCGGCTATGTGGATGAAGCGCGCGCCGTGGTGGCAGATACCGTCACCCTGCCGCCGGGCTATTCGATCACCTGGTCCGGGCAGTACGAATACATCCAGCGGATGCAGGAGCGCCTGACGCTGGTCGCACCCGCCACGCTGCTGATCATCACGCTGATGCTGTTCATGGCGTTCAGCCGCGTGACCGAGGTGGCGATCATCCTGGCGGCGCTGCCGGTGGCGCTGGCGGGCGGCGTCTGGTTTATCTGGTATCTTGGCTTCGACATCTCGGTCGCCGTGCTGGTGGGGTTCATCGCGCTTGCGGGCGTCGCGGTCGAAACCGCGATCGTCATGCTGCTCTATCTGAACCTGGCCTGGGACAAGCGCCGCAAGCTGGCCGGGGCCGAGCGCCGCAGCCTGACCCCGATGGATATCGAAGAGGTCGTCTTCGAGGGCGCGCTTCTGCGCGTCCGGCCAAAGGTCATGACCGTGGCGACCATCTTCGCGGGCCTCATCCCGATCATGTATGGCCACGGCACCGGATCCGAGATCATGCAGCGCATCGCGGCCCCGATGGTGGGCGGCATGGCCACGGCCACGCTGCTGACCCTGCTGGTGATCCCGGCAACCTTCGTCATCTGGAAACGGATTGCCCTGAAGCGGGTCAACCGCGAACTGGCGAACTCCGCCCCCGATACCCCCGATTACGACCCCCCTGCGGTGCCCGGCGAATGATCGCCCGGCGCCATGCAGCGCATCCAAAACAGGAGAATACCATGCGCAAGACTATCCTCACCCTCGCCGCCCTCACGCTGGGCGCCCCGGTTGCCTTGGCCCAGATGTCCGACAGCCAGGGCATGGACCATTCGAACATGGCGACCGAGCAAAGCGACATGCCGATGGATCACGGCACCATGGCGACCGGACAGGCCGACATGCCGATGACCCACGACGGTGGCATGGACCACAGCGACATGGCCATGGACGAAATGATGATCGAAGGCGCGGTCCACACCAAAGCCAAGGTCAACAGCTTCGGCGAAGGCACTGTCAATGTCAGCCACGATCCGATCCCGGCGATCGGCTGGCCCGCCATGACCATGGACATGCCGCTGGCCGAAGACGCCCAGATGATGGGCAATGTCAATGTCGGCGACAACGTGGTGATGATGCTGGCGAAGGGCGAAGACGGCATCTATGCCGTTAAGGCCCTGATGCCGGAAGAATAAAGCCTGCTCCCCGCAGCAGGGAAGGTCTTTGCTGCGGGGCTTCGGCACGAGATTGGCATATCTTGAACCGGCGCAGGCCTGCATCGTTCAGGATCGGTGGACGGCATCTTTCGTTCTGAACCAGATGAACCATCCGTGATCGCCGCCGTCTTGACCTTTACGCTCGGGGCGGGTGTTCCCAAGGTGAACGCGGACGGATCTAGGGCTTGTTGCGCGGATATGACGTCATCTGACCTGCGGGGAATTCAGGAAGTGGCCGAGACGACGCTGAATGCAGGCAGATCGGTCCGTGCCGGAAACGCATACAGCTGCCTTCTTCATGTCTTGCTGGGCGTCGGGCTGGCGCTTTGCCTCTGGCTCGTGTCGTCGCCAGAGGCGTTGGCCCACGATCTTTCGGAACACCAGATCGGTCATGCGACACCGATCGCCGAAGCGGTCTCGGGCAAATCAACCGATGAAGACCACTGCCACGAGACGTCGGGATGCTCGGTCGTGAAGGCGGTCACCGACGAGACGTGCCCCCTGCTCCGAATGCCCGAAGGATCGGACCGGGTTTCCTGTGCCGCCCCCATGTTTGCCACCCGCAGCCTTGCGGACGAGCCGCCACCCCCGCGAATTCTGGTCTGAAAGATCCTCAACCCGTTGACCAAGATCAGGACAGACCCATGAAAATTCACACGATTCTGGCGGCTGCGACCGCCGCGGCCATCGCCACCACCGCCATCGCCCATGAAGGGGCGACCGGCATCGTTCTGGAGCGCATGAAAGCCATGAGCGCCATGCGCGAGGCGGTGAAGGAAATGACGCCGATGATGCGCGGACAGGTGCAATATGATGCCGACGCCGTGCGCGCGGCCGCCCAAACCATCGAGAGCCACGCCGGACAGGCCATGATCGAGCTGTTCCCCGAAGATGCCAGCCGCGAAAAATCCTATGCCAAGGATGCGCTTTGGCAGGACTTCGACCGGTTCGCAGACCTTGCCATGCAGCTCGAGACGCAAACGCGGGGCTTGGCACTGGCGGCCGCGAACGGTCTGGGCGGGGATCAGGGCGGATCGGGGGGCATGATGGGAACATCGTCGATGATGGGCCAGGACACGTCGGCGATGATGGGCGGCGCATCCGGCGATACGCTGTCCGCCGAGGCGCTGGCCGACATGCCCGCGGACGCCGTTTTCGAAAAGGTCAGCCAGACCTGCTCGGCCTGTCACACGCCCTATCGCACCAAGCCGGAATGAAGACATGCGTGTTCTGACACTTGTCTCCGCCGCGGCGGGGCTGGCCGCGCTTGGCCTGGTGGCGGTGATCGCCTGGCCGGTGGGCTCGGTGCCTGCGCCGATCGAATTGACCGGCGACAGCCAGCGCGGTGCCTATCTGGCGCGCGCGGGCGGCTGCATCGCCTGCCACACGAACTGGGACGAAGGCGGTCCGCCGCTGGCCGGGGGCGCGCCGCTGGAAACCAGGTTCGGCACTTTCCACCCGCCCAACCTGACCATGTCGGCCAGCGCGGGGATGGGGAACTGGACGATCACCCAGTTCGCCAGGGCGGTGCGGCAAGGGGTCTCGCCCGACGGGGCGTCCTATTATCCCACCTTTCCCTACGCGTTCTACGCGAACCTGACCGACCAGGATATCGCCGACCTCTGGGCTGCGTTTCAAACCGTTCCCGCGGTGGATACGCCCGCGCCGGACAACGAGGTGCCGTTTCCATTCGACCAGCGCTGGGGCCTGAAACTGTGGCGGGCCGCTTTCCTGCCCGCACCCCGGACCGAGCCGGTAGAGGGGAAATCCGACCCGTGGAACCAGGGCAGATGGCTGGTCGAGGGCGTGACCCATTGCGGGGCCTGTCACACGCCGCGCAATATCGCGGGCGCCCGCGTGATGGCGCAGAAGTTCACCGGCGCCGATGCCTTGCCGGGGCAGGACAAATCGCCCGCCATCACGCCGGACGCGCTGGCTGAAAACGGCTGGACCCGGGACGACCTGGCCTATGCGCTTCAATCCGGGATCATGCCCAACGGCGATACATTCGGCGGCGGGATGGGCGAAGTCGTGCGGCACGGTACGTCTTTCCTGACCGACGCCGACCGGCGCGCGATCGCAACTTACCTGCTGGACGAGGACGGGTGACGAGGTCGGCCCGAAGCGGATTTCGTTGCGCGTAGCCCTGGTTGCGCGGCTGAGTCCCCGGGGCGCGCTGCCGCGATACGGGGGGTTTCGTCTACTGGCCCGTCGCCTGCCGCGGAAATTTTCTGCCCCAGCCTTGACCTTCCAGTGGCGGGAACCCGCATTTGGCACTCATACGCCATCCGAGGAAGCCAAACGATGCTCGACGAAAGCCTCACGATCCACGCATCCAACCTGTCCTGAGCATCCTGCTTCGGCCGCGCCGAGCGGGCGATCCGTGCGGTTCCCGGCGTGCTCGGGGCGGATGTGAACCTTGCGACAGAAACCGCGCGCGTCACGCCGGGGGTTGCGGCGTTGTCCGACATCGTCGCGGCGCTGGACAGCGCGGGCTATCCGGCGGCGCAGCAGACGACCACCTTCGACATCGACGGCATGAATTGCGCATCCTGCACCGGTCGGGTGGAGCGGGCGCTGAAAGCCGTGCCCGGCGCGCTGGGCGCGCGGTTGAACCTGGCGACCGGGACGGCGCAGGTCGATTGGATGCAGGGCGCCGTAACGCCGACGCCCTGGCCCGCGTGGTGACCGATGCGGGCTATGCCGCCCGCCCGCACTCGGCCACGGCATCCATGACGGATAAAAGCGATGCCGACGGCCGGATCCTCGCCCGCCAGACTTTGATCGCGGCCGCGTTGACGCTGCCGGTCTTCCTGGTCGAGATGGGCGGTTATTTCATCCCCGGGGTCCGTGGCGCGATGGATGCCGCTATCGGCCAACAGCTGAACTGGGAGCTGCAATTCGGGCTGATCACGCCGGTCATTGCATGGCGGGGGCGGCGTTTCGTAACCAAGGGCGTTCCGGCACTGGCGAAGGGTGCACCCGACATGAATTCGCTGTCGGCCCTCGGGACATTGGCCGCGTGGGGGTATTCCGCGGTCGCGACCTTTGCGCCATCGGTTCTGCCCGCGGGGTCGGTCGCGGTGTATTACGAAGCGGCGGGCATCATCGTCAGGCTGATCCTGCTCGGTCGCTGGCTGGAAGCGCGCGCCAAGGGCCGCACGGGTGCCGCGATCCGGTCGCTGATCGGCCTGCAATCCGCCCGCGCACGGGTCCTTCGGGACGGCACCGAGCCCGAGATCCGCATAGCCGAAGTCATCGTGGACGACTTGGTGCGCGTGCGACCTGGCGAACGCGTCCCGGTGGATGGCAAGGTTATCGACGGCCGGTCCTTCGTGGATGAATCCATGCTGACCTGCGAGCCGGTGCCGGTGGAAAAGACCCCCGGCTCAACCGCGACCGGCGGCACGGTCGCTGGCACAAGCGCGCTGACGATCCGTGCCACCGCGTTGGGCGAGGCGACCGTGCTGGCGGGGATCGTGCGGATGGTGCAGGACGCACAGGGCGCGAAGCTGCCCATCCAGGGCGCGGTGGACCGGGTCGTGCGTAGGTTCGTGCCCGCGGTGCTGGGGATCGCGGCGCTGACCGTAATGGCGTGGCTGATCCTTGGTCCCGACCCGACGCTTTGTCTGGCGCTGGTGTCCGGCGTGTCGGTCCTGATCATGGCGTGCTCCTGCGCCATGGGCCTGGCCACGCCCACCAGCGTCATTGTCGGCACGGGGCGCGCGGCGGAACTGGGCGTGCTGTTCCGCAAGGGCGACGCGCTGCAACATCTGCAACAGGTGGTCACGGTGGTGTTCGACAAGACCGGCACGCTGACGGAAGGCCGCCCCGAGCTGACCGATCTGGTGCCGGCCTTTGGCTTCGACGCGGATGACGTGCTGGCCTTGGCAGCTGCGGTCGAGCGGTCGTCGGAACACCCCATCGCCAGCGCTGTCCTGCGCGGGGCCGGAATGCGCGGCCTGAAGATCGCAAACGTGGATGGGTTTGAAAGCGTCACCGGGCTGGGCGCGCGGGGCCGGGTGGATGCAAGGCACCTCCTGGTCGGTGCCGCGCGGCTGATGGCGCGGAACGGTGTCGACGCCAGCGAGCTCGAGCGCGCGGCCGCGGGGATCGAACGCGTGGAACGAACGCCGCATTTCGTGGCGTTGGACGGGGCGGGTTGCAGCCGTCATGGGCGTGGCCGATCCGGTGAAATCCGATGCGCGACAGGTGGTTGCCGTGTTGAAGGCGCGGGGCTTGCGGGTCGCCATGGTCTCGGGCGATGCGCGCGGCACGGCGGACGCGATCGCGGCGGATTTGGGCATCGCCATGGGCACCGGCACCGATGTGGCCATCAAATCGGCGGATGTGGTGCTGATGTCCGGCGATCCGTCCTGCGTGTTGAACGCGATCGAGGTCAGCCGCCGCACCATGCGCAACATCCGCCAGAACCTGTTCTGGGCGTTCGCATACAACACCGCGCTGGTGCCGGTGGCGGCGGGCATCCTGTGGCCGGTCACCGGAACGCTGCTGTCGCCGATGCTGGCAGCGGGCGCCATGGCGATGTCCAGCGTCTTCGTTCTGAGCAACGCGCTGCTGCTGCGCACCATGCTGGGCGCGACTGCGCAACCGTCGCACCCGCAACCCGCTGTCACCCCCCCCCCTGGCCGCCCCGGCCGAGTGAGAGAACGCCATGAGCATCGAAGAAGCCGCCGCCCGCTCGGGCCTGCCCGCGAAGACGATCCGCTATTACGAGGATATCGGCCTGATCAAGCCCATGCGCGGTCCCGATGGTTAACGCGCGTTCCGCGACAGCGACGCCCACAAGCTGGCATTCCTTGGACGCGCCCGCGTGCTAGGCTTCACGATCGAGGATTGCCGCACCCTGCTGCCCCTGTGGGAAGACGACAGCCGGGCAAGTGCCGATGTCAAATTCCTGGCGCGCGAACACTTGGCCGTCATCGCGGCCAAGATCGACCAATTGCAGCGCATGCACGAAACGCCGGGCGACCTGATCGGGAAATGCGCAGGCGACGCACGCCCCGACTGCCCGATCATCGACCAGTTCGCGGACGGTCCCGTGCCGGACCGGCGGGCTAAGTAAGGGGGAAACACCGACGCCCGGCCGTGCTACGACGCAGGGCGTCGCTTCGACCCTGACTATGGGTATCGTTCTACCGTTGGCGACAGCGGCGGCATCCTTGAAGGATCGGAAAAGTTGTCAAGGCAGCAGGGTCGGAGGGAGTGACGCCCAGAACGGCGAGCAGACCAGCGACACGGCCAGAAGGGCAGCGCCCGACAGCCACAGACAAGCCGTCGTCGATCCGCCCAGCGTGGCGACCGGCCCGAACGGCGCCGGGGCGAACACTGCCGGTCCGATCACCCGCAGGTAATAGAACAGCGACAGAACCGTGTTGGCCACGGCAACGATTGCCAGCCAGCCGAGCCCCCCCTTCAGGGTGGCGGTGAACAAGGCCAACTTGCACAGGAAACCCGCCAGCGGCGGCAGTCCGGCGAGGGACAGGAAGGCCACGGTCAGCAGCAGGACGGGCATCGGGCTGCGGGAAAAAAGCCCCGCGAAATCCGCTAGAGCGGTGCGTCCGCGCAGCTTGGCGATGGCGGCGAAGGCGACGACATTCGCGATGCCGCAAACGGCCATGAAGCCGATCAGCGCGGGCAGCGCTTCGGGCACGCGGCCCGCCACCGCGACGGCCATCAGGCCGCAGCCATTCTGGCTGACCGACTACCATCCCATCAGGCGGCGCACGTCGTCCTGCAAAAGCGCACACAGATTACCCAGCGTCATCGTCGCCGCCGCCACGATCGCGACCAGCAGCCGCACCGGCGCGATATCCTCGGGCACCAGTTTGACGAAACGGTAAAGCGCCACGGCCCCCACGATCTTCGGCACCACGGTCAGGAAGGCGGCGGAGGGAACGGGCGCGCCCTCGGCCAAGTCGAGTACCCAGGTATGGGCGGGCAGCGCGCCCAGCTTGAAGAATAGCCCCACCAGGACCAGTGCGCCCACCAGGAAATACTTCATCCCCGCCTCAAGCGAGATTTCCCAATCGCGGTGATAGGCGGCCAGAACGCAGCCGGTGACTGACGACAGCAGCATACCCATGACCAGCTGGATCAGGTCGCCCGCCCCCGCCATCACCATGGCCCCAAGGCAGAGAACAGCAACATCGCGTAGAACTCGCCGTGCCGACGGTCGGTGGCGAACCAGCGCGGCGCGATCCCCGCACAAAGCGCGGTTAGGCCAAGGATCAACAGGCGCGCCCAGGCGGTCGCCCCGTGCAGCGCGAAGGCGTTCGAAAAGGTGAAACGCCGCGCGTCGAATTACTGGATCGTAACTGACGCCGTCACAGCCAGCTCGGCGATGGCCAGTCCGCCGCAAAGCCCGTGCCGCCGCTTCGGTAGGACCATGGCCAGCAACAACGTGGCGACGGCGGTCAGCAGGACGCCAAGCTCCGGGGCCAGATCGCCAATGGGCATGTCAGCCCCCCGACGCGAAAACCGGGATCAGATTGGGCGCGTCGATCAGCGACAAGAGCCAAGTGGGCCAAAGTCCGATCAGGACCACAAGGGCCAGCAGCGCGCCGACCGCGCGAAGGTCTCGGGCATCATCTGCAGCGGGATGCGCACCAGGCCGTAGGTGCCCATCTTCAGCAGGACGCCGGCCAGGATGGCCGAAGCCGGTCCCGGTGCATCGACAGGCGCGAGGGGCAGCCAGGTGTGCATGGGAAACAGCGGCGTCTTGATCCCGAAGCCGATGAAGAACGCCAGGCACACCAGTCCCGGCACGGTGCCCGCGGCGGCCAGCGGCGGGCTGTCGATCATGGCGCGCATATCGAATGTCAGCGCGGGCATGTTCAGCGCCAGGACGATGATGCCGATCAGGATCAGCAACGATCCGGCCAGCGTATAGATGAAGAATTTCAGCGCCGCGTGTTGCGCCGCGCCGTGGTCCCAGCGACCGATCAGGAAGTACATGCCCACAAGGCTGAGATCGAAGAACACGTAGAACACGATCAGATCCAGCGTCACGAACAGCCCTATGGACACGCCCGCCAGAGACGCTATCCAGGCGTAATAGGCGCGAGCGCTGTGCAGTTGCATGGGCCAGGCGGTGGCAGCAACGAAGATCAGCCCGCTCATTAGCACCAGCGCCAGCGACATGCTTTCGACGCCCACGCGCCACGCGATTCCCAGCGTCGGGATCCAGGGCGTCTCGGACATAGCGCGGAAGCCTTCACCGCCGCCGAACCAGACCGTGACCAGCGCAAGGAAGGACAGCGCCGCCGCCCCCGTCGCAGTCCAGCGCGACGCGGCGACCCCCAGCGGCGCGACGGCCAGAACGAGGGATGCCAGCAGGGGGATGAGAACGGCGAATGTCAGCACATCAGGCTCCGAATATGAGCAGTCCCGGGACAGGCGCGAAGCCTGCCACCAGCAGGGTGTAGTAATGGTGGGCAAGCCCCGTTTGCAGGCGGCGCAGATCGGCCCCCGCCATACCCAGGACGCGGCCGGTGCCCGTGGGGACCAGGTCGGACAGCCGCTCGCCGCCGCGGGCCGTGAGCGCGGGCACAGCGCCCGTGGCCCGCACGGAGATACCGACGGCCCCGTGCCAGGCCCGCACGGCCCCATCCTACGCACGGTCGGCGGCGCCGGGCCCCAGACCGTCGATCACGTCGTCGTCCGCGCGCGCGAAGACGTCCGATATTTCCTGCGCCAGACGCGCCACGCCGCGCGGGATCAGGTCGATCACCCCATCATCGACGCAGGCCACGAAGCCGAACAGCCCGTGGACGGGGCGGATGAGCCCATGCTCGTAGGCCGCGCAAAGTCCCAACCAATCGCGTGTCGGCGCGTCTTGCGCGCTGCGCGACAGGCGCAGGTCGGCAAGGATGCCGAACGCCACGGAAACGAGCGATGCGATCATAAAAAGGGCGCGAGCCTTGGGGCAGGTCCGTCCCGATCCAGCCTGCCGCCGCTTCGTGAATGGTCGGCACTCAAAGGCCCGACAATACAAGCGTCACGGTGGCGAGCAGGCCAAGCGCCGCAAGCTCGCCGCCCGAGGCTCCACTATGCCGCGCCTCGCCCGTACCGAAGGCGGCGACCGGAAACCGGGTCGCGTAGGCCGCCGTCAATCCGCCCGCCGCGATCCCCGCAATGGCGACGAACGGGCCCACATGATCGAACGCGTGATCAGTTCTTCTTTGCTCCACCCGCCCGCCAGGGTCGGCAGTTCGGCCAGGGACAGCGCCGCGATCGCGGTCAGACCGGCAGCCAAGGGCAGCGTCCGCCCCAGGCTCATGTCGCGCAGATCGAAACTGCGGGCCATCGAATGGGCGATTCCGGCGGAAAAGATCAGCGCCGCCTTCATGGCCGCGTGGGCGATCAGGTGCAGGATCGAAAGGCCGGGATGGCCCGCGACGACGGTCGCGATCATCAGCCCCATCTGGGCCGAGGTCGATCCCGTCAGCAACTTCTTCGTATGGATCTGCTGCAAGGCCACCCAACCGGCTAGGATCGCCGTCAACAGTCCCACGGCAAAGGCGGCCGCGCCGAAGGCGGGGGCTTGAGACAGCTGCGGTTGCAGGTGCGCCAGCAGATAGACCCCGGCGGCCACCATGGTCGCCGAGTGCAACAGCGCCGAGACCGAGGTCAGGCCGTCAATCGCGTGGAAGAGCCACGGCGCGAACGGCACCTGACAAGCCTTCGACGCGCACGCGATCAGCAGGCCGAACGCGGCTAGGACAAGCGATCCGCCTTCGAGCGTGGCAAGCGCGTCGTAGCTCGTGTCGCCGGTGGCCGCGAAGGTCGCGAACAGCGCCAGGAACAGGCCCAGATCGCCCGCACGGGTGATGACGAAGGCGAAGTTTGCCGACGGGCCGGGCGCTTTTTCGCGCCACTTGTGGCCGATCAGCGCCCAGGAGCAGGCGCCGACGATTTCCCACCCGATCAGCAGGGTGATTAGGTCTGCGGCGATCACGATCAGCTCCATCCCGCCCACGAAGACCATCAAGATGCACAGCAGGCGCGGCAGGCCGCGGGCGTCTTCATGCGACACCGCGAAAATCACGACGGCCAGCGCGATGGCGGGCACCATGATCGCAACCGCCTGCGCCATGGGCGACAGGACGGCCTACAGGACGATGGTCTTGGACCAGCCGAAGCGGCCCGTCCCATCCGCCGACAGAACCGCAAGCGCCAGCGGCGCCAGGGTGGACGCAGCGCCCAGTGCGCCAAGACGCCTTCGCGATCCGCCAAGCGTCCAGGTGGCAAGGCCCGCCAACACGGGCATATATGCCAGCGCCCAGATCATCGGCTGAGGGTTCCGATACTCTCGGTCACGTCGGCCTGCCGCTTTCGGTAGATGGCGACGACCAGCGCGAAGCCCACCGCCATTTCTACCGCCATCACGGCCATGACGATGACCGCCAGGAATTGGCCTTCGGGCATGCCGCCCAGGCTGAGCGACCAGAAGCCGATGATCGCCAGCAGCCCCCCGTTCAACATCAGCTCGAGCCCCATCATCAGCATGACGAGGCTTTGCTGACTGAGCGCCTCGTAGACCCCGATGCCGATCAGCGCGGCGGCGGCGACAAGAACGATGGTCAGCGCCACGATCACGAACAGCGGCAGGCCCAGCGGCTGGCGGATCACGTTCCAGACCTCGCGCTGGCTGTCCACGATGGCGATCAGCGACAGGCTTTCGGCGGGCAGCGCGGCGGCCGACGCCAGATACCATGCGGGCGCCAGGTCGCGGTTCATCCGGTCGGGGGGTTCGGTCTCGATGGTCCGGCGGGACAGCGTCACGGCCATTCCCGCATGCGGCCGCGCAGAAGGGCCGGTTCAAGTCAATTCCGGGTTCTTCCGGTCCAGCCAGGCGGCGAACCAGGCACCGATCAGCAGGGTGCCGGGCACCGCGAGGGCAAGCGCGCGGTGGAGCGATCCACCTGCAAACCGTCCCGCAGGTTGGGGCCCTTCATCGCCATGGGGCGGCCGTAGGGGGTGCCGCCCATCATTTCCTTGCCGCCCTGTCCGTGCGGTCCGATGCCTTTCCATGTGTTGGGAGGCGCGTCGGGACTGCTGTCGTCTTCGTCCCGTTCGCCCGAACAGACGGCCTGGCACGCGTCCCGCAAAACGTCTGCGATGTCTGGCTGGTCTGTCCAGGTCACGGTCGACCGGGGCCGGGGAACCTGATCTTGGACGCGGCCCAACGCTTCGGCCGCGTCACCGGGGATGTCGCCCGCAACCAGCAGGATGCCCGCGTCGTGCGGTGTCTGCGCGCGGCGCAGATCCGGTCGTTCCAGAAGCCGCGCGACCGCCGCGAGGGATAGATCGGGCATCACTCCCATCGAAAGATTCCCTCGCGCCAGCTGTAGAGGATGCCGCCCGACAGGATCGACAGGAATATCCCCATCTCGGACATTGCCTAGATGCCTTCGGACACGAAGACGACGGACCAGGGATACGTGAACATCATCTCCGTCTCGAAGGCGATTAAGGCCAGCGTCATGGTGTAGGGGCAACGTGGTATCGCTGCCGGGCATGGATGTCAGGCGTGCCGCCGCCGAGAAATAGCATCGGCTGCGGCGAGGTGCTTGCGCCACCGGATTGCCGGGACGGAGCGCGCTTGCTTCTTGTAATTGGAGTCCAAGAAGAAACCGGGCCAAACCGTATCTGACGATGCACCTCGACCCGGGCGTCCGTGATGCTGGTCCTCCGCCTAGGGCAACATCGGAGCGGGATATCGCGCGGCGAGAGGTGCTCAGTCCGGAACGCAGTAGATCAGGTAAAGTGCCTCGATCATCTTCTGCACCCGGGGATCGGCGATCCGGTAGAAGATCGTCTGCCGATCGCGGCGCGTGGCGACCACGCCCGCGTCGCGCAATCGCGCCAGGTGCTGGCTGAGCGCCGATTGGCTCAGATCCACTTGCGACTGCAAGGCTCCGACGGATCGCTCGCCTTCCAGCAAGTGACACAGAACCATCAGCCTGTGGGGATTGGACAGCAGACCGAGCTGGGTCGCGACCTCTGACGCGCGCGCCTCCAGATCGGGCAGCGAGGGCCGGTTGTCTTTTATATTAGCATTGACTAATTTAGACATGACTCAGATATAATCCCTGCAACGATGAAGGCCAAGGCGAACCCACGCAGCCGAGCCGATTGAACCCGCAGCGATACCAAGATCCGCGCTGTGGTCCGATCCGTTCGGCGGGGTGCCCATCGCAACCGGTGCGATGAAGGCGGGGCTGGATCCTTCCTCGTTTCCTAAGCCAAAGGAGCCTGACCATGTCGAATGCGTCGAAACTGGACCAAGCCATCGTGCGTCATTCGCCGTCGACCGGCGCGCAAAGCCCCGACGTCTGGGGTATCTACGAGCCCGATACCGGTTCGATCCAGTATATCTGCGCCGATCCCGCGACCGGGAAGGCCGCGCTGATCGACGTCGTGCTGAATTTCGATCCGGCCAGCTTCGCCACCGGCACGCGTAGCATGGAGCAGGTGCTGGACGTGGTGAAGCAGCACGGCCTGTCGGTGGAATGGGTGCTCGACACCCATCCCCACGCGGATCACGCGATGGCGTCGGCGCGGCTGAAGGATCGCACCGGCGCGCCCAATGCCATCGGCGAAAAGGTCACCGAGATCGCCGGGTTGTGGCGCGGTATCTACAACACGCCCGATGCCTTCGATCCCGCCCGGGATTTCGACCACCTTTTTGCCGACGGCGACGTCTTCAAGCTGGGCGATCTGGACATGCGGGTGATGCTGTCGCCCGGCCATACGCTGGGGTCGATCACCTATATCTGTGGCGATGCGGCCTTCGTGCACGACACGTTCATGCAGCCCGACAGCGGCACGGCACGCGCGGATTTCCCCGGCGGAAGCGCCGAGGATCTGTGGAATTCGCTGCAAGCCATCCTGGAATTGCCCGGTGAAACGCGCCTGTTCGTCGGTCACGATTACGGTGCCGACGGCCGCGACCGGCCGGAATGGGAGTCGACGGTCAGTGACCAGAAGGCCCACAACATCCATGTGGGCGGTGACGCCGACAGGGCGGCCTTCATCGCAACGCGCGAACAGCGCGACGCGACCCTGGCGCTGCCCGACCGCATGCTGGCCGTGCTACAGATCAACCTGCGTGGCGGACGATTGCCCAAGGCGGAAAGTGACGGTGCGCATTACCTGAAGCTGCCGGTCGACAAATTCTGACGGACCCGGTTTTGGACACGGAATCTCAGGTCAGGACGATTCGGCGCGCCGGCGGGCGGGTGGCGCGCTGGACGGAAACGAAACTGTTCGTAGGGACATGACCGGAATGAAATTCGCGCTGCGATACCTGCCGATCCTGGATTGGGGGCGCCGCTATGACCGGGGCAAGCTGGGCGGCGACCTGGTCGCGGCCGTGATCGTGACGATCATGCTGGTGCCGCAATCGCTGGCCTACGCGCTGCTGGCGGGATTGCCGCCCGAGGCGGGCATCTATGCGTCGATCCTGCCCATCGTGCTTTACGCGATCTTCGGCACCTCGCGCACGCTGGCGGTCGGGCCGGTCGCCGTGGTGTCGCTGATGACGGCTGCGGCCATCGGCAAGCTGGGCGATCAGGGCATCGACCATGTCACGGCCGCGCTGACGCTGGCGTTTTTGTCGGGCGCGTTCCTGGTGATCCTGGGGCTGTTCCGGCTGGGCTTCCTGGCGAACTTCCTGTCGCATCCGGTCATCGCCGGGTTCATCACCGCCAGCGGCATCCTGATCGCCACCAGCCAGCTGAAGCACATCCTTGGGGTCAGCGCGTCGGGCGATACGCTGATCGAGATGCTGCACGGGCTTTGGATGTCCCTTGGCACGATCAACTGGATCACCCTCCTGCTGGGCGTGAGTGCCACCGCCTTTTTGTTCTGGGTGCGCAAGGGGCTGAAACCCCTTCTGCTGCGGACGGGCCTGGGCGGGACCTTGTCGGAAGTGGGGGCCAGGGCCGGTCCCGTCTTCGCCGTTCTGGCCACGACGCTGGCGGTCTGGGCCTTCGACCTTGCGGATCGTGGCGTCGATATCGTCGGGTCCGTGCCGCAGGCGCTGCCGCCCCTGACGCTGCCGTCGTTTCGGCCGGACGTGATGGTCGCGATGATCGGGCCCGCCGTCTTGATCTCGATCATCGGCTTCGTCGAGTCGATCTCGGTCGCCCAGACGCTCGCGGCCAAGCGCCGCCAGTATATCGACCCGGACCAAGAGCTGATCGGACTGGGGGCCGCCAACCTCGGCGCGTCCTTCACGGGTGGGTTTCCTGTCACCGGTGGCTTCGCGCGGTCCGTCGTGAACTTCGACGCCGGGGCCCGAACCCCCGCCGCGGGCGCCTTCACGGCGGTCGGGCTGGCCATCGCCGCGCTGATGCTGACGCCCTTGATCTATTACCTGCCCAAGGCGACGTTGGCGGCCACGATCATCGTCGCGGTCCTGAGCCTGGTTGATTTCTCGATCCTGAGACGCAGCTGGGCCTGTTCCAAGGCGGATTTCGCCGCCGTTTCGGCGACGATCCTGCTGACCCTGGCCCTTGGGGTCGAGGTCGGCGTGTCGGCGGGCGTCCTGATCTCGGTCCTGATCCATCTCTACAAGTCATCGCGCCCGCACATGGCGGTGGTGGGCCAGGTGCCCGGGACCGAACATTACCGCAACGTCGACCGCCACGATGTGGTGGTGCAGAAGGGGATCCTGTCGGTGCGGGTGGACGAAAGCCTGTATTTCGCCAATGCCCGCAACCTGGAGGACCGGATCTACGACATGATTTCCCGGCGCGATGACCTGGAACACGTGATCCTGATGTGCTCGGCCGTGAACGCGATCGACATGAGCGCGCTGGAAAGCCTCGAGGCGATCAACGCGCGGCTGAGGGACCGCGATATCAAGTTTCACCTCAGCGAGGTGAAGGGCCCTGTGATGGATCGGCTGAAGACGACCCACTTCCTGAACGATCTGACGGGTCGGGTGTTCCTGACACAGCACCGCGCCGTGCAGGCCCTGAGCGACGGCGCCAGCACCGAATTTTCGCCGTCTAGGGATGGGGTGTCCGTGTGAGCCGCGCCGACTGCCATCGAGCGGTCTTTCGCTTTGACCAACGGCCTTTGCCTCCGCCGGATCGCCGGGGCGTGGGCGAAATCCGTCTTAGATCGCTTTAAGCTCAATCGTGATGTGACAGCCCCGCCAGGCAAGCTATCTTGCCGGTCAGCCCCCATGACATAGCCACCCGGAGATCTTCCCATGCCCACTTCCTTCACCGTCAACGGCAAGGACGTCACCGTCGACGCCGACCCCGACACGCCGCTTCTGTGGGTCCTTCGGGACGAGCTGAAGCTGACCGGCACCAAGTTCGGCTGCGGCATCGCCCAGTGCGGCGCCTGCACCGTGCTGCTGGACGGGCAGACGCGCCGCTCTTGCGTCACGCCGCTGTCGACGCTGGAAGGCGCGCGGGTGGAAACCATCGAAGAGGTCACAGGCCCCGAAGCCGAAGCGGTCAAGGCCGCGTGGGTCGACATCAACGTGCCGCAATGCGGCTATTGCCAGTCCGGCCAGGTGATGAGCGCCACCGCGCTGTTGCAGGTGATTCCCAAGCCCACGGACGAAGAAATCGACAACGCCATGGCAGGCAATATCTGCCGCTGCGCCACATACGCCCGGATCCGCAAGGCGATCCGACAGGCCTCAGACAGTTTGGAGGCCTGAGCCATGTATCCCCACATTCTGAAACCCACCGCCGTTACCCCCACCCGCCGCGGCTTCCTAGCCGGGGCCACCGGTCTGGTCCTGGCCACCCATCTGCCGGGCAAGGCCCGCGCGCAGGCCGCCCGCATCGCCACCGGCGACGGGACCGAATTGCTGGCGCCCAACGCCTTCGTGCGGATCGCGCCCGACGACACGGTGACCGTCCTGGTCAAGCATATCGAGATCGGGCAGGGCGCGAATACCGGCCTGCCGATCCTGGTGGCCGAAGAGCTGGACGCCGACTGGTCGCAGATGCGCGCCGAAGCCGCGCCCGAGAACCTGGCGCTTTACAAGAACCTGTTCTTCGGCATCCAGGGCACGGGCGGATCCACTGGCCTTGCCAATTCCTACATGCAGATGCGTGAAGCCGGTGCCGCCGCGCGCGCCATGCTGGTGGATGCCGCCGGTCGGGTCTGGGGTGTTCCGACGTCGGAAATCACCGTGTCGAAAGGCGTGGTCAGCCATACGAAATCGGACCGCACGGCGCGCTTTGGCGAGCTGGCCGAAGAGGCGATGAAGGGCGAGGTGCCCGTGGGCGTCAAGCTGAAGGATCCCAAGGACTTCACCCTGATCGGCACAAGCGTCACCCGGCTTGATTCGGAAGAGAAGTCCAACGGCACGGCCACCTTTGCGCTGGATCTCTACCGCGACGGGATGAAGACCGTCGCCATGCTGCACCCGCCGCAATTCGGCGCCACGGTGGCGTCGGTGGACGATAGCGCCGCGCTTGAAGTCGCGGGCGTGCGCCAGGTGGCGCAGGTGCCCAGCGGCGTCGCGGTCATCGCCGACAACACCTTCGCCGCCCTGAAGGGCCGCGATGCGCTGAATGTCGAATGGGACAGCAGCGGCGCGGAAACGCGATCCTCGGACCAGATCGCTGCCGATTTCCTGCAGGCCGCCATCTTCGGCGCGGGCAAGGTCGTGGAAGACACCGGCGCGATCGACGACGCTTTCGCTGGCGCTGACCGGGTGATCGAGGCCGAGTACGTGTTCCCCTATCTCGCCCACGCGCCGATGGAGACGCTGGACGGCGTGATCGAGGTCAAGAACGGCGAAGTCGACGCGTGGATCGGGTGCCAGTTCCCGACCGCCGACAACCAGACCATCGCCGGTGTGCTGGGCCTGTCCCCTGAAAAGGTGCGCGTCCACACGATGTATGGCGGCGGCTCGTTCGGCCGACGCGCCACGCAGGCGTCGCATTTCGCGCAGGAATTGGCGAGCGTCGCCAAGGCCGGGGGCGACGGCGCGTACAAGGTCATGTGGACCCGCGAAAACGATATCCGCGGCGGCCACTACCGGCCCCTGACGGTGCACCGCCTGCGCGCCGGGCTCGATACCGACGGCAACATCACCGCCTGGGACAACGTGGTCGTCAACCAGTCGATCATGGCGGGCACCCCGATGGAAGCGATGGCCATGCGCGACGGGCTGGATCCCACGTCCTACGAGGGCGCGAACGATCTGCCCTACGTGCTGCCCGCCAAGCGCCTGACCTGGGTGCCGCAGCAAAGCCCGGTGTCGGTTCTGTGGTGGCGCTCGGTCGGGCACACCCACACCGCCCACGCGGTCGAGACGTTCTTGGACGAAGTGCTGGAAGCCACCGGCAAGGACGCCGTGCAGGGTCGGCTGGACATGATGAAGGGCGATCGCCCCCGCGACGCGGCCGTGCTGCAGCGCGTGGCCGAGATGGCGAACTGGTCCGGTCCGGGCACCGGCGACACGCGTTTGGGCGTGGCCGTGGTCCGCAGCTTCGGCAGCTACGTCGCCCAGATCGCCGAGGTCGAGGATCGGGACGGCATGCCGTTCGTCAGGAAGGTCTGGTGCGCCGTGGATTGCGGTGTCGCCGTGACGCCGGACGTCGTGAAGGCGCAGATGGAGGGCGGCATCGGCTATGGGCTGGGCCACGGGCTTTATTCCGCGATCACTCTCGGGGAAGGCGGCCGCGTGCAGGAAAGCAACTTCGACAGCTACCGCTCGCTTCGGATCAACGAGATGCCGCAGGTCGACGTGTCGATCATCGACAGCCAGGCCGAACCAAAGGGCGTGGGCGAGCCCGGTACTCCGCCCGTCCTGCCCGCCGTTGCGAATGCGTGGCGCGCACTCACCGGAAAAACCCAACACCAACTGCCCTTCCGGGCCAATATGTCCTGAAGGGGAAAGTACAGATGAAACTGGTGACATTGATCGCCCTGGGTGCGCTTTTCAGCGCGCCCGCCTTGGCGGAAAATCAAGTGCCCGCAATGGCGACCGAGCTTGCCCCGGTCGCCTCCTTCGACAGTATCGGGGACGATGCCGAACGCGCCGCCGCGCTCTTCACCGAGATGGCGAAAGTGCTTCAGCACCCGCGCTGCCTGAACTGCCACCCGGTCTCGGGCGGCCCGCTGCAGGGCGACGACATGCAGCCGCACCAGCCGACCGTGGTCCGCGCGCAGGGCATGGGCGCCGTCGGGATGGAGTGCTCGACCTGCCACGGCAATGAAAACGTGGCCTATGTGGGCGCCGAGGGATCGGTGCCGGGCCACGAGCCCTGGATGCTGGCGCCGGTGTCCATGGGATGGGTCGGGCTGTCGGTTCCCGAGATCTGCGCCCAGTTGAAGGACCCCGAGCGCAACGGCGGCCGCGACCTGGCCGAGATCCACGAGCACAATGCCGAGGACGGTCTGGTCGGCTGGGGTTGGCACCCGGGCGAGGGGCGCACACCCGCGCCCGGCTCGCAGGAACAGTTCGGCGCGTTGACCCAAGCCTGGATCGACGCGGGCGCGGGCTGCCCGTCCTGATCGGATAACTCCGGCGCCGCCGCTATAGCGCCAGCGGCGGCGTCAGCCCGGTCTTCTCCAGCGCCCACTGGGCGGTCCAGCTGCCCGAGCTGCGTTCGAGCATCAGGTAATTGCGCTGGGCACAATAGATGCCCGGTCGGCCCGGCAGGGACCGCAAGCGGATCGGGTGTTCGGGCAACGGCGCCTCGCCCAGCCGGGCCAGCGTGCCCAGCCCCCGGGCGAACAGCCGCGGCGGGGCGGGATGCGATATGCCCGATGCGACCAACTGGTGCAGCGGCCCCGCGCTGCAATCCATCGTCGCCCGCGTCGCCAGGTGGATTTCGCCCGACAGCACGGTGACGGGGGTATCCGGGTCGCCGTGGCGGTCCAGCAGCAGGCGCAGGAAGCGCTGCCATTCGCGGCGGTGCGCACGGCTTTGCCACTGGTCGCGCAGATCGTCTTCGTATTTCTCCATCCGGTTGGTCAGCTGCATGGCGCGCTCGATCAGCGACAGCCGCGGGCCCAGCGCGGGCACGCTGGACAGAAGGAACATGTGTCCCGAATTGGCCTTGCCGAAGACCGTCTCGAGATCTGTCCAGCACGCGTCGTCCATGACGCGATCGGGGCGACGGGTGCTGCGCAGGTCGGGTGCCACGAAGCTGACCCCCGGCAGGGCGACATGCCATGACAGGTGGCCATCGCCGGTCACGATATCGGGGCGCTCGTCCGGGGTACACGCCATCTGGAACATCAGGAAGGCGGCGCGGGCCGTGGAGAACAGGCAGCGCCCGATGCTCGAGTCGAGCACCTTCGCGGGCAGCGATCCCCACCCGTCGCAGATATCGTGGTCGTCCCACATGCACAGCGACGGGATGCGGGCCGCGACATCCGCGTAGCCCGGCTGCGCCGCCTGGGTCGCGTAGCGCAGGAAGAAGGCGTCGTGCAGGCTGCGCGCGAGCTCGGCCCGGGTTTCGGGATCCAGGCGTCGATCCGGGACATCCGGCCAATCGCGCGTCAGTGGGTGCGCGTGGGTCGCTTCGTCGGCGTAGATCTGGTCGCCGCCCTGCAACAGCAGATGGACCGGCGCGCGGGCATTGCGCTCGGCCAATTGCCGCCACATGCGGTTTCGGCTGGCCACGGGCCGCGCCAGGTCGCCATGCTCCTGCCCGTTGCACGAGGTGTAGGCGACGCTCAGATCGCCCGAAAAGTCGGTGGTCACCGCGTAGCGCCGTCCGTCGAACGTGTAGCCCGCATCGCGGCCGACGGGCAGCTCGAACGTATAGCGCCACAGGGTCGCGCCCGCACCGTCCCCGATCGGCGTCGCCTCGTGCGCACCGTCGGGCGTGTGCAGCGGGGGCGGTGTCTGGCCGTGTCGCCGCACGATGACCGCGGCCAGCCGGACGCGGTCTTCCAGAAGGCCGCGAAAGTGCAGCATCGGAAGCGTATCTGGGGCAATACCGTCGATCATGCGGTGTCACCTAAGCTGGCACCGCCCGCCTGCAAGGGCCCGCTTGAACGGCCCGCAACTTGGTATACCATCGCGGGCAGAACAGGGAGCATGACATGGCAGACAAACCGACCATCGGGTTCATCGGTGTGGGCTATATGGGCCACGGAATGGCCAAAAACATACTGAAAGGCGGCTATCCGCTGCAGATCAAGGGCAACCGGAACCGCGAGCCGATCGACGACCTTGTGTCGCAGGGCGCGACCGAGGCGGCCAGCCCGCGCGCCATGGCCGAGGCGTGCGACATCATCCACATCTGCCTGTCGAATTCGCCGCAGGTCGAAGACGTCATCCGCGGCGACGACGGGATCGTGTCCAGCGGCAAGCGCGGGCTGATCGTCGTCGACTGCACCACCGCGGATCCGAATTCCACCGACGCGCTGGCCGCGGAGCTGGCCGAGGCGGGCATGACCTTTTGCGACGCCCCGCTCGGGCGCACGCCGAAAGAGGCCGAAGAGGGCACGCTGGACGCCATGGTCGGCTGCGATGACGAAACCTTCCGGACCCTTCGGCCGATCATCGAGTGCTGGGCGGGCACCATCAATCACGTGGGGCCGACCGGCTCGGCGCACCGAATGAAGCTGATCATGAACTTCATCGCCCTGGGCTACGGCGCGCTTTTCGCCGAAGCGCTGAGCCTTGGTGCCGCGGCCGGTGTCTCGCCCCAGACGATCCGCAAGGTGATCGGCGAATCGCGCATGTCGAACGGCTTTTTCGACACCTTCATGCGCTACGCCGTGGATCGCGACCCCGAGGCGCACAAGTTCACCATCACGAACGCACTGAAGGACGTGACCTATGTCGCGTCGATGGCGCAGGGCGCGGGTGTGATGAATCCCATCGGAGCGGCGAGCCGAAACTACTACGCCCATGTGGGCGCGATCGGGAAGGGGGGCGATTACGTCCCGATGCTGGCCGACCACGTGGCGCGCCTGAACGGACTGGATCTGGCCGAGGAGGTCAGGAAAGGCTCAAAATAACAGCGTTCTTGAGCCGATCCGGTCCGGCCAGCGCGGCCGGCCGGATCAATGCGCGGCCTTCTCGCTTCCGAACATGGATGCGAAGGGCTTCGTGATCGGGATCAGCAGCAGACCCAGCGCCAGTCCAATCACGCCGTCCAGGAAGGCGGTGACGCTCCACTCGACGAGGCCCGGCGCACGTCCCACCGCTTCGGCCGCCGCAACGGCCGCGTCGTGGATCACGTCATAGGGCAGGTGCCATCCCAGCTCGTTCAGGCTGTGCACGATGATGTTGCCGCCCACCCAGATCATGGCCGCGGTCCCGACCACCACGAGCACCGTCAGCAGCACCGGCATGGCCTTGACGACGAAGCGGCCGGTCGCGCGGGTCGCCGCCAGACGGCCGTTTGCCGCCATGGCGATCCCGGCGTCGTCGGCTTTCACGATCAGCGCCACCGCCCCGTAAACGGCGATGGTGATCAGGATCCCGGCGACCGCCAGGCTTGCGGCGACCATCACGATCCCCAGATCTTCGGGCAGGTTGGACAGGACGATCGTCATGATTTCAGCCGACAGGATGAAGTCGGTCTTGATCGCACCCTTTACCTTCTGTTCTTCGAGCGATGCGTCGGCCTTCTTCTTCTCGACCAGCTCCTCGCTTTCGTGGTTGGACGGATTGATCTTGTGCCAGATCTTTTCCGCCCCCTCGAAACACAGGTATCCCCCGCCGAGCATCAGCAGGGGCGGGATCGCCCAGGTCGCGAAACTGGCCAGCAGAAGCGCCACCGGCAGCAGGATGACGAGCTTGTTGAAAAAAGAGCCCTTGGCGATCTTCCAGACGATCGGAAGCTCGCGTTCGGCCGAAAAGCCATGCACATATTTCGGCGTGACGGCCGCGTCGTCGATCACTGCACCAGCAGCCTTCGTCGACGCTTTCGTTGCCTGGCCGATCACGTCGTCCACCGATGACGCCGCCACCTTGGCAATGGCGGCCACATCATCCAGCAGCGCAATCAATCCCGACATGGCTTCGCCTTCACGTTCGTACTGGGCAGCAGATAGCCTTGTTGCCGTATGCGGCAAGCGGGTGCAGCGGGGGTGCGTTCAGCAGTTGGCCGTCATCTTCGCGCCCAGCCGCGCCATGGCGAAGGACAAGGCTTCGTAGGATACCGGCTTGGCCAGGATGGCTTCCGCGGGAAGGTCCATCTTGCGCGACCGCTCGGCATCCCCCGAGCAGATCAGCACCTGGCACCGCGTTCCCGCGGCCATCACCCGGTTCAGAAATCCGCTGGCGTCGGCATCGCTGAGGATAAGATCGGATACGATCACATCGAAATCCCCGCGTTCGATCGACGGCGCAAGCGCCTCGGCCTCTTCCAGGGATTCGATCCAATGGGCTTCGGGCATTCCCATTTCTTCAAGGTAAAGCTGCAAGACAGCTGCCGTGGCAGGCGCGTCTTCGATCAAAAGGACACGCATGTCCTGCGGCTGAAGCGATGTCATCGGATCCTCCTGATGGCGCTTCGTGCAGGGTTGCACGTCCAAAGTTAACAGGTCGTGAATGCGGACATCCGATCGCCATTAAGCGCCGGGTAACCCTTCCGATGGTATCCGACCGGGGCAAGCAAGCGGTAAGGAGCACGCCATGAGTCCCGATTTGCCAAGTCGCCGCGCGATGCTGTTGGGCGGGCTGGGCGCTATCGGCCTGGCGGGCACGGCGCGTGGCGATATCGTCGGGATGGCACGGCACTGGGCCAATCGCGATGGCCGACCGCTCGTGGGTCTTGTCCCGGACGGCTCGCAGGCCAATCTGGACGCGGTTATCGCGGACTGGACCCACGAAACCGGCATCCCTGTCGCCTTGGACGTGGTCCCGGTCGATGACGTTCATCGAACCATGACGCTGGGCGCGCTGTCGGACACCGATCAGCCGGATTTCGCCCTGCCGGCGACCTTCAATATCCAGGACCTCGTGGCGGCGCGGATCATCGCGTCCCACGACCAGATCGATGCCCGTATCGGTCGGCTCCCGGTCAGCGAACCGGGGCTCTACACCATGGGCGATATCGTGGACGGCGAGCGCTACGGACTTCAGACGGATGGCGACGTGTATCTCATGTTCTATCGCCAGGACATGTTGACGGACAATGCGGCCCGCTACGCCGACCGCTACGGACACCCCCTGACGCGCCCATCGACATGGCCCGAGCTCGACCGGCAGATGGCCTTCTTCCACCGCCCCGCATCCGGCCAATATGGCGGGGCGTTGTTCCGGACACCGGGATACCTCGTCTGGGAATTCTGGTCGCGGATGCATGCCAAGGGCCATTTGCCCTTCGATGCCGAGCTTCACCCCCTGCTGCATCAGGATCCCGCCGTCGAAGCGCTGGAACAGATGATCGCGGCGACCGCCTACCTGCATCCCGCCACCGCTTCGGCAGGCTTGTTCGAGAATTGGAGGCTGTTTCAGAAGCAGGACATCTATTGCAACATCGGCTGGGGCGGATCGCAAAAGGCCTTCAACGCACCGGGATCACGGGTGCGCGGCAAGCTGGTCTATAGCCGCCTGCCGGGCGAAAAGCGCGAGCATAGCTCGTATTTCAACTGGGGCTGGTCCTACGTCGTTCCGCAGCGTGCGCGAAGCCCCGAACTTGGACATCTGTTCGGCACCTTCGCCACGTCGCAGGAACATTCGACGCCCGCGGTGCGCGCCGCCGATGGCTATTTCGATCCGTTCCACGCGATCCACTACGAAGACCCCGAAATCCAGAAGATCTATTCGAAACCCTTCCTGGAGGTGCACAAGGCCGCGCTGGCCGAGTGCATTCCCGATCTTTACCTGCCCGGATACGGCACGCTTTTCGCCGCCCTGTCGCGGGCCCTGCAGAACGCGCTGTCCGGTCGGCAAAGCGCGCGGGCGGCGTTGAGCGGCGCGTCCGAGGCGTGGCAGATCGCGATTCTCGACCAGCAGCCGCATCGGCTTGCCGCCAAGTGGCACGCGTTGCTGAAGCGCTATCCCGCGGAATTCACCGAAGGGCTGGACGGGTGAGCGCGACGTTTTCAAACCCCCGACCCAGCAGGAAGATACCGTGACGCTGGCCGATCCGTCAGTCCCCGCGCGCCCGGCGGCCCGCATGCGCCATCTGCCCCGCTGGCGGTCGCCGGTCGTGCTGCGCAGCCTGCGCGGGCGCATCATTTGCCTGACGGTCGCGCTCAGCTATCTCGCTGCCGCGCTCATGGGCGGGCTCGCCTATCTGCGCTCGACCGAGATCGCGCTGGAAACATCGATCGCCAGTATCGGCGGCGAAAGCCGGGTTCTGGCCGCCCGGCTGGACGGACAGATCAGCGCCGTGGGCGATGACGTTCTGGTGCTCAGCCGCGCGCCCGCGATTGCCGGCACTTTGCGCGCGCGCCAGAACGGCGGAATCGATCCGAGGGACCAGAGTTCGCTGGAAGCGCTCGAGCGTCGACTTCTCAAGCTCTTCGGCTCGGTCATGCTATCACGCGGCGATTACAGATCGATCGCCCTGGACGGCATCTGGACCGGCGGGCCCGGGCTGGTGGGCATGGTGCGCGGTCCGAACGGGCTGGTCAGCATGGCAAATGACCGCGAAGGTCCCCGCGTGCCGGTCACGCAATTGCGGCGCTGGGCGGCTGGGCTGCAATCCGGGGATGTGCTCATGGTCCGGGAAGGCGGAGACGGCGCGACCGGATTGCGCTTCGTGACGCCCATCACCCATGCAGGCCCGACCATCGCGCTGCTCAGCATCGTCGTGGCGCCCGATGCTCTGTTCGCGCCGTTGTTGAAAGATGCGCCCGCCGACACCAGCATCCTGATGCGAAGCGCGGAATCCCAGCCGATCGCTCTTGCGGGGCGGACTTGGAGGGACGATTTGCGGCTTTCGGGCGAAGATCGCGATATCCTGCGGGACTGGATGCGCGACGGCGGCTTCACGTCCGTCACGCCAGGCAAGACCGGGGGCATCGTCTTTCTGTCCTCTGTCGATGCGCCGCAATGGCTGCGGGGCGACGGCTTGGGCGTTGCCTTGCCGGTCGATCGTCCGACGCTTCTTGCCCCCGCGCGACCAGCGCAACGCACGACCCTGATCATGGCGATCACGCTGTTCATCCTTGCGCTGACGGTCAGTCTGATCTCCGCCCGGATCATGACACGACCCTTGGGCGAGCTGACCAAGATCCTGTCCTCGACTCGCACGCTGGATGACTTGATGGATCTTCCGACCCGGCGGCGCGACGAGATCGGGGAATTGTCGCGCGCCTTCGCCGGTCTTGCGGCCCGTCTTGCCACGGCCGAGGCGCGCGCTGGTGAAATCCTGGATGCCGTCCACGAAGGGGTTCTGACCTTCGACGGCCAGGGTGTGGTCAGAAGCGCTAATCCGGCGGCCCGCGAAATGCTCGACGATTCTGCGCTGGGCCGTCCCATCGCCGACTTGATCCCGGTTGCGCCACCCGATCTTCGCGAAGACCAGTCCGAGGGACCCCAGGGATGGACGCAAACCTATTCGGACGGTCGCAAAGCGTATCTCGAGGTGGTGTATGGCGACCGGACCCCCGGCCCGAACGGCTTCACGATCGCGGTTTTGCGGGACGTGACGCAGGCGCGCGAACTGGCCCAGATGAAAGAGGAATTCCTGGCCACGGCCAGCCATGAGCTTCGAACCCCGCTGACGGCGGTGAAATCGGGTCTGGTGCTATTGCGACACGCGATCAGCGGAAAGATAGATGAGAGCGATACGCAATTGCTGACGCTGGCCCTGTCGAACGCGCAGCGCCTATCCCGGCTCGTGGACGATATCCTGTCGATCGAAAAGGCGGCGGCGGGCAAGCTGGATTTCCACTTTCGCGCGCTGGCGCTCAACGGCTTTCTCGGGGATCTCGCGCGGGATCAACAGGCGCTGGCGCAAGCCCACCGGGTCAGCTTCATCTACGACGATTGCGACGAAATCCTGACGGTGGATGTGGACCCGGACCGGCTGGAACAGGTCATCATCAACCTGCTGTCCAACGCGGCCAAGTTTTCGCCCGCGGGCGCCGAGGTCATCATCGGCCTGCAGCGCAGGGGCGAAGCGGTCGCCCGGATCTCGGTCACGGATCATGGTCCCGGGATCGCCGAAGGCTTCCGCGCGCGGATCTTCCAGCGCTTCGCCAGCAAGGATTCGCAGGCCAGTTCTGTGCAGGCGGGGACGGGGCTTGGCTTGAACATCGCCCGGACGCTGACCCAAAGCATGAACGGGGCGATCGGCTTCGACACCAGGGAAGGCCACGGCACGACCTTCTGGGTGGATATCCCGCTCAGGCGCTGACGCGGGCGGGTTTCCACGCGGTCCCCATGTAGATCACCGCCTTGGTGGGGACGGGTCCGAAGACGGGATCCAATCGACGGTTGAGCCCGCGCGGTCCCAAACCCGTCATATCACGCGGCACCAGACCGGCTTGCTTCAGGGCGGCAGTTAATTCCTTCGGTTTGATGAACATCCCGGGATCGTGGGTGCCCTTGGGCAGAACCCTCAGAAGATCCTCGGCCACCGTTATCGCGGCCAGCCGGGCCACGGGGTTGCGGTTGATCGTGTCGAACAGGAACATGCCCCCTGGCTTCAGCACCCGCTCGACCTGCCGCAGAACCTGCTGCAGATCCTGGACATGCTCGAGCACATCGACACAGACCACCGCATCGAAGGCGCCGTCGGGGTAGTCCATCCGCTCGCCCGTGCCCACATCATACGTAATATCCAGACCCTCTTTCGCGGCGTGGGCGCGCGCGGCCTCGATCGCGTCGGCCGCGGGATCGATCCCCGTGACCCGCGCGCCGCGATGCGCCAGTGCCTCGGCCATGAAACCGCCCGCGCAGCCCAGATCCAGCACCGCCTTGCCGTCCCAGTCGATCCGTTGGTCGAACCAGGCCAGCCGTCCCGGGACCATGTTCTTCAACGTGCGGATCCAGCGGACATCGTCGGTCCACCATTGGGCCGCCATGTCATCGTAGATCGTCAGATCGTTTCGGGTCTTTTCCGCCATTGCCGCTCCTGTCGTCGGTTCCGCTTCAGGTAGCTTGGGACCGGCCCTTCCCCAGCAAAAGGTGATAAATTTATCGGTTAGGCTGGTCTTCACGGGCCTCTGCTACACGCGTCGGCGGGGAATTGAGGAAGGGGGTGGGCCATGGCGTCCAATCAGCCGATTATTGTCAAACGCAAGAAAGTCGTGTCCGGCGGCGGTCACCACGGCGGGGCCTGGAAGGTCGCCTATGCCGACTTCGTAACCGCGATGATGGCATTCTTCATGCTCATGTGGCTGCTCAACGCGACGACCGAAACCCAGCGCAAGGGAATCGCGGATTACTTCAGTCCCGAGATCCCGCTCGCCCGGATCTCGGGCGGGGGCGCGGATGCGTTCGGCGGGGACGATGTGTCCTCGCGCGATCAGTTCATCACCACGCCCGGTGGCCAACCGACCGAGAACGGCATCAAGAGCGCGGCCGGCGAGCTGCCGGACGAGCTGGGCAAGATCGAGGACATGCTCGACGCCTCGTCGGGCGAATCCGCAGTCGCGGACGACCTGCTGCAACACATCGTGACGCGGGTCACCGACGAAGGGCTGATCGTCGATCTGTTCGATCTGCCCGACGCGACCCTGTTCGAAAAGGGGACGACCCGACCAACCCGGCTGATGCTCGACCTGCTCGCCGTCGTCGGCGAGATCTTCACGCTGGCCGAAAACGACATCGCCATAAACGGGCACGTCCGCACGGAAGCGATCGTGCTGGCGAACAAGACCGCGTGGGAATTGTCGACCGAACGCGCCCAGACCGTTCGCGGCCTTCTGACCGAGCGTGGTCCCGATCCCGAAAGGATCAAGAGAATCGGCGGTTTCGCGGATCGCGAGCTGATCCACCGCAATCCGATGGATCTGCGCAACAACCGGATCGAGCTCATTCTTCTGAGATAGTCGCGAAAGACACCTGTTGCGTTAGCCCGCTGTTAAGCTCGGTGGGCTAACCCTGCTTTAAGGACGATCTCCGCGACAGCAGAAAAGGCGCGATCCATGACAATCTCATCTTCACTTGCGGCAGGGGTTTCCGGGCTCAACGCGAATGCGCAGCGCCTGGCAAGCATTTCCGACAATATCGCGAATTCCTCGACATTCGGCTACAAGCGCACCTTCACCGATTTCCATTCGATGGTGGTCGATAGCGGATCCGCAGGCCGCTACACGGCAGGCGGCGTCCGCACGACGACCGAGCGCTATATCGACGAAGCGGGCCAGCTACAGGGCTCGACCAACCCGACGGACATCGCCATCAACGGCCGCGGCTTCATGCCGGTGACGAACGAAGCGTCGATCGACCTGGCATCGAACTATCCGCTGGCCCTGATGACGACCGGTTCCTTCCGCCCCGACTCGGAAGGGTATCTGACGGACGCGGTTGGCAACGTCCTTCTGGGATGGCCCGCCACGCAGGACGGCAGTTTCCCGTCCTTCCCCCGTGACAGCGCCGACGGGCTCGAGCCGGTGAACATCTTTCACAACCAGTACAGCGCCAACCCGACCAGCGAGATGACCGTGTTCGTCAACCTGCCCTCCGGCGAATCCGAAGCCGGATCGTCGGGCGATCCCTACGACATGACGCTGGAATATTTCGGCAACCTCGGCCAGACCGAGTCGCTGAACATCACCTTCACGCCAACGGTCCCGGCGACCGGCGCCTCGAACCAATGGACCATGTCGATCACGGATTCTGCGTCGGCGGGCGCCGTCATCGCCGAATATGAACTCGATTTCAACACCGGCGCCGTAGGTGGTGGGACGCTCGCCGCGGTGACCGCGTTGACCGGTGCTGCTTACGACCCGGCAGACGGTACGGTCGACCTGACGGTGGGCGGCAACACGATCTCTCTCGAAATCGGTCGACTGAACGACGCATCTGCGATCACCCAACTCGATTCGACCTTCGCCCCGTCCTACCTGGCGAAGAACGGATCGACCGTCGGCAACCTGCTCGGGGTCGAGATCGACGGCGGTGGTATCGTGCGCGCGGTCTACGATTCGGGGTTCACGCGCTCGATCTACCAGGTGCCGGTGATCGATCTGCCGAACCCGAACGGTCTGAAGGCGCTGGATGGCCAGATCTACCAGGTCACAGTCGAAAGCGGCGACATGTTCCTCTGGGACGCGGGACAAGGTCCGGCAGGCGAAACCGTCGGGTATAGCCGCGAAGCCAGCACCACGGATGTGGCGAACGAGCTGACCCAGCTGATCCAGACCCAACGGGCCTATTCGTCGAACGCCAAGATCATCCAAACCGTCGACGAGATGCTCCAGGAAACGACGAACTTGAAGCGCTGAGCGTGATTGGAAGGAAACACCATGAGCATTTCCGTTGCCCTGAATGCTGCGCTCTCCGGTCTCGGCGCAGCGGGACGATCCGCGCAGGTCGTTTCCTCCAATATCTCCAACGCGCTGACCCCGGGCTATGCGCGGCGCGAAATCGACCTGTCTGGCGCGCGCTATGGCGGTGTCGAGGTTGCGGGGGTGACCCGCGCCGTGAGCGGCGCACTTCTCGGGGAGCGGCGCGCCTCGGAAGCCGAAACCGGTTTCGCGTCGACACGCTCGGCGGCCCTCACGGCGATTTCGGACGCTCTCGGAGCGATCGGCGACACCGGGTCGCTTTCGGGTCGCGTGGCCAGGTTCGACGCCCTGCTGCTCGAGTCGGCAAGTCAACCGGACTCCTCGGCGCGTCTCAATGCCCTGGCCGATGGCGCGCGTGATCTGGCTTCGTTCTTCAACCGTGCCAGCGACGATATTCAGACCGTCCGATTGCGCGCGGATCGCCAGATTTCCGATCAGGTGGACGCGTTGAACGCTGGATTGGCTCGCATCGACGAGTTGAACGGTGAAATCCTGAAGGCCCGTTTCCGGGGGGGCGATACGAACCAGCTGAAGGACCTGCGCCAGCGCGAGATCGATCAACTGGCGACCATCGTCCCGCTGCGCGAGATGCCGCGACCCAACGATGCCGTCGCCCTGGTGACCCTCGGCGGGCAAATCCTTCTGGAAGACAGCCCGGTCCAGATCGACTTCTCACGGGCAAGCGCCATGTCGGCCACGGCGAGCCTGGGGACACCGTTGTCGGGATTGAGTATCAACGGGATCGCGGTCGACATGACCAATGACCGTGGCCGCATGTCGGGCGGATCGCTGCAAGCGGCATTCGACGTGCGCGACCAGATCGGACCCCAAGGACAAGCGAGGCTTGATGGTCTGGCGCGGGATCTGATCGAACGCATGTCCGGGCTCGATCCGACACTCGCCGCCGGGGATCCCGGTCTGTTCACGGATGATGGCGGGGCCTTCCTCGTAGCAAACGAGCCGGGCCTTGCGTCACGGCTTGCCCTGAATGCCGCCGCCGACCCCAAACAAGGCGGTGAGGCATGGCGCTTGCGCGATGGGCTCGGCGCGGCCCTGCCCGGCCCGCAGGGGGATGCCGCGCTTCTGCAGGCCCGGCGCGTCGCGTTGACGGCAACTTCGGTCGCCGGTTCCGCGGCGCTCGGTACCGCGTCCCTCGGTTTCGGCGGCCAGGCGGATGACGCGATGGGTCTTGCGGGCGCCGAGCTCTTTCGCGCTCAGGACATGACCGTTTACGCCGAAAACCAGCTGTCCGAGTTGATGCGCCAAGAGCTTGTCCAAGGTGTCGATACGGACGCCGAGCTGCAAAATCTGCTTCTGATCGAACAGATCTACGGAGCGAACACGAAAGTGATGCAAGCCGCCGACGCCATGCTGTCACGCCTTTTGGAGATCTAGGCCATGCCCCTCACATCCATCGGCGATCTCGCCCAGACTTTCGTCAATCGCCGGGCGAATGCCCGCCTCAATCAGGAATTGGGGCTTCTTGCCAAGGAACTTACCACAGGTCTTGTCGCCGACCCGCGAAGTGCTGCCGCGGGCAACGCATCCGCCTATTCCGCACTCGAGCGTGGCCTTTCCATCACGCGGACATTCACCGGCGTGGCAAAGGAAACGCGCTTCCAGGCCGATGGCCTGCAAATCGCCCTGAGACAAATCGACAGCCAGGTCGATCTTGCACTGCCCGGCGTGCTGAAGACGGCCCAGAGCATCACGCAGTCGTCACTTCCGATCGTGGCCGATGACAGCGCGAAAGCCTTCGAGGCCATCGTCTCGACCTTGAACGGATCGACGGGAAATCGGCAAAACTTCTCGGGTACGACGACGGGAACGGTGCCCCTGCGTTCGGGCGACCTGATTCTTTCCGATATTCGCGCGCTGGTGAGCGGCGCCACAGAAGCGGCCGACGTCATCCTGGCGATCGACCAATATTTCGCCGCGGGTGGAGCCTTCGATACGGTCGATTACTTGGGCAGCGCGACCGACCTTGCGCCCGTCGAAATCGCCCCGAACGAACGTGTGTCTCTGGATGTGCGTGCCGACGATGACGTGTTCAGGCAAACCCTGGCCAGCCTCGCCAAGGCGGCCATGCTCGGCCAGACCACCATCGCCCTCGACCGCATCCAATCCGAGGCGCTTGCCAGCAACGCGGCCGGTCAGCTTCTGACGGCCAAGGACAGCGTGACGGATGTGCGGGCGCGTGTCGGATCCACGGAAGCCCGGATCGATGCTGCGATCACCCAACTGGCATCCGAGGATCTTTCGTTGCAGCAGGCAAGGCTGGATCTGATCGGTGCCGATCCCTTCGATACCGCCACGCGGCTCGAGCAGACCCAGTTGCAGCTGGAACAACTTTACACGCTGACCGCCCGCCTCTCGCGTCTCAGCCTGACGAATTACATTTGATGAAGCAGGTCATCCTGATCCTTTTCGCGATGCTGATCTCGGCGACGTCGGCTGTGTCGGCTCCGGTTCGCATCAAGGACCTCGTCGAATTCGACGGCGTGCGCGGCAACGATCTTGTGGGGTACGGGTTGGTCGTCGGCCTGAACGGCACGGGTGACGGACTGCGCAACGCGCCCTTCACCGAAGAAATCATGACCAATATCCTGGAACGGCTGGGCGTGAACGTGACGGGCGAACAGTTCCGGCCGAAGAACGTCGCAGCAGTGCTTGTGACCGCCGTTTTGCCACCCTTTTCCAGGTCGGGAAGCCAGATCGACGTTTCGGTATCTGCCATCGGTGACGCCAGTTCGCTGTTGGGCGGCACCTTGGTGATGACGCCCCTGAACGCGGCGGACGGTCAGATCTATGCCGTCGCTCAGGGTCCGATCATCGCGGGTGGTGCCACTGCCGAGGGCGACGCCGCGGAGGTGACACAAGGTGTTCCCACGTCGGGCACGATCCCTGCGGGCGCCCGCGTCGAACGCGAGATCGAGTTTGACTTCACGCAGCTCACCTCGGTCCGGCTGGCTCTCAGATCGCCGGATTTCACGACCGCCGCGCGCATCGAAGCGGCGATCAATTCCGCGCTGAACCGGCGCGTCGCGCTGATGCTGGATTCGGGGACCGTGCAGGTCGATATCGTCGCCACGCAGGCAAGGTCTCCTGCCCATGCCATCGGCCGGATCGAGAATATCCGTGTGGAGCCCGAACGGAAGGCCCGGGTGGTTGTCGATCAAAGGTCCGGCACGATCGTCATGGGCGATGACGTCCGGATTTCCCGCGTGGCCGTGAGCCAGGGTGGATTGACCATCCGGGTGGAAGAAGCGCCGCTCGTGGCCCAGCCCAACCCTTTCGCGCCCGGGGAAACCCTGGTCGTCCCCCGCACCAATGCCGCCCTGGAGGAAGAGCCTGGAATTGGGTTGGCGGAGGTCCCCGAGGGCACATCGCTCGCCGAGGTCGTATCGGGTTTGAATGCCTTGGGCGTCGCGCCACGAGACATGATCGATATCCTGAAAAGCATCAAGGCAGCGGGCGCGTTGCATGCCGAGTTCATTGTTCAGTAACGCGGCCGACCGCCAGGCTCATCGACGGGTATCTCCGCGCAGGATGTCGTGAAGAAGCGACGCGACCTGGTCGGGATCCTCTTCGGCGGCGAGATGGCCGAGATTCTCAAGCTGTACAAAATGACCATTCCGTGCGCTCTGCGCGGCGCGTCTTGAGACGTCTGGTGGGACCGTCCGATCGCGATCGCCCGCCAGCAGGTCCAACCGCCCGGTCCAGCTCTTGAGCAGGTGCGGCAGATGCGAGGTTGACCATTGGGACATCATCTGAAGCGTGCCCTCCAGGTGATCTCGGTCCGAAAAGAGGTTCGCGTATCGGGTGATCGCGTCGGGCTTCAGCGTCGAGCCGGTTTGCTTCAGTAGCTTTTCGACGCGGGATCGGTCCCGACCCAATTGCGCCAGGGCCGATGGCACGCCGGGAAGTGTCGCCATGGCGCGCGCGGCGATGGGGAAAAGCCACCCGGCCGCCCCGTCGAAGCCATCCAGCGCCCCGTTTATTCCCACGACGTGAGGCACGCTCTGGCCCGATCTCGGGATACCGGCCATCGTCAGCGCAAGTGCCGCCCCGGCCGAATGCCCCACGATCGCCGAAGGGCTCCAGCCTTGCGCCATGGCAAGGGCCCATAGGTCTGCGGCCATCGTGTTCGGACGGGATCTGTGCCGGGAGCCAAGCCGGGTGAAGCCATGCCCCGGCAGATCGACCGCGATGACGCGAAAATCCCGCGACAGACGCGTCAGCACATCGGCCCAGGCGTGGGTCGACGCCCCGGTTCCGTGCAAAAATAGGATATCCGGTCCTGCGCCAAGCAGCTGAACGTGCCAGCGATGCGGTCGCACATCGAAGAAGTGCGAGGAATCGGCATGCGGCCAATGCAAATCTGTCGGGCTACCGCGCATCTCAGCTCGCCAGGATCGGGCGGACGGCAGTTCCAAGCTGTGATGCGTCCACGCGGGGCAAGGGCAGGTAATGGGCGGCCATCCGGCCCGCCAGCTCCTGCAGCTGGGCGTTGGCCCGCCGCCCCGTATCGATCACCAGACCTCCGGGACGCGTGGCGCCGATCACCCGCGCCACCCGTGCTGCGTCCTGCCCCGCGCGCATCCGATCCGCCTGGCCCCCCAGGTCGATATTCGCGCGACCATCCGTCAGGACGACGATCGACGGGGTGAAGCCCTGCCCAGCGACCTGCCGTGCCAGGTCCAGCGCTGCGGTCAGCCCCGCGGCAAGCGGGGTGCCGCCGCCACCGGGCAGGGCCGCGAGGCGGCGCTTGGTCTGCACCAGCGAGCGTGTCGGGGGCAGAAGAAGCTCTGCCACGGTCCCGCGAAACCCGATCAGCGCCACGTGATCGCGGCGCGCGTAGGATTGCGACAAAAGCAACTCGATCGCCCCTTTGACCTCGGCCAGCCGCGCCATCGCCTGCGATCCCGAAGCGTCCAGCGTGAAGATCAGCAGGCGATCCGATTTCTGGTCGAACCGACGGATCCGGAAGTCCGACGGCCGCAAGTGCACCAGGCGCTTTCCGCCTTGCGCGGCGCGAAGGGTCTGCCACGGGGCCGCCGCGCGCAGCGTGGCCGTGACATCCAGCCTGGCGGACCCGTCAAGTCGGCCCGGCCGCGATGCCAGGGGGCGGCCGCGCCGGTTTCCCCGGATCGCCGCACCTGACCCATGCGCCGAGCTTGCGCTGCGCGCCTGCCGATCATCCGCCAGGCGCGCGAGCAGGTCCTGGGGCAGGGTGGCCAGCGCGGCTTCGACCAGAAGCTCGCTCGGCAAGGATGCGGCGGTCTCGGGCGCGTCGTCCTGATCGGTGGTGTCGGGCTCGGGGGTAGGGTCGGGCGTTGTGTCGGCCTCGTCCGCGGCGGGCGATCCGCGATGCGCGAGGGCGAGCATCGCCGCGCGTTGAAGATCCCGGGCGCTGATCGCGTCGCGCCCGGCCAGGGCCGCCAGGCCGCGAGCGGCCCGCCCCGCCAGCAGGGGCGCCCGCAGGGAATCGATGCCGAGGGCCGCGCAGGTTTCGACCAGCGTGCGATGATCGTCTTCGGTCAGCGCCAGGTCTGCGTAGCGGGTGCGGGTCGCGGGATCGACCGCGATCGGCGCAAGGGGGGCAAGGTCAGCCAGCGCGATCCCGTCCAGGGCCACGAACAGCCCCAACCGATCGCGCAGGGCGAGCGGCATCCCCTCGCCCTCTTCCGCGGCTTCGTCCAGGGCGACCAGCCCGCAGTGACCCGCGTCCATCGCCTGGCAAAGCCGGGCCGCAAGCGCCGCGGAGCACCGCTCGGCCATGGCGAGGCACACCAATCCGCCGCCCGCTAGGATGCTGTCGCGGTAGCGCGGCGCACCTGCCGCCAGGGTGGCCGCCAGGTCCAGCCCGCCGTCCAGCGCCTCGTCCGACAGGCCGGGATGGATGCGGCGCGGCGACAGCGCTTCCAACGCCGCCGTCACGCCATCGCGGGCGGGGCCGGGGCGGGCCCGCAGCCACAGCCCGGCCATGCCGACGGGATCGAGGGCGATCAGACGCAATGCATCGCGCGCCAGCCCCCAAGGATGCCCGTCGTTCATTCCGCGGCGGCCTGGATCGGCCCCAGGGTTTCGGTCACGACCCGCATGACGCGCGTGGCCGATCCGGCCTCGTCCATCGGGTCGCGGCGCAGCCGGTGCTGCAATGCCATGGGGGCGACCCGCCGCAGATGCGCGCGCGAAACGTCGGTCGCGCCCTCATAGGCCGCTTGGGCGCGGGCGGTCTTCAGCAAGGTCAACTCGCCCCGCAACCCGTCCGCACCCAGCGCGATGCACAAGGCCGCGCAATCGCGCAGGATCGCGTCCGGCGTCGCGATCTTCACCAGGGCTTTCCGCGCCGCCAGGATCGCCTTGCGCAGATCCGCATCCGCTGCTTCCCAGTCCCGGAGGAACGCCTTGCCGTCCCGCTCATACGCGTCGCGGCGGCGCACCACCTCGACGCGGGTGTCCACGTCGCGCGGGCTTGTCACGTCGACCGACAGCCCGAAGCGGTCCAGCAGCTGGGGCCGCAATTCGCCTTCTTCGGGGTTGCCCGAGCCCACCAGCACGAAGCGCGCGGGGTGGCGGATGGACATGCCTTCGCGCTCGACCACGTTTTCGCCCGACTGCGCCACGTCGAGCAGCAGGTCGACGATGTGGTCCTCGAGCAGATTGACCTCGTCGATATAGAGATACCCCCGGTTCGCGCGGGCCAGAAGACCGGGCTGAAACGCCTTTTCGCCCCGCGTCAGCGCGCGCTCGATATCCAGCGCGCCGGTCACGCGGTCCTCGGTCACGCCCAGCGGCAGGTCCACCACCGGCGTCGGCCGGTTGACTAGGCGCGTGTCCTCGACCTCGGCCCAATCGGGGCAATCGGCCTTGCGCGCGCTGTTGACCGGACATCCCGCCACCTGCCGGATCGGCGGCAAGAGCGCTGCCAGGGCGCGCACGGCGGTGGACTTGCCCGTTCCCCGGTCGCCGAAGACCAGCACGCCGCCGATGCTGGGGTCGACGGCTGTCAGGACCATCGCCTGCTTCATGTCGTCCTGGCCGACGATGGCCGAGAAGGGGAAGGGTTTGGTCATGTCGGATCACCTATGGGAAGGGGGCGCGCGTCGGACCAGTGGCCGCGCGTGTCGATCACGCGGAACCGCGCGTAAAGCTCTTCGGAAAACCAGTCGCCGTCGCGCACCGCCTTGATGGCGCGGGCGTGCGGCCCGTCGCGGCGGGCGAAATCGGCCATGGAGTCGGCGTCCGGCCAGACCGAGAACGTGACTTGGTGCAGCCACGGCAATTCGCCGATGCCGATCTTGAAAGCGACGTTCCCGTCGCTGCCGATGACGTCCGAAATCGCGGGCACCTTGCCCCAGAACGGCAGCAGGTAGCGGGGCCGGATCGTCGCGCGGGTCAGCGCGGCCAGCGGGCCTTGCGTATCTTCGCCCGGCCGGAACGGGGTCTGCCCGGACCATGTCCCCCGCGCCGAGGTGGGATGCAGAAACAGCGTCCAGCTTTCGGATGCCCGCGCGCGCCAGCGCCGGAACACGGGCGCCGTGGACAGGCGGCGTCTTGCCGTGTCTTCGTCGGGCCAGCAGGCCAGGATCGCCCAGACCGCGGTGTTGGGGATCGGCGTGAAGCCTTCGCCCATGCCCGAGCCGCACAGTTTCCAGAACTGGCAATCGTCCATGCGTGCCAACGACAGCCGCGCCAGCGCCATCTGGCCCAGCACCCACAATCGTGCGCGCACCGTGTCGAAACGGTGGATCGAAAGGGTCACGGTCTGGATGGGGTGGCCTCCACGAAGCAGTCGCATAGTGTCAACCAGATGATACACTTTTGCGGGACTTTGCAAAGTGCCGCCGCTTCAAATCGGCGATTGTCAGGCTAGGTTGACAGGTATAGGATTTTTTCCATGACAACTGCATCCCCTTCCCGCGATCCCAGCCATGCCATCGTCATCGGTGCGGGGCTTGGCGGTCTGGCCGCCGCCATGCGACTGGGGGCGAAAGGGTACCGGGTCACCGTGCTCGACCGGCTGGACAGCCCCGGCGGGCGCGGCTCGGCCATCCATGACGGGGGCCATCGCTTCGACCTGGGGCCGACCATCGTCACCGTGCCGCAGCTCTTCCGCGAGCTTTGGGCCGCCTGTGGCCGCGACTTCGACGCCGACGTGGATTTGCGCAGTCTCGACCCGTTCTACCAGATCCGCTGGCCCGACGGATCGTCCTTCACCGCGCGCCAGGACACCGACGCCATGCGGGCCGAGGTCGCGCGCCTGTCGCCCGGCGACGTGAAGGGCTACGACAAATTCCTGAAGGACAGCGAGGCGCGCTACCGCTTCGGGTTCGAGGATCTGGGCCGCCGGTCCATGCACAAGCTGCTGGACCTGATCGCGGTCCTGCCGAAATTCGCCTGGCTGCGCGCCGACCGATCGGTCGCGGCCCACGCGAAGAAGCGGTTCCGCGATCCGCGCCTGCAGATGGCGTTCAGCTTCCACCCGCTGTTCATCGGCGGCGATCCGTTCAACGTGACGTCCATGTATATTTTGGTCAGCCACCTGGAAAAGGAATTCGGCGTCCACTACGCCATCGGCGGCGTGGCCGCGATGGCCGAAGCCATGGTCCGCGTGATCGAGGATCAGGGCGGCGCGGTGCGATTCGGCGCCGAGGTGGACGAGATCGTCGTGACCGACGGCGTGGTGCAGGGCGTGCGGATGACGGATGGCAGCACGGAAGACGCCGACCTCGTGGTGTCGAACGCCGATGCGGGCCACACCTACGACCGGCTGCTGCGCGCCAATCCCCGCAAGCGCTGGACGCCCGCCAAGCTGAAATCCCGCCGGTGGTCCATGGGGCTTTACGTCTGGTATTTCGGGACCGAAGGCACCGCCGAGATGTGGCCGGACGTGGGCCACCACACGATCCTGAACGGGCCGCGCTACAAGGGGCTGGTCCGCGACATCTTCATCAAGGGGCAGCTGTCCGACGACATGTCGCTCTACCTGCATCGCCCCTCGGTCACCGATGACACGGTCGCGCCCGAGGGCGGCGATACCTTCTACGCGCTGTCGCCGGTCCCGCACCTGGGTTTCGACCATGCCGCCGATTGGACGGCCGAGGCCGACGCCTACCAGGACAAGGTCGCCGCGCAGCTGGAAACGCTGATGCCGGGCTTCCGCGACCGGATCACCGCCAGCCACGTCATGACGCCGCCGGACTTCCGTGACCGCTACCTGTCGCCGCACGGATCGGGCTTTTCCATCGAGCCGCGCATCCTGCAATCGGCCTGGTTCCGCCCGCACAATATCAGCGAAGAGGCGCGGGGCCTGTTCCTGGTCGGCGCGGGCACCCATCCCGGTGCGGGCCTGCCCGGCGTGATCTCGTCGGCCGAGGTGCTGGGCAAGCTCGTCCCCGATCCCGCGCGTCCCATGGCCGCGCCCGTGAAACTGGCCGCCGAATGATCGCTCCCGCCGACATGCAGCACTGCCGCGACGCGATCCGCCACGGGTCGCTGTCCTTCCACACGGCGTCCCGGCTTCTGCCCGCCCGCGTGCGCGACCCGGCGCTGGCGCTCTATGCCTTCTGTCGGCTCGCCGACGACGCGGTGGACCTGCACGACGACAAGACCGGCGCGGTGCTGCGCCTGCGCGACCGGCTGGACCTCGCCTATGCCGGGCGGCCCCGCAACGCGCCCGCCGACCGTGCCTTCGCGTCGGTGATCGACGACTTCCACATGCCGCGCGCGCTGCCCGACGCGCTGCTCGAAGGGCTGGCCTGGGACGCGCTGGAACATCGCTACGCCGATATTTCGGGTCTGCACGACTATTCCGCGCGCGTCGCGGCCGCCGTGGGCGCGATGATGTGCGTGCTGATGGGCGTGCGGGACCGTCACGCGCTGGCCCGCGCCTGCGACCTGGGCGTCGCGATGCAGCTGACCAACATCGCCCGCGACGTGGGCGAGGATGCGCGCGCCCGCCGCATCTACCTGCCCACCGACTGGCTGGACGAGGCGCGGATCGATCCCGACGCCTTCTTCGCGGACCCGCTGCCCACCGACGCCGTACGCGCGATGGTGCGCCGCCTGCTGGACCACGCCGACCGGCTGTATTTCCGGGCCGAGGCCGGGGTGGCTGCGCTACCCCTTGCGGCGCGACCCGGCATCTTCGCGGCGCGCCACATCTACGCGGGGATCGGCACGGCCGTGCGTCGCAACGGCTACGATTCGGTCAGCTGGCGGGGACGCACGTCGAAACGGCAGAAGGTCGGGTGGCTGGGCCTGTCGATCCTGCGCGCGGGCGTATCCGTCTCGATGCCGCGCTCGGCCGTCCTGTACGCGCGGCCCTTGCCCGAGACCGCGTTCCTGGTCGACGCGGCCGCACAGGCGGATCGCCCCGAGACCCCGTGGGGCGAGGGGCGCACGGGCGCGCTGATCGGCGTCTTCGCGCAACTGGAACAGGCCGATCGCGCCAGATCCCGCGCCTGAGCAGGGAAGCGGCGTCGCTTGTTCGTAAACTTTAAGTGAATTCTGGTCGGGCTGAGAGGATTCGAACCTCCGACCCCCTGCTCCCGAAGCAGGTGCGCTACCAGGCTGCGCTACAGCCCGACCGTGTGGCGTGGACTATTGCTTCGGGGTGCGCTTTGCAAGCGCTTCATAGCCGGCCGGCATACGGTTTGCCTGCAGCCGCAGCAGCGCCGGGATCCGCGGCATGGCGACGTTTTCCATGCGCGTGCGGTAGCCGCCCACGGGCTGAACCCGCGAGCCCCCGCCCATGGATTCGCGCAGCACGATGTAAAGCCCCGAAGCGATGATGATCGCCGCCCCGATCCACGTCATCGTGTCGGGCCGTTCGTTGAACAGCAGGGCCCCGAAGATCGCGGCCCAGATGATCTGCGAGTATTGCATGGGCGCGACCGTCGCGGCCTCGCCCAGGCGGTAGGCCGAGATCATCAGCAACCCGGCGGCAAATGCCAACGCGGCAACGGCGGCGACCATGCCCAGGTGGATGGCCTCCATCGGGCGATACACCAAAGGCAACATCGCCCCCGTCAGCACGAAATTCGCCACCATGGGATAGAGCAGCAGCACGACGCCGCGCTCGTCCCGGCCGATCTTGCGCACCACCACCGAGGCGGTCGAACTGCCGATCGCCGTTAGCAGCGCGGCGGCGTGGCCCAGGGTCAGGTTGTCCACGTTCCACGGCCGAAGCACCACCAGCACACCGATCAGCCCGGCAGCGACCGCGGCCCAGCGGTGCAGGCCGACCCGTTCGCCAAGGATCGGGATCGACAGAACCGTGACCAGCAGGGGCGAGGCGAAGATCAGCGCGTAGACCTGCGCCAGCGGCAGGTTCGAGAAGGCATAGAACGCCCCCATCAGCGCCGACACGCCCGCCACGGTTCGAAGCGCCGTCCACCACGGATGCACGGGGCGCAGCGTGCCCGGCGTCGGATCGCGCATCAGCATGACGGTCGCCAGCGGGAAGCCCAGCAGCACCGAGAAGAAGATGATCTGGAACGACGAGTAATGCGCGCCCAGCCCCTTCACCACCACATCGTGGGTGGCGAACAGGGCGAAGGCCAGCAGCGCCAGAAGCGGTCCGGCCAACGAGGGCGGCATGCGATTGAACATGGGCCACCGTGAACGCCCATGCGCCGCCTTCGTCAAGGGGAACTATTCGGAACACGCCGCGCTGTGGGCCGAAGGGAGTTCTTCATGGATATCGTCTATATCTTGCTGCGCGCCGCGCTGGTGGTCGCGCTGATTATCGTGCTCACCCGCCTGAACGGTCTGCGCAGTTTTTCGAAGATGTCGGGCTTCGATTTCGCGATCACGGTTGCCAAGGGCTCGGTCTTGGCAAGTGCCGTGATGGCCGGTCAACCGTCGGCATTCTGGGGCAACATGGGCGCGCTGGTCGCGCTGTTCGTCGTGCAGCGCGCGATTTCGACGGCGCGCACGCGGCTGGGCTGGTTTCACCGGACGGTCGACAACTCGCCGCTTTTGCTGATGCGGGACGGCGAGATCATCGAAGAGAACCTGCGCCGGGGGCGCGTCAGCCGCTCGGACCTGATGGGCAAGCTGCGCGAGGCGAATGCCCTTCGCCTGCAGGACGTCCGCGCCGTCATCCTCGAAGACACCGGCGATGTCAGCGTGCTGCACGGCGACACGCAGGTCGACGATTGCCTGCTGGACGGCGTGACGACCTAGCTTGCGCCCAGCGCGGCCACGATCGCGTCACCCATCTCCGATGTCGTGACCGCGTCGGTGCCATCTTCGCCCAGCAGGTCCGCCGTCCGCAGGCCCTGCGCCAGCACGGCTTCCACAGCACCTTCCACGGCCAGCGCATCGTCGCCCCGGTCGAAGCTGTAGCGCAGCGCCATGGCGAAGCTGAGGATGCAGGCGATGGGATTGGCCTTGCCCTGTCCTGCGATATCGGGGGCCGAGCCGTGGACCGGCTCGTAAAGTGCCTTGGGTCGGCCGTTTTCCATGGGCGCGCCCAGCGATGCCGACGGCAGCATGCCCAGCGAGCCTGTCAGCATCGCCGCGGCGTCTGACAGAAGGTCGCCGAACAGGTTGTCGGTCACGATCACGTCGAACTGCTTGGGCTTGCGCACCAGCTGCATGGCGCCGTTATCGGCATACATGTGCGACAGCTCGACCTCGGGATAGTCGCGGCCCACCTCGGTGGCGACCTGCCGCCACAGCACGCCCGATTCCATCACGTTGGCCTTTTCCATCGAGCACAGCTTCTTGCTGCGCTTCATGGCAAGCTCGAAAGCCGATCGGCAGACGCGCTCGATCTCGGATTCGGTGTAGCGCTGGGTGTTGATGCCGACGCGCTCGTTGCCTTCTTCGATGATGCCACGCGGCTCGCCGAAATAGATGCCGCTGGTCAGTTCGCGGACGATGACGATGTCCAGGCCCGCAACCACGTCGCGCTTCAGCGACGAGAAGTCGGCCAGCGCGTCGAAGCATTGCGCGGGGCGCAGGTTGGCGAATAGGTCCATTTCCTTGCGCAGGCGCAGCAGGCCCCGCTCGGGCTTCACGCTGAAATCCAGGTCGTCGTATTTCGGACCGCCCACGGCGCCAAGAAGCACCGCGTCGACCTTCTGGGCCTGCTCCATGGTGGCGTCGGTCAGGGGCGTGCCGTGCTTGTCATAGGCGCAGCCGCCCACCAGGTCCTCGGTCACGTCGAAGACCAGGCCGCGGTTATCGCCCATCCAGTCGATGATCTTGCGCACCTCTGCCATGACCTCGGGGCCGATTCCGTCGCCGGGCAGGATCAAAAGGGAAGGATTGGGCATGGGTGCGCTCCGTCGCGAAAGGTTGCGGGCGGGGTATAGCGGGGGCTGAGGGGCGTCAAGCGGCGCCGCGGCGGGGTCGGCTCAAGTGGCGCTCGGAAGGCCCCTGAGGGCCGCGTTCGCCGCCTGCGTCAGCGAAGCGTCAGGTCGGCCCAGACGATGGCGTGACGGGGGCCCAGGTCGTCCTTGCCCAGGGCGTCGAGCTTCGGCCAGAAGACGCCGCTGTCGCGGACGACGATGTCGGCAGAGGGCAGGACGTAGCTGACCCGCAGGTTGCCCGCCCCGTCATATGCAGCCGTGTCCAGGGCCGGGTCGCCCCGATGGACCTGGCCGGACCTGTCGGGCTTCGGATCACCGCGCGGCTTCGGATCCTGCAAGCGCGGATCCGCCAGAAGGCGGGTCAAGGCGCCGCGCACCCCGTCCCCGTCGACGGGGTCCAGGTTGGCGTTGCCCAGGATCACGAAGGGTGCGTCGGGAACGTCGCCCAAATCCCCGTCCAGCAGTCGCAGCCACAGCGCGGCCTCGTCATGGTTGCGCCGCCCGTTCAGATCTTCGGGTCCGTCGAAAATTGGCGGGGTCGCGCTCCACGTCATCAGGTGCAGCGGGCCGGAGGGCAGCGTGACCGGCACGACCCAGTGGCCAACCGAAGACAGCCGACGGGCGGCGGCCGCCTGCGGCGATGGAAAGGGTGGCTCGGGCGCGATGGCGTCGGGCAGGTCGTCCCACAGCAGGTCCGAGAAATCCCGAATCCCGTCCTCGTCCATCGGGTATAGCGACAGGATCGCCATCCCGCCATCGCCCTCGAACCGCCCATAGCCCTGCGCATCGCGCGGTCCTCCAAGGAGCCCGTCGCCGTCCAGATCGAAGCCGGACGGCATCCCGCTATTCGGCAGCCTTGCGAAAAGGTGGGGATAGAGCGGCCCGCCTTCGTCCTGGATCAGATCGGCCAGGGCGCGCAGACCGGCAAGGGACGCGTCGTAATCCACGTCCTGCAGGACCAGCACGTCCGGCGCGATTTCGGCCACCGCGCCCGCCACGACGCGGGCGGGCCCGGACGGCTTCAGGATCTCGCGAAGCATCAGGCCCGGGCCGCGTTGCGACAGGTCCGTATGAAAGGTCGCGACGCGCAGATCCTGGCCCGCCGCCGGCAGCGCCCACAGCAGGCACGCTATGCAAACGGCGCGGATCAGGCGGTCACCAGGTCCGACCGATTGACCGAGGACAGGCGTCGCCGCTCGTCGATCATCGCCGCGATGCGGGTCATGGCGATGCCGCGCATGAACAGGGATGCGGGCAGGAACGCCCAGGCGGCCACGATCCAGACCATGGTCTGCGGATTGTCCATCGTGACCTGTCCGAAATGCTCGGACGCCTTGTTGATCGCCACCGGCATCAGGAATGGCAGCAGCAGGCCGACCAGCACGTTGATCCGCCCGTCGCGCTCGAGCCGCATCACCACGTCGCCGCCGCCGGTGGGATCGAAGGTCGGCAGGTTCACCCAGACATTGAAGCTGCCGCCCTTCAGCGGCCAGCTGCGGCGGCCCAGCAGAAGCACGAAGACCGACAGCGACAGAAGCGACACGATGATCGAAAGGCCCACCGCGCTGCGCACCAGCAAAAGCTCACGCACGCTTGCGTCCTCGGGCATCATCAGCACCAGCAGGCGGACCGGCGAATAGGGCACGTCGATGGCGCGGCCGATGACATGGCCCACGATTTCAAGCAGCACGGTCAGGGAATTCGGCTCGGTCATCCCGCGCGAGATCAGGCTGGTCGCCAGCACGGTGACGAACAGCATCATGAAGCGGATGCGGTTGAAGGGCGCGGCGTCGCGGAATTCGAACAGGCACGGATAGCTCGAGCCGTATTCGAAGACCGTCAGAAGCCCCGCGCAGATCGCCAGGAACGCCATGGCTTGCGCGGCGTCGGGGCTGATCTGCGGCAGCACCATCGCCGGGGTCGCGATGAGCAACGCGACCATCACACCCCTTAGCAGGGCGCCTGGAATACGTGAGATCACTGTCTCTCTACCTCAACCCGGACGCGCCAGATACGATGCCTGACGCTTGTCCCTTCTTGATCCCGCCTATGCTGACGGTTTGCCTCAATCTTGCCCAATTTTTGCCCCACTTCTTTCACTCAAATCAATCCCCGAGGGCAAATTAACCAATAATTTCGGGCGGTTTCGTGAAGGAAGTGGTGCGACTTTGCATCAAATGCGGCACGAAAAAGGGGCCGCACAATGGTGCGACCCCTCATCTAGTGGTTGATTGCGTCCGGGCTACAATTGCTGGACCAAGCAGCTCAGACCCAGGGACGCGCCTGTTCGGCCTGCTTTTCGAAGCTGCCGATGGCGTCGACCTTGGCCATGGTCAGCCCGATATCGTCCAGACCTTCCATCAGGCAGTGCTTGCGGAAGCTGTCGACCTCGAAGCTTATCGTCTCGCCGTCGGACGTGGTGATGGTCTGCGATGCCAGATCCACCTCCATGCGCGCATTGGCGCCCCGTTCGGCGTCCTGCATCAGCAGATCGACCTGCTCTTGCGGCAGCACGATGGGCAGGATGCCGTTCTTGAAGCAGTTGTTGAAGAAGATGTCGGCGAAGCTGGTGGACACGATGCAGCGGATGCCGAAATCCTTGATCGCCCAGGGCGCGTGCTCGCGGGATGATCCGCAGCCGAAATTGTCCCCCGCGATCAGGATTTCGGCGTCGCGGTAGGCGGGCTGGTTCAGAACGAAATCGGGGTTTTCCGACCCGTCATCCAGATACCGCATCTCGTCGAACAGGTTCACGCCCAGACCCGACCGCTTGATGGTCTTCAGGAACTGCTTGGGGATGATCATGTCGGTGTCGATGTTGATCAGCGGCAGCGGCGCGGCGATCCCCGTGAGCTTTTCGAATTTTTCCATGGGTCTCGCTCCTCAGGCCGGTTCGTTTTCGGGCTGCATCATCTCGCGCACGTCGGTCAGGTGCCCGGTGATCGCGGCGGCGGCGGCCATGGCAGGGCTCATCAAATGGGTGCGTCCGCCGCGGCCCTGGCGGCCTTCGAAGTTGCGGTTCGACGTGGCCGCGCAGCGCTCGCCCGGGGCCAGCTGGTCGGGGTTCATGGCCAGGCACATGGAACAACCCGCCATGCGCCATTCGAACCCGGCCTCCTTGAAGATGTCGGCCAAGCCTTCTTCTTCGGCCTGCGCGCGGACAAGGCCCGAGCCGGGCACGACCATGGCGCGCAGCCCGTCCTTCACCTTCTTGCCCATCAGGATCGCGGCGGCGGCGCGCAGATCCTCGATCCGGCCATTGGTGCAGGACCCGATGAAGACCGTGTCGATCTTGATCTCGGAGAGCGGCGTGCCCGCCTTCAGCCCCATGTAATCGAGCGCGCGCTTCGCCGCGTCGACCTTGCCGCCCTGGAAGCTTTCGGGCGCGGGCACGGAGGCGGTGATCGGCAGCACGTCCTCGGGCGAGGTGCCCCAGGTGACGACCGGCGCGATGTCTTCGCCGCGGATCGTCACGACCTTGTCCCAATGGGCGTCGTCGTCGGACTTCAGCGTCTTCCACCAGTTCAGCGCGGCTTCCCACTGGGCGCCCTTGGGGGCGTGGGGGCGGCCTTTGACATATTCAAAGGTCTTCTCGTCCGGCGCGATCAGGCCCGCGCGCGCGCCGCCTTCGATCGCCATGTTGCAGACGGTCATGCGTCCTTCCATCGACAGATCGCGGATGGCCTCGCCCATGTATTCGATGACGTAGCCGGTGCCGCCCGCGGTGCCGGTCTTGCCGATCACCGACAGGGTGATGTCCTTGGCGGTCACACCGGGCATCAGCTTGCCCGTGATCTCGACCTTCATGTTCTTGCCCTTGCGCTGGATCAGCGTCTGGGTGGCCAGCACATGCTCGACCTCGGACGTGCCGATCCCGTGGGCGAGCGAGCCGAAGGCGCCATGGGTGGCGGTGTGGCTGTCGCCGCAGACCACGGTCATGCCGGGCAGGGTCCAGCCCTGTTCGGGACCGATGATGTGGACGATGCCCTGGCGCACGTCGCTGACGGGATAGTAGTGGATCCCGAAATCCTTGGCGTTCTTGTCCAGCGCCTCGACCTGGATGCGGGATTCCTCGTTCTCGATCCCCTTGGCGCGGTCCAGCGTGGTGGGCACGTTGTGGTCCGGCACGGCGATGGTCTTGTCGGGTGCGCGCACAGTGCGGCCCGTCATGCGCAGCCCTTCGAAGGCCTGCGGGCTGGTGACCTCGTGGACCAGGTGGCGGTCGATATAAAGCAGGCTGGTGCCATCCTCGGCCTCGTGGACCAGGTGGGCATCCCAGATCTTGTCATAAAGCGTCTTGGGGGACATGGCGGTCCTCTCCTTGCGGCTGATGTTCGAATTTGGAGCGGATTTGGGCGCGGCTCAGGCGGATAGGCGCGCCAGCACCGTGAAGCTCGCTCCGAAAAAGCGTTCGCGCAGGCGCGCGTGGTCGCAGATGATGAATTCCGGATCCATGCACGGGCGTATAGCCGATCGCAGGCCGCGATAAAAGGGGATTGGCGCAACCGTGAGCGGGCCAAGGGGGCGCTTGTGCAAGCCCCGGCACCCGGTCCATGCTGCGCCCATGGATACCGAGTTCTCTCTTCTTTTCGACGAAATCATCCAGCTTTGGAACCTGGCCAAGCTGCAATTCCAGAATCTGCTGCTGCCGTCGCGGCTGTGGCAGCTGGCGATCCTGGCGGGTCTGGTCATTCTGGTGGTTCTGCTGAACGCCTGGGCGCAGCCGCGCATGCGCGAATGGATGCGCGGGCTCGAGAACCGGCCGAAATGGCAGTTGCGCCTGTTGCTGACGGTGAACCGGCGGCTGAAGCTGATCTTCTTCACCGCGGGCGTCTGGATCGCGCTGTGGATCATGCGCGGGATCACGTCCTTTCCGTCGCGCAGCTATATCCTGTCGTTGGCCGCGTCGCTGGCGCTGGCGTGGCTGGCGGTGGTCTTCGCGGCGCGGCTGGTGCGCAATCCGATGGTGCGCACGATCGTCCGCTGGGGGCTTTGGATCTACGTCACGCTGTACCTGCTGGGCATCACCGACGAGGTCGGTCGCGCCCTGGACCAGGTCGCGTTCGAGATGGGCAGCTTCCGGCTGAGCGTCCTGACGCTGGTGCAGGCCGCCATCCTGATCGCGGTGCTGTTCACGCTGGCGCGGATCGTGTCGTCGTCCTCGGCCGAGCAGATCCGCCGGAACGAGGCGATCAGCCCGTCCATGCGCGTTCTGGCCGTGAAAGTGATGCAGATCCTGCTCTACGGTGCGGCGTTCTTCATCGGGCTGAAGGCGGTGGGCGTGGACCTGACCGGCCTTGCGGTGCTGTCGGGCGCCATCGGCGTGGGCCTGGGCTTCGGCCTGCAGAAGGTGGTGTCCAACCTGGTGTCGGGCGTCATCATCCTGCTCGACAAGTCGATCAAGCCCGGCGACGTGATCTCGCTTGGCGATACCTTCGGCTGGATCAACACCTTGGGCGCGCGCTATGCGTCGATCACCACGCGCGACGGCAAGGAATACCTGATTCCGAACGAGGACCTGATCACCGGTCAGGTGGTGAACTGGTCGCATTCCAACAATTTCGTGCGGCTCGACATCTATTTCGGCACCGCCTACGGCGACGATCCGCACCTTGTGCGCAAGATCGCCATCGAGGCCGCGTCGGGGGTCGAGCGTGTGCTGACCACGCGGCCCGCCGTCTGTCACATCGTGGGCTTCGGCGACAGCTCGGTGGACTATATCCTGCGTTTCTGGATCACCGATCCCGTCGGCGGGCTGACCAACATCCGCGGCAATGTCTACCTGGCGCTTTGGGATGCGTTCCAGGAGCACGGCATCTCGATCCCGTTCCCCCAGCGCGAGGTCCGGGTGATGAACGACGCCGTCCAGGTCGAGACGCGGGCGCTGGACTGAGGGCACGCGCGAGTGGCGCGGCTGCGCTCAGGTATTTGCAGACCAGTGATGCAGGGGATGGCGCCATGTTCCGAGCGTCCCGCCAGTCCCGCGGCGCGACGTCCGGACGCCTTGCACGGCGTGCGCGGGCGCGGCACAAGTGAAGCATGAGCTGGCTTTCCCGCATCGCCGAACGTATGATCGAGGCCGCCCGCGACGCGGGCGATCTGTCCGGGTTGAAGGGCGAATGCCAGCCGCTGTCGCTCGAGCAGACCGGGCTCGATCCCATGGACGAGGCCGGGATGAAGATGATGAAGTCCGAAGGCGTCGTGCCGCCCGAGGTCACGCTTTACAAGCGCGCGGCCGAGCAGCGCGCAGCACTCGCGGCAGCGGTCACCGAGGACGAGCGCCGCGCGGCCATGTCCGCCTGGTCTGAAACCCAGATGCGCCTGAACATGATGTCCGAGCGCAGGCGCGGATTGCGCTGACGCCGCTCTGGATAAGCGGCGCCGACGGCCTAGCTCAAACGTCATGGACTGGACCCTTTTTCTGATCTTCCTGGCCGCCTGTGGCGGTTCCGCCGCGACCGGCGCGATGTTCCAACCCGGCCAGTGGTACGACGCGCTGGCCAAGCCGTCGTGGAACCCGCCCAACTGGGTCTTCCCGGTGACGTGGACGGTGCTGTACCTGTGCATCGCCAATGCCGGGGCGCGCGTTGCGCAGGAGGACGGCAACGCTTACGCCATGGGCTTTTTCGCCGTGCAGATCGCGTTCAACACGCTCTGGACCCCGGTCTTTTTCGGGCTGCACCGGATGAAGGCCGCGATGGTCGTCATCATCTGCCTGTGGCTGGCCGTGGCGGCCACCACGATCGCGTTCTGGCAGCTGAACCTGATCGCCGGGATCCTGTTCATACCCTATCTGGTCTGGGTCAGCATCGCCGCGGCGCTGAATTTCGAGGTCTGGCGGCTGAACCGTCACACCCCGATCGTTACCTAGAACCGCCAGCCGGGGCGCCTGGGTACCCGCACCGCTAGCATGGGCATGAGCCAGGGGCCGCGGAAGCGGTCGAGATCCAGCGCCTCGTGGACGCCGGTCGTCGGCTCGCCCTCGATCCGGGTCGACACGGCCGTTCGCGTGTAGAACGGCGCGTCCAGCATGGACATTTCCTGTTTCGGCGCGTGTCCCGCATCTGCCCGCGTCTCGCGCCGCACGGCCCAGAGCGAGCGCTTCAGCCGCGCCTTGGGCGGAGCCTGCATCGGCGCGACCTGGCCGTCGCCGTCCATGCGCAGCGCCGTGCCCGTCCCGGACCCATCCCGCAACACCGCATCGTAGAACAGCGCCGCGCCGTCCTTTAGCGGGTAGCGGCCCCAGGTCCAGTAGCTGAAATCGGCCTCGAGCGCGCGGGTGCCGAAATTGGCGTCGAAATACCCGTGACCCGACCAGTGTCCGCGACGGCCCAGATCCACGTCGATCCGGGCGGAGGGGGCGAAGGGCCGCCACACATGGGCGCCATCGGGGGTCAGCGCCACCTCGACCCCGGTCACCGCATCGGGCGTCAGGGTGATCGTGCCGCGCACGCGGCTGACGAGCGGCAGCGACGACACCTCGTCCACGTGGATCACCAGCTTGCCGTCCTGCCAGCGCATGGACGACGGGCCCACGGTGAATTGCGACGGCGTTTGCCTGAGCGCGTCGCGCCCCCGGTCCGTCATCGTGAAGCGCCCGCCGGGGCCGTAGGTCGCCACGTTGATGCAGACGTGGTTGTCGGGCGCGCGGCGGCCGGACCAGCGGTACCAGGGCGAAAAGACCGACCCTATGAACCCGATGACCGAGACGGCGTGCCGACCATTGTCGCTGATCCCGTCGACATACCACCAGGCATATCCGTCCGGCGGGACGGTGAGGTCGAAGTTCGGTCGCTCAGAATCGTCGCGGCCGCGTGCTGGCCGGAGAGCGTCGCCATCGGCACCCCCGCCCCCGGATGCGCCCCGCCCCCCGCCAGATACAGGCCCGGCACCGCCGTGCGCGCCGTCGGCCGCGCGAAGGCCGCCATCGTCGCGTCGGGGGATCGGCCGTACAGCGCACCGGCGCTGGCCGGAAACAGCCGATCGAAGCCCTGCGGCGTCGTCAGGGCGTCCGGTCCCGGCGTCGGCGTGAAGCTCAGGCCGCGATCGGCCAGGGTCTGAAACGTCCTTTGGTGACATGGGGGAAACTCCTGTTCGGCACTGCCCGCGGAGGCGTTGACGATGATCTCGAACCGCTCGGTCTGGGGCGGCGTGCGTCCCGACCCGCGATCCTGTGCGCAGACGTAGATCGTGGGATCAACCGGCACGTCGCCGCGCGCGATCGGGATGAACTCCGTGGTCGGGTCGCGCCCGAAAAACACGTTGTGATGCGCAAGGTCCGCGCCATCGGGTGTCGCGGCGAAGGCCCAGACCTCGGCGGACAGGCTGCGCGGCTCGGTCGCTTGCGGCGGCACGGCGCCCAGCGTGTCGGTTCCCAGGACACCGTGCGACAGCGCGCGCGGATCACCGTTGAACACCACCGTATCGGCCGCGATCCGGCTGCCATCGGCCAGCTCGATACCGCTGACCCGGCCCCCGGTCGTGGCGATCCGGGTCACGGATGCGTCGTAACGCAGGGCCACATCCTTCGATTTGGCCAACTTGGCCAGGCCTTCTGCCAGCGCATGCATGCCGCCTTGCACGCGCCAGACGCCCGCCGCCTCGGCCCGCCAGATCAGCGCGAGCAAGGCGGGCGCCGCATAGGGCGAGCCGCCGACATAGGTGGCGTAGCGACCGAAGAGCTGGCGCAAGCGCGGATCGGTGAAGTCGCGCGCCAGTTGCGCGGCCAGCGTCCGTCCCGGAGCCATCGACGCGATCAGGCGCGGGTTGCGCAACACGACCTTGGCCATGGCCCACGGGGTCGGCGCGACGGACTGCATCATCGGCGCCTCGAAGGCGTCGAAAAGCGCGCGCGCCCGGTCCGAGAATCGCGTGAACTCGTGCGCCGCCCGCGCGCCCGCGAAGGCGCGCACGGCATCGACGCTGGCGTCGTGGTCCGAGAACAGGTCCAACCGGCTGCCGTCGGGCCAGAAGTGCCGCGCCAGAAGCGGCTCGGCCTCGAGCGTGACGTAATCCTGCATCCGCGCGTCCACGTCGCGGAACAGGGCGTCGGACACGCTGCGCATGGTCAGAACCGTCGGCCCGGCATCCACCGGTCCGGCCGCGCTGGGCAGGCAGCGCATTTTCCCGCCAGGGGTGCTTGCGGATTCGTAGAGGGACACCCGAGCGCCGGCATGGGCCAGCCGGATTGCCGCCGCCAATCCGCCGACGCCCGCGCCGATCACGATGATCTGGTTGTCCACCATGGGCGATTGTTGACTCGGTCGGCGCAATGTGTCCAGATAAGTTGACACATTACTGTAGATTATTTCTGACAAGCGCGAGGGATCCATGCCGCTGACCACCCGTATCGAAGCGGCCATCACCGCCGCCATCCGCCAGGGTCAGGGGGGTATCGCGCCCGCCAAGCTGGCCGCCGCCCTGCATTATGCCACCACGCCTGGCGGCGCGCGGATCCGGCCCACCATCTGCACCAGCGTGGCGCTGGCCTGCGGCGACGACCGTCCCGCCCTGACCGACGCCGCGGCGACCGCGCTTGAGCTCATCCATTGCGCGTCGCTGGTCCATGACGATCTGCCCTGTTTCGACGACGCCGAAATCCGGCGCGGCAAGCCGTCGGTCCATCGTGCCTATTCCGAACCTCTGGCGGTCCTTGCCGGTGACAGCCTGATCGTGATGGCATTCGACACGCTGGCCCGCGCAGCACCGCAGGACGCGATGCGCGCCGTCGAGCTGATCCGCATCCTGGCTGCCCGAACCGGCATGCCGCACGGAATCTGCGCGGGGCAGGGATGGGAAAGCGAGCCGAAGATCGACCTGTCGGCCTATCACCGCGCGAAGACCGGCGCACTGTTCATCGCGGCCACGCAGATGGGGGCGGTTGCGGCAGGCCAGGATGCCGAGCCCTGGGAAGAGCTGGGCGCGCGCATCGGCGAAGCGTTCCAGGTCGCCGACGATCTGCGCGACGCGCTGCTGGACGAAGACGCGCTGGGCAAGCCCGCGGGGCAGGACGGCTTGCACGGCCGTCCCAACGCCGTGGCGCAGCTGGGCGTCGATGGCGCGGTGAAGCGGCTGACCGATATCCTGGGCGGTGCGATCGCGTCGATCCCGTCCTGTCCCGGCGAAGCAGCGCTGGCGGCGATGGTGCGCCAATACGCCGAGCGGCTGACGCCGCTCACCCAAACCGCGCGCGCCCGCTGAGCGGTGAGGAACTTGCGTCACACATTCCCGACCGATGGCTGACGTTCCGATGGACAGCCCCCCGCCGCGCGGCCGTCGGGGGCAGGGCTGGCTGAACCGTCTCGCCGCGTCGCCCGGCTTCCAGCGCTGGGCCGCGCGCTTTCCGTTCACCCGCCGCCATGTCCGCGCCGAGGGCGAAGCGATCTTCGACCTGGTCGCCGGTTTTGCCCATAGCCAGGTGCTGCGCGCCCTGATCGAACTCGATCTGCTGGTCTTCCTGCGCGACGACGCGCTGCCCGCCCGCACCATCGCGGCCCGCCTGTCGATGCCCGAGGACCGTGCCGAGATCCTGCTGCGCGCGGGCGTGGCGCTGGGCCTCCTGCGGCTGAAGGGCGGTCGCTACCAGACCTCGACCCGCGGCGCGGCCCTTCTGGGGGTGCCGGGATTGCCGCAGATGATCCGCCACCACGAGATCCTGTATCGCGACCTGTCGGATCCGGTAGCCTTCTTCCGGGGGGATACCGAAACCGAGCTGGCCCGATTCTGGCCCTATGTCTTCGGCGCGGGCACGGGTGCGTCGCCGGACGAAGCGGCGCGCTATTCGCAGCTGATGGCCGACAGCCAGGGGCTTGTGGCGCAGGATGCGCTGGACCAGATCGACCTGCGCCGTGTGGACCACCTGATGGATGTGGGCGGTGGCACCGGCGTTTTCCTGTCGCAAGTGGCCGCCGCCGCGCCCGCCCTGGATCTGACGCTGTTCGATCTGCCCCAGGTCATGCCCGCGGCCCGCGATGCACTGGCCCAGGCGGGCCTTGCCGACCGCATCACGCTGGCCGAGGGCAGCTTCAAGACCGATCCGCTGCCGGGCGGCGCCGACGCCATTTCCCTGATTCGGGTGCTCTACGATCACGACGATGCCCAGGTCGCGCAGCTCCTGTCGAAATGCTTCGACGCGCTGCCGAAGGGCGGACGGCTGATCATCTCGGAGCCCATGACCGGCGGAGAGGCACCGCACCGGGCGGGCGATGTCTATTTCGCGCTCTACTGCATGGCCATGCGCACCGGTCGTGCGCGGTCCCAGCACAGGATCGCCGGACTGGCCCAGGCGGCGGGTTTCATCCAGCCCGCCACGCCGCGCGCGCGACGGCCTTTCGTGACCAGCACGGTGCTGGCCACGCGACCATAGTGCAGAACCTGTCGTGATAGATTGACACGCCCAAGTGTAAGGTTAAACTGACAGTCTAGCGACGAGGTCGGACCAAGCGACCGTGCCCCTCTAACGGGAGAGCCCAAACCACCGTGCCAGATACCGCTGCCATCATCCTTGAAGGGCCCCGCGCCCTGGACATCGGAACCCTTCCGATCGCCGATCCGCAGGACGGGGACGTCGTTGTCGAGATCAGCCATTCCGGCATATCGACCGGCACCGAAAAGCTGTTCTGGACGGGCGAAATGCCGCCCTTTCCGGGCATGGGGTACCCGTTGGTTCCGGGCTACGAATCCTTGGGCGAAGTGGTCGAAGCGCGTCCGGGCGCCAAGCTGAAGCCCGGCACCCATGTCTTCGTGCCCGGCGCCGATTGCTACGGCGACGTGCGCGGCCTGTTCGGTGGCGCGTCCCGGCGAATCGTCACCCCTGCCAAGCGCGTGACACCGGTCGATGCGGCCCTCGGCGCGTCCGGCACGCTGCTGGCGCTGGCCGCGACCGCACGCCACGCCATGGCCGGGCTGCACACCGAGCTGCCCGACCTGATCGTGGGCCACGGTGTCCTGGGCCGTCTGTTGGCGCGCCTGACCGTGGCCGCGGGCGGTCGCCCGACCGTCTGGGAAATCGATCCCGACCGCAGCACGGGCGCGCGCGGCTACGAGGTTCTGCACCCCGACAACGACACGCGTCACGACTACGCCACCATTTTCGACGCCAGCGGCCGCGCCGAGCTGCTGCCGCAGCTGATCGGGCGCATCGCCAAGGGCGGCGAGATCGTGCTGGCCGGCTTCTATACCGACCCGATCAGCTTCGCCTATCCGCCCGCCTTCATGAAGGAAGCGCGGCTGCGGGTCGCCGCGGAATGGACGCCGCTCGACATGGCGGTGACCACCCAGATGACCGCGTCCGGCGCCTTGTCGCTGGACGGACTCGTGACCCACAGCGCGTCGGCGAAAGACGCAAAACAGGCCTATGAAACCGCGTTCAGCGATCCGGCCTGCCTGAAAATGATTCTCGACTGGAAGGACGTGGCATGAGCCTCGACGAAGTCCCCAATCTGAAACGCTACGACGCGGACCTCAAGGCCGAGGCCGCCGAGCCGACGCTGGAAGTCCCGCAGGCCGAGCCCACGTCCAAGACCCAGATTATCGCGATCTACGGCAAGGGCGGGATCGGCAAGTCCTTCACGCTGGCCAATCTCAGCCACATGATGGCCGAGCAGGGCAAGCGCGTGCTGCTGATCGGCTGCGATCCGAAATCCGACACCACGTCGCTGCTGTTCGGCGGCAAGGCGTGCCCGACGATCATCGAGACCTCGACCCAGAAGAAGCTGGCGGGCGAAGAAGTCGCCATCGGCGACGTGTGTTTCAAGCGCGGCGGCGTGTTCGCCATGGAGCTGGGCGGGCCGGAAGTGGGCCGCGGCTGTGGCGGGCGCGGCATCATCCACGGCTTCGAGCTGCTGGAAAAGCTGGGCTTCCACGATTGGGACTTCGACTACGTCCTGCTGGATTTCCTGGGCGACGTGGTCTGCGGCGGCTTCGGCCTGCCCATCGCGCGCGACATGGCGCAGAAGGTGATCCTGGTCGCGTCGAACGATTTGCAAAGCCTCTATGTCGCCAACAACGTCTGCTCGGCGGTAGAGTATTTCCGCAAACTGGGCGGCAACGTGGGCGTCGCGGGCCTGGTCATCAACAAGGACGACGGGTCTGGCGAGGCGCAGGCCTTCGCCAAGGCCGTGGACATCCCCGTGCTGGCCGCGATCCCGCAGGATGACGACCTGCGCAAGAAATCCGCCAACTACCAGATCGTCGGCACGTCCGAATCGCACTGGGGATCGCTGTTCGCCGGTCTGGGCGAAGCGGTGGGCCTCGCCCCCGGCGTGCGCCCCGCGCCGCTGACCCAGGACGAGCTTCTGGCGCTCTTCGACAGCAAGGACACCGGCGGCGATGTGGTGCTGGTGCCCGCGACCGATGTCGACATGCGCGGCAAGAAGGGCACGCCGAAGGCGTCGCTCGAGGTGATCTACGACGACGTGTGACGGCCGACGGCCGGGGGGGCCAGCCCCCCGGACCCCCCGAGGTATTTCTGGAAAGATGAAGACAGGCAGCATGGACCGCGAAGTGACAAATGACCCATCGGACGAGGTCGAGGTGATCGAGGGCCCCGCGCGCGGCGACGCGCCGGAGCTGGCCGTCGATCCGTCGGCGGGAGACGGTCACGGCTGTCACGCGGGCGCGGACGCCATGGAAGCCGCCGCGCGAGCCGCGGGGCAAAGCGAATTGCTGGACGGCTATGCCGCCGACTACCCGCAAGGCCCCCACGACAAGCCGCAAAGCATGTGCCCCGCCTTCGGGTCGCTGCGCGTGGGCCTGCGGATGCGGCGCGTTGGCACGATCCTGTCGGGCTCGGCCTGTTGCGTCTATGGGCTGACCTTCGTGAGCCATTTCTACGGCGCGCGGCGGTCGGTGGGCTACGTGCCGTTCAACTCCGAGTCCCTCGTGACCGGAAAGCTGTTCGAGGACATCCGGGAGTCGGTCCACGACATGGCCGATCCGGACCGCTACGACGCGATCGTTGTGACGAACCTGTGCGTGCCGACGGCGTCGGGCGTGCCGCTGCGGCTGCTGCCCAAGGAAATCAACGGCGTGCGGATCATCGGCATCGACGTGCCGGGCTTCGGCATCCCCACCCATGCCGAGGCCAAGGACGTTCTGGCGGGTGCGATGCTGAACTACGCTCGGGCCGAGGTGGCCGCGGGCCCGGTGCCTGCGCCAGCCACGGGGCGCGACGATCGACCCACGGTAAGCCTGCTGGGCGAGATGTTCCCGGCCGATCCGATGATGATCGGCGCGATGCTGGCGCCCATGGGCCTGGCCGCCGGACCGGTGGTGCCCTGTCGCGAGTGGCGCGAGCTTTACGCCGCACTCGATTGCGGCGCGGTCGCCGCGATCCATCCGTTCTATACCGCCGCCATGCGCGAATTCACCGCCGCGGGCCGTCCCATCGTGGGCAGCGCGCCGGTGGGCCATGACGGCACCGCCGCGTGGCTGGCCGGGATCGGCGACGCGTTCGGGCTGGCCGCCGACAAGGTCGCCGCCGCGCAAAACGCCTTCCTGCCCGCGATCAAGGCCGCGCTGCAGGGCAGCCGGATCGACGGCACCATCACCCTGTCGGGCTACGAGGGCAGCGAGTTGCTGGTCGCGCGGCTGCTGATCGAAAGCGGCGCGCGGGTGCCTTACGTGGGCACCGCCTGCCCCAAGACATTGCAAAGTTCCGCCGACCGCGAGTGGCTGGAAGCCCACGGTGCGAAGGTGAAATTCCGCGCGTCGCTGGAAGACGACCTGGCGGCGATGGAGGCCGTGAAGCCGGACCTCGCCATCGGCACCACGCCCGTCGTCCAGAAGGGCAAGGAGCTGGGCATCCCGTCGCTTTACTTCACCAACCTGATCTCGGCGCGGCCGCTGATGGGCCCCGCCGGGGCCGGATCGTTGCAGCAGGTGGTGAACGCCGCCATGGGCAACCGCGACCGCATGTCGAAGATGAAGGCGTTCTTCGAGGGCGTGGGCGGTGGCGACACGGCGGGCGTCTGGGAAGGCAAGCCGAACATCCGCGAAGATTTCCGGGCGCAGAACCTCAAGAAGCTGGAAAAGCAGGCGCGCGCGAAAAAAGCGCAGGAGATGATCTGATGCTGGTGCAGGATCACGACCGCGCGGGCGGATATTGGGGCGCAATCTACGCCTTCTGCGCCGTGAAGGGCCTGCAGGTCGTCATCGACGGCCCGGTGGGTTGCGAAAACCTGCCGGTCACCTCCGTCCTGCACTACACCGACGCGCTGCCGCCGCACGAGCTGCCCATCGTCGTCACCGGCCTGGGCGAAGGCGAAATGGGTGCGGGCACCGAAGAATCCATGAAACGCGCCTGGGATACGCTGGATCCGGCGCTGCCCGCGGTCGTCGTCACCGGCTCGATCGCCGAGATGATCGGCGGCGGTGTCACGCCGCAGGGCACCAACATCCAGCGGTTCCTGCCGCGCACGATCGATGAAGACCAGTGGGAATGCGCCGACCGGGCGATGACGTGGCTGTTCACCGAGTTCGGCCAGACCAAGGGCCGCATGCCGCCCGAGAAGAAGCGCGCCGAGGGCGACACGCCCCGCGTCAACATCCTTGGCCCCATGTACGGCACCTTCAACATGCCGTCGGACCTGGCCGAGATCCGGCGCCTGGTCGAAGGGATCGGCGCCGAGGTCAACATGGTCATGCCCCTGGGCGCGCACCTGGCCGAAATGCGCAACCTGGTGAATGCCGACGTCAACATCTGCATGTACCGCGAATTCGGGCGCGGCCTGAGCGAGGTGCTGGGCAAGCCCTACTTGCAGGCCCCCATCGGCGTCGAAAGCACGACCACCTTCCTGCGCACGCTGGGCGACCTGCTGGGCCTCGACCCCGAGCCGTTCATCGAGACCGAAAAGCATTCCACGCTGAAGCCCGTCTGGGATCTCTGGCGCTCGGTCACGCAGGATTTCTTCGCCACCGCCGAATTCGCCATCGTGGCCAACGAAACCTATACCCGCGGCATCCGGCACTTCATGGAAGACGAGCTTGGGTTTCCCTGCGCCTTCGCCATCCCGCGGCTGGCGGGCAAGAAGACCGACAACGACGCCGTGCGCGCCCTGATGCACGCCAAGCGGCCGCTGGTCGTCATGGGGTCGATCAACGAAAAGATGTACCTGGCCGAGATGAAATCGGGCCACGGCCCGTCGCCGTCCTTCATCCCAGCGAGCTTCCCCGGCGCCGCCATCCGGCGGGCCACCGGCACGCCCTTCATGGGCTACGCGGGCGCGACCTACCTGCTGCAGGAGGTCTGCAATGGCCTGTTCGACGCGCTGTTCCACATCCTGCCGCTGGGCAGCGAGATGGACGCCGCCGACGCGACGCCCGCGACCCTGAAACACGACTTCCCATGGGACACCGACGCGCAGGCCGAGCTTGACCGCATCGTGTCCGAGCACCCGGTGCTCACCCGCATTTCCGCCGCCCGCACCTTGCGCGACGCCGCCGAAAAGGCAGCGCTCGCGACGGGTGCAGACAGGGTGGTCCGCGAAACCGTCGCGGCATTGCAGCCCGCGACACAGAAATCCAACCCGGAGGACGCCACATGAGCGACATGACCACACAATTCAGTGCCGAGGCGCCGCGCGCACGCGCCAATCCCAAGGCCGAGTTCTACGCCTATTTCGCTCTGATCTTCGCGGCGACGCTGCCGCTGGCGATCCTGACCTGGGCGCTGACCGCCGCGCGGCAGATGACCCTGCCCGAGAAGGGACCGATCAAGCGGGCCTGGAGCCAGGCGCGCATCATCACGCCGATGATCTTCTCGGCGTGACGACCTGATCCCGCCCCGGGCTTGCACCGGGGTGGGAGCCACAGAATTCTTCCGGCAGCCTTAGGGTCGTCGGGCGAAGTCCGGATTGTTCCGGAACCCGGCCGCGGGGCCCCGCGGCGTCAGCTTTACGATCCTAAGGAGAGTAATAATGGCTGATAGAACCGACCTGTCATTCACAGGTCTTACCGACGAGCAGGCGCAGGAATTGCACTCTGTCTACATGAGCGGGCTCTGGCTGTTCTCAGCCGTGGCTGTCGTCGCTCACCTGGCAGTGTTCATCTGGAAGCCCTGGTTCTGAGGAAGGACTGAATAATGGCAAAATTCTACAAAATCTGGCTGGTCTTCGACCCGCGTCGCGTGTTCGTGGCGCAGGGCGTGTTCCTGTTCCTGCTGGCGGCGATGATTCACCTCGTCCTGCTCAGCACGGACCGGTACAACTGGTTCGAGCAATCCGCTGCCAAATACGGCACCGGTGCAGTCGCGGCCGAATAAGACCACTTGCACAGCTGTTGCGGGCGGTCGGACCACCGCCCGCCCGCAACAAACCCCCGAGCGAATTGACAAGACGGCCCGCTAACGGACGCCGCCAGACAACGGAGTAAGAAGATGGCATTGCTCAGCTTCGAACGAAAATACCGCGTGCCGGGCGGCACGCTCATCGGCGGCGACCTGTTCGATTTCTGGGTCGGGCCTTTCTTTGTGGGCTTCTTCGGGATCACGACCGTCTTCTTTGCCGGTCTGGGCACGATCCTGATCTTCTATACCGCCGCGATCCAGGGGGTCTGGAACCCCTGGCTGATCTCGGTCAACCCGCCGCCGATCTCGATGGGATTGGGCGCGGCCCCGCTCGAGATGGGGGGCTTGTGGCAAATCATCACGATCTGCGCGCATGGCGCCTTCATCAGCTGGGCCCTGCGCGAGGTCGAGATCTGCCGCAAGCTGGGCATCGGGTTCCACGTGCCCGTCGCCTTCGGTGCGGCCATCGTCGCCTACACGACGCTTCAGGTGATCCGGCCCGTGCTGATGGGCGCCTGGGGGCATGCGTTTCCCTATGGCATCTGGAGCCACCTCGATTGGGTCAGCTACACCGGCTACCTCTATGGCAACTTCCACTACAACCCGGCCCACATGGTCGCCGTGTCGCTGTTCTTCACCACGACGCTGGCGCTGGCCCTGCACGGATCGCTGATCCTGTCGGCGTCGAACCCCGCCAAGGGCAAGGAAATGCGCAACCCCGAGCATGAGGACACGTTCTTCCGCGACTTCATCGGCTACTCGATCGGGCCGCTCGGCATCCACCGCCTTGGATTGCTTCTGGCGATCAACGCGGGCCTCTGGAGCGCGCTGTGCATCGTGATCTCGGGCACCATCTGGTTCGATCAGTGGATCGCCTGGTGGGATTGGTACATCGAACTGCCCTGGTGGGCAGACCTGTAAGAAGAAAGGGCACGGATATGCCGCATTATCAAAACATCTTCACGCAGGTCCAGGTTCAGGGCCCGCCCGAAATGGGCATGGTCGAGGACACCGATCTGCGTGACCGCACCAACAATGCCAGCTTCAGCCAGCTTGCGGGCTGGCTGGGCAACGCGCAGCTGGGGCCGATCTACCTTGGCCCGTTCGGCGTGGTGTCGCTGCTGACCGGGGGGCTATGGTTCTTCCTGGTGGGCATCAGCTTCTGGGTCCAGGTGGACTTCTCGCCGGGCCTGTTCTTCCGCGACCTCTTCTACCTGGCGCTCGAGCCGCCCGCGCCGGAATACGGCCTGGGCATGGCGCCGATCTGGGACGGCGGGCTGTGGCTGATCTCGTCGTTCTTCCTGCTGGTGGCGGTCATCAGCTGGTGGATCCGGTCCTACGTCCTGGCCGACCAGCTGGGCATGGGCAAGCATGTCTGCTGGGCCTTCGCGTCTGCCATCTGGCTGTTCCTGGTGCTGGGCCTCATCCGCCCGGTCCTGATGGGCAGCTGGTCGGAAGCCGTGCCCTATGGCATCTTCCCGCATCTCGACTGGACCAACCTGTTCTCGCTGACCTACGGCAACCTGTTCTACAACCCGTTCCATGCGCTGAGCATCGTGTTCCTGTATGGCTCGACCCTGCTCTTCGCCATGCATGGCGGCACCATCCTTGCGGTGGGCCGCTACGGCGGCGACCGGGAACTGGAGCAGATCGTCGACCGCGGCACGGCATCCGAGCGGGCGGGCCTGTTCTGGCGCTGGACCATGGGCTTCAACGCCACCATGGAAGGCATCCACCGCTGGGCGTGGTGGTTCGCGGTGCTGACGACCCTCACGGGCGGCATCGGCATCCTGTTGACCGGAACGGTCGTGGATAACTGGTTCGTCTGGGCGCAGGAACACGGTTACGGCGCGGCGCAGAACTACGTCCCCGCCCGCACGCCGGAAGAGTTCATGATCTACAGCCCGTATCAGGAGTGATCGACATGAGTGACGACAAGAAAACCTGGTTCCTGGAAGACAGCATTCAGCCGTCGCTCCGGATGTGGGTATTCACCCAGATGTGCCTGGGGGCGGTCTATGCGGGCGTTGTGTTCTTCGGGGTGATCGGTTTCGTGCTGATCCTGCGGGCGATCAGCTACCTGCTGCCCGAAGATCCCTACGCGGCGATCCAGGTCCTGCAGCTATCGGGCTTCGCCTGATCCAACGAATTGAGCGGCAGCCTTGGTGCCGCCGCTCACGCCAGGTCGCGGCCCCCTGCAGGGGGATGTGACGTCGGGGTCTCCATACCCCGGTTCCCTTCCTGTTGGCTACAGGAACGCACCCCGAAGGCATGCCTTCGGGGTGCACTACTTTCCGGATCCCCCGACCGCCGCCATCCCGCGTCACGCCCGCGCATGTGCTGGTGGCCGACGGCAGGGCCATGGCGGTGAGCCGATCGTCCGGCGCGGCGTTGAAGAGCGTCGGTCGTCCGTGCCGTCGCCGATTGCGCTAGGGAGGGTTCGCACAGCCCAATCTTCGTTGGCCGCGGGGCGTGACCCACGGTCGGTATCGCAGACCCGCAGACTGATGGTGGCGGAGAGGAGTTATAGGTGCATCTGGCTTCCCCCGATTGATTGAGCCCTGCAACCTGAACGGAAACCGGGCCAAAAGCGTGAGCCCGGGGTCGGCCTTTACCCAAGTCCCGGGAACGCGCGGGCCATTTCCGCGTCGAACCGGGCGTAGGTCATGGTGGCCTTGTTGCCCGCGTAACCCTGGTAGTAGGACTTGCCGGACGCCGTGGGCAGCCCGGCCCAGATCTTGGCAAGGTTGTGCATGAAGGTCCGGCGCGGCATCAGGCCGTCGCGAAAGGCCAGAAGCCCGGCTTCCTTCAGCAACTCGTCGGCCAGGCGGTCCTGCAAGGCGGGCGAGAAGCGCATCTCGCCGTGGGCGCCGATCTTGCGGACCAGGCGCGCCAGCGTCTTCGGGATGAACTGGTAGCGGCCGATGGCGTGGGGCTGGCCGGGCGTGGCGCGGATCCACAGCACGATCTCTTCCAGCGTCATCTGCGTGGGCGGCTTGCGCGGCTTCACCTTCGCCCCGTGCTGCACGGCGTCATAGCCCATGCGCCCGGCTTCCGCCGAGGCGATGACCGCGCGCAGATGGGTCAGCGAATCGCCGGACATCGGACCCAGGGCGCGTTGCCCCAGATCCACCGGACGGTCCGGCAGGGGCGCGAACAGGCCGGCCGCGGCCGTGTCCATGAACAGGCTGGCCGCCTGCACCTTTGCCTCGGGCGCATCCGTGGGTGTGCGGGTGTCGAACATGGGCGCGCGCGGCGTGAAGATCGACCCGCGCGGCGCCATCAGCGAGCCGTCCGCGTAAAGACTGCCGGGCAGCATCACGCCCGCAAGCACCATCATCACGCCTTGCCTGAACCGCATCCGTACCTCGCATCTTTCGTTTGGATGCGAAGCTGCCCGATCAGGGTGAAGATTTCGTTGCGATCAGTCGCCCACGCCTTCGGATGTGCCGCGCATCTTGCGGCGCACCACGCCACCCACCAGGATCGGCAGCACGAAGCCGGTGAAGGCGATGATCCACAGCCCGATCGCCAGGGGCGAGCCCAAGAGCACCCAGTAATCGCCGTCCGAGATGTTGACCGCGCGGCGCAGGTTCACCTCCATCTCGTTGCCCAGAAGGGTGCCCAGGATCACCGGCACCAGCGGCACGTCGAGCTTTCGCAGCACCCAGCCCAGCACACCGAAGCCCACCATCACCATCAGGTCGAACGACGACCCCGAGATCCCGTAGATCCCCACGAAGCTGACCATCGCCACAACCGGCATCAGGATGCGCGGCGGCACCAGCAGCACCCGCGTGAACAGCCCCACCAGCGGGATGTTCATGGCCAGCAGCATGAAGTTGCCGATGAAGAGCGCCGCGATCAGGCCCCAGACCACGTCGGGGTTCTGGGTGAAGAGCAGCGGACCGGGCGTGATGTTCAGCGCCAGCAGCACCGCCAGCAGAACGGCCGTGGTGCCAGACCCGGGCACGCCCAGCGCCAGCATCGGCACCAGCGCGCCCCCGGCGGCGGCGTTGTTGCCGGCCTCGGGCGCCGCCACGCCGCGCGGGTCGCCCTTGCCGAAGGTCTCGCCCTTGGGATCGACCATCTTCTTTTCCATGGAATAGCTGATGAACGATCCCAGCGACGCCCCCGCGCCGGGCAGCACGCCCGCGATGAAGCCCAGCACGGTCGTGCGGCCCATGGTCGGGATGCAGGACTTGACCAGCGCCCAGCTTGGAATGATCCGGCCCACCTTGGTCGGCGGCTTTTGCGAGATATCCTTGTCGGTGCCCCGGTGTTCGAGGAAGACGAAAACCTCGCTCAGCGCGAACAATCCGACGATGGCCACCAGGAAGTCGATCCCGTCGTAAAGATGCACCTCGCCGAAGGTGAAGCGCGGCACGCCGGTCTGGGTGTCGACGCCGACCATCGCCAGCGCCAGGCCCAGCGCCGCGGCGAAGGCGGCCTTGGCCTGGTTGTTGGACGCGATGCCGCCCAACGTGGCGAAGGCCAGCGTGAACAGCGCGAAATACTCGGCCGGGCCGAACAGAAGCGCGACCTTCACCAGCTGCGGCGCCAGCAGAACCAGCCCCCAGGTGGCGAAGAAGGCGCCCACGAAGGACGCGATGCCCGACAGCGCCAGCGCTTCGCCCGCGCGGCCGGCCTGCGCCATGGGATAGCCGTCGAGGCACGTCATCATGGCAGGCTCGTCGCCGGGGATGTTCAGCAGGATCGAACTGATGCGCCCGCCATACATCGCCCCGTAATAGACCGATGTCAGCAGGATCAGCGACGGCGTCGCCCCCAGTCCCAGCGTGAAGGCCAGCGGGATCAGAATCGCCACGCCGTTCGACGGGCCAAGGCCGGGCAGGGCGCCCATCACGGTGCCCAGGAAGCAGCCCAGCAGCGCCAGGCCGATATTCTGCCAGGTCAGCGCGACGGCGAAACCGCCCGCAAGGTCGGACATCAGCTCCATCGCTCAGAACCCCCAGGGGCCGCGGGCCAGGCTCAGGCCCAGCACCATGCGGAAGATGACGTAGATGCCCGCCGACGTGCAGACGCCGATCACCACGCTTTGCAGCGGCTTCGATCCCAGCCGCCATGTCAGGTATCCGCTGGCCACGGCGGTCGCGGCGACGAAGCCGACCTCGGGCAAAGCCAGCGCGTAGGCGATCATCACCAGCGCGGCCAGCGCGATCTCGGCCAGGCGACCGGCGCGGGGCCAGGACGGCTCGGGGTCGGGCTTCAGAAGGAAATAGAGGCACGAGGCCGCCATCACGGCGGCGATGATGTAGGGAAAGACCTTGGGGCCGACCACGTCCGACAGGAAGCTTTCCTGGATCACGCTGGCCTGCCACGCAAAGAAGATCGCCAGAAGCAGCCCGATGCCGCCGAAGATGCGGTCGCTCACGCCGTGTCCTCCATCAGGTCGATGCCCGTCGCCGCGCGCCACTGGTCGGGGGTCAGGGTGTAGGCCTTCATCGGCACGCCCATATCCAGCGCCTCGTCGTATTGGTATTCCGCCCCCAGCCGCGTGGTCGCGATCTGCGAGCGCAGGTTGTCCTGCGCGATGTGGAACCAGACCCGCGGCAGTGACGCGAAGGCATGACGCAGCATCAGGGTCTTCATCTCGCGATTCCACGCGCCGCCCCAATGGGCGCGGTCGAGAAACGTGTATCCGATCCCCCATTCGCCGGGATGGGCTGGCACCGGGTAATAGCGCGAACATCCGATCACTGTGCCGTCCGTGCGCACGCATAGCGTGCCCTTCGACGCCAGAAGCTCGTCGAAATAGGGGTCGAACACGTCGCGCTGGTGGCGGGTGCTGGCGGGGTGCTGTTCCCAGACCAAGGGATCACTGGCCGCGTGGTAGAGCCCGTCGCGGTCGCTGGCGCGCAGCGGGCGCAGGCTCAGCCGTTCGCCGGTCAGCACCGGTTGTGGATCGAAATCTAGCATGGACTCCCCGCGATATCGAAAAGCAGACCCCGGCCAGATGGCCGGGGTCACCCGGACGGGGGCTTATTGAAGGATGCCGATTTCCTTCGACAGCGCCGTGATGCTGTCCACCGATTCGGCCACGAAGGCCTGGAACGCGTCGCCCTGCAGGTCCAGCGGCGCCAGGCCGTTGGCTTCCATCACGGCCTTCCATTCGTCGCTGGCGTAGAGCGTGCCGATCTGCTCGACCCAGTAATCATAGGCCATGTCGTCCATGTTGCCGGGCGCGTAGAAGCCACGCCAGTTGGCGCCGATGGCGTCGATGCCCTGCTCGGCGGCGGTCGGGATCTCGCTGAACTCGCCGCCCAGCCGTTCGGGCGCCAAGACGGCCAGGACCTTGATGTCACCGGATTCGACGAAGCCCTTGGCCTCGGACAGGTCGCCCGAAAACGCCTGAAGCGAGCCTGCCAGAAGCTGCGTCACCGCTTCGCCACCGCCCGCGAAGGCGATGTATTTCACGGCGCGCACGTCCTCGATCCCGGCCTCCTGGGCGGCGATCAGGACCTTCAGGTGATCCCAGCCGCCCACGGCCGAGCCGCCGCCGATGGCGATGGAACTGGGGTCCGCCTTCATGGCGTCCATCAGGCCGGTCAGGTCCTGGATCTCGCTGTCGGCGGCCACCGCGATGACGCCATAATCGGCGCCGATGGCGCCCAGCCAGCGGACCTGGTCCATGTTGTTGCCCGGATAGGCGCCCTGCGCCAGCCGCGTCGCCGTCGCGGACGAGGCCGCGACGATCAGGTCGTTGTCGTCGGCGCGCTTGTTGACGACCTCGGCGAAGGCCACGCCACCGCCGCCGCCCGACAGGTTCACGACCTGCATGGTGGACGGGATCAGCCCGAGATCCTGCAGCGACTTGCCCACCTGGCGGCAAGTGAAGTCCCAGCCGCCGCCGGGATTGGCGGGGGCGATGCATTCGGGGTTTTCGGGGGTGAAGCCGTGGCCTTCGGCCAGAAGCGGCCCCGCGGCGAAGACGGCGGCTGCCAGAACGGCGTTCCGAAGCGAAATCAGTTTCATAAGGTATCCTCCCTTGGTCCCGGATTCGTTGCTCCGGGTCCCGCGAAGGCTACGCGCGATGCAAGCGACCGCGCAACCTTACAGATAGGACGTGACGCGCGTGCCCAGTTTCACGTTGGGATAAAGCTCGATCACGTCGGAATTGGTCAGCCGGATGCAGCCCGAGCTGACGGCCTGGCCGATGGTCCAGGGCTGCGGCGTTCCATGGATGCGATAGAGCGTGTCGCGGCCGCCGCGATAAAGATAGAGCGCCCGCGCCCCCAGCGGATTGTCACCGCCGCCGGGCATCCCGCCGGCCCATTCCGCGTAAACCTCGGGCTCGCGCCGGATCATGTTGCTGGTCGGTGTCCAGCGCGGCCATTCTTCCTTGCGCTTGATGACGGTGTTGCCCGACAGGTTGCGGCCCTCGTCGCCCACGGCGATGTGGTATTCGCGGGCGCGGCCCGGCGCACGCACATGGTAAAGCGAGAAATACCCGGGGAAGATGTGGATCGTGTCCACATCCACGTCGGGCCGGATATCCACGTTGCGGGCAGACATGGTCGCGCGCGAGGTGTGCGGAAGGCCGGCGTGGCCCAGAACGGCGGACGGGCAGGCGGCCAGCGCAAGGCCGCTGGCAATGAAATGGCGTCTGGTCAGGGTCATGGCGGTCTCGGGGTTTGGCAGGCTTGGGGTTCGTGCTGTCATCGACGGTCAACCGAGTAAACGCACGGCTGCGTGATTGGTTTCCATTGTGGCAGCAAAACCCCAGATGCGGCGGCGCGCGGGACGGGCCCGGCTCAGATCGCTTCGGACGATCTAAGCTGCGCGGGATCGGACCGGTCCGCCAATTGCCCGAAGATCGAAGTGGCGTGGCGGTCCAGGTAGATCCGCAGCCAGGGCGTGAAGTGATCGGGGTGATCGGCGACCTCGGCCCGCAGGGCAGGCAGCGACACCCAGCGCACGGCCGCAACCTCGTCCGGGTTCAGCGACAGCGTCAGGTCCCGGTCGGCGGGTGCGGTGTAGATCTCGACCACTTCATGCTCGATCAGGCCGCCGCCCACCGGCGCGCGATACTCGGCGGTCAGCTGAAATTCGGGCGTGACACCGACGATCCCCAGTTCCTCGGACAGGCGCCGAACGGCACAATCAAGCCCATCTTCGCCCCAATGCGGGTGGGTGCAGCAGGTGTTCGTCCAAAGCCCCGGCGTGTGGTACTTGCCCAAGGCGCGCTGTTGCAACAGCACCGCGTCGCCATCCATCACGAAGACCGAGATCGCCCGGTGCCGCAGCCCGCGCTGGTGCGCCTTAAGCTTCTCGACCGGTGTCAGGACCCCGTCGATCCATGCCGGGATCATCACCGGCTCAGGCATAGGTTTGCGGCACCAGCCTGAGCAGATGGGCCACGTTCTTCACCCCGATGCGCAGATGCGCCATGGGCCGGGCGCGGACCAGTTTCTTGTTCATGTAAGCCTCGAAGGTCAGGCGTTGCACGTCGATGTCGTGGCACAGCGACACGAACCGTTCGCGCCGCTCGTCGGACTTGTAATAAGCGTCCTGCATGGTGCGCAGAACCCGGAACACCATCTTGTGCTCTTTCATGAAGAGCTTGCGCGCGATCTTCAGGTCGGACGCGCGGCCGGACACCAAGGCGGCCTGCGCCGCCGTCGCGGCCACCCGGCCCCCGGCCATCGCATAATAGATGCCCTCGCCCGAGCTTGGCGCCACGACGCCCGCCGCATCGCCCGCCAGCACCACGTCGCGCCCATTGTCCCAGCGGTCCAGCGGCTTCAGCGGGATCGGCGCGCCTTCCTTGCGGATGGTTTCGCATTCGCTGAGGCCGGAGGCCGCGCGCAGGTCGGCGGTCGCCTTCTTCAGGTCCACCCCGTCGATGCCGGTGCCCATGCCGACGCTGGCCTGGTCGCCGTGCGGGAAAACCCAGCCATAGAAATCTGGCGAGATCGCCCCGTCATAGATCACGTCGCAGCGCAGCGGGTCGTAGTTGCCCCCCTTGGCCGGTGCCTTGATGATCTCGTGATAGGCGATCACGTAGGGGATCTTGTCGCCGCCCGGCACCTCGCCGCGCGCCACGTTCGACCGCGCGCCGTCCGCGCCGACGATCAGCCGCGTGGGCAGGTAACGTTCCTCGCCGCTGGCCTTGTCGCGATAGACAACCGCCGTGGTATCGCCGCGTTCGATTCGCAGGAAGGTGCCGGTCAGCCGCTCGGCCCCGGCCTCGACGGCTCGCGCGCGCAGGAACTCGTCGAAATGCTCGCGGTCGACCATGCCGACGAAGCCGTTCTCGATGGGGATGTCCACCGCCCGCTGCGTGGGCGAGATCATCCGCGCCGTGTTCACCTTTGCCACGATCTGGCTGTCCGGGATGGCGAAATCGGCGATCAGCCGGGGCGGGATCGCGCCGCCGCAGGGCTTGATGCGCCCCGCCTTGTCCAGCATGGCGACCTTGCGGCCCGCCCGGGCCAGATCCTCGGCCGCGGTGGCCCCCGACGGCCCGCCGCCCACGACAACGACATCATACATGCGATTACTCTCCCGGTACGAGGGACGCTGGCATCCGCCGCCGCCCCTCCATGATGCGCGCGGCCATGAGGGCCGCGGCGATGAAGATGCAGGCTTCGCCCGCGAACACTATTCCGAAAGCAGGCGCATCGCCCAGGGCCACGCGCAGCAGGTCCACGCAGGCCGCACCCAGCAGCCCGCCGAAGCCCGCGGCGATGGCTTGCGCCGCGCCCCAAAGACCCATCCGCGTGCCTTCGCGCGCCTCGCGGCCCTCGCCCGCCAGCGCCATCATCGACCCGATGGCGGCGACCGCGAACATGCCGTTGAAAAAGCCCAGCGCGACGGTGGCGGGGACCAGCAGCGGCAGGCCCACCTGGCCCAGCGCCGCGATCGCCAGCAGCGCGCAGGCCGAGCCCATGCAGCCCGCGATCACCCAGTCCCGAAGCGCGCCCAGCCGCAGTCCCGTGGCCGCGATGCCCACCAGCAGCATGCCCACGAACACGCCGCCGTTCTGCGCGCCCGACAGCTGCGTGGACTGGCCGGGTGTGAAGGCGAAGACGAGGCCCGCGTAGGGTTCCAGGATCAGCTCCTGCAGGAAATAGGCGGTCATGCTGAGGAACACGAATATGGTGAAGGCGCGCGCCTTGGGCTCGGCCCAGATCTCGGCCAGACCGTCGCGGAACGGCATCGGCTCGGGGGCCGGGCGGGCAACGACGCCGCGCTCGATCCCCCAGGTGGCCACGACGCTCAGGAGCACGGCGCCGCCGCAGACGATGCCCACCAGCTTCAGCAGCAGCGCGGGCGAATAGGGCTGCAACAGCGCGCCCACGACGCCCGCCGTCACCGCGATCCCGGCGATCATCATCAGCCAGGTGATCGTGGCCGCCGCCGCGCGCCGGTGCTCGGCCGTGGCGGTCGCCAGCAGCGCCAGCAGCGACGTGCCCGAGGCGCCCACGCCCAGCCCGATCAGCGCATAGGCCACCACCGAGATCGCAAGGCCCAGCGCGAAAGCGCCGTCCAGCACCACCACGCCGTAAGCCGCCAGCATCCCGCCTGCCGCCAGCGCCACCATCCCGCCGATGATCCAGCGCGTCCGGTTGCCGCCGCTGTCGCTGAGGAACCCCCAGTTGGGCCGCGTGATCTGGATGCCGTAATGCAGCGCCACCAGCAGCCCGGGCAGCACGGCCAGCAGCCCAAGCTCGACCACCATCAGGCGATTGAGCGTCGACGTCGTCAGCACCACGATCGCGCCCAGCGCCATCTGCACCAGGCCCAACCGCACGATGGAGAGCCACGACAGCATCAGACCGCCATCCCCCGGATCGCGATGGCGGTGACCATCATGCCGCTCACGTAAAGCGACACGCCCACCGCGTTGTACCACGGCGCGAGGCCCTCGGGGTCGCGCAGCAGGACGCGCATTGCGGCGAACTGACCGAGCAGCGCGGCCGTCACGGCCAGCGCGAACCAAGGCTTGCCCCAGACCAGCAGCATCGCGATGACCAGCGCCTGCGGCAGCGCCATGACCACGCAGGCGATCCGGGCCGCGACCTCGGGGCCCTTGACCACGGGCAGGGACTTGATGCCCATGGCCCGGTCGCCCTCGATCGCCTTGAAGTCGTTCAGTGTCATGATCCCGTGCGCACCGATGGCATAAAGCAGCGCTACCAGGATCACGAAGAACGACGGTGCGCCCGCCGACAAAACGGCGGCGCCGGTGAACCACGGCAGGCCCTCGTAACACAGGCCGACCAGCCCCGGCCCCCACCAGCCCGACCGTTTCAGCCGGATCGGCTCGGCCGAGTAGGCCCAGGCGCAGGCCACGGCGACGACCGTCGCGCCGAAGCCCCAGGGCCCCAGCAGCCAGCCTGCGGCCAGCGCCAGCACGCTCATGCCGACCGCCACGCCCAGCGCCAGCCCGGCGGGAACGCGGCCGCTGGGAATGGGCCGCTCGGGCTGGTTGATCGCGTCCACGTGCCGGTCGCACCAGTCGTTGGCGGCCTGGCTCATCCCGCAGACCAGCGGCCCGGCCAGCACGACGCCCAGCACCACCAGCGGCCAGTCCGCGCCGGGCCAGACGCCCGCGGAAACGATGCCGCAGAGATACGCCCACATGGGCGGAAACCAGGTGACCGGCTTCAACAGCTCCAGCAGCGCCGAGGGGGCGGCGCCCACGCGCGAAGGGTGTAAGTCTGAATTGACACTCATCTGTCAACCAAACACTACCCAAGTGAGTCTCGCAAGGGTTGTCGCCGACGGGATGACGCTCAAAGCCCCTTGTTTTCCTTCGGGTGCGCGATTTTTCGCGAAAAATCGGGATGGTGCCGACGGAAATGCCCCGCTCGTCCGTATCACCCCCAGTCGCGACGCCGAACTGACACCCAACCAAAGGACACCACCATGAACAGACCCGTACTTGCAGCGCTCGCCGCCGCCCTGGTTACCGGCCTTGCCGCACCCGTGGCGATGGCGGCAGGCGAACATCGCGGCAAGGCCGACCGCATCCGCATGCTCGACCTGAATGGCGACGGCCAGATCACCCGCGACGAGGCGCAGACGGCAATCTCCGCCCGCTTCGCGGCCGCCGATACCGACGGCAACGGGGCCCTGTCGCAGGCCGAGATGACCGCCCGCGCCCAGGCCAGAGCCGCCGAGCGCGTCGCCCAGCGCTTCGCCCGGCTCGACGCGGACGGTGACGGCCAGCTCACGGAATCCGAGTTGCCCGGCCCGCGCGGCGACCGGATCGAGAGGCTTTTCGACCGGGTGGATGCCAACGGCGACGATGTTCTGTCGGCCGACGAGCTGCAATCCATGCGCGCCCGGCACAGCCGCTGAAATCCGGCGTGGCTCTTCCCCCGGGGGGCCACGCCATGCGACAGGATTGACATGTCCGACACCGATCCCCGCAGCGACGACGCCTTGCTGGCAGCCTATGCTTCGGGCGACCAGACCGCCGCCGCGCCCCTGGCCCAGCGCCACGCGCCGCGCATCCTGGCGATGGCTGCCCGGATGCTGAACGATCGCACCGAGGCCGAGGATGTCACCCAGGACACGCTGCTGCGGTTGTGGCGCAAGGCGCCCGACTGGCAGCCGGGCCGGGCGCAGGTGTCCACCTGGACCTTTCGCGTCGCCGCCAATCTGTGCACGGACCGTCTGCGCAAGCGCGCCCAGCTCCAGCCCCTGGAACCCGAGCAAGACCTGCCCGACACGGCCCCCGGCACGCTGGCCCGCCTTCACGCGTCCCAGCGGCGCACCGCGCTGGAGGATGCGCTGCAGACGCTGCCCGACCGCCAGCGCCTGGCGGTCATCCTGCGCCATATCCACGAGCTTCCGAACCCACAGGTCGCCGAAGCCATGGAGATCAGTGTCGACGCCGTCGAAAGCCTGACCGCCCGCGGCCGCGCCGCCCTTGCCCGCGCGCTTGCCCCCCGCAGAGAGGCGTTGATCCATGACTGACCGCGATACCGACCCGAGCGCCGACCTGGCCGCCGACCTGGCCGCGCTGAAGCCGGACGCGGTCCCGGATGCGCTGATGGCACGCATCGCCGAGGACGCGATGCTCGAACAAGCCTTCCACGCCGCCCGCGCGACCCCGCCGCGGCCGTCGGACCTGCTGATGGCCCGCATCGCCCGCGATGCGAAACGCCACCAGCCCCGCAACCGGTCCGACACCGGCGCGTGGTTGACCCTTGTCGCGGCGGGTGTCGCTGGGTTGATGATCGGCTTCGGCGGCGCGCTGCCTGACACGTTCAGCCTGGCGCAAGCCGATTACGACCTGACCCCGTCCTACGATTTCGAACTTCTGGCCGAGGAGTGAGCGGATGCTCCTATCGACCCTGCCCGCGCGCTGGCGCACGATCCTGGTCCTGTCGCTGGGGTTGAACCTCCTTGTCCTGGGCCTTGTGGCGGGGGCGTGGCTGGACCGCCGCGCCCACCCGTCCGTCCGGGCCGAGCCGCTGATCTGGGCCTTGCCCGACGCCGACCGCGCCGCGATCCGCGCCCAGTTGCCCCGACCCGACCGGGGCGAGCGCCGCCGCCGCTTCCGCGAACTCATCGCGGCCCTCGGCGCCGAACCCTTCGATCCCGCAGCCGCCCGCGCCGCGCTCACCCGCCAGCGCGAGCTGGGCCAAGCGCGCGCCGCCCGCGCCGAAGACGCCCTGGTGGACCGCCTGGGCCAGATGTCCCCCGAAGCGCGCGCCGCCTACGCCCAACGCCTGGCCGATCGGGTCCGCAACGGCGCCCGCCGCCGCTGATACTCATTCTTCGTTTCGCTCCATCTCCGCCGGGCGTCGGATGGGCAGGGCAGCGCCACCTTGCGCTGACCGCACCCGTCATCGGCGGCAAGGTCGCCTATTGTCCCAGCCGCGCCATCAGGTCGATGAGGGGCGGCGAAAGATCGGTGTGGTGATGCACCATACGCCAGCCATCGTCGGTCAGGGTGTAGACATTGGTGACCCTGTATCCCAGCGGGATTTCTTCGCCCGACAAGGTGGCCGTCCCGGTCTCGACACCCGTTTCGACGGCCGTGTCGCCGAAGACCGCGATGGCTTGATCTTCGAGCGTCAGCGTGCCGCCGGAAGCCATGCTTGCCACACCGTCGAAAGCGCCGACCAAGGTGGCAAGGCCGGTATCGCGCCCGCCAAGCGGGTGCTGTGCCGTGACATCCGGCGCGTCCAGCCAGAGCGAAGCGACCCGTTCCGAAATGGGCGTGCCTTGCAACATCTCGTTCAGCGCGCCGTAAAAGGCGTCCGAGACCGCTTTGACCTCGTCCGAGGCGCCCGCGTCCGCCTGCGCGATCTCCCCGGCCAACAATCCCATCAACAGGCCGGTCGTGGCACCCCGCATTGCGACTTTCATTTTGTTCCCAGTCATGCCGTAGTCCTTTCCATGTCCCGGTCCGCGTCGTGCGGGCCTGGTATCAAGGGTAGCGGAGCGAATTCTGGAAGGATAACGAACAGTTTGCATGGCCCATGAGCAAGATTGATCTCAGCAAGATCGACCTGAACCTGCTCGTCACGTTCGAGGCGCTGATGGATACGGGCAGCGTCACGAAGGCTGCCGATCGGGTCGGGCGCACGCAATCCGCCGTCAGCCACGCGCTGGCCAGGTTGCGCGAACAGCTGGACGATCCGATCTTGGTCAAGGTGGGCGGCAAGATGAAGGCGTCGCCCTTCGCGCAGCAGATGATCAAGGACGTGCGTCCGATCCTGCGCCAGATCGAAAAGGTCCTGGCCCCGCCGCGCGAATTCGACCCCGCGACCAGCAATCGAAGGTTTCGAATCGCGGTCCCGGCGATCACGGCGCTGATCGCCGAGGTCTTCGCCCGGATCGACGACGAAGCACCCGGTGTGGCGCTGGAATGGGTGGGATTGGGCGCGCATCTCTACCAGGCCGTCGCAGACGAAGAGATCGATCTGGCGCTGCTCGGCTCGGACACACCGCTGCCGGACGGCGTGATCGAGCAGGTCATGCCGACGCTCAAACGCTATACCTACATGCGCAAGGACCATCCCGCCGCCGGGAACTGGAACAAGCAGGCCTGGCTGGATTGGCCGCACGTGATGGTCGGCCTGTCGAATGCCGGGCGCCAGACCGTGGAGGCAAGCATCTCGCGCGATGGGCTTGAACGGCGCATCGGGGCGCATTTGCCGGAATTCTCGGGCGTCGCACCGCTTCTGGCACGGACGAACATGCTGGGCACGACTGTCGAGTGGTTCATGGTCGAGGACATGCAGACTTACGGGCTGATTGCCAAGCGCCCCCCGATCGACCTGCCGGACATCACCTTCCGCTTCTTCTGGAGCGCCCGCCTGGCGCAGGACCCGGGCGGATTGTGGCTTCGGTCGCTCGTGATCTCGGCTTACGAGGCGATCCAAGCCAGGGCAGAGCGGCTCGCCAAGAGCGCCGACTGAGATGCCTCCGCCATAGAAGGGCTATCTTCGCGCAGGATGCCGCCGTCGGCGTTCCGCGCAATTTTTTCAAAATGCCATCCGTACACCCCGGGACACCTCTCACGTGCGCCGAAACGCATCCTTAAGCGATTTTGCCCATGAACGTCCGCATTCGCGCCAAAGCGGTGGCCTTCGAAGTGACGACGATATCCGTGAACCATGGGGGCGCAGGACCCACTGGAAGCGACGGGGCATGGGCTGCACCCGGTCCTGTCGGCGGTGTCGTCTGCCCGGGTCTCGGATGTGGAAAGGTCGGCCCCCCGCAAAGATCGGGCCCCGCCGACCGGTGCGCGGCCCAGTCACCACCTTCGGTGCGATCTGACCCATGGCGACCTATCGCATCCCCACGGATATGCCGGGCGGCACCATCCTCGTCACCGAGGGCGGTGTCTTCATCTTCAAGCCCACGGCGTCCAACAACATCCGTCTGGAGTCAGCGTCGGGATCGCTCATCAATTTCTCGATCATCTTCGACGACAGCAACCCCAACGCGTTCGACGTCGAGATCAAGGAAAAGCTGAGCCCGGACATCACCATCGCGGACAACGTCGATCTGGGCGGCGTGTTCTTCAAGGCGGACAAGGCCACCTGCGACGTCACCCTGATCGTCGGCGACAACGTCACGAACGACACGTGGAAAAGCGGCAGCGGCAACGACGCGATCATCCTCGGCGACAATTTCGTCATCAACAGCACCTTCGCCACCAACAACGGCGATGACACCATCACCATCGGTGAGAACGCGACCGGCAGTTTCGATACAGGCGGCGGCACCGATACCGTCATCACGCGCGACCCGACGGCGACCATCAACAACGCCGAAAACCGTGCTTCAGCCCGACGGAATCGTGGACGGCACGGCGGGCGACGACGCCATGGGGCCCGGGCATTCCGACGGCGCCACGGATGCCAGCGGCACCGGTGACGACATCCTGCGCGGCTATGCCGGAAACGACACGATGGACGGCGGGTCGGGCAACGACCGGCTGGAAGGCGGCGACGGCAACGACAGCGTCCTGGGCGGAGATGGCAACGACACGCTGTGGGGCGGCAACGACCGCGATACGCTGCTGGGCGGTCTGGGCGACGACGTGTTCCTGGCCTATGCCAGCGACGGCGACAATGGCTTCTTGGGCGGCGACGGGACCGACAGGATCCTGGCGATGGTCGACGGTGCGAATGTCGGGATCGACGGGAATTTCGATGCCACCAACAGCATCGAGGTGATCGACGCGAACGGCTTTGCGAACGTGAGCATCTACAGCGTCGACGCGCAGGCGGCGTTCCTGGATTTCTCCGGCCCGACGCTGATCGACATCGCCGGCATCTACGGCGAAAGCAACAACGACACGATCATCGGCTCGCTTTCGGCGGATGTCATCCATGGCGGGACCGGCGACGACAGCCTTGATGGCGGGGCGGGCGCGGACACGTTCGGGATCGAAGACGGCTTCGGCGCGGACACGATCCTGGGCGGCGAAGGCGGAATCGACGCGGACACCATACACCTGGCCGCGCTTACGAACGCCGTTTCCGTCATCTACAACGGCGACGAGGCGGGCACGATCACCGACGGCGTCGGCACCATCGATTTCTCGGTGATCGAGCGGATCGTCTTTACCGAACTCGACGATATCGCCGACGCAAGTGCGACGACCACGGGCGTCACCATCGACGGGGGCGAAAGCGCAGACAGCATCACCGGCGGTGACGGTGACGACCACCTGATCGGCGACGGCACGGGCCCCGGCGCCGGGCCGCCTTTCTCTGGAGCGACGAGGCCGCTCCGACAGCTCCGATCACCAGCGGATCGCAGACGATCAACGGGGTCACGTTCGACTACGTCAGCACCGGAACCAGCGACCGCTTCGACGAATCGAACCGGGTGGACGGCATCGACACCGGCGACGGCACCGCAAACACGAACAGCTCGTTCGACATGGACAATGCGGGCGTCCTGACCGTCGATTTCTCGGCCAGTGTCCAGAACGTCCATTTCCGGGTCGCGGGCCTGGCAACCACCGGCGGCGCCGAGGTGCGCGCCTACGACGCATTCGGCAGTCTCGTCGCGATCACCACGAGGCCGGGCGGCAATATCTCGGCCCCAGACAACGACGCGGCGGCGGGGGACGAAACCTTTTCGGCGACGACCTTCTGACCACGGGCCTTGGCAACGACACGCTGCTGGGCGGTGCGGGCGGCGACACCATCATCGGCGGCCTTGCCGGTGCGCTGGAATACCTCGACTTGGCCAATGGCGAGGTGGTCGTCGGCACGACCGTCAGGAACTATTTCCGCTGGCAGGCCTTCAACCGGGGCGACTACTAAGAAGCGATCCTGACCTACGCGAACGGCAACACCGAGCAGTTCTTCATCTACACCTACAACCCGTTCTTCGGCGTCGCCCATGTCTTCACCACCGAAACGCCGATCGTCGGTGCCGACAGCCTGTCGGGCGGCGACGACGCCGATACGTTCCTGATCGAAGACGGCTTCGGCGGCGACACCATCGACGGCGGGGCGGGCGGTAACGACGACGACCTGCTGGATTTCTCGGCCCTGAGCACGGGCCTCGCCGTCACCTATTCGGGAGACGAGGCTGGGACCGCGACCGAAGGCAACGACACGCTGAGCTTAACCGAAATCGAGCGTCTGGACCTGACCGAGCAGGCCGACAACATGGATCCCAGGTCGACCGCTCAAGGCATCGCGCTGGACGGCGGTGGCGGCAACGATACGCTGCTGGGCGCCAGCGGTAGTGACACGCTGACCGGCGGGTTGGGCGCCGACTCGCTGCGGGGCGAAGCGGGGGCCGACAGCCTTTATGGCGGGAACGGCAACGACACGATCTTCGGCGGCGAAGGCGTCACCTCGACCAGCGATTTCGACACGATCGACCCGTCCGCGGTGACCGTTCCCGTGTCCGTCACCTATACCGGCGACGAAGCGGGCACGATCACCGACGGCACCGACACCACCACGTTCAGCGGGATCGAGGCGATCATCCTGACCGACCAGGACGACACCCTGGACGGATCTGCCGATACCAGCGGCCTGGACGTCAGCGCGGAATCCGGCGACGACAGCATAATCGGCGGTTCGGGCGGCGACAGCATCCGCGACGCGGACGGCGCGCACACCATCTCGGACGGCGCCGGGCAGGACACGATCGACGGCGGGGGCGGCAATGACAGCCTGACCGGCGGCGACGGCGACGACGTCTTCACCGTGTCGTCCGGGGCCGACACGATCAGCGATTTCAACTTCGGCAACACGGGTGCGCTTTGCGCCCGCCGCGATCTTCTGGTTTCGCGCCAGCACGGCATCCTTCTGGGCGAGAGGGGCTTTGCGCGGGCGGGCCACCTGGCCGACTGCGTGCCCGGGATCCGCATCGCCCAGGGCAAGCGCGCCGTGTCGTATCACCATCTTCTGCTCGGTCGACACCACGTCATCTTTGCCGAAGGCGTCGCCTGCGAAAGTTTCTTCCCGGGCATGATGGCGGTGAGGTCACTGGCGCCTGCCGATCGCGAGCAGCTGTTCTCGGTCGTTCCGGGCCTGGCCGACTGCCGCACCAACGCGCAAGTTCAATGCGTCTTCGGCCCCCCGGCGCTGCGCTTCTTGAAGCGCCAACGCGTCGAGCCCTCCCATGGGCTCTGGTTGCGAAACACATCGGGTGAAGATCGTAGGCGCCTTGCCACCGGGATGCGTGGCCGCTAATAGGCCAACGGAACATCCGCGGCGACACCAAGTCTGCACCGTGATCAGCGAGTGATATCGGTGGCTCGAATGCCCCTCGGGACAGCCATGACCCGAAAGGATCCCATTGGCTCAAGTCTCTAGCGATAGACCATGTCAACCTGGTCGAATGCGCCCAGCTTGTGGTCCTGCTTGAACATCTCGTGATCCCGCTTCAGCCGGTCCGCCACCTCTTCGGTCCAGCGCGCCGTGTCCCGCAGGAACAGGTGCCGGGGCGTTGCCGCCGCGATGATCGACGGCTCGACATCGTAATCCACCTGCCCCAGGTCGTCGGACAGCGCGTGCGCCTGCGCCAGGGCCGCACCGCAGGCGCGGGCGTATTTCTTCCACGATTTGTAGCTCAGATCGTCCAGGTCGATATCGTCGCGATATGGCGCGCGCTCGCGCGACATGAAGCTTTCGCCGTCGATCTCGACCGCGCCGTAGAACACGTCGCCATGGGCCAGCTGCACCGCCTGGCCGTGGGCGATCCGTTCCGCCTTGTCGCCCGCGTTGAACTCGCTGGGCGGCACCAGCCCCTCCAGCGCCGAGCGTCGCGCGGCCTTGAACTCGATGATGATGTCGTCGGTCGCGTCCTTGGACGGGCCTTCCAGCAGGACGTAATAGCGCGGCAGCCCCAGCGACGCCGTGCCCTGTCCGTGGCGCACGCAGACGTCCTTGACCCGCAACTCGGGCGAGCGGTCGGGCACGTCCAGTCCGTTGGATTCCGCCAGCGCATCCACCGCCTTCTGGAACTTCTCGATATCGCCCGAGATCGGCTGCAGCTCGTCATCCGAGCGAAACCCGCGGCCGTTGGGCTTCAGGTAGTCGTCCCACAGCCAGTCCTTGCGCTCTTCCCACGCCTGCTCGAACAGCCGCCGGATGACCTTGGGCGAGTTGTCCATCCGCCAGCTGTCGTTCTTCTCGGTGGCGTGGACGGCGTAATCCTCCATCGCGGCGAGGTAGCCCTTGATGAACGCCTTCACGACCTTGCGCCGCTTCTTGCGCTTCATGTCGGCCACGTTGTCGGCGGCCACCCAGAAGCCGACGGCGCCGCGCTTCAGGTCCCAGGTAAAGGGCGCATATATCACCTCGTCGAAATCGTTGACGCCGAAGATCGGCGCGCCGTGCTTGTCGGGCATGACGCCGAAATTCTCGGGGTGAACGTCGCCCAGCGCCATGACCGTGGGCATATGCTGATCGCTGCCCACCATGTCGCGGTAGAACAGCAGCGCCGTGCCGCGGAAGAACTTGAAAACGTCGCCCGCCAGCGTGTCGAACTTGTCGACGGCACCCTGGGCGCGCTGCTCGATCCTGCTGGCGTGGTCTTCGCGCAGGGTCGAGCGGATGTGCATCCGCCGCGCTTCGCCGCTGAGCATGGCGGGCGGGACCACCTGCGCGCCCCCGGCGATCCGTTCGGCCAGCTCGCGATAGGCATCGACCCGGCCATCGGCGCGGGCCGAGACCGACGCGTCCTGCTCGGCCTCGACGGCCTTGCTCTTCTTCTTGTCGGCCATCGCCACGTCCCCCTGATCCATGCTTCGCTGGGGCAACGCGACCCCGACGCCGTCCGTTCCTTTGGACCAGGCCCGGACGCGCGACCGCCTAGATCAGCGACGCGCCAAGCCCCAGCCCGGCCATGGCCAGCAAGGTCCAGCCCAGCCCCACCCGCAGGCCCAGCAACAGCACCGCGCTCACCGCCGCCAGCGCGACGACAACCGGATCCAATGTCGCGGGATCCGGCACCCACAACACCAGCGGCCCGAAGCCCTGTTGCGTGACCGTCCCGAAGAAGACGTGCAGGCCGAACCACAGCGACAGGTTCGCCACCACGCCCACCACCGCCGCCGTCACGCCCGACAGGGCACCCGACAGGCGCGGCTGGGCCGAGATCCAGTCGATGTAGGGGGCGCCCGCGAAGATCCACAAAAAGCAGGGCACGAAGGTCGCCCAAAGCGCCACGCCCGCCCCCGCCGCACCCAGCCATAATCCGCCCTCGCGGAAGGCGGCCAGGAAGCCCACGAACTGCGTCACCAGGATTAGCGGACCCGGCGTCGTCTCGGCCAGGCCCAGCCCGTCCAGCACCTCGCCCGGCGTCATCCAGCCCAGCGCCGTCACCGCGTCCTGCGCGACCCAGGCCAGAACGGCATAGGCCCCGCCGAAGGTGACGACGGCCAGCTTGGCGAAGAACATCCCGATCTCGGCCAGGATGCCGTCCAGCAGGAAGAGCGGCCCGAGCCACAGTGCCAGGCCCAAAGCCAACACCAGGCCGGTCCGCGCAAGATCAAGCCGTGGCGGTGCGGCCTCGACCCGCGTCCCGCCAAGCACGGCGCCGATCGCCGCCGCCGCCAGGACGATCAGCGGGTAGGGCAGCGCCACGAAGAACAGCGCCACGAAGGCCGCGATGGCCAAGGCCCAATGCGCCCGCCGGGCCAGCGCGCGCGCCGCGATCTTCAGCAGCGCCTGGAAGACGATCACCAGGACCGCCGCCTTGATGCCCAGGAAGACCGCGCTGACCAGCGGCACTTCGCCGTAAGTCGCGTAGCCCGCCGCAAGCGCCAGCATGACCAGCGCGCCGGGCAGCACGAACAGCGCCCCGGCCAGCAACCCGCCCCCGATGCCCGCCAACCGCCAGCCCGCGAAGGTGGCCAGCTGCATCGCTTCGGGGCCGGGCAGCAGCATGCAGAACGACAGCGCGTTCAGGAACTGCCGCTCGGTCAGCCAGCCGCGCTCGTCCACCAGCACCTTGTGCATCAGCGCGATCTGCGCCGCGGGACCGCCGAAGGACATCAGGCCGATGCGTGCGAAGGGCGGCAGCAGCGTGGACAGCGGCACGCTCATGGCGCGGGATCGGCATGAGTTTCGTCCCGCGCGTCGCGCGCCCAGAGATAGAGCGCGTCCAGCACCGGCATCGCCGCGCCCAGCTGGTCGTGATCGTCGCGATGCAACCGCGACAGCCCCAGCAGGATCGCCGTAACCCCGGCGGCCTGCGCATCGTCTTGGGGTCGGCCGGTATCGCAGGCGCGCAGGATGTCGGCCAGCTTTCGCAGGGCGGGCGGCGGCGCGATCACAAGGCCCAGCAGCGCGTCGAACGAGCAGAGATCGCCGTGATGACCGAAACGCGCGCCGGGCATGTCGATGGGCTCGGCCCCGAAACGCTCGGCGACCGCGGCGACGTGCGTCGGCGGCACGAACATCACCCGCGCGCCGGGGTCGATGAAGCGATGCAGCAGCCACGCGCAGGCGATGCGGTCGATCTTGGGCCGTGCCCGCGTGACCCAGGTCCGCGTCGGCGGCAGGGCGGTCGTGTCGATCAGGGGCAGCCCCGCGTCGCGCCAGGCGAACTGGCCGCCCTCCAGCACCTCGGCGGCCACGCCCTCGGCGCGTAGGAGGGCCGCGACGCCGTGGCTGATCTTCTGGCCCTTCTGGCAGATCACCACGCATCTGTGGCCCCGCGCCAGCCCAAGATAGGCGGTCGGATCCTGCCAATCGGCGCGGATGGATCCGGGGACCAGGTGCGGATCCGACGCGAAATCATCGGCGATCCGCATGTCCAGAAGGCGCGGCGCATCGGGTCGGCCGATCAGCCGCGCAAGTTGTGTGGGCGTGATTTCACAGGGTTGGGGCATGGGGCATCCAAGGCTGATGTCAGGGGCTGGATGCGGGTGTTGGGCCGGAGCCTCGCGAGGTGTCCGCGCACCCCGTGGACACCTTTATGGGCGGCGCGGGCGCGCGGATCAAGCGGTGGCCGGAATTTTCAAAAATTCCGTTCACGTTTTCTTCCAAGAAAACGGGCGCGGGCTCAGACGACGACCTCCAGCCGCTCCTGCTCGCCCACGCCGAAGACGTTCTTGTAGCGCTCGATCTGCTCGGGCGGGCCCATGGCCTTTTCGGGATTGTCCGACAGCTTCACGGTGGGACGCCCCTCGGCCGCCACGGCCTTGCAGACCAGCGAGAACGGCGCCAGCGCGTCGCCTTCGGTCAGCCCGCGAAAGTCGTTGGTCAGCAGCGTGCCCCAGCCGAAGCTGACGCGCACCCGCCCCGAGAACTGGCGGTGCAGCTGGACGATCTTGTCCACGTCCAGCCCGTCCGAGAAGATGATCAGCTTTTTCGACGGATCCTCGCCGCGGCGGCGCCACCAGTCGATGGCGATCTCGGCGCCCTTGGCCGGATCGCCGCTGTCGATGCGGATCCCGGTCCATCCCGCCAGCCAGTCCGGTGCCCGCTCCAGGAAACCTTCGGTGCCATAGGTATCGGGCAGGATGATGCGCAGGTTGCCGTCGTGTTCTTGCTGCCAGTCAGCCAGCACGTCGTAGGGCGCGTGCGCCAGGGTCGCGTCATCGTCGGCCAGCGCGGCATAGACCATGGGCATCTCGTGGGCGTTGGTGCCGATCGCCTCCATGTCGCGGCTCTTGGCGATCAGGCAATTCGACGTGCCGGTGAACGCGTCGCCCAACCCTTCCTGCATGGCCTGCACGCACCAGTCCTGCCACAGGAACGAATGCCGCCGCCGGGTGCCGAAATCCGCGATCCGCAACCCGTCGAGCGCGCGCAGCGTCTTCACCTTTTCCCACAGTTTCGTCATCGCCCGGGCATAGAGCACCTGCAGCTCGAACCGGCCCATATCGTCCAGCACGGCGCGGCCGCGCAGCTCCATCAGGATGGCGAGCGCGGGGATTTCCCACAGCATGACCTCGGGCCACGCGCCTTCGAATGTCAGCTCGTACTGGTCGCCCTTTCGCTCCAGGTGGTAGGGCGGCAGGCGCAGCGCCTCGAACCAGTCCATGAATTCGGGCGTGAACATCTGCCGCTTGCCGTAGAACGTGTTGCCGCGCATCCAGGTGGATTCCCCCCGCGCCAGCGACAGCGAGCGCACGTGGTCCAGCTGTTCGCGCAACTCGCCCTCGTCGATCAGCTTGGCCAGCGGCACCGACGTGGTGCGGTTGATCAGCGAAAACGTCACCTGCGTCTGCGGATGGCTGCGGAACACCGACTGGCACATGAGCAGCTTGTAGAAATCGGTGTCGATCAGCGAGCGCACGATCGGGTCGATCTTCCACTTGTGGTTCCAGACGCGGGTAGCGATATCGACCATGAACAGACCTTTCGGTGGGGCGCGACCTGCATAAACGCACGGGCGGCGGCGCGGGGCAAGGCACCGTCCTTTCCCTTGGGTCGGACCCGTGCTAGGCGGCGCGCGGCGTCCACCGACCGGAGGCTCTGTGCCATGAACGATCAATCGGCTTTTCCCACGGATGTGTTCCGCATCCAGTCCATCGAGCAGATCCCGCTGATCCTGGAGCTTTGCGCCCGGTTTTCCGGGATGCGTCTGGTGGCCGTGGCGCGGGTGACGGACAGCGACTGGATCAGCTGCGCCGCGCTGGACCACATGGCCTTCGGGCTGGACGCGGGCGACGCGCTCGCGCTCGAGACGACGCTGTGCCAGGTGGTGCGCCAGACCCGCACGGCGCTGGTGATCGACGACGTGGCACAAAGCGACGCATTCGCGGATCATCCTTCGCCCGCGCTTTACAAGTTTCGCAGCTATATCGGGGTGCCGATCCTGCAGGGCGACGGATCGGTGTTCGGAACGCTGGTGGCCATCGACGGCGAGCCGCGCGATCTGACGGGCAGCAAGACGGTCGAGATGTTCGAGCTTTTCGCCGACCTGATCGGCAAGGCGCTGGACGAACGCGCGCGGCTGGTCAGCGAGCAGACCACCGCCACCTTGCGCGAAGAGTTCATCGGCGTGGTCGGTCACGACCTGCGCAATCCGATCAGCGCGGTGTCGGCAGGCTTGCGGATCATCGAGCGGACCGGCGCCGCGTCGCCCGACCTGCTGGTCGAGATGCGGCGCGCGATGGACCGGTGCTTGACGATGATCGATAACCTGCTGGATCTCACCCGCGGGCGGCTGGGCGACGGCATCGAGACCCGGATCGCCCCGGTCGACCTGGCGGAGGTCATAGGCAATGTCGTGGCCGAGACCCGCCTGGTGGACACGGTTAAGATCGACGTGCAGTGCGATCTGCCCGACGCGGTGGGTTGCGACGCGCAGCGGATGGGGCAGCTGGTGTCGAACATCCTGGCCAATGCCGTGGATCACCATGAACCTGGCACGCCGATCACGCTTGAGGCCGATGTACAGGACGGCGTGCTGCGCGTGGCGATCACCAACCGGGGCCAGACGATCCCCGCCGAAGCCCAGGCGCGGCTGTTCCTGCCGTTCCGGCGTGGTCATTCGGCGTCGCGCAACGGGTTGGGGCTGGGGCTCTATATCGCGTCACAGGTCGCGCAGGCGCATGGCGGGCGGATCGACGTCGTGTCCGACAACGGCATCACGACATTCAGCCTGACGATGCCTGCCGACCTGCAGACATCAGCGTTCGCATCTTCCGACGCCTAGTCCGGATCGACCGATCCGCGCAGGCTCTTGATCTCGGACCGGGCCCGCTTGGCGGCCACGCGCTTGCGCTTCTGGTTGGCGGACACGCGCGTTGGGATGCGGCGCTTGGGCTTGCGGGTCGCCTCGCGCACCAGGTCGACCAACCGGTCGCGGGCGATCTCGCGGTTGCGGGCCTGGTGGCGCGTTTCGCCCACCTGGATCAGCAAGGCGCCTTCCTTGGTCCAGCGGCGACCGGCCAGCCGCTTCAGCCGCGCCTTCACCGGCTCGGGCAGGTTGGGCGAACGCGCGGCTTCGAACCGCAGCTCGACCGCGGTGGCGACCTTGTTGACGTTCTGCCCGCCGGGGCCGCTGGACTGGGTGAACTGCTCGGTCAGTTCCCAATCCTCGATCGTGATCTTGTCGGTGATGCGCAGGCTCATGGGGCATGAGCATAGCCGCGCTTCGGCAAACGAAAAGGGCCGCTGATATCGGATCAGCGGCCCTTCGAATGTTTTGGAGATGGGCCCGGTTAGAGCGGACGCCCAATCATGGTGTGTTGCCTTCGGGTTTGCCCTTAGGCGACGGCCCCCATGACTGTTCCGACCTCTTTCTCCACTATCATTCTAGACACTGGACCACCTCCTTTCGTTGATTTCCGATACTGGGACGTTGGCACATATTTTGCGTTTGTCAAAACTTTTTACGCAACCTGTGGGTCTTTTGCTTTCACGATTGCGCGGAACGGCACCAGTGCGATCACGGCCAGCGCCAGTTTCACGCCCCAGTCGGCGACGGCAAGGCTGACCCACAGCGGCACGGCGGGCCCGACGCCCAGCAGCGGCAGGATCTCGCCCGCCCAAGAGACGTCGTTGGAGGGCTCGATGAAGGCGAGCGTGGCCGAGAAAGCGATCGTGAAGAATAGCGCGGTGTCGACGGCCGAGCCGACGATGGACGAGGCCAGCGGCGCGCGCCACCAGCGGCCCGCCCGCAACCGGTCGAAGATGGCGACGTCCAGCAATTGCGCGGTCAGGAAGGCCAGGCCCGATCCGATGGCGATGCGCCATGTGACGAGCGGGCCGAACTCGCCCATGATCTGGGTGCCGACCAGCGAACAGGCGATGCCGGTGACGAAACCCGCGATGACGACCTTGCGGGCCTCCGACGGACCGTACAGGCGGTTCATCAGGTCGGTGACGAGAAATGCGAGCGGGTAGGTGAACGCGCCCCAGGTCAGCCATTGGCCGAACAGGAACTGCACCAGGATATTCGACGCCACCACGATGGCGGCCATGGCAGCGATGCCGGGAAGAAGACGGGTCATGCGTTGTTTTTCCGTTTTGGCAAGGTGGTCGGAGACTTGTCGTGAAGTGCGCCGCTTAGACCCGTGATGCGATCTTGGCAAGGGCAACGAGAAACGATCCCGGCTCAGCCCGGCACGCGGTATTCGACGATCTCGGTGCGTTGTAGCCAGTTGAAGTTGTCGTCCGAGATCATGGTCAGGCGCAGCTTGCCGTCCGCGTCGCGCCAGACCGCGATGCCTTCCAGGTTGTCGTGCTCACGCAGGCGGGTCTCCAGCAGATCCTCGTCCGCGATCACGTCGGACCCGTTCAACGTGATACGGCGCACGCGAGTGGCAAAGCCGATGGTGCGGAACTTGCGTTCCAGAAGGTAGAGCCGCCCGCGATCGTCGAAATCCGCGCCGACGATGGCATAGCCGCGCGCGGGCAGCGTGAAGGCGCGCGCCCACGCCATGCCGTCGTAGCGCCAGACGGGGAAGGTCTTGGCGTCGGGCGCGCGCTCCGGCAGGGTATAAAGCGCGCCGGTGGCGTCCACGGCCAGCGCCTCGAGCGCGCCGTTCTCGGGCAGACCGGCGAAGTCGGGATGTCGGGGCAGCGGCGCCGGGGGGCGGTCGGCAGCCGGGTAGAACCAGACGCGGGCCCTGCCTTCGAACGAGATGTGCATCCCGCCGCCGCGCGCCAGCGCCAGCCCTTCGCTGTCGCCGAAGGTGCGTCGCATGCGGCGGCCTTCGGAATTGGTCAGAACGGTGGGCGGGTCCGCGTCGATGCCGACGATGCGCCCGTCCGCGCGCTCGAAGCGCCCCTGCACGATCCGTGCGCGGTCCGACAGGGCAGTGAAGCGCGTCCCGTCATCCGAGACCTCGATCCCCGAAAAGCCGCCGTGATCGGCACGGTCGCTCTGCCACGCGAAGGCGCCAAGAAATTCGGCCGCCCCCGTGGGAGCGGCCGTCAGCGCCATCATCGCGGCGAGGATCAGCGCGCCAGGACGGCCTGGCACGCTTGCGGCAGATCGGAGACGCGCAGTTCGCGACGGGGCTGGGCCGGGGCTTCGTCCGGGTCGCGCGGCCTGACGGGGGGCGGGTTCAGGATGTTGTTGACCCATTGCTGGGCGTCGGCGCAGCCATCGCCCGCCGGGATCGCCGCCTGGTTTTCGCACCCCTGGGCGCCGCGCGGGCAGGTCAGGCGCACATGCATGTGATAATGGTGACCGTACCAGGGCCGCACCTTGCGCAGCCAGGACCGGTCGCCGGTGGCGTCATTGCACATCTGCACCTTGGCGCCGGGGAAGATGAAGATCCGCGCCACCCGCGGGTCCGACGCGGCGGCTTTCACCAGTTCGTGCTGGAAGCGGCTCCAGTTGCCGTTGGTATAGGCGCCTTTCGCCCGCTGCATCGACACGGCCGAAATCTCCTCGCGCTGGGGACGCGATAGGCCCAGCGACGCGGGCATCAGCCAGATATCCGCGTCGAGCCCGCTCTGGTGCGACCGGTGGCCGGTCAGCATCGGCCCGCCGCGGGGCTGGCTCATGTCACCCACGTAGATCCCGTTCGATCCCGGCAGCGCCGCCGCCTGGCGCGACAGGTCCTGCACGAAATCGACGGTGACGGGATGCGCCCAGTTGCGGTTGCGGGACAGGCGCATGGCCTGCCAGGTCGGTCCGGTTTCGGCCAGTTGCTCGCCCCCGGCAAGGCAGCCCTTGGAGTAGCTGCCATAGGGCGCGGCGGGCAGTGGGGCCGCCAGGTTCTTGGCGCCGAACAGCGTCTTGGCCATGGCGCTTTGGTTGACCTGGACGCCTTCCATCGAAGGGGCGGGAATGGATTGGTCCGAAGCACCGCCGCAAGCGGTCAGGGCAAGGGCCAGGGTGGCCACGAGAAAGGGAAGTTTCATGCTGCTCGATCTCCGTCGGGTTTCACCCAGAGTAGCAGAAACAACCCCAGGCCGAAAAGCACGATCAGGGGCGAGATGCCCAATTGTTGCGAGCCGGTCATGGTCGTGGCTATTCCGATGGCAAGTGGCGCGATAAACGACGTGGCCTTGCCCGACAATGCGTAAAGCCCGAAGGCTTCGGTCATCCGTTCGGGGTTGCCCTGGTGGACCATCATGGTGCGCGACGCGGCCTGCAACGCGCCGCCCGCCGCCCCGATCAGCGCGCCGATGACCAGGAAGGCGGTGTCGGGCAGGGTCGCGCCCACCCCCTGCGGCATGCCCAGCACGCTTTCGCGCGAGATGAACATCGACGCCAGCACGGTCAGCACCAGCGTCAGGACGCAGGTCACGATCACGGGCATGGGTCCGAAACGCTGGTCCGCGCGCCCGCCGATCCAGGCGAAGACCGCGCCGGTGATGACGGCGATGATGCCGAAGGTGCCGGTCTGCACGACGCTCCAGTCCAGCACGCCCGCCGCGAAGATCGCGCCCAGCGCGTAGGTGCCGTTCAGCCCGTCGCGGTAGAACATGGATGCCGCGAGGAAGCTGAACTGCGATGGCGTCTCGGGCAGGCGGCGCAGCGTGCGTCCCAGTCCCTTCAGCGCAGCGCCGATGTCCGAAACCCCGGCGCCCGCGGTCGGTCGCGGGTCGCGGACCCAGGCGAAGAAAGGCACCATGAAGACGGCGAACCAGATGGCCGTGAGCGGCCCGACGAAGCGGGTGCCTTCGCGCGTGTCGGGATCGAGCCCGAAGATCGGCGGGATGCCTAGCATGGTTGTGCCCGTGTCGGGATCTTCGCCGAAAAACAGCAGCATGATGACCAGCGCGATCAGTCCGCCCACGTAGCCGAAGGCCCAGCCGCTGCCCGAGACGCGGCCAAGCTCGGCGCGCGGGGCCAGGTCGGGCAGCATCGAGTTGGTGAAGATGGTCGCGAACTCCATCCCGATCAGGCCGATCCCGAAGCCGGTCATGATCAACACCAGGTTGAAATTCTCGGGCGATGCGAACCACAGCGACGCCGAGCCGAAGACATAGAGGCCCGAGAACAGCCAGATCCAGCGCATCCGGCTGCCCGAATGGTCCGCCACGGCACCCAGGATCGGCGCGAGCAATGCGATCACGATGCCCGCGGCGGCGATGCCGAAGCCCCAGACGGCCTGCGCCTGCGTGCCGTCGCCCAGGATCGACTTGATGTAGGGCCCGAAGATGAAGGTGATGAGCAAGGTGTTGTAGGGCTGGCTGGCCCAGTCGAAGAAGAACCATCCCCAGATGCGCTTCTTCGCGGCTGTGTCTGACATCGTTGCGCGTATCCCCTGCCCGGTTGCGCCGCATCAAACAGGCAAACGGGCGGGCGCGCTAGGGGGTGGTTTGCATGGGCGGCCAGGGGCGCTTCGCCTCGGCCTCGGTCCAGTGGCGGATCCACTCGGGGATGTGCGGGCGATCGGTGATACCGAGCGCTTCGGCGGCGCGCGCCATGGGAACCAGCCCGTTCTTGTCGGTCACCGCGTTGCGGAACAGACCGTGCGACGTGCAGGTGCCCTTCACCCACATGGATTGCTCAAGATAGACGAAGCGGTCGTCCCAGCCCGCGATGCGCGACTTCATGTCGATCGCATCGAACATCCGCACCCGCTTGCGGTAGCGCACCGAGCTGCCCGCCACGGTGCCCACCCATTTCTGCGCGCGCATGACCTCGACCAGGCCGGTGCGCTGGAACAAGATCAGCCGACCCAGGTCATAAAGCGTGAGCGTCCGGCCGTTGTTCAGTTCAAGCCACAGGTCGATATCGTGCGGCCAGCAGACGTGGCGACTTTCGTGGATGTCGAACAGGCCAAGCCGGGGGGCGTTGCGGAACTTGGCGAATTCCTTGGCCATGCGAAGGACGGGATACATGCGGACGCTCCTGAATGGGTCGCGTGGCAGGTGGCCCGGCCGGGACGCGCGGTCAAGCCTTGCCGCCGCGTCGCGGGGCGCATAGATCGGGGCGAGACCCGAGCAGGAAGGCCCGCCATGACATCGCTTTTCCAGATCCTGATGCTGATCCTCGACGTGGTGTGGTTCATCATGATCGCCCATATCGTCATGTCGTGGTTGATCAATTTCCAGGTGCTGAACCTGCGTCAGCCGCTGGTCGCGCAGCTCTGGGACGGGCTGAACCGCCTTCTCGAGCCGCTTTACGGGCCGATCCGGCGGTTGCTGCCGGCCATGGGGGGGCTGGATCTTGCGCCGCTTGTCGCGCTGATCGGCGTCTACGCCCTGCGCATCGTCCTGATCAACAACGCGTCCGCCTTCTACTGAGCCGCAGCGCCCCCTGGCGGCGTTGCACCGGGATATTTGGAAGAACAAAGATGGGACGGTGCGGCGCGCCGGGTCAGTCTTGTCCACCGAGTTCCGATGTGGGAGTCTGCGCGCCGAACGAGCGGTAATCGAAAAGAGCACAGGCCATGGAGCAAGCGCGCGCGCTGTTGGCGCAGGTCTTCGGGTTCACCGACTTCCGGCCGGGACAGGAAGAAATCGTCGGCGCCGTCGCGGGGGGCGAGGACGTGCTGGCCATCCTGCCCACCGGCGGGGGCAAGTCGCTGTGCTACCAGTTGCCCGCGCTGATGGGGCCCGGCGTGACGCTGGTGATCTCGCCCCTGATCGCGCTGATGCGCGACCAGGTGCGGGCGCTGCAGGCCGTGGGCGTGGCGGCGGGCGCGCTGACGTCCGGCAATCTCGAGGATGAGACCAACGCCGTCTGGGACGGCTTGCGCGACGGGTCGCTGAAACTGCTCTACATGGCGCCCGAGCGCCTGGCGTCGGGCGGAATGGACCGCGCGCTGCGCGAGGCGGGGATCGCCCGGATCGCCGTGGACGAGGCGCATTGCGTGTCCCAGTGGGGCCACGATTTCCGACCCGATTACCTGCGCATCGGCGAGCTGCGCCGCGCGCTGGACGTGCCGCTGGCCGCCTTCACCGCCACGGCGGACCTCGAGACGCGCGAAGAGATCGTGGCGCGGCTGTTCGGGGGGGCCGAGCCGCGGCAATTCCTGGGCGGGTTCGACCGGCCGAACATCCACCTGGCCTTCGGTGCCAAGGACCAGCCGCGCCGCCAGATCCTGGACTTCGCAGAGGCGCGCAAGGGACAGTCGGGCATCGTCTATTGCGGCACCCGCGCCAAGACCGAAGGGCTGGCCCAGGCGCTGGGGCAGGCGGGCCATTCGGCCTGCGCCTATCACGGCGGCATGGAGGCCGACGCCCGCCGCGAGGTCGAGACGCGCTTCACCCGCGAGGACGGCCTGATCGTCTGCGCCACGGTGGCCTTCGGGATGGGCGTCGACAAGCCCGATATCCGCTGGGTCGCCCATGCCGATCTGCCCAAGAGCATCGAGGGTTACTACCAGGAAATCGGCCGCGCGGGCCGCGACGGGGCGCCCGCCGAGACGCTGACGCTTTACGGTCCCGACGACATCCGGCTCAGGCGCACCCAGATCGACGAAGGCCTAGCCCCGTCCGAGCGCAAGGATGCCGATCACGGGCGGCTGAACGCGCTACTGGGCCTGGCCGAGGCGCTGGGTTGCCGTCGCGTGCAGCTTCTGGGCTACTTTGGCGAAGAGGCCGCGCCGTGCGGCAATTGCGACCTGTGCGACCGCCCACCCGAAACCTTCGACGGGACCGAATCCGTGCGCATGGCGCTGTCGGCGATCCTGCGCACGGACGAGCGTTTCGGCACCGGCCACCTGATCGACATCCTGACCGGAAGCGTGACCGACAAGGTGCGCCAGCACGGCCACGACAGCCTGCCGACCTTCGGGGTGGGGCGAGCGCAGGACAAGCGGACGTGGCAGGCGATCTTCCGGCAGATGATGGGCGCCGACCTGGTGCGCCCGGATGCCGAGCGCTACGGCGCGCTGCGGATGACCCACGCGGCGCGGCCGATCCTGCGGGGCGAGGCGTCGATCGACCTGCGCCGCGACGCGCTGCGGCGGCGCGAACGGCCCGCCGCGAAGACGCTGGTGGCCGAAGAAGACGCGCCGCTGCTGTCGGCGCTGAAGGCGCAGCGACGTGCCCTGGCCGAGGCGCAGTCGGTGCCCGCCTATGTCGTGTTCAACGACCGCACCCTGATCGAGATGGCCGAGACCCGGCCCGCATCGCTGGACGACATGATGCGGATCTCGGGCATCGGGGCGGTGAAGCTCGAAAAATACGGGGCCGCGTTCCTGAAGGTCATCACGGGCGACGCGGCCCAAGACATGCACCCCGCCCGGCGCAAGCTGGCCGGGCGCGCGGCGGCCGACGTCTTCGACCAGCTGCACGACGCCCAGTCACGTCTTGCGCGCGGCAGCGACGGGACCGGCAAGCCGATGAGCTGCACCTCGTCCACCCTGCGCTGGATCGCCGAGCGGCGGCCCGCGACGCTGGACGACCTGGCGCGCGCACCGGGCATCAGCGCGCAGAAGATCGACCGGTTCGGCGACGCGTTCCTGGATGTCCTGAACAGCGACTGAAAGTCCGGGCGACATTTCGCCCCCGGTCGCGGGGGTTGAGTTCCGGGCGGGCGCGGGGGATAGCGTGGCGCGATATTGCGCCAGCTTGCCCACGGACCTTGACCCATGTTGATCCTGCTTTCCCCCGCCAAGAACCTGAACGAAGCACGCGCGGCCGGGCGCGCCCGCACGGCACCGCGGTTCCTGGACGAGGCGGAAGAGCTCGTGTCGGTGGCGCGCGGCTGGTCTGCCGGTGACATCGAAGAGATCATGAAAGTGTCCTCGGCGATTGCCGATCTGAACGTGGAGCGCTTCGCGACTTGGGACCGCGACGCCGATCTGGCGGCGGGCGAGATGTTTGATGGCGACGTCTATCGGCACCTTGAATTGGCGACCCTGGACGACGCCGGACGATCCGACGCGCATCGCAGGCTGCGCATCCTGTCGGGCCTTTACGGCCTGTTGCGGCCCGCCGACGCGACGCATCCCTACCGTCTTGAGATGGGGCGCAAGCTGAAGGGGCACGAGGCCGGGACGCTCTATCGCTTCTGGGCCGACAAGATCGCGCGCCAGATCGCAAGCGACGCGCGCGACGCGGGCACCGACACGATCCTGAATCTGGCATCGGCGGAATACGCCAAGGCGGTGGACCGGGACGCGCTGGACGGGCTGAAACTGGTCGAGCCGCGGTTCGAGGAAGACCGCGGCGGCAAGCGCAAGGTGATCGCCGTGATGGCCAAGCGCGCCCGCGGCGCCATGGCGCGCTGGGTGCTGGAGCAGGGCATCGACGACGCGGAAGATCTGCGCGGTTTCTCGGTCGGAGGTTACGGCTTCGACCCGGATGCATCGACCGCCGGACAGCCGGTCTTCGTGCGGAGTTGACGTAAGGTCGCGTGATCCTTTTGCCACTGTTTGACTTGTCGCAAAGTTGCGCTGAACCACTTTCCGCTAATCAGCGTTACAGGGCTGACGAGTGGGGCGGGGCGACAAGATGACAGGCAATGATGACTGAACGCGTGCTGATTCTGGATGACGAGGCCCTGATCGCCTACGATCTGGCGGACACTGTGCAAAGCTCGGGCCGTGAAGTGGTGGGCCCTGCGATTTCGTTGAAGGAAGCGCGACAGCTGTTCGAAGAACGGCATCCCGACGTGGCGCTGCTCGATATCAACATCCGGGGCGAGACGATCTGGCAACTGGCCGGTGAGATGCGCGCGGCCGGATGCCGACTGATCTTTTGCAGCGCGAACAACGCGCCGAGCGACCGGAACGACGCGTTCGCGGATTGCACGTTCATTCCCAAGCCTTCGGCGCCCGAGCGCATCCTTCAGGCGCTGGAAGGTCTGCCCACGTCGGCCTGAGGCTCGGAGACCGGGAAGGTCAGCGTCCGCTTGTAGCCGCCTTCCGTGGCGATCGCGTCCACTTCCGCGCTGAGCTGACGGGCCGTGGCTTCGATCAGAAGCGTGCCGAAGCCTGCCTTGCCACCAGGGACTTCGATGCCACCGGTTTCGGACCATCTGAGTGCCACGCGGTCGCCGTCCACGCTCCAGCCCACGTCAAGCGTGCCGCCATCCACCGCCAGCGCCCCGTATTTCAGGGAATTCGTCGTCCATTCGTGCAGGATCAACGCCAGCGGCGTCAGGCGATCCCGCGCCACCTCGACCTCGGGGCCGTCGATGTTCAGCGCGTGGTCCTGCAGCGCAGGGGCCAGCGCCGCTTCGATCACGTCGCGCAGCGCGAATTCGTCCACGATGTCGAAGCCGGACGACAGCGAATGGGACCGGTCCAGCGCCTGGATACGACCCCTGAGCGTCGCGGCCAGCTGATCGATGTCGTCCACATCCCGCGCCGAGACGCTGACCAGCGCCGAGACGACGGCGAACAGGTTCTTCACCCGGTGGTGCATTTCGCGGATCAGCAACTCGCGCTGGGCCAGCAATTCGCGTTCGCTGGACACGTCGTAGGTCACGCCGATGAACTTGCGCTTGTCCCCGACGGCCACGCGGCGACCCAGCCCGTGCAGCCAGCGTACGCCGCCCGACCGCAGCGGGAGTTTGAACGTCTCGTCGAAGTCGTTCTGGCCGTCCATGGCGCGCCGCAGCGCGCTGTTGATGCGGGTCCGGTCTTCGTCCGACAGCCTGCTCAGGATCGGGTCCATCTGGTCGCCGGGATCGCCCGCGGGAATGTCCAGCAGGTAGCGTTCGGTCACGTCAAGCGTGGTCTTGTCGCTGGACGGCTCGTATTCCCAGATGCCGATGCCCGCGACTTCCAGCGCCAGGCTCAGCCGCTCCTGCTCTTCCTTCAGATCCTGCTCGAGCTGAAGCGCGTTGGTGACGTCGGTGAATATCAGCGTGGCGCCATCGACCGATCCGTCGAAACGGCGATAGGGAATGATGCGGGCGATAAAGCTGCGCGCGCCGGTATGGGCGCGATACTCGGCCGCGTGTCCGTTTCGCGCGGCGTCGGACACGTGGTGCAGGAAATCGTCTTCCCGCAGGCTGGTCTTCAGCGCGCCAAGCGGCTTGCCGATCGACGACTTGTCGAGCTCGAACAGCTGTTCGGCCGCCTCGGTGTAGCTGCGCAGTCTCAGATTGGTGTCGACGACGATAATCATCAGTTCGGTCGAGTCGAAGAAGTTCTTCAGGTCCGAATTGGCCACCGTCAGCTCGTCGAGCTTGCTCTTCAGTTCGTCGTTGACGGTCGTCAGCTCCTCGTTGGTCGACTGAAGCTCTTCGTTCATCGACATCATTTCTTCGTTCGAGCTTTTCAGCTCTTCGTTCGTGGTCTCGAGCTCCTCGACCGTCGAGCTCAGGCGATGGCGCGCCGTCTGAAGCTCGTCTTCCAGGAATTTCAGCTGGCCTTCCTGCTGGTCGAATTCGGTCAGGTCGTCCCCGTCGAACGGTTCCAGCGCGCCGGTTTCGCGGATCACCAGAAGCGTGGCGAACGGCTCGATCGGCTCGCCCACGACCGAGCAGGTGAGCTTGCCGAACTCGGTCAACACCTCGACATCGCGGATGATGCTGCGCCGCTCGGTCTTGCGCACCTCGCGCAGAAGCGCGCCGACGATCTCGCGCAAGCCGGGCTTGGCAAGGGTGGGCACATGCACGTTGCGCTCGAGCCGTTCGGGGAAATCCAGGAAGCGTCCGACCCTGCCCCACCGCTGCAGCAGGTTGCCCTGCTCGTCGACCAGCAGGGACACCGGCGCGTAGTGATTGGCCATGCGCTTCAGCGCGGCGATCTCGATCGGGTTCTCGCGCGGTTGCGTGGACGCTTGATCGGGCTCGGCGCGGCGATAGGGCGTGTCGCGGACGTTGCCCTTGGGCAATTGCAGCGAATACCGGCTCAGCACGTTGCGGCGCTGGAAAATCCGCGCGCTCTGGTCGATGGGGTCGAACAGGTCTTCGAACCGGCCGATCGCCTCGGATGATCCCAGGAACAGGCAGGCGCCGGTGCGCAGCGAGAAGTGGAACAGCGGCATGACCTGCTTCTGGATCGTCTCGTCCAGGTAGATCAGCAGGTTGCGGCACGAGATCAGGTCGATCTTCGAGAACGGCGGATCCCGGATCAGCGAATGCAGGCTGAAGCGCACCATGTCGCGCACCTGCGGCGTCAGCGAAAAGGAGTCCTGGTTCGAGATCGTGTAGCGATCGCGGAACGACGCGGGGATGTCGGACAAAGCCGCCAGCGGATAGGTGCAGGCGCGGCCCAGTGACAGCATCTTTTCGTCGATATCGGTGGCGAAGATCTGGACGTAGGGGCGCACGTCGTATTTCTGCATGGCCTCGCTGAAATACATCGCGAAGGTGTAGGCCTCTTCGCCGCTGGAGCATCCCGCCACCCAGAGACGGATTTCTTCGCCATCCTCGGCATTCGCCACAAGCGGCTCGATCACCTTTTCGTTGAGCTTTGCGAAATGCTCGGGATCGCGGAAGAAGCGCGTGACGTTGATCAGCAGATCGCGGAACAGCAGCTGGCATTCCTTGGCGTTCGAGCGGGTGAAGGCCAGGTAATCCTGGCCCTCCTCGATGCCCAGAACCTGCATCCGCCGGGCGATCCGCCGCACCAGCGTGGCCCGCTTGTAGTTGGAAAAATCGTGGCCGATCGTCTCGCGCAACCGCTCGCACAGCGCTTCGATATAGTCGGCGTTCTCGATGACGTCCGGGTCGGCGGCCTGTGCCGCGTTGGTGGGATCGAAAAAGCGCATCAGGTGGTCGATGATCGCGTTCGGCATCGACACCACGTCCACCAGGCCAGTCTTGATGGCCGAGGTCGGCATCCCGTCATATCGCGCCGTCTTCGGATCCTGGACCAGGCACAGCCCGCCCTGCTCCATGATGGCGCGCATCCCGCGGCTGCCATCGGCGCCGGTGCCCGACAGGATGACGCAAGCCGATTGCGCGCCCTTGTCGTGCGCCAGGCTTTCCAGGAAATCGTCGATGGGCCGCCGCATGCCGCGCGGATCGGTGAATTCGGTCAGCTGCAGCACGCCGTCCTCGATCGCCAGCCCGTGGCCGGGCGGGATCACGTAGACGTGGTTCGGCTCGAGCGTCTCGCCCCCGGCGGCCTGCGACACGGCCATGGTGGTATAGCGCTCGATCAGCTGGGCCATCAGCGATTCGTGGGTCGGGTCCAGGTGCTGGACCACGACGAACGCCATGTCGGCGCCGTCCTCGTGGGCCGAGAACATCTCGCGCAGGGCCTCGAGCCCGCCCGCCGACGCGCCAATGCCCACCACAGGCAGCTCGCGCGGTGCGCCAGCGGGTGCGGAATCATCCATCCAGTTTTGCCTGCACGATCGTTTCGAAACTCGACGCCAGAGTCGAAGTGGATCCCAGCATCGACCAGCCATGGGCGTCGGTCAAGCTGCTGATTTCCCTCAGATCGGCGGCCAGGGCCCGGTCATAGGCGTTCGCGCTGCGCGCCGTGATCGACGTGATGTCGAATTGCGAGCCCAGGAAAAGCTGTGCGCCGGTGCCCGTCCTGAGCTTCGAAATATAGACCAGGTTCAGAAACGGCGTGCCGTCCCGCCGCTGGTTCGGGATCACGAAGCGATCGTGACGGGCCTCGCCGTCTTCGAGGAACGCGCGAACGCGGGCGACCACCGGTCCTGCGCCCTCGGGGGGTTGAAGAAACCGGCAGTTGCGCCCGACCGCGTCATCGAACGCGTAGCCGGTCATCCGCGAGAACGCATCGTTCAGGTAGATCAGCGGCGTGTCCGGCAGGGACGGATCGGAAATGACCACGGGCACCTTGCCGACGGCGATCGCCGTCTTCACGCGGTCCGGAAGGACATGGGGTCGTTGTTCGAGACTCATGACGTCAAAATGCCGCCGATTTCGGGGGCTTTCCAGTCGTGGCGTGGCGTAACAAGACTTTTTGACTACGGCCCGGGGCGGCTTACCTAGGCTGCAACGCCTTTTTCCCTTTTTTGCAGTGGATTGTGCCGTGCACCACCGTCGCCTTTTGTCGTTTCCGATCTGCCTGGTCCTGGCCGCAACGCCGATCGCAGCCCAGCAAGAGGGCGCGCAGCCCAGCGGTCCGACCATCGAGCTGCCCGTCTTTGGGGACGTGCCGGTGCCGGACTTCCTGGCCAACCTTCTTGGGATTGAAGCCGAAGCCAGTGGCGGCGGACAGGGCGGCGGTGGCCAGAGCGCACCGCCAGCCGTCACCTTTGCGACGGCCGAGCGGCGCGCCGTGGCCGAAAGCTACAGCTTTCTGGGTCGGGTCGAGCCGATCGAGCGGGTGTCGGTGCAGACCCGCGTGCCGGGCTTCATCGACGCGGTTGCCTTCTCAGGCGGCGAGACGGTCGAATCGGGCGATCTGCTGTTCCAGATCGAGCAGGCCCAGTACGAAGCCGAACTTCAGGCCGCGCAGGCCAGGGCCGAAAGCGCCCGCGCCCAGGCGGCCAATGCCGAGCGCAGCCTGGCCCGCGCCCAGGAACTGCGCGACAGCGGGACGGTGAGCGCCGCCAACCTGGACGATGCCGCCGCGGCCTTCGAGGCGGCGCAGGGCGACGTGCTGCAAGCGGAATCGGCCGTGCGGCAGGCGCAGCTGAACCTGGATTACACGACCATCAAGGCACCGATCTCGGGCAAGATGTCCCAGCCCTTCAGCACCCGCGGCAATTTCGTCAGCACAGCCACCGGCCCGATCGCCGATCTGACCCAGCTCGACCCGATCTGGGGGGTCTTCGCGTTGGGCGAAAATCGCCTGATCCAGTGGCAGCGGCTCGGCATCGGCGGGACGGACGTGGCTCCGGTCGAGGAGCAGGACGCCGACAGATCGGCGGCCGCGGATGGCCTGTCGATCAGCGGCTACGATCTGAAACTGCTTCTGCCCGACGGCTCGACCTATGCCGAGGCGGGCGAGCTGTCCTTCGTGGGCAACTCCATCGACCCGTCCACCGGGACGGTCCAGGTGCGCGTGGCGTTCCCGAACCCCGACGGGCTGCTTCTGCCCAACCAGAACGTGACGCTAACGGTCGTCGAATCCGATCCGCCCGAATACCCGGTGATCCCGCAGGCCGCGGTTCAGCTGGGCCGCGACGGGCGCGCCGTGTGGATCGTGAAGGACGACGACACGGTCAGCCGCGTTCCGATCGAGGTCCAGTCCATCGACAGCCCCGGCGATGTCGCGGTCACGCGCGGGCTCGAGGGCGGCGAGCGCGTGATCGTGCGCGGCACCATGTCCCTGCAGGACGGCGCGACGGTCGATCCGCGCATGGCGGGCGATGGCGGGGCGGGTGCGTCCGGGGCACCGGGCCAATGATCTCGAAACTGTTCATCGAGCGGCCGCGCCTGTCGGCCGTGATTTCGCTGGTGCTGGTGATCGCGGGCACGATTTCGATCTTCGCGCTTCCGGTCACGCAATATCCCAACATCTCGCCGCCGACCGTGCAGGTCGCGGCCGCCTATCCCGGCGCGGACAGCACCGTGCTGGCCGAAACCGTGGGCGCCCCGCTGGAGCGCGCGATCAACGGCGTGGACGGGATGCTGTATATGTCGTCCTCGTCGTCGAACCAGGGCACCTATTCGCTGTCGATCACCTTCGAGATCGGCACCGACCCGGATATCGCGCAGGTCAATGTCAGCAATCGGGTGCAGCTGGCCACATCGCAGCTGCCCACCTCGGCCGTGGACCAGGGCGTGACCGTCACCACCCAGTCGCCGAGCTTCCTGGCCGCCATCGCCTTCGCGGTGGGCGAGGACACGGATCTCAGCCTGATCGAAGCCGCCAGCTATGTCTCGACCAATGTCACCACCGCGCTGCAGCGGATCAACGGCGTCGGCAATGCGACCGTGCTTGGCCCGTCGAACTACGCGCTGCGGATCTGGACGGATCCGGGCAAGCTGAGCGCGCTGGGCCTCGGCCCGGACGACATCGCCGCCGCCGTGCGCGGGCAGAACCTGGCCGCCGCCTTGGGGCAGGTGGGCGGTGCGCCGTCGGTCGACGGGCAGGCGCTGGTCTATACGGTCACGTCGCAGGGACGCCTGTCCGAGGTCGCGCAGTTCGAAGATATTGTCATCCGCGCGGGCGAGAATGGCGGCGTCGTGCGGCTGCGCGACGTGGCCCGGGTCGAGCTGGGATCAGAGGATTATTCCAGCACCTCCTTCCTCGGCGACCGGCCCAGCCTGACGGTGCAGGTCAACCAGGCGCCGGGTGCAAACGGCCTGAACACCATGGAGCAGATCCGTGCCGAGCTGGCCGATCTGGAGCGCTCGTTCCCCGACGGCCTGAGCTACGACATCGTCTATGACACGACCGATTTCGTCCGCGTGACGATCGAAGAGATCATCAAGACCTTGCTGATCACCGCGGCGATCATCGTCGTGGTCGTGTTCATGTTCCTGCAGGGCGTGCGCTCGACCATCATCCCGCTGATCGCGATCCCCGTGTCGATCATCGGCACCTTCGCCTTCCTGCTGGCGATCGGCTTCTCGATCAACGTGATCACGCTTCTGGCGATGATCCTGGCCATCGGACTGGTGGTGGACGACGCGATCCTCGTGGTCGAGAACGCGCGACGGGTCATGGAAGACGAGGGGCTGGAGGGCCGCGAGGCCGTCATCCAGGCGATGGGCGAGATCACGGGGCCGATCATCTCGACCACGCTCGTGTTGCTGGCGGTGTTCGTGCCGACGACGCTTTTGCCGGGGCTGTCCGGCCAGCTTTACCGGCAGTTCGGACTGACCCTGTCCATTGCCGTGGTGCTGTCGTCGGTGGTCGCGCTGACGCTGACCCCAGCGCTGTGCGGGTGGCTGTTGCAGCCGCAGGGCAAGTCGGGCGGATTCTTCCGCCTGTTCAACTGGGGACTGGAAAAGGCGCGCAACGGCTATGCGCGCGTGGTCAAGTTCTTCGTCACCAAGGGCATCGTGACGCTCGCGGCCCTGGGTGGGGCCATCGCAGTGGCGGTCTGGTCCTACACGTCGCTTTCGGGCGAGCTGGTGCCGTCGGAAGACCAGGGCGCGATCCTGGTGGACGTGTCGCTGCCCGATGGCGCGTCGCTGGAACGCACGACCGAGGCGATGCGCGAAATCGGCGACATCATTCAGAACACCGACGGGGTGGACGCGGTGATCCAGGTGGCGGGTTTCAGCTTTCTGGGCGGCTCGCGCTCGTCTGTGGGCATCGCCATCGCGACGCTGACGCCCTGGGGCGAGCGGCGCGACCTGTTCGCGATCCTCGGCCAGTTGAACGCGCAGTTCCAGACCATTCCCGGCGTGCAGATCGCCGCCTTCCCGCCGCCCGCCATCCCCGGCACCGGCAGCGTCGGCGGGATCAGCTTCGAGGTGCTGGCGACCCAGGGCCAGCCCGCCGAAGAGGTCGCGCAGGTGGCACGGTCCTTCGTGCAGGCGGCCAACCAGCGTCCCGAGATCGGTGGCGTGCGCTCGTCCTTCTCGGCGGGCGTGCCGCGGATCTTCGTCGATGTGGACGCCGACCGCGCGTCCCAGCTGGGTCTGAGCGTGGCGGATGTCTACAACACGCTGGGTCAGACGCTGGGCGCGGGGTTCGTCAACCAGTTCGTGTACCAGGGCCGGGTGTACCAGGTGCGGATCCAGGCCGACGCGCCGTTCCGCTCCCAGCCCGAGGATATCACGGGGCTCTACGTCCAGAACGCATCGGGTCGACAAGTCGCGCTGGGGGATCTGGTCGAGCTGCGGACCGAGTTCGGACCCTATATCCTGCCGCGCTACAACCTGTTCACCACCGCCTCGATCAGCGGCAATCCGGCGCCGGGCGCGTCCACCGGCGATGCGCTGGCCGCGCTCGAAGAAGTGGCGCAGGAGACGCTGCCCGACGGCTACACCTACGCGTTTTCGGGCGCGTCCTACCAGCAGCAGCAGGCTGGCAACTCGACGATCTATGCCTTCGCCTTCGCCTTCGTTTTCGCCTATCTGTTCCTGGTCGCGCAGTTCGAAAGCTGGCTGCAACCGCTGGCGGTGATGCTGTCGGTTCTGGTCGCGATGGCGGGTGCGGCGACGACCCTGTTGGCGCTGGGTTATTCCGCCAATCTCTATGCGCAGATCGGCATGGTGATGCTGGTGGGGCTGGCCGCGAAGAACGCGATCCTGATCGTCGAGTTTTCCTCGGCGCGCCACCGCGAGGGGATGCCGATCACCGAGGCCGCGGTAATGGGGGCGCGGCAGCGCTACCGCGCGGTGATGATGACCGCGCTGGCCTTTGTCTTCGGGATGATCCCGCTGGTCATCGCCACCGGCGCAGGCGCGTCCGCGCGCAACGCCATCGGCACCGCGGCGCTGGGCGGCATGGCGGCGGCGACCTTCCTTGGCATCCTGATCGTTCCCGCGCTCTACGCCCTGTTGGAACGCGCCGGCGAAGGCGCGCGCGGCGTGTTCTGGGGCCGGGAGGACTACAGCGAAGAAGAGATGAAGAACGTGCCCGACAGCGCGCGGATGTAGGGGGTCGCCGGTGAATTCGGGGAATTGGTGCCCAGGAGAGGACTCGAACCTCCACGTCCATACGGACACTAGCACCTGAAGCTAGCGCGTCTACCATTCCGCCACCTGGGCAGGTGTCGTGGGGGGCGATTTAGCGACGGCCCCGAGGGGTGTCAACGCCAATCCGGGCAATGATTTCGATTTGCGCCTTGTGCGGTCTATCTTAGCGTCTTACACCCGATGACGTTTCCCGACGAAAGGCTCAGCGATGACGAAGCTTGTCACGATTTTCGGCGGTTCCGGCTTTGTCGGACGCTATGTGGCGCAACGCATGGCGGCCCAGGGGTGGCGTGTGCGGGTGGCCTGCCGTCACATCAACGATGCCCACTGGGTCCGGCTTTACGGGGTGGTCGGACAGGTCGAGCCCGTGTTCTGCAACATCCGCGACGACGCATCCGTGCGCACCGTCACGGCCGCCGCGGATGCGGTGGTGAACTGCGTGGGCATCCTGGCCGAATCCGGTCGGCAATCCTTCGAGCAGCTGCAGCACCAGGGCGCCGCCCGGATCGCGCGCATCGCCAAGGAGGAAGGTGTCGCGCGGCTGGTGCAGATCTCGGCCATCGGCGCGGATGCGAACAGCAAAAGCGCCTATGCGCGCACCAAGGCGCTGGGCGAAAAGGCGGTTCTGGAGGCTTTCCCCGAGGCCGTCATCCTGCGTCCGTCCATCGTCTTCGGGACCGAGGACGAGTTCTTCAACCGCTTCGCCGCCATGACGATCCTGTCGCCGGTCATCCCCTTGGTGAATGCCAGCGTGAAGTTCCAGCCCGTCTGGGTCTCGGACGTGGCCCATGCCGCCGAGCTGGGTGCGCTGGGCAGGGCGAAGCCGGGCATTTACGAACTGGGCGGCCCCGACGTGCAGACCTTCCGTGGTCTGATGCAGGACATGCTGGGCGTGATCCGGCGCCGTCGCCTGATCCTGTCCGCGCCGCTCTGGCTGGCGCGGATCATGGGCAGCGCGTTCGACCTGCTCGGCAAGCTTACCTTCGGGCTGATCAAGGGACCGCTGACGCGTGACCAGGTGGAAAACCTGGCGCATGACAACGTGGTGCACGACGGCGTGATGACGTTCCAGGATCTCGGCATCGAGCCGACCGCGAAAGAGGCGGTGCTGCCCGCCTATCTGTGGCAATACCGTCCGTCGGGGCAATACGCCGAGATCACGGAAAGCGCGCGGAACCTGCGTTAGCCGTAGGCCAGCCAAAGAAGCACGGATCCCAAGAACAGACGGTAGATCACGTAGGGCGTGAAGCTGACCGACTGGAGCAGGCGGAACATCAGCTTCAGCGCCGCCAACGCCGCGAAGAACGAAAAGAGCGCCACCAGGGCCATGTCGCGCGCGGCGCCGAAATCCCCGGCCATGGCCACCTGGAAGCCCAGCAGAAGGCCGGATGCGGCGATCACCGGCACCGACATCAGCATCGACAGGCGGGCCGCGTCTTCGCGTGCGTAGCCCAGCTGGCGCGCGGCGGTGATGGTGATGCCCGAGCGTGAGGTGCCGGGGATCAGGGCCAGCATCTGCGCCAGTCCCATGCCAAGGGCGTCTCGCAGGCTCCAGCGGTCGGCGGTGCGGGTCGTCGCACCGCGCTGGTCGCTGAAATAGAGCAGCAGGCCGAAGATGATCGTGGCCCACCCGATCAGCGCGACCGAGCGCACCAGCTCGCTCAGCCCGGTCAGCGCCAGCACGCATCCGGCGACCAGCACCGGCACGGTTGCGGTGGCCAGGCACAGCGCCAGCCACGCGCCCTGGCTGTCGACCCTGCCGCGCAGAAGCGCGGGCACACCGCTGAGCGCAAGTCCCACATCCTTGCGGAACATCGCGATGACGGCGCCAAGCGTGCCCAGATGGGCCGCCACGTCGACGGCAAGCCCCTGGTCCGCCAGGCCCGTAAGGGACGGCAAAAGGATCAGGTGCCCCGACGACGACACGGGCAGGAACTCGGTCAGGCCCTGGATGATGGCGACGAGGAGAAGGTGAAACACTGGCATGAAGGGCTATTTCGCGTTCCGTGACATATGCAACGCTTCTGGTCACATAGGCATTTTTCAGTTTATTTCCGATTCGGACCTATATTTCGCTGTCATATGGTCGCACTCGGCAGATTGGCGCCTGATTTTCTCGCAATAGGTCAGCCATTATGCCTTTTATTTTCTGCTCCATCCCTGTATGCGCGTCGGGTGACAGGAGATGTGCCATGGCAAAACAATCAATGCTCAAGTTTGTCAATGTCGGACGCGACATGCCCGAGAAGCGGCCGCCCGATCTGCGGCGCGAGGATTTCCACGAGATCTATGGCGAATACGCGCGCGACAAGGCCGCCGAGCAGGCCGGGCGGTGCTCGCAATGCGGTGTTCCCTATTGCCAGACCCATTGCCCGCTGCACAACAACATTCCCGACTGGCTGCGCCTGACCGCCGAAGGGCGGCTGCAAGAGGCTTACGAGGTCAGCCAGGCGACCAACACCTTCCCCGAGATCTGCGGACGGATCTGCCCCCAGGACCGCCTGTGCGAGGGCAATTGCGTGATCGAGCAGTCCGGCCACGGGACGGTCACCATCGGCTCGATCGAGAAATACATCACCGACACCGCGTTCGAGGAAGGCTGGGTAAAGCCCATCGCGCCCCACGCCGAGCGCGACGAGCGGGTGGCGATCATCGGCGCGGGGCCCGGCGGACTAGCCTGCGCCGACATGCTGCGGCGCGAGGGCGTGCAGGTCACCGTCTATGACCGCTACGACCGCGCGGGCGGCCTGCTGACCTACGGCATCCCCGGCTTCAAGCTGGAAAAGGACATCGTGATGAAGCGGATCGACCAGCTGGAAGCGGGCGGCGTGGTCTTCAAGCTGAACACCGATGTGGGCGTCGACGTGACCTTCGAAGAAATCCGCGCAGGCCATGACGCGGTGCTGATCGCGACGGGCGTCTACAAGACCCGCGACCTGCAGGCGCCCGGCGTGGGGGCCAAGGGGATCGTGAACGCGATCGACTTCCTGACCGCGAGCAACCGCAAGAGCTTCGGCGACGCGGTGGAAGAGTTCGACAACGGCGATCTGAACGCGGAAGGCAAGCGCGTGGTCGTGATCGGCGGCGGCGACACGGCCATGGACTGCGTGCGCACATCGATCCGGCAGGGCGCCAAATCGGTGAAGTGCCTGTACCGCCGGGATCGCGACAACATGCCCGGCTCTCAGCGCGAGGTGAAGAACGCCGAGGAAGAGGGCGTCGAGTTCGTGTGGCTGAGCGCGCCCAAGGGCTTCACCGGTGACAGCGTCGAGGGCGTGATGGTGTCCAAGATGCGCCTGGGCCAACCCGATGCGACCGGACGCCAGATGCCCGAGGTGATCTCGGGCGCCGATTACGTGGAAGAGGCCGATCTGGTCATCAAGGCGCTGGGCTTCGAGCCCGAGGATCTGCCGAAGCTCTGGGGCGTGGACGGGCTGGAAGTGACACGCTGGGGCACGGTGATGGCCGATTTCCAAACCCACGAGACGTCGCTGCCGGGCGTCTATGCCTGCGGCGACATCCAGCGCGGCGCGTCGCTGGTGGTCTGGGCGATCCGCGACGGGCGCGAGGCCGCGCAGGCGATCCTGGCACAGCTGGGCCGCACGACGGCGATGGCCGCCGAGTAATCGCACCGCCGGACCGGGGGCCAGCCCCCGGACCCCCGAGGTATTTCGGGAAAGATGAAGCAGGGGCGCGGACGTGCCCTTCGTCGGGAACACGGGCGGGCCGCGCAAGGCGCTCGCAGGATCGGGACCGCATTTCGCAACAAACGGTCCCGCCACGACAGGAGATTGAGAATGACCAAGTTCGACACCGACTGGACGGCACGCGAAGAGGCCAAGCGCGCCTGGATGGCCGAGAACTCGCTTTATCGCGACGACGACGAGCACGCGTCCTGCGGCGTGGGCCTGGTGGTCAATACCGACGGACGCAAGTCCCGCGCGGTGGTCGAAGCGGGCATCGACGCGCTGAAGGCGATCTGGCACCGCGGTGCCGTGGATGCCGACGGCAAGACCGGCGACGGCGCAGGGATCCACGTGCAGATCCCGTTCGGGTTCTTCGGCGAGCAGGTCGAGCGGACCGGCCACACGCTGCGCGACGAATTGCTGGCCGTGGGCCAGGTGTTCCTTCCGCGCACCGATTTCGGCGCGCAGGAAACCTGCCGGACGATCGTTGAAACCGAAGTGCTGCGCATGGGCCATTACATCTATGGCTGGCGGCACGTGCCGGTGAACATCTCGGTCCTGGGCGAAAAGGCCAATGCCACCCGCCCCGAGATCGAGCAGATCCTGATCTCGAACGCCAAAGGCGTCGACGAAGAGACCTTCGAGCGCGAGCTTTACGTCATCCGTCGCCGGATCGAGAAAGCCAGCGCCGCAGCGGGCATCCGCGAGCTTTACATGGCGTCGTTTTCCTGCCGGTCGATCATCTACAAGGGCATGATGCTGGCCGAACAGGTGGCCGAGTTCTACCCGGACCTGAAGGACGAGCGTTTTGAGTCGGCCTTCGCCATCTACCACCAGCGCTATTCGACCAACACGTTCCCGCAGTGGTGGCTGGCGCAGCCCTTCCGCATGCTGGCCCATAACGGCGAGATCAACACGCTGAAGGGCAACCTGAATTGGATGAAGAGCCACGAGATCCGCATGGCGTCGTCCGCCTTCGGGGACATGGCCGAAGACATCAAGCCCATCGTGGCGCAGGGCTCGTCTGATTCCGCCGCGCTGGATTCGGTCTTCGAAGTCTTGGTGCGCGCGGGCCGCAACGCGCCCATGGCCAAGACCATGCTGGTGCCCGAAACCTGGTCCAAGCAGGCCGAAGAGCTGCCCGACGCCTGGCGCGACATGTATTCCTACTGCAACAGCGTGATGGAGCCGTGGGACGGCCCGGCCGCGCTGGCCATGACCGACGGGCGCTGGGTCTGCGCGGGCCTGGATCGCAACGGCCTGCGCCCCATGCGCTATGTCGTGATGAACGACGGCATGGTGATCGCGGGATCCGAGGCCGGAATGGTCCCGATGGACGAAGCGAATGTCGTGGAAAAGGGCGCGCTCGGACCCGGCCAGATGCTGGCCGTGGACATGCAGGAAGGCGGCCTGTTTCACGACCGCGAGATAAAGGACAAGCTGGCCGCGGCACAGCCCTTCGGCGACTGGGTCGGCAAGATCGTCGAGTTGGACGACGAGCTGGCCAAGGTGACGGAAGCGCCCGTCTTCAGCGGATCCGAGCTGCGGCGGCGGCAGATCGCGGCCGGCTACACGATGGAAGAGCTCGAGCAGATCCTGGCGCCCATGGCCGAGGACGGCAAGGAAGTGCTGGCATCCATGGGCGACGATACGCCCAGCGCGGTCCTGAGCGAAAAGTACCGCCCGCTCAGCCATTTCTTCCGGCAGAATTTCAGCCAGGTCACCAACCCGCCCATCGACAGCTTGCGCGAGTTCCGGGTGATGAGCCTGAAGACCAGGTTCGGCAACCTCAAGAATGTGCTGGACGAAAGCAGCGCCCAGACCGAGATCATCGTCCTGGACAGCCCCTTCGTGGGCAACGCCCAGTTCGACCGGATGGTGAAGGCGTTCAATGCGCCGAGCGTCGAGATCGATTGTACCTTCGATGCGGGTAAAGGGCTTGGCATACTGTCGGCGGGGCTGAAGCGGATCCGGGCCGAGGCGGAAGAAGCCGTTCGTTCGGGCACCGGGCATATCGTGCTGACCGATGCGGGTGCGTCCGGGGATCGCGTCGGCATGCCGATGATCCTGGCCACCAGTGCCGTGCACAGCTGGCTGACCAAGCAGGGGCTGCGCACCTTCTGTTCGATCAACGTGCGGTCGGCCGAGTGCATCGATCCGCATTACTTCGCGGTGCTGATCGGCTGCGGGGCCACCACGGTGAACGCGTATCTGGCCGAAGACAGCTTGGCCGACCGGGTCGAGCGTGGCTTGCTGGATTGCAGCCTGACCGAAGCCGTCGCGCGCTATCGCAAGGCCATCGACGCGGGGCTTCTGAAGATCATGGCGAAGATGGGGATCAGCGTGATTTCCAGCTATCGCGGCGGTCTGAACTTCGAGGCCGTGGGCCTGAGCCGCGCCATGTGCGCCGAGTATTTCCCGGGCATGCATTCCCGGATTTCCGGCATCGGCGTCAACGGCATCCAGCGCAAGGTGGAAGAGGTCCACGCCCGCGGCTTCCGCGGCGGACAGGACGTGCTGCCCATCGGCGGCTTCTACAAGGCGCGCCGCTCGGGCGAGACGCACGCCTGGGAAGCGACGTCCATGCACATGCTGCAAATGGCCTGCAACAAGGCCAGCTACCAGATGTGGAAGCAGTATTCGAAGAAGATGCAATCGGCCCCGCCGATCCACCTGCGCGACCTGATGGACTTCAAGGCGCTGGGCAAGGCCGTGCCCATCGAGGAGGTCGAATCGATCACGTCGATCCGCAAGCGGTTCGTCACGCCGGGCATGTCGCTGGGCGCGCTGTCGCCCGAGGCGCACCGGACCCTGTCCATCGCCATGAACCGGATCGGCGCCAAGTCGGATTCGGGTGAGGGTGGCGAAAGCCCCGAGGATTTCACCCCCGAGCCCAACGGCGACAATGCGTCGGCGAAGATCAAGCAGGTGGCGTCGGGGCGTTTCGGGGTCACGGCGGAATACCTGCTGGCCTGCGAAGAGCTGGAAATCAAGGTGGCGCAGGGCGCCAAGCCCGGCGAGGGCGGTCAGCTGCCCGGCATGAAGGTCACCGACCTGATCGCCAAGCTGCGCCATTCGACCAAGGGGGTCACGCTGATCTCGCCGCCGCCGCACCACGATATCTACAGCATCGAGGACCTGGCGCAGCTGATCTATGACCTCAAGCAGATCAACCCGCGCGCCAAGGTGACGGTGAAGCTGGTGGCGTCGTCGGGCGTCGGCACCATCGCCGCCGGTGTGGCCAAGGCCAAGGCCGACATCATCCTGATCTCGGGGCACAATGGCGGCACCGGTGCGTCGCCCGCCACGTCGATCAAATACGCAGGCCTGCCGTGGGAGATGGGCTTGACCGAGGCGCACCAGGTGCTGGCCATGAACAACCTGCGGTCGCGCGTGACCCTGCGCACCGATGGGGGCTTGCGCACCGGCCGCGACATCGTCATGGCCGCGATGATGGGGGCCGAGGAATACGGCATCGGCACCGCCGCGCTGATCGCCATGGGCTGCATCATGGTGCGCCAGTGCCAGTCCAACACCTGCCCCGTGGGCGTCTGCACCCAGGATTCCGCGCTGCGTGCCAAGTTCACCGGCAACGCCGAGAAGGTGGTGAACCTGATCACTTTCTACGCCACAGAGGTGCGCGAGATCCTCGCCTCGATCGGGGCGCGGTCGCTGGACGACGTGATCGGTCGCGCGGACCTGCTGAGCCAGGTCAGCCGCGGCAGCGCGCATCTGGACGATTTGGACCTGAACCCGCTGCTCATCACGGTCGATGGCGCCGAGAAGATCCGTTACGACCGGGACCAGCCCCGCAACGCGGTCCTGGACACGCTGGACGCCGAGATCGTGCGCGACGCCGCGCGGTTCCTGGACGACGGCGAGAAGATGCAGCTGAGCTACGCGGTGCGCAACACCCACCGCACGGTCGGCACGCGCACCTCGTCGCACATGGTCAAGCGGTTCGGGATGCGCAACCACGGTCTTCAGCCCGACCACCTGCACGTGAAGCTGACGGGCAGCGCCGGGCAGTCGCTGGGCGCCTTCGCCGCACCCGGCCTGAAGATCGAGGTGTCGGGCGATGCCAACGACTACGTGGGCAAGGGCCTGTCGGGCGGCACCATCGTGGTGCGCCCGCCGATGGTCAGCCCGCTGGTCGCCGCCGACAACACGATCATCGGCAACACGGTGCTTTACGGCGCCACCGACGGTTATCTCTTCGCGGCGGGCCGCGCGGGCGAGCGTTTCGCGGTGCGCAACTCGGGTGCGACCACGGTGATCGAGGGCTGCGGCTCGAACGGGTGCGAATACATGACCGGCGGCGTCGCGGTGATCCTGGGATCCATCGGCGCGAACTTCGGGGCCGGGATGACGGGGGGCATGGCCTTCCTGCACGACCCCAAGGGCGCGTCGGACGTGATGCTGAACCGCGAAACGCTGGTGACTTGCCCCGTGACCACGGATCACTGGGTGGGCCTGCTGGAAGGCCTGGTCAAGCGGCACCACGCCGAGACCGGCAGCCGCCGCGCGGCCGACATCCTGCAGCACTGGGACACCGAGCTTGCGAACTTCGTGCAGGTCTGCCCGAAGGAGATGCTCGACAAGCTGGAGCATCCGCTGGGGATCGAGAAGCAGGCCGTGCCCGCGCAGTAGTGCGGCGGCGTCGCGACGGCTTCATCGGCGCGAATGGATATTTAGAAGAACAAAGATGGGGGCGTGCCTTGCGGTGCGCCCCCAAACTCGTTGGGGATCAGCGCGCGACGGGCAGCCCGGAGGGGACGCTGTCCGGAACCCCGAGACGCCCCGAGATCGACGCGGGATCGGTCAGCGCGTCCAGGAAGGCCAAAAGCGCGTCCAGCTCGGGCTCGGTCAGGGCGCGGCCTTCGGGGGCCGCGTCGGCAATCGCGGCGCGCTCGTCGCTGTCCAGTGCCCAGCGGTCGTCGACGATCCCGTCCATTTGCGGCAAGGGCGGCAGATCTTCGTAGCGCGCCAGGCCGGCGCGCGGCTCCGCGTGGTCGCGCAGGAAGGCGCGCAGATCGGCGTGGGCGCCTGCGTGTCCCCACGGGCCCGTCCGGGTCACGTTGCGCAGCATCGGTGTGCGGAAGGCATAGGCGTCTTCGGTCCGCCCGGTCACGCGCATCCGGCCGGTGTCGCGCTGGTGGTCTTCGAAAGCGGCGGCCTTTCCCGGCCCGATCTGTGGCGCGCCCATGGCATGAAAGCCCATGTCGCTGAGCAGCGGGCCCGCATGGCACGTCGCGCATCCGGCGTCGCCGTAGAAGAGCCGAAGGCCGTCGGACTGCGCTTCGGACAGCGCGGCTTCCCCGCGCAGGTATCGGTCGAAGGGGCTGTCGGTGGCCTGCCATTCGTGCGCCATGAAGGCGGCGATGGCGTTCGAGATGTCGGTGAATCCAATCGGTTTGCCATCAGCGATGGCGGGATAGGCTGTCGTGAAGCGCGCCTTGTATTCGGGGATCGCGGCAACGCGGCTTGCGATGGCGTCCCATGCGCCGCCCGGCCCGGTCAGCCGACCCTGGCGGACCAGTTTCGCGATCTCGTTTTCCTGGTAATGGCCGGCCATCTCGTCCGGACTGAGCACAGGGAACATGGTCTGCGCCGACAGAAGGCTGGCAAAGCCTTGCTCCATGTCCGCGTCCAGCGGGGTGCGGATGCCCGAGGGGCGGGATTCGTCGACCTCGATCCGGCCGTCGTGGAACAGGACGGTCACGCCGCGATGGCTCAGGTTGAACAGCGGCGGCGCGTTGCGCGGGATCCGCGCTTCGGGCGGGTTGTCGGGATCGGCGACGCGCTTTGGCCCAAGCCCCTTGCCGCCATCGCCGACCCCCAGCGCAAGGCCATCCCCGGTGGCGAAGCGCGGATGGTGGCAGGTGGCGCAGGACACCTCGCGATTGCCTGACAGGATGGGATCGTAGAACAGCAGCTGACCCAGGGTGATTTCGCTCTCGGAGTGCTTGGCGAAATCGTCCTGCTCCAGCGGCGGCGGAAGCTCGGCGGCCAGGCAGGGTGTGGCAAGCAGGATCAGGAGGGCGGCGCGAAACATGGAAAAAACCGTGAGGCGTCGGAGGGGTATCGTCAAGCGATGTGCCCAATGGTCATCCGGGATGATCCTTTCCGACGGAAGGAAAAAAGCCCCGCCAGATCAAATCCGGCGGGGCAAGGTTGTGCCGCGTGGCGCGGACGCGAACGTCCGGCTGGCCCGCAGCACTGGCGGTAACGCCGGTCAGCGCATTTCTGCGCGGATCTGTTGTCTGAGGATGTCGATGGGCACTTTCTGCCCCTCGCGCGTGAAGCTCCAGTAGGTCCAGCCGTTGCAGGACGGGGCGCCGTCCAGCGCGGCACCGACCTGGTGGATCGACCCGGTCAGCTGATCTGCCACCAGCGTTCCGTCGGCGCGCACCTTGGCGATCTGGCCGCGGGCATTCACCAGCTTCTCGCCCGGGCGCAGCATCCCGCGCTCGACCAGCTGGCCGAAGGGAACCCGCGGCTCGGCGCGCTTGGACTGGGTGACTTCCAGGGCGGATTTGTCCAACTTGCGCACGCGGGCCAGCCGCCGCTCGGCCACCGTGATGTAGCTCTCGTCCCGCTCGCAGCCGATGAAGTCGCGTCCCAGCATCTTGGCGACGGCGCCGGTGGTACCCGAGCCGAAGAACGGGTCCAGCACCACGTCGCCGGGCCTGGTCGTGCCAACCAGCACGCGGTGCAGCAGGCTTTGCGGCTTCTGCGTCGGATGCGCCTTGTTGCCGTCCTTGTCCTTTTCGCGCTCGTGGCCCGAACAGATCGGCAGCGTCCAGTCGCTGCGCATCTGCACGCCCTCGTTCAGCGCCTTCAGGGCGTCGTAGTTGAAGGTGTATTTCGACCCCTCGTCGCGCCCCGCCCAGATCATCGTCTCGTGCGCGTTGGTCAGTCGCTTGCCCTTGAAGTTGGGCATGGGGTTCGTCTTGCGCCAGACGACGTCGTTGAGGATCCAGAAGCCCGCATCCTGCAACGCGGTGCCGACGCGGAAGATGTTGTGGTAGCTGCCGATCACCCAGATCGCGCCGTCGGGCTTCAGCACACGGCGCGCGGCCTTCAGCCACGCCCGGGTGAACTGGTCGTAGGCGGAAAAGCTGGAAAACTGGTCCCAGGCGTCGTCGACGGCATCGACCTGGCTGTTGTCGGGGCGGTGCAACGCGCCCTTCAACTGAAGGTTGTAGGGCGGATCGGCAAAGATCAGATCGATGGAGGCCGCGGGCAGGCTGTCCATCGCGTCGATGCAATCGCCGCGCAAAATCTGGTTCAGCGGCAGCGAGGCTGCGCCTTGGGTCTTCGTCATCCGGTTTCACTGCCTCGTGTGCCACGCCTTTTGCGGCGCTTGCGTTTTGTTGTGGCAAGGATGATCGGCGCCGTGAGCGCGGTCAAAATCTTTTTCGAATCAATCTATTGGGATTTTTCTTGATACAAGATGTTGTGGATGGGCTTGAATGAGCGCCTATGATGTAGGGTCACACCGTGGCTTTTGAGTCCCACCTGGTGTTGCGGCGCGCCGTAACCCATGTTGCTGTCCCACCCGTAATGCGGGTGCTGTTGCGCCAGCGTCACCATGATCCGGTCGCGCGTGACCTTCGCGATGATGGACGCCGCGGCGATCGACAGACTCAGCCCGTCGCCCTTCACGATCGCCTGCGATCCGCAGGGCAGATCGGACGGGATCTTGTTGCCATCGATCAGCAGGTGGTCGGGACGGATCGGCAGGGCGTCGACCGCGCGCCGCATGGCCAGGAAACTGGCCTGAAGGATGTTCACCGCGTCGATCTCGGCCACGCTGGCCTGCCCCACGCCGATCCGCGCGCAGTCCTGCAGGATGTCGAACAGCGCGTCGCGGCGCTTGGGCGTCAGCTTCTTGCTGTCGTTCAGTCCCGGCGGGATCGCACCCGGCTCAAGCATGACGGCGGCCGCGATCACCGGCCCGGCCCAGGGGCCGCGGCCCACCTCGTCGACGCCTGCGATCAGGGTCGCGCCACGGGCGCGCGCGGCGGTCTCGAAGGAAAAATCCGGCATGTCAGGTGTGTCCCGCGTTCGCCTGTCTCGCGCAAGTCCGCTGTTTCACCGGTCTGCAAATACCTGAAGACCGGCACCCGCCACGCAGAGCGCCGGTCCGAACATAAGGCGGGGCAGGGTCCTTCGTGGTTAGCGAAGGGATCCCTGCCCCTTGTCACGGCCTGCCGGGCCAAGATGTGCGGAGATTTATTCCGGCAGACCGTGAAGACGGGGTCGCACTCAGCGGTGCCGCGCCACCGTCCATCCGTATCTTTCAAGGCAGCGCGTGCCGTAGACCGTGCGGTAGCGGCCGAAGGCGTAGACGTCGCGCTCGCAGCGGTGGGGCAGGTGGCGCACCGCGTTGGTGGTGTCCTTCAGGCAGCGCTTGCTCAACACCTGGCGGATGCCGCCGCGGGGGCCTTCGACGATATCCACGCAGCGCGCGGGCAGGGCGCGCGAGCGGCCGCCCCGTCCGTCGCGGACCGGCGCGGCGACGTTCTTGTTCTTCGCGTTCCGCAAGGTTTCGCGCGCCTTGCGCGCCTTCTCTTCCTTGCGGTCCTTCGCCTTGTCGATGGCCAGCCCGATGGCGCCGACGGCTGCGGCCCCCAGAAGGATCTTGGTCAGCTCGTCATTGGACATCTGCGCCTGGGCAGGTGCGATGGGGGACAGGGCCAGCGTGGCCGAGAGCAGGGCGGTCGATATCAGGCGGATCATGGGTGGCTCCTCCGAAGTCAGTGTCATGGGACAGGCGGGCTGCCTTGCGATGGATCGGATTTGGGGCCGGGATGCCGGGACAGGCAATATCGACGCGCTGCCATCCGATAACGGGATGAATTCGGCGCGTGGTCATTGTATATCAACGACCGTGTGGTCAGATTGGGGCCACTCGATTTCCCTTCAAAGAAAAGGCGTTGCGCCCCGTGACCGCATTATCCCGCACTCTCGCCCTGTCGCTGCTGGCCCTGACGTTGGGCTCGGCCGCCCAAGCCGCCTGCTTCGCCGATTACAAGGCCAAGCGCACCAATCCGCTGAAGCTGCATTACGGGGTCATCGAACTCAGTGATGCCGAATGCGAAGCGCCCGCCGCCGCCGTCGCGGCGCGCATCGCCGCCGAGGGGTGGGAACTTCTGACCGTCATGGACGTGTTTGACAAGGCGGACGCTGAGAAAAGGAAGTCGGATGCTGGCACGTATTACCTCCGCTACTGACAGTCGGCAGGCGGGGCGTGTCGCGGTCCTGGGGACCGTCGCGATCGTGGTCATCCTGGCCGTCGCGGCGGTCTTCCTGTTTCTCAGCCTGCCCGACGCGAATGCGTTCAACGCGCGGGTCGAGCGGATCTTCGTCGAGAATTCCGATCTGATCTCGGGCGAAAACATCCGCCTTCTCGAGATCCTGGCCCAGTCGGGCACCGCATTTTCCGAGGTGCTGACCAGTTACCGGGTCATCATCTTCGTGCTCTTGATCTTCGCCACGGCGCTGTTGATCGCCGCGTTGATCTTCCTGGTGATGATCGTGGCGCTGAACCGCCGCATGGGCGAGATCGAGCGCGCGGGCATCAAGGTGTCGTCGCTGCTGATCAGCCGCGAAGAGCGGACGGTATACCTGAACAACATGGAATTCGCGCTGACCGAGGCCGCGATCGAAACGCTGAGCGTTCTGGCCGAGGCGCGCATGGACGATGATGTGCTGTCGGGCGCCGAGCTGGAAGCGATGGTATCGGGCCGTCGCGCGGTCGATTGCGACGAGGCGGCGGGTGCGACCCGGATCAAGCGCTTGCGCGATGCGCTGGGCAACCAGATGGTCAGCGAATTGCTGGTCAAGACCATCGCGCGGCGCGGCTACATGCTGTCGATCGACAAGGACGTCATCCGCATGGTGTGAGCGCCGGTCCGGCGCAGCCGGTGATCGCTCCGGTGGAGCGATCAAGGCGCGAGCGGGCGGAGCCCCACCTTGCGCCGGTCCGGCGCAGCCGGTGATCGCGCCGGTGGAGCGATCAAGGCGCGAGCGGGCGGAGCCCCACCTTGCGCCGGTCCGGCGCAGCCGGTGATCGCTCCGGTGGAGCGATCAAGGCGCGAACGGGCGGAGCCCCACCTTGCGCCGGTCCGGCGCAGCCGGTGATCGCTCCGGTGGAGCGATCAAGGCGCGAGCGGGCGGAGCCCCACCTTGCGCCGGTCCGGCGCAGCCGGTGAGCGCTCCGGTGGAGCGATCGAGGCGCGAACGGGCGGAGCCCCACCGTGCGCCGGTCCGGCGCAGCCGGTGATCGCTCCGGTGGAGCGATCGAGGCGCGAACGGGCGGAGCCCCACCTTGCGCCGGTCCTACGAAGCCAGTGATCGCTCCAAATCCCCGGCGGGGCGTGGGAAATCCGCGTCCGACCTGCTATATCAATGGCAATGCGAACCTTGGGGAGGATCAGACAATGACCAGCGTTTTGGACCAATTGCGTGACATGACGACCGTCGTCGCCGACACGGGCGAGGTCGCTTCGGTGAAGAAATACAAGCCCGTCGACTGCACCACCAACCCGTCACTGGTGCTGGGCGCGCTGAAGGACGATGCGTCGAAGGACCTGATCGCCCGCGAGATCGAAAAGGGCCGCAAGAACGGCCTGTCGCCCGACGAGATCACCGCCACCCTGACGGTCGCCGTCGGCGCGCAGCTGACCGAGCTGGTGCCCGGGCGCGTCTCGACCGAGGTGGATGCCAGGCTGTCCTTCGATACGGACGCGTCCGTCACCCGGGCGCGGGCGATCATCGAGGATTACGCCGCACGGGGGATCGGCAAGGACCGCATCCTGATCAAGCTGGCCTCGACCTGGGAAGGCATCCGCGCCTGCGAAATCCTGCAGGGCGAAGGCATCGACTGCAACCTGACGCTGCTCTTCGCCAAGGCGCAGGCGGTGGCCTGTGCGGATGCCAATGCCTTCCTGATCTCGCCTTTCGTCGGGCGGATCACCGACTGGTACAAGGCGAAGAACGGCGTCGACAACTACGCCCCCGAGGAAGATCCGGGTGTCGCGTCGGTTCGCGAGATCTACGACTACTACAAGTCGAACGGGATCGGCACGGTCGTCATGGGCGCGTCGTTCCGCAATACCGGCCAGATCAAGGCGCTGGCGGGCTGCGATAACCTGACCATTGCGCCCAAGCTGCTGGACGAGCTCGACAGCGAAGAGGCCCCGCTCGAGCGGAAACTGTCGCCCGACAATGCCAGCGGCGCCGCGCGGATCGAGATGGACGAGCCCAAGTTCCGCTGGGAAATGAACTCGGACGCCATGGCGACCGAAAAGCTGGCCGAAGGCATCCGTAACTTCGACGCCGACCACCGCAAGCTGATCCAGCTCGTCGCCGATTACTGAGCGCCACGGACAGGCCGCGCCGGTCGACCGAAAACAGGCGGATGCCACCCGGCATCCGCCTTTTTTGTCACGACAGCTTGCGAAACTTGCCCGCGATCCTCTATTGTGTTTCCGCGCGTAAAGATTTTGGGGGAACAATCGCGAAGATCGACGCGGAAGGGCGGCGCAACGGCTATGAAGCACATCAAACTGCGCAACATGGAAGAGTTCGCGACCGCCAGCGGCATCTCGCGGCCAACGCTTTCCAAGTATTTCAACGATCCCGATTCGGTGCGGCCGTCGACGCGCGCGCGCATCGAGGCGGCGCTGAAGACCTACGACTACCGGCCCAACATGTTCGCGGTGAACCAGAACCGCAAGCTGACCAAGAATGTCGGCATCGTGGTCCCCTACCTCGCCGATCCCTTCTTTGCCGAGATCGCCCGCAACATCGAGGAACGCTGCATCGAGGCCGGGTTTCACCCGTCGCTGTTCAGCGCACATGGCAAGGCCGACCTGGAAAACGACATTCTGAACAACCTGCGTGCCATGAAACCCGCGGGTGTCCTTCTGGCGCCCCTGGGGCGACGCAGTTCTGATCGCAAGACGATCGAAGACTTCTGCCGCGATGTGCCAACCATCCTGTTCGACAGCAATATCGAAGGCGTGGGCGAAGCGTTCATCGGCTCGGACAACGCCAGTTTCGTGAACCAGACGGTGGATTACCTGCATCGTACCGGCGATGCGCCCTGCTTTTTCGAGATGGCCGAACCCGCCAATCCCAACGCGATCCGGCGGCGCGATGCCTATCTGGCGAAGATGGGCGCGCTGGGGCTTGAGCCGCATGTCCTGAGCGTCGCGGGCTCTGGCTGGGCTTTCGAGGAGATCGGGCGCCAGGGCGCCTTGCGGCTTCTGGCTAAGGACGCGCTGCCGACGCGCACGGTTCTGTGCAGCAACGATCGCCTGGCCATCGGCTTTCTTGCGGCGTGTTTCGAAAAAGGCGTGCGCGTCGGTCACGGTCCGGGCTTCGACCTGCGCGTGGCGTCGCACGATGACCATCCCTACGCGCGCTTCACCTGCCCGCCCCTGACCACGGCGGCGCATGATTACGACGCCGTGTCGCGGCTGGCGGTCGAGACGTTGCTGAAGCTGATCCAGTCCGACGGCTCCCTTGGGGGGCGGTTCGAACGGCTGGTCCCGGCGCGATTGATCCTGCGCGCCTCGGCTTGACGCGCGTCAATAGTTTCCGCGCGTAAAACTTCTGTTGACGGAACGTCACGGATCACTCATGATCAAGATACATCCAACAGGGAGGAAATCGGATGCCCCTAAAGAACGCACTTTGTGCGGCAAGCGCGCTTGCGCTGCTGACCGCCACAGGCGCCACCGCCGAGACCATCACTATCGCGACCGTCAACAACGGCGACATGATCCGCATGCAGGGTCTGACCGACGATTTCACGTCCGCGAATCCCGACATCGAGCTGGAATGGGTCACGCTGGAAGAGAACGTGCTGCGCCAGCGCGTCACCCAGGACATCGCCGCCAATGGCGGTCAGTTCGACGTGATGACCATCGGCATGTACGAAACACCGATCTGGGCCGCGCAGGGCTGGCTGGTCCCGCTCGAGGACATGGGCGAGGATTACGACGTCGATGACATCCTGCCCGCCATGCGCGCAGGCCTGAGCTACGAAGACACGCTCTATGCCGCGCCGTTCTACGGCGAATCGTCCATGGTCATGTACCGCACCGACCTGATGGAGCAGGCCGGTCTGGAAATGCCGGACGAGCCCACCTGGGAATTCATCGCCGAGGCCGCCGAGGCGATGACCGACAAGGACAACGAAATCTACGGCATCTGCCTGCGCGGCAAGGCCGGCTGGGGCGAGAACATGGCGTTCCTGACCACCGTGGCCAACAGCTTCGGCGCGCGCTGGTTCAACGAGGACTGGGAGCCGCAGCTCGACAGCCGCGAATGGTCGGAAGCGATCAACTTCTACTACGACCTGATGACCAATTACGGCCCCCCGGGCGCGTCGACCAACGGTTTCAACGAAAACCTGGCGCTGTTCCAGCAGGGCAAGTGCGGCATGTGGATCGACGCCACCGTCGCGGCGTCCTTCGTGACCAACCCCAACGACTCGACGGTCGCCGACAGCGTGGGCTTCGCGCTGGCGCCGGACACGGGCAAGGGCAAGCGCGCCAACTGGCTCTGGGCCTGGGCCCTGGCCGTACCGGCAGGCTCGGACGCCAAGGATGCGGCCAAGAAGTTCGTCGCCTGGGCCACGTCCAAGGACTACCTGGAGCTGGTGGCCGAGAACGAAGGCTGGGCCAACGTCCCGCCGGGCTCGCGCACCTCGCTCTACGAGAACGAGAACTATCAGGACGTGCCGTTCGCCGAGATGACGCTGCAGTCGATCAACGCGGCCGATCCCAACAATCCGACCGTGGATGACGTGCCCTATGTGGGCATCCAGTATGTCGCGATCCCCGAATGGGCCGGTATCGGCACGTCGGCGGGCCAGGAATTCTCGGCCATGCTGGCCGGCCAGCAGTCGCCCGAAGAGGCGTTGCAGAAAGCCCAGACGCTGGTCGCCGACGAAATGGAAGCGGCCGGCTACTGAGCCGGGACTGATACGATCGGGGGGCCTTGGGGTCCCCCGATCCCTTCAAGCGACCCACGACACCACCTTGTCCGCGCGCGGCACGGCCCGTGTGCCCAGGAAAGGAACATCGCATGTCCACCCAGCATTCCCGATCCGCCGCCCGCCTGATGATGGCGCCCGCCGTTATCGTGCTTCTGGCCTGGATGCTTGTTCCGCTGACGATGACCTTGTGGTTTTCTTTCAAGAATTACCTGCCGCTCAGGGGCGGCGACCTGGGATGGACGGGTTTCGACAACTACGCCCGCTTCGTCACCAGCTCGGCCTTCTGGCCATCGGTCTATGCCACGCTGGTCATCGTGGGCGGCGTGCTGGTAATCACGATCTTCTTCGGCGTCCTGCTGGCGCTGCTTCTGGACCAGCCGTTCTGGGGCCAGGGCGTCGTGCGGATCCTGGTGATCGCGCCCTTCTTCGTCATGCCCACCGTGTCGGCGCTGGTCTGGAAGAACATGTTCATGGATCCCGTGAACGGCCTCTTCGCGCATCTATGGAGGTTCTTCGGGGCCGAGCCCGTGTCGTGGCTGTCCGAGGCGCCGCTGTTCTCGATTATCCTGATCGTGTCTTGGCAATGGCTGCCCTTCGCCACGCTGATTCTGCTGACCGCCACCCAGTCCCTGGACAGCGAGCAGCTGGAGGCCGCCGAGATGGACGGCGCGCCGCCGCTCAAGCGGTTCTGGCACATCATCCTGCCCCACCTGAGCCGCGCCATCACGGTCGTGCTGCTGATCCAGACGATCTTCCTGCTGGCCATCTTCGCCGAGATCTTCGTGACCACCCAGGGCAGCTTCGGCACCCGGACGCTGACCTACCTGATCTACCAGCGCGTGCTGGAAAGCCAGAACGTGGGGCTCGGCTCGGCCGGGGGTGTCTATGCCATCATCCTGGCCAATATCGTGGCGATCTTCCTGATGCGGATCGTCGGCAAGAACCTGGACACCTGAGGAGGGACCGAGCATGGCACGCGCCGTATCCACCCGCCGCAAGACCCTGACCACCGTCGCCGCCTGGGCCGTCGGTCTGCTGATCTTCTTCCCGATCCTGTGGACCTTCCTGACCAGCTTCAAGACGGAGGCCACCGCGATCGCCGATCCGCCCGTGTTCCTGTTCTTCGACTGGACGACCGAGAATTATTCGGTGGTGCAGGAACGCTCGGACTACATGCGGTTCCTGTGGAACTCGGTCATCATCGCGGGCGGCTCGACCCTGCTGGGGATCATCATCGCGGTGCCCGCCGCCTGGGCCATGGCCTTCGTGCCGTCGCGCTGGACCAAGGACATCCTGCTGTGGATGCTGTCCACCAAGATGCTGCCCGCCGTGGGCGTGCTCTATCCGATGTACCTGATCTTCATCCAGCTGGGCCTGCTGGACACCCGCATCGGCCTGACCATCGTGCTGATGCTGGTGAACCTGCCGATCATCGTCTGGATGCTCTACACCTATTTCAAGGAAATCCCGGGTGAGATCCTGGAAGCCGCGCGCATGGATGGCGCCGGGCTGAAGGAAGAGCTTCTCTACGTGCTGACGCCCATGGCCATCCCGGGCATCGCGTCCACGGTGCTGCTGAACGTGATCCTGGCCTGGAACGAAGCGTTCTGGACGCTGAACCTGACCGCCGCGAGCGCCGCGCCGCTGACCGCCTTCATCGCCAGCTATTCCAGCCCCGAGGGCCTGTTCTACGCCAAGCTCAGCGCGGCCTCGACCATGGCCATCGCGCCGATCCTGATCCTGGGCTGGTTCAGCCAGAAACAACTCGTCCGAGGCCTGACCTTCGGCGCCGTCAAATAAGGAGCGATCTCATGGGACGCATCACATTGGACAAAGTGGTCAAGCGATTCGGCGATGTCGAAGTCATCCCGCCGCTGGACCTGACCATCGAAGACGGCGAATTCACGGTCTTCGTCGGCCCGTCGGGCTGCGGCAAGTCCACGCTGCTGCGCCTGATCGCGGGGCTGGAAGACGTGAGCGCGGGCGAGATCCGCATCGACGGCAAGCCCGCCACCGACCTGCCGCCCGCCAAGCGGGGCCTGGCGATGGTGTTCCAGAGCTACGCGCTTTACCCGCACATGACGGTGCGCAAGAACATCGCGTTTCCGATGAAGATGGCGGGGCTCAGCCAGGAAGAGCAGGACGCGCGCATCAAGAAGGCGGCCGACGCGCTGAACCTGACCGACTACCTGGATCGCCGACCCGGACAGCTGTCGGGCGGCCAGCGCCAGCGCGTCGCCATCGGCCGCGCCATCGTGCGCGAACCCGCCGCGTTCCTGTTCGACGAGCCGCTGTCGAACCTGGACGCCGCCCTGCGCGTGGGGATGCGGCTGGAGATTTCCGAGCTGCACGAGCGGCTGAAGACCACGATGATCTACGTCACCCACGACCAGGTCGAGGCCATGACCATGGCCGACAAGATCGTGGTTCTGCGCGCGGGCATCGTCGAGCAGGTCGGCTCGCCCTTGGAGCTGTACAAGAACCCGCGCAACCTGTTCGTGGCGGGCTTCATCGGCTCGCCCAAGATGAACCTGATCGACGGCGAGCGCGCGAAGGCCCATGACGCGACGCATATCGGCATCCGGCCCGAGCACCTGAAGATCGTCGAAAGCGGCGGCACCTTCACCGGCAAGGTGCTGGTGTCCGAGCACCTGGGGTCCGACACGTTCTTCCACGTGAAGGTCGACGGGCTGGACGAGCCGATGACCGTCCGCGCGGGCGGCGAGGTCAACATGCGCCACGGCGACACGATCCACCTGGAACCCGTATCCGAGCACCTGCACCGCTTCGGGCCCGACGGCCTGCGCATCGCATGAAGCGGCTGGACGGGAAAACCGCGCTCATCACCGGTGCGGCGCGGGGGATCGGCCGCGCCTTCGCCGAAGCCTATCTCCGCGAAGGTGCCCGCGTGGCGATCGGCGATATCGACATCGACCGCGCGCAGGAAACCGCGGACGAGATCGGCGCCTTCGCCGTGCGGATGGACGTGACCGACCAGGCCAGCATCGACGATGCGGTGGCGAAGACGGTCGCGCAACTGGGCCAGATCGACATACTGGTGAACAACGCCGCCATCTTCACCGCCGCCCCCATCGTCGAGATCACGCGCGACGATTACCAGCGCGCCTTTGACATCAACGTGTCGGGGACGCTCTTCACGATGCAGGCCGTGGCGAAGCACATGATCGATCACGGCGTGCGCGGCCGGATCATCAACATGGCGTCCCAGGCCGGACGGCGCGGCGAGCCGCTGGTGGCTGTCTATTGCGCGACCAAGGCGGCCGTGATCTCGCTCACGCAATCGGCGGGGCTGAACCTGATCAAGCACGACATCAACGTGAACGCGATCTCGCCCGGCGTGGTGGATGGCGAGCATTGGGACGGCGTGGACGCGTTCTTCGCCAAGTACGAAGGCAAGAAGCCGGGCCAGAAGAAGCGCGAGGTGGGCGAGGCCGTCCCCTACGGGCGCATGGGCACCGCCGAGGATCTGACCGGCATGGCGATCTTCCTGGCCTCGGACGAGGCGGAATACATCGTCGCGCAGACCTACAATGTCGATGGCGGACAATGGATGAGCTGACAGCGGGGACCGGGCGATGAAGCTGAGCAACGACACCTTGAGCGATCTGCCCGAGGGCATCGAGCGGCCGCGCTACGACCGTGCGACGCTGACGCCCGGAATCGTGCATATCGGGCTGGGCAATTTTCACCGCGCGCACCAGGCGTGGTACCTGCATCGGCTGATGCAGCAGGGCAAGGCCTTGGACTGGGCGATCGTCGGCGCGGGCGTGCGCGCGCCCGACGCGCAGATGCGCGAGCGGCTTCTGGCCCAGGACTGCCTGACGACGCTGATCGAGCTGGACCCCAAGGGGATCAGTGCCGAGGTGACCGGCAGCATGATCGACTTCGTCCCGGTGGAAGAGGGCAACGGCCCGCTCATCGCGCAGATGTCCGATCCCGCCATCCGCATCGTGTCGCTGACGGTCACCGAAGGCGGCTATTACCGCGATCCGTCCGATGGCAGCTTTGCCGCCGACCATGACGACATCCGCCACGATGCCACGAACCCCGATGCCCCGCGCACGGCGTTCGGCGCGATCATCGCGGCGCAGAAGGCCCGGCGGGCGGCAGGCACCGGGCCCTTCACCGTGCAAAGCTGCGACAACCTGCAGGGCAATGGCGATATCGCGCGCGATACCGTGGTGTCCCTGGCGCGGCTGTCGGATGCGGACCTGGCCGACTGGATCGACGCGAAAGTCAGTTTCCCGAACGCGATGGTCGATTGCATCGTGCCCGCCACCGGCCCGTCCGAGATCGCGAAGGTCAAGGAATTGGGCATCGACGACGCGGCGCCCGTCACGCACGAGAATTTCCGCCAATGGGTGATCCAGGACGACTTCTGCGCCGGGCGACCGCCCTGGGAAGAGGTCGGCGCGACGATGACCGATGACGTGCATACCTACGAATCGATGAAGCTGCGGCTGCTGAACGCGGGCCACCAGGTGCTGGCGACGCCGGGCGAAATCCTGGGCGTCGAGACGATCCACGGCTGCATGGAGCACCCCCTGATCGGCCCGTTCTTCCGCAAAGTCCTGAGCGACGAGGTCGCGCCCCACGTGGACGCGGTGCCGGGCATGAGCGCGCAGGACTATATCGACCTGATCTCGACGCGGTTTGCCAATCCCAAGATCCGCGACACGGTGCGGCGGGTGGCCTTCGACGGCGCGTCGCGGCATCCCGGCTTCCTGTTGCCCACCGTGCGCGACGCGGTGCAGGCGAACACCCCGATCGCGGGGCTGGCGCTGGTCGAAGCCCTGTGGGCGCGGATGTGCGGGGGCACGCGCGCGGATGGCAGCCGGATCGAGCCGAACGATCCGAACTGGGATGCGCTGAACAAGGTCGCGCTGGCGGCGAAAGACAACCCGATGGCCTGGCTGGAGCAGTCGCAATATTACGGCAAGCTGGCATCGGACCGGCGCTTCGCGGACGCATTCACGGCGGCGCTGTCGGACCTTTGGGATCGCGGCTGCGAGGCGGTCCTGGCCGATTACCTGTCACGCGACGGCTGAGACTGGTGATCCCGGCAGGATTCGAACCTGCAACCTGCCCCTTAGGAGGGGGCTGCTCTATCCAGTTGAGCCACGGGACCGCTCGGGGGCAGGTGTAAAAGCCCGCGCCGCGCGCGTCCAGCCTATTGGCGCGGCAGCGTGTCCAAGATCGCACGCGCGGCGGCCGCGGGATCTGCGTGCTGCCAGATCGGTCGGCCGACCACGATGTGATCGGCCCCGGCGGAAATCGCGGCGGCCGGGGTCGCGATGCGTTTCTGATCGTCTGCGTCGCTGCCTGCGGGACGCACGCCCGGGGTCACGATCAGGCGGCCTTCGGCATCCGGCAGCGCGCGGATTTGCGCGGCTTCGTGGGGCGAGGCGATGACGCCGTCCGCGCCCGCGTCGAACGCCGCGGCGGCGCGGTCCAGCACCATCTGGTCCATGGCGCCCGCCCGCATCAGCCCGGCATCCAGGTCGGCGCGGTCCAGCGACGTCAGGATCGTGACCGCCAGGATCTTCAGGTCCGATCCCGCAGCGCCCTCCATCGCGGCGCGGACCACGTGCGGGTCGCCATGGACGGTCAGGAAATCCAGGTCGAACTGCGCCAGGCCGCGCACGGCGGCCTCGACCGTTGCGCCGATATCGAACAGCTTCATGTCCAGGAAGATCCGCTTCCCGTGCTCGCCTTTCAGCTCTTGCGCCAGGGCCAGGCCGCCGCCGGTGAGCATGCCCAAGCCGATCTTGTAGAAGCCCACATCCGGTCCGATACGGGCCGCAAGCTCCAGCCCCGCAACGGCGTGGGGCACATCGAGGGCGACGATCAGGCGGGTATCGGTCACGGGGGCGGCGTCCTTTCGTGGATGTCCGCTTCGTGGCGGATTGACGCGGGGATGGCAAGCTGCGGGAACCCATGTGGACGCAACCCGTTGCCACGGTGACATTCAAGGAGAACACCATGGCAAATTCAGCCAAAGGCGCAGGAAATATCCTGGGGCCTCTTTTCATCGTTGCGGCCCTCGTGGTGGCAGCCCTGGCGATCACCTTCACGCTGAGCTCCGAAGAGATCCCCAACGAGGCGACGATCATCGCCGATGACGATGTCGAGGCGCGGCCCACGGGTGCCGGGACGAGGCCGGAAGGCGAGGCCGACGAGACGATGGAAGGCATTACCGATCAACTGGATGACGTGACCCCCGCAGCGCCCGGCGAAGACAGCGTGCCGCCCGCCGAGATGGCGGACGACGGCCCCGACGCGCAGACCGAGGGCGAGACGGACGCCGACGAGACGACCGCTGGAACGGACGGCGAAGGTGTGGTGCGCGACGCGGAAGGTGGCACGGAGACGAACGGGAACGCCGACGCCGAGATGTCGACCGAGCAAGACGGCGCGTCGAACGGCACCGGCACCGACGGAACCCAAAGCCAGGCGGCTACGGCCGAAGGCTCGGACGCGTTCCTGATCGAGCAGAACGGGGGCGACGGTGTCGCAGGGGACGGGGTCGAAAACGCCAGCGACGCGGACCTGCCCGCTGGCCGCGACACCCAGGTCGAGTTGAACCCGGAAGACGGCCAAGAGGTGGTGCGCGATACGGATGACGGCGGCTCGGGCTTCGTGCCGACGCCTTCGGGTCCCGAAGGTCGCGACGGCCAGACGATCGCCGACTGATCGCGATACGATAATCGCCAAGAAAAAAGGTGCCGCGCTGTATGCAGCGTGGCACCTTGAAGTTGGTCTTCGAGGCAGGTGCTCCGGCCGGGACGGGCCGGAGCGATATCGTCAGGCTAGGCCACCCGTGGCAAAACGGCGGGCGTTGTGACGATACGGTCGACCAGCCGTGCCGCATCCTGGATCAGGCGCAGGCGCAACGGGTCATGTCCCCGCACCGGGACGTTGGTGCGGATCGTGGCGGGGCGCACCGGCTGGCCGGGGCGCTTTATCCAAAGGGTGACGTTCGCTTCCACGCGGCCGAAGTCGCGGTCCCGGTGAACGTCACCGATCTTGCTGTCGAGAACGATCATATCAAACCCTTCCTTTTGACGTAGCGGGCGCCTTCGCCGATCAGAGCGTCGACGATTCGGGCGTGGCTCCAAGCCTGAAGCCCCGGCGCTGCGACGCGAATCGCTGCGGATAAGTCAGTGTGAGAAAGCCTGATCTGCCCGCGGAATTTCCGCGCGCGGGCGTCGTAGATCACGTCTGTCACGTGTGGGATGCCCATTTTCGGGACCTCCATACTGCTCGGGTGCGGTTCGATTCCGCATTGTCAACCAAACTTAAGACCTGTGGATAAGTTCCGCGAAATCTGCGGCCAAGCTGTGACATTCTGGCACAGTCGTCTCTTGATCGTGCGGCTGCTGCTTCCCATCTGTGTGAACGAAGGCCTCCGACCCGCGCTGCGCCGCTTTCCGGGCAGCGATCCATGAGGCGCTTATGACAGGAGAAGACACATGAACTTGGAGCAGTTCACCGAACGCGCGCGCGGTTTCATCCAGGCGGCCCAGACCATCGCCATGCGCGAAGGCCACCAGCGCCTTGTCCCCGAACATCTACTGAAGGCACTTCTTGACGACGACCAGGGACTGGCCAGCAACCTGATCAACGCGGCGGGCGGCAATTCGGCCCGCGTCACCGAACAGCTGACCCTGAGCCTGGGCAAGCTGCCCAAGGTGTCGGGTGACGGCGCGCAGATCTACATGGACCAGTCCGTCGCCAAGGTCCTGGACCAGGCGCAGCAGCTGGCCAAGAAGGCGGGCGACAGCTTCACCCCGGTCGAGCGGATCCTGTGCGCGCTGGCCATGGTGAAGTCCAAGGCCAAGGACGCGCTGGATGCCGGTGGCGTGAACGCCCAGGCGCTGAACGCCGCGATCAACGACATCCGCAAGGGCCGCACCGCCGACACCGCGTCGGCCGAGGAAGGATACGACGCGCTGAAGAAGTACAGCATGGACCTGACCGAGCGGGCGCGCGAAGGCCGGATCGACCCGATCATCGGCCGCGACGACGAGATCCGGCGCACCATGCAGGTCCTGAGCCGCCGCACCAAGAACAACCCCGTCCTGATCGGTGAGCCCGGCGTCGGCAAGACCGCCATCGCCGAAGGACTCGCGCTGCGTATCGTCAACGGCGACGTGCCCGAAAGCCTGCGCAACAAGCGTCTTCTGGCGCTCGACATGGGCGCGCTGATCGCCGGTGCGAAATACCGCGGTGACTTCGAAGAGCGGCTGAAGGCCGTGCTGTCGGAAGTCACCGCGGCCGCGGGCGAAATCATCCTGTTCATCGACGAGATGCATACGCTGGTGGGCGCGGGCAAGGCCGACGGCGCCATGGATGCGTCGAACCTGCTGAAACCCGCGCTGGCCCGGGGCGAGCTGCATTGCGTCGGTGCCACCACGTTGGACGAATACCGCAAGCACGTGGAAAAGGACGCGGCCCTGGCCCGGCGGTTCCAGCCCCTGCTGGTGGAAGAGCCGACCGAGGCCGACACCGTGTCGATCCTGCGCGGCATCAAGGAAAAGTACGAACTGCACCACGGCGTGCGGATCAGCGATGCCGCCCTGGTGGCCGCCGCGACCCTGTCGCACCGCTACATCACCGACCGCTTCCTGCCCGACAAGGCCATCGACCTGATGGACGAGGCCGCGTCGCGCCTGCGCATGGAAGTGGACAGCAAGCCCGAGGAGCTGGACGCGCTGGACCGTGACATCCTGCAAAAGCAGATCGAAGCCGAGGCTTTGCGGAAAGAGGACGACCAGGCATCGAAGGACCGGCTGGAGAACCTCGAGCGTGAGCTGGCCGACCTGCAGGAGCGCGCGGACGAGATGACCGCCAAGTGGCAGGCCGAGCGCGACAAGCTGGAAGGCGCGCGCGAGCTGAAGGAAAAGCTGGACCGCGCCCGCGCCGAGCTGGACATCGCCAAGCGCGAGGGCAACCTGGCCCGCGCCGGTGAGCTGTCCTACGGCATCATCCCGCAGCTGGAAAAGGACCTGGGCGAGGCCGAGGACCGCGAGGACACGCTGATGGTCGAAGAGGCCGTGCGCCCCGAGCAGATCGCGCAAGTGGTCGAACGCTGGACCGGCATCCCGACCTCGAAGATGCTGGAAGGCGAGCGCGAGAAGCTGCTGAAGATGGAAGAAGAGCTGGGCAAGCGGATCATCGGCCAGCGCACGGCCGTCACGGCCGTGTCCAACGCGGTGCGCCGGGCGCGCGCGGGGCTGAACGACGAAAACCGCCCCCTGGGCAGCTTCCTGTTCCTCGGCCCCACCGGCGTCGGCAAGACCGAGCTCACCAAGGCCGTCGCGGAATACCTGTTCGACGACGACCAGGCCATGGTGCGCATCGACATGTCCGAGTTCATGGAAAAGCACGCGGTCGCCCGCCTGATCGGCGCGCCTCCGGGCTACGTGGGCTACGACGAAGGCGGTGTGCTGACCGAAGCCGTGCGGCGCCGCCCCTACCAGGTGCTGCTGTTCGACGAGGTCGAAAAGGCGCATCCGGACGTGTTCAACGTGCTGCTGCAGGTTCTGGACGACGGCGTTCTGACCGACGGTCAGGGGCGTCACGTGGACTTCAAGCAGACGCTCATCGTGCTGACCTCGAACCTCGGGTCGCAGGCGCTGTCGCAACTGCCCGACGGCGCGGATCCGGCGCAGGCCCGGCGGGACGTGATGGATGCGGTGCGCGGCCATTTCCGCCCTGAATTCCTGAACCGCCTGGACGAGACGGTGATCTTCGACCGCCTGACGCGCGAGGACATGAACGGAATCGTCGATATCCAGCTCGACCGGCTGGAGCGGAGGCTGGCGCAGCGCAAGATCAAGCTCGATCTGAACGACGCGGCGCGCAAGTGGCTGGCCGACGAAGGCTACGACCCGGTCTTCGGTGCGCGGCCGCTGAAGCGGGTGATCCAGCGCAGCCTGCAGGACCAGCTGGCCGAGATGATCCTGGCGGGCGACGTGACCGACGGCGCCACGATCCATGTGAGCGCGGGCGCCGACGGGCTGATCGTGGGCGACCGCATCAGCAGCTCGAACCGCGCCAAGCCCGACGACGCTGTGGTGCACTGACGCCCCGGAACGGCCCCGAGGCGATCGCTTCGGGGCCCTTCGCCCAAGCCCCCATCTTTGTTCTCATAAATATCCCGGCGCGCGTTCAGCCGCGCGCGCGTCGGCTGCCTTGTTCGGCCCGTCCCGGCCACCTATACCCTTCGGCGACAGGACAAGGACGCGGCCCATGACCTTCCGCCACCGGCATCTTCTGGGGATCGAGCAGCTGTCCCCGCCCGAGATCACGACGATCCTCGACCTGGCCCAGCATTATGCCGAACTGAACCGCTCGGCCGACAAGCACGCCCAGGCCCTGCAGGGGCTCACCCAGATCAACATGTTCTTCGAGAACTCGACCCGAACGCTGGCGTCCTTCGAGGTCGCGGGATTGCGGCTGGGCGCTGACGTGATGAACATGCCGATGCAGGCCTCGTCCATCAAGAAGGGCGAGACGCTGATCGACACCGCGCTGACGCTGAACGCCATGCATCCCGACCTGCTGGTCGTCCGCCATCCCCATTCGGGCGCGGTCAACCTGCTGGCCGAAAAGGTGGCCTGCTCGGTGCTGAACGCGGGCGACGGCCGGCACGAGCATCCCACCCAGGCGCTGCTGGACGCGCTGACGATCCGCCGCAAGAAGGGCCGCCTGCACCGGCTGACCGTGGCGATCTGCGGCGACATCGCCCATTCCCGCGTGGCGCGGTCCAATATCTGGCTGTTGGGCAAGATGGAAAGCCGCATCCGCCTGGTGGGCCCGCCGACCCTGATCCCGGCGGGGGCTGCCGATTGGGGGGTCGAGGTCTATCACGACATGGAAAAGGGCCTGAAAGGCGCCGACGTGGTGATGATGTTGCGGCTGCAAAAGGAGCGCATGGATGGCGGCTTCATCCCGTCCGAGCGGGAATATTACCACCGCTACGGGCTGGATGCCGAAAAGCTGGCGCTGGCGCAGCCCGACGCCATCGTCATGCATCCCGGCCCCATGAACCGCGGGGTCGAGATCGACGGCACCATCGCCGACGACATCAACCGCTCGGTGATCCAGGAGCAGGTCGAGATGGGCGTGGCGGTGCGTATGGCGGCGATGGACCTGCTGGCCCAGAACCTGCGGGCGGCGCGCGCGGCATGAGCGGTTGGGACGCCCATCTGGATCCCGACGAGACGATCCTGTGGGAAGGTCGCCCGACGCAGCGATTGTTCGACCTGCGGGTACAAGACCTCTATCTGGTGCCATTCTCAGTCCTGTGGCTCGGATTTGTGCTAATGGCATTCGCATCCGGTGGTTTTCAGCCGCTTTTACTGATCTTCGTTCTGGTCGGCCTGTATTTCGCCGTCGGGCGATTCCTTGTGGACGCCCTGCGCAGGCGCTCCACGACTTATGCCCTATCGGATCGTCGCGCCTTCATCGCCGTGTCGTGGCCCCGCCGGTCGCTGCGCGAGCGTCCCATTTTCGCGCAGACCGAGCTGCATTTCGAGCCCGGCGATCCGGGCAGCTTGACGCTCGGGCCGAAGGGGTCCTTCAGAAATGGGCTAGGGGTATGGTCCGGTGACGACGGCAGCTTCACCTTTCGAAAGGCTGAGGGGATCGAAGAGGTCTACAGGCAGGTGCGGGCGATACAGCGCGGCGTCGCCTGACCCGCCGATCGAACTCCGTGTGCCGCGCTTTGGAACACCTCGCGACAGCGGGTCGTTATCTTCCAAGCATCGAAAGGAAAATCTCCCATGCCGATCGACCCCGCCAGCTACATCCAGGTCTTCCGCGTCGATCTGCCGCCCGACAAGGCCGCCGAAATGGCGAACGATCCCGCCGCACTGGAAGCGGCGCTGGGCGTCGTGCCGGACCTGGACAAGCTGCACCTGATCGATCCCAAGGCGCTGGCCGATATCGGGCTGTCGGGCTACCTGGCCGAAGGCGAAGGCGCCAAGGCCGAAGCCGTCGCGGTGGACAAGACCCGTCTGGACATGGTGCGCACGCCCGTCCTGCTGCTGCTGCCCGGCGCCACCCGGCCGGACGATGCGCTGGTGGTGCGCGACCCGTTGGTGCACCTGGGCGACTATCCCCTGGAAGAGGCGCGTCCGGCAGACGGTGACCTTCTGACACCCAGCGCCGAGGGCCTGATCGCGGGCACGCCCCCGCGCCCGGTGAAGACCGTCAACGACAAGCGCGTCAGCGGCATGGTCGCCATGGTGGCGCTGGCCGTGGCGTTTCTGGTCGCGTTCGTGATGTATCTGGTGGCCAGCTGAGCGGACCGGTCGCGCCCGATCGCGGGCCCCTTGCGGACGATTGACCGGGCAGGGACCAGTGCCTACACCGGCGCGACCTGATCCCGGATGCGCCCATGACCCTGATCCATTTCGCGAATGCCCGCCTGATCGATCCCGAAACGCTGTCCGACAGCGCGGGGTCGCTGACGGTCCGCGACGGGATCATCATCGCGCGCGACGGCGCGGCCCCCGCCTCGGCCGAATTGGTCGATTGCGGGGCCAAGTGCCTTGCCCCCGGCATCGTGGATCTGGGGGTGAAGGTGTCCGAGCCGGGCGAGCGGCACAAGGAATCGTTCCGCTCGGCGGGACGGGCCGCGGCGCGGGGCGGTGTCACCACGATGATCACCCGTCCCGACACCGATCCCGCCATCGACACGCCCGAGGTGCTGGAATTCGTCGCCCGGCGTGCCGCGTCCGACAGTATCGTGCACGTGCACCCCATGGCGGCCCTGACCAAGGGCCGCGCGGGCCGCGAGATGGTCGAGATCGGGTTCCTGCGGGACGCGGGCGCGGTGGCCTTCACCGATTGCGACCGCGTGGTGGCGGACAACAAGGTTTTTTCCCGCGCGCTCAGCTATGCCGCAGGGCTCGGCGCGCTGGTCATCGCGCATCCGCAGGATCCCGGCCTGTCGGCGGGTGCTGCTGCGACCAGCGGTAAGTTCAGCGCGCTGAAGGGCCTGCCCGGCGTGTCGCCCATGGCCGAGCGCATGGCGCTGGACCGCGACATGGCGCTGATCGAGATGACCGGCGCGCGCTACCACGCCGACCAGATCACCAGCGCCCGCGCGCTGCCCGCGCTGGAACGGGCCAAGCGCAACGGGCTGGACGTGACGGCGGGCGTGGGCATCCACCACCTGACCCTGAACGAGCTCGACGTGGGCGATTTCCGCACCTTCTTCAAGCTGAAGCCCCCGCTGCGCTGCGAAGACGACCGGCTGGCGGTGGTCGAAGCGGTGGCGTCGGGGCTCATCGACGTGGTGTGCTCGATGCACACGCCGCAGGACGAGGAAAGCAAGCGCCTGCCCTTCGAGGAAGCGGCCAGCGGCGCCGTGGGGCTGGAGACGCTGCTGCCCGCCGCCCTCAGGCTGGTGCATGGCGGGCACATGGATCTGCCCACGCTGTGGCGCGCGCTGTCGCTGAACCCGGCGCGGCGGCTGGGATTGGATGCGGGGCGGCTGACCGAAGGCGCACCGGCGGACCTGGTGCTGTTCGATCCCGACGCGCCCTTCGTGCTGGACCGCTTTGCCTTGGCGTCGAAGTCGAAGAACACGCCCTTCGACGGCGCCCGGATGGAAGGCCGTGTTCTGGGCACATGGGTTGCGGGAAATCGCGTCCACGGTGATTGACCGGCTTCCCAGGGCTGAAAAACCGACCTAGTCTCCGCGCAGATCGCCTTCAGGAGTTGTGCGCATGCGGATCTGGCTGGCCGTGGTCCTTTCCCTGATCCTTGTCGCGTCCTGCGGACGCTCGTCCGCGCCGCCCGCGCAGGGGCCGGGCACCATCTATCCCAGTTTCAAGGATTTCGATCCGACCGAGTGGTCGGGGCGCAGGCCGGAAAGCTACGCGATCCACGGCATCGACATCTCGCGCTGGCAGGACGGTATCGACTGGCCGCGCGCCCGCGACGCCGGGATCAGCTTCGCCTTCATCAAGGCGACCGAGGGCGGCGACCGGGTGGATCCGGGCTTTGCCGGTCATTGGGACGGCGCGGCCCGCGCCGGTGTGCGCCGCGGGGCGTATCATTTCTTCTATTTCTGCCGCCCGGCCGAAGAGCAGGCGCGCTGGTTCATCCAGAACGTCCCGCGCGAAGCGGACGCGCTGCCGCCGGTGCTGGACATGGAATGGAACCACCTGTCGCCCACCTGCAAAACGCGCCCCCCGGCGGCGCAGGTCCAGTCCGAAGCCCGCAAGTTCATCGCGATCCTGGCGCGCCATTACGGCAAGCGGCCGATCATCTACACCACGCCTGACTTCTACGAGCAGACCGGGATCGGCGCGGTGGACGCGACGTTCTGGCTACGCTCGGTCGCCGATCACCCGACCGTGGTCTATCCGCGGCAGGACTGGGCGTTCTGGCAATATACCGGGACGGGCGAGGTGCCGGGGATTTCGGGCAAGGTCGACATCAACGCGTTTCGCGGCGGCCCGGACGACTGGGCACGGTTCGTGCGGGGCTGAGATCCCCCGGCTCAGAGCGTTTGCAGGATGTCCTCGATCTGGCGGATGCGGCTGTCGGGGGCGGGATGGGTGGCCAGGAATTCGGGTCCGCGTGCGCCCTGGGCGGCCTGCATCCGCTGCCACAGGCTGACCGCCTCGCGCGGGTCGTAATTCGCGGCGGCCATGGTCTGCAGTCCCAGCGCATCGGCTTCCAGTTCCTGGTCGCGCGAATAGGGCAGCAGCAGGCCGACCTCGACCCCGAGACCCAGCGCGGCCGCGATTTCGTTTGCATATTGCACGTCGCCCACGTTCAGGATCCAAGCCAGAAGCCGGATTCCCGCGTTCTTGGCCACCTGCGCCGACATGCGCTTCTGGGCGTGTTCGGCGCCCAGGTGGCCGATCTCGTGGCCGACGATGGCGGCCAGCTGGTCTTCGTTGGCGAAGACGTCGAACATGCCTTCGTACACGCCGATCTTGCCGCCGGGCAGGGCGAAGGCGTTGATCTGGTCGGAGGCGAAGACGAGGATTTCCCAATTATCGAGTGACGCGCCCTGGGCGCTCAACAACCGGCGCGACACCTGGTCCAGTGCGCCCTGGTAGTCACGGTTCCGGCTGGGCGCGGTCTGCGCGCGCAGCTCTTCCCAGGCCTGCAGTCCCATGGCCTCGACCTGTTCGTCGGACACCAGGTCCGGCGGTCCATCGCAGCCCGTCACCGTGCCCGCCGCGGCAAGGGTCAGAAAGGATCGTCGGCTGAGGCAGGTGTGGCACATAAGGGGATCCCTGGTGGTTGGTCTGGGGCGAAACGCCGCGCGCAACGCGGACGTTCCGCTGCGCGTCGAGGTCATGCCGGGATATTTGAAAGAACAAAGATGCAGGGCGCGGCGCGCCGGGGGCTGGTGCCGGGCGCGGGCGGCGTCGTAGAAGGACGCATGGAGACATGGGAATCCTTCGAGGCCGCACGCGCGGCACTGGCCTGGCAGGTGGAACTGGGCGCGGACGAGGCCATTTGCGACGCCCCGGTCGATCGCTACGCGGCCTCGGCGGCACCCAAGCCCAAGGCCGAGCCGCGATCCGCCCCACAGCCCAAGGCCGCGCACGACCCGGTGGCCGATGCCAGGGCCGCCGCGGCGGCGGCGCAGGATCTGACGGGCTTGCGCGCGGCGATGGCGGCCTTCGAAGGCTGCGACCTGAAGCGCGGGGCGCGGAACCTGGTCTTTTCCGACGGCGATCCGGCGGCACGGGTGATGATCGTGGGCGAAGCGCCCGGCCGGGACGAGGACCTGGAAGGGCGGCCCTTCGTGGGCCGCGCCGGGCAGCTTCTGGACCGGATGCTGGGCGCGATCGGGCTGGATCGCACGGCGCCCGCGTCCGTCTATATTACCAACGTCCTGCCGTGGCGGCCACCGTCCAATCGCGAGCCGAAGCCCGACGAGATCGCGTTGATGCTGCCGTTCGTCGAGCGGCATATCGCCCTTGCCGATCCCGAGATCCTGGTGCTCATGGGCAATATCTCGTGCCAGGCGCTTCTGGGGCGGCGGGGGATCACGAAGATGCGGGGGCAATGGGCCAAGCTCGGCGCGCGGCCGGTGCTGCCGATGCTGCATCCGGCCTACCTTCTGCGCACGCCCACGGCGAAGCGCGACGCTTGGTCCGATCTGCTGGCGCTCAAGGCGCGACTGGGGTGAGGATCGTCGCGGTCTCGGACCTGCACCTCGATGCGGAGGCCGCGGACGCGGTGGTGGCGGCGTCCGAAGGCGCCGATTTGGTGCTCGGGGCGGGGGATTTCGCGCAGGGACACCGGGAGCTCGAGACCTACATGCAGCGTCTTGCGCCGATCGCCGACAAGATGATCGTCGTGCCCGGCAATAACGAAACGCTCGAGACGTTGAGCCTGGCGACCGAGGCGACCGTTCTGCATGGCACCTGGGTCTACTGGCAAGGTCTGATCGTCGCGGGCCTGGGCGGTGGCGTCCCGCCGATCCCGAAGCAGCCCTGGGGGTCATGGGATCTGAGCGAAGACGCGGCGGGCGCCCTGCTGGACATGATCCCGGCCGCGGACGTGTTGATCAGTCATTCGCCGCCCTACGGAATGGGCGACGATCACGGGGCCGAGGGTCGCATCGGCTCGCGCGCCGTGAAGGCTGCGATCCTGCACCTGAAGCCGCGCCTGTGCGTCTTCGGCCACGTGCACGATTGCTGGGGCGAAAGCGGCCGACTTGGACCGACGCGTTGGTGCAACCTGGGCCCGGCACCCGTGTGGTTCGACCTGTAACGTCGCGGGCGGCCTGCTAGCGACCGGCGCGATTGACGGAAAGGTGACCCATGGTGGCGGGCGCGGACGGATGGCTTACATCCCGGGTGCACGCAGAAGTTGGAGAACGCGATGAGCGATACCTACGAGCCCCCGGAAGTCTGGGAATGGGACCAGGAAAGCGGCGGCAAATTCGCCAGCATCAATCGCCCCATCGCCGGGCCCACCCATGACCGCAACCTGCCCGTGGGCAACCACCCGTTCCAGCTTTATTCCCTGGCGACGCCCAACGGCGTCAAGGCGACGGTGATGCTGGAAGAGCTTCTGGCGGAAGGCCACGCGGGCGCGGAATACGACGCCTGGCTCATCGATATCAGCGAGGGTGACCAGTTCGGTTCGGGCTTCGTCGAGGTCAATCCGAACTCGAAGATCCCGGCGCTGCTGGACCGCTCGGGCGAAAGCCCGATCCGGGTGTTCGAATCGGGCGCGATCCTGTTGCACCTGGCAGAGAAGTTCCAGGCGTTCCTGGGCACCGACCGCCCCGAAATGCTGTCGTGGCTCATGTGGCAGATGGGCAGCGCGCCGTATCTGGGCGGCGGCTTTGGCCATTTCTACGCCTATGCCCCGGAGAAATACGAATATCCAATCAATCGCTTCGCGATGGAGACGAAGCGCCAGCTGGATGTGCTGGACCGCAACCTTGCTGAGCGTGAATTCCTGGCGGGCGACACCTACACGATCGCCGATATCGCGAACTGGGCCTGGTACGGGCAACTGGCGCTGGGCCGTTTGTACGATGCGGGCACGTTCCTGCAGGTGGACAGCTACGCGAACGTGCAGCGCTGGGCCAAGCAGATCGACGCGCGCCCGGCGGTGCAGAGGGGGCGCATGGTCAACCGGACCTTCGGTGCGCCCGAGATGCAGCTGCACGAGCGGCATGACGCGTCGGATTTCGACACCCGGACGCAGGACAAGATCGGTGACGCCGCCGAATGAGCCGGATCGACGACAGCCGCGACTTCATCCCCGTCCGCATCGCCGTGCTGACGGTCAGCGACACGCGCGACGCGGCTGACGACCGCTCGGGCGACACGCTGGTGGCGCGGCTGGAATCGGCGGGCCATACGCTGGCCGCGCGCGACATCGTGCGCGACGACCGCACGACGATCGCGGGCAAGCTGCGCGAATGGTGCGCCGATCCGGACGTGGACGTGGTGATCTCGACCGGGGGGACCGGCCTGACGGGCCGCGATGTCACGGTCGAGGCGCATCGCGATGTCTATGAGAAGGAGATCGACGCCTTCGGTGTCGTCTTCACCCATGTCTCCATGGCCAAGATCGGCACCAGCGCGGTGCAAAGCCGGGCCACGGGCGGCGTGGCACAAGGAACGTATCTGTTCGCGCTGCCCGGCAGCCCCGGCGCCTGCAAGGACGCGTGGGACGAGATCCTGAAACTGCAGCTCGATTACCGTCACCGCCCCTGCAATTTCGTCGAAATTTTTCCGCGCCTGGAAGAGCATCGCCGCCGGAAGTGACCGCGCAACGTGCGCCACGGTCACAGCTTCGTGCCTGTGCTTTGGGGCCGGGCCGTTTCAGGCTATATTCCGGTGTGACGTAAAGGGATGATCCCATGAGATTTTTCACCCGCGCGCTGTCGGGTCTGTTCCTGCTTGCCCTGACCGTCGGTTTTCTGGCCACCGCGGGTGGCATCCTGCGCGGTGCGATGACCGAGCGGGCCGCGCGCGAAGCACCCGTCCGGGAGGCTCGCGAGCAGGTGTTCGCAGCGCCCGTGGTGACGTTGGAGCCGTCGACAATCGTGCCGGTGCTGGACGCTTTCGGTGAAATCGCCAGTCGGCGCACGCTTGAAGTGCGCGCGGTCACGGGCGGGCGCGTCGTGGGCCTTGGGGACGGGGTCGAGGATGGCGGCCGGGTTACCGAAGGGCAACTTCTGTTCCAGATCGACCCGCGCGAGGCCGAGCGCGCCCGCGCGGTGCGCGCCGCCGATCTGCAGGATGCCGAGGCGGCGCTGGACGACGCCGAGCGCGCGGCCGAACTGGCGATCGAGGACGTGACCAATGCGCGCGACCAGTTGGAGTTGCGCGAGCGCGCCGCCGAGCGTCAGCGCGATCTCGCGGATCGGGGGATCGGCAGCACCGCCGCGGTCGAGACCGGCGAGCTTGCGGCTGCCGCCGCCGACCAGGCGCTGTTGTCGCGGCGCCAGGCCCTGGCCGGATCGCAGGCAGAGGTGGCGCAGGCACGCACCGCGCTGGAGCGGGCCAGGATCGCCATGTCCGAGGCCGAGCGCGTGCTGGCCGATACGCGCGTGACGGCCGCGTTTTCGGGCGTCCTGTCCGATGTCACGGTCGTGGAAGGCGGTGTCGTCACCTCGAACGAAAAGCTGGCCTTGCTGCTGGATCCCGATGCGCTGGAAGTCGCGTTCCGGGTGTCGGCCGGGGAATATACGCGATTGCTCGACGCGGCGGGCAGGCTCACCACGCGGGATGTGACGGTGCAGCTCGAGGCCGGGGGCTATACGCTGGCGTCGCCCGCCACGATCAGCCGCGAAAGCGCGCAGGTCGGCGAGGGCCGGACCGGCCGTCAGCTTTTCGCCCGTCTTGCCCAGCCCGAAGGTTTCCGGGCGGGCGATTTCGTGCTGGTCGCGGTGCAGGAGCCCGCGCTCGACGCCGCGGCGCGGCTTCCAGTCGAGGCCGTGACGACGGACGGACGCGTGCTGGTGCTCGGCGACGAGGATCGCCTTGAGGAAGGGCAGCTCGAAATCCTGCGCCGACAGGGCGACAGTGTCATCGTGCGCGTGGGCGACCTGGCGGGGCGCGAGGTCGTGACCGAGCGCAGCCCGTCGCTGGGTGTCGGGATCAAGGTCCGGCCCCTGCGCGAGGCGCAGTCGGACGCGCCCGACGAGGCCGCGGAGTTCCTGGAGCTCAGCGACGCGCGGCGGGCCCGCCTGGTGGCCTTCGTCGAGGGCAACGAGCGGATGCCGGAAGCGGCCAAGCAGCGCGTGCTGGCGCAACTGAAGGCCCAGAAGGTGCCAGCCGGGGTCGTCGCCCGGATCGAAGGGCGGATGGGCGGATGACGGGCGCACGGATTTTTCGAAAAATCCGGGCCGGAAAATTCGAATTTTCCGCCCCCGGCTGCACGCGGCGCGCGCCATGAGACGGATGGACCGGGCCGCGGGCATCATCAGCTATTTCACACGCCATCGCACCGCGGCCAACCTGTTGCTGGTCCTGATGATCGCGTTGGGCGTGGCCGCCGCGCCGCGGATGCGGACGCAATTCTTCCCCGACGTGGTGTCCGACGACATCGACATCGCGGTGACCTGGACCGGAGCGGGCGCCGAGGCGGTGGACGATACCATCGTCGGCACGCTCGAGCCGGTGTTGCTGGCGATCGAAGGCGTCACCGACAGTTCGGCCCGGTCCACCGAGGGGCGCGCCAGCATCGAGCTGCAGTTCGAGCCTGGCTGGGACATGGGGCGCGCGGCCGATGACGTGGAAACCGCGTTGGACAGCGTCACAGATCTGCCCGACGCGGCCGAGGATCCCGAGATCCGGCGCAGCACCTGGCGCGATCGCGTCACGGACGTCGTCATCACCGGCCCCGTCGGTGTCGACCAGCTGGCGCGGATCGCCGATGAGTTCACCGCGCGGCTGTTCCAGGCGGGCGTCACGCGCACGTCGATCCAGGGCGTCGCGGACGGCGAGATCCGGGTCGAGGTGCCGCAGCGGGCGATCGTCCAGTACCAGACCAGCTTGCGCGACGTGGCCAACGCCATCGCGGCCGAATCCGATTCCGCGCAGGCGGGCGATGTCGGTGGCACCGCGCGCATCCGCGCGGGCACGGGCAGGCGCACGGTCGAAGATATCGGCCAGATCGTGCTGCGGGTGGACGAAGACGGCACCGCGCTGCGCATCGGGGACATCGCCCGGATCGAACGGCTGGGCGTCGATCGGGACCAGGCCTTTTTCGTGGGCGACGATCCCGCCATCAGCCTGCGGGTCGAACGCAGTGCCAGCGGCGACGCAATCGACATCCAGCGGCAGGTGGAAGAAACCGCCGACCGCATGGCGCCCAGCCTGCCGAAAGGGGTCACCATCGAGCTGATCCGCACGCGGGCCGAATATATCTCGGGGCGGTTGGAGATCCTGCTCGACAACGCTGTCCTGGGGCTGGCCCTGGTGGTCGGCTTGCTCTTCCTGTTTCTCAACGCGCGCACCGCGTTCTGGGTCGCCGCGGGCATCCCCGTCGCGCTGACGGCAGCGATCGCGCTGATGTATGCCGCGGGGCTCACGTTCAACATGATCTCGCTGTTCGCCCTGATCATCACCCTCGGCATCGTCGTGGACGACGCGATAGTGGTCGGCGAGCACGCGGATTTCAGGGCGCGTCGGCTGGGCGAAGATCCGGCCACCGCGGCCGAGAACGCGGCGCTGCGGATGTTCACGCCGGTGCTGTCGGCGACACTGACGACCGTGATCGCCTTCTTCGGGCTGGTCGCCATCGGCGGCACCTTCGGCACGCTGATCGACGATATCCCGTTCACCGTGATCGTCGTGCTGCTGGCGTCGCTGGTCGAATGCTTCCTGATCCTGCCCAACCACATGGCCCACGCGATCGGGGCGCGCGACGCCCGGCACTGGTACGACGCGCCCAGCCGCGTGGTGAACCGCGGCTTTTCGTGGGTGCGCGAGCGCGCGTTTCGCCCGCTCATGCGGCTGGTGATCCTGGCGCGCTATCCGGTGGTCGCGGCCGTGGTGCTGCTGCTGGCGACCCAGGCGGCGCTGTTTCTGAAGGGCGACGTGACCTGGCGCTTCTTCAACGCGCCCGAACGGGGCAGCGTGACCGGCAATTTCGCCATGGCGGCGGGGGCGTCGCGCGCGGACACCTTGGCGCAGATAGCACTTCTGCAGGACGCCGTGGACGAAGTCGCCGCCGGTTTCGAGGCCGAGCATGGACTGAACCCGGTCGACTACGCCATGGCGCAGGTGGGCGGGACCAGCGGGCGGGGCCTGTCGGGAACCGAGAACACCGACACCGATCTGCTGGGCGCGATTTCCATCGAGCTGATCGAGGCGGATCTGCGCCCCTATTCCAGCTTCGAATTCGTGGCCGCGCTGCAGGACGCCGTGCCCCGCCATCCGCGGCTGGAACAGATCAGCTTCCGCGGCTGGCGCTCGGGGCCGGGCGGCGATGCGCTGGACGTGCAGCTGTTCGGCGCGACGCCGGACCGCCTGAAAGAAGCGGCCGAGGCGCTGAAAAGCGCGCTGCGCCAATTCCCGGAAGTCAGCGCACTGGAAGACAGCCTGGCCTACGACAAGCAGGAGTTCACGCTGACCTTGACCCCCCAGGGCGACGCATTGGGGGTCGGTATCGAAGATCTGGGGGCGACCCTGCGCGACCGGCTGTCGGGGATCGAGGCGGCGTCGTTCCCGGACGGCCAGCGCTCGGCCACGATCCGGGTCGAGCTGCCCGAGACCGAGCGCACGGCCGATTTCCTGGACCGCGCGGTGATCCAGACCGAAAGCGGGCTGGCGCGGCTCAGCGACCTGGTGCGGATCGAGGTCAGCGAAGGCTTCTCGACGATCCGGCGCGAGAACGGCATCCGGCTGGCCAGCGTGACGGGCGATATCAGCGAAGACGACCCGGCCCGCGCGTCCGAGATCATGTTCGCGCTGGAAACCGAGATCCTGCCGAAGCTCGAGCAGGATTACGGCGTCTCGACCCAGCTTTCGGGTCTTGCCGAGGACGAAGAAGCCTTCCTGAACGACGCCGCCGTGGGCTTCGGGCTATGCCTGCTGGGCATCTACCTGGTACTGTCGTGGATCTTCGCGTCCTGGACACGGCCCATGGTGGTCATGGCGATCATACCCTTCGGATTGATCGGCGCGATCTGGGGCCATTACATCTGGGACGTTCCGCTCAGCATCTTCACGGTCGTGGGCATGATCGGGATGACGGGGATCATCATCAACGACTCGATCGTGCTCGTCACCACGGTGGACGAGTATTCCCAGACCCGCGGCCTCGTGCCCGCCATCATCGACGCTGCCTGCGACCGGCTGCGGCCCGTCCTGCTGACGACGTTGACGACCGTGCTGGGCCTGGCGCCGCTGCTCTACGAAGGCTCAAGCCAGGCGCAGTTCTTGAAACCCACGGTCATCACGCTGGTCTACGGGCTGGGCTTCGGGATGGTTCTGGTGCTGCTGCTCGTGCCCGCGGTGCTGGCCATTGGGCAGGATTTCGGGCGACACGTCCGGGCGCTGCGCCGCCTCGGCCGGGGCGGACGCGCGACGGGCGGCGCAAGGGCGGCACTGGGTCTGGCCGCGATCGCGGTCGTCGGTCTTTTCGCCGCGACCATCGGCGCGTGGCTCTGGACGGGACAGATGGCGCTGCCGCTAGGCCTGCCCGGTGCGTGGGGCGCCTTCGCGGCATTCGTGTCGGGCGTCGCGATAGTCCTGCTTGCGCTGGGGCTGGGTGCGACGCTCTTCCTGCGCGGCCGGGCCGCGCGCTAGTCGCAGCCGACGATTTCGACCGCGCCGTTACGGCCCATCACCGTCAGGCGCAGGGCATCGCGGTCCACGACGGCCGCGACGTTGCGCGGCGGATGAACGTCCGCCCGGATCCTCAGCGTGTCGCCGTCGCGCGTAAGCTCGGGAGCGCTGACCCAAAGGCGGGGATCGGCAAGTTCGATCACCGCGTGCTCGGTGCCGCCCATGGGCGACAGGCGCAGGGAGGCGGCGATGCCGATCCCGCGCGCACCGGGGCGCAGGTCGCAGTCAAGCTGTCCGGCCCCCGCTTCGGCACCGCTGAGCGGACGGTCGGACAGCGCGGCCCGGATGCGCGCATCGGGACGCGCGGCGGCAGCGCCCAGCTCGGCCGCGACCCGTGACGAGACCGGCACGCAGACATCCCTGCAAACGCCCATGTCCAGCGCCAGCCGCAGGCTGACCGGCTGGGACGGATCGCGCGGCGTCACGATCAGGGGCAACACGACGCCGCCTTCGTAGCCGACCGAGCGTAGGCCGCCCTGCGAAAAGACATGCGGGGTCGGCCAGGCGATGCGCAGCTCGGCCAGGTTGCGCGAGCCGGACCAGTTGAAGCTCGGCGGGATGCCGGCATCGCCGGGACTGCGCCAATACGTCTTCCATCCCGGCTGAAGCGAAATCTGAACGCCCGCGAAATGCTGCCCACCGTCGCGCCAGCCCGGAAGGATCTGGACGGACGCCACGTCGGCACGCAGGGGCGTGGCCAGAAGAAGCAAAAGAAGGACAAGACGCAGCATGGCACCTTCTTGCGGCAAACCGCGACCAAGGGAAATCACGTTCCGGCGAAGGCTTGTTAAGCGTGTCCCCCTTGCGACGCCTTCGATCCGCGCCATGTCATGGGGATGGAGACGACCAACCTGACCGGAAAACTTCTGGTGGCCATGCCCGGCATGGGCGATCCGCGCTTCGAGCGCGCGGTGCTGCTGATCTGCACGCATGATGGCGAGGGGGCCATGGGCCTGATGGTCAACAAGCCCGCGCCGCAGCTGTCCTTCCACGACTTGCTGACCCAATTGCAATTGCCGTGCGAAACGGCCGCGCCCCGACAGGTCCATTTCGGCGGTCCGGTGGAAGGACAGCGCGGGTTCGTCCTGCACAGCCGCGACTATGCCGGGGACGCTTCGACCCTTGCGGTGGACGAGACGACTGCGATGACGGCGACGCTGGATATCCTGCGCGACATTGCCGGGGGGACCGGCCCGGCCCACGCGCTGGTGGCGCTGGGATACGCGGGATGGTCGCCGGGGCAGGTGGAAGGCGAAATCGCCGCGAACGGCTGGCTGGTGGTCGATCCCACGCCCGAGCTGGTCTTCGGTGCCGATAACGACGCGAAGTGGATGGCGGCGATCCGCGCGCTGGGCATCGACCCGCTTTTGCTGTCGGGCGCGGGCGGTCGCGCCTAGCCGCGCGGTGCGGCGGCGCGGGCCAGCCGGTCGTTGATCGCGCGGCCCAGCCCGTGATCGGGGATCGGCGACACGGCGATGGCCGTGACCCCCATGGCGTCGAGCCGGTGCAGATGTCCGAACAGGTTCGCCGCGGCCTCCACAAGGTCGCCCGCGGGCGACAGGTTCAGCGCACAGGCGACCGGGCCGAAGCCCAGAAGCGTCTCGCCATCGCGCGGGTGCTCGACGTTCAGGCGCACGCGGCCCTTGGGCGCGTAGTGCGATGCAAGCGCTCCGGGCGCTGTCGGCCGCTCCGACACCTCGGGGGCCAGAAGCGGCCTGCCCAGGCAGTCCTCGACCGCCTCGGCGGGCAATCCGCCAGGGCGCAGCAGGCGGGTGCCGTCCGGCCCCGGCTGCAGGATCGTCGATTCGACCCCCACATCGCAGGGACCGCCATCCAGGACCGCATCGATCCGGTCGCCCAGATGCTCGAGCACGTGGTCCGCGGTCGTGGCGCTGACCCGCCCCGAGGGATTGGCCGATGGTGCCGCGACCGGGCAGTCAGCTTCAGTCAGTAGCGCGCGCGCCAGCGCGGCATCGGGCACGCGGATCGCCACGGTGGACAGCCCGGCCGTGACCAGCGGCGACAGCCCCGCGCCCGCGCGCATCGGCAACACAAGCGTCATGGGACCGGGCCAGAAGGCCTGGGCCAGTCGCAGCGCGTCGCCCTTTAATACGGCATATGCGCTGACCGCATCGACGTCCGGAAAATGCACGATCAGCGGGTTGAACGCGGGACGCGCCTTGGCCGCGAAGATCGCGGCCACCGCCCGACCGTCGCAGGCATTGCCGCCCAGCCCGTAGACCGTCTCGGTCGGGAAGGCGACCAGACGCCCCGCATGCAACAGCTGGGCCGCCCGCGCGATGCCGCGGGCGTCGGGGGCGAGGCGTTCGGCTGTCACGCGCCGATCCCCGGGCGCTGGGCTGTTGCAGAGACCCATCGCGCAGCGACGGAATCGCGCGCGCCGGTGACGCTGGGGAAGTGACGCCGCGTTTTCATTGCCGATGGGGTGCGAGAGCATAAGTCTTGGTGCATTGATCAACGCCATATAGCGGTCCTTGGTCTTATACCATGCCGCGGAAATCCTTGACGAGGCCGCACATGCCCTATCGCGCTCCCACCACCGACTTCACCTTCCTGTTCGATCACGTGGTCGGACTCGACCAGGTCACCGCCACCGATCGGTTCGAAGAAGCGACGCCCGAGATGATCGAGGCGATCCTGACCGAAGCCGCGAAGATGTGCGAAGAGGTGCTGGCCCCGCTGCAGCGTCCGGGCGACACCCATCCGGCCAAGCTGGAGAACGGCGTCGTGCGCACGTCGCCCGGCTTCGCCGAGGGCTACCGCGCCATTGCCGAGGGCGGCTGGATCGGCATGTCTGCAGATCCCGAGAACGGCGGCATGGGCCTGCCGATGACGGTGACCACGGCGGTGAACGAGATGATGTCGTCGGCCTGCCTGTCGCTGCAGCTGAACCCGCTGATGACCCAGGGCCAGATCGAGGCGCTGGAACACCATGCCAGCGACGAGTTGAAGGCGCTTTACCTGCCCAAGCTGATCTCGGGCGAATGGTGCGGCACCATGAATCTGACCGAACCGCAAGCGGGCAGCGACGTGGGGGCGCTGAAGACCAAGGCCGTGCCGAACGGCGACGGCACCTACGCCATCTCGGGTCAGAAGATCTATATCTCGTGGGGCGACAACGATTTCACCGAGAACGTCTGCCACCTGGTACTGGCGCGCCTGCCCGACGCGGTCGAAGGCACCAAGGGCATCAGCCTTTTCATGGTGCCGAAATTCCTGCCCAACGACGACGGCTCGGTCGGCGCGCGCAACGACCTGCGCGTCGTGTCGCTCGAGCACAAGATGGGCCTGCATGGCAGTCCCACCGCGGTGATGGAATATTCCGGCGCGACCGGCTGGATGGTCGGCGCCGAGAATGGCGGCATGGCAGCCATGTTCACGATGATGAACAACGCGCGGCTGGGCGTGGGCGTGCAGGGCATCGGCGTGGCCGAAGGCGCCTATCAGCACGCGCTGGCCTATGCGCTGGACCGCAAGCAGGGCAAGGCGGGCGGCTCGGGGTCGATCGTGGAGCACGCCGACGTACGCCGGATGCTGACCGCGATGAAGGCCGACACCATGGCCGCGCGCGCCATCGGCCTGTCCTGCGCCGTGGCGATCGACATGGCGACGGCCACCGGCGACAGCGCGTGGAAGTCCCGCGCGGCGTTCCTGACGCCCATCGCCAAGGCGTTCGGCACCGACGTGGGCATGGCCGTCGCGCAAGAGGGCGTGCAGGTGCATGGCGGCATGGGCTTCGTCGAGGAAACCGGCGCCGCGCAATATTCCCGCGACGTGCGGGTGACCGCGATCTACGAAGGGACCAACGGCATCCAGGCGATGGACCTGGTGGCGCGCAAGATGATGGACGGGGGCGAGATGGCCATCGCCATCCTCGACGAGGTCATGAACGACACCAAGGCCGCGCAGGAAACCATGCCCGAGCTGGCCCAAGAGGTCTGGGACGCGGCCAACACCCTGTGCGAGACGACCGAATGGCTGGTCGCGCAGGACATGCAGGACCGTTTCGCGGGCGCGGTACCCTACTTGCGGGCCTACGCGCGGGTGCTGGGGGCGGGCTTCCACCTGCGCGCGGCGCTGAAGGGCGACGACGCCCGCAAGGCGCTGGCCCGGTTCTATATCGAACGCCTGCTGCCCGAGCACGAGGGCCTGCTGGCCCAGGTGCGCCGCGGCGCGCAGGGGCTTTACGATCTGAGCCTGGACGACCTGGCCGCGGCGTAACGCTCCCGCGGCGTCGCGCGGGGCGGGCCATTGCCGGTCCGGGATATTTGTGAGAACAAAGATGGGACAGGGCGCGCACCGGGACGGTGGCGCGCCCTTTCCTTTGGCCGGGGGCGGCGCATGGCTGCGAAATTGATCTATCCGTGGGGCGAGGCGCCCGAACATGGTGTGCCGCGCGAGGTCGCGCCGGGCATCGAATGGCTGCGGCTGCCGCTGCCCATGGCGCTGGACCACGTGAATTGCTGGATCCTGGCTGAACGGGATGGATCGGTCAGCGTGGTGGACACGGGCTTCGCGACGAAGCTGACGCGCAAGCTGTGGGACAAGGCGCTGGGCGGGCGCCGGGTCAGCCGCGTCTTCGTAACCCATCATCATCCCGACCATGTCGGCCTGGCGGGCTGGTTTCAGCAGGATGGGGCCGAGTTGTGGATGACGCGCGTGTCGTGGCTGATGGCGCGGATGCTGCGCCTGGACGAGCAGGAGCGACCCACCGACGAGACGGTGGCGTTCTGGCGCGCGGGCGGCATGGACGCGGATGTGCTGGAAAAGCGGCTGGGCGAGCGTCCCTTCAACTTCGCCGATGTCGTGGCGGACATGCCGCTGGGCTACAGGCGCCTGGACGAGGGCGCGCGCGTGACGATCGGCGGGCGCGACTGGGTGGTGCGGCTGGGCGCGGGCCACGCGCCGGATCACGCGACCTTCTGGTGCGCTGCGGACGGGCTTGTTCTGGGGGGCGATCAGCTGCTGCCGTCGATCTCGCCGAACCTGGGGCTTTACGCGACCGAGCCGGGCGCAGATCCGGTGGCCGACTGGCTGGCCGCCTGCGCGCGACTGATGGCCTTCGCCCATGACGACCAGCTTGTGCTGCCCGGCCACAAGCTGCCGTTCCGCGGTCTGCCGTTCCGCCTGCGGCAATTGATCGACAACCACCACGGCGCGTTGGAGCGGTTGCTGGAGCACCTGTCGCGACCGCAGACCGCCGGGGAGTGTTTCGCGCCGCTCTTCAAACGCAATATCGGCGCAGGCGAATACGGCCTGGCGCTGGTCGAGGCGATGGCTCATTGCCAGCACCTGCATCACAAGGGGGTGGTCAGCCGCGAGACCCGCGACGACGGCGCCTGGGTCTATCGCGCGCTCTAGCCGCTATTTCGACTGCATCCGCGCCATCAGCGACATGACCATGCGGCGCGGCAGGAACGGAAAGATCCACTGGATCGGCAGCGACAGCGACGTCCGGTCGAAGGCCACCAGCTTGCCAGCCATCATCGCGTCGTGGCCGATCTTCGCGACCTCGGCCGCCGTCATCCCGCCGCCCTTGGTCAGCGGTGTGCCCGTCAGGTCGCTGCGTTCGGCGAACTCGGTTTCCACATAGCCCGGGACGAGCACCGTGGAGGTGACGCCATCCTCGCGCAATTCGTGGTCGAGAGCTTGCGAGAACGAGTTCACGAAGGCTTTGGTCGCGAAATAGATGGCCTGCTGGGGGCCGGGCATGAAGCCCGCAGTCGAGCCCACGTTCAGGATGCGGCCCCCGCCGCGGCGGGCCATCCGGCCGCCGATCGCGTGGCTCAGGGACACCAGCGCCTTGACGTTCAGGTCGATCATCTCGAGCTCGTCTTCCAGGGCGCGCTCGACATGGATGCCACGGCCGCCGAAGCCTGCATTGTTGATGAGGATGCCGACCTCGAGTCCCGACTGGTCCAGGCGCGCAACCAGATCCTGGACCGCCCCGGGCCGGGTGAGGTCCGCGGCCATGACATGCGCCGTGATGCCGTGCGCGGCTTGCAAGTCATCGGCCAGGGATCGCAGCGAGTCTTCGCGCCGTGCCACGAGGACCACGTCGCCACCCTGTGCCGCGTGGTAGGTGGCCAATGCGCGGCCGATGCCGGACGAGGCGCCGGTGACGAGGGCGAGTTCGGTCATGGGAAGCTCCTGTCGATGCGGTCGCGGTCAAATGGGACCCGTCGCGGCCAAGGAAAAGGGCCGCCCCGGATCCCCGGCGCGGCCCTGATCTGTCTGCTGCTGGCGAAGCCTCAGCCCTGGCGGGCCTTGAAGCGGCGCTGCGTCTTGTTGATGACGTAGACGCGGCCCTTGCGGCGCACCACGCGGCAATCCCGGTGGCGGTTCTTCAGCGAACGAAGCGAGTTGCGAACTTTCATCCGTTCTCTCCCTTTCTCGCGGCGCGGGGCTCGCGCCTTGGTTGTCATCTGCCGGACCCGGCGGGTCCGACGGCGAAATCTCGTGCACATGGTGGGCGATACTGGGATCGAACCAGTGACCCCTTCGATGTCAACGAAGTGCTCTACCGCTGAGCTAATCACCCTTCATGTGCTGTCACCGGCACGCGTAAGCGGGCAGACCCACCGGCGTGGGCCCCTGATCCGGTGCGCGGTCTATAAAAGGTCGTCTGCCCCTGTTCAAGTGCAAAGAAAGACCCATTTCCATTCCAAGCGACGCGCTTATTCTGGGTGGATCGCTGAAAGGAGCACCGCTTGAGCATACGCGCCTACGACTTGCATCTGCCCGAGCGGACCGACAGCGCCGTGATCTTCGCGTCCCCCCATTCCGGGCGTCACTACAGCGACGCGTTCCTGCGCGATTCGGTCCTGTCTCCGCTGGCGCTGCGCTCGTCCGAGGATGCGTTCGTGGACCGGCTGTTCAGCGCGGCCCCCGCCGCGGGGGCGCCGTTGCTTTGCGCGCATCTGCCGCGCGCCTGGATCGACCTGAACCGCGCCACGACCGAGCTGGATCCGGCCCTGATCGACGGGCTGCCGCGCGGGCCCCACAATCCGCGCGTGGCGTCTGGACTGGGCGTGGTACCGCGCGTGGTTGCAGGGGGGCGGTCGATCTATCGCGGCAAGATCGGGCTGGACGCCGCGCGATCGCGGATCCGCACCGTCTGGCGGCCCTATCACGACCAGCTGCGCAAGCTGATCGACGCGGCCCATGACCAATTCGGCCAGGCCATCCTGATCGACTGCCATTCCATGCCGCACGAGGCCCTGGACACATCGGTGTCGGTCGGGCGCAGGCCGAACGTCGTGTTGGGCGACCGCTTCGGTGCGGCCGCGGCGACCGGCCTGGTGTCGCGCCTGGAAGAAATCTTCACCGATCTCGGGCTGACCTGCGTGCGCAACGCGCCCTTCGCGGGCGCCTTCACCGCGCAGCAATACGGTCGTCCCGGTCGCGGGCAGCACGTGGTGCAGGTAGAGATCGACCGCGCGCTTTACATGGACGAAGCGACCGTCACGCCGCATTCCGGGTTCGACGATTTCAAGGCGCTGATGGATCGGGCCGTCGAGCGGATCACCGACCTGGGCCGCGCGCGCGACAAGGCGCTGGCCGCGGAATAAGCCTAGCGCAGCGACCGTCCCTTCAGGATCGCCCCTTCCCCCCAACGCGCCCGGATCGCGTCCGTCGCGCGCTCGGCCCGGGCCCGCGCGCCCGCATCCGGGTCCAGCAGGTCGCCCAAATTGTCGGCGCCATCCGCCGCGCAGAGCTGCGAGATACCGACACCCAGCAGCCGGAACGGGCCTTCGCCTGCCACCGGATCGTAAAGCGCGCGCGCGGTGCGATAGATGCGGTCGGCGATCTGCGTCGGGTCGGTCAGCGTCAGGCGGCGCGTCAGGATCTTGTGGTTCGCCTTTTTCAACTTCAGCGTGACGACATGGCCCGCGATGCCCTTGGCCTTGGCGCGGCCCGAGACCTTTTCGGCCAGCCGCCAGATATGTCCGTCCAGGATGTCCGGGTCGGCGGTGTCGTCGCGGAAGGTCGTCTCGTTGCTGATGCCCTTCACCGGTGCGTTGGCCGACACGCGGCGGCGGTCCTGGCCGCGGGCCAGATACCACAGCCGCGTGCCCATGCCGCCGAACCTTGCCTGCAGGTCACGCTCGTCCCAACGCTTGAGGTCCGCGAAGGTGCGGATGCCCGCCCGGTCTAGCGCGTCCTTCGTGACCTGGCCCACGCCCCAGATCAGGCTGACGGGCTTGTCGTGCAGGAACTCCACCGTCTCGGCCGCGCCGATCACGGAAAACCCGCGCGGCTTGTCCAGGTCGGACGCGATCTTGGCCAGGAACTTGTTGTGGCTGAGGCCGATCGAGCCGGTGATGCCGATCTCGGTCCGCATCCGCTTGACCAGACGCGACAGCATCACGGCGGGCGGATGGCCATGCAGCCGCGCCGTGCCGGTCAGGTCCATGAAGGCCTCGTCCAGCGACAGCGGCTCGACCACCGGCGTCAACTCGTCCATCAGCGCGCGGACCTGCCGCGAGACCTCGGAATAGACGTCGAAGCGGGGCTTCACGATCTCGGCCTCGGGGCAGAGCTTCAGGGCCTGGAACATGGGCATGGCGCTGCGCACGCCCTTGATCCGCGCGATGTAGCAGGCGGTGGTGACGACGCCGCGCCGCCCGCCGCCGACGATCACCGGCTTGTCGCGCAGATCGGGATTGTCGCGCTTCTCGACGCTGGCGTAGAACGCGTCGCAATCCATGTGGGCGATGCCCAGATCCCACAGTTCGGGATGCGACAGCACGCGTGGGCTGGCGCAGGACGGACAGCGTTTGGCTGTCTCGAAAGGGGTCAGGCAATCGCGGCAGAGGCTGGGCATAGGTGCAATGTAGTCAAGGGGGCGGCCCGGTGACAGGGGGTTTCAACGGGGCGAAGGGGGCCATTATCGCGCGGGGCGGCGTCGTGACCCTGCTGCGCGACGCGCAGCCCGGCCTGGCGTGGTCGGGCTGCTGGGACCTGCCCGGCGGGGCGCGCGAGGGCGGTGAAAGCGCATGGGCCTGCTTCGCACGCGAGACACTGGAAGAGACGGGCCTGGTGCTGGACCGCCGGGCCCTTCGTTGGTGCCGCGCGCACATGGTCGCAGGTCGCCATGTCGTCTTCTTCGGCGTGGTAATGCCGGGCCTGCGCGCAGGCGATCTGCGCCTGGGCGATGAAGGGCAGGCGCTGGCGCTTATGCCGCTGGGCCGGTTCCTGGCCCATCCCAAGGCCATAGCCGCGCTGAAGCCACGGGTGGGGGCCTTTTGTCGCGCCTTGGCGCGGCGGGGCATTTGCGTGTAAGTATCCCGGCAACGCAAGGAAGCCGAACCGCATGTCCGACACCATTCCCCCCCGCCGCCCGCTGACCCTGCGCGACGTTTCAGAAGCCTCGGGGGTCAGCGAGATGACCGTCAGCCGCGTGTTGCGCAATCGCGGCGATGTCAGCGCAAGCACCCGTCAAAAGGTTCTGAACGCCGCGCGCGACCTGGGCTACGTGCCCAACAAGATCGCGGGTGCGCTGGCCTCCAGCCGGGTCAACCTGGTGGCGGTCATCATCCCCAGCCTGTCGAACATGGTGTTTCCCGAAGTGCTGGCGGGCGTGGCCGAGGCGCTCGAGGGCACGGACCTTCAACCGGTGGTGGGGGTCACCAGCTACCGGCCCGAGAAGGAAGAGAAAGTCCTTTACGAAATGCTGTCCTGGCGGCCGTCGGGGGTCATCGTGGCCGGGATCGAACATTCCGAAACCGCGCGCCAGATGCTGCGCGCCGCCGATATCCCCGTGGTCGAGATCATGGACGTCGACGGCGAGCCGGTGGACGCGGTCGTGGGCATTTCCCATCGCAAGGCGGGCCGCAGGATGGCCGAGGCGATCCTGAAGCAGGGCTTCGAGCAGATCGGTTTCCTGGGCACCCAGATGCCGCTGGATCACCGGGCCCGCAAGCGGTTCGAGGGCTTCACCGAAACGCTGGCCAAGGCCGGGCTGGAAGTGATCGACCAGGAATTCTATTCCGGCGGCTCGGCGCTTCTTAAAGGGCGCGAGATGACGCAGGCGATGCTGGACCGCTCGCCCGATATCGATTTCCTGTATTACTCGAACGACCTGATCGGCGCGGGCGGGCTGCTTTATTGCATGGAGCAGGGCTACGACATTCCCGGCCGCCTGGGTCTGGCCGGGTTCAACGGGGTCGAGCTGTTGCAGGGGCTGCCGCGCCAATTGGCGACCATGGACACCGAGCGCAAGCAGATCGGCCGCGAGGCTGCGGGCATCGTCGCCGCGCGCGCGGGCGGCGCGGTCGGCGGTGGCGAGCGGGTCGAGCTCGAGCCGAAGATCTCGATCGGCGACACCTTGCGGCGCTACAAGCCCTAGGGCGCCGTGGCGCGCGGGGCAGGCGGCGCGCCGTGGATATTTTCAAGAACAAAGATGGGGATGGTCCGCTCAGCCCGGCAGGCGGGCGCGCGTCATGTGACGTTTGCGTCCGAAGCCGGGATGGCGGGTGACGGTGAAGCCCGCGGCGGCGAGGGCGCGGCGGACATGTCCCGCGGCGGTGTAGGTGGCCGCGGTTCCGCCCGGATTCGTGTGCTGGGCGACGTGCTGCAGCAGTTCGGGCGACCAGAGCGCGGGGTTCTTGGCGGGCGAGAAGCCGTCGAGAAACCAGGCATCCGCCCGCCCCGGCCAGGCGGGCAGCGTGTCCTCGGCGGGGCCTTCGACGACGCTGAGATGCAGGCCGGGAAGATGGATCTCGCGCGCGCCGTTGGCCCAGGCGTCGGTCAGCTGGGCTGCGGAGTCTTGCAGCTTGGGAAAGGCCGATAGCGCGCGGGCCATGGCGTTGGCGGGGATCGGGTGGGCCTCGAAGCTGGTGAAGCGCAGCGGCTTGGTTTGGCCCGACGCGCGCCATGCCTCCCATGCTGCGAGGGCGTTGAGCCCGGTGCCGAAGCCCAGTTCGGCGATCTGGAAGCCCGGCGTGAAGCGGGCGGGCAGGTCGTTGCCGTCCAGAAAGACGTGGCGCGTCTCGTCCAGCCCGCCCGCAAGCGAGAAATAGGGATCGTCGTAGCGCGTCGACACGGGCACGTCGTCGCGCCAGTCGAGGTCTGGATCGGGCATGGTCGCGGCCTTGCTGGCGGTTGCCGATCCGGCGTAGCTGAGGTTGCGGGATCGTGGAAGGGGCCATGCCATGGATGTGACGGTGCGCGGAGCGGGGGTGTTCGGACTGGGCATCGCCTGGGCCTGCGCGCAGCGCGGCGCGCGGGTGCAGGTGATCGATCCGCACGGGCCGGGCGCGGGGGCATCCGGCGGGGTCGTCGGCGCGCTGGCGCCGCACGTGCCGGAAAACTGGAACCCCAAGAAGGCGTTCCAGTTGCGCGCTTTGCTGGCGGCCGAGCGGTTCTGGGCCGAGATCGAGGATGCGGGAGGGATGTCTTCGGGCTACGGGCGACTGGGCCGCCTGCAGCCAGTGTCCATCGACGGTCTGAACCTTGCGCGGGCCCGCGGTCAAAGCGCGGCCCAGCTGTGGGAGGGGCGCGCGGTCTGGGACGTGGTGCCGTCGGAAGGCGCCCTGGCTCATATCGGCCCCTGGATGATCCACGACACCCTGAGCGGTCGGATCCATCCCCGCCGGGCCTGTGACGCGCTGGTGTGTGCTCTCGAGGCGGTGGGGGTGCCCGTCCTGGCCGAGGGCACGGATCGCGGGCAGGTCATCTGGGCGACCGGGGCGGACGGGTTGCGGGACCTGTCCGAGGATTTCGGCCAGACGGTGGGCCAAGGCATCAAGGGGCAGGCAGTGCTGCTTGATCTGGACTGGCGGGATCGGCCCCAGCTTTTCGTCGGCGGACTGCACGTCGTCCCCCACGCGGACGGGACGGTGGCCGTGGGTTCAACCACCGAGCGTGTCTTCGACGACGGGACGGCATGTGACGGACTGCTGGACGCATTGTTGACGGACGCGCGCGCCGCGGTGCCCGCGCTGGCAGATGCCCCGGTGCTTCAGCGTTGGGCGGGGATCCGGCCGCGTGCGCGGTCGCGCGCGCCGATCTTGGGTGCCTGGCCGGGGCGCGCGGGGCATTTCGTGGCCAATGGCGGCTTCAAGATTGGCTTCGGCGTGGCGCCCGAGGTGGCGCGGGTGATGGCCGATCTCGTGCTCGAGGGGCGGGACGGCATCCCCGACGGCTTTCGCGTCGGGGATAACCTGAAGGCCAATCAGGCCAGGACCTGATCCAGCGGCGTGTGATCCCGCTTCAGCGCTTCGGCCACCGGCTTGTTGGTGATCTGGCCCGCGTGGACGTTCAGGCCCTCGGCCAGGTGGGGGTCGTCCTTGCAGGCCTGCTTCCAGCCCTTGTCGGCCAGCGCGAGCATGAAGGGCATGGTCGCATTGCCCAGCCCGATGGTGGACGACCGCGCCACGGCGCCCGGCATGTTGGCCACGCAGTAATGCATGATGCCGTCGACTTCGTAGATCGGGTCCTGGTGGGTGGTGGCTTTCGACGTCTCGAAGCAGCCGCCCTGGTCGATGGCCACGTCCACCAGTACAGCGCCCGGCTTCATCGTGCCCAGCATGTCGCGGGTCACCAGCTTTGGCGCGGCGGCACCGGGGATCAGGACCGCGCCGATCACCATGTCGGCTTCGGTGATGACCTCGGCAATGTTGCCCTTCGACGCGAAGCGGGTGTTGAAATCGCGGCCGAAAAGCTCGTCCAGTTGCCGCATGCGCGGCAGCGAGCGATCCAGAACGGTGACATCCGCGCCCATGCCCGCCGCGATGCGGGCGGCGTGGGTGCCCACGACGCCACCGCCGATGACGGCCACCGATGCGGGCGTGACACCGGGGATGCCGCCCATCAGCACGCCGCGCCCGCCATTGGCCTTCTGCAGCGTCCAGGCGCCCATCTGCGGGGCAAGACGCCCGGCGACTTCGGACATGGGGGCGAGCAGCGGCAGGCCACCGCGGGCGTCGGTCACGGTCTCGTAGGCGATGCAGGTGGCACCGGACTTCACCAGGTCGTCGGTCTGCGCGGGATCGGGGGCCAGGTGAAGGTAGGTGAACAGCAATTGGCCCTCGCGCAGCATGGCGCGTTCCTGGGCCTGGGGCTCTTTCACTTTCACGATCATGTCCGCAGTCTCGAAGACCTGCTGGGCGGTATCGGCAAGCGTTGCGCCCGCGTCGAGGTAATCTTGGTCAGAGAACCCCGCACCGATACCGGCACCGGATTGGACCAGCACCTCGTGGCCGTGGTCCACTGCCTCGCGGGCCGCGTTGGGGGTCAGACCGACGCGGAATTCTTGGGCCTTGATTTCGGTGGGGCAGCCGATGCGCATGGTGATCGCTCCTGTTGAATACTCGTTGCCCGAACATAGCCTGATCCGGGCGCAAATGGCTTGAAATCTGGTGCGTGATCTTGCCAGTATGGAGACGTATCTTGCATCAGATGAAAGAATACTCGAAGGATCGTGCGCATGATCGAAATCGACGCGTTGGATCGTCGAATCCTGGCCCTGCTGCAGGAACAGGGTCGCCTGAGCAATGCGGACCTGAGCGAGCGGGTGGCGCTGTCGCCTTCGGCCTGCCACAGACGTGTGGCGCGGCTGGAAAAAGCGGGGGTCATCGCGGGCTACGTGGCGTTGCTGGATCGCGCGCTGCTCGCCCGGGGCACCACGGCCTTCGTCGAGATCACCCTGTCAGGCCAGGCCGACGAGGTGCTGGACACGTTCGAGGCGGCGGTTGCCCGCATCCCCGAGGTCCTGGAATGTCACCTGATGGCCGGATCGGCGGATTACCTGCTGAAGGTCGTCGTGCGCGATACCGAGGATTTCGCCCAACTGCACCGCCAGTATCTGGCGCGGCTGCCCGGGGTCGCGCAAATGCAATCGAGTTTCGCGCTCAGGCGGGTGCGCGAGACGACGGCGATCCCGGTTTAGGGGCGAACCGGCGCACGGGCGTCACCCGCGCGCCGGGATATTTTCAAGAACAAAGATGGAGACGCGCGGCTCGCGGTGGGCTGGCTCAGGTCCTCGGACGGCTGCGCAGAAAGATGTAAAGCGGCAGGCCACAGCTGACGCCGATGCAGAACGTGGCGGGGATCGCGACCAGGTTCAGCCAGGCGCGGCGTTCCATGGTCTCCCAGATCACCCAGACCGTCAGGGCGATGGCGGCGATGGTCAGGTCCCAGACCAGCCCCGTGGTCGATGCGTTCACGTACCACGCGTCGATGAGTTGCCCGAGCGAGTTGCCGTCGGCCATGTAGCCCAGGAACCAGTACATCGGATGGATCGCGCCCCAGACGGCGAGGGCCAGGAACAGCCAGCGCATCAGAAGCCACCGCCGGTGATGCCGATTTCGGCGGTGCCGGAAATCTCGATGCCCAGCTCGCGCTCGGGTTCGGTGTCGAACGGTTCGGGCGGGCCGCTGGCGCCGCAGGCGGCGGCGAGCAACAGCGCGGCAAGGGCGGCGATGCGGATCATCTCGGTGGTCTCCGTTTCGGGAATGGTCGCAGGTTAGGCGTGCGGCGACGATTCGGACAGGCGTTTGCGCCAGCGTGCGACCTGATCGCGCACATTGTCGGGCGCGGTGCCGCCATAGGACGTGCGCGAGGCCACGGAATTGTCGACGCCCAGCACCGTGAACACGTCCTGGGTGATGGCGGGGTGCGCGGCCTGCATGTCGGCAAGGCTGAGGTCCGGCAGGTCGCAGCCGCGCTTTTCGGCCAGCGCCACCAGTGATCCGGTGACGTGGTGGGCGTCGCGGAACGGCAGACCTGCCTCGCGCGTCAGCCAATCGGCCAGGTCCGTCGCCGTGGAAAATCCGTGCGCCGCGGCCGCGCGCAGCGCGTCGCGGTTGGCCTGCATGTCGCCCACCATGCCGGTCATCGCCGCCAGCGCCAGCATCAGGCTGTCGGCCGCGTCGAAGACCTGTTCCTTGTCCTCCTGCATGTCCTTGGAATAGGCCAGCGGCAGCCCCTTCATCACCATCAGCAGCGCCGTCTGCGCGCCGAAGATGCGGCCGATCTTGGCGCGCAGCAGCTCGGCGGCGTCGGGGTTCTTCTTCTGCGGCATGATGGAAGAGCCTGTGGTCCAGCGGTCCGACAGGGCCACGAAGCGGAACTGGGCCGAGGACCAGATCACCAGCTCTTCGGCCAGGCGGCTCAGGTGCATGGCGCAGATCGAGGCGGCCGACAGGAACTCGAGCGCGAAGTCGCGGTCCGACACCGCGTCGAGCGAATTGGCGCAGGGCCGGTCGAAGCCCAAGGCATGGGCGGTGGCATCGCGGTCGATGGGATAGGACGTGCCCGCCAGCGCCGCGGCGCCCAGGGGCGAATCGTTCATCCGGGTGCGCGCGTCGGACAGGCGCGCGCGATCACGGCCGAACATCTCCACATAGGCCAGCATGTGGTGGCCCCAGGTCACGGGCTGGGCCGTTTGCAGGTGCGTGAAGCCGGGCATGACCCAATCCGCGCCCGCCTCGGCCTGGTCTACAAGTGCTGTTTGCAGCGCGCCGAGCCCGTCCATCGCCGCGTCGCACTGGTCGCGCACCCACAGGCGGAAATCGGTCGCCACCTGGTCGTTGCGCGACCGGCCGGTATGCAGGCGGCCCGCGGCCTCGCCGATCAGCTCTTTGAGGCGCGCTTCCACATTCATGTGGATGTCTTCCAGCGCCGCCGAGAACGGGAAGGATCCCGTTTCAATCTCTGACAACACGGTGAGCAGGCCTTCCCGGATCGCGTCCGCGTCTTTAGACGTGATGATGCCCTGCGCTGCCAACATGGCGGCATGGGCGCGCGAGCCCGCGATGTCTTGCGCCGCCAACCGCTGGTCGAACCCGATCGAGGCGTTGATCGCCTCCATGATCGCGTCGGGGCCTTCGGAAAAGCGCCCGCCCCACATCGCATTGGAAGTTTTGTCGGCCATGTCGTGCCCCTTGGAGGTCATATGAAGTTCCTGACCCTCGCCCTTTATCTGGGCCTTGCCTCGTTCGCAAACGCGGACCCTGCCGCCTGGAACGCCATGCGCGAAGGCGACATGCGAAAGCTGAACTTCCACGCCGAGCCGCGGCCGGTCAGCGATGCCGTCTTTTTCGACGCGGACGGCACCGAATACAGCCTGGCCGACTATGCAGGCAAGCACGTGCTCGTGAATTTCTGGGCGCTCTGGTGCTCGCCCTGCCGCGAAGAGATGCCCGCCCTGGATGCACTGCAGGGAGAGCTTGGGGGCGACGAATTCGAGGTGGTCACCCTTGCGGTCTGGCGCAACGCGCTGCCGGCGATCGAGTCGTTCTACGCCGAGCACGACATCGACGATCTGCCGATCCTGCTGGATCCGGACCGCGCGCTGTCGTCCCAAATGGCCGTCGCCGCGCTGCCGATCACGGTCCTGCTGAACCCCGCGGGCGAAGAGATCGCGCGCCTGACGGGCGATGCCAAGTGGGACAGCGACGAGGCGAAGCAGCTGTTGCGCGCGGTGATGGCCGACGGCTAGGCCATCGCCTTGACCTGCGCGTGGCGCATGCAATGGGTCAGGTGGTCGTTGAAAAAGCCGCTGGCCTGCATGAACGCATAGACGATCGTGGGGCCGCAAAAGCTGAAGCCACGCTGCTTCAGATCCTTCGAGATCCGGCGCGACAGCGGTGTTTCGGGCGGCACCTCGGCCATGGTCCGAAAGCGATTCTGCACGGGCCTGCCGTCGACGAAGTCCCACAGGTAATCCGAAAAGCTTCCCTGCGCCTCGATGCCCTGCCAGGCGCGCGCGTTCTTGATCGTGGCCTCGATCTTGCCGCGATGGCGCACGATGCCCGCGTCGCCGAGCAGGCGCTGCACGTCCCGCTCGCCCCACCGGGCGATCGTGTTCGGGTCGAAGCCGTCGAAGGCCGCCCGGAAATTGTCCCGCTTTTTCAGAATGGTGATCCAGCTCAGGCCCGCCTGGAAGCCGTCCAGCACCAGCTTTTCCCACAGCGCGCGGCTGTCGTATTCCGGCACGCCCCACTCGGTGTCGTGATAGGCGACATAGAGCGGGTCGTCGCCGCACCAATCACACCGTTCGCCCATGCTATGCTCCGTTTTCCGGGACAATCCGGCTAATTCAGCGCGAATTGTCCATTTTACGACTTATTAGCGGAAGGGGGTCAGGTTGCCCATGTCCCGGATGGAGTTCCCCATGAGTTTCGACAGCCTTCCCGCCGATTCGCTGCTATCGACCCCAGGCGCTGCCCTGGCCGATCCGCTGAGCGTCGCGATCCAGGCCCGCGATCGCGATGTCATCAAGATGGTCGAACGTGCGGTCGCGGACGACAACGTCATGCTCGCCTTCCAGCCCATCGTGCCATCGGGCAGGCACGACAGGCCAGCATTCTACGAAGGGCTGATCCGCCTTCTTGACGACAGTGGCCGGATCATTCCCGCCAAGGACTTCATCAGCCATGTCGAAGAGCGCGAGCTTGGCCGCCGGATTGATTGCCTGTCGATCAAATACGGGCTCGAAACCCTGCGCCAGCGCCCCAAGCTGCGCTTGTCCATCAATCTGTCGGCACGCTCCATCGGCTACACGCCGTGGCTGGATGCGCTCGACCGCGGGTTGCTGGCCGACCCGACGATCGGCGAGCGGCTGATCCTCGAGATCACGGAAAGCTCGGCGATCACCGTTCCGCAAGCGGTGGGCGAATTCATCGACACCTACCAGCGCCGGGGCGTGAGCTTCGCCATCGACGATTTCGGGTCCGGCTACACGTCCATGCGCTATCTGAAGGACCTGTACTTCGACATTCTCAAGATCGACGGGCAGTTCATCCGGGGCATCGCAGACAGCCCCGACAACCAGGCGCTGGTCAAGGCCATCGTCTCGATCGGGCGCCATTTCGACATGGTCACGATCGCCGAACAGGTCGAATCGGCCCGCGATGCCGAAATGCTGCACGACATCGACGTGGATTGCCTGCAGGGCTATTATTTCGGTGCACCCACCATCCGGCCCCGGTGGGAACCGTGCGAACAGGAAAGCCAGGTCGGGTAGCGATCCCGCTTCCGTCGGGGAAGATAATTCTGCACGACGGGGGGTCACTTGGTTGCCATTGTCCGTGATATGCCTAGTTTTCAGGCTTAGTCACTGAAAGGGAGCCCAATGACCAACGTCGTAATCGCCTCTGCCGCTCGAACTGCCGTGGGCACGTTCAACGGATCGTTCGCCAATGTCCCCGCCCATGACCTGGGCGCCAAGGTTCTGGAAGAAATCGTCGCGCGTGCAGGTATCGACAAGTCCGAGGTCTCCGAGACGATCCTGGGCCAGGTGCTGACCGCCGGTCAGGGCCAGAACCCCGCCCGCCAGGCGCATATCAACGCGGGCCTTCCCATCGAAGCGGCGGCCTGGGGCATCAACCAGGTCTGCGGATCCGGCCTGCGCGCCATCGCGCTGGGCGCCCAGCACATCCAGCTGGGCGACGCGAAGATCGTCGCCGCGGGCGGACAGGAAAATATGTCCATGAGCCCCCATGTGGCCAACCTGCGCCAGGGTCACAAGATGGGCGACATGAAGTTCATCGACAGCATGATCCGCGACGGCCTGTGGGATGCGTTCAACGGCTACCACATGGGTCAGACCGCCGAAAACGTCGCCGAGAAGTGGCAGATCAGCCGCGAACAGCAGGACGAATTCGCCACGCGCAGCCACAACAACGCCGAGAAGGCGCGCGCCGAAGGGCGGTTCCAGGATGAAATCGTGGCCTTCACCGTGTCGACCCGCAAGGGCGATACGGTCGTCGACAAGGACGAGCATATCCGCGAAGGCGCGACCATGGAGGGTATGGCCAAGCTGCGCCCCGCCTTCACCAAGGACGGCAGCGTGACCGCTGGCAACGCGTCGGGCATCAACGATGGCGCCGCGGGCGTGCTGCTGATGCAGGCGGACGAGGCCGAGAAGCGCGGCATCGAGCCGCTGGCGCGCATCGTCAGCTACGCGACCGTCGGTCTGGACCCGTCCATCATGGGCACCGGGCCCATCGGCTCGTCGCGCAAGGCGCTGGAAATGGCGGGCTGGAAGGCCGAGGATCTGGACCTGGTCGAGGCGAATGAAGCCTTCGCCGCGCAGGCCTGTGCCGTGAACAAGGACATGGGCTGGGATCCGAACGTCGTGAACGTGAACGGTGGGTCGATCGCCATCGGCCACCCCATCGGGGCATCTGGCGCGCGGATTTTCAACACGCTGCTCTACGAGATGAAGAAGCGGGACGCGAAGAAAGGCCTCGCGACGCTGTGCATCGGCGGCGGCATGGGCGTCGCCATGTGCGTCGAGCGTCCCTGACGGGATACGCCGCGCCGGATCTGTCCGGCGCGGCGGGCCTAGATAGTGGGCAGCAAAACATTCTTCGATCAGATCGTGTTCTCGGGCGGGGGCACGCGCTGCCTGTGGCAGGGCGGCTTCATCGACGTGCTCCGCAACGAGATCCCGATCGAGCCTGCGCGGATCTCGGGCCTGTCGGGCGGTGCGCTGACCTGTTGCGGTTTCATGACCCGGCGCGGCCAGGCCATTCGGGATCACATGTGCGAGGTCTTCGCCGCCCACGATCGCAACATTCCGCTGCACGAGCCCTTCGACGACGAGGACGGCAACTCGCCCCACCAGCGCATGTATCGCAAAATCGTCGAAAGCAGCATCGGCGACCCGCAGGCCCTGCGGCAGATCGCGGAAGGGCCGCAGATGCAAATCCTGATCGCCCGCCCGCCATCGGGCAGGTGGGCCAAGCTCAGCGGCGCCGCGATGACGCTGGTCTACGAGGCGGACACGGTGATCCGGTCCAACCCGCACCTGAAATGGGCCGAGAATTTCGGCCTGACGGGCGAACTTGTCGATGCCAACAAGGCTGCCCGCGACGGAAAGATCGTCGACCTGATCTGCGCGGCGGCGACGATCCCGCCCGCCTTCGAGCCGCCGCTGTGGGGCGGCAAGCCCGCGGTCGATGCCGGCATGGTCGACCAGGCGCCGATGCCGGTGCCCGACCAAGGACGCTCGCTTATTTTGCTGACAAAGCGCTTCCGCGACATACCTCAGGTCGAGGGGCGCGTGTATGTGTGCCCGTCCGAAAGCGTCGCGGCGGACAAGATCGACTTCACCGACCCCGAAAAGCTGCGCGACACGTGGCGGCAGGGGGAAGAGGACGCCCGCCGCTTCCTGGCGGATGGGCTTATGAACGACTGAGACGGAACCAACAGAGGAGGAGACATCATGGGACGTGTAGCAATCGTGACGGGGGGAACCCGCGGGATCGGGGCGGCCATCGCCAAGGCGCTCAAAGACGCGGGCAATACCGTGGCCGCGACGTATGGCGGCAATGACGAGGCGGCCAAGGCCTTCACCGACGAGACGGGCATCCCGACCTACAAGTGGGATACCGGCGATTACGAGGCCTGCAAGGACGGGATCGCCAAGATCGAAAGCGAGCATGGCAATGTCGACATTCTCGTCAACAACGCGGGCATCACCCGCGACGCACCCTTCCACAAGATGAAACCCGAGCAGTGGAGCCAGGTGATCAACACCAACCTGACCGGCGTCTTCAACATGACCCACAATGTCTGGGTCGGGATGCGGGAGCGCGGCTTCGGGCGGATCGTGACGATCAGTTCGATCAACGGTCAGAAGGGCCAGTTCGCCCAAGCCAATTACGCCGCCGCGAAGGCGGGTGACATCGGCTTCACCAAGTCGCTGGCCCAGGAAGGCGCCAGCAAGGGCATCACCGTGAATGTGGTGGCGCCTGGCTACATCAACACCGACATGATGAGCACGATCCCCGAAAAGGTGATGGAGCAGATCGTGGGCGGCATCCCGGTGGGTCGCCTGGGCGAGCCCGAAGAGATCGCGCGCTGCGTGCGGTTCCTGTGCAGCGACGACGCGGGGTTCATCACGGGCTCGACGATCTCGGCCAATGGCGGCCAATACATGATCTGACGCGCTTTCGATTGAAGCTCAGCGGGGCGTCGGTGCGAACCGGCGCCCTTTTCGCGACCTCAGCGGTCATAGATGCGCGGTCGCTTGAACCGAGGGCCGAGACTTTCTGGAGAATATCGGTGCGAGGTGCCCTACAGGCGGGCCGCGGCGGTCTTCGCGCCATGGGGCGCTGGCGCATCCGCCAGCGCCGGGTTGGTCGAGCCTAGTGGCTCAGACGTTCGATTTGCTCTTTCAGGCGAAGTTTTCGCTTCTTGAGGTCCGCAATCTTCAGATGGTCGGTGCCTGGGCTGCGTTGCGCCAATTCGACTTCATCCGAGAGGTGTTGATGTTTCTTCTTCAGTTCCTGCACATGCGAACTCAAAGCCATCGTCGTCCTCCTATAAGTTGGTCGTCCCTCGATTGAGGCACAGAATCGCGCGTTTGTCACCTGATCTGGAGGGGTATTGATAAAATGCCGCGCAATATTAGGGACCGGTAGGCAGGGCTGCTGCGTCCCTGAGCACTGCGCGTATCGCATCCGTGTAGTCATCCCCATCGGACAGGTGGGTGTCGCCCCGGTGCATGAAGAGGGGTGGTGCCAATGTCAGCGCCCCGCGACCGCCCTTGATGGCCTTCACGATGACAAGCGATGCAGCGCGCCCCGGGCGCGGATGCAGCGCGGTCATGGTGATCGAGCCCAGATGCGTATCCATCGCACCCAGAAGATCGGTCAGGCGATCGGCGCGTTGTATCACGCTGAGCGTGCCACGCGGTTTCAGCCTGCGCGCACCGGTGGCGACCCATTCCGCCAGGGGCGTGGCTTCGCGATGGGCGATGGCGCGGTCGGTGGCGGCGGGCGATGTGCCCGTCTGCGGCCGGTAATAGGGCGGGTTGGCGATGACATGGTCGAAGCGCCGCTGGCGGATGTCCGGGGGCAGGTCGGTCAGGTCGGCGGTCAAAATTTTCGCCGAAAATTTGTTCGCGGCGGCGTTGGTCCGGGCAAGATCGGCGTAGGCGGGTTGCAGTTCCACCCCGGTCAGGTCGAGCGAGGGCACGCGCGTGGCCAGTGCAAACAGTGCGGCACCGACGCCGCAGCCTAACTCGAGCACCGATTGACCGGGGCGCGCGTCGACGCTGGCGGCCAGCAGGATCGGGTCGACCCCGGCGCGGTACCCGCGACGCGGCTGGCGCAGCGTCAGGCGACCGCCCAGGAAGGCGTCGCAGGTCGTGTCAGTGTCCGAAGTCAATATCGTTGTCGCTGAGCACCGCGCGGGCGCGGAAATGATCGCGGTCTGCGACCATCAGGCGGCGCGGCAAAATGCCGATGCTGCCTTCCAGCACGCTCATATGGACGTCGAGCTCAAAGCACTCTATCCCCTCGCCGGTGAGCAGGACCTTGGCGAAGGCGATGGTTGTCGGGTCGCTGCTGCGCATGAGCTCTTTCATGGGGTCCCAGATACGCAGGCCCCGCCCCCTTGTCGAGCAGCCGGAGGTGTCATGGACGCGCAGGCAAAACCCCACGAGCGACTGGCCGCCGCGCTGTCCGAGCCGTTGGCCGAGGTCGACGCGCTGATCCGCGCCCGCATGGCCAGCGAGCACGCGCCGCGCATTCCGGAAGTCAGCGACCACCTTATAGGTGCCGGCGGCAAGCGGATCCGGCCCATGCTGACCATCGCCGCAGCCCGGATGAACGGCTACATGGGGCCCTACGACGTGCATCTCGCGGCGACGGTCGAGTTCATCCACACGGCCACGCTGCTGCATGACGACGTGGTGGACGAAAGCGGTCAGCGGCGCGGTCGGCCCACGGCGAACCTGCTGTGGGACAACAAGTCCAGCGTGCTGGTGGGCGATTACCTGTTCGCGCGGTCGTTCCAGCTGATGGTCGAGACGGGATCCATGCGGGTGCTGGACATCCTGGCCAACGCGGCGGCGACGATCGCCGAGGGCGAGGTGTTGCAGCTGACCGCCATGAGTGATCTCGCGACCAGCGAAGAGACCTATCTGAAGATCGTGCGCGGCAAGACGGCGGCGTTGTTTTCCGCGGCGACCGAAGTGGGCGGCGTGATCGCGGGGGCGCGGCTGGACCTGGTGCAGGCCCTGCACCGCTACGGCGACGCGCTGGGAATCGCGTTCCAGATGGTGGACGACCTGCTGGACTGGCAGCGCGGGGACGAGACCGGCAAGGGCTTCGGCGACGATTTCCGCGAGCGCAAGATGACCCTGCCGATCATCCGCGCGGTCGCGTCGGCGAAAGGCGAAGAATATACCTTCTGGGTTCAGACCATCGGGCGCGGCAAGCAGGGCGAGGGCGACCTGGACCGGGCCTACGAATTGCTCGAGACGCACGGCGCGCTGGAGAGCACGCGCCGCACGGCGCTTGACTGGTCCGACACGGCGAAAGAGGCGTTGAGTGTCCTGCCCCAGTCGGATCTGCGGCAGATGCTGATGGATCTTGCGGATTACGTCGTGGCGCGGATCCGGTGAGCGCGCTCGGGGCGGCTCCGTCGCGCCGGGATATTTTCAAGAACAAAGATGGGGCAGGGTGGCGCGTTCAGGCGAGCGACGTCTGCCTGATCCACCAGTCGGGATGCGCAGCGGTGAGCGTTGTGGCCGCATCCCTTGCCTCGGGCGCGGAGCGGTAGAGGCCGAAGCAGGTCGCGCCGCTGCCGGACATGCGGGCCAGCGCGCAGCCCGGGGTCGCGGACAGTCGCGCGAGCGCGACACCGATCGCGGGGGCGATGCTGCGCGCAAGCGCTTCAAGGTCGTTACGCTGTGAGGCAAGCCAGCCGATCAGTTCGTCGGTCCCGGCATCGTCCGGGAGATCTGAGAGGGGGGCGTTGTCCTTCTGCGCCAGGGCCGCGAACACCGCGGGCGTCGCCACGGCCACGCCGGGATTGACCAGCACGGCGTGGAGCGGCGGCAGCGGGTCCACGGGCGTCACGATGTCACCGATCCCGGTCATCAGAGCCGCCCGGCCGTGCAGGCAGACCGGCAGGTCGGCGCCGATCGCGGCGGGACCATCTGGCAGGGGGCGGCCGTCCATGGCCCGCAGCGCCCGCAGGGCCGCGGCGGCATCCGCGCTGCCGCCGCCGATCCCGGCCTGCATTGGCAGGTGCTTTTCCAGCGTGAACGCGGCGGGTGGGCCTTGGGTCGCACGCGCGGCCTTCAGGATCAGGTTGTCCGGTCCCGTCGGAACGCCTTTCGCCAGCGGGCCGTTCACGCTCAGCGCCCATTCGGCGGCGGGACGGGCCGTCACCCAATCGCCGATATCGGCAAAAGCCACGAGCGAGGACAGGAGGTGGTAGCCATCGGCGCGCTGGCCGGTGACATGCAGCGCGAGGTTGACCTTGGCGGGCGCGAAGAAGCGCCCGTCAGCCGCCGTCATTGGCGACCTGCGGTGTGCCATCTTCCTCGGCGATCACCTGGTCGAGCCCGACTTCGAGCTTGCGGCGAATCCGTTCGGGCTTGACCTCGCCGTTCTCGTCGTTGTCCACGAAACTGAGGGCGCGCTGCCACTGGAAGCGGGCTTCCAGCTTGCGGCCGACCGTCCAGTAGACATCGCCCAGATGGTCGTTGACCACCGGATCGACGGGCATCAGCGCCACCGCTTTTTCCATGGGCTCGACGGCTTCCTGGAAGCGTCCCAGGCGGTAGAGCCCCCAGCCGAGGCTGTCGACGATGAAGCCGGAATTCGGCCGTGCGGCGACGGCCTGTTCGATGAGCGACAGGGCTTCGTCCAGCTTCTCGCCGCGTTCCAGGAGAGAGTAGCCGAGGTAGTTCAGGACCGACGGGCTGTCGGGGTTGATTTCCAGCGATTGGCGGAAATCGGCTTCGGCCTTGTCCCATTCGCCCAGCCGCTCGAAGGTCACGGCGCGGGCGAAATACAGCACCCAGCGGTCGCGCACATCGGCGTCCAGATTGGCAAGGGCGGCGGTATAGGCCTTGTTGGCCCCCGCGTAGTCGGACTGGTCGCGCAGCGCGTCGCCGAACGCGTTTTGCACCATCGGCAGGTCGGGATTTTCACTGGCCAGTTGGCGCAGGACTTCGATGCCGACTTCGGCCCGGTCCGATTTCTGCAGGATCTCGGCGCGTCCGATCTCGGCCGCGATATGGGCCGGATCGTCGGACGGGATCGCGGTGAAGGCGTCGATGGCAAGGTCGAATTGCTCGAGCTCGTCCAGCAGGGCCGCGCTCATCAGGATCGCCTCGGTGTGCTCGGGGCGCAGATAGGTCGCGGCGCGGGCGTAGATCAGCGTGTAGGCGGGCGCGGATTCGCCGATCAGCACGTTGGCGATGTCGAATGCGACCTCGGCGATGCCGTCGGTCGCATCCTGCACGATCGTGAACTCCAGCGGCTCCTCGGCCTCGATCGCGGATTGCAGCGCTTGCAAGGGCGCGTCAAGCGTGCCGCCGCCGAAGCCCGCGGCCAGCTTTGCCGCCGCGTCGTCGAACCGTCCCAACTGGCTGAGGATCTGCGCGTGGGCAACGATCCCGCGGCGGGTCAGCCCGAGGTCGGGGCCGGAAAGGGCTGCATCGGCTTCGTCGAAGCGTCCCAGCGACGCCAGTGCCAGCGCCTTGTGGTAGGTGCCGAACGCGACCAGGCCCTGCTCGGCGGCGATGCTGTCGAATGCTTCCAGTGCCGCATCGGTCTGGCCATCGCCCAGAAGCGACCAGGCCTTCGCCAGACCGTCGAACAGCGGCCCCACCGACAGGCCCGCATCGAGGTCGGAAAGGATCTCGGACCAGTTGCCCTGCTGCGCCTGGGTGACGAGCACGGCCAGGGTCGCCAGTTGCGACGTGCCGCCGGATTGCGTCAGTTTCAGCGCGATGGTGTCAGCGCGGTCGAATTCCCCGAGCGAGATGAACGCCCCGGCCAGCTGTTCCAGAAGGGCCGTGTTGTTGGGGTCGCGCAGCATCGCCTGGGTCAGGTAACGCGCGGCTTCCGAGTAGTCGTTGACCATCTGCGCCTGGCGTCCCGCCAGATAGGCGCCGGGATTGATGTCGGCTTGGCCCGCCTGGGCCGAAAGGGTCAGTGCGGCGGAAAGAAGGAGCGGACGGAGCATGGGCTGCCTTTCGCGTTTGCGTTACCGCGAAAGGTAGCCATGCCGAGGGCGCGAAGCAATGAATCCGGGTGCACAAATTCGCGCGCAGCCGGTCGGAAGGCGACAATTCGCGCCGCCAAATCCGCCATCGCTCACATGTTGGGGTAATTCGGCCCGTCACCGCCCTGGGGCGTGGTCCAGACGATGTTCTGCGACGGATCCTTGATGTCGCAGGTCTTGCAGTGGACGCAGTTCTGGAAGTTGATCACGAAGCGGTCTTCGCCTGTCTTTTCGTCCTTCACGAACTCGTAGACGCCCGCCGGGCAGTATCGCTGGGACAGGCCCGCGTATTTCGGCAGGTTCACCGCGACCGGCACCTTCGGGTCCTTCAGCTTCAGGTGCGCGGGCTGGTTTTCGTCGTGGTTGGTGTTGGAGAAGCTGACATTGGTCAGACGGTCGAAGCTGAGCTTCCCGTCGGGTTTGGGATAGTTGATGACCTTGTGCTTGGACGCAGGCTCGGTGGCGGCGGCGTCGGTCTTGCCGTGCTTCAGCGTGCCCAGCAGAGAAAAGCCCAGCGTGTTCGTCCACATATCGAAGCCGCCGACCATCAGCGACGCCATGAGACCGTGCTTGGACCAGAGCGGCTTGACGTTGCGCACCTTCTTCAGATCCTGGCCGATCGGGCCCTCGACGACTTCCTTGGCGTAATCGTCCAGCGTGTCGGACGTGCGGCCCGCCTCGAGCGCGGCGTGGGCGGCCTCGGCCGCGGCCTTGCCCGACAGCATGGCATTGTGATTGCCCTTGATGCGCGGCACGTTGACCATGCCCGCCGCACACCCCAGAAGCGCGCCGCCCGGAAAGGCCGTCTTGGGCAGCGACTGGTAGCCGCCTTCCGAGATCGCCCGCGCGCCGTAGCTGATGCGCTTGCCGCCCGCCAGCAGGTCCTTGACGTAAGGGTGATGCTTGAATTGCTGGAACGCCAGGTAGGGGTTCACATGCGGATTGGCATAGCCCAGGTGCACCACGAAGCCCACGTAGACCTGGTTGTTGTCCAGGTGATAGATGAACGACCCGCCGCCCGCGGACTTGCCCAGCGGCCAGCCCATGGTGTGCACGACGGTGCCTTCCTTGTGCTTCTCGGGGTCGATTTCCCACAGCTCTTTCATGCCGAGCCCGTATTTCTGCACGTCCGCATCGGCATCGAGCGCGAATTTCTCGATCACCTGTTTGGACAGTGACCCGCGCACGCCTTCGCCCAGCAGGACGTATTTGCCGTGCAGCTCCATGCCGGGCTCGTAACCGTCGCCCTTGGTGCCGTCGGGCGAGATGCCGAATTCGCCCGCGACGACGCCCTTGACCGATCCGTCCTCGGCATAGACCAGCTCGGAGCAGGCCATGCCGGGGAAAATCTCGACGCCCAGTTCTTCGGCCTGTTCGGCCATCCAGCGGCAGACATTGCCCATAGACACGATGTAGTTGCCGTGGTTGTTCATCAGCGGCGGCATCACCTGCGTCGGAATGCCGACCTTGCCGGACTCGCCCAAGTAGAAGAACTTGTCGGATGTCACGGGCGTGTTCAGCGGCGCGCCCTTGTCCTTCCAGTCGGGGATCAGCGCGTCCAGACCGCACGGGTCCAGGACCGCGCCCGACAGGATATGCGCGCCCACTTCCGATCCCTTTTCCAGAACCACGACCGACCGCTCGGGGTCGAGCTGCTTCAGGCGGATCGCCGCCGAAAGGCCCGCGGGACCGGCGCCCACGATGACCACATCGTATTCCATCGCTTCGCGGGTAGGCTCGGACATGCTCTTTCCTTCATCGCTGAGGTTTGCGACGTGGTATCGGCAATGGGACGCCGGGGTCAATTGTGACACAGCGTAGCGTGACGCCCGATCGCCGCCCGACTGCCAACGTCCGCTTGACTTTGGCGCATCCCCTTGGCCTAACCGATCCCAACTTTTCAAATGTCTCTCTGAGTAGAAACGTGCCTTCCATGGAAAAAATCGCCCTTACCCGTGCCGGTCATACCGAGCTGAACGCAGAGCTGAAGCAGCTGAAGTCTGTCGAGCGCCCGGCGATCATCCGTGCCATCGCCGAAGCGCGCGAGCATGGCGATCTGTCGGAGAACGCGGAATACCATTCGGCCAAGGAAAAGCAGTCCTTCATCGAGGGCCGCGTCAAGGAAATCGAGGGCATCCTGTCGCTGGCCGACGTGATCGACACGTCCAAGATGTCCGGCTCGATCAAGTTCGGCGCGCATGTGAAGCTGGTGGACGAGGATACCGACGACGAAAAGCTCTATCAGATCGTGGGCGAGCCCGAGGCGAACCTTGAAAAGGGTAAGCTGAACATCAAGTCGCCGCTGGCGCGGGCGCTGATCGGCAAGGACGAAGGCGACAGCGTCGAAGTGCGCACGCCGGGTGGCGTGAAGTCCTACGAAATCCTGAGCGTCGAATATCGTTAGGCCCCGGGGGGCGCAGTCCCTTCGCCGAAAGGTTCGCATGAGCGACACGACCCCATCATCGCAGCCGCGCAAATCGCGCAATGCCGTCAGCATCGGGCTGGCGCTGTCGGCGGCCTGGCTGGTGCTGGTGGTGGCCTTCTTCCTGCTTGCCGGGCGCGGCGAAGGCGAGGGTCTGAGCATCCTGCCCGCGGTGATGATCGTTATCGCGGTCGTCGGGCCCATCGCGCTGATCGCGTCGGTGTCGGTGGCGTTGGCGATGGTTACGCAAGCCGCACAGGTCCGCGCCCTGCGCGCCGAGCTGACCGCGCACCGCGCGAGCGTCACGCCGGTGCCCGGCCCCGATCCCGATCTGAAGGCCGATGTTCAGGCGCTGGGCGGGTCGCTGGACGAAATCCGCGCGCGGTTGGACGAGCTTGAAATGTGGCTGGCCGAACGGGCCCACCTGATCGAAGCCATGGCATCCCGCCCCGATCCGGTGGACGAGCGGCGCGCCGACCACGCGAACGGGCAGGATGCGGATATCGCGGACGCGCCCGATCCCGTCCAAACCGACGAAAGCGAGGCCGAGAAAACCCCCGAACTGGGTCTCACGTCGCCCAGCGAAGGGCCGAACGTGCCGCTCGATACCTTCATCCGGGCGCTGGAATTTCCATCGGACCAGCACGACGCCGAAGGGTTCGACGCGCTGCGCGTCGCCCTGCGGGACCACCGCGCGGCGCAGCTGGTGACGGCGGCGCAGGATGTTTTGACGCTGCTCAGCCAGGATGGGCTTTACATGGACGATCTGACGCCGGACCGGGCCAGCGTCGAGCTGTGGCGGCGATTCGCGCAAGGAGAGCGCGGCGCCGCTGTCGCGCGCGTGGGCGGCATCCGCGACGAAGAGGCCGAAGACCTGTGCGTCGCGCGCATGCGCCAGGACACGATCTTCCGCGATGCGGTGCACCACTTCCTGCGGCTGTTCGATCACACTTTCGCCGATCTCGAGCCCGGGGCCACGGACGCGCAAGTGGCGGCATGGAGCGAAACCCGCTCGGCCCGTGCGTTCATGCTCCTGGGCCGCGCGGCGGGGATCTTCCACGACTAGCGCTCCGCTGGGATGGCGCGCGTGCGGGCAGGCGCTGCGCCGGGATATCTTTAAGAACAAAGATGGGGGCGGTGGTGCCAACATCGCGTCTGTTTGGGCGCGCGGGCTTCTGGTGCGTCAGAACCGGTCCAGCAGGCGGCGCAGGTAGTCGCGTTCGGCTTCCGGGCGGGCCTGGTCGCCAGAGCGGCGGCGGATTTCGTCCAGTAGTTCTTCGGCCCGGCGATAGATGTCTTCCTGGCCCAGCATCTGCTCGTCAGATCCCAGTTGCCCGTTCTGGCCAGCCTCGCGTCCCAGCGGATCGCGGCCGCGGCCCTGGGGGTCGCCTTGGCTTTGCGCCTGGCCCTGGCCCTGCTGCTGCTGTTGCTCCTGCGCCAGGGCTTCGCCGAGCGCGCGCATGCCTTCGCGCAGGGCTTCCATCGCCTCGGACTGGTTGTCGAGCGCGCCTGCGTAGTCGCGGTCGCGCAGATCCTCTTCGGCGCCATCCATGGCGCGGCCCGCGCGGTCCAGCGCGTCGCGGGCTGTATCGCCCGCCTCAGTCCCGGCACCCGGCAGGTTGCCGCGCTGGCGGTTCAGCTCGTCGCGCAAGGCCTGTTGGCGGTCGGCCAGGCTTTCGCCCAGGTCCTGCTGTCCGCCCTGACCCTGTTGTCCCGGCTGCTGCCCCTGTCCCTGGCCCTGCTGCTGACCTTGGCCCTGCTGCTGGCCCTGACCGGGTTGCTGGCCCTGTTGTTGTCCTTGCTGGCCCTGCTGGCCGGGTTGTTGCTGGCCCTGCTGGCCTTGTTGGCCGAATTGCTCCTGCAGATCGCGGAAGGCCTCGTCACTGAGGTCCTGCTGGTCGCGCAGCGCCTGTTGCATGTCCTGCATCGCCTGCTCGCCGGGGCTTGGCTCACCGCCCTGGCCCTGGGTGACCTGCATGTTCTCCATCATGCGGTTGAGCTGTTCCAGAAGCGCCTGGGCTTCGGCCATGCGGCCCTGTTCCATCAGCTCCTGGATGCGGTCCATCATTTCCTGCAGCTGGTCGCCGGTGATTTCCTGGCTTTCGCCGTTCTGGGCCTGCTGCTGGTCCTGCCCCTGGTTCTGCTGGGCCAGTTGGCGGATGTAGTCCTGCGTCGCCTCGCGCAATTCCTGCATCAGCTCGGCGATCTCGGCGGGGTCGGCGCCGTTCTCGATGGCCTCGGACAGGCGTTCCTGGGCCCGGCGCAGGCGGTCGAGCGCGCTGGCGAGGTCGCCGTATTCCAGCTCTTGCGCGATGTCCCAGAGCGCCGCGGCGATTTCTTCCTGCCGCTCGGCGCTGAGCGGCGTGACGTCTGCCCCCGCTTCGAGCCGCCGGATGGCGACGCGCAGCCGCAGGTAGAGCGTCTGGGACGGGAAGGCGTCTTCGGGGCGCCACGACACGGCGCGCAGGATCTGCGCCACGCGGCCCGCATTGTCGCGCGACCACAGCAGGTCGCGGCGTTGCTCAATCACGGCCTTGGCCATGGGGTTGAAGTAGCGCAGTCCCACAAGGGTTTGCGGCAGCGTTTCGGACGCGCCTTCCTGGCCGAGCTCGTCGGTGACGCGATAGGTCAGCGTTACGGGCAGGTTGGCCCAGGGGTGCTGGCTGAAGTTCTCGATCAGGGTGCCGGAGAAGTCCGAGCGGTCGCCGCTGATGGGCAGCGGCAGATCGACGATCAGCGGCTCGCGCGGGTCAGGCGGGGTGGCAAGGCCATAGCTGCGGTCGACCCGATCCAGGTCCAGCGCGATTTCGACATTGCCCGAGGCGACGCCGTAATCGTCCGAGGCATTGAAGGGCTGCCGGAACTCGCCGCCTTCGCCACGCTCGGGCGTCTCGGGCACGGAAATCGCCGGCGGCGCGTCGGGCAGAAGGGTGATGTCGAAGCTGCGCCCGCCGGGCCCGTCGATCGAGATGTCGCCGGCCTGTGCCACGCGGAAATTCTGCACGGTGGCGCTGGCGCTGCCGGGATCGCCGACGGCGGCCGAGACGGTTTCGGAGACCGTCAGGTCGCCCACCTCGCCATAAAGACGCAAGGTGACGTTGGCGCCCTCGGGCACCTCGACCTGGCCCGCGGGCAGGTCGGCCAGGTAGAGCGACGGCAGGCCGGTATAGGCGGGCGGCTCGATCCAGCCTTCCCAGCTTGGCCCCGACGCCATGGCCTGGCCGCCGCCTTGCGTCATCTCGGACACGGTGCCCACGCGCAGGATCGAGCCGAACAAGAGCGCGGTCGCGAAGGCCAGCAGCGCCACGTAGCGCAGCGCGAAGGGGTCGCGCGCGGCCACGCGCAGATCCGGCTCGACCGCGCGGGCGGCGCGGATGCGGGCGGACATGCGCAGGAGGTGAGCCTGCCAGATGGCGCGGGATTGGGCGTCCGCGCCGCCGATCGCCTGCGCGTCGGTCAGCGCGGTGATCGGGCGGCCCGGCAGCGATTCGTCCAGCCGGATCAGCGCGTCGGTCTGGGTCGGCCAGCGAAAGCTGCGGATGCCCCGGACCAGCGCCCAGAGACCGCCCAGGATCAGCGCCAGCGAGACGGCCCAGAACACTTCCAGCGGAACGCTTTCGTGCAGGCCGAGCATCAGGGCGGCCAGCCCCAGCAGCAGCACGCTCCAGAGCGGCCAGAAGCTGCGCGTCGCCCGTTCGGCCAGCAGGCCGAGGCGCGTCAGGAAGAGCGGTCGGCGCAATCCGCGTTTCGCGGTGTCTGGCAGGCGGTCGGTGGGGGGCATGACGCTCCGGAGCAGGACGGGCGCGGGGCCTGTCGGTGAAAGCGCTGCAGGCGGATGCGGGTCGCCGTCAGAGCCAGTCAGGGATGATATCGCGTTTGATCATATCGTCAAACGTGGGCCGGGCGCGAATGACAGCGCTGTGATCGGCTTGAACCAGCACCTCGGGGACCAGCGGGCGCGAATTGTATTCGCTGGCCATGACCGCGCCGTAGGCCCCCGCGCTGCGGAAGGCGACCAGGTCGCCGGGCTTCAGCGGCGGCATGGGGCGGGCCTTGGCGAAGGTGTCGCCCGATTCGCAGACCGGACCGACGATATCGACGGGCGCGTAGGGGATGCCCGCGGGCGGCTCGACCAGCGGGACCACGTCGTGATGCGCGCCGTACATGGCGGGGCGCAACAGGTCGTTCATGGCCGCGTCGAGGATCAGGAAGGTGCGGCCTTCGCCCTCTTTCACGTAAATCACCCTGGACACCAGGACGCCTGCGTTGCCCGAGATCAGGCGGCCCGGCTCGATCTCGATCTCGCAGTCCAGATCGCCGACGGTGCGGCGGATCAAGTCCCCGTAATCGCTGGGCAAAGGCGGCGCAAGGTTGTCGCGGGCGTAGGGGATGCCAAGCCCACCGCCAAGGTCCAGGCGCGTGATCTCGTGGCCGTCGGCGCGCAGCTGGCGGGTCAGGTCGGCCACCTTGGCGTAGGCGGCTTCGAACGGGTCGAGCGAGGTCAGCTGGCTGCCGATATGGACGTCGATGCCGATGACCTTGATGCCGGGCAGGGCGGCGGCGTGGGCGTATATCTCGCGGGCGCGCGCAATGGGCACGCCGAACTTGTCCTCCTTGCGCCCGGTGGCGATCTTCTCGTGGGTCTGGGCGTCGACGTCGGGATTGACACGCAGGGTGATGGGCGCGGTCAGCCCCAGGCCGGACGCGACGTCGGACAGGGCCTGCAACTCGGGCTCGGATTCGACGTTGAACTGGCGGATGCCGCCCGAGAGGGTCTGTGCCATTTCGTCACGCGTCTTGCCGACGCCGGAGAACACGATGCGCTCGCCCGGGATGCCCGCGGCGCGCGCACGCGCGTATTCGCCGCCCGAGACCACGTCGACACCCGCGCCGAGATCGCCCAGCAGTTTCAGCACCGCGACGTTCGACAGCGATTTCATGGCGAAGCAGACCAAGTGGTCCATTCCCTGCAGCGCGTCGTCGAAGAGCTGGAAATGCCGGGTCAGCGTCGCGGACGAGTAGCAGTAGAAGGGCGTGCCGACCTGATCGGCGATCTGGGCGAGGGGCACGTCTTCTGCGTGGAGCTGTCCGTCGCGATACAGGAAATGGTCCATGCGGGGTCTCTTGCAAAAAGGAGCGGCTGCGCCGCGTCTGATTTTATTGCGCTTGGCTGCGCCAATCGCGGTGCCTCCGGCGGAGGTATTTGAAGACAGGTGAAGCTGCAAAGCAAAACCCCCGAACGGTAGGTCCGGGGGTCGATGCGTTTCAGGCTGCTGGGGCGATGATTTACATCATGCCTTCGCGCTGGGCCTTCTTGCGTGCCAGCTTGCGCTGACGGCGAATGGCCTCGGCCTTTTCGCGCGCTTTCTTCTCCGAGGGTTTCTCGAAATGCTGCTTGAGCTTCATTTCGCGAAAGACACCCTCACGCTGGAGTTTCTTCTTCAGTGCGCGAAGCGCCTGATCGACGTTGTTGTCACGAACGCTAACCTGCATGTGGTTTTCACCACCTTTCTAAGTTTGTGTTTCGGTAAAGGTGCAGGAGTGTGGCGATTTAGCAGGGACTGCCTAGTTTGTCCAGCAACGCTTGATGGTGGAGACCTTTATGACAGACCCCAAAGACGCGCTGCTCGACGCGGCGATGATGCATGTGCCCTTCGACGGATGTAGCGAGACGACGCTGCGGGCCGCCGCGCGGGATGCCGACATTCCGATCGAGCAAGCCCGTGCGCTGTTCCCGCGGGGGCCCGTGGACATGGCGCTGGCCTTTCACACGCGCGGAGACGAGCGGATGCTCGAGCGGCTGAAGGACGAGGACCTGTCGGCCCTGAAGTTCCGCGACCGGGTGGCGCGCGCGGTGCGGCTGAGGATCGAGGTGATCGACGACAAGGAGACGGTGCGGCGGGGCACCACGCTCTTCGCCCTGCCACAGCATTCGGCGGACGGAGCGAAGGCGATCTGGGGCACGGCCGACCGGATCTGGACCGCCCTGGGCGACACGTCGGAAGATATCGACTGGTACACCAAGCGCGCGACCCTGTCGGGGGTTTACGCGTCGACGGTGCTGTTCTGGCTGGGCGACGATTCGATGGACGCGCAGGACACCTGGGCCTTCCTGGATCGCCGGATCGAGGACGTGATGTCGATCGAGAAGGCGAAGGCGGCGGTCAACAACAACCCGGTGCTTCGGGCACTGATGGCGGGGCCGAACTGGGCGATGTCGAAGGTGCGCAAGCCGTCGGGCGTGGCGCGGGATGACGTGCCGGGCCGGTGGGGCGCGTGATGGACGTGCCCGAACGGATGCAGATCGTCGAAATTTCGCAACATGGCGGACCCGAGGTGCTGGTCCAAGCCGAGCGCGATGTGCCGCGGCCCAAAGCGGGCGACGTGCTGATCCGCGTGGCTTGGGCGGGGGTCAACCGGCCCGATGCCTTGCAGCGTGCGGGCAATTACGCGCCGCCACCCGATGCAAGCGATCTGCCCGGGCTGGAAGCGTCGGGCGAGGTCGTGGCGGTGGGCGAAGGCGCGGGCTGGTCCGTGGGCGACCGGGTCTGCGGGTTGCTGCCCGGCGGCGGCTACGCGGAATACGTCACCACGCCGGGCGCGCATTGCCTGCCCGTGCCCGAGGGTTTGAGCCTGAAGGAGGCCGCGTGCCTGCCCGAGACCTATTTCACCGTCTGGACCAATGTCTTCGACCGGGGCAGGCTGCGGGGCGGCGAGCGGTTCCTCGTGCATGGCGGCTCGTCTGGGATCGGGACCACGGCGATCCAGCTGGCGCGCGAATGGGGCGCCCGGGTCTTCACGACCGCCGGGACGGACGAGAAATGCGCGTTTTGCGCCGAGCTCGGGGCGGAGCGGGCGATCAATTACAAGACCGAGGATTTCGTCGACGTGCTGCGGTCCGAAGGCGGCGCGGACCTGATCCTGGACATGGTCGGCGGCGACTATATTGCCCGCAACATCAGGACGCTGGCCGATGACGGGCGGTTGGTCCAGATCGCGTTTCTGGGCGGGGCCAAGGCTGAGTTGAACTTCGCGCCCCTGATGGTGCGACGGCTCACGGTCACCGGATCCACGCTGCGCCCCCAGAGCGACGGCGCCAAGGCGGCAATCGCCGACGCGTTGCGCGAACATGTCTGGCCGCTTCTGGCGGCGGGCAAGGTGCGGCCCATCATGGACAGCGAATTCGCCCTGGCCGAGGCCAGCAAGGCCCATGCGCGCATGGAAAGCTCGGATCATATGGGCAAGATCGTCCTGCGGGTCGCGGGGGACATGACATGATCGGTCGACGGGCCCTTCTGGGTGGGATGTGCGCGTGGCCCCTGGCGGGCCGGGTCGGCGCGCTTGAACGTTCTTTCGAGGCGCTGGTCGCCCGGGCGGCGGAGTTCGAGCAGCTTCGGTCGCTGATCGTGTCGGTGGACGGGGAAGACGTCGTCTCGCGGGTTTTCGCCGGGCCGTCGCTGGACACGCCCGTGAACGTCAAATCGGTATCGAAGACCATCGTGTCGGCACTGACCGGATGCGCCATCGAGCGGGGCGAGATCGCGTCGGTCGCGGCAACGCTGGGCGACGTGGCGCCCGGCCTCATCCCGAACGGGGCCGATCCGCAGGTGGCCCGGATCACCGTCGAGAACCTGCTGTCCATGCAGGCGGGGCTCGAGCGGACATCGGGGCCGAATTACGGCCAGTGGATCGCCAGCGGCAACTGGGTGGCCGACGCGCTGGGCCGGGACTTCGTGGCCGCGCCGGGCGGACGGATGCTCTATTCCACGGGCTCGACCCATGTTCTGGGCGCAGTGCTGAGCGAAGCGACGGGGCTGTCCCTGCTGGACCAGGCCCGGCAACGTTTGGGCGCGCCCCTGGGCATCGAGATCCCGCCCTGGACGCGTGATCCGCAGGGCCGCTTCATGGGCGGCAACCAGATGGCGCTGAGCCCGCGCGGCATGGTGCGCTTCGGCGCGTTGTATCGCCAGGGCGGCGCCATCGGCGACACGCGCGTGTTCGGACAGGATTGGGTCGCGGACTCGTGGACGACGCGCACGCGCTCGCCCTGGTCGGGGCTGGGCTACGGCCTGGGGTGGTTCCTGGGGGTCGAGCGCGGGGCGCAGTTCGCCCTGGCGCGCGGCTATGGCGGACAGGTCATCTGCGTGGCGCCCGACCTGGGACTGGTCGTCGCGATCACGTCCAACCCGGATCAACCGGCGCGCTCGCAGGGGTATTTCGGGGATCTGATGGGCCTGCTGCGGGACACGATGGGCCTGGTCGCCCGGGGCTAGTGTTTGAGCCGTCCGTTGGGCTAAGACGCGCCCGAAAGGGGCGCCGTTTGGACCAGAGGCCGATCATCGAAATGCGGGGGCTGCGCCACGCCGTGGACGGGGTCGAAATCCTGCGCGGGCTGGATCTGGAGGTCTCCGAGCGGCGGATCGGGATCGTGGGGCGCAACGGGTCCGGCAAGACGACGCTGGCGCGGGCCCTGTGCGGATTGGTGGACATCCAGGGGCATCTGCGCGTCGCGGGCGTCGATGTCGCCCGGGATCGGCGCGGGGCGCTGGGCGCCGTCGGGCTGCTGTTCCAGAACCCCGATCACCAGATCATCTTCCCCACGGTCGCAGAGGAGTTGTCGTTCGGCCTGCGCCAACAGGGCTTGGCCCGGGACGCCGTGTCCGATCGCGTGGCGCGGACGCTGTCCGCGTTTCAGCGCAGCGACTGGGCCGACCGGTCGATCCACGACATGTCGCACGGTCAGAAACAGCTGGTGTGCCTGATGGCGATCCTTGCCATGGCGCCGGAAGTCGTGGTCCTGGACGAGCCCTTCGCGGGACTGGATATCCCGCTGCGGATGCGGCTGGCGCGGGTATTGGACGGGATCGGCTCGGCGGTGGTGCATATCTCGCACGCGCCCGAGGATTTGCTGGGCTGCGATCGTGTCATCTGGCTTGAGGACGGGCGCATCGCCGCGGATGGCGGGCCCGCGGTTCTGAGCGATTACGCCGCGCATATGCGAAAGCTCGGGGAAACCGAGTGCTGACGCTGACCTCCCCCGTCCGCGTCCGGGCGCAGGACTGGCCCGCGGGGGGCAAGCTGGCGGCCTTGTCCGGGGCCAGCGTGGTGCTCTTCGCGGTGGATTCGGTGGTGTTCCACGGCGCGGCGGCCGCGGCGACGCTTGCGCTGTTCGCCACCGGGGGGCGGCGCTTCGCGGCGCACGGGCTGCGCCGGATGTGGGCGCTTTGGCCCTTCGTCGCGGTTCTTCTGATCTGGAACTGGCTGGACGGCGCGCCGGTGCAGGGCATCGCGCTGTCCCTGCGCCTTCTGACGGCGGTGGGGTTGGCGACCCTTGTCACGATGACCACGCAGCTGTCGGACATGATGGCGGTCGTGCGCTGGCTGGCCCATCCATTGCGCCGCTTCGGCGTGACGACCCGGCCGCTGGAACTGGCGGTGGCGCTGGTCATCCGCTTCACCCCCGCGCTGGCCAGAAGCGGCGCGCATCTTGCGCAGGCGTGGCGCGCGCGGTCGGGCAGGCGCGCGTCGTGGCGGATCGTGGCGCCGCTGGCGGTGCTGGCCCTTGACGATGCCGAGCGTGTGGCCGATGCCTTGCGCGCCCGTGGGGGGCTGACCGGGGGACCGACGGATGGAACGTGACCTGAGCCTGATCGCCATGTTCGCCGCGCTGATCGCGGCGCTGGGTCTGATCCCGCAGATCACGCTGGCCTTCGGCGTGCCGATCACCGCGCAATCGCTGGGCGTGATGCTGTGCGGCACGGTGCTGGGCGCCCGGCGCGGCGGTCTGGCGGCGCTGCTGTTCGTCTTCCTGGTGGCCTTGGGCCTGCCGCTTCTGTCTGGCGGCCGCGGGGGACTTGGTGTCTTCGCCTCGCCCACGGCGGGCTTCGTGCTGGGCTTTCCGGTGGCGGCCTTCGTGACCGGCTGGATCACCCGGCGGCTGGGTCGGCTGCCCGTGGGATTGGCCGCAAGCCTTGCGTCGGTGCTGGGCGGGATCGGCGTGCTGTATCTCTGCGGGATCACCGGTCTGTCGCTGGCGCTGGGGCGCAGTTGGGCCGACGCCGCGCTGCTGGTCACCGCCTTCCTGCCGGGCGACGTGATCAAGGCGGTACTGGCAGGGATGCTGACGCTGACACTCTATCGCGCGCGCCCCCGCCTGGTGCTGTCGCGGGCATGACCGATCTCGAGCGGCTGCTGGCGCGGCGCCGCTCGGTCCGGGGCTACCTGGACAGGCCGGTGGCGCGGACCGATGTCGAAGCGATCCTGACCGCCGCGCGCACGGCCCCCAGCGGCGCGAACCTGCAGCCGGGGACGTTCCACGCCATGACGGGCGCACCGCTCGACGAGCTGCGGCAGACGCTGGCGCGGGCGCTGGACGAAGGGCGGGCGCAGGTGTCGGAATATGACTGGTTTCCCGCCGACATGACGCCCGATCTGAAGGCAAAGCAGCGCGCGGCGGGCTTTGCTCTTTACGACGCTCTGGGCATCGCGAAGCGCAATCTGACGGGGCGCCGGGCGCAGTTTGCCCGGAATTACCGGTTCTTCGACGCCCCCGTTGGCATCGTGGTCACGATCCGGCGCGACATGGGCAAGGGCGCGTTCATGGACCTGGGCATGGCGCTGATGGCGCTGATGCTGGCGGCCGAGGCGCGGGGCCTGGCAAGTTCGGGGATCGGCGCGCTGGCGAATTACGCCGATCTGGTGGCAGACGCGCTGGGCCTTCCGGACGACGAAATGGTCGTCTGCGGCGTCGCGCTCGGCCACGCGGATCCCGATGCGCCCGAGAACGCGGTGCGCACGGAGCGCGATCCGCTGGACGCCTTCGCGTCGTTCCGGGGCTGGGATCAGTAGAAGGCGATGCGCGCCAGGGCGAGATCCGCGTCCATCGCCTCGCCGATGGCGACAAGGCCGATCCGGCGCAGCGTGGCCGGATCGAACGGGACCTCAAGCCGGTGCGCCTCTACCTTTGCGAAGGGCAGGCGATGGGTGGTCCAGTCTGCCGTGGTCGGGAAGGTCAGGCGATAGCTTTGCCAGGGCCGCGCGATGTCGTCCGTGCGCAGGTGGATGTTGTAGTCGGCGCCGTTGCCGCGCACGGTCAGCTCGATGCCGCTGAAGCCGGATGCGTCCACTGCCCCGGCAGCGGGATCCAGATCCAGCGCCATCTGCAGGAAGCCACCGTTGTTTTCCAGGCTGACCTGCCCCGTCAGGTGGCGCGCGGGGCGCCCGGCCACGTCTTCTGTGACAAGCGTGCCGGACGACACGCCGCCCATGACCTGGTCCGATACCAGCTCCCACACCGTACCAAGGGCGGTTTCGGGGCCGGTGACGGCGTCGATCAGCGGGTCTTGCATGGCAATGGCTTCCGGGGCGAGCGCCAGCGACAGCGCGACAAGGGTTCGTTTCAGCATGAAGGTCAGTTAGCTTGCGCTCTGGCAAAGTCGCGGGGCGTCCGGCAACAATGCCCCGGACGGAGGGATCGAACATGGACATCATCGAAGACCTGCGCTGCATCGTGGGCGACGCCCACGTTCTGACCGGCAAGGACGCGGCGTTCTTCGGGCGCGACTGGACCGGTGCCTACGAGGGCACGCCGCTCTGCGCGGTCAGGCCAGGCTCGACGGACGAGGTGGCGGAGGTGGTGAAGGCCGCGGCGGCGGCGGGCATCGCCGTTGTGCCGGTGGCGGGCAATACCGGTCTGATGGGCGGCACCCACGCGCCGGGCCGCATCGCGCTGAGCCTGGAGCGGATGAACCGCGTGCGCGAGATCCGGCCGCAGGCGCGGCTGGCGGTGGTCGAGGCGGGCGTGGTGCTGAGCCAGCTGCACGACGCCGCGGATCAGCACGGGCTGGTCTTTCCGCTGACCTTCGGCGCGCGCGGCTCGGCCCGGATCGGCGGCGTTCTGGGCACCAATGCGGGCGGATCGAACGTGCTGCGCTACGGCAACACGCGGTCGCTGTGCCTGGGGATCGAGGTCGTGCTGCCCTCGGGCGAGGTGATGGACCTGATGACCGAGCTGATGAAGGACAATTCCGGCTACGACCTGCGCGACCTCTTCATCGGGGCGGAAGGCACGCTGGGCATCGTGACGGCGGCCGTGATGCGGCTTTATGCGAAGCCCGCGGCCTACGCGACGGCGATGGTGGCGGTGCCGGACCTGGGCGATGCGCTGGACCTGCTGAACACGCTGCAGACCGCCACGGGGGGCGCCGTCGAGGCGTTCGAATACATGCCGCGCAACTATATCGATGCGCACCTGGCCCATGATCCGGCGGCAAAGACCCCTTTCGCCCGGCAATACGACCACAACATCATGGTCGAGATCGGCGCCACGGCACCGCGCGATGCGGAGGTGGCCGAGGACGGAACGGTGCCGGTGCAGGCCCAGCTCGAGCAGGCCCTGGCCCACATGATCGAGGACGGCCGGGTGCTGGACGCGCACGTGGCCCGGTCCGAGGCCGAGCGCCGCGCGATCTGGGCCCGGCGTGAGATCGCGGGCGAACTGACGGTCGCGGGCGGGCATTCGGTCATCACCGACGTGTCGGTGCCGCTGGACCGCGTGGCGGAATTCCTGGACCGTGCCGAGCGTGCCATCGCCGCCCGCGACCCGGACGCGCGGAGCATGGTCGTGTCGCATCTGGGCGATGGCAACATCCACTTGACGATCTGGCCGACGGACCACTCGGAAGCGCAATACGACGCGATGATGGAGATCGTCGAAGAAATCGTGCTGGACCTGCGCGGATCGTTCTCGGCCGAGCACGGTATCGGCCTGGGCAAGCGCGGGTCGATGGCGCGGCGAAAGGATGCCGTGGCGGTCGCGGTGATGAAACAGATCAAGGCGGCGCTGGATCCGCAGGGGATCATGAACCCCGGAAAGGTTCTGCCCGACTGAGCCCGCCCGAGGCGAGGGGCGCTGCCCCTCGCGCTCCCCGGGATATTTGGAAGAACAAAGATGGGGCAGGGCCGCCCGGTTTCAGGTGCCGGTCTTCCAGTCGAAGAAATCGGTCGCGGCCCGCGACAGCAGCCCCTCGGCCAGCGCACGGCCCAGCTTCGGGCCGTCGGCGACGGGTCCGCTGATCGCGTCGGACAGTGCTTCGGATCCGTCGGTGCGCAGGATTTCGCCGCGCAGGGTCAGGGTATCGCCGTCGAGCGTGGCGAGCCCCGCGATGGGAGTCTCGCACGAGCCGTCAAGGGCGGCGAGGAAGGCGCGCTCGGCCGCCAGGCGCTGGCCGGTGGGCGTGTCGTGGATCGCCGCGAGCATGTCCGCGGCGCGGGCGTCGTCCGAGCGGCGCTCGATCCCGATGGCGCCTTGCGCGACGGCTGGCAGCATGTCGTCCTCGGTCACCGGGGTGCGGGGCACGTCGGTCATGTTCAGCCGGTTCAGCCCGGCCATGGCAAGGAACGTCGCCTGTGCGACGCCGCGTTCGAGCTTCAGCAGCCGGGTCTGCACGTTGCCGCGGAACTCGACGATCCGCAGGTCGGGGCGGCGATGCAGAAGCTGGGCGCGGCGGCGCAGCGACGAGGTGCCGACGACGCTGCCCTCGGGCAGCGCGGCCAGCGTGCCGCCGTCCAGCGCGATAAAGGCGTCGCGCACGTCTTCGCGCGGAAGGTAGGTGTCCAGCAGCAGGCCGTCGGGCTGTAGCGTCGGCATGTCCTTCATGGAATGCACGGCGATGTCGATGTCGCCCGACAGCATCGCATCCTCGATCTCGCGCGTGAAGAGGCCCTTGCCGCCGATTTCCTTCAGCGGCCGGTCGATGATCCGGTCGCCGGTGGTCTTGATGACGACGATGGTGAACGCCTCGAACGGCAGCTCGAAGGCGCGGGCCAGGCGATCGCGGGTCTCGTTGGCCTGGGCGAGCGCCAGGGGCGAGCCGCGGGTGCCGATCTTCAGCGGGGCGTGGGGGCTGGGCAAATTCATGGGCCATGGGTAGCCGTGACAGCCGGGGCTGACAACTGAAACTGTCTTGACAATCGGACAGCCGGAACGGACCACCCATGGACGGATGAGGGAGAGCGGAATGGCCGAGAAATTGTTGATGCGCGCGCTGCGGGGCGAGACCCTGGACGTGCCGCCCGCGTGGATGATGCGCCAGGCCGGACGCTACCTGCCGGAATACAAGGCGACGCGCGCGCAGGCCGGCGATTTCCTGTCGCTATGCTACAACCCGGATCTGGCCGCCGAGGTCACGTTGCAGCCGATCCGGCGGTTCGGCTTCGACGCGGCGATCCTGTTCGCCGACATCCTGCTGGTGCCCCAGGCGCTGGGCGCGGATCTGTGGTTCGTCACCGGCGAGGGTCCGCGCCTGTCCACGATCACGGACCGGGTCGGCGTCGATGCGCTGAAGCCCGTGGACGCGATCCACGACACGCTGAACCCGATCTACGAGACGGTGAAGATCCTGTCGCGCGAATTGCCCGACGACGTGGCGCTGATCGGCTTCGCGGGCGCGCCCTGGACCGTGGCCACCTACATGATCGCCGGGCGCGGCACGCCGGACCAGGGGCCCGCGCACGCGTTGAAGGACGGCGACCGGGCCAGTTTCGAGGCGCTTCTGGACCGGATCACCGAAGCCACCATCGAATACCTGAGCGCCCAGATCGACGCGGGCGCCGAAGTGGTGAAGCTGTTCGACAGCTGGGCCGGGTCGCTGAAGGGCGACGATTTCGATGCCTACGCCGTCGCCCCCGCCAAGCGGATCATCGGCGCGCTGAAAGAGCGGCATCCGGGCATCCCGGTCATCGCCTTCCCGCGCGAGGCGGGACAGGGATATGTGGGCTTCGCGGGGCGCACGGGCGCGGATTGCGTGGCGCTGGACAACTCGGTGACGCCGGAATGGGCGGCCGAGCACGTGCAGAAGGACGGCTGCGTCCAGGGCAACCTGGCGCCCGGGCACATGGTGACGGGCGGACAGGCGCTGGTGGACGCGGTGCGCCACATCCGCGACGCGTTCAGCGGCGGGCCGCATATCTTCAACCTGGGCCATGGCATCACGCCGGACGCGGATCCCGACAACGTGGCGCTGATGCTCGAGACGTTGCGCGAGCACCGCGGCTAGAACGGCACGTCACAGTCTGGGCGCATTTCGACGGTAGGGCGGGACCCGACCATCGAAGGATCCCGCATGCGGCTGATGCTGAAGACCCTGTGGCAACTGGCGCGGATCTGCCTGATCGCCGCGAGCGTGACCCTGACCGGCTGGACGGCGCTGGCCGCGCCCGAGCCGTGGGAGCGGCGCGCGCTCGACCTGCCGCAGGGGCGCCTGGGTTGGGAGGATCGGCAATCCTTGCGCGAATCGCGGCTGCTGCGGCTGGCGATGCGGGCGGCGCCCGAGCTCGTGGTGGATCTCATGGCCTACACCGCGCCCGAAGTGCCGCGCGATCTGCTGGCGCAGGCCTTGCACGACGCGGCCGAGGGACGCAGCCTTCAGCCGATCGCCCCCATGGAAGACCCCGAAACGCCGACTCCGCCGGTGCGGCGGGCAGGCGGCGCCAAGTTCGTGCGGGTCGAGTGACGCGCTAGAGCGTGACGTCGCCGGGCTCGATGAAGGCATCGGCCCAATCCCCGCTGGGGATCTGTTGCAGCGGGTCAACGTCGTCATTGTAGATATAGACCCAGGCCTGGATCGGCCCGCGACTGGTCTGCACGTCGCGCTGGACCCGCTCGTATTCGGGCGGGACCTCGTCGATGCCTTCGTAGTCGTCCAGAACGTGCATGGTGCCGGGCGTCGTCAGCTTCCAGACCTCACCCTTGACCCGGCCCGGACCTTCCTCTTTCAGCGCGGGATACCAGCCGGTCGAATAGAGCAGGCCGGGCAGCCAGCCTTCGCAGATCAGCTCGGCGCCGTGGCGGAAGGCGAGCGTGGCATCGTTGTTGATGAAACCCGAGCGCAGCGTGCCATAGACGAACACCAGGTCGCCCAGGTGGGGATCGTCGCTCATACCCATTTGGCCAGGGGTGGCAGGCTCATCAGAACGGCATTGGCGTCGTGGCCGGTCTCGAGCCCGAACTTGGTGCCGCGGTCATAGACCAGGTTATACTCGGCATAGAGCCCGCGATGGATCAGTTGCGCGTCCTTGTCGGCGTCGCTGAAACTTTGCGTGCGGCGTTTTTCCACCAGCGGCAGGAAGGCGGGCAGGAAGGCGTTGCCGATATCGCGGGTCAGCGCGAAGTCGGCCTGCCAGTCGCCGGTGCAATGATCGTCCATGAAGATGCCGCCCACGCCACGGGCGCGGCCGCGATGGGGGATGAAGAAATATTCGTCCGCCCAGGCCTTGAGCCGGGGATAAAGCTCGGCCCCGTGGGGTCCGAGATGGGCTTTTTGCGTGGCGTGGAAATGGGCGGTGTCTTCGGCATACTCGATGCAGGGGTTCAGGTCCGAGCCGCCGCCGAACCACCAGGCATGGGGCGTCCAGAACATGCGGGTGTTCATGTGCACGGCGGGCGCGTGGGGGTTCTGCATATGGGCGACCAGGCTGATGCCGCTCGCCCAGAAGCGCGGATCCTCGGCCATGCCGGGGATCCCCTTGCGCGCGGCCATGGCGGCCTGCGCGCGGGGGGCGAGTGTGCCATAAACCTGCGAGACGTTGACGCCGACCTTTTCGAAGACGCGGCCGCCGCGCATCACGCTCATCAGGCCGCCCCCGGCGTCGCCGCCGTCGTCGGACTTGCGCCTGGTTTCGGTCACCTCGAACCGGCCCGGCGGCTGGTCCGCGAAGGGGCCGGCGGCGTGCGAATCCTCGAGCCCTTCGAAACCGGCGACGATCCGGTCGCGCAGGGTGCGAAACCAGTCGGCGGCCTGCTGTTTTTCGGATTGGAACGGGGCGGCGTCCATGAAAGTTGCTCCTGTCGCTTGGCTCGGCTTCCGCCTAACATCGGGGCGTGCGGAAATCCACATAGGGCGCACGCGTCGCCCCGAAGCCCGGAGAAGACAATGGTCCGAACCCCCACCGCCCTCATTCTGCCGCTGGTCCTGACGCTGGCGGCCTGTGCGACCCCGCGCGAAGCCTGCATCGCCAGCGCCGAGGCGCCGTTGCGCGAGGTCACGCGCGATATCGCGCAGACCGAGCGCGCGCTCGACCGCGGCTACCGCCTGGTCCGCGTCCGCGACATCCGCCTGGCGCTGACCCGCTGCGTCACGCGCAACAGGGACGGCGAGCGGGTGAGCTATCCCTGCCAGCGGCCCACCACCGTGACCCGGTCCGAGCCTGTCGGCATCGACTATTCCGAAGAGCGGGCGCGCCTGAAGCGGCTCAGGGCCGAGCAGACGCGGCTTCTGCCACAGGTCGAGCGCGGCATCCGGCAGTGCCAGATCAGCTATCCGCCACAGGGTTAGTGCGCGGGCGAATCGACCACATCGACCAACGTGCGGCCGCCGTCGATCGTCAGGATCTGCCCGGTCATGAAGCCCGATCCGTCGGCGGCCAGGAACTGCACGGCCTCGGCGATTTCGCTGGCGCCTGCGATGCGGTTCAGCGGCGTGGCGTCGATGATCTCGTCGCGGATATCGGCATCGGCCTTGATCGCGCCCCTGAGCGATGCGCTCATCACGCTGCCGAAGGCGACCGCATTGACTCGGATCCGGTGCGGCGCGAGCGCCACGGCCAGCGAGCGCGTGGCCTGGTCGGCGGCGGCCGAACTGATCGAATAGGCCAGCAAATTCGGCTGCGTCCGGCGCGCGGCGATAGAGCTGAGATTGATGATCGAGCCGATCGGGCCCTCGTTGCGCTCTTCCGCCTTGGCCTGCTTTATCATGCGCCGGGTGACGTTCTGGGTCAGCCGAAGCGACGTCATCAGGTTCTGTTCCAGCAGCTCGGACACGGTCGTGTCCTCGGGGTCGAGCGGGTCCGACAGCACCATCTGGCGGGACGCATTGACCAGGATGTCGATCCGGTCGAAGGCGTCCAGCGTCGCGGACAGCAGATTGGCGATGGTCAGCTTTTCCCGCAGGTCGCCGCCGAAATAGCGCGCCGAGCCGCCATCGTTGTCGGTCAGGTCGCCCATCTCGTCGGCCAGCGTTTCCTCGTCCATGTCGCACAGCATCACGTTGGCACCCGCCTCGATGAAGTGGCGGGCGACGGCGAAGCCGACCCCGTGGGCGGCACCGGTCACGATGGCGGTCTTGCCAGCGATGGAAAAAGACATCGGGTAGCTCCTAGCGTTTCCGGCGCGGACGCGCGGCGCGGTAGAGTTTGAAGGCGGTCGTGCCCGGCAATTCCGCCACTTCGGCGAACAGCTCGGTCAACGCCGCTTCGTAGGGCAAATGGCGGTTGGCCACCATCCACAGCGTGCCGCGCGGCGCCAGGATGCGGGCGGCATTGGCGATGAAGGCGCGGCCGAGCTCGGGCGCGCCCGCGCGGCCCTTGTGGAAGGGCGGATTGGTGATGACGTGCCGGATCGGCTCGGGCGGGGTCCAGGCCGTCGCGTCCGCCCAGTGGAAGACGGCGCGCGGATCGTCCACGTTGCGGCGCGCACAATCCAGCGACGGCAGGTCGGCTTCGACCAGGTGGATCGCTTCGATTGCGGGGCTGCGCAGCGCGCGGTGGGACAGGTATCCCCAACCCGCACCCAGGTCGGCGACGGTGCCTTCCAGCGGGGCCAACGCCGCCGACAAAGCGGCCGAGCCGGGATCGATCGCGTCCGCCGAAAAGCTGCCGGGCGCCGTCCAGTAGCCATCGGCGTTGCGCGCGGGGTCCGCGATCCAGTTCGAGAAATCCCCGCCGGTCATCGCGAAGATCTTGCCGTGGGCCTTCGATATCACGTCGCCCACCTCGCCCCGCGCACGACAGGCCTTCAGCATCGAATCGATCCCGTCGGTCTTTTGCCCGTCCACGATGACGCGCGCCCCGGTCGCCATGGCGCGGGCGATGCGGTCGCGGGCCAGCGCACGCTCGCGCGGCAGGCGGACGATGATCGTCGCGGGCGCATCGGTGATTGCGGTGTGACAGGTAAAGCCGCGTTCGGTGAACCTGTCGAAATCCGGCTGTCGGGTCACCACGAGGTCGGGACGCTCGGGCAGCGCCGACAGGTCCGTATCGACCGCGGCGCCCACGATGGCCACCGGGGCGTCGATCAGCCCCGCGTCAAGGGCCAGCGGAAGGCGAGCGTCCAGCATCCCCGGGCCGCGGCCCTATTCCTTTTCCATGGTGCATTGCAGCGGGTGCTGGTGGCGTCGGGCGAAATCCATCACCTGCGTCACCTTGGTTTCGGCCACCTCGAAGGAAAACACGCCGACCACGGCCAGCCCCTTCTTGTGGACCGTCAGCATGATCTCGAAGGCCTGCGCGTGATTCAGTCCGAAGAAGCGTTCCAGCACGTGGACCACGAACTCCATCGGAGTGTAGTCGTCGTTCAGCAACATCACCTTGTAAAGCGGCGGGCGCTTCGTCTTCGGCTTGGTCTCGAGCACGACATCGGTATCGCCGTCGTCGGGCGTCGGTCCGTTTGACAGGATCGGGGCTGTCGCGATCACGTCTGGCCTTTCAAGTGTGGCGGGAAAGTCTTGCTGGCGACTATATAAGCCCGTCGCCGGATGTGAAAAGGGGGGCGTCATGTCACGGATCACCGCGATCGGCTTCGATGCAGACGATACGTTGTGGCATAACGAGCGGTTCTACAAGCTGACCGAGGCGCGTTTCGCCGAACTGTTGCGCGAGCATGCCGATCCCGACCACCTGGCCGAGCGGCTGCTGGACGCCGAGCGCCGCAACTTGGGACGCTACGGGTTCGGCATCAAGGGATTCGTCCTGTCGATGATAGAGACGGCGATGGACGTGACCGACGACCGGGTGCCCGCATCGGTGTTGCGCCAGATCATCGAGGCGGGCCAGGACATGCTGGCCCACCCGGTCGAGCTGCTCCACCACGCCCGCGACGCGATCGCGGCGCTGCACGAAGATTTCCGGCTGATCCTGATCACCAAGGGCGACCTGCTGGACCAGGAGCGCAAGCTGGCGCAATCGGGGCTTGGCGATTGGTTCGACCAGGTCGAAATCGTGTCGGACAAGACCGCCGCCGTCTACGCGCGGATCTTCCAGCCCCACGGCGGGGCCGGGGCGGGTCTGATGGCCGGAAATTCCCTGAAATCGGACGTGCTGCCGATGATCGCCGCCGGGGGGCACGGCGTCCATGTGCCCCACGGCCAGGTCTGGGCGCTGGAGCATGCCGAGCCGCCGGAAAACGAGCCGCGGTTTCACGAGATGCCACATCTGGGCGGTCTGCCCGCACTGGTGGACAGATTGCGGTAGCGCCCTGCATGTTGATGCGGCGGGCCCCCGGCCATCTAGATGTGGCGCTGTTGCCTGAGAATCACGCCGAAAGTCATTGAACTAACGCTGTTTTCCGAATCAAAGCCCTGTGCTAGCGTTCTCTCTGAAAGCGGATCGGACACCAAGATTCGACCGCCGAGGCAGAACAAGGCAGTAACCCGTGGCAGCACAGCGGACGAAGAGCGTGTGTTTCGCGCTCGTATCCACCCTTTTCCTTATGATCGGCCCGGTGGCACACGCCGCGCCCTATGCGGCGATGGTGATCGACGCGCGTTCCGGTGAGGTGCTGCACGCGCGCAACGCCGACACCCGCCTGCATCCGGCGTCGCTGACCAAGATGATGACGCTCTATGTCGTCTTCGACGCGGTGCGCCGGGGCGAGCTGTCGATGGATACGAAGGTCCGGATCTCGAAGCACGCGGCGTCCGAGCCTCCGTCGAAGCTGGGTCTGCGCGCGGGCCAGACGATCGCGCTGCGCTATCTCGTGCGCGCGGCGGCGGTGAAGTCGGCCAACGACGCGGCGACCGCGCTCGGCGAAGCGGTGTCCGGCTCCGAGGCGAAATTCGCCCGGCGCATGACCCAGACCGCCAAGGCCATGGGCATGACGCGCACCACCTTCAAGAACGCCCACGGTCTGACCGAAGCGGGCCACCTGAGCACCGCGCGGGACATGACGACGCTGGGGCGGCGGCTGTTCTACGACTTCCCCGACTACTACAACCTGTTCTCGCGGACCTCGACGGATGCGGGCATCCGCAGCGTCAACAACACGAACCGCCGCCTGTTGAACGCCTATCGGGGCGCTGACGGCATCAAGACCGGGTATACGCGGGCGGCCGGGTTCAACCTGGTGGCGTCGGCCGAGCGGGACGGCGAGCGCGTGATCGCCACCGTCTTCGGCGGCCGATCCTCGGCGACACGCAACGCGAAAGTGGCCGAGCTGCTGGACCTGGGCTTCGCCCGTGCGCCCAGCCGCGTGGCGGTGAAAAAGCCGCCCGCGATGGTGCTTCAGCCCGAGACGCCCGAAGCGGTCGTGGTCGCCCGCTCGCTGCGGCCGGTGGCGCGTCCCACCCAAGCGGCTGCACCGGTGCAGGTAGCCGCCGCGCCGAAACCCGCAGCACCCGCACCCGCCGAGGTGACGCGCGCTGTGAACGAGGTGATCGCCCTGGCCGCCGTACCGATGCCCGAGCCGCGCCCCGAGGCCACGCAGGAAGTGGTGACGCGGCTGTCGTCATCGGGCGGGCGGCACTGGGGCATCAACCTGGGCAAGTACGGCTCGCGCTACCAGGCCGAGCGGGTCCTGCTGAAAACGGCGCTGGTCGAGATCGGCACGCTGGAAGACGCCCTGCGCAAGGTCGTGCAGAATTCGGGCGGATACGAGGCGAATTTCGTCGGCATGACCCAGGAACGCGCGGCACTGGCGTGCCGGCGCCTGAGCGCGCGCGACATGGAATGCGCGACCATCGGGCCGGGCTGAGCCCTAGGTCTGCGCGTGGTCGGTCGCCCGGACGTCGAACGCGGCGGCCATCAATGCGCGGGTGTAGTCGGTCTGCGGCGCATCGAAGATCGCATCCGCGTCGCCCGCTTCGACCACGTCGCCCTGCTTCATCACCATCACCTTGTGCGACAGCGCGCGCACGACCTTCAGGTCGTGGCTGATGAACAGGTAGGCCAGGCCGTACTTGCTTTGCAGCGCGCGCAGCAATTCGACGATCTGGACCTGAACGGTCATGTCCAGCGCCGATGTGGGTTCGTCCAGCACCACCAGCTTGGGCCGCAGGATCATCGCCCGCGCGATGGCGATGCGCTGGCGCTGGCCGCCGGAAAACTCGTGCGGGTAGCGGTCCATCGTGCCGGGGTCCAAGCCGACCTCGGCCATGATCTCGGCCACTTGCGCGCGGCGCTCGTCGCGGCTGCCGCTGGAATGGATCGTCAGGCCTTCGGCGATGATTTCCTCGACCGTCATGCGCGGCGATAGCGATCCGAACGGATCCTGGAACACGATCTGCATGTCGGCGCGCAGCGGGCGCATGGCGCGGCCCTTCAGGCCCTGGATGTCGCGCCCCATGAAGACGATCGGCCCTTCCGAGGCGATCAGCCGCATGATCGCCAGCGCAAGGGTCGTCTTGCCCGACCCGCTTTCGCCCACGATGCCGACCGTTTCGCCCTGGCGGACGGACAGGGTGGCGGCGTTCACCGCCTTCACGTAGCCGGTCGTGCGCTTCAGAAGCCCGGTCTGGATCGGGAACCAGATCTTCAGCTTGTCGGTCTCGGCCACGGTCTGCGCCCCCTCAGGGACGGGATTCGGGCGGCCGGTGCTTTCGGCTTCGAGCAGCATCTTCGTGTAGGCGTGCTTCGGCGCGTCGAAGATCTCGGCGGTCGGGCCGGTCTCGACGATTTCACCGTCCTTCATCACGCAGACCCGGTCGGCGATCTTGCGCACGATCGTCAGGTCGTGGGTGATGAACAGCATCGACAATTGCTCGCGGGTCTTCAGCGCGGCGAGCAGTTCCAGGATCTGGGCCTGGATCGTCACGTCCAGCGCCGTCGTCGGCTCGTCCGCGATCAGCAGGTGCGGCCCGTTGGCCAGCGCCATGGCGATCATCACGCGCTGGCGCTGCCCGCCCGACAGCTGGTGCGGATAGGCGCCCAGGCGGCTTTCGGGATCGTTGATACCGACCTCGTGCAGCAGTTCGAGGATGCGCTTGCGGGCCTTGTCGCCGGTCAGGCCCTGGTGCAGTTCCAGCGACTCGCTCAATTGCCGCTCCAGCGTGTGCAGCGGGTTCAGCGACGTCATCGGCTCCTGGAAGATGAAGCTGATGTCGTTGCCGCGCACCTTGCGCAGCAGCTTTTCCGACGCGCCGACCATCTGCTGGTCGAGATAGGTGATCGACCCGTCCACATGGGCCGAGCCGGGCAGCAGGTCCACGGTCGACAGCGCGGTGACGGATTTGCCGGACCCCGATTCGCCCACGATGGCGACGGTTTCGCCCTTGTTCACGTGGAAGCCCACATCGCGCACGGCATGGGTTTCCGCGCCGTCCTGCCGGAAGCGCACGTTCAGGCCTTTGACGGTCAGGACCGCATCGCTCATTGAAAGGTCTTTCTGGGATCGAACGCGTCGCGGATGCCTTCGAAGATGAAGACCAGCAGCGACAGCATGATCGCGAAGGTGAAGAAGGCGGTGAAACCCAGCCACGGCGCCTGCAGGTTCTGCTTGGCCTGCAAGGTCAGCTCGCCCAACGACGGGGCCGAGGATGGCAACCCGAAGCCCAGGAAATCCAGCGATGCCAGCGTGCTGATCGTGCCGGTGATGATGAAGGGCAGCATGGTCACGGTCGCCACCATCGCGTTGGGCAGCATGTGGCGAAACATGATGGTCCAGTTCGACACGCCCAAAGCGCGCGCGGCGCGGACATATTCGAAGTTGCGCGCACGCAGGAACTCGGCCCGCACGATGCCCACCAGCGCGGGCCAGCCGAACAGCACGGTGACGAAGACCAGCAGCCAGAAACTTCGCCCCAGGATCGCGAAGAGGATGATGATGACATACAGCGACGGGGTCGAGGTCCAGATCTCGATCACGCGCTGGAAGATCAGGTCGGTCCAGCCGCCGAAGAAGCCCTGCACCGCGCCCGCGATGATGCCGATGACCGAGGTCAGGATGGTCACCACGATGGTGAACAGGATCGACAGCCGGAAGCCGTAGATCACCCGCGCCAGAACGTCGCGCGCGGTATCGTCGGTCCCCAGCCAGTGGTCGGAATTGGGGGCGGAGGGCGCGGCGCCTTGGATGTCGTTGATCGTGTCGAAGCTGTAGGGGATCGGCGGCCAGAGCAGCCAGCCCGCCTGCGCGCCCTCGGCCACGGTGCCCGCTTCGATGATGGCTTCGGGGTCGTCGAAGCAATCCTCGAGCCCGCCCGAGCGGATCAGGCATTGCACCTCGATGTCGGAATAGACCGCCTCGGTCCGGAAATCGCCACCGAACTCGGTCTCGGAATAGAAGCGCATGATGGGCGCGTAGATCTCGCCATTATACCCGACCAGGATCGGCTTGTCGTTGGCCAGGAACTCGGCGAACAGCGTCAATCCGAACAGCACCCCGAAGATGATGAGCGACCAGAAGGCCCGCCGGTTGCGGCGGAAATTGCGCCAGCGGCGCTGGTTCAGCGGGCTCAGGAACGGACGGCGTCGCGTGGGCGTGACCGGCGGCGGCGCGTCGTGACCACCCCCGCCGGGATGCGGCGGCGGCGTCTCGATCGCGGGCTCGGTCGGGCCGCGGCCGGGCGCGGGCTGGTCGAGATGGCTCATGGGTCAGCCTTCCCGCGTTTCGAAGTCGATGCGCGGATCGACCAGGACATACATCAGGTCCGACAGGATGCCGACCACCAGACCGATCAGGCCGAAGAAGAAGAGCGTGCCGAAGATCACCGGGTAGTCGCGCGCGACGGCGGCCTCGAAGCCGAGGCGGCCCAGCCCGTCGAGCGAGAAGATCGTCTCGATGATAAGGCTGCCGCCGAAGAACACGCCGATGAAGACCGACGGGAAGCCCGCGATCACGATCAGCATCGCGTTGCGGAAGACGTGGCCGTACAGCACCTTCGATTCCTTCAGCCCCTTGGCGCGCGCGGTCACGACGTACTGTTTCTTGATCTCGTCCAGGAAGCTGTTCTTCGTCAGCAGCGTCAGCGTCGCGAAGGCCGAGATGGTCGAGGCCAGCACCGGCAACGTGATGTGCCAGAAATAATCCGCGACCTTGCCCAAGGGGCTGAGCTGGTCGAAATTGTCGCCCGTCAGGCCGCGCAGCGGGAAGATCTGGAAATAGGATCCGCCCGCGAAGAGCACCAGGAGCAGGATGGCGAACAGGAATCCCGGGATCGCGTAGGCCACGATGATCAGCCCGCTGGTCCAGGTGTCGAAGCGCGATCCGTCGCGGACCGCCTTGCGGATGCCCAGCGGGATCGACACCAGGTAGGCGATGACGGTGGACCACAGGCCCAGCGTGATCGACACCGGCATCTTTTCCAGCACCAGCTCGAGCACCCCGATGGACCGGAAGTAGCTGTCGCCGAAATCGAAGCGGATGTAGTTCCACATCATGCCCAGGAACCGCTCGAGCGGCGGCTTGTCGAAGCCGAATTCCCGCTCGAGCTCGGCGATGAATTCGGGCGGCAGGCCGCGCGAGCCGGTATAGGCGTCGACCTCTTGCGCGCCCGCGGCGTCACCTGCGCCGCCCGAGATGCCTTCGAACACGTCGCCGCCGCCTTCCAGCTGGGCGATGATCTGCTCGATCGGGCCGCCCGGCACGAATTGCGTCAGCGTGAAGTTGACGATCATGATCCCCAGAAGCGTGGGCACGATCAGCAACAGGCGTCGAAGGATATAGGCGCCCATGGCTCAGAGCTTGCCCGCGTCCCGCAAGGCCTGCGCCTTGTCTTCGTCCCACCACCAGAAATCTTGGTTCCCAAGGTCGTAGGGCGGCAGCGGCTCGGGGTAGTCGTAGACGTCGTAATAGGCGACCCAGAAGGCGCCGTTATACCAGACCGGCACCATGAAATAGGCGGCGCGCATGATGCGGTCGATGGCGCGGACGCCCGCCTGCATCTGCTCGAGGTTCTCGGCCACCTTCAGCCCTTCGATCAGCTGGTCTACCGCCGGATCGCAATAGCCCGCCGGGTTGAACACGTCGTCGCGGTCCTTGCAGCCATAGCGTTGCGAGATGCCGTTGGCCTCTTCCAGCCCGTTCACGTAGCTGTCGAAGATCATGTCAAAGTCGTGGCCGCGCACCCGGTCGGTATATTGCGCATCGTCGATGCGGTTGTAGGTGGCATCCACGCCCAGCCGCTTGAGGTTGTCGATATAGGGCAGGATGATCCGGTCGAAGCTGGGGTTGTTCTCGATGAACTCGACTCGCAGCACCTGGCCGTCCTTGCGGCGGATGCCGTCGTCGCCCGCGATCCAGCCCGCATCGTCCAGCAGCGCGCCCGCCGCGCGCAGGTCGCCCCGGTTCAGCTGCCGCGGCCCACCGCTGGGCGCCACGAAGACCTCTTCTGTCATGATCGCCGGGTCGATCATGTCGGCGACGCCTTGCAGGTATTCCAGCTCCAGCCCCTCGGGGACGCCCTGGGCCTGCAGGTCGCTGTTCTGCCAGAAGGATTGGCGGTGCTTGAACAGCCCGTATTGCAGCGTGTCGTTGGTCCATTCGAAATTGTACATGAGCCCCAGCGCACGGCGGACGCGCACGTCCTGGAACGTCTCCTTGCGCAGGTTGAAGACGAATCCGGCCGCGGCGGGAAGCGAGCCGTCGGGCAGCTCTTCCTTGACGATGGTGCCATCCTCGATGCCGGGGAAGTCGTATTGCGACGCCCAGGTCAGGCTGCTGGTCTCGGCGCGGAACAGGTATTCGCCCGCCTTGAACGCTTCGAGCGCGGCGTTGGTGTCGGCGAAGTATTCCTGCCGGATGCTGTCGAAGTTCCAGCGTCCGATATTGATCGGCAGGTCGCGCCCCCAGTAATCAGGATTACGCTTGGCCACGATGCGGCGCGGCACGTCGACCGTGTCGATCATGTAGGGGCCGGTGCCGGGACTTTGCTCGAGCCGCGACTCGTCCAGCTTGGCGCCGGTTTCCTCGAACCATTTCTTCTGGAACACGATCGAGGCACCCGCCTGGGAAATCAGCCCGTTGCGCGGCAGGTCGGGGTTCAGGTTGAACTTGATGCGGTGCGGGCCCAGGATCTCGTAGCTGGGGATCATGTTCTTCACCGCGATGCGGAAGGACGGAAACCCTTCCTCCATGAACAGGTCATAGGTGAAGGCGATGTCCTCGGCGGTCATGGGCGAGCCGTCGCTGAAGGTGACGTCGTCGCGCAGGTTGAAGATCACCCAGTTCTGGCTTTCGGGATATTCCAGCGTCGTGCAGAGCAGGCAATAGGACGCGTAGGGGTCGTCGGCGGTCGAGGTCATGATCCGCTCGTAGGGCAGCACGCTCAGCGCGGGCGACCGGCCGCGCCGCGAATAGGGGTTCATGCTGTCGAAGCTGCCCCGGCCCCAATACGACATCTCGCCGCCCTTGGGCGCGTCGGGGTTCACGTAGTCCAGCCGCTCGAATCCGTCCGCGTATTTGATCGCGCCCAGGTCGGAAAACGCGTGCGCGGTGGTGATCTTCTCGTCGCTGTCCTGCGCCCAGACCCCAAGGGCCGTCGCGATCAGGGCCGATCCGGTCAAAAGCCCGGTCATCAGGCATTTGCGGACGTGATCGGCGCGGGATGCGGTTCTTGCGGTGGCTCTGGGTGTCATGGGGCACTCGGATCAGGGGCGGGAGGGTTGCGACACGCTAAGGGGCGGCGTCCGGCATGTTCAAGTTGAAATCGCGTGAGGTTTCGTGCTGTCACGCGCGCGTCAGAAACAAAAATGCCGACCCCGCGGGTCGGCATTCGCTTGATTTCCGGGGAAGTCGGACGACTATCCACCCACCGAGTCGAGATAGGCGATCAGGTTGGCGCGGTCCTCGACCTTCGGCAGCCCGTTGAAGCCCATCGACGTGCCGGTCGCCCAGCCGCGCGGATCTTCCAGGAAGCCGTTCAAGTTCTCGGGCGTCCAGACATCGGCCACCTGGCTCAATGCACCGGAATAGGCGCTGTAGCCGCCGACGCTGCCCACATCGCGGCCCACGACGCCGTAAAGATGGGGGCCAACCGCGTTGGCACCGTCTTCCAGGTTGTGGCACGCGCGGCACTTGCCGAAGACGCGCTCGCCCGCGCCCACATCGGCGACCTCGAAGGCCTCCATGAAGGTCGGGCCTTCTTCCGCGGCTTCTTCTTCGCCGCCGGTCTCGGGCACTTCGATCGAATAGGCCTGTTGCTCTTCGCCGTGCCCGCCGCCCATGTGGTACAATTCCTCGGCCGCCCAGGCGCCCAGCAGGAAAACCAGCAGCGCGCCGCAGAAACCGCCGATGACTTTGGTCAGGATCATGGTGTCGAACATGTCGCGTCTCGTCCCTTGCAGGTTGTCGCGCATTCTCTATCCCCTTACGCGACGAAGTTTCAAGCGGTATGAACCGCGACGAAATGACGACATCTGTCGCAATCGAAGGGATTTGACCGGATGACGGGCCGTATTTCGTTCCAGGGAGAGCTTGGCGCCTATTCGCACCAGGCCTGTGTCGAAACGCGCCCGGCGCTTCAGCCGCTGCCCTGCCGCACCTTCGAAGACGCGATTTCCGCGGTGCGCGAAGGCCGTGCGGTCGAAGCCATGCTTCCGGTCGAAAACTCGACCTATGGCCGTGTCGCCGACATCCATCGCCTGTTGCCCGAAAGCGGTCTGAAGATCGTCGACGAGGCCTTCGTGCGGGTCCATATCTGCCTGATGGCCGCCAAGGGCACCCCGCTCGAGCGGATCCGCCGCGTCCGCGCGCACCTGGTGCTGCTGCCGCAATGCGCGCATTTCCTGGACAGCCTGGGGATCGAAGGCATCGCCGCCGCCGACAGCGCGGGCGCCGCGGCCGCGCTGGCCGCGCAGCCCCGTGCCGACGAAGGGGTGCTGGCCTCGGCCATGGCGGCCGAAACCCACGGGCTCGAGATCCTGGCCCGCAACATCGAGGATCAGGACCACAACGCCACGCGCTTCCTGGTGATGGCGCCCGAGGGCGACATGACCCGCCGCGGCGCGCACGGCATGATCACCAGCTTCGTCTTCCGCGTCCGCAACATCCCGGCGGCGCTTTACAAGGCCATGGGCGGCTTCGCCACGAACGGCGTCAACATGACCAAGCTGGAAAGCTACATGGTCGGCGGCCATTTCACCGCCACGCAGTTCTACGCCGACGTGGAAGGCCACCCCGATGACCCGGCCCTGGCCCGCGCGCTGGAGGAGCTGGAGTATTTCACCGATGAGCTCGAGATCCTGGGCGTTTATCCCGCCGATCCGGGGCGGAAGTAGGTGTGGCCGACGCCGGGACATGAGTATTCGCAGGCGGCGCGATGTCAGCCCCTGGGGTGCGCCCGCTCGTAGACTTCCATCAACCGGGCGGTGTCGACCGCCGTGTAGGCCTGCGTTGTCGACAGCGAATTGTGGCCGAGCAGTTCCTGGATGGTCCGCAGATCGCCTCCGGCACCCAGCAGGTGCGTGGCGAAACTGTGGCGCAAGGCGTGGGGCGTGGCGCTGGCAGGAAGGCCCAGCTGCAGGCGGGTCTGCTCCATGGTCTTTGCCACGATACGGGGGTTCAGCTTGCCGCCGCGCACGCCGCGAAACAGGGGGGCGTCGGTGGGCAGGTCGAACGGACAGGCGCACACGTAGGCCCGCACCGCGTCGCGGGCGGCGGGCAGGACCGGGACGACGCGCTCCTTGCCGCCCTTGCCGACGATCCTGAGCGCGGTGCCCGGATCGGCCTGCGCGCCGGTCAGGCCCAGCGCCTCGGAGATGCGCAGCCCGCAGCCCCAGAGCAGTGTCACCACCGCCACGTCGCGCGCCGCGACCCAGGGCTCGCGGGCTTGCATCTCGACCGTTTCCAACAGCGCGTGGGCCGCGTCCACCGATAGCGGGCGCGGCAGCTTGCGGCGGTATTTGGGCGAGCGTGCGGACAGGATCGCCGTGGGCTCGAACCCGTCGCGGCTGGCAAGCCAGCGGGTGAAGCCCTTCACCGACGACAGCGCCCGCGCCAGCGATCGCGCGCCAAGGCCGCGGCCGCGTTCATGGGCCATCCAGGCGCGCATGTCGCGCAGGGTGATCTCGGCGATGATCGCGGTGCCCGTCGCGTGGCCCAGATGGCCCTGGATGAACTCCAGAAACCCCAAGACGTCGCCGCGATAGGCCGTCACCGTCGCGTCCGACGCATTGTCGAGCGACCCCAGATGCGTCAGCCACCCTTCCAGCGCGTCGGCAAGGCCGGGCGAGATCATCCCAGCCAGCGGCGCAGCGTCCGCTCGAACACGCCCGAGAAGAAGTCCAGCAGGTCGGTGCCCTGGCCGGGCGCGAACTGGTGTGGATCTTCCGCGCCCAGAACCAGCATGCCCGGCAACCGACCCTCGCTGAGGTTCAGCATCAGGCAGGCTTCCGACCGGATCGTGCCCGCCTTGGCGCCGTGCATTTCGGGATCGCCCCCATCGGTCTGGCGCAGCGTCACCCGGCGCGGCCCGCCGCCCGTCTTGGTGCCCGCGTAGAGACAGCAAAAGCCCTGCTCGGCCATGGACAGCGTGTCGCCCAGCGCGCCAAGGTCGGGCGCATTCGCGTGATCCGACGATTCCAGCAGCAATCGCAGGCTGTCCACCCGCAGCGTATCGGCCACCGGTCCCGACAGGTCCGCAAGGAAGGCCCCGAAGTCGCGCGCGTCCAGCAGGCGCAGGATCGCCCGGTGGATCATGTTCGTGCCCGCCAGGTTCTCGTAGGCGGCGGCGATCACGTTGCGGTGGGTGTCCTCCAGCCGGTCCAGCCGTGCCTCGAGCCGCTCCATGGCCAGGCCGCGCATGTCGACGACATTGCCGCCCATGGCACGCTCGTTCGCGGCGACCAGCGCCCGCATGACATCGTGGTCGTCCAGGATCAGGTCCGGCTCGGTCAGGATCCGGTCGCGGATTTCGGGTGTCTTCAGGGGATTGCTGCTGCTCATTTGGGTGCCATTCTTGGTGATGGAATTGGCGTGACCCTAGCAGATGTGGCGGCGCGAAGAAGGGGGCGCGTTCACGCCGCTTCGAAACGGTGCCGGTATGCCGCAGGCGGGGTGGTGGCATGGGCCGCACCGGATTATGTGAAAGGCGGCATTGCTCGGGACATGGGTATTTGACGACAGGGGAACACATGGCAACCGCGCCCGGCTGGTTCGAGGCAGGCGCGCTGGTCGCGGTCTTGACGACGCAGCCGCTGGACCGGACGCTGGACTACCGCGCGCCCGAGGGCGGCTGTTTCGCGGGCGCCTTCGTCGAGGTGCCGCTAGGCCCGCGCAAGGTGCTGGGCGTTGTCTGGGGTGCGGGCGAGGGCGGGTACGACCTGGCGAAGGTGCGCAGTGTGATCCGGGTGCTGGACGTGGCCCCCATGCGCGACGAGATGCGCGCCTTCCTGATGCGCGCCGCCGACTACACCCTGACGCCGCTGCCCGCGATGCTGCGGCTGGCCACGCGGGTGCCGGGCATGGGCGACGCGCCGTCCATGCGCAAGGTCTATGCGCGCGGTGTGGGCGATCCGGACCGGATGACCGATGCCCGCGCCCGGGTGATGGACGTGCTGGACGAACAGGACGGCGCGGTCTTCACCCAGAAGGAACTGGCCGACCTGGCGGGTGTGGGCGTGGGCGTGGTCAAGGGGCTGGTGGCGCAGGGCGTGGTCGAAGAGCGCGAGACGCCGCGCGACCTGCCGTTTTCGCGGCTGGATCCGGAGCTTCCCGGTGTCGATCTGACAGGCGACCAGGCCGCGGCCGCCGACGCGCTGGCCGACGCGGTGCGGGCGGGCGTTTACGGCACCACCATGCTGCGCGGCGTCACCGGCTCGGGCAAGACCGAAGTCTACCTGGAGGCCGTGGCCGCCTGCCTGCGCAAGGGACGGCAAGCGTTGGTGCTGCTGCCCGAGATCGCGCTGACGGCCGAATTCCTGACCCGCGTCCAGGAACGGTTCGGCGCGATGCCCGCCGAATGGCACAGCGGCGTGACCATGACCGAACGGCGCCGCGCCTGGCGCATGGTGGGGCAGGGGGGCGCGCAGCTGATCGTGGGCGCCCGCTCGGCCCTGTTCCTGCCTTACCGCGACCTCGGCCTGATCGTCGTCGATGAGGAACACGACACGTCCTACAAGCAGGAGGACGGCGTGCTCTATTCCGCCCGCGACATGGCGGTGCTGCGTGCGTCCATCGTGGGCGCGCAGGTGGTGCTGGCCTCGGCCACGCCGTCGCTGGAAACCTGGGCCAATGTGGACGCGGGCAAGTACCGTGCTCTGACGCTGACCTCGCGCTACGGTCCCGCCGTGATGCCCGACATGCGCGCCATCGACATGCGCTCCGAAGACCTGCCCGGATCGCGCTGGGTGTCGCCGACCCTGCAACGCGCGGTCGAGGCGCGGCTGGAGCGCGGCGAGCAATCGCTGCTGTTCCTGAATCGCCGCGGTTATGCACCGGTGACGATCTGCCGGGCCTGCGGCAACCAGATCGGCTGCGACCACTGCGATGCGCGCATGGTGGAGCACCGGTTCCTGAAGCGGCTGGTCTGCCATCAATGCGGCGAGACGAAGCCGGTGCCCGAAACCTGCCCCGCTTGCGAAGTCGACGGCAAGCTGGCCGCCGTGGGGCCCGGGGTCGAGCGCATGGGCGAAGAGGCCGCGCTGCTGTTCCCCGATGCCCGTGTCGAGGTGCTGTCGTCGGACATGTATTCCAGCGCCCGCGCGCTGAAGGCGCGGATCGCGGCCATCGCCGACGGCGACGCCGACATCATCATCGGCACGCAGCTGGTCGCCAAGGGCCACAACTTCCCGAAGCTGACGCTGGTGGGGGTGATCGACGCCGACCTGGGGCTGCAAGGGTCCGACCTGCGCGCGGCCGAGCGGACCTTCCAGCTGATGCGGCAGGTGGCGGGGCGCGCGGGGCGGGCCGAAAAGCCCGGCGTCGCGCTGTTGCAGACCTTCCAGCCCGAGCACCCGGTGATCCGCGCCATCCTGGCGGGCGACGAAGACCGGTTCTGGTCCGCCGAGGCGGCCGAGCGCCGCGCCGCGGGCGTGCCGCCCTATGGCCGGATGGCGGGCATCGTGCTGAGCGCGCCGGACGTGCAGGCGGTGTTCGACCTGGGCGGCGACATGGCGCGGCGCGACGGGCCGCTCAGGCGGATCGGCGCGCAGGTCTATGGCCCTGCCCCCGCGCCCATCGCCCGCATCCGCGGCCGTCACCGGGTGCGCCTGCTGGTCAAGGCCGACAAGACCGCGCCGCTGCAGGTCGCGCTGGCCGAATGGCTGCGCCAGTTCCGCTGGAAGGGCGACATCCGCATCAGCGTCGATATCGACCCGCAGAGTTTCTACTAGGGCCGTCACGCAGACCGAAAAAAGGCCGCACCCAGAAGGTGCGGCCCTTGATCCGGTTCATCTGCCTTGGATCAACCGTTGTCGGTGGTCGACACTTCGCGCGGCTGGCCGTCGGGGCCGTAATACACGATCTCGACGCTGTCGCCCAAGGTGTTGCGCAGGTCCCGCATGGCTTGCTGGCGCAATTGCTGCTCGATCTGCGGGCGCACGGCCTCGAGCGGCGGGACTTCGGTCGTGGCGTTGTCCGCGATCTCGTCATAGGCGGCCTGCACGGTTTCGTCGGTCACGACGTCGCCAAGCTCTTGATCCATGTAGGCCTGGATCGTTTCGGCGTCCTGCTGCGACTGCATGGCGTCGTCCTGAGCGTTCGACGCGGTGTCCGTGTCGCCGTCTTCCGACATCTCGTCGGTGGCGGACGCGCTGTCGCTTTCCATGCCGTCATCGGACATGTCGCCGGTGATGCCCTTGGCCTCGGCGTCCTGCAGGATCAGTTCGCGCAGGATCAGCTGTTCGACGGTGAAGGGGATGACCTGCTCGGCGGGACGCTGACGGATCTGCGGGGGCAGGGCCGAAACGGCGATTGCCACATCGCCCGCGGTGATTTCAGCATCGCCGACCGTGACGACGATGGCTTCCGCCTGGGGGTCGTTGGCGGCATCGGTCTCGGTCGCCATGGCGCCGGACTGGTCCTGTGTCATTTCGCCCGATCCGTCATTCGCGGTGACGTGGCTTTCGGCCAGGACCGGCGTGGCGATCAGGAACGGTGCGGCGAACAGGGTCGCCAGGGCTGTGGTGGTGAAGCGTTTCATTGTGCAACTCCTTGATTGGTTGTTGCGGGGTCAACGGGCTCCCCCCCGGCAGATGTTCCACTCGCGCGATCACGCTTTCTTTTGCGTTCCGGCGCGCGTAATCGGGAACCATGCGGATCGTCCCCCTTCACGAAGCACGCCATCTGCCGCTTTGGCGCAGGCCGACGACGCTGTTGCTGCTGATGGCCTTCGCCATGCCGCTGGCCTTTGCCACCTGGTCGGCGCTGCTGAACAACTTCGTCATCGACGCGGCCGGGTTCACCGGGGTCGAGATCGGCTGGCTGCACACCGTGCGCGAGATCCCGGGCTTCCTGGCCATCGGCGTCATCGCGCTGATCATCTTCATCCGCGAACAGGTGCTGGGTCTGGTGTCGCTGCTGCTGTTGGGCGCGGCCACGGCGATCACCGCCTATTTCCCCAGCTTCGGCGGCATCCTGACGCTGACCATGCTCAGCTCGATCGGGTTTCACTACTACGAGACGGTGAACCAGAGCCTGCAGCTGCAATGGCTGCCCAAGGACCGCGCGCCGCAGGTGCTGGGCTGGCTGGTGGCCATGGGCTCGGCGGCGTCGCTGCTGAGCTACGGGCTTTTGGTCGTCACGTGGCGGGCCTATGACCTGAGTTACGCGACCGTCTACATGGCGGGCGGCGGTGCGACGGTGGGCATCGCGCTCTATTGCCTGCTGGCGTTCCCGCAATTCGAAGCGCCCGATCCGCAGACCAAGAAGTTCATCCTGCGCCGCCGCTACTGGCTGTACTACGCGCTGCAATTCATGTCGGGCGCGCGGCGGCAGATCTTCGTCGTCTTCGCGGCCTTCATGATGGTCGAACGATTCGGCTTCGACGTGCACGAAGTCACGGCGCTGTTCCTGATCAATTTCGTGGCCAACATCTTCCTGGCCCCGCTGATGGGCCGCGCGGTAGCGCGCTTCGGCGAGCGCGCGGCGCTGGGGTTCGAATATGTCGGCCTGACGCTGGTGTTCCTGGCCTATGGCGGGCTTTATTATTTCGGCTGGGGCGTGGTGCTGGCGGCATCGCTTTACGTGGCGAACCACATCTTCTTCGCGCTGGCCTTCGCGTTGAAGACGTATTTCCAGAAGATCGCCGATCCGCGCGATATCGCCCCCACCGCCGCCGTCGCCTTCACCATCAACCATATCGCCGCCGTGTTCCTGCCCGCCGGGCTGGGCTATCTGTGGATCGTGTCGCCGGGATCGGTTTTCGCGGTGGCGTCGGGGATGGCGGCCACGTCACTGGCGCTGGCGCTGCTGATCCCGCGCCATCCCGCGCCGGGCAACGAGACGATCTTCGCGCGGCCCCTTGCCGCACCGGCCGAGTAGCGATCGCGCGCGCGACTGCCTATATCAACGGTCAAGCCAACCGAAGGAGACGCCCCATGTTCCAGATCCTGCGCCGCAAATCCGAAATGGTATCGCCCGAAGATGCCCTGCCGGGCCGCGATCACCCCATTGCCACCGCCGATACCCATTTCGTCTTCGACCGGCCCCTGACCGCCGACGTGCCCGAGGGCATGGAGGTCGCGATCTTCGGCATGGGCTGTTTCTGGGGTGTCGAACGGATGTTCTGGAAGCTGCCGGGCGTCTGGCTGACCATGGCGGGCTACGCGGGTGGCCACACGCCGAACCCGACCTACGAAGAAGTCTGCTCGGGTCGGACCGGCCATAACGAGGTGGTGCGCGTGGTCTACGACCCTGACGTGATTTCCTACGACGACCTGCTTAAGGTCTTCTGGGAAGGGCATGACCCGACCCAAGGGATGCGGCAGGGCAACGACACGGGCACCCAGTATCGCTCGGGCATCTATGCCACGACCGACGCGCAGAAGTCCGCCGCCCGCGCCGCGCGCGACGCCTTCGCGCCCAAGCTGGACAAGGCCGGGTATGGCGAGATCACGACCGAAATCGTGGACGCCCCTGAATTCTACTTCGCCGAAGGCTATCACCAGCAATACCTGGCCAAGAACCCGGGCGGATATTGCGGCATCGGCGGCACCGGCGTGACCTGTCCCATCGGGACCAACGTCGCCTGATCCGGGCCCGTATTGGCGCCGAAAGCAGGCCGCACGGACCCCCGTGCGGCCTTTTTCGTGACGCCGCGGGGAACCCCACGTTCCCGTGATGGTTGTTTCCGGACTGCTAAGATTTTAGGCATTCGGAGCCCCCATGGACGATATTCAGAACGCGATCACCGGACTCGATATCGGCGTGATCGCCGCCTATTTCGGAGTCGTCATCCTGATCGGCGTCTGGGTCTCGAAATCGACCAAGACCGGCGACGACCTGTTCCTGGCGGGCCGCTCGCTCGGCTGGGCGGCCATCGGGTTTTCGCTGTTCGCGTCCAACATTTCGTCCTCGACGCTGATCGGGCTGACCGGATCGGCCTATACCACCGGCATCGCGGTGTCGGCCTATGAATGGATGGCGGGCATCCCGCTGCTGGTGATGGCCTTCATCTTCGCGCCCATCTTCCTGAAGACCAGGATCACGACCACACCGGAATATCTGGACAAGCGCTACAGCCGCCGGACGCGGCTGTATTTCTCGGGGCTCACCATCTTCTTCACCGTCGTGGTGGATTGCGCGGGCGGGCTCTACGCGGGCGGGTTGGTGCTGAACACGTTCTTTCCCAACATCCCGCTCTGGGCCAGTTCGCTGGCGATCGGGCTCTTCGCCGGGATCTACACGGCCGCGGGCGGGCTGAAGGCCGTCGTCTATACCGATGTTTTGCAGGCCGTGGTGCTGATCGGCGGCTCGACCATCCTGGCCTGGACCATGTTCGCGCAGCTCGATTATTCTTTCGCCGCCATCCGCGAGGCAGTGCCGAACGAGGATCATTTGAACATGGTCCTGCCCCTGGGCAACGAAACGCTGCCTTGGCCGGGCCTGTTCTTCGGCGTCGCACTTCTGGGCTTCTGGTACTGGGTCACGAACCAGTACATCGTCCAGCGCATCCTGGGCGCGCGGTCTCTGCCCGACGCGCAATGGGGCGCGATCCTGGGCGGCATGATGAAGATCCTGCCGCTGTTCATCATGGTGTTCCCCGGCGCCATGGCCACCGCGCTGCTGCCGGGGATCGAGACCTCCGACCGCGTGTTCCCGGTCATGATCACGCAGCTTCTGCCTGCCGGTCTGACGGGGCTGGTGCTGGCGGGACTGGTGGCGGCGATCATGTCCAGCGTCGACAGCACGCTGAACTCGTCCTCGACCCTGCTGGTGCACGACTTCGTCGAGACGCCCGAGCGCCAGATCGACCAGTCCACCCAGCGCCGCTACGGAACCTACGCCACGCTGGGCTTCATGGTGCTGGCCATCGTCTGGGCGCCGCTGATCCAGTTCGCGGGCGGGCTGTGGAGCTATCTGCAGCAGATGTATTCGATCCTGGTGCCGCCTTTGGTCGTCCTGTTCATGATGGGCGCGCTGTCGCGGCTGGGCACCGAAAAGGCGGGCTTCTACACCATGGTGTTCGGCCATGCCGTGGGCGTCGTGCTGTTCCTGATCGGCAACGAGCCCGTGATGGACCTGTTCGGCATGGACCCGCTCTGGCCGCTGCATTTCTCGATCAACGTGGCGATCGTCACCGTGGCCAGCCTGGTGTTCTACGTGACCGTCAGCCTGGTGACCGAGGAAAAGGACATCGCCGACGGCGTGATGTGGTCGCGCAAGATGGCGTTCGAAGACGCCGCCTGGGGCCGCGCCTGGTACCTGGACGTGCGTCTGCAGTCGCTTGTTCTGATCGCGGCCATGGCAACGATCCTGTTCCTGTTCTGGTAGGCTTGTGGCGGGCGGCCATCCGTGGAAAACGGCGCTGTCCCGATCCCCACGAGGCCCGCCATGCCGACCTTCACCGCCCTGACGACCCTGCCCGACGCCGAGAACGCCCGCAACCTGGGCGAAGCGCTGGAACGGATGGATCCCGCGCCCACGGGCATCGGCGTGTTCGAGATGGAAGACGACAGCGGCCTGTGGGAAGTGGGCGCCTATTTCGAAGCCGCCCCCGACCGCGCCGCCTTGGCGGTGCTGGAAGCCGCGTTCGCCACCCGGCCCTTCGTGGTCAGCGAATTGCCCGAGGTCGACTGGGTCGCCAAGGTTCGCCGCGAACTGGCCCCGATCGAAGCGGGGCGGTTCTTCCTTTACGGCAGCCACGATGCCGACCGGGTGCCCGAGGACAAGATCGCCTTGCTGGTCGACGCGGCGATGGCCTTCGGCACCGGCCACCACGGCACCACGCTGGGCTGTCTGCGGGCGCTGGATCGGCTGGCCGCGGACGGTCTGACGATCACGAATGCCGTCGATATCGGCTGCGGCACCGCCGTGCTGGCGATGGCCGCCGCGCGCGTCTGGCCCGACCACCCGGTTCTGGCCAGCGATATCGACGCCGTGGCGGTCGAGGTGGCGCAGGCCAATGTCGTGCTGAACGGGCTTGAGGGCCGCGTGCGGTGCATCGAGGCGATGGGCTTCGAGCATCCCGACCTGACCGACGCCGCGCCCTTCGATCTGATCTTCGCCAACATCCTGAAAGGCCCGCTCGTGGCGCTGGCGCCCGACGTGGCCGTCCACGCCGCGGCGGGCGGCCACGTGATTCTGTCGGGGATTCTAAACCCGCAGGCCGACGAGGTGGTCGAGGTTTATGCGCGAAACGGGATCAATCTGGTCGAGCGGCAGGTGATTGGTGACTGGACCACACTGCTGTTGCGCTCGGGATCCGCGGAATGACCGCTCCCGGTCCTATTTTAGCCTAATTGGCCCGATTTGCCCCAATTCCGCCACATTTCGGCGCGAAATTCCGTCCTGTCGGTGGGGGCCGACAAAAGGATACCAGGACGCTGCCATGTCTGCCACGAGCCAAATCGAATTCGATCGCCGCTCCAGCCGGATAATCAAGAAATCCAAGCTGATGAAGGGCGGTGCCGTGCACTCGGTCCGCAAGGACGGGCTGATCGTGCGACGCCCGCGCCGTGCGACCGGATTGCCGTGGCGCGGTCTGCTCCGGGTCGGTCTGGCGCTTTGGGTGTTCAAGGTTGCCGCGGTTCTGAACCTGGGTCTGAGCGACTACCAGGATCGCAACGCGGCTTTGGCCGAAGGCGAGCTGGCCGAGCGTCTTGCCGCTTTCGTCATGCAGGCCGACCCGATCACGGTGGTCGCGGTCGACAAGGTGCAGGCCCTGAGCGCGGCGATGGCCCAGCTGGAGCGCGTCGCGCTTTTCTAGGACCGCAAAATTGGTGGGGGCAGCAAGCCGCGCGAACCGGGGGGCGCGCGGCTTGCCTGTTGCGTTTTACCGCCGCTTGGCGATCCGGCCCACATCCGACCGGGTCAGGCCGATATCCAGCAATTCGTGGTCGCTCAGGCGCGCAAGCGCCTTCTCGGTGGCCCGTGCGTTCACCGCGTCGATGGCGCGGATGACGAGGTTGACGGCAGAATGCGCCAACCGGGTGCTCAGAGGCTCGGCGTGCGAGCGGTGAAGATCGTAAAGTGCCATATGCGGCATCCTTTGAATGAACGGTGAGACGGCCAGGTGCTCCACCCGGCGATCCACCGCCCCTATCGGACGCGTCATCATCGGGCAACGCATTGTTTTGCATACCGGATATGCGATCGGCGTATGACTTTTCCGACCCGCGAAGTGTCGCTTTCGGCCCATCCGGATGCGACACCGCCGTCGGGCCCCTGGCCGATTTGTGCGGTGGCCCCCGCGCACCGCGGACCCCTTGTCTTCGGGGCGGCCGGGACAACGCCCTTGGCGGATGTTCGCCTTTCGTGCTAGCGATTCGGTTAACAAAGAAAAAGGGCAGTGCGATGCGGATATTGGGGGTCGATCCCGGCCTGCGCACGATGGGCTGGGGCGTGATCGATGTGGATGGCTCGCGCCTGCGCCACGTGGCCAACGGGCATTGCACGTCCGACGGGACGCAGGCCCTGGCGCTGCGGCTCATGTCGCTGCACCGGCAGTTGGGCGATCTGCTGCGCACCCACGCGCCCGACACGGCCGCCATCGAACAGACCTTCGTCAACCGCGACGGCGCGGGCACCTTGAAGCTGGGCCAGGCGCGGGGCGTGGCGCTTCTGGCGCTGGCGCAGTCGGGGATCGAGGTGGGCGAATACGCGCCGAACTCGGTCAAGAAGACGGTGGTTGGCGTGGGCCACGCCGACAAGCGCCAGGTCGAGCACATGGTGAAGATGCAGCTTCCGGGCGCCGTGCCCGCCGGTTCGGACGCGGCCGACGCGCTGGCGATCGCGCTCTGCCACGCGTTCCACCTGCAGGGCGCGCGGGCCCTGGCGCGGGCGCGGGCGTCGTGATCGGGCGGCTGGCCGGGCGGCTGATCCTGCGGGCGGGCGATCACGTCATGATCGACGTGGGCGGCGTGGGTTATGTCGTCTTCGTGAGCGAGCGCACGCTGGCTACACTGCCCGGCACCGGCGAAGCGGTGGCGCTTTATACCGATCTGCTGGTGCGCGAGGATCTGTTGCAGCTGTTCGGCTTCCTCACCCCGGTCGAAAAGGAGTGGCACCGCCTGCTGATGAGCGTGCAGGGGATCGGCGCCAAGGCGTCCATGGCGATCCTTGGCGCGCTGGGCGCGGACGGCGTCAGCCGGGCCATCGCGCTGGGCGACATGGCCGCGATCAAGGCCGCGCCGGGGGTCGGTCCCAAGATCGCGCAGCGGGTCGTGATCGAGCTGAAGGACAAGGCGCCCGCCTTGATGGCGATGGGCACAACAAGTGCCGTGCCGCCCGATCCGGACGCGGTCATCGCGCCGGACACCGTCGCGACACCCGCCGCGCCCGCGCCCATGGCGAACGCCCAGGCCGAGGCCCTGTCGGCCCTGTCGAACCTGGGCTACGCCCCCGCCGATGCGTCGCGCGCGGTGGCCGAGGCGGCGGGCGAGGGCGCGGCTGACACCGCGGCCCTGATCCGTGCCGCGCTGAAACGGCTGGCACCCGCATGACCGACGCGCCCGATCCCGCCCTCAGGCCCGAGCGTCTGCCGGATGACGACGGGCCCGCGCTGCGGCCGCAGACGCTGGACGCCTTCACCGGCCAGGCCGAGGCGCGCGCGAACCTGAAGGTCTTCATCGAAAGCGCGAAGATGCGCGAACGGGCGATGGACCACGCGCTGTTCCACGGGCCACCTGGCCTGGGCAAGACCACGCTGGCGCAGATCGTCGCGCGCGAACTGGGCGTGAATTTCCGCATGACCAGCGGCCCGGTTCTGGCCAAGGCGGGCGACCTGGCGGCGATCCTGACCAATCTCGACGCGCGCGACGTTCTGTTCATCGACGAGATCCATCGCCTGAATCCGGTGGTCGAAGAAATCCTGTACCCCGCGCTCGAGGATTTCGAGCTGGATCTGGTGATCGGCGAAGGCCCCGCCGCGCGGTCGGTGCGGATCGAGCTGCAGCCCTTCACGCTGGTGGGGGCGACCACGCGGCTGGGCCTTCTGACCACGCCCCTGCGGGACCGGTTCGGCATTCCCGTCCGGCTGCAATTCTACACCGTGGACGAGCTGCAGCATATCGTGGCGCGCGGCGCCCGGCTGATGGGGGTCGAGGCCGAGCCCGCGGGGACGCGCGAGATCGCGGCGCGGGCGCGGGGCACGCCGCGCATCGCGGGGCGGCTGCTCCGGCGCGTGGTGGATTTCGCGCTGGTGGATGGCGACGGGCGGATCACGCGTGCGCTGGCCGACGATGCGCTGACCCGGCTGGGGGTGGACAAGCTGGGGCTCGACGGGGCGGACCGGCGCTACCTGCGGCTGATCGCCGAGCATTACCAGGGCGGACCCGTGGGGATCGAGACGCTGTCGGCGGCCCTGTCGGAAAGCCGCGACGCGCTGGAAGAAGTGATCGAGCCATTCCTGCTTCAGCAGGGCCTGATCCAGCGCACACCGCGGGGCCGGATGCTGGCACAGGGCGCGTGGACGCATCTGGGCATGGCACGGCCCCAGCCGTCCGGACCCCCCGACCTCTTCGGCCGCGATCAGTAGTCTTCGTCGAAGAGGCCTGCGCCGCCCGGTGCCGTCAGGTGGATGAGCAGAAGCGCGGAAAAGACCAACCCGAAGAGCAGCAGCGAATAGGCCGAGATGCCGTCGCAGATGCCCAGCCGGTAGGGGCTGTTGACGTCCAGCGCGTGGGACATGGCGATGCTGCCGGTGGTGGTCAGACCCGTCAAAGCGCCGCCGACCAGAAGCAGGGGCGGATTGTTCAGAGTGGTTGCGGTCCGGCGGACCAGGAACGCCGAAAGGATCAGCAGGGCCGCGGTGGCGTAGGACATGCGATCACCCAGATCGGTCCAGAACGGAAGAAGCGCATCCAGCCCGTCCTGATGTGCCAGCAGCCGGACCAGCATGTTCAGCCCGACCAATCCGAAAACGAACCGCGCACACCAGATCGCCAGGCGGTTGCCGCCATCTTTGCCGTTGCCGATCCCGAACAGCGCCACGGTCAGGACCAGGAAACACAGCGCGGTCGTCGGGACGATCGCCTGGAAGTTGGGGGAATACCGCACCAGAAGATCGTTGCCGCCGAACCATCCGAACCAGACCGTCGCAAGGCTGATGGCGGCGGCACTCAGGCAGAGGGTGACGATGATCGTCCTGAACGGTGTGGGATTCATCGGGAGCGCATCATGACGTGTTCTGAAGCCTCCCTCGCTTTAACAGTATTCCTGATTAGCACAGGCACATCCCTCGCACAATCTTAGCACGACCGCGAAATTCGTAAGACTCTCAGCATAATTGTCCCCAAAGGTCGTACTCGCCAGCCTCGTCGATCTCGACCGTGACCAGGTCGCCGGGCTTCAGCGATTCGAAACCTGCATCGATGAACAGGTGGCCGTCGATTTCCGGCGCGTCGGCATGGGTGCGGCAGGTTGCGCCGTCGTCTTCGACGGTGTCCACGATCGCCTGGACCCGCGTCCCCACTTTCCCGGCCAGCTTGGCTTCGGAAATCTGCTGAGCCTTTTCCATGAAGCGGTCCCACCGTTCCTGCTTCAGCTCGGGGGCCACGTGATCGGGCAGCGCGTTCGATCGCGCGCCCGCGACGTTTTCGTACTGGAAGCAGCCCACGCGATCGAGCTGCGCTTCGTCCAGCCAGTCCAGCAGGGTCTGGAACTCGGCCTCGGTCTCGCCCGGGTAGCCGACGATGAAGGTCGAGCGCAGGGTGATGTCCGGGCAGTCGCGCCGCCACGCCGCGATCTCGTCCAGGGTGCGGGCGCTCGCGGCGGGCCGGGCCATGCGCTTCAGCGTGTCCGGGTGGGCGTGCTGGAACGGGATGTCGAGATAGGGCAGGACGCCCGACGCCGGATCGGCCATCAGCGGGATCAGCTCGCGCACATGGGGGTAGGGATAGACGTAGTGCAGCCGCACCCACGCGCCCAAGGTCCCGAGCTCGCGCGCCAGGTCAAGGATCGGCGCTTTCGCGTCACGGTCCTTCCAATCGGTGCCATAGGCGCTGGTGTCCTGGCTGATGACCAGCAATTCCTTCACGCCCGCCTCGACCAGCTTTTCCGCCTCGCGCAGCACCGCCCTGGCGGGGCGCGATTGCAGCCGCCCGCGCATGTCGGGGATGATGCAGAACTTGCACTTGTGATTGCACCCTTCGGAGATCTTCAAGTAACTGTAATGCCTTGGCGTCAGGCTCACCCCGCGTGCGGGCAGCAGATCCACGAAAGGGTCCGGATCCGGCGGCACCGCGTCGTGCACGGCGTCGAGCACCTGCTCGTATTGATGCGGCCCGGTCACCGCCAGCACCTTCGGATGCGCGCCGGTGATGTAGTCGGGCTCGGCCCCAAGACAGCCGGTGACGATGACGCGCCCGTTCTCGGCCAACGCCTCGCCGATCGCCTCGAGCGACTCGGCCTTGGCGCTGTCCAGGAAGCCGCAGGTGTTCACGATCACCGCATCGGCGCCCGCGTAATCGGGCGAGATGCCGTAGCCCTCGGCGCGCAGCCGGGTCAGGATGCGCTCGCTGTCGACCAGCGCCTTTGGGCAGCCAAGGCTCACCATCCCGATGGTGGGCTGTGCCGTCGGGCGCACCGTCGACAGGTCGCGTTCCAGCCGCGGGTTCGAGATGTCGGGGCGAAGGTTCGGGGGGTTCTGGGCCATGGCGCAGGCTATAGGCGCTTGGCAACGGGGTGGAAAGGGCTGCGACGACGCGTGAATTGACGGTATCCTCATGTCGCCTATACTTTACGCATCCCCAAGGATCCGACCCATGTGCAATATCTTCGCCAATCAGGATGAAAACCGCTATGCCGCGTCGACGCGACGGCTGCGCCTGAACGGTCAAAGCACGTCGATCCGGCTGGAAAACGCCTTCTGGGACATTCTGGACCGGATCGCCGAAAGCCAGGACGAAACCACGCCCAGCTTCATTTCGCGCCTGCATTCCGAGGTGCTGGAATCGCGGGGCGAGCCGCAGAACTTCTCGTCGCTTCTGCGCTGCGCTTGCCTGGTTTTCCTTGAGAGCGTGGACGATCCGGCCACCGCGCTGGCGGCGGAATAGCGCCACCTACGACCAAAGGCGTATGACGATCGGCGCGCTGTAGTATCGGATTACTACCGCGCCCGCGCGCTTCCCGCAATTAATGGACCCTCAAGAAAACGGAGGGCCCATGGCCAAGATGATCCACAGCATGATTCGCGTGCTGGACGAAGACAAATCCGTCGCATTCTACGACACCGCGTTCGGTCTGAAGGTCGCGGACCGGCTGGATTTCGACGACTTCACGCTGGTCTATCTCAGCAACGACGAGACCGGGTTCGAGCTTGAGCTGACCATCAACAAGGACCAGTCGCAGCCCTACGACAAGGGCAACGGCTATGGCCACCTTGCGGTGTCCGTGGACGATCTGGATGCCGAGCACGAACGCTTCAAGGCGGAAGGGCTCGAGCCGCGCAAGCTGGTCGAATTCGCACCCGGCGGCACGCTGGTCGGCCGCTTCTTCTTCGTCACCGATCCCGATGGCTACGAGATCGAGGTTCTGGAACGGTCGGGTCGTTTCAAATGATTCATCTGCCGCGCCGGTCGACGGACCCGCGCGGTTTCTTTGTCAGGGAGGACACCATGCAAGACACCAAATCCCCGAAAGGGCTGACGCGGCGCGAGCTGCTGTCGCGCGCAACTGCCGCGGGCGCCAGCTTTGTGATCGGCGCGGGCTACGTGGCGGGCCGCGACGCGGCCTGGGCCACGGAAATGAACGCGATGAAGCCCGAAAGCTTCGCGACATTGGCGCAGATGGCGCGCGACATCTATCCGCACGACCAAGTGGCCGACCAGTATTACGCCGCCGCGATCAAGGGCTACGACACCCAAGAGCAGGCCGAGATGGCCGAGGCCGGGCTGGGGAAGCTGAACACACTCGCGCGCGAGATGAAGGGCAGCGACTACATCGACATCGGCTGGGAAGCCGACCGTGTCGAGGTGCTGCGCGCCATGCAGGACGATCCGTTCTTCCAGACCGTGCGCGGCGGGCTGGTGACCGGCCTGTATAACCAGAAGGAAATCTGGCCGATCTTCGGCTACGAGGGCGAGTCCTATTCGCAGGGCGGCTACATCAACCGCGGTTTCGACGACATCGCGTGGATCGGGTAAGGGAGAACGATCATGGCTGCACCTTTTGACAAGACCGACGACAGCGTCGTCGTGATCATCGGCACCGGCGCCGGCGGCGGCACCCTTGCCAACGAACTGGCCCAGAAGGGCATCAGCGTCGTGGCACTGGAAGCGGGCGGGCGCTACCTGCCCCAGGATTTCCTGAACGACGAATGGGACAGTTTCGGCCAGCTGGCCTGGACCGACATGCGCACGACCAGCGGCGACTGGCGCGTGGCCAAGGACTTTTCCAACCTGCCGTCCTGGATCGTGAAGGCGGTGGGCGGCACCACGACCCACTGGGCCGGCGCGTCGCTGCGTTTCCAGGACCACGAGTGGAAGGCGCTGACGAATTACGGCGCGCTCGAGGGCGCGAACCTTCTGGACTGGCCCATCGACGGGGCCGAGATGGCGTCTTGGTACGACAAGGCCGAGAAGAAGATGAACGTCACCGGCACCAACGACAATCCGCGCCTGCCGGGCAACAACAACTACAAGGTCTTCTCGGCCGGGGCGAAAAACGTGGGCTACCAAGAGTTCCACACCGGCAACATGGCCATCAATTCGCGCGACGACCAGGACCGCATGATGTGCCAGCAGACCGGCTTCTGCTTCCAGGGTTGCAAGTGGGGCGCCAAGTGGTCCACCGCCTATACCGAGATCCCCGAAGGTGAAGCCACCGGCAACCTGGAAGTGCGCGAAAAGGCCCACGTGGCGCGGATCGTGCATGACGACAGCGGCAAGGTCACCGGCGTCGAGTATCTGGACGAAAACGGCGACATGCACATGCAGGCCGCGCGCATCGTCTGCGTGGCGGGCAACTCGATGGAAAGCCCGCGGCTGCTGCTGAACTCGGCCTCGACGATGTTCCCCGACGGGCTGGCCAACAGCTCGGGGCAGGTGGGGCGCAACTACATGCGGCACCTGACCGGCTCGGTTTACGGCATCTTCGACAAGCCCGTGCGCATGTATCGCGGCACCACCATGGCCGGGATCATCCAGGACGAGGCGAAGCACGATCCGTCCCGCGGCTTCGTGGGCGGCTACGAGCTGGAAACCCTCAGCCTCGGCCTGCCCTTCATGGCCGCGTTCCTCGACCCCGGTGCGTGGGGCCGCGAGTTCACCACCGCGCTGGATCACTACGAGAACATGGCCGGCATGTGGATCGTGGGCGAGGATATGCCCCAGGAAACCAACCGCATCACCCTGTCCGATGCCGAGGATCAGTGGGGCCTGAAGGTCGCGAACGTGCATTACTCGGACCACACCAACGACGTGGCCATGCGCAACCACGCCTATGACCGGGGCATGGCGATCTACGATTCGGTGGGCGCCACGCGCACGCTGCCGACGCCGCCCTATCCGAGCACCCACAACCTGGGCACCAACCGGATGAGCGAGAACGCGGCCGATGGCGTCGTGAACAAGTGGGGCCAGACCCACGACATCGCCAACCTGTTCGTCTCGGACGGCTCGCAGTTCACCACCGGTGCGGCCGAGAACCCGACGCTGACCATCGTGGCGCTGGCGATCCGCCAGGCCGACCACATCGCGCGCGAGATGAGCGCGGGCAACCTTTAAGGCTCGCGGCGCCGCCACGGCGGCGTCACCTTGAGCGCTGGATAAAACATGACATGGCGCCCTCTTTCCGGGGGCGCCTTTTCAGTGAATGGCGTCCGGGTCCGGACAGCGGCTTTCCGCATCGCGCGGGCGGGTTCGCGGGTCAGCCGGTCTTGCGCATCTCGGTTTCGGCCCGCGTTTGCGCGCGGCGTCCGATGACGCGCAGGATGATTTCGCCGATTTCTTCCAGCGACATCTTCGATTTCAGGATGTTCAACTCGGCCCGCGCGGGACGGATCGCGTCCGCATTCGCCGACAGGCCGATCACCGGTATGGAGGACGACGACAGCGCCGGGTCATCGAGCAGGTCAAGGCCCGAGCCATCGGGAAGCTCCCAGTCGAGCAAGACCAGATCGTAGGCGTCCGAGGCAAGACACGCTTTCCCGGCGGCGAACGAGCGCGCGTGGGTCAGCTCGGCCCGCCCGTCCAGAACGTTATGCAAAAGCTCGGCGAAGTTCGGGTCGTCTTCCACGTGCAGCACGTGGGGCAGGTTCCGGTTGGGTGCCGCGCGCCTGCGATGGGTGCCGGTCCGGTCGATCTCGCCCATGCTGGGAAGCGTGAACCAGAAGGTGGCGCCGCCGCCTTCGTTGTTGTGAAAACCGATATCGCCGCCAAGCTGTTCGATCAGGCCATGCGAAATGTGCAGCCCGATCCCCGATCCGCCGTGACTGCGCGAAATCGAGCCGTCCTGTTGCTTGAAGCGCCCGAAGATCTGCGACGCGAAGGCGTCCGAGATCCCCGGCCCCCTGTCGGTGACCGACACCCGGATCATGTCCGTATCCGCGTGATCGAGCTTCAAGTCGACCTGCGATCCGGCTGGCGAGAACTTGGCGGCGTTCGAGATCAGGTTGGCCAGGACCTGGGTCACGCGATCCTTGTCGGTGCGCGAGAAATAGGCCCTATCGGGTCTGGTGAAGCGGATCGTGACGCCGAGGTCGCGGGCATAGGGTTCAAGCTCGGACAGCGCGCCTTCGACGATCAGGCCGATATCCTCGCGCTCCATCGACAGCGTGACGCCGCCTTGCGACAGGCGGTCGACGTCCAGCAGGTCATTGATCAGCGTCAGCAGCCGACGGCAATTCGTGCTGGCGATGTCCAGAAGCCGCAACTGCATCTGGTCGCCGCCGTCGCGCGCCTGCCCATGCAGCATCCCCACGGCGCTGCTGACCGAAGTCAGCGGCGTGCGCAACTCGTGGCTCACGGTCGATACGAAATTTGTCTTGGCGATCTCGATCTGCTTGGCTTCGGTGACGTCGAGAACCTGCATGATGACGAAATCCGACATGGACCCGGTGCCGCGCACGAAGATCCGTGTCATGTTGCCCCAGACGATCGAGCCATCGGGCCTGTGGAACATCAGCTCCAGCTGGTGGGTGTCCTGGCCACCTTCCAGGAAGGCGTCGCGCTCGCCTTCCGCCCGGGTCCGGTCTTCTTTCGACATGAAGTCCGCAAGGTGGCGTTCTTTCAGGAATTCGGGCTCCACGTTCAGAAAGCGCGCCATGGCGGGGTTGTGTCGGATCTTCGTTCCATCGAGATTCTCGATGCTGGTGGCGATCGGTGCGTGGGACAGCAGATCTTCGAACCGCTCGGAGCCGAGCGCGACCAGGCGCGCGACCGACCGTCCCAGAAGGCCGACCAGGTCATCGCGGTCGGTGCCTTCGACCTCGATCTTCTCGTGTCCGTCGGCAAGTCGTCTGAGACTGATCGCGAGGTTGCGGATCGGGCGCACGAAAGCGCGCGACTGCCAGATTGCAAAGCCGAGCGATACCACCAAAGCGATCGTGGCGACCGTCAGCGCCGTGAGGTGGCGCGCCTGGATCGCGGCCCGTGCGTCGGCGATCTCGGTCTGCTGGGCGGACCTGATCGTGGAGGACAGCGCGGCCAGCTGATCGATCACGTCGGTCGTCGTCGCGAACCAGGCATTGCCCGCAGCAGGCAAGATTTTCGTCCGTGTCTCGAAGACCGAGCGCATGCTGTCGCGCGCTCGGGCCGCGGGGCTGTCCAGCACGCCGTCCAGCTCCTCGACCAGGTCGGCAGGCGCAAGTCGGCGAAACCGCTCGAGCAACACCTCCTGGCGCGCTTCCAGTCGGGACAGGTTGGTCAGGATCCGTTCGGACGGCGTGTCTGCCGTCAATGCGCTGGATCCCGCTGCGCGTTCCTGGCCCGCAAACTCGATCGCTTGTTGCAGCAGGGCATCGAGCACGCCCAGCCGTTCACCCGGGGTCGCCGTGCTGGCCAGCGTCGTCAGATCCGTGATCGTCAGCAGCGCGTCGATGATCTCGGTATAGAACGCCATCATGCCCGGCCGGTCCAAGGTCAGCGCATCGACCTGGCCCCGGATATCAGGCAGCCGCGAAACAAGCTGGCTTGCCCGATCCGCGGCGACGCGCAGGTCCAGGTCTGCATCGATGTCGTCCCGCCCGGTCGCGCCCAGATCGACAAGCGCGCCGACGCCGTTCCCAGCGGACAGGACGACGTCCGTCGCGGCGCGCTGGATCGCCAGTTCCGGCCCAAATTCGGTGCCGCCGGACGACAGGAAACCGGACGAACGCCCCCGCTCGCGCTGCAATTCGGACACGATCTGGCTGGCTTCGTCGGACGCGGCGATCAGGCGCATCTGGACCTGCACGGCGTCCAGCCGCGCGGCACTGTCCTGCATGACCATCCACGCCAGGAACGCCGCGGCCAGAAGCGGTGCGACCACGATGCCCAGCGCCTTGGCCAGCGTCCTGCGTTCGGCCTGACGTTGGGTGCGGGTGATATGTCCTTCGGTATCCATACTCGTACCTTCGCCCTGGGCGGTGAAGGTATTGCGAAGAAATCTTAGCCCGCGGTTAAGGCCAACGCCCGCAGCGGACCGTAATCCATCGAATTGACCGGATCGGAATGCGGTGAAGGGATGGTAGCGTGAGGCGGACTTGAACCGCCGACCCCAGCATTATGAGTGCTGTGCTCTAACCAGCTGAGCTATCACGCCTCATCCGGCGCCTCACCTAAGGCGGGGGCCGGGGCCTGTCAACACCGCAATCGCGCCTGGCGGATGCGGCAGGCGGAAGGGGTCACACACGACCACGGCCGCGGGTCCGTGCCGGGCCGGTCCAGAGGATCATTCGTGGCCGCGCAGCACCTGCGCGGGACGGGCGGCAAGGGGCGGCCAGGCGAAGGCCAGGCCCGCCAACAGTGTTCCCAGGACACCGCCGCCCACGATCAGCAGCGCCGAGCCGGGGGCAAAGACGAAATCCGTCTCCATCACGAAGCGGCTGACGGCCCAGCCCGCAGCCCCGCCCGCCGCCACCGCGACGAGGCCCGCCGCCAGCCCCAGCGCCGCCCAGCGCAACGCGAAGCTGGCAAGGATGGTGGCGCGACTGGCCCCCAGCGTCTTCAGCACCGCCGCCTCGTAGATCCGGGCCCGGGTCCCCGCCGCCGCCGCGCCCAGCAACACCACAGCGCCGGTGACCAGCGTCGCCGCCGCACCATAGGTGACCGCGGCCGCGATGCTCCCCAGGATATCGGCCACCCGGTCGATGGCGTCGCGCACCCGGATCGCGGTGATGTTGGGATAGGCATCGGCCAGGTCGCGCAAGATCGCGGCCTCGGCGTTTTCCTCGGCGTAGATGGTCGAGATGAAAGTGTGCGGCGCGCCCTGCAGCGCGGCCGGGTTCATCGCAAGGATGAAGCCGATCCCGGCGGTCGAGAAGTCGACCTCGCGCAGGGACGTGATCTCGCCCTCGATGTCGCGGCCCAGGATGTTGACGGTCAGCCGGTCGCCCAGCCCGATGCCCAGCTCTTCGGCCTCTTCCGCGGCGAAGCTGATCTGGTTGGGGCCGCTGTAGTCGGCGGGCCACCAGTCACCGGCGGTGATCTGCGTATCGCGCGGCGGGGCGTCGGAATAGGTCACGCCCCGGTCGCCGCGCAGCACCCAGTGATCGCCCGCGACCTGGGCGGCATCCTGCCCGTTGATCCGGGTGATGATGCCGCGCAGCATGGGCGCCGTCTGCACATCCTCGACTCCGGGATCGTCCGCCAGCCGCGCGCGGAATCCGTCGATCTGGCCGGGCTGGATGTCGACCATGAAATAGCTCGGGGCCACATCCGGCAGATCGCGCTCGATCGCGCCGCGCAGGTTGGTGTCGATTTGTCCCACGGCCGCCAGCACGGTCAATCCAAGCCCCAGCGACAGGATCACCGCCAGCGCCTCGCCCCCCGGACCGCCGACGGCGCCCATGGCAAGGCGAAGCGCCGAGCGCCCGCGCAGCGCGCGGCGCCGCGACAGGGCACGGGCGATCCGCCGCGTGGCCTCCGAGATGGCGACAAGCGCCAGGAAGGCGGCCCCGAGGCCAAGCGCGGTGTAAAGGCTCAGAAGTGGCAGGCCCGACAGCCACGCGGCCGCGCCGACCAGCAGGGCCAGCAGACCGGCGATGACGGCCAGGAAGGCGCGGCGCGGACGGCCTTCGGGCAAGCCGCCCGCGTTGCGGAACAGGGTTGCCGCGCGGATGTCCTGGGCTTTTGCCAGGGGCCACAAGGTGAACAACGCCGCGGCAAGCACACCGTAAAGGGCGGCCTCCAGCAGCGGCTTGGGGTAGATGCCGATATTGGCGGGCAGCGGCAGGCGCGCGGCGATGAGCGGCTCGAACACCAGCGGCAGACCGGCGCCCAGCACCAGCCCGATTGCAAGGCCCAGCGCGGTCAGCACGCCGATCTGCAGCCCGTAGATGGCGAAGATCGTGCGCCCTTCGGCCCCGACCGTCTTTAGGGTGGCGATGGTGGCGGTCTTCTCGACCATGTGCGCACGGACGGCCGAGGCAACGCCGACGCCGCCCACCGCCAGCCCGGCCAACCCGACGAGCACCAGGAAAGACGACAGCCGATCCACGAAGCGCTGTACGCCCGGCGCCCCGTTGCGCCGGTCGCGCCAGCGATACCCCGCCTCCGGCAGCGCCGCGTCCAGCTGGGCCTCGGCGCGGTCCAGGTCGGCCTCGGGCGGCAGGGCCAGGCGGTATTCGGTCTCGAACAACGTGCCCGGCGCGATCAGGCCCGAGCCTTCCAGGTCTTCGGTTCTGAGCAGCGTGCGCGGGCCCAAATCGAACCCGCCGCCCGCGTTGTCGGGCTCGCGCACCAACTCGCCCGCAAGCCTGAACGTCTTGGTGCCCAGCCTGAACGTGTCGCCGACCTCGAGGGCCAGGCGGTCGATCAGCAGGCGGTCCATCACCGCGCCTGGCACGGCGCCCGAAAGCGCGTCCGACAGCGGCTGCTCGGGGTCGAGCGCGACCTCGCCCAGCAGGGGATAGGCGTCGTCGACGCCCTTGACCTGGGTCAGCGCCCGGGTGTCCCCGGCCACGGCCATCGAGCGGAAATCGACGATCTCCGAAACGTCCCCCAGCCGCTCCAACGCGGCGCGCTCGTCGGGCTCGGCGAACCGATACGTGAACTCGACCGACGCATCGCCGCCCAGGATCCGCGCGCCTTCCTGCGCCAACCCGTCCGATATCGCCTCGCGCACCGATCCCACGGCGGCGATGGCCGCGATCCCCAGCGCGAGACAGGCCAGGAAGACCCGGAAGCCCTTCAGCCCGCCACGCAGCTCGCGCCGGGCGATGCGCCACGCCACGCTCATGCGCGCGACCCCGGCTTCCCCTTTTCGAAAATATCCCCGGGGGAGTCGCCGCAGGCGACGGGGGCGGCGCCCCCTGCCGGATCGCCCACCCGGCGCGTCATTCGGCCGCCTGCGCGTGATCGGTCTTCAGACGACCGTCCTCCAGCCGGATCGTGCGCTGGCAGCGCTCGGCCAGGGCCGGGTCGTGGGTCACCAGGACCAGCGTGGCCCCGATCGACGTGTTCAGCCCGAACAGCAGCTCGATGATCGCCTGCCCGGTCGGCCCGTCCAGGTTGCCGGTCGGCTCGTCCGCGAGCAGGATCTCGGGACGCGGTGCCGCGGCGCGGGCCAGGGCCACGCGCTGCTGCTCTCCGCCCGACAGCTCGGTCGGGTAATGGTCCAGGCGACTGCCAAGCCCCATGGCCTCGAGCTCGGCCGCCGCGCGCTCGAACGCGTCGGCATGTCCTGCCAGCTCCAGCGGGGTCGCGACGTTTTCCAGCGCCGTCATCGTCGGAATCAGGTGGAAGGATTGGAACACCACCCCCATATGCTCCCTGCGAAAGCGGGCCAGCGCGTCCTCGCCCATGGCAGTCAGATCCTGCCCCAAGGCGTGAACCTGTCCGCCGGTGGCGCGTTCCAGGCCACCCATGACCATGAGGAGTGACGATTTGCCCGAGCCCGATGGACCCACCAGACCCACCGTTTCCCCGCGCGCCACATCCAGCGTGATGCCGTGCAGGATATCGACCGGACCGGCATTGCCGTCCAGCCGCAGCCTTGCGTCGGTCAGCGACAGAACGGGATCGGTCATCGGCTCATCCTTTTGGGTCTGGCTGCGATATGGGGTGCGGGGCGTGGTTTCCAAGGTGACGATTTGCCTCGCATTGGCGGCACCGGCCTGGGCCGATCCGGTGCGGGTGGCGGCGCTGGGCGACTCGCTGACGCAAGGATTCGGGCTGCCGCGATCCGACGGCTTCGTGCCGCAATTGCAGGCCTGGCTCGACGCGCAAGGCGAAGACGTCGCCATCCTGAACGCGGGCGTGTCGGGCGATACGACGGCGGGTGGGCTCAGCCGGGTGGACTGGACCCTGACCCCCGAGATCGACGCGATGATCGTGGCTTTGGGCGGCAACGACTTGCTGCGCGGAATCGACCCCGAGGTCAGTCGCGCCAATCTCGACGGCATCCTGTCGAAGGCCGCCGAGGCCGACGTGCCGGTCCTGCTGGTGGGCATCGACGCGCCGGGCAATTACGGGCCGGACTACAAGGCCGATTTCGACGCGATCTATACCGACCTGTCCGCCAAATACGACACGCTTCTGGCCCCGGACTTCCTGTCGGCGCTGTCCAGCGTGGAAGATCGGCAGGCGGCCATGGCGCAGTACATGCAGCCGGACGGCATCCACCCAAATGCCAACGGGGTCGAGTTGATCGTGCAGGACTTGGGGCCGAAGGTGCAGGCGCTGATCGACCGCGTGGAATAGGCGGGTTGCCCGTCGCGGCCCGCTTGGATAGCCAAACCCCATGGATGTCGACGAGATCACCGCCCATTTCACCCGCGCCAGCGGCGATTACGCTTTCGCCCGCTGGGGCCGTGCCATTGCGCCGGTCGTATTCGGCGTGGACGACGCGACGCTGTCGGTGATGAAGGGCGCGCTCGAGGCCGTGTGCCAGATGGCGGGCCACGAGCTGACCGAGATGGATCCCGAGCTCGGCGTCAACTTCATGGTTTTCTTCTTTCGCGACTGGGACGAGCTGCGCCATGTGCCCGATCTCGACCGTCTGATCCCCGACCTCGCCCCGCTCGTGGACAGGCTGGAGGAAGCCGACGCCAACCAGTACCGCATCTTCCGCTTCGACGAAGCCGGGGCGATCCGCGCGTGTTTCGTGTTCCTGCGCATGGACGAGCACCTGTCGGCCGTCCCGGCCGAAACGCTGGCGCTGAGCCAGGTGGTCCAGTCCATGCTGCTCTGGAGCGATACCGCCTTCACCGACCGCTCGCCCCTCGCCTTGGTGCCCGGCGGCGCCACCGTCCTGCGCCCCGAGATCGGCGCCCTGATCCGCGCGGCCTATGACCCGGTGATGCCCGCAAGCGCCTCGGACCCCAGCCACGCGCTGCGCCTGTCGGCGCGGCTGGGGATGGCGCAGTGACGGCCTTTGTCGCCTTCCAAATCGGACTGGGTGGTTTGCTGCTGGCCACGGTCGGCACGATGTTTTTCACGTCGCACATCGCGCGAAAGATACCTTCCTTGGTGGTCCGCGATTCGCTCAAGGGGCTCGATCGAATGTTCTTCGCGGGCATGGCGATCGGTCTCATCGCCGCCGTGCGCCTTATCCTGACGAACGACGTGTCCGATCTGGTCGCGGTCGCATCGAGCGCCACGGCCATAGCGGTCTTCCCTGTCGTCCTGCTGATCTTCACCCTCCGCGTCGTGGCTATATCGCGGGCGGCTGACATGCCGCCCGCTCCCCACGCGATCCGCGCGGTGGGCGAGACCGTGCTGATGGCGGCGCTGGTCGGACTGTTTCACTGGCTTGGCTGGATATGACCCACGCCTTCCCCGTCACCGTCTATTACGAAGACACCGACATGGGCGGGATCGTCTATCACGCCAATTACCTGAAGTTCATCGAACGCGCGCGGTCGGACTGGGTGCGGGCGCGGGGCATCGACCAGAACGCGCTGCGCGATGGCGGTCTTGTCTTCGCCGTGCGCCGGATCGAGGCCGAGTTTCTCGCCCCCGCGCGGCTGGACGACCGGCTGGATGTGCAGACCGAGCTCAACAGCGCCAGCGGTGCCCGGATCACGCTGCACCAAAGCGTCCAGCTCGAGGCCAGCCCGCTGTTTCGCGCCACGGTCGAGCTGGCGGCGATCGATATCGCCTCGGGCAGGCCCGTCCGGCTGCCGAAGGAACTGCGCGGCTGAACGCCGATCTTCAGGCGTTCACCCGATTGTGCAGAAAAGATAGCTTTCGCGCCGCGGCTGCTGTATCTAATCCGCAACGAGGCCCAACAATGCGGCCCGCGTGAGTGAGAGAGCAGACTATGGAAACCGAGACTTTGGCGCTGGCGTCCGAGATGGATTTCTCCATGTGGGGGCTCTTCGCCCGCGCCACGATCACCGTGAAACTTGTCATGCTGCTGCTGATCCTGGCGTCCTTCTGGGCGTGGGCGATCATCATCCAGAAGGGGCTGTCGTTCCGCCGCGCCCGGTCGGAAGCCGCGCGTTTCGATGCCGCGTTCTGGTCCGGCGAGCCGCTGGACGAGCTTTACCGCAAGCTGGGCCCCGATCCCGACGGCCGCGCCGCCAGCGTCTTTGCCGCCGGAATGGCCGAATGGCAGCGCTCGCACCGCGACGACGGCGCGCTGATCCCCGGCGCCCAGGCCCGCATCGACCGCTCCATGGACGTGGCGATCCAGCGCGAAGCCGAAGAGCTGGAAAAGGGCCTGCCGTTCCTGGCCACCGTGGGCGCCACAGCGCCCTTCGTGGGCCTGTTCGGCACGGTCTGGGGCATCATGAACGCCTTCATCGAGATCGCGGCCCAGCAGAACACCAACCTGGCCGTCGTGGCCCCCGGCATCGCAGAGGCGCTGCTGGCCACCGGGCTGGGGCTGCTCGCGGCGATCCCGGCGGTCATCTTCTACAACAAGCTTTCCACCGATGCGAACCGCATCGTGGGCGGCTACGAATCCTTCGCCGACGAGTTCACCACGATCCTGTCGCGCCAGCTGGACGCCTGAGCCATGGGCGCGGGCACAATCCAGAAGGACGGCGGCGGGTCGCGAAGGCGGCGGGGCCGCGGCCGCAACAGGCCCATGGCCGAGATCAACGTCACGCCCTTCGTTGACGTGATGCTGGTGCTGTTGATTGTGTTCATGGTGGCCGCCCCCCTTCTGACCGTGGGCGTGCCAGTGCAATTGCCCGAAACCGCCGCCCAGGCGCTGCCGACCGAGCGCGAAGAGCCGCTGACGCTGACCCTGACGACCGACGGCCAGGTCCTGCTGATGGATAACGAGACCGAAAGCGACGACCTGATCGCGCAACTGCGCGCCATCGCCGCCGAGCGCGAAAGCCGCAAGGTCTATGTGCGCGCCGACGGGGCCATTCCCTATAGCGAGGTGGTGCAGGTCATGGGCGCGCTGAACGCGGCCGGGTTCAACGATATCGGCCTGGTGACGGATGCGGGCGGCCCTCGGCTTGACGGGTCGGACGGGTAGGTCCCATGCAACCGGGCACGATCATTTCAGGGGTGGCGCACACGGCGCTGATCCTGTTCGCGCTCTTTGGCGGGATGTTCGCGCGTGACGAACTGCCGCCTCCGGACGTGGCGCAGGTGACGGTCCTGAGCGAAGAGGACTTCGCGGCCCTGACCCGCCCGGACGTGGCAGACGAGCCGACGCCCGCCTCGGAAGCGCCGACCGCCGCGCTGGAAATCCCCGACACGCCTGCGCCCGAACCGGACCCGCAGCCCGAACCGACGCCCGCTCCCGAACCGACGCCCGAGCCCGAACCGGCGCCCGCGCCTGAACCGCAGCCCGATCCCGTGCCGCAACCCGATCCCACGCCCGACCCCGTGGTCGAGCCCGATCCCGAACCCGCGCCGCCCGAGCCCGTCCCCGAGGCGCCCCCCGCGCCACCCCAGCCCGAGGTCGCCGACGACCGGCCCGTCGCGCCCGTGGATGTGCCGCGCCCGCAGCCGCGCGTCTCCACCGAAGCCACGCCGCCACCGCCCCCCGAGGCGGAAGAAGCGCCCGAAGTGGTCGAAGCGCCCGACCCCGAGCCCGCGGAGGCGCCCGAACAGGTGGTCGAGGATCAGACCCCCGCCGCGCCGCCCGAGACGGCCGAAGAAATCGTGACCGAGGCCGAGCGCCCGACGCAGCTGACCAATTCCGCGCCGACCGGAACCCCGCGCCCGCGCGGTCGCCCCGAACGCCCCGCGACCCCGCCGCGCAGCGAAGGCACGACCTCGACCGCGGCATCCGACAACGTCAACCAGGCCGCGCAGGAAACGATCGCGGGCCTGCAGCAATTGCTCGAACAGGCGCCGCAGGAAGGTATCCCGGCGGGCCCGCCGCTGACGGCGGGCGAAAAGGAAGCCTTCCGCCTTGCCGTGCGCCAGTGCTGGAACGTCGATACCGGCAGCCAGGCGGCGAACGTCACCGTGTCGATCCGCTTCCAGATGACCCGCGAAGCGCAGGTCATCACGTCGTCCATTCGCCAGACCGGGGCGTCGGGCGGCTCGGACGCGGCGGTGCGCGCGGCCTTCGACGCGGGCCGCCGCGCGATCCTGCGCTGCCAGAATCAGGGTGGCGGATACAATCTTCCGGCCGAGAAATTCGGCCAGTGGCAAGAGGTCGAAGTGACCTTCAACCCCGAAGGGATGCGCCTGAGATGAGCCATGTCATTGCATATCGGCATTCCGGCGCGCAGGGGAACCTTGTGATCCGGCCTGCCATTGACCCCGTAACAGCTTCAGCAAGACTGGACAGGACATGACCCTTCTGCGCCTTCTCACCCCGGCCATCCTGGCCCTGTCGATCCTCGGCCTCGGCCTGCCCGGTGCCGCGCAGGCCCAGGACGGCCCCTTGCGCATCGAGATCACCGAAGGCGTGATCGAACCGCTGCCATTCGCGCTGCCCACTTTCATCGCCGAGAACCCCGAGGCGCAGGAATGGGCCCAGCGGATCAGCGACGTGGTCGCCGCAGATCTGACCGGCACGGGCCTGTTCCGCCGCATCCCGCGCGATGCCTTCGTCACGGACGTGACGGAATTCACGCCCTCCGTGACCTATGCCAACTGGAAGGCGATCAACGCCCAGGCCCTGATCACCGGCGCGGTCAACGTGTCGGGCGACCAGATCAACGTGAAGTTCCGCCTGTTCGACGTCTTTTCGGAAGCGCCGCTGGGCGAGGGGCTGCAATTCGGTGGCACTAGTGGCTCGTGGCGCAGGCTGGCCCACAAGGTCAGCGACGCGGTCTATTCCCGCATCACCGGCGAGACCGGCTATTTCGACAGCCGCGTGGTCTTCGTCAGCGAGCAGGGTCCGAAGAACGAACGCCAAAAGCGGCTGGCGGTCATGGATTACGACGGCGCCAACGTGCAGTACCTGACCGACAGCTCGTCCATCGTGCTGGCGCCGCGGTTTTCGCCCGACGGCACGCGCGTGCTCTATACCAGCTACGAGACGGGCTTTCCGCAGATCTACGAGATGAACGTGGGCACGGTCAGCCGCATCCCGCTGCAGGTGCCCGCAGAATCGATGACCTTCGCGCCGCGCTACGCCCCCGATGGCCGGACGGTGGTCTTCTCGGCCTCGATCGGTGGCAATACCGACATCTACGCGGTGCAGCCCGGCGACACCCCGCGGCAACTGACCAACGCCCCCAGCATCGAGACGGCGCCGAGCTACAGCCCCGACGGCAGCCAGATCGTGTTCGAGTCCGACCGTTCGGGCACGCCGCAACTCTATATCATGCCCGCCGGCGGCGGCGAGCCGCGGCGCATCAGCAACGGCGCGGGCCGCTACGGCACGCCGGTGTGGTCGCCGCGCGGGGACCTGATCGCCTTCACCAAGCAGAACGCGGGCCGCTTCCATATCGGTGTCATGCGCACCGATGGCAGCGAAGAACGCCTGTTGACCGCGTCCTTCCTGGACGAAGGCCCCACCTGGGCACCCAATGGCCGCGTCATCATGTTCACCCGCGAAAGCGCGGGGGCGGGCGGTCAGCCCGCGCTGTTCTCGGTCGACGTGTCGGGGCGCAACCTGACACAGGTCAACACGCCCAACGCCGCGTCCGACCCGGCCTGGTCGCCGCTTCTGCCCTGATGTGTTCCCAAGCGCGCAAGGCGATGCTATCAACACGCAAATGACCGGCAAAGCCCGGCGGTAACTCGAGGATCACGAGCCATGACCACCCTTCGCGCAGCCCTCGTCCTGACGGCGATCTTGGGCCTGTCGGCCTGCTCCAACCCGGACCGCTTCGGCTCGGGCAATCCCGGCGACGGGATGCCGTTCGATCCCAACGCGCCCGGCATGAACGGCGCGGGCGACATCACGTCCGGCGTGCTGGATCCCGCATCGCCCGAGTATTTCCGCCAGTCGGTGGGCGACCGCGTGCTGTTCGCCGTGGACCAGTCCACCCTGAACGATGCGGGCCGCGCCGCGCTGAGCGCGCAGGCCCAGTGGCTGCAATCCAACCCGGGCTATACCGCCATCATCGAAGGCCACGCCGACGAGCAGGGCACACGCGAATACAACCTTGCGCTGGGTGCGCGTCGCGCGGCATCGGCCCGCGACTACCTGGTCAGCCAGGGCGTGTCGTCGTCGCGCCTGCGCACCGTGACCTACGGCAAGGAGCGTCCGCTGGAAGTGTGCTCGACCGAAGCCTGTTACGCCAAGAACCGCCGCGCCGTCACCGTGATCGCCGCTGGCGCGGCGTTGTCCTGACACGATGCTCCGCACTCTGATCCTTGGCGTCGCGCTGGCCTTCCCCGGGCTGGCGATGGCGCAGAACACGGAAACGCTCGCCGATATCCGCGCCGAGCTTTCGGCCCTGGCGGCCGAGGTGCAGGGACTGCGCTCGGAACTTGCGACGACGGGCGCGGGCGGCTTGGACCTGTCCGGCACGTCCGCGCTGGAGCGCATCGATGCCATCGAGGCCGAGCTGCGACGCCTGACCGGCCAGACCGAAGAGATCGAGTTCCGCGTCAACCGCGTCGTCAGCGAGGGCACGAACCGGATCGGCGACCTGGAATTCCGCATCTGCGAGATCGAGGAATCCTGCGATATCGGCAACCTGGGCGAAACGCCGACCCTGGGCGGCGATATCGGCAGCGCGCCGCCGCCGCGCGCCGCGCCCGAACCGCGTCCCGAGGGCGCGCAACTTGCCGTGGGCGAACAGGCCGATTTCGACCGGGCGCAGGAGGCGCTCGATTCCGGTAGCTTTCGCACCGCCGCTGACCTCTTTGCGACCTTTGCGCAGACCTACACCTCTGGTCCGCTGACGAACGAGGCGCATTACCTGCGCGCCCAGGCCCTGTCCGAACTGGGCGACGATCCCGAAGCCGCGCGCGCCTATCTCGACGCGTTTTCGGGCGCACCTCAGGGTCCGCGCGCACCCGATGCGTTGCTGAACCTGGGCGTGAAGCTGAATGCGCTCGGCCAGCGCGCCGATGCCTGCGCCACGCTGGCCGAAGTGACGACCCGCTTCCCGGACGCGCCCGCGTCGATTGCCGCGCAAAGCTCGCGCGTCAGCATCGGCTGCCAGTGATGCCCGTGGCCGGACCCTCCGCCATATGGAGCCGCCCGCCGCGCTTCTGAGCCTTGCCGACGCCGACGGTCCGATCGGCGTCGCCATCTCGGGCGGCAGCGATTCGACGGCCCTTCTGATGCTCGCCATCGCCGCCCTGGGGCCCGCGCGACTGCGCGCGGCGACGGTCGATCATCAGTTGCGCCCCGCTGCCGCCGATGAGGCGAAATCCGTCGCCCGGCTCTGCGCCCGGCACGGTGTCGCGCACGAAATCCTGCACTGGCAAGCGCCGGATCTGTCCGGCAACCTTCAGTCCAAGGCCCGCGACGCCCGCTACGCGCTGCTGGCGGATTGGGCGCGGGCGCAAGGCTGCGCGACGGTGCTTCTGGGGCACACGCAGGATGACCAGGCGGAAACGGTGCTGATGCAGATGGCGCGCAGCGCCGGGCTGTCGGGATTGTCGGCCATGAACGGGCGTGTGGTGCGCCACGGCGTCACCTTCGTCCGCCCCCTGCTCGACACCCCGCGCGACGCGTTGCGGGATTGGCTGCGCGATCTGGGCATCTGCTGGAGCGACGATCCCACCAATGCAGACGCGCGCTACACCCGCGTTCGGACCCGCGCCGCGCTGAAGCACCTGGCGCCACTGGGGCTGGATGCGGCGGCGCTGTCCTCGATGGCCGCGCGGTTGCGACGGACCGATGACGGCGTGCGGCAATTGCTGGCCGATTGGGCGCAGGCGCATACCCGCGTGGTCGCGGGCGACATCGTGCTCGACGCCGCGGCGCTGTCCCGCCTGCACCCCGACATGGCGCGACGAGTCCTTGGTGCGGCCATCACCTTCGTGACCGGAGCGCCTTACCCGCCCCGCGGACGCGATACGCTCAGGCTGCTGGGCGGGCTGTCGCACCCGCAAACGCTGCAGGGCTGTATCCTGTATCCGCTTGGCGACACGATCTGCATCGGACGCGAGCCAAGCCACGCCGCGCGATCCGAACCGATCCCGCCGGGCCAGGTCTGGGACGGGCGCTGGCGTCTCGACCGGCCTTTGCCGGACGGCGCCCATGTCGCCGCCTGCGGGCCGGAAGGCCTGGCCCAGCACCCCGATTGGCGCGCGCTCGGTCATCCGCGCCTGCGCCTTCTGTCGGCTCCCGCCATTTGGCGCGAAAGTCGCCTGATCGCGCTTCCGATCGACCCGAAAGACACGTCATGGACCGCCACCTTCTGCCGTGACGATTTTCCACACTGGCTTCTCTCGCATTGAACGCGGGACGCTGATAACTATCTGTCAATCAGATCCGGTTAAGCCGGAGTGAACCCAGGTAAGGGAGATATCCTTGGGCAACGCGCGCAACATCGCTTTCTGGCTGGTCCTGTTCTTCTTGGTCCTGGCCCTGTTCAACCTGTTCTCGGGCAACTCCGGCAACCTCAACTCGCGGCAGATCAGTTATTCCGAGTTCATCGAACGCGTCGAAACGGGTGGCGTGTCGGCCGTGACGCTCGATGGCGAAAACGTGATGTTCCGCGGTGCGGATGGACAGGACTACGTGACGATTCGGCCCGACAGCGGCGATCAGCTGACCGAGCGCCTGATCGACAACGACGTCACCGTGAATGCCAAGCCGCAGGAACAGTCGGGCTTCACCACGGTGTTGCTGAGCTTCCTGCCCTTCCTGCTGCTGATCGGCGTCTGGATCTACTTCATGAACCGGATGCAGGGCGGCGGCAAAGGCGGCGCCATGGGCTTCGGCAAGTCGCGCGCCAAGCTGCTGACCGAAAAGCACGGCCGCGTTACCTTCGACGACGTGGCGGGCATCGACGAGGCCAAGGAAGAGCTCGAGGAAATCGTCGAATTCCTGCGCAACCCGCAGAAATTCTCGCGCCTGGGCGGCAAGATCCCCAAGGGCGCGCTGCTGGTCGGCCCTCCGGGCACCGGTAAGACGCTTCTGGCCCGCGCCATCGCGGGCGAGGCGGGCGTGCCCTTCTTCACCATCTCCGGCTCTGACTTCGTCGAGATGTTCGTGGGCGTCGGCGCAAGCCGCGTGCGCGACATGTTCGAGCAGGCCAAGAAGAACGCGCCCTGCATCGTCTTCATCGACGAAATCGACGCGGTCGGCCGCTCGCGTGGCGTGGGCTACGGCGGCGGCAACGACGAACGCGAGCAGACGCTGAACCAGCTTCTGGTCGAGATGGACGGTTTCGAGGCCAACGAAGGCATCATCATCGTCGCGGCGACCAACCGCCCCGACGTACTCGACCCCGCACTTCTGCGCCCCGGGCGCTTCGACCGCCAGGTTCAGGTCCCGAACCCCGACATCAAGGGCCGCGAAAAGATCCTGGGCGTTCACGCTCGCAAGGTGCCGCTGGGTCCGAACGTGGACCTGCGCATCATCGCGCGCGGCACCCCGGGATTCTCGGGCGCCGACCTCGCGAACCTGGTCAACGAATCGGCCCTGACGGCGGCCCGTGTCGGTCGGCGTTTCGTCACCATGGAGGATTTCGAGAACGCTAAGGACAAGGTCATGATGGGCTCCGAGCGGCGCTCGATGGTCATGACCGAGGACGAGAAGAAGCTGACCGCCTATCACGAAGCTGGTCATGCCATCGTCGGTTTGAACGTCCCGCAGCACGACCCGATCCACAAGGCAACCATCATCCCGCGCGGTCGGGCGCTGGGCCTCGTCCTGTCGCTGCCCGAGCGTGACCAGCTTTCGGTCAGCTGGACGAAGTACACGTCCAAGATCGCCATGGCGATGGGTGGCCGCGTGGCCGAAGAGCTGATCTTCGGGAAGGAAAACGTGACGTCCGGCGCCGCGTCGGACATTCAGCAGGTCAGCAAGATCGCCCGCGCGATGGTCACCCAGTTTGGCTTTGCCGATGAGCTCGGCTTCGTCGATTACGCCAACGAACAGCAAAGCTATCTGGGCGCCTATGGCGGCGGCACCAACCACTCGGCCGCGACGCAGAAGATCATCGACGACAAGGTGAAAGAGATCATTGACGACGGCTACGAAACCGCCAAGCGGATCCTGACCGAGAAGCGCGAGGATCTCGAGCGCCTGGCCCAGGGCCTTCTCGAATACGAGACGCTCACCGGCAACGAGATCCAGAAGGTCATCAACGGTGAGCCCCTGAGCCGCGGCGACGACGATAGCGGCAGCTCGGACCAGGGCAACGCGCCATCTGTGACGTCGATTCCGAAGACGAAGCCCAAGCCCAAGCCGGAAGGCGGGTTGGAGCCCGAGCCCTCGGCCTGATCCAATCACCTCGACCTGAAGGCCGCGTCCACCAACGACGCGGCCTTCGCGCTTTTCCGGACACCTCCGCGTAGATCCCCATGCCTCGAACGCCCGCCCGCCTTTCCCCCGTGACCGTCTTGTGCTGGGCTCAGGCCGTGATCCTGGCCTTCGTGTCCGTGGATCTGCTGCGCTCGCAGCAGGGCAAGTGGCTTCTGCGCGAAGGCGGCGGGATCGAATCCGTCTCCGCGGTCCTGCTGGCCGGTGCCGCGCTTCTCTACCTTACCTACACCCCGTCGCGGCAAACCTGGCATGTGCCGGTCGGCCTGATCCTTTTGGCCATGCGCGAGCTGGATTTCGACAAGCGCTTCACCTCGGAAGGGGTGTTGCAGCTGCGTCTTTACAGCGGCGACGCGCCGATGGCCGAAAAACTGGTCGGCGCGGCGATCGTTCTCCTGGCGCTGGTGGTTCTGGCCCGACTGGCGCTGTTCCAGGCGATGCCATGGCTGCGGGCGCTTCTGCGCGGCGCGGCCTGGGCCTGGCTTTTCGCCCTGAGCGCGGCCTTGATCGTCATCGCCAAGTCCCTGGACGGGATCGCGCGCAAGCTTGCCCCGCTGGGCATCGACGTGCCCGCGGATCTGTCTGATCTGAGCTCCCGGGTCGAAGAGCTGTTCGAGCTGTTCTTCGCGCTGGCCTTGCTGGCCTCGCTGACGCTGGTCCTGCGCACACGCGATGCCGCCTGATGCCTGCCCTGAAGCCCAGCGGCCACGCGGCGCGAATCACTTGGCTGGGCCTCGTGCCCCATCGCGATCGCAAGGCCGTGGAGGGTGCGCCGGTCGCATCGATGCAACTGGATTTCGGTGGTCTGGTCGGCGAGGTTCACGCGGGGCTGACGCGCCCCTCGTGCAGCCGGGTGACCGCGCAGCATCCTCGCGGCACGGAAATCGCCAATGTGCGCCAGGTGTCGATCCTGTCGGCCGAGGAACTGGCGCAGATCGCCGACCGGATGGGCCTCCAGACGCTTGACCCCGCGTGGCTGGGCGCCTCGATCGTGGTGGAGGGCCTGCCGGATTTCAGCCATCTGCCGCCATCGTCGCGGCTGCAGGGCCCCGACGGCGTCACGCTGGTCGTCGACATGCAGAACCGCCCCTGCCACCTTCCCGCCCTGACCATCGAAGAGCGGCTGGGCGCGGCGGGCAAGGGGTTCAAGGTGGCCGCGAAGGGTCTGCGCGGCATCACGGCCTGGGTCGAACGGCCCGGCACCTTGGCGCTGGGCGAAACCATGCGTCTGCATCTTCCAGACCAGCGAGCCTGGCAGCCGGGCGACTGAGCCGGAACTAGGCGGTCAGACCGTCGGGCTCTTTCAGGTCGTGCGCCCGGCAGAACGCCGTAACCGTGTTGGCCAGCAGGCAAGCGATGGTCATGGGCCCGACGCCGCCGGGCACAGGCGTGATCGCGCCCGCGACCTCGGCGCAGGAGGCGAAGTCGCAATCGCCCACCAGCCGGGAAGCGCCATCACGCTCGACACGGTTGATGCCCACGTCGATGACGGTCGCGCCCGGCTTCACGTAATCGCCCGTCACCATCTCGGGTCGGCCGACCGCCGCCACCAGGATGTCGGCGCGGCGCGTGACCTCGGCCAGGTCCCGCGTCCGCGAATGCGCTATCGTGACGGTGCAGCTGTCCCCCAGCAACAGCTGCGCCATGGGCTTGCCTACGATGTTGGACCGCCCCAGCACCACCGCGTCCATGCCCGACAGCGACCCGTGATGGTCGCGCAGCATCATCAGGCAGCCCAGCGGCGTGCAGGGCACCATGGCCTTTTGCCCGGTCCCCAGCAGCCCCACATTCGAAACGTGAAAGCCATCCACGTCCTTGGCTGGATCGATGGCGTTGATCACCAAATCGCTGTCCAGGTGAGCGGGCAGGGGCAGTTGCACCAGGATCCCGTGCACCTGGGCATCCGCGTTCAGCCGGGCGATCAGGGCCATCAGGTCGACCTGGGTGGTGTCGGCGGGCAGACGATGCTCGAAGGATTGCATCCCGCATTCCTTGGTCATCTTGCCTTTCGAGCGGACATAGACCTGGCTGGCCGGATCCTCGCCGACCAGCACCACCGCAAGACCGGGGGCTGTGCCCTGCTCGTCGCGCAGCCGCGCGACGTGATCGGCGACGCGGGCGCGGATGGTGGCGGCGAAGGCCTTGCCGTCGATGATTGCGGCGCTCATGGTCGGTCCTTTCTCAGGGCGGATCGGCGGGGGCGGGACCCCGGCCTTGCGGGCGTTCGGAAAGGCGGCAGTAATCCCGCACGCCGCTCAGAACAACCCTTCGATCTGGCCGTCGTCGTTCAGCATGATCGCCTCGGCCGAGGGGACGCGGGGCAGGCCCGGCATGGTCATGATCTCGCCGCAGATCGCCACGACGAAACCCGCGCCCGCCGACAGCCGCACTTCGCGCACCGGGACGGTGAAGCCGGTGGGGGCGCCGCGCGCCTCGGGGTCGGTCGAGAAGCTGTACTGCGTCTTTGCCATGCAGACCGGAAGGTGCCCGTATCCTTGGTCTTCCCACTGCTTCAGCTGCGCGCGGATCTTGCCGTCGATCAGGGCGCCATCGGCGCGATAGATCTTGCGGCAGATCGTGTCGATCTTGTCGGCCAGTTTCATGTCGTCTGGATAGATCGGCGCGAAATTGGCGCTGCCCTGTTCCGCGATCTGCGCCACCCGCGTCGCCAGGTCCCGCGTCCCGTCCGAGCCGTTGGCCCAGTGCTTGCACAGGATCGCCTCGGAGCCTTGGGTCTTCACGAATTCCTGCACCGCGGCGATCTCGGCCGCGGTGTCGCCGTGGAAATGGTTGATGGCGACCACCACCGGTACGCCGAAACTTTTCACGTTCTCGATATGGCGTCCCAGGTTGGCGCAACCGGATTTCACGGCCTCGACGTTCTCGGAGCCCAGATCGGCCTTCGCCACGCCGCCGTTCATCTTCATGGCGCGCACGGTGGCGACCAGCACCACGCAGTCGGGCGCCAGCCCCGCCTTGCGGCACTTGATGTTCATGAACTTCTCGGCGCCCAGGTCGGCCCCGAAGCCCGCCTCGGTCACCACGTAATCGGCCACCTTCAGGGCCGTGGTCGTCGCGATCACCGAATTGCAGCCGTGGGCGATGTTGGCGAAAGGTCCGCCGTGGACGAAGGCGGGATTGTTTTCCAGCGTTTGCACCAGGTTCGGCTGCATCGCGTCCTTCAGCAGGACCGTCATGGCGCCGTCGGCCTTGATGTCGCGCGCGTAGATCGGATCGCGCTCGCGGGTGTAGGCGACGATGATGTCGCCCAGGCGCTTTTGCAGATCCGTCAGCGACGTGGCCAGGCACAGGCACGCCATGACTTCCGAGGCCACGGTGATGTCGAACCCCGTCTCGCGCGGGAAGCCGTTCGCGACACCGCCCAGGCTGGCGGTGATCTGGCGCAACGCGCGGTCGTTCATGTCCATGACGCGGCGCCAGACCACGCGGCGGGTGTCGATCTGCAGCTCGTTGCCCCAGTAGATGTGGTTGTCGATCATCGCCGATAGCAGATTGTGAGCACTGGTGATCGCGTGGAAATCGCCGGTGAAGTGCAAGTTCATCTCCTCCATCGGCACGACCTGGGCATAGCCGCCGCCCGCGGCCCCGCCCTTCATCCCGAAACAGGGTCCAAGCGATGCTTCGCGGATGCAGACCGCGGCTTTCTTGCCGATGGCGTTCAGCCCGTCACCCAGTCCCACGGTCGTCGTGGTCTTGCCCTCGCCCGCGGGGGTGGGGTTGATCGCCGTGACCAGAATCAGCTTTCCGTTCGGATTGTCCTGCACGCTGTCGATGAACCGTTGGCTGATCTTGGCCTTGTCGTGACCGTAAGGCAGCAGGTCGTCCGAGCCGATTCCAAGTTTCTCGCCGATCTCCTGGATCGGGCGCTTGCTGGCCTCGCGGGCGATTTCGATGTCGGACTTGAAGCTCATGGGATGGGGTTCCTTGGCGCTGGTGTTCTTTGGCTATAGCGGTGCGGGGGGCGGCGAAAGCGCGGATTTGCGACACTCGCACCGCCGGTTGCGTCCCGCCGGAAAACACGCATTCGTGACGGACCCGAATGCCCGTCGGCGAGTTTCAGCTTCGATCGCAAGAAAGGGTCACGTCATGAGTACATTCGTAACGATTTCCAGCGGCCTGCTTTTGGGCATGGCGCTGGCCACTCTGGCCCTTCTGTAAACGTTCCGGCCCTTCGGGGGCCGAAGGCCGCGCTCCGGTTCCCTCGGGCGCGGCCTTTTTCGTGTCAGACGGGCAGCATCGTGCCTTGCAGGATCGCGATTTCCGACATCGCGTCGCCGGTTCTGGCCCAGACAGTGGCGCGCACGATGGTGATGCGACGGCCGGGCTTCACCACCTCGCCCTTCGCGATCAGCAGGTCGCCCGCCGCCGGACGCAGCAGGTTGATCTTCATCTCGGTCGTCAGCACGTCCTGGCCGTCGTCCATCAGGGTCAGCGCGGCGTAACCCGCCGCGCTGTCACCGATGGCGAAGGTCAACCCGGCATGTCCGAAACCCTGCTGCTGGCGCGATCCCGGCAGGATCGGCGCTTCGATCATGGCGAAGCCATCGCCCAGATCGGCAAGCGTCGCGCCCAGTGTCCGCATCATCGTCTGGCGCGCGAAATTGGCCCGCAGGGTGTCGGCGTTCACGCGGCGCGCCGCCGCGGCAACGGCACCGCGCAGGGCCGGGGCCCGGTCAGGATCGCGCAGGCGCCATCGCCCATCAGCGCCGCGAAGGGCGCTGCGGTCCAGTCCAGCCCGCCCGTATAGGTGCCGAAGGCGGGCAGGATCATGTGCCGGTCGTCGTGCAGGAAACAGGGCCGCGACACGGATTTGCCGCGCACCCCCAGCCTGGCTTTCGGGTGATAATGGCCGCTGACCTCGCCCGGCGCGGGGGTGGCGATGTGGCGGAATGTCAGCGGCCCGATGCCCACGCGCGCCAAGGCGCGGCCGCCCAGGTCGCTGGGGGCGGGGTCGTGGTTGCCTGCGATCCAGATCCAGTCCCGGCCCGCCTGCATCCGGGCGATCCATTGCGCTTCGGTGTCGTCCAGCCCGGCCCGCGCGGCGTTGTCATCCAGCGAATCGCCCAAGCAGATCACCGTCGCCGGGTCGGTGGCGTCCAGCACGGCGTCGAGCCGCAGAAGCGTATCGCGCGCCTCGTAGGGGGGCAGCATGGCGCCGCCGCGCCGCGCCATCCGTTCGGATTTGCCCAGGTGCAGGTCCGACACGATCAGCACCCGACGCTCGGGCCAGGACAGCGCCCCCGAGCCCAGCGCCCGCAGCGCGACGCCCTGCAATATCACATCGACGAAGTTCATTCTTCGTTCTTAACGATTTCACCGCACCGACGGCAAGTCAGTAGGGCACGCGCCAGTGACGTTTTTCGTCCGCGGGCTTCATGTCCAGCCCCGCCGTGTCCATCAGCCGCTGGGCTTCCTCGGCGAGCAGCCGCTCGGTCGCGGCACCGTCCACCGGCACGCGCCCCGCTTCCAGGAACAGCGGCGCGGCCAGCGGAGTCACGCGGTCCAGCACCACGTGATCGACCCGTCCCGCTGTGCGCATCAGCATGTCCTCGATCCGGCCGAAATCCACGAGCCCCTTCAAGGCCTCTTCGCGGGTGATGTCCATCAGCAGGTGGTCGGGTTCGTACTTGTGCAGCACGTCGTACAGGATGTCGGCGCTGAACGTCGCCTGCTTGCCGGACTTGCGTTGGCCCCGCGTGGTCCGTTCGATCAGCCCCGAGATCACGGCCGACTGCTTGAACGTCCGTTTCATTACCGCGTTTCCGGCCAGCCACGTCTCGAAGGTTTCGCGCAATCCGTCGCGGTCGAACAGCGGCTCGGGGTGGACCAGCGTGTCGAGCCCCCAGATCAGCGTCGCGTAGTCGGTGCTGACGAACCCCATGGGATGCAGGCCCTGCTGCTCCATCCGGGCGGTCAGTAGCAGCCCCAGCGTCTGCATGGCGTTGCGCCCCGCGAAGCCGTAGACGCAGGTATGTTCGCGCCCGTCATGGGGGAACGACTCGATCAGGATGCGGTCGTGCTGCGGAAGCTGCGAGCGGTCGCGTTGCAGGTGCAGCCATTGCCGCGTGGGGTCTGGCAGTTCGGGCCAGTCGTCCTGGGCGAACATCCGCAGGATCCGCTCGGAAAGCTGCGTCGAGGTGGCGAATTTCGTGCCCATGAAGGTGGCGATCTTGGGCTGCTTGTCGGCGCGGCGCGTGACCTCGACGACCATTTCGCGCAACCCCTCGTAGCGCACGATCTGCCCGCCGATCAGGAACGTGTCGCCGGGGGTGAGCGTCGAGGCGAAGCCTTCCTCGATCTCGCCCAGGGGCGTGCCGCCGCGGCGGTTTTTCATCCGCACCTTCAGCAGGTCCGTGTCCATGATCGTGCCGATATTCTGGCGGATGCGCTGGGCCGCGCGCGGGTCGCGCAGGTGCCAGGTCCCGTCCGGGTCCTGCTTCAGCCGTTTCCACTGGTCATAGGCGCGCAGCGCGTAGCCGCCGGTGGCCACGAAGTCCAGGCAGGCGTCGAATTGCGCGCGGGTGAGCGAGGCATAGGCGCCCGCCGTCTTGACCTCGTTGTAAAGCGCGGTCGCCTCGAACGGCCCGGCGGCGGCGCGGATCAGGATGTGCTGGCACAGCACGTCGCGCGGTCCGGGGCCGCGCGGGTCGCCGTCGAGGTCACGTTCCTTGACGGCCTGCAGCGCGGCCACGCATTCCACCACCTCGAAGCGGTTGGCGGGCACCAGCAGCGCCTTCGAGGGCGCGTTGTAGCGGTGATTGGCCCGCCCGATCCGCTGCACCAGCCGTTTGACGTTCTTCGGCGCGCCGATCTGGATCACCAGGTCCACGTCGCCCCAGTCGATCCCGAGGTCCAGCGACCCGGTGCAGACGATCGCGCGCAGATCGCCCTGGACCATGGCCTGCTCGACGCGGGTGCGCTGTTCGCGCGACAGGCTGCCGTGGTGGATGCCGATGGGCAGCGCGTCGTCGTTCTGCAGCCACAGCTCGTGGAAGAAGATCTCGGCCTGGGCGCGGGTGTTGTGGAAGATCAGCGTCGTCTTGTGGGCCTTCACCTGCTCTAGCACCGCCGGGATCGCGTAGCGCCCGCCACCCCCCGACCAGGGCGGGGCGGCGTCGGTGTCCAGCATGGCGATGTCGGGGTCGGGACCGGGATCGGCGTAAAGGATCTCGCACGGGTCGGGATGCCGCGCGAGGAAGCTGGCAACGGCGGCCGGATCCTCGACCGTCGCCGACAGCCCGACGCGGCGCATGTCGGGGCACAGCGCCTGCAACCGGCTGAGCGCCAGCATCAGCTGGTCGCCGCGCTTCGATTCGCTCAGCGCGTGGATCTCGTCCACCACCACGCGCTTCAGGCCCGCGAACATGCGCGGCGCGTCTTCGTAGCTGACCAGCAGCGCCAGGCTTTCGGGCGTCGTCAGCAGGATATGCGGCGGGTCGGCGCGCTGGCGCTTCTTGCGCGTGGCGCTGGTGTCGCCGGTCCGATCCTCGATCCGGATCGGCAACCCCATCTCGGTCACGGGCGTCGTCAGGTTGCGCTTGATATCGGCGGCCAGCGCCTTCAGAGGCGAGATATAAAGCGTGTGCAGCCCGTCGTGATCGGTGTCGGCCAGATCGACCAGCGTGGGCAGGAACCCCGCCAGCGTCTTGCCGCCGCCGGTGGGCGCGATCAGCAGCAGCGCGGGCGCATCGGCGCGCGCGAGCATGTCCCGCTGGTGGGGGTGGACCTGCCACCCCCGTCGCGCAAACCAGTCTGAAAACCTGTCGGGCAGCCTGTCCATCCCCCTCATCTAGGGGCGGCGCGCGGCATTTCGAAGGGCGCGTCAGTGCTGGATGTCGGCCTCTTCCACGAACATGTTGGCCCAGGCCCGGTCGATCAGCTCGGGGCTCATCTGGTTGGGGATCCCTTCGAATTCGCAGATCGAGATCATCTGGTCGATCAGGAAGATCGGCTGGTAGTTGGCATAGACGTTGTCGATCTCGGGATAGCGGTTTTTCAACAGGTGGATCAGCGTCGCCTCGTCCAACGGCATCTTCTTCTTCTTGGCCACCAGGCTGAAGATCTTCAGGAAATCCTTCTGGTTCGGCCCGTCGATCTTGATCTTGTAGAAGATCCGGCGCAGCGCCGCCTTGTCGAAGATCTTGTTCGGGTGGAAGTTGGTCGAGAAAATCACCAGCGTGTCGAACGGCACCTCGAACTTCTCGCCCGATTGCAGGGCCAGGATGTCCTTGCTTTCTTCCAGCGGCACGATCCAGCGGTTGATCAGCGCCTGGGGCGGGTCTTCCTGTCGGCCAAGGTCGTCGACGATGAACACGCCGCCGGTGGATTTCAGCTGCAAGGGCGCCTGGTAGGTGCGCGCGGTCTCGTTATAGACGAGGTCCAGCATGTCCAGGCGCAGCTCGCCGCCGGTGATGACCGTGGGCCGGTCGCACATGACATAGCGCGTGTCGAAGCGGGTCTTGCGGCGCAGCGCGGTGGGGTCGTCTTCCTGGTCCTCGGCGGCCGAGTGAACGATCGGGTCGTAAACGGTGATGACCTGGCCCGCGTATTCGATGGCGCGCGGCACGTAGATCTTGTCGCCCAGCGCGTCGCGGATCCCGTTCGAGATCGACGACTTACCGTTGCCGGGCGGCCCGTACATCAGGATCGAGCGGCCCGATCCCACCGCGGGGCCCAGGTTGTCGATCAGGTTGTCGGGCAGCACCAGGTGACCCATGGCGCCCAGCAATTGCTGGCGGGTGATGGCGATGTTGCGGATCGACTGACGCTTGACCTGCTCGCGGTATATGTCCAGCGGGACCGGCATTGCGCCGTAATATTCGGACTGACCCAGGGCTTCGAGCGCGCGCGCCTTGCCTGCGTCGCTGAGCTGATAGGCCATTTCGCCCGAGCTTCCCGCATGCATGCTGCCCATCGCCTCGATCAGTTTCTGGCGGCGCGCGATGTCGATCAGTTCCTGCGTGACCGCGACGGGCAGCGCGATGCGCTTGGCGATATCGGACGTCTCGGAGGCGTTGGTGCGGAAGATCGTCTTCAGCAGGATATCCCGCATCATCACCGGCGACAGCAGCATGTCCTCGAGCGTTTTGGGGACAGGGGGCGCGGTGACGCCAAGGGTGGGGGTCATGTTCATCTGCAAGCTGCCTTTTCTGTCGTTTGCCGCAGCGTTTCCATATTTCGGACAATCCCGCGCGGTATCTGCTGATCGACGACGAATATGCCGGGCCAATATGGCCAAAAAATGAAGGAACGCAGGAATGAACGGAGCAAACCCCATTCGCATGGCGCTGTGGTGCGCGGGCCTGATCGCCCTGTTCTCGGGGTTGGCGCTGATGAAGGGCGGGCTTTTTGCGGACCGCTACGAAGGCGACATGCTGCACCTGGTCGAGATCATCCTTCGCGTGGCCGACGGGCAGATCCCGCACGTGGATTTTATGACGCCCATCGGCGTTCTGGCGGTCTGGCCCATCGCGCTGTTCGTCGAGCAGGGCTACGGCGTCGGCATCGCGGTGCATCTGGGCCAGCTGCTGGTGGCGCTGGTCATCGCGCCGCTGACGGTCTGGGTGGCCTGCAGCCGCTTTTCGGGCGTGCTGGCCATGGGATACGTGCTGCTGGTCATGGTCTTCGCGCTGGCGCTGGTCCATGGCGAAGCGATCCCCAATATCTCGATGTCGATGCATTACAACCGCTGGGCCTGGGCGCTGGCCTTCGTGATGCTGCCGGTGGGGTTGTTGCCGCCGCTGCGCCAATCCGCGACTTTGGACGCGCTGGCGCTGGGCCTGCCCATGGCGGCGCTGGTGCTGATCAAGGTCACCTATGTCGTGGCGCTGGCCCCGGGGCTGATCGTCATGCTGGCCGCGCGGCGCGAATACCGCGCGCTGCTGGGCGGCATCGCGGTGACGCTGGTGGCGCTCGCGCTCTTCACGGCGGTCATGGGCTTCGACTATTGGGCCGCCTATGTCGGTGACATCCTGGCCACGTCACGATCCGAAATCCGCGCCCATCCCGGCCAGAAGCTCGACCAGGTGCTGACCGGCCCGCTGTTTCTGGGCGGCCACCTTCTGGCGCTGATCGCCATCGTCATGTTGCGCCGCGCGGGCCTGCACGTGCTGGGGCTAGGGTTGATGGCGTTCCTGCCGGGCTTCATCTTCATCACATACCAGAATTTCGGCAACGATCCGCAATGGATGCTGATCGCGGGTCTCGCGATCCTCATGTCCATCGGCAGCCTGCGCCCGGACCCCGATGCGCGCTGGGACAGGCGCACCATCCTGGCGATGGTGTCGGTGGGGATGCTGGCGGCGTCGGCGCCGTCGTTCTTCAACCTGGCCTACAGCCCGATGCGCCACTACAGTGAGGACACGACCGCCTTCACCACCGTCTTCCCGCGCTCGGACCAGCACGACGATTTCTTCACCGACACGCGCCGCGTCTTCCAGGTGAACATGCAGATCGCGGGCGAAGACGCGGTGACCGATTTCCGGCGCTTCGCCGACCTGGCCGAGCGCCCGCCCGTCACCATGGTCAACGGCGAAGTGCTCGAGGAATGTTCGCTGCACAACGGCCTGATCGCGTGGTTCGACACGGCCGCGCGGCAGCTCGAAGACATCGGGCTGGGCGACGATGCGCATGTGCTGGTGGCCGACCTGCTCAGCGCGCTGTGGATGTATTCCGACCACCTGTCGTCCTTGCGGGGCGGGGCGCCCTGGCGCTACGGCGGTGCGCCGGGGATCGAGGATGCCAGCCACGTGCTGGTGCCGCTTTGCGCGATCAACTCGAAGACGCGTGCGGCGATCATGACCTCGATCGACGAGGCAGGGTATCCGCTGACCGAAGTGGCGCGGACCGAGCTGTTCATCTTGTTGAAGAAGGGCGCGCCCGCCGTTCAGACGGCGGCCAACAGCAGGTAGAACAGCAGCGCAGGAGCCAGCGCCAGACCCATGGGAAACTTCCGCGATGTCCAGCTTTCCCAGCCGGGCGCGCGGCCCCGGATCGCGGGCGTGGCGCGCGCGATGCGATGGGTGGCGAACGCGGCCAGAAGGATCGCAGCGAAGAGATACATCAGCATCGCCGCGTCCTGCAGGAAGACGAAGGGGGCTGCGGCCGCGGCGAATTTGGCGTCACCCGCGCCCAGCGCCCCACCCATGTTCAGGACGAACCCGATTACCAGCACCACGACAAGGTGAACCCATTGCCACGCCCAGACCGGCAGCGGCAGAACGAAGGGCCCCACGATCAGGTAGATCAGCGCCAGCGCCATGACGGCCTTGTTGGGGATCTTCATGCGCGCCATGTCGGACCACGCGACCCAGACACAGACGGGCAGGACGAACGGAATGAATGCCCGTGCGGCCAGGTCCGGCAGCGTCAGCGCCGCCGTGATCTGCTCGAACTGGTCCACCGTCAGTTTGCGACGTTGGACTCAAGCGCGGCCAGGGCGCGGGCGGCCACGTCGAAATGCTGCGGATGGGTGTCGACCGCTTCGGTCAGCAGACCGCGCCCGGTGGTCACGTCACCCTGTTTCACGGCCGCCAGGCCCAGCGTGTGCAGCAATTGCGCGCGCTCGATCTGGGTCATGGGGACGACCGGCAGCTCGTATTTGCGCTGGGCGCCGCGCGCCAGCGTCAGGTTGTTCTTCGCGGTGAACAGCCCGCTGTCATGGGTCAGCGCGTCGGCGAACAGCTTCTCGGCGCCCGCGTAATCGCCGCGCGTCAATTTTGAATAGCCCCAGTTGTTCAGCACGCCCGCGGGCTTCGTCGTCAGCCCGGCGGCGGTCTGGTAGAAACTGTCGGCCTTCTGCCATTGCTTGTTGCCGTCGGCGATCATCGCCTCGAGCCGGAAGCGGCGATAGGTCTCCACGTTGGGCGGGATCTTGTTCAGCTGCTCTTCGGCGCCATCCCAGTCGCCCGCGCGGAGCAGCGCGTCGGCCAGGCCCATGCGGTCGTCGTGGGTTGCCTCGGGCATCTCGGCGATCTTGGCCCAGACCGGTGCCGCCTGCGCGGGCTTCTTGGCGCGGATCAGCGACGTGGCCAGACCGCGCTGCAAGTCGATGCGGCTGGGATCCGCGGCGACAGACTTGCGGAAATAGGCGACCGCTTCGTTGGGATCGGCCACCGTCAGCATGATGTCGCTCAGATTGCTTTCGTCGATGACGTTGACTTCCTTCAGCGCCCGCTCGACTTCGGCCTCGTCCGACCGCCCGCCACATGCGGAAACGAAAAGCGCGCTGCCAAGGCAGAGCGTCACAAGAATGGAATGGCGCATGTTGCCTGCGTCCTTCTACCTGCTCGATTTATTCGATCTTGCTGTCAGGAGGTCGCAAGGATCAGGTAGGACCCGCCGCCACGACGCACCAACGCAAAATTCGCGTTATTATCGTCAGAATAGGGCGCGTTTTCGATTTTTGCGAGCGCTAAGGTCAGATTTGCGCGGATGTCGTCGCTTTTGCCACTATCGGCAGCGAAGGCGGCCTGGAAAATGCGGCTGGCTTCGGCCGCTTCGCCCGTTTCCATGAGCACGACGCCCAGGTTGTTCAGCGCCGGGACGTGGGTGGGATCCTTCTCGACGGCCTGGCGCAGCAACCGCTCAGATTGGCCAAGCCGACCCAGTTTCAGGTTCACCGAGCCCAGCGCGCTCAGCACGTCGACATCGGTGCCCCGCTCGCTGGCGCTGCGCAGATAGGCTTTCAGCGCAAGCTCGTACTCGCCCGCCTCCATCAGGCGGTGGCCGACGAGCAGCCCGTCCACGCTGTCGGCGCGCCGGTCCACGGCACTGGGGGCGAACACGCCGTCGGACGCGGATTGACCGCCCGTTTGCGAACAGGCGGCCAGACCGAGTGTCAGGATCAGAAGCGCGATGCGCGTCACGTGTAGCCCTTAGATCGACATCTTTCCCAGGGTTTCTACGATGTTGTAGATCGAAGGTCCAAGCAAGATGATCAGCAGTGGCGGAACCGTGAGCATCATCGTGGCCAGCGTCATCTTCGTGGGCAGGGTGTTGGCCTTTTCTTCGGCCCGCATGACCCGCTTGTCGCGCATTTCCGACGCATAGACCCGCAGGGCTTCCGCGACGCTCGTGCCGAACTCGGCCGACTGGATCAGCACGGTGACGAAGTTCGACACGTCCGGCACGCCGGCCCGTTCGCCCATGTCTTTCAGCACCGTGTTCTTGTCCTTGCCCGCTTTGATCTCGTGGCTGACCATTGCGTATTCGTCGGCCAGCGCCGGGTAGCCCGCGCGGATTTCCTGGGCCACGCGCGCGATCGAGTGGTCCATGGACTGACCGGCCTCGACGCAGACCAGCATCATGTCCAGGCTGTCGGGAAAGCCGTTCACGATCTCTTCCTGGCGCTGCTGGATGCGCTTTGTGATCCAGTATTTGGGCGCCATGTATCCGACGGCACCGGGAATGATGGTCCACAGGATCATCTGCTTGATGGTCAGGTCTGCGCCGGTGGCGTTGTTGGCGACAGTGTAGATGACGCCCAGGATCAGCAGGATGATCCCCAGCGCGAACTGCGCGAAGTGGAAGGTCCGGACTGAGTTCTTGTCACGATAGCCTGCCTGGATCAGCTTCATCTGGATCGCCGAGTAGTCGTCGGCATCCTGCGGCTCAAGGAAGCTCGAGTATTTCTCCAGCTTGTCGTGCTTGCCGCCGATCCGCAGCTTGGCGCCGTCCTTGGTCGCGCCTTTCTTGGCCTTGGCCGCATCCCGGAACTTGTCCATGGGATCGGCCTTCTTCTGCATCATCACCGGCAGGGCGACCAGCACCAGAAGCAGTCCGAACCCGCCCACCGCGATCAGCGGACCCGCAGGGCCCAGCCGTTCGACCAGAAAATCCATGATCATTTCCATGACGGGTTCCTCAGACTTTGATGTTCACGAGGGCGCGCATCACGAAGATGTTGGCGACCAGGAAGCCGGCGACGACAAGACAGGCGGGGATGAAATACGATGTCTCTTTCACGTCGTCGTAGTAATTGGGCTGCAGCACGTTGATCATCACCAGCGCGCCCAGTGGGAAGACCGACAGGAACATGCCGGACCACTTCGCCTCGGCGGTGATGGCCTTCACGCGGCGAAACAGCTTGAAGCGCGAGCGGATGACCTTGGCCAGGCCGTACAGAACCTCTGCCAGGTTACCGCCCGATTGCTGCTGGATGGTCACGGCCACGGCCAGGAAGCGCATGTCCTGCATGTCCAGCCGTTCGGCCATGGCTTTCAGCGACTCGCCCACGTCGCGCCCGTAGGACGATTCGTCCGCGATCACGCCCATTTCCGAGCCCAGCGGGTCGGGCGTTTCCTTGGCCACCGCGGCCAGCGCCGAGCTGAACGGGTGTCCCACGCGAAGCGAGCGGACCATCAGTTCCACCGCGTCGGGCAGCTGTTCCTCGATCATGGCCATACGCTTCTTGGCCTTGTTGCTGACCCAGACGAACACGCCGCCCACGCCCATGGCCACGCTGACCGCGATGCGGATCGGGGTCGATGCCTCGGTCGCCTGCGTCAGGCCCACATAGGCCACCACGCTCAGCACCCCCATCACCATGATCAGCTGGCTCGGCGTGAAGGCGATGTTTGCTTTCTGCGCCTTCTGGGCCAGCAGCGAATACAGCGGGATCTTCTGGCTTTTCATGTGCTGGCTCATCTCCTTGCGGAGCTGGTCCAGGACCTGTTCGCGGCCCTTGCCCTTTTCGAGCATTTCCAGGCGGCGGTTGACCTTGCTGTTCAGGCTGATGGATTTGCCGAAAACGGTCAGGTAGATGCCTTCGACCATCACCAGCACGGCGACGAAGATCAGGCCATAGATGATCGGTTCTGCACTGATCATGGGAATTATCCTTGATAGGGTTCGAAGATTTCGTGGGGCAGGTTGTAGCCCCACATCTTGAAGCGTTCGGAGAAATGCGAGCGCACGCCGGTCGCGGTGAAGTGGCCGATGATCTTGTTGTCCGGCGTCAGGCCCACGCGCTTGAAGCGGAACACCTCCTGCATCGAGATGACGTCGCCTTCCATGCCGGTGATCTCGGTGATCGAGGTCATCCGGCGCGAGCCGTCCTGCAGGCGGCTGGCCTGCACGATCAGGTTCACGGCGCTGGAGATCTGGCTGCGGACCGCCTTCAGCGGCATCTCGATCCCGGCCATGGCGATCATGTTCTCAAGTCGGCTGACGCCGTCCCGCGCGCTGTTGGCGTGGATCGTCGTCATCGACCCGTCGTGGCCGGTGTTCATGGCCTGCAGCATGTCGATGACTTCCTCGCCGCGGGTTTCACCCACGATGATGCGGTCGGGACGCATCCGAAGCGCGTTCTTCAAACAGTCGCGCTGGCTGACGGCGCCCTTGCCTTCGACGTTGGCGGGGCGGCTTTCCATCCGGCCCACATGGGTCTGCTGCAGCTGAAGTTCTGCCGTGTCCTCGATGGTCAGGATGCGCTCGTCGTTATCGATGAAGGAAGACAGCGCGTTCAGCGTCGTCGTCTTGCCCGAGCCCGTTCCGCCCGACACGATCACGTTCAACCGGGTGCTGACCGCGGCCTCAAGATACAGCGCCATTTCTTCGGTGAAGGCGCCGAAGCGGACCAGGTCGTCGATCGCCAGCTTTTCCTTCTTGAACTTACGGATGGACACCAGGCTGCCGTCCACCGCGATGGGCGGGACCATGGCGTTGAAACGCGATCCGTCGCCCAGGCGGGCGTCGACGTAAGGGTTCGATTCGTCCACGCGACGACCCACGGCCGACACGATCTTGTCGATGATCCGCAGCAGGTGGCGCTCGTCCTTGAAGGTCACGTCGGTCAGCATCAGCTTGCCGTCGCGCTCGACGAAGATCTGCTGCGGCCCGTTCACCAGGATATCGTTGACGGTTTCGTCCTTCAGAAGCGTCTCGAGGGGCCCGAGCCCCTTCACTTCGTCGAACAGGTCCTGGTTCAGGGTCGTGCGCTCGTCGCGGTTCAGCACGACGCCCATCTCGCCCAGCGCTTCGCTGACGATTTCCTGGATCTCCGATTTCAGGTCCTGGTCCGTGGCCGCTTCCAGGGCCGACAGGTTCAGGTTGTCCAGAAGTTCCTTGTGCAGGGCGACCTTGATATCGCCCAGCCGTTCCTTCCGGCGCTTTTCCTTGTCCATGGGCTCGACCCGCGCGGCGGTCGTCTTGTTGGGACGCACGTTGGCAGGCATCTTGCTCTTCGGCGGCGCGACCTTTTCGTCCAGCGGCTCGAGCGCGGCGGTCTTCTTCGACACCTGCGCCAGCGGCGCGGGGGCGTCGGTTCCGACCTTGGTGGCGGGGGTTTTCTTGTAGCGTGAGAACATCCTGCTTTTCCCTTACGATCCGCTGGCCGCGGCCTGGTTCAGAGCGTGCGCCGACTCGGCGAGCTTCTGGATTTCCTTGCGGAGCGGGTTCTTCTTCGCGGCCTCGGCCAGCGGCGTGCCCTGGTCGTTGGCCTCGGTCACGGCCTTGCCGCCATCGGGCAGCTGCACCTCGATCGAGATGTCCAGGCTTTCGGCCAGGCGCTTCAGGCGGCTCTTGCCGGCCATGTCGGTGAACTTGGGCGCGCGGTTCATGATGTAGCGCAGCTTTTCCACCGGCAGATCTTCGGATTTCAGCGCCCGGATCATGCGCAGCGCGTTCTGGGCCGACCGCATGTCGAGCTCCATCAACGTGAAATACACATGCGCCTTGGTCAGGACGGTTTCGGTCCACATCACCACGGTCGACGGCATGTCGACGATCACGTAGTCGAAATTCGCCGCGGCCGTGTCGATGATGCGTTCGATATCCTCGGGCGTCAGCAGGTCCAGCGGCAGCATTTCGGCGGGCGCGGTCAGCACGTGCAGCTTGTCCTCGTAGGGCTGAAGCGCCTGCATGAAGCTTTCGCTGTCCATGGTGTCGGTGTTGGTCAGAAGCTCGAACACGGCCTCGCGCTGGGGCAGGTCGAGATAGGTGGCGACGGCCCCCATCTGCAGATCGAAGTCCAGCACGCAGACGCGCGGCGCATCGTCCTTGGAAATGGTCGCAAGCTCCCACGCCAGGTTGACGGCGAACGTCGTGCCACCGGCGCCGCCCGCCAGCGAATGAACCGGCATCACCACGCCTTCGCGGTCGCCGGTGGGTTTCAGCTTCGTGACCTTGGCTTCGGGCGCTGCGGCGGCGGGCTGGGGCGCGGGCGCTTTCAGCCGTTCGATGGCTTCATGCAGCGCACCTTCGGGCAACGGGTAGGGGACGAATTCCTTGGCGCCCTGCTTCAGAAGCTGGTGCAGCACCATGGGGCTGACCTCTTCGGCGATGACGATGACATCGACGTCGTGGTCCCTGGCCGTCTTGATCAGATCGACGATGACGCCGACGTGCTTCTCATCCTCTTCGTCCATCGCGATGGCGATGAAGTCGAGCGTGTTCGCTTCGGTCTGGGTCAGGAACACGGCCGCGTCGTGGTAGGACAGATCGCCCCAGGCTTCGCCCAGTTCGGTCTCCATGTCCTCGATCAACAGGTCGAAATTCTGAACATCCCGGCATACGGTGCATGCCTTGATGGGTGCGGGTTCTGCCGCACGAGCCGTTGCGTTCGTCATTGCCTCACGTCCTTCGATGGCCGGGCGCGGGCGATGGGTATCAGAAAGAAATTGCCATTCGCTTAGCCCGGTGACGCCCATTCTGTGGGGCGCCTCCTATCGTCAGGTATGCTGGGCAAGTTTGGCGACATTGAGGCCGAAACTTCGTCATTATTCGGCACCCGAGAACAGCGGGTGCCGAACAATTCGATCAGTTTCCGCCGCTGTCGATGGCGGACAGGCCGCCTTCGTCGCTCGTCGGCAGCGCGGTCGCGCTTTCCACGTATTCGCGGAAGATCACTTCGGCGTACTTGCCGTTCATCAGGGTCGGGCGGCCACCGGCGAAGCCCGAAACCTCGGTCACGGTGCGGCGGTTGGCGCGTTCGCGGCCTTGCGTGACGATCAGCGGCTGGGTCTCGCCGAAGCTGACCAGCGCGGCCAGACGGTTCCGATTCGCGCCGTTGCGCACCAGCTCGCGCACGACGGCTTCCGCCCGACGCTGGCCCAGGGCCCTGTTATAGGCGTCCGAGCCGACCAGGTCGGTGTGCCCGTACACGCGGAACGTCACTTCGGGGAACTGGCGGATCCAGGTCGCCTGGCGCGCGACGGTCGCACGGGCCTGCGGCGACAGGGTCGCGCTGTTGAAGTCGAAGTTCACGACCGAGTCGATTTCGCCCGCGAAGCGGTTGTTCAGGCCTTCGATCTGGCTGATATCGCCCGATTGCACGGCCATGTTGTTGACCACGGCAGCGCCGAAGCGCCCTTCGTCGAGCTCGGCGCCAGCGGGCGCGTTCCAGTCCGCGATGCTGCGGCTGACATTTTCGCAGGCGGTCAGGGTGAAGGTGGCGGCGGTCGCCAGGAGCAGGGCTTTCGAGGTGTTCATCTGCCTTACTCCATCACGTATCCGTAGGACCCCGAGAAGTCCTGTTTCGCCACTTCCGCCGCCGGGCCGTTCTGCGGGCCCATGACCCGCCGCTTGCCGCCGACGACTTCGCCGAACAGGAACAGCTCGCGCTCGGTCGGGATCACCACGCGGTCGGTGGGCAGGGCCAATGCCTCGCCACGGACGGGGGTGACCAGGTGAGCGGTGATGATGATGACCAGTTCGGACTGCTCGCGTTCGTATTCCGACGACCGGAACAGCGCGCCCAGCACCGGGATGTCGCCCAGCCACGGCACCTGGCCCTTCAGGTCGCGGAAGTCGTCTTCCAGAAGCCCGGCGATGGCGAAGCTTTCGCCGTCGCGCAGCTCGATGGTCGTCTGGCTTTCGCGGCGCGAGAAGCCGTTGATGTTGAAGCCCGCCTGCTGGATGCCGATGGTGGGGTCCAGGCCCGACACTGCGGCGGTCAGCTCGATATTGATGACGTCATGGCCCAGGACACGGGGGATGAAGTCCAGCTCGACACCGAAGGGCTTGTATTCGATCCGGATCGCGTCGTCGCCGCTGGCCACGGGGATGGGATATTCGCCACCCGCCAGGAACGACGCCTTCTGACCCGACAGGGCCACCAGGTTCGGCTCGGCCAGGGTGCGCACGACGCCCTTGCTTTCCAGTGCTTCCAGCAGGATCGCGAATTTCAGACTTCCCGAGCCGAAGCCGATGGCCAGGGACCCTTCCGAGTTGTTGTCGCCGACAAAACCCTGGCCGCTCAGGATACTCGACGCGTTATTGCCTTGGTTCAGGGTACCGTTTGCGCCGAGGATCCCGACGTCGCCGCCCGAGATGTCACCGCCCAGCGCCACGGACGACGACAGCTGCTTCGAGACGGATCGGCTCATTTCCGCGAAACGGACCTTCAGCATGACCTGTTGCGTTCCGCCGACCATCATCAGGTTCGAAACCCGCTCGGGTGCATAGCGGTTGGCAAGGTCCAGGGCGCGGTCGAGCGCGGTGATCGACGACACCGTGCCCGACAGGACGATCCCGTCATTGGCGGTGCGCACCTCGATCTGCTCGTTGGGCAGGATCTGGCGCAGACGCTCCTTGAACTCGCCCACGTCGGGGATGACCTGCACCTCGACATTGGTGATCAGGCGGCCTTCGGCGTTCAGCAGGGTCAGCGTGGTGCGCCCCGGCGCCTTGCCCAGCACGTAGATCGTGCGATCCGAAAGGGTCGAGATATCGGCGATCGCGGGATTCGCGATGCTAAGCTCGGCGAAGGGCTGGTCGCTTTCGACCACGACCGCGCGGTTCATGGGAACCCGCAATTCGGAGCTGGTGGTGCCTTGCATGACGCGAAGCGCCTGTGCATGGGACGGGGATGACAGCACAAGCGGCGATGCACAGAGCGCCAAGCCCGCGACAGCCGCTTTCAGGAAGTTCTTCATGCTCATTGTGACCTGCCTCTCAAATCACGATTGGACAGGTCTCGTGCCCGTCTTTCGCGTTACCTTGCGCGCAAACTGATATTTAATCAAGAATCAGCGTGTTGCGCCTGCACCTTGATGTTGGAAAGGCGCAACACCGCGAGGTGTAGCGCCTTATTCTCATGCGGTCGCGACAAGCGTCGCGCCGGGATCAGTTGGTGCAGGGGATCGGGATTTCGATCACATCGGCACCCCGGCGGGTGCGGATCGTGCAGACCTGTTCCTGCTTCACCTCGGCGCGCTGTTCCTCGACGATGCCCAGCAATTCGCGCTGGTCGATCTCGACGGCGCCCGCCACGGTGTCGTCCTCGTTGCCGACCAGCGACAGCGACAGCGACCCGGTGCTTTGCGCCTGGGCCAGGGCGGCCACGTCGCGCGGCGTCGCCTCGACGGTGACGGTGCGGGCGACGGTCGCTTCCGAGCGGTCTTCGTCGGCAGACTGGTCGATGGCGACAAGCTTGACGCCCGCCTGTATCAGCTTGGTCACTTCCTGGCGATCGACGCCCTTGCTGTTGACAGTGCCCGTCCAATAGACGTCGACGCGGTCGCCGGGGCGCAGGAAGCCCGACACGCCAGACGAGACGTCGACGCGGATGGCGAAGGCGCGCTTGCCCGGCGACAGCCGCGACGCGACACCCGCCTCCATGCCCGGTTCGGTCACCTTGTTGGCCAGGATCGCCTCACCCGCGACCATCGAGCGCAGAACCGAGCGCTGCACGTTCGGGCCCTGCGGGAACAGCGCTTCTTCCTCCAGGAATGCGCCGACCGATATCGCTTCTTCCGGGAACAGCACCTGGCGAACGTCTTCGGCGGTCAGCCTTTCGCCATAGGCGATATCGCGGCTGGTCACAAACACTGGCTTGGTGACGAAGTCGCCGCCCCGGCTGGCGCGTTCCGCGTCCAGCGCGGCCTGGTGCGCCGCCATGTAGTCTTTCGCCATGAAGACGGCGAAGCCGGCCAGGCCAAGACCCAGCAAAAGTACCAATCCAAATACGAGTCTCATGATTTCCCCTTCCATCTTGCCATGGATCCGTGCGTCGGGCGCAGGCTCCATGCGTCATCGGGAAACGTATCGCGTCGGAATACGGCAGGATAATGCCTTTGTTGCAGCGATACGGGATCATTTGCGATCCAGGCCCCGATTGTTTCGTCAATTCGTCGTCCGGCCGGGAAAGATCCGGTCCGGAAGGCTTTCGTCTTCCAGCGTGGATTCAACATTCACGACAGCGCCCTTGCTGCCGTCATAGGTGAATGTGCCGACGGCGATACCAAGCCCGACGGCCAGGCCGGTCAGGACCTTCCAGTCGAACGCAGCGCCCCCGTCCTCGGTGCCGATGAAAGTAGTGAGCATGCGATAGGTCATGGGGTGCCTCGTCTTTTCATGTTCTGAGATGAAAATGGCCGCGCCCCGGGGGGACGCGGCCGATATTGCGCCAATGTCGCGAGCCCGAACCTTACGGGAAAGTCGTGGTGACGTCCGTTCCGGCCAAGTGGCTCGAAACGGCTTGGGTAACCGTCTTGGTGCCCTCGGTCACCGACGACAGAACGGCGATGCCCAGGCCGACGATGGCGGCGGTCAGCACGACCCAGTCGACGGTGACGGCGCCGTCTTCATCGTTGCGGAAGGTCTTTGCGAGTTTGAGGAGTTTCATACTGGTATCCTTTCGAGGTGGCAGGTTGGTCCGATTTTTTGATTGAATGACGTGACTTACGTTCGTCTATACTGGGAAATGCCAGCCAACTGGGGCGAGAACGCGACCCTTTGAGACAGAAACAAAGGCATTTTCTAGAATTTGTCGGTATCTGCATGGGATGGGCCGCATCGGATTGGCTGACCCGAATAGCAAAAAGGGGCCGCCTCAGATGAAGCGGCCCATTTCGTTCGAGTGGTGCGTGGCGATCAGAAGGCTTTGGTGACCGAGGTCCCCGCCAAGTGGCCCGATACGTTTTCGGTAACCGTCTTGGTGCCCGATGTGACAGAAGCCAGAACGGCGATGCCTAGGCCGACGATGGCGGCGGTCAGCACGACCCCGTCGACGGTGACGGCGCCGTCTTCGTCGTTGCGGAAGGTCTTGGCGAGTTTGAAGAGTTTCATACTGGTATCCTTTCGAGGTGGCAGGTTGGTCCTGTTGTTGGACTGATTGACGCGACTTGCGCCCGTCTGCCCCAAGAACTGCCATCCAACTGGGGCGAGAACGCGACCCTTTACGTCAGAAACCAAGGCATTTTGGGATTTCCCCGAAATCTGCATGCGATGGGCCGTATCGGATTGGCTGGCCTGAACGGCAAAAAAAGGGCCGCCTCAGAAGAAGCGGCCCATTTCGTTCGAGTGGTGCGTGGCGATCAGAAGGCTTTGGTGACCGAGGTCCCCGCCACGTGGCCCGATACGGGTTCGGTGACCGTCTTGGTGCCCGATGTGACCGAAGCCAGAACGGCGATGCCCAGGCCGACGATGGCGGCGGTCAGCACGACCCAGTCGACGGTGACGGCGCCGTCTTCGTCGTTGCGGAAGGTCTTGGCGAGCTTAAAGAGTTTCATGTGTTAGTTCCTTTCTAGGATGTTCTGGTCAGTGGCAGTTTCGATCCAGAACATCGCGCTCCGTTTCGATGATTAGGTTTTGCACAAGCTGTGTGGCGCAAATCGGGCAGACGTCGGACGATTCAAAGAATGGTAAATTGTCTTCGCATTTTATCGATCCGTGCGACTCCACGGGCTTGCACGGGTTTTCCCGTGAATTTGGGGCAATTTGGTGACGCTGGCCGCGAAAACGCGCACGCGGTGGCAGCGGCGCTGGCCAGGCCGGGCTGCGTTCTTCAAAACTGAGGCCAATAAAAAGACGTCGCAGGCAAGGCAGGCACGCCCATGAGGCATATCGGCATTTCGACGGCTCTGGCCGTTCTTCTGGCATTTGGTCCGGCCCATGCGGCCGATCCCCCGCCATTCCCGGATTTCACCTTCAAGCGGATGAAGCCGCCCAAGGCGGGCACGCGCAAGCGCATCACGGTTCAGATCGACCCGTCCGAGCAATGGCCGCCCCCCGTCGCTGCAAAGCCGGTCGAGCCGATCAGTCCCGCGGACCCCGCCCCCGCGGCGAAAAGCAAGGCTTACGCCTGGTTTTGGGACCAGGTGCCCGCGGGCGGCGCGGGCAATGACGGTCTGACGCAGGCGCTTGCGGTGCTGTCGCGTCCGCCCGCGGGCGTGAAGGCTCCGCAATACCGGCTCGACCGGCTGCGCAAGCTCGCCGACCGCCACGGGCTCGAGATCCTGAAGGCCACGATCGGCACCCGCGTGTCACCGGCGCTGGCGCTGGCGGTGATGGCGGTGGAATCGGCCGGCAAGGTCAATGCCGTCAGCTCGGCCGGAGCCCAGGGCCTGATGCAGCTGATGCCCGACACCGCGAAGCGCTTCGGGGTGACCGACAGCTCGGTGCCGGGCCAGAACATCAAGGGCGGCGTGGCCTACCTGGATTGGCTGATGAAGGAATTCGACGGCGACCCGCTCCTTGTCCTGGCGGGCTACAACGCGGGCGAGGGCGCAGTCACCCGCCACGCGGGCGTGCCGCCCTACGCCGAGACGCGCGGCTACGTGCCCAAGGTCCTGGCGGCGTTCCACACCGCCAAGGGCCTGTGCCTGACCCCGCCGATGCTGGTCAGCGACGGGTGCGTCTTCATGCAGGCCAGCCGGGTGGCGTCCAATGGCTGACCCGCGTCCGCTGGTGCTGGACGTGGACGGCACGTTCCTGAAGACCGACATGCTGTTCGAATCGTTCTGGGCCGGGCTCGGTCGCGATCCGATCGCGACATTAGGCGCGCTGCGTCATCTGGGCGATCGCCCGCGACTGAAGGGCGAACTGGCGCGCATCGGGCAGCCCAACGTGGCGCTGATGCCGGTGAACGCGGATATCCTGGCCCTGGCCGACGCGGCGCGGGACGAAGGGCGGCAGGTCGTGCTCGCGTCGGCATCGGACGCGGCACTTGTTCGGAAGCTGGCCGACGCCCACGGGGTGGTGGACAATTCCATGGGCAGCCATGGCGGCGTGAACCTGAAAAGCGCCGTCAAGGCCGACGCGCTGGCCGAGCGCTATGGCCGTGCCGCCTTCGACTACGCGGGCAACGAACCGGTGGACCGCCCGGTCTGGGACAAGGCCCATGGCGTCGTTATCGTCGGCGATCTGCCGACCCACGCCAAGGCGCTACGGGCCGAGGGGCACCCAGTGACCGAATTGCCCGGCGGCTGGTCCTGGTCGCAGGCCCGGCGCGCGCTGCGGACCCATCAATACGTCAAGAACGTGCTTCTGTTCCTGCCGGTCATCGCGGCGCACGCCTTCAATTGGCAGGCTTTCGGACTTGTCCTGCTGGGCATCGTCGCGTTTTCGGCAGCGGCGTCGTCGATCTATATCATCAACGACCTGCTGGACCTCGAAGCCGACCGCCTGCACGCCACCAAGCGCAACCGCCCCTTCGCCAGCGGCGCGGTGCCGATCCAGGTGGGCATGGCGCTGTTCGTCGCCTGTCTCGGCGTGGCGCTGGGCCTGGGTGCGATGCTCGGCTCCGGATTCCTGGCGACGGTGGGCGTCTATATCCTGCTCAGCCTCGCCTATTCGCTCCGCCTGAAGCGGATGCGCTGGATCGACGTTTTCTGCCTGGCCACGCTTTACACCCTGCGCGTCGTCGCCGGTGCGACGGCCAGCGGGGTCGAGGCCACGACCACAATGCTGGTCTTCGTCTTTCCGGTCTTCGTGACGCTGGGCTGCGTGAAGCGCCTGACCGAGCTGGCCAAGGCCACCGATGACGCGAAGCTGCCCGGTCGCGGCTACGCGCGCGCCGACTACACGGACCTGATGAACATGGCCGGCGTCGGCGTGGTGGGCGCACTGGTCATCTTCGCGCTCTACACGGTCAGCGACCAGGCCGCCCAGCTTTACCAGACCCGCTGGATCATGTGGCTGGCGCTGCTGCCGATCGCGTTGTGGCTGTTTCGCATGGTGGCGCTGGGTGCGCGGGGGCAGATGGATTACGACCCCATCGTCTTCGCGCTGCGCGACCGCCAGGGGCTGGGCCTTCTGGCGATCACCCTGTCGCTGATGTTCTGGTCGGCGGGGCTGTGGGCGGAATGGCTGGGATAAGGTCGCCTAGATCGACATCTTCTTGAAGATCGGCTCGGGCACCGCCTTGATGATTGCCATGATGTAGCGCCAGAAGAACGGCGTGTAGATCACGTTGCGCCGCTTCTTCACCGCCTTCAGGATGTCGCGCGCCACGTCGTCGGGCGTCGCGACCAGGAACATGCCCTCGATCCCCCAAGTCATCGCGGTGTCGACGAAGCCGGGCTTCACCGTCACCACGTGCCCGCCCGCCCGCGTCAGTCGGTTCCTGAGCCCCGACAGGTAGGTGGCGAACCCGGCCTTGGCTGCACCGTAGACGTAGTTGCCCACGCGGCCCCGGTCGCCCGCGACGGATCCGACGCCCACCACGACGCCGGCACCCTTGTCCTCGATCACCGGGGCCAGCATCTGCAGGAACCGCGCGGGGCCGGTGAAGCTGTCCATCACCGTGCCATCGATCAGCGACGGGTCGGCGTCGATCAGCGACTGGTCGGGCATGGAGCCCACGAAGACCGCGCAATTCACCGTGCCCTCGGCCGCGTCCAGGATCGCCTGGAACGTCGACGGATCGCGCGCGTCGAAGCGCACCGCGCGGGCATCGGCCGCGCCGCGCAGCTGGCAATCGGACGCCGTGGCTTCCAGGTCGGGCATGTCGCGGCCTGCCAGCACCAGGGCATCGCCCCGCTCGGCCAGTTGCCGCGCCATCGCGCGCGCCATGGAGGACGTGGCGCCCAGGATGATCCAAGTCTCGCTCATGGCGCGGCCCTCAGTTCCAGTCGGCGCACCAGGTCGGTGACCAGCGCCTTGTCGGGATCGACTTGCTGCACCTCTGCCAGCCAGTCGCCGTGTTCGGGATACATGGCGCGCACATGGGCGCCGCGGGCCAGCGCGTCCTTGGCCAGGTACAGCCGCCCCCGGGCCTCGGCCACATCCTGTTCCAGGTCGCGGATCAGGCGGGTGGAGCGATCGACGTTGCGGAAATCGCAGGCCAGCGTGTAGCCCTCCATCGGGAAGGACATGAACCCCGCGCGCCCCGGTCCCATGCGTTTCAGCACCGCCAGCGGCGATGCCAGCCCGGAGGTCGCGATCTTTTCCAGCATCGCGCGCAGGGCAGGGGCCGCGTCCACCGGCACGACGCATTGGAACTGGTGAAAGCCGCGCCTGCCGTAAAGCTTGTTCCAGTCGTGGATGCGGTCGAGCGGGAAGAAGAAATCCTGCAACCGCTTCACGCTGGTGCGCCCCGATCTGGGGACGCGGTTGTAATATAGGCTGTTGAACGCCCGCACGATGCCGGGCGACAGCGCCCAGCCGGGCGCGTTGCGCTTGATCCGGCGCGCGGTGGATTTCGACGGGATCAGGCCCGAGCCTGTCTCGGCCTCTTCCAGGATCCCGCGCCCCAGCTTGGTACCGGTGGCGGTCGCGTCGATCCAGCCCACCGTATAGGTCGCGTCCGAGCCGTCGAGCAGCGCCAGGAAGTCATCCCAGCCGGGCACACGGCGTTCGGTCACCACGATCACGTCGCCCTTGCATTTCAAGAGCCGCAGCTTGGCCGAGACGATCACCCCGGTCTGGCCCAACCCGCCCACGGTGGCGCGGAACAGGTCGGTGCCTTCGCCGACCACCCGCTCGCCCTTCGGCGTCTGCAGCGTGATCTCGGCGACGTGTTGCCCGAAGGATCCGGCGTGGTGGTGGTTCTTGCCGTGCACGTCCATGGCAATCGCGCCGCCGACGGTGGCGAACCCGGTGCCCGGCATCACCGCCGGAAGAAAGCCCTTGGGCGCCAGCATCCGCGACAAAACGCCCAACTCGACCCCGGCCTCGACGGTGATTTCGCCCGCCTCCGGATCGAAGCCCAGCACCCGGTCCATCCGGGTCATGTCCACCGCGCGGCCGCCGTCGTTCAGGCAGGCATCGCCGTAGGAGCGGCGATTGCCGATGGCGGGTGCCGGCTCTTCGTCCATGAGCGCCGCGACCGCGCTGGCGCGTTCGGGGCGCGCCAATTGGCCGGACGCGGTCAGCGCGCGGCCCCAGCCGCTGTATTCAGCCGTGTTCCAGCGCATGGGAACCCTTTCGTGACTGCGCCTCGGCGTGCGGGAACACGGCAAGGCCGATGAGGATCGCGAACCACAGGGTGGTGACGCGGATGATGGCGGTGGCCGGGACGGAAACCTCCAGCGGCACGTGGTTGGCGGCCAGCAGCGCGATCATGGCGGCCTCAGCCCCGCCTACGCCGCCGGGCGCGCCAGTCAACCCGCCCGCCAGCGTTGCGAAGATGAAGATCGCGATGGCGGTCCACAGGCCGATCTCGGCCCCCATCCACTGAAGCAGCGCGAAGAAGGCGACCCCTTCGGCCAGCCACCCGACGACGCCGAGCGTGGCGGCGAACAGCATGGTGGCCGGGTGCGAAAACTGCGCCAGCGACAGCGCCGCGCGCCGCACCCGCACGAACAGGCGCCCGAACCGGCCCGTGGCGCGATAGGCGCCGTAGGACATCCAGGCCAGAAGCGACGGTCGCGTCACCACGAAAGACGCAAGAAGCGCCAGCCCGGCCACGGGCACGGCGCCCATGATGCCGGTCGTCGACAGGGCCAGCGCCAGCGCCAGGATCAGCCCCATGGCCGCCAGGTCCGACGCGCGGTCGATCAGGACCAGCGGCGCCGTGCGCTCGAACGGCCAGCCGGTTTCGCGGCGGATCCAGCGCATGCGCACCAGCTCGCCCACGCGGCCGGGGGTGACGGACATGGCAAAGCCGCCCAGGAAATGGCGCAGGTTCTGAACCAGCGCCGTGTCCAGGCCCAGGCGTCGCGCGAAAAGATGCCAGCGCAACCCGCGAAACAGGTAGTTGACCAGGCTCAGCGCCAGCAGGACCAGCACCTGGCCCAGGCCCAGCCGCGCGATCTGGGCGCGCACCTCGTCCCACCCGGTGGCACTGGCCAATCCGATCAGCCCCACGACCAGCAGAACAAGGCAGCCGCCCAGGATCATGCGGTCGCGCAGGCGTGTGTCGGTGCCGGGGCCAGGGGCATGGGGCCGAGTGATCATCATGCGCCCCCGATTAGAGACAGATTGGGGCGATAATATGAAACCGTTTCCGTTTCTTGAACGATCATCAAGCGGCCGCGGCCCCGCAGATCGGGCGGCGGACACGTCCGGTCCGATCGCGGTGGCGGCAGGTCCGGGCGCTCACCCAAGCCAATAGCGACCGTGCGTATGCGAAAAGCTGTCGCCCGCACCGCGCGTAGCACTCTCCCTCCGCCGTGATCTGCGCCCTCTGCCGAAACGGAGGCCCAGGGCAGCGTAGTCTCGCCCTCTGGCGCCAGACCCCGTCCCGCGGATCTCAGACGATCGATGCCTCGGTGGCCGCGCGGATGTCCTGCTCGGTCACGCCATCGGCGCATTCCAGGATATGCAGCCCCTTGTGATCCACTTCCAGCACGCCCAGGTCGGTGATGATCAGATCGACCACGCCCTTGCCGGTCAGCGGCAGGGTGCATTCCTTCAGAAGCTTGCTCTCGCCGTGCTTGTTGGTGTGGTCCATCACCACGATGACGCGGCCCACGCCCGCCACCAGGTCCATGGCGCCGCCCATCCCCTTGACCAGCTTGCCGGGGATCATCCAGTTGGCCAGGTCGCCCTTTTCCGACACTTCCATCGCCCCAAGGATCGCCGCCGCGATCTTGCCGCCGCGGATCATGCCGAAGGACATGGCGCTGTCGAAATAGGACGTGCGCGCCAGCTCGGTGATGGTCTGCTTGCCGGCGTTTATCAGGTCCGCGTCCTCTTCGCCCTCGAAGGGGAAGGGTCCCATGCCGAGCATCCCGTTTTCGGATTGCAGGGTGATTTCCTTGTCACCGATATAGTTCGCCACCAGCGTCGGGATCCCGATGCCGAGGTTCACGTACATGCCGTCCTTCAGTTCCTGCGCGGCCCGTTCGGCCATCTGATTGCGATCCCAGGGCATCAGGCTTTCTCCCTCACGGTGCGTTGCTCAATCCGCTTTTCGTGCTCGCCCTGCACGATGCGGTGTACATAGATGCCCGGCAGGTGGATCTGGTCGGGGTCCAGCGACCCGCGGGGCACGATTTCCTCGACCTCGGCCACGCAGACCTTGCCGCACATGGCGGCGGGCGGATTGAAGTTGCGGGCGGTCTTTCGGAAGATCAGGTTGCCCGTGTCGTCGGCCTTCCACGCCTTCACGATGGAAAGGTCGGCGATGATGCCGCGCTCCATGATGTAGGTTTCGCCGTCGAAATCCTTGTGTTCCTTGCCCTCGGCGATCTGGGTGCCGACGCCGGTCTTGGTATAGAAGCCGGGAATGCCGCTGCCGCCCGCGCGCATCCGTTCGGCCAGTGTGCCTTGCGGGTTGAACTCGAGCTCGAGCTCGCCCGACAAGTACTGGCGCATGAATTCCTTGTTCTCGCCCACGTAGGACGAGATCATCTTCTTCACCTGCTTGGTCTGCAGCAAGATCCCGATCCCGAAATCGTCCACGCCCGCGTTGTTGGACGCGAAGGTCAGGTTCTTCGTGCCCGCGTCCTTGATCGCCTGCAGCAACAGCTCGGGGATGCCGCACAGCCCGAAGCCGCCCGCCGCGATGAACATGCCGTCATGCAGCAGGCCGTCCAGCGCCTCGGACGCCGTTCCATACACTTTTTTCATGGGATACCTCACGCCTGGCGGGCACCATGGCCCTGTCGAGCGCAGGTATGCCGCGACGCAGAAGGCAAGTCAAACCGCCGACGGCGCCGCTCCGCCGGGCAAGGCCGCCAATTCGTAATCGGCCAGCCGCCACGGAGTAATCACCGCGCCGTTTACGGCATGATCGCGCGACGCCAGCTGCGCGCGCGCGCTCACTCGGCCTTCTTTTTCGCCGCCGGGCCCTTCTTGGCCGCCGCTTTCTTCGGCGCGGCCTTTTTCGGGGCGGCCTTCTTGCGTGCAGGCTTCTTGCCGGACTTCGCCGCGCGCTCGTCGATCAGCACGACCGCCTGGTCGATGGTGATGTTCTCGGGCTCCATCGTGTCGGGGATCGTCGCGTTGATCTTTTCCCACTTCACGTAAGGCCCATACTTGCCCTTCATGACGTTCACCGGCCCGCCCGCGGTCGGGTGTTCGCCCAGCTCGCGCAAGGGTGCGGCGGCCTGTCCGCGGCCGCCGCGGCTGGCCTTCTTCTCGGCCAGCAGCTGCACCGCGCGGTTCATGCCCACGGTCCATACCTCGTCGATGCCTTCCAGGTTGGCGTTGGTGCCGCCCCGGTCCGACGTAGTTTCGGCGTGCTTCAGATACGGGCCGTAGCGGCCGATATTGGCCCAGACGGTCACGCCGTCCTCGGGGTGCTTGCCCACTTCGCGTGGCAGCGACAGCAGCATCACGGCGCGCTCCAGGTCCAGGTCCTCGGGCGGCCAGTCCTTCGGCACCGACTGGCGCGGCGGCTTCTTGTTGTCCTCGGTCACGTCGCCGCGCTGCACATAGGGGCCGAAGCGGCCCTTGAAGACGCGGATCTCGTCGCCCTGATCCTCGCCCAGCAGCTTGCCCTCGGGGGGGATCGCGCTGGCCTCGGCTTCCGGGTCGGGCGGCCCGAAAGGCCGGGTATAGCGGCATTCGGGATAGTTCGAGCAACCGATGAACGCGCCGCCCGACCGCGCGGTGCGCATCGACAGCCGCCCGGCCCCGCAATTGGGGCAAAGCCGCGGATCGGTGCCGTCGGGGTTGGGCGGGAACAGGTGCGGCTCGAGCACCTCGTTGATCTTTTCGAGCACGTCCGTGATGCGCAGTTCGGAGGTTTCGGCAATGGCGGCCGAGAAGTCGCGCCAGAACCGCGCCAGCAGATCCTTCCAGTCCTGCTCGCCCGCGCTCACGTGATCCAGCTGGTCTTCCAGGTCGGCGGTGAAATCGTATTCCAGGTAGCGTCGGAAGTAGTTTTCGAGAAACGCGATCACCAGACGCCCCTTGTCCTCGGGGATCAGGCGGTTGCCGTCCTTGCGGACGTATTCGCGGTCCTGGATCGTGGTCACGATAGACGCGTAGGTCGACGGCCGCCCGATGCCGAGCTCTTCCATCCGCTTGACCAGCGTCGCCTCGGTATAGCGCGGCGGCGGCTGGGTGAAGCTTTGCGTGGCCAGCACCGCGCCGTTGTCGCCCAGCACGGCGCTGCCGTTCTTGCGCATGCCCGCGGCGCCGTCGTCGATCACGTCGTCACGCTTGTCGGCCTTGGCGAAATCGTCCCGAAGCCCGGATTTCGAGAACGCCGCCGCCTCGCCCTGCATGATCTGCGGCAGGCGGTTGTCGTCCTCGTCCTGGACGTCGTCGCGCCCTTCCTCGTAGACCTTCAGGAAGCCGTCGAAGGTGACGACCTGGCCGGTGGCGCGCAGGCCGACGGCGCGGTCGCGGTCGGCGATCTCGACCGTGGTGCGCTCCAGACGGGCGGCTTCCATCTGGCTGGCCAGCGTGCGCTTCCAGATCAGATCGTAAAGCTTGCGCTGGTCGGCGTCGCGGATGTCGAGCTCTTGGGCCGATTTCCCCATGTCGGTGGGGCGGATGCATTCATGCGCTTCTTGGGCGTTCTTGGCCTTGTTCTTGTAGATCCGCGGGCTGCCCGGCACGTAATCCCTGCCGTAGCGCGCGGTGATCGCATCGCGCGCGCCGGTCACGGCCTCGGGCGCCATGTCGATTCCGTCGGTCCGCATGTAGGTGATGTGGCCCGCTTCATACAGGCGCTGGGCCGTCGACATGCAGGCCCGCGCGCCCATGCCGAACTTTCGGCTGGCTTCCTGCTGCAGAGTCGAAGTCATGAAGGGCGGCGACGGGTTGCGCGTGGTGGGCTTCGCCTCGACGCTGGCGATTTCCAGCTTGCGCGACGTGACGGCTTGCACCGCCATTTCGGCCTGGGTCTCGTTTTCCAAGCTGAAACGGTCCAGCTTCTTGCCCGCCAGCGTGGTCAGGCGCGCCTCGAAATCCTGGCCGCGCGGCGTCGTCAGAAGCGCCTTGACCTGCCAGTATTCGCGGGGCTTGAACGCCTCGATCTCCATCTCGCGCTCGACGATCAGGCGTAGGCAGACCGATTGCACGCGGCCCGCAGACTTGGCGCCGGGCAGCTTGCGCCACAAAACCGGCGACAGGTTGAAGCCCACAAGGTAGTCCAGCGCGCGGCGGGCCAGGTAAGCCTCGACCAGCGGCGCGTCGACCTGGCGGGGGTTCTTCATGGCCTCGGTCACGGCGGACTTGGTGATGGCGTTGAAGACGACGCGGCTGACGGGCGTGTTCTTGTTGATGGCCTTGCGGTTGCGCAGGGCCTCTTCCAGGTGCCAGCTGATCGCCTCGCCCTCGCGGTCGGGGTCGGTGGCCAGGATCAGGTTGTTGTCGTCCTTCAGCGCGTCGGCGATGGCCTTGACGTGTTTCTTGCTGTCGGACGCGATTTCCCACTTCATGTCGAAACTGTTGTCCGGATCGACCGATCCATCCTTCGGCGGCAGGTCACGGACGTGTCCGTAGGACGCCAGGACGGTGTAGTCCGAGCCAAGATACTTGTTGATTGTCTTGGCTTTGGCAGGCGACTCGACGACGACGACCGGCATGAAGGATCCTTCGATCTGCGGAACTGGTAAGCGTGGTAGATGTGGGGGTGGCCCCGATCTTGTCAATCGCGCTTAGGCGGAAAGGGGCAGAACAGGCAAGTCGGACTGTCGGTCACCCATGGCCGGACGCGTCGCGCAGGTCCGGCGCGAACCGTGTCGCACGGGATGGCGGATCGGCCGCCTGTTCGGCGGGTGGACCCGTCAGATCAGGCTGAGTTTGCCCCCGGGCTGCCGAACCACCTTGCCCTCCAGCTCGAGCGTCACGATCTCGGCGGTGACACGCTGGACGGGCTGCTTCAGGTCGCGGATCAGCTGGTCTTCCGAGGTCGGTGACGGGCCGAGGCGATCCAGGATCTGCTGGTGCAAGGCGTTGGTTTCCCGCAGCGTGCGCTCGGGGCTGGCGGATCCGGCATCCTGAGGTGCCGCTTGCTGCACGGGGGCGGGTGCCGCCTGTTCGGGCTCGGCCAGTCCCAGGGCCTCGATCACGTCCTTCGGGCCGCGGACCAATGTCGCACCGTCGCGCAACAGCATGTTGCAGCCGGCCGCGCGCGCGTCGAAGGGGTGGCCGGGCACGGCCAGGACGTCCCGGCCCTGGTCCAGCGAATCGCGCGCGGTGATCAGGCTGCCCGATTTCGACGCCGCTTCGACCACGACGACGCCGCGCGCAAGGCCCGAGATGATCCGGTTGCGCCGCGGGAAATGCCGCGCCTGCGGGCGCAATCCGACGGGCTGCTCGGACACGATCAGGCCGCGCTCTTCGATTTCACGGGCCAGCACGGCGTTCTCGGACGGGTAGACGACGTCGATGCCGCCCGCCATCACGGCGATCGTGCCGGTCTCCAAGGTGGTCTCGTGGCAGGCGGTGTCGATGCCGCGCGCCAGTCCCGACACGGTGACCACGCCCGCGCGACCCAAGCCGCTCGCCAGCGAGCGCGCCATGCGCAGGCCCAGCGACGACGCGTTGCGCGCTCCGACCATCGCGACCGTCGGCCGCTTGAGCAGCGACAGGTCGCCCAGCGCCCAGAGCAGGGGGGGCGGATCGGAAATGTCCGACAGTTGCGCGGGGTAGTCGTCGGTGCCGTAGGCGATGAGCCGTGCGCCCGCCAGCCGACCGCGCCGCAGCTCGTCCCGGGCCACTTCGACGGGGCAGGCGGCGTAATCGCCGACCCCCGCGGCCTTCGCGATCTCGGGAAGTTTCTGAAGCGCGTCGCGGGCATTGCCCGCTTCTGTCATCAGCCGGAAGAAGGTGCTGACGCCGACGCGGCGAGAGCGCAAGAGACGAAGCCAGTCCAGCCAATCTTCCTCGGAGTGGGGTGGGGTGAGGGGGGGTGGGGAAGGGAAAAAATCCAGGACCATCCTGACCTCGTCTCGTTGCAAAGCCACATTGCGCCAGAGATGGTTAAAGAGGTCTTAAGACTTGCCCGCGATCTGCATCTTTCTGGTTAGGCTTTGATAAATCGTTCTTTTTTATCCATTCGCCTCGACGCCCCCAAGCGCGGCCAGCTGCCGATCCTTCGAATCAGGCCGCCGATCCGCCCACCGTCAGCCCGCCGATCATCAGTGTCGGCTGGCCCACGCCCACCGGCACCCATTGTCCCGCCTTGCCGCAATTGCCGATGCCCGGGTCCATGGCCATGTCGTTGCCCACCGCGCGGATCTTCTGCAATGCCGTCGCGCCGTCGCCGATCAGAGTGGCGCCCTTCACCGGGGCGCCGACCTTGCCGTCCTTCACGCGATACGCCTCGGTACAGGAGAAGACGAACTTGCCGTTGGTGATGTCCACCTGCCCGCCGCCGAAGCCCACGGCGTAGATCCCGTCCTTCAGGTCCGCCAGGATCGCCGCGGGATCGGCATCGCCGCCCAGCATGTAGGTGTTGGTCATCCGCGGCATGGGCGCGTGGGCGTAGCTTTCGCGCCGCCCGTTGCCGGTGGGCGCCACGCCCATCAGCCGCGCGTTCTGGCGATCCTGCATGAAGCCCACCAGCACGCCGTCGTCGATCAGCACGTTGCGCCCCGACTGGGTGCCTTCGTCGTCGATGCTGATCGATCCGCGCCGGTCGGGGATCGTGCCGTCGTCCAGCACCGTCACGCCCGGGGCCGCGATCCGCTGACCCATGAGCCCCGCGAAGGCCGAGGATTGCTTGCGGTTGAAATCGCCCTCGAGCCCGTGGCCGATGGCCTCGTGCAGCAGGATGCCGGGCCAGCCGGGTCCAAGCACCACGTCCATCACGCCCGCGGGCGCGGGCTCGGCCTCCAGGTTGACCAGCGCGATGCGCAAGGCTTCGCGGGTGACCCCTTCCCAGTGGCTGCGCACCATCAGGCCTCCCAGCCCGGTCCTGCCGCCGCCGCCCATCGAGCCGCTTTCGCGCCGCCCGTCCTGTTCCACGATCACCGACACGTTCAGCCGCGTCATGGGGCGCACGTCGCGCAGCACCTGGCCATCGGCGCGCAGGATCTCGACCTCCTGGATCGATGCGGCCAGCGTCGCCGTCACCTGCACCACACGGCTGTCCAGATCGCGCGCGAAGGCGTCGATCTCGCGCAGGGTCTCGATCTTCACGGGGAAGGTCGCATCGGCCATGGGGTCGGCATCGGTATAGAGCTTGCGATTGGTGGGCAGGGGCGCGTCGGCGGCCACGCCGCCGCCATCGCCCACCGCCAGCCGCGCGGTGTCGACGGCGCGCAGCAGCGCGTGCTCGCTCAGCTCGGTGGAATGGGCATAGCCCGACGTCTCGCCCCGCACCGCGCGCAGCCCGAACCCTTCCGAGGCGTCGTAGCTGGCGTTGCGCACCCGGCCGTCGTCGAACATGATCGCTTCGGAGCGCTTGCGTTCGAAGAACAGCTCGCCGTCGTCGGCCCCGGCAAGGGCGGTGCGCAGATGGCGCAGGGCGGCGGCGTCGTCGATTCGGGTGCCGAGCGGGCGGAACGGGGCTTCACTCACGTAAAATGTCCTCTTCGGATCGGAACTTCGGGTCGATTAGGCCGCTTTTGCTGGTCATTCGGGGCGCGGGCGGCTGAATGCCGCAAGGCGGTGACTTGCCCCCTACACCCCAATATGGTTTTAAGCGCCAACTTTCCAACGGGTCGTGCCGTTCGCGCGTCCCGCCGTCGTAGCCTGACAGGATATATAGATGCGCACAGCCTTTTCCCTTACCGCCGCCGCAGCGTTCCTCGTCTCCCATGCCGCCATGGCGCAGGACGTGGGCCAGGATCTCGAGATCGTGGGCAAGCCCGCGCCCGGCGGGATGGGGTTCCAGCCCGCCGTGACCTCGATCGCCGAGGACGTGCATTGGCTGGACGGAATGCTGCTGATCATCATCACCGCGATCACGCTGTTCGTGGTGGCGCTGCTGGGCATCGTGCTGGTCAAGTACAACCACAAGACCAACAAGGATCCCAAGAGCTTCACCCACAACACGCCCGTCGAAATCGCGTGGACCGTCGTGCCGATCGTGATCCTGATCTTCATCGGCGCGTTCTCGTTGCCGATCCTGTTCAACCAGCAGGAAATTCCCGAAGCGGACGTGACCATCAAGGCGACCGGCTACCAATGGTACTGGGGCTACACCTATCCCGACCACGAATTCAGCTTCGACAGCTACATGATCGGCTCGCCCGCGACCGGTGGTGACAACCGCCTGACCGCCGACGTGGTCGCCCAGCTGGAAGAGGCGGGCTACACCCAGGACGAATTCAAGCTGGCCACCGACACCGCCGTCGTCGTGCCCGTAGGCAAGACGGTCGTGGTGCAGGTCACCGGAGCGGACGTGATCCACTCGTGGACCATCCCCGCCTTCGGCGTGAAGCAGGATGGCATCCCGGGCCGCCTGGCCGAGCTGTGGTTCCAGGCCGACCGCGAAGGCGTCTATTTCGGCCAGTGCTCCGAGCTTTGCGGCATCGCCCACGCCTATATGCCGATCACCGTGAAAGTCGTCAGCGAAGAGGCCTACGAGGAATGGCTCGACAGCGCGATCGAAGAATATGGCGGCACCCCGCGCGAGGCGTCGATGGCCCAGCAGGGCGACGGAACCGAAGCGGGCCAGGTCAACGAGATGACCGTGTCGCCCGTGGACGGTGAAGGCGAAGCCACCCCCGGCGAGCCGTCCGAGGAAGAGCCCCTGGCCGACGAAGAGATCGAGCCGGTGGTCGAGACCGAAGGCGAAGGGTCAGCCGACGGCGCAGCGGAACCGCAAGCGGATGGCGGCACCGAAGCTGACGCCGAAGCCGGTGGCGAAGCGGAAGCTAATGCCGAAGCCGATGCCGAAGCGGACGCTGAAGCTGAAGCCGACGCTGAAGCCGAAGCCGAGACGAACAGCGCGAACTGATTTCTGGCCGGTGTCGTGGCGCGACCGCGACACCGGCGGTGAAAGGCGGCGACGATGACTGACATGACTGTCCAGGCCCCCGAGCACGAGGCCCAGTTCGGCGATTACTTCGCCCTGCTGAAGCCGCGCGTGATGACGCTGGTGGTCTTCACGGCCTTCGCCGGCATGCTGGTCGCGCCCGTTTCGCTGCATCCCTTCGTGGGCTTCTGCGCCATCCTGTTCATCGCCGTGGGCGGCGGCGCGTCGGGCGCGCTGAACATGTGGTGGGACGCCGATATCGACGCGGTGATGAAACGCACGCGCAAGCGCCCCGTGCCGTCGGGCCGCGTCACCGGATCCGAAGCGCTGGCCATCGGCCTGGCGCTGTCGGGCTTCTCGGTCGTGATGCTGGGGCTGGCCACCAACTGGTTGGCCGCGGGCCTGCTGGCCTTCACCATCTTCTTCTACGTCGTCGTCTATTCCATGTGGCTGAAGCGCACGACGCCCCAGAACATCGTGATCGGCGGCGCCGCCGGTGCCTTTCCCCCGATGATCGGCTGGGTGGCCGCCACCGGGTCGATCAGCCTGGAATCGGTGCTGATGTTCTCGCTCATCTTCCTGTGGACCCCGCCGCATTTCTGGGCGCTCGCCTTGTTCATGCGGTCCGACTACGACGATGCGGGCGTGCCGATGCTGACCGTGACCCACGGCCGCCCCGCCACCCGCCGTCACATCCTGGCCTACACGATCATCCTCGCGGCCTTCGCCGTCTGGCTGGGCTTCACCAGCGCGGGCGGGCCGGTCTATCTGGTGGCCGCCATCGCGCTGAACGCCTGGTTCCTGAAGGGCGCGTGGGACATCTTCCGCCGTGACGAGGTCATGGCCGAGGCCGACAATTACACCACCGAAAAGGCGTTCTTCAAATTCTCGCTGCTGTATCTCTTCATTCATTTCGGCGCGCTGCTGGCCGACGCGGCCCTGCGCGCAGGGGGGCTTATCTGATGGCCATCAACGCAGAGCACGAACTGCACGGACGTCGCCGATCGCGCAATGTCGGACTGGGACTGGTGCTGGTGGGCTTCATCGCCATCGTCTTCGGTCTGACGGTCGTGAAGGTGAAGCAGCTGGGCGCGGTGCAGGGCTTCGACCATGTCGTGCGCCCCGAAATGCTGCCCGGCGAAGAGGCCCCGAAATGAGCATGGATCCCAAGAAGAAGACCGTCCTGCAGGCCGTGTCGCTGGTCGTGTTCATGGGCGCGATGGCCTGGGCGTCCGTGCCGCTTTACGACTGGTTCTGCCGCGTCACGGGCTACGGTGGCGCGACCGGCGTGGCCGAGGCCGGATCGGACACCGTGCTGGACCAGACCATCACGATCCGCTTCGACGCGTCGCTGGAACGAGGCATGCCCTGGGAGTTCAAGCCGCTCGAGCGCGAGGTCGAACTCAAGATCGGCGAGACCGGGCTGGCCTTCTACGAGGCCTACAACCCCACCGACCGACCCATCGCGGGCAGCGCGTCCTATAACGTCGCGCCCTACGATGCGGGCAGCTTCTTCACCAAGATCGACTGCTTCTGTTTCGAAGAACAGGTCTTGCAACCCGGCGAACGTGTCGAAATGCCCGTGACCTTCTACGTCGACCCCGCCATCGTCGAAGATCGCGACGCGAAGTTTGTCAATCACATCACGCTGTCCTACACCTTCTATGAGATTGATCTGCCGGACAACGCGAGCCAAGCCGCGCTGAACACCAATTAAGCCCAAACGAGGGGTCCCGCCCATGGCGCACGAAAAGAACCACGATTATCACATCCTTCCCCCGTCGCTGTACCCGTTCCTGGGATCGGTCGGCGGCTTCGTCATGCTGTTCGGCGCCGTGCTGTGGATGAAGGGGATGACGCCGTTCATGTTCTTCATCGGCCTGGCCGTGGTGCTCTACGTGATGTTCGGCTGGTGGTCGGACGTTGTGGCCGAATCGAACGAAGGCGACCACACGCCCGTCGTGCGTATCGGCCTGCGTTACGGCTTCATCATGTTCATCATGTCCGAGGTCATGTTCTTCGCCGCCTGGTTCTGGTCGTTCTTCAAGCATGCAATGTACCCGATGGAGACGTTTTCCGAAGGGCAATGGCCGCCCCCCTCGATCGAGACCTTCGATCCCTGGCACCTGCCGCTCATCAACACGCTGATCCTGCTGTGCTCGGGCGCGGCGGCGACTTGGGCGCACCACGCGCTGGTGCACGAGGACAACCGCAAGGATCTGCGCAACGGCATCCTGATCGCGGTGATCCTGGGCGTGATCTTCACGTTCTTCCAGGCCTACGAATACAGCCACGCGGCCTTCGGCTTCTCGGGCAACATCTACGGCGCCAACTTCTTCATGGCGACGGGCTTTCACGGCGCGCACGTGATCATCGGCACGATCTTCCTGTTCGTGTGCTACCTGCGGGTCCGCGCGGGCCACTTCACGCCCGAAAAGCATATCGGGTTCGAAGCCGCCGCCTGGTACTGGCACTTCGTGGACGTGGTCTGGCTGTTCCTGTTCGCGTCGATCTATATCTGGGGATCGTGATCGGTCCGTTCCGACCCCACTGACACCAACGAAAAAGGGCGCGGCATCGGCGCCCTTTTTGCTGCGACGAAAGGCACGCGCTTGCGCATTATCGGTTTCGCGATCTTCGCCACGGGCGGGCTGGCCCTGCTGCTGGGCTTGGGCATCTGGCAGGTGCAGCGGCTGGCGTGGAAGACCGCCATCCTAGACCGGATCGAGACGCGCATCGCGGACACGCCCGTGGCCCTTCCCGACGCACCGACCGAAGAGCGCGACGAATACCTGCCCGTAACGGTCTCGGGGCGGACCACGGGCGACGAGATCCACGTCCTGACCACGTCCGAGGCGTTCGGCCCGTCCTATCGCGTCGTCTCGGCCTTCGAGACGGACGCCTCCCGCCGCATCCTCGTGGATCTGGGGGCCATACCCACCGCGCAGAAGGACGCGCCGCGCCCGCCCACTGACCTGGACGTCACCGGCAACCTGCTCTGGCCCGACGAGGTGGACGGCTTCACCCCCGCGCCGGACATGGCCGCGAATATCTGGTTCGCCCGCGACCTGCCCGCCATGGCCCAAGCCCTGGACTCAGAACCGCTGCTGGTCGTCGCCCGGGCGCAAGCGCTGCCGGGCGTCCTGCCGCTGCCGGTCGGCACCACCGCGATCCCCAACGATCACCTGCAATACGCCATCACCTGGTTTTCGCTGGCCGCGATCTGGGCGGGGATGACAGTGCTTCTGCTGTCGCGTATGGCAAGACGTCAAACGTAAGGACCGACATGCTCTATGTCTCGACTCGCGGGCAGGCGCCCGAGCTGGATTTCGAAGGCGCCATGCTGGCGGGGCTTGCGCGCGATGGCGGCCTTTACGTCCCGGCCGAGATCCCGACCCTGACGCAAGCCCAGATCGCCGCCATGGCGGGCCAGCCTTACGAAGACATCGCGCTGCGCGTCATGCAGCCCTTCACCGGCATGGAGCCCGCGCATCTGAAGGACCTGATCGATCGCGCCTATGCCGGCTTCGGCCACGACGCCCGCGCGCCGCTGGTCCAGCTGGGGCCCAATCATTTCCTGCTCGAGCTCTTCCACGGCCCCACGCTGGCGTTCAAGGATTTCGCCATGCAGCTGATCGGCCAGCTGTTCCAGGACGCCATGCGCCGCAAGGGCGACCGCATCACCATCGTCGGCGCCACGTCGGGCGACACCGGTTCGGCCGCGATGGAAGCGTTCCGGGGGCTCGAAAACGTGGAATGCTTCATCCTGTATCCGCATGGCCGGGTCAGCGAGGTGCAGCGCCGCCAGATGACCACCCCGACCGAGGCGAATGTCCACGCGATCGCCGTTGACGGCGATTTCGACGATTGCCAGGCGGCGGTGAAGGCCATGTTCAACGATCACGCCTTCCGCGACCGGGTGGGGTTGACGGCTGTCAACTCGATCAACTGGGCGCGGGTGCTGGCGCAGGTGGTCTATTTCTTCGCCTCGGCCGTGGCCTTGGGCGCGCCCCAGCGCCGCGTCAGCTTCACCGTGCCCACCGGCAATTTCGGCGACGTCTTCGCGGGCTGGATCGCCAAGCGGATGGGTCTGCCCATCGACCGGCTGGTGATCGCCACCAACCGCAACGACATCCTGCACCGCACGCTTGCCACGGGCGAGCATCGCAAGGACGGCGTGCAGCCCACGATCAGCCCGTCGATGGACATCCAGGTCAGCTCGAACTTCGAGCGCGCGCTCTTCATGGCCTACGGGCGCGACGGCAAGGCGGTCAGCCAGCTGATGGACGAGCTGCGCGACGCGGGCGGCTTCCCGGTCAGCCAGGGCGCATTGCAGGCGCTGCGCGAGGATTACGATTCGGGGCGCTGCAGCGAAGACGACACCGCCGCGACCATCCGCGCCATGCACGCCCGCACGGGCGAGGTGCTGTGCCCCCACACCGCCGTCGGCGTGAAGGTCGCCGAAGAGCACCTGGCCCAAACGCCCATGATAACGCTCGCCACCGCGCATCCCGCGAAATTCCCCGACGCGGTCGAAGCCGCCACCGGCGCGCGGCCCGCGCTGCCGCCCCGCATGGCGGACCTCTTCGAGCGCGACGAACGCCTGACCCGCATCGCCAACGACGTTGACGCGATGAAAACCCTCATTGAAAAGCGCCTTGCATGACGCCCGAGCTTCACACCCTGTCCAACGGTCTGCGCATCGTGACCGAGGCCATGCCCGGCCTGAAATCCGCCAGTGTCGGCATCTGGATCACCGCCGGTGGCCGCCACGAGCGGGCCGAACAGAACGGCATCGCGCATTTCCTGGAACACATGGCCTTCAAGGGCACCGAGCGGCGCAATGCCCTGCAGATCGCCGAGGCGATCGAGGACGTGGGCGGCTACATCAACGCCTATACCAGCCGCGAAATGACGGCCTTCTACGCCCGCGTGCTGGAAACCGATGTGCCGCTGGCGCTGGACGTGATCAGCGATATCGTGCTGAACCCCACCTTCGATCCGCGCGAGATCGAGATCGAGCGCGGCGTGATCCTGCAGGAAATCGGCCAGGTCTTCGACACGCCCGACGACATCGTCTTCGACTGGCTGCAGGAAGCCGCGTTCCCTGACCAGCCCATCGGCCGGTCGATCCTGGGGCCGAGCGAGCGTGTGTTGTCCTTCGGCCGCGACGACCTGGCGGGCTTCGTGCGCGAACGCTACGGGCCCGGCGACATGATCATTGCGGCGGCCGGTGCGGTGGATCACGACGCGGTCGTGCGCTTCGCCGAAGCGGCCTTCGGCCACCTGGAAGCCCGCCCAAGCGCCCCCGCCAAGCCCGCCCGCTTCATCGGCGGCGAGCGTCGCGAAGCGCGCGAGTTGGAGCAGGTGCATTTCACCCTGGGCTTCAACGCGCCCAGCTACCGCGACGACGACTTCTACACGGCCCAGATCCACGCCAACGCGCTGGGCGGCGGCATGTCATCGCGCCTGTTCCAGGAGCTGCGCGAAAAGCGGGGCCTGTGCTATTCGATCTTCGCGCAATCGGGCGCCTTCGACGATGCCGGGCTGATGACGATCTATGCGGGCACCTCGGCCGAGCAGGCGAGCGAACTGGCGTTGCTGACCATCGACGAGATCAAGCGCGCGGCCGATGACGTGAACCCCGCCGAAGTGGCGCGCGCACGGGCCCAGATGAAGGCCGGCCTGCTGATGGGGCTGGAAAGCCCGTCGTCGCGCGCCGAACGGCTGGCCCGGCTGATCGCCATCTGGGGCCGGGTGCTCGACCTGAACGAGACGATCGCCCGCATCGACGCTGTGACCACGGGCGATGTGCGCGATTTCGGCGGGCGGCTGGCGCTGGACACGAATGCGGCGATGGCGCTTTACGGGCCCGTCGATGGCGCGCCCGAGCTTGGCACTCTGATGGGTCGACTGGCGGCCTGATGGCGCTGGGGCGTCGCAAGTTGACGGTCGAAACCGACCGGCTGACCCTGCGCCCGCCCCAGCATGGCGATTACGGCGCCTGGAGCGACCTGCGCCGCCGCAGCGCCGACTTCCTGAAACGGTGGGAGCCGACCTGGGCCGACGACCACCTGACCCGCAAGAGCTTCACCAACCGTGTCTACTGGGCGAATCGCTCGATCCGTAACGAGACCGCGATCCCGCTGTTCATGATCCGGCGCAGCGACAAGTCCCTGGTGGGCGCGATCACGCTGGACAACGTGCGCCGCGGCCCGGCCCAATCGGGCACGCTGGGCTACTGGATCGGCGAAGCCCACGCGCGGCAGGGCTACATGACCGAAGCCATCGCTGGCATCGTGCATTACGCCTTCTTCAAGATGGATCTCAGCCGGGTCGAAGCCGCCTGCCTGCCCGAAAACGCCGCGTCGCGCGGGGTGCTGGAGCGCGCTGGCTTCAAGTACGAAGGCGTCGCGCAAAGCTATCTGCAGATCGCGGGTCGCTGGCGCAACCACGTGCTTTACGCCAATTTGCGCGCCGACCGCCGCGGCAAGACCGACGCCGCCTGACGCGCGACGAATTTCCGCGTTGGCGCGCTGGGACGTGGCGGCTAGGCTGCCATCACCCCCAGCCGGAGACCCGCCATGCGCCTGTGCCTCGCCGCTTTCCTGACCCTTCTTCCCACCTTGAGCCATGCCCAGGACCGGATGGGCAGCCATTGCATCGCCATCGCCGACGCGGCACCCGGCATCGAATACGTCCACAAGGCAAGCTGGCAAGCGCCGCTGGCCGACGATTTCACGGCGCGGATCAGTTACCTCGACCACTCGATGTTCCTGATCCAGGCGCCCGACGGCACCACGGCGGTCACCGATTACAACGGCTTTCTGGGCCCCACCGACCTGGTGCCCGACATCGCCACCATGAACCACGCCCATTCCAGCCACTGGACGCTGCGCCCCGATCCGCGCATCCCGAACCTGCTGGAAGGGTGGGGCGACAGCCTTGAGCCGAACCTGCACAACCGAATGGTGGGCGAGATGCGCGTGCGCAACGTGCCCACCGATATTCGCAGGGGCACGGGGGTCGAGAAATACGGCAACTCGATCTTCGTGTTCGAGGTGGCGGGCCTGTGCATCGGGCATCTGGGCCACCTGCACCACAAGCCCGACGACGCGCAATTCGCGGCCCTGGGGCGGCTGGACGTGGTGATGGCGGCGGTGGATGGCGGGATGACCGTCGATCTGCCGACCATGATCGAGACGTTGCAGCGGCTGAAAAGCTCGGTCGTGATCCCGATGCACTGGTTCGGGCTGGCCACGCTGTCGCGCTTCCTGGACGGGATCGGCGGCGATTTCGACATCGATGTGCGCGATGCCTCCAGCATGGAGGTCAGCCTGCGCAGCCTGCCGGACCGGCCCACCGTGGTCGTGCTGAAGCCGGAATTCCTGCGCGACGAATGACCCATCCGCTGACGCCTGATTTGCGGGACGCGCTGGCGCGCGAGCTGTCCGATGGCGCGCTGCGCGATCCGTCCGACAGCTACCTGAGCGAGCCGCGCGGTACCTGGGCAGGCGTCGCGGGTGCCGTGGTCGCCCCACGCGACACGGACGAGGTCGCGCGCGTGGTGCGCTTCGCGGGCGCGCATGGCATCGCCGTCGTGCCCTGGGGCGGGGGCACTGGGCTGGTCGGCGGGCAACTGATGGAGCAGGGCGATCCGATCCTGCTGAGCCTCGAGCGGATGCGCAAGGTCCGGGGTATCTGGCCCGACGAAAACGTGGCCGTGGTCGAAGCGGGCGCGATCCTGGCCGATGTGCAGGCCGCGGCCCGCGACGCGGACCGGCTGTTCCCGCTATCGCTGGCGTCCGAGGGCACGGCGCGGATCGGCGGGCTGCTGGCCACCAACGCGGGCGGCGTGAACGTGCTGCGCTACGGCAATGCGCGCGATCTGTGCCTTGGGATCGAGGCCGTGCTGCCCACGGGCGAGGTCTTTCACGGGCTGAAGCGGCTGCGGAAGGACAATACCGGCTACGATCTGCGCAACCTGCTGATCGGGGCCGAGGGCACGCTGGGCATCATCACCGCCGCGGCTCTGCGCCTGTTCCCGATCCCCGCGCGGCAGGGCACGGCGATGATGGTGGTCGAAAGCCCCCGCGCGGCGCTGTCGCTGTTGGGCCAAGCACAGGCCCTGGGCGGCGTTTCGGCGTTCGAGCTGATCTCGGGGCAGGGGCTGCGGTTCCTGGCCGAGACCGGCCTGCCGGTGAAGCAGCCCTTCGCGGACGTGCCGGACTGGTGCGTGCTGATCGACCTGGGACTCGGCGCGCGCGACGACCCGGCAGAGGTGTTGGAGACGCTGTTCACCCAAGCGTTCGAGGCTGGGCTGGTCAGCGACGGCGTCATCGCGTCCAGCGAGGCGCAGCGCCAGGAGTTGTGGGCGGTGCGCGAGACCATCCCCGAGGCGAACAAGCGCATCGGCGCCATCGTGTCCAACGACATCTCGCTGCCGCTGTCCGAGATCCCCGGTTTCCTGGACGCCTGCGCCCCGCGCCTGCGCGCCGTCACCGACCTGCGGATCAACGCCTTCGGCCACCTGGGCGACGGCAACCTGCATTACAACCTGTTCCCGCCCGAGGGTCACGCCAAGGCCGATTACAAGGCTATGGCTGGCGATCTGCGCCGTATCGTTGACGACGCGGTGGCCGAGCGGGGCGGGTCCTTCTCGGCCGAGCACGGGGTAGGGCGGCTGAAGGTGGCCGAGCTGGAGCGCTACGGCGATCCGGCCAAGCTGCAGGCGATGCGCGCGATCAAGGCGGCGCTGGACCCGAAAGGGATCCTGAACCCCGGCGCGGTGCTGAAGGCTTAGGGCGGAGCGGGGCGCTGCCCCGCACCCCGAGGTATTTCTGGAAAGATGAAGGGACGGGCGCGCCCTATCGCATGAAGCTGGGGCGCAGCGTCATGCGTTTGCGCGCCTCTTGCGGCAGGTGGCGGTTCAGCCGCCTCGACGCCCACGCGAACAGCGTCACGACGCAGAGCGTCAGCACGATGAAATAGCCCGCCAGGATCGGGTAGGGCACGAACGGGTTGAAGGTCTTGTCGGCGAAGTAGCTGGCGTAGTAGAGCGCGTCCCCGCGCTGCTGCCAGGCCGGGAATCCGGAGAAATAGACCAGCGTGGTGGCATGAAACAGGAAGATCGCCTCGTTCGTGTAGGCGGGCCAGGCCAGGCGCAGCATGGTCGGGAAGGTGATGCGGCGGAACTTGGTGAAGCCGGTCAGCCCGTAGGCCTCGGCCGCTTCCATGTCGCCCTTGGGGATCGAGCGCAGCGCGCCGTAGAAGATCTCGCCCGAATAGGCGGCGGTGTTCAGGAACAGCACGATCAGCGCGCCCGCCCAGGCGGCGGTCAGCGGATCGAAGATCGGGTGCGTGGATTTCAGCGACAGGAACAGGAAATAGGCGAAGAAGAACTGGATGAAGAGCGGCGAGCCGCGGAAGATGAAGATGGTCCATTCCGACGGGATCCGGGCCAGGGGAGTCCTGCACGCCTTGCCGACCGCCAGCGCCACGGCCAGGAAGAATCCCGTCGAGAGGGCCACGACGCCGAAATAGATGTTCCAGATCATGCCCGAGCCGATCAGCACGAATTGCTCGCACAGGGTGAAGTCGCTGCGCGGCAACAGCCGCTCGCCGATGCCGATCGAGCGCAGGGCGTAGTCCTGGATGGTTTCGGCGCAGCTCATGCGGTCATGCCCCCGGTCGTCGCCTGGCCGTAGGTGAGGCGCTTCATCAGCCGCTCGAGCACGCTTTCGCTGACCTTGGTCAGCAGCAGGTAGAAGACCAGAAGCGCCAGGAAGTACCACATCCGCCAGTCGCCATGGGGATAGTCGGTGAAGTTCGGCGTCTTGGTGCCGCCCAGTTCGCGCGCCCAGTAGACGATGTCCTCGACCCCCAGCAGGAACAGCAACGGCGTCGCCTTGATCAGCACCATCCACAGATTCGACAGCCCCGGCAGCGCGTAGACCCACATCTGCGGCATCAGGATGCGGCGGAAGGTCTGGGCACGGGTCAGCCCGTAGGCCTCGGCGGTCTCGAGCTGGGCGCGCGGCACCGCCATCATCGCGCCGAAGAGCACGTTGGCCGCGAAGGCGCCGAACACGATGGCGAAGGTGAACATGGCCAGCAGGAAGCCGTAAACCTCGTGCTGCCATTGCGGCGCGGTGCCCAGTGGCAGTTTCGCGGCCTGGCAGACGACGAAATCGCTGCCCTGGCGGATCGGCTGGTCCCAACCGGGGCAGAGCACCTGGTGGCGCAGGTATTCCAGCCCCTGGTCCAGCGCGATGACGAAGAACAGGAAGAAGGCGATGTCGGGCACGCCGCGCACGATGGCGATATAGGTCTTGCCGAAGGCGCGCAGCGGCAGGATGCGCGAGCGCGCGGCAATGGCGCCGCCCAGGCCGAACAACAGTGCCGTCGGCGCGGTGATCGCGAGCAGCAGCAGGACCGTTCCGAACGAGCCGTAGAACGCCATGTGCTTGCCGGTGGTCAGGTAGCAGGCGAGCCAGGCCAGACCGTCCAGCGTGGCGGGATCGGCGCAGTTCATCGCACGCGACCGGCCGGGCCTGGGGCGGGCGGCTGGCGTGGCGGGAGTATTTTCGGAAAGATCAACTGCATGGGCAGCGGCAGCGTCGGCGGATGCGGCCCCCCTGTCAAGCGGGGTCGGAACGGCGCGCGGGGGCGCCGTTCCGTGTGTTGCTTCAGAACGTGGCCGACTCTGGCAGCCACTTTTCGATCAGCGCGTTCAGCGAGCCGTCTTCCTTCATCGACTCGATGGCGGCGGTGAACTTTTCGCGCAGCTCGGCGTCGCTTTCGCGGAAGCCCATGCCGATGCCGCCGCCCAGCAGGACGTCTTCGCCGACCATCATCAGCTCGGGGTCGGCGTCGACCACGGGCACCAGGAACGCCTTGTCGGCCAGGACCGCGTCGGCTTCGCCATTCTTCACGGCGGCGACGGTTTCCTCGGGGGTGGCGAATTCGACCAGCACCGCGCCTTCCATCGAGGCGACTTCGCTGGCCTGGATCGTGCCCGCCTGCGCCGCGATCACGGCCGAGGACAGGTCGATATCTTCGGACGCGGCCACGTAGACCGACGGGTCGGGCTGGGTGTAGGGCGCCGAGAAATCGATGACCTCGTCGCGTTCCTCGGTGATCGACATGCCCGCGATGATGGCGTCGTAGTTGCCCGACACCAGGTTGGGGATGATCGAGTCCCATTCGTTGGTGACCCATTCGCAGGTCAGCTCGGCGCGCGCGCAGAGCTCGTCGCCCAGCTCGCGCTCGAAGCCGTCGACCTCGCCCGCGTCATTCAGGAAGTTGTAGGGGGCATAGGCGCCTTCGGTGCCCAGGCGTACGGTCTGCTCGTGCGCGGCGGCGAATACGGCGCCCGCCGACAGCGCGATGGCGGCGGTGGTAAGGATAAGTCTTCTCATCGGGGTCTCCCTTGGTTCCGTCCTGCGGTGCTCCGCAGTGATCTTGACGGACGCGACGTTGAGAAATCGCGCCGACCTTGGCAAGGGTTTCAGCCGGACGACGCTACGGAAAGCGACGCCCGGCGCATGTTTTCAGCACGTGTCGCCCGTTTTCAGGACGCCCTGGCAATTGGCGTATTCCGGCGGCGTGGTGCGGTTGAGGCTTGCGGATGCGTTCTGACTCTAGTCGTTGCCCCAGACGAGGAAGATCTTCTCATGGTGTCTGCAGCAGCAGCTTGGGGGCCCAGGCTCACCGATTGTCACAGGCAGAAGATGACGCCTGCGGCGCGCGCGATGGCGGCGCTTGTCAATCCGGACGCCCTGCCCGGCATGCAGGGGCGCATCCCGCAAGGCTTCGCGGGAGTCGATCAGGCGGTGACCGAGGACAGGAAGCCGCGCAGGCGTTCGCTTTCGGGGGATCCGAACAGCTTGTCGGGCGCGCCCTCTTCTTCGACCAGGCCCTTGTGCAGGAAGATCACGTGGTCCGAGCAATCGCGCGCCATGGCCATGTCGTGGGTCACGATGACCATGGTGCGGCCTTCTTCGGCCAGGCCCTGGATGACGCGCACGACTTCCTGTTCCAGCTCGGGGTCCAGCGCGGATGTGGGCTCGTCGAACAGGATGGCGCGGGGCTCCATGCAGAGCGCGCGCGCGATGGCGGCGCGTTGCTGCTGGCCGCCCGACAGTTGCGCCGGATAGGCGTCGCACTTGTCGCCGATGCCCACCTTCGCCAGGTAGCCGCGCGCGGCTTGCTCGACATCGCCGCGGTCGCGGCCCAGCACGGTCACGGGCGCTTCCATCACGTTCTGCAGGATCGTCATGTGCGACCACAGGTTGAACTGCTGGAAGACCATCGACAGGTTCGTCCGGATGCGTGTCACCTGCTTGGGGTCGGCGGGCTTGCGGTCGGGCCCGCTGCCCTTCCACTTCACGCTTTCGCCTTCGAAGGCGATATCGCCCTGCTGGCTGTCTTCCAGCAGGTTGGCGCAGCGCAGAAGGGTGGACTTGCCCGACCCGGACGATCCGATCAGCGACACGACGTGGCCCTTGGGGGCGGTCAGGTCGACGCCCTTGAGAACTTCGAGCGCGCCGAAGGACTTGTGCAGGTCACGGATGGACAGAACGGGCGTATCGGACACGGAAAAGCGGACCCCTCAGGCTTGGCTGCGCCGGAGTAGGGCGGAAAACCCGCGCGATTGCAACGCCGGTGACGCGGTCAGCCGCGCGCCTCGACCCGGCGCCGGGCCATGTTGCTGTCGCGGTCGTTCACGCCCAGCATCGGCGCGATCATCCGCATGAGAGAATTTTCCTCGTCGTCGCGCACGCCATCGGCGGCAACCACCGCCCAGAGCGCTTCGATGACGCCAAGACGGTCGTCATAGGCGACGCTGTCCTTGATGGCGCGGGTAAAGCGCACGGTATCGGGCGCTTCGGCTTCAAGCGCCTCGGCTTCGCGGCGCAGACCGGCGGCGTCTTGGGTGTCCAAGCCGTAGCGTTCGCACAGCATGCGGTCGATGCGGTCGATTTCGGCGGTGGCATAATCGCCGTCGGCTTTGGCGATGCGCACGAGCAGGGCCGCCAGGGACAGGCGGGCATCCGCCTCGGGCAGTTGTTCGGGCGCGGGCGCGATCAGTCGTTTCAGAAGATCATCAAACATGGACTGCATTTAGGTCGAGTGTGGCGCCGGGCCAAGGCCTGCCGGGAAAACAACGAATTGTGCACTTGCCCCTGTTCGGAAGCCGTTGCAGTGGCTATCTATTCTCCAAGTTGTCTGCAGTGGATATCCCATGGTCCGATTCGTCCCCGTTGCCCTGATCGCCTTTCTGCCCGGCATGGCCGTGGCGGGCGACCTGTCGCTGCCCGTGGAAGAGCCGCAGCCGCTTTACGTGGCGCCCGCATCCAGCCCGGACCTGATCTTCACCCTGCGCGGTGGCGTGGCGACCGCGCCCGACTATTTCGGATCGGATGACTACACGATCGGACCCGACTTCGGCTTCAGCCTGCAATACGCGCGCCTGTTCGGCCGCGAATTCGGCAGCGCGGACCCCAATGATCCGCGTTACGGCATCGGTCTGCGCGGATCGTTCCGCTTCGTCGACGAGCGGACCGCCGACGACAACGCGGAGCTGGCGGGGCTCGAGGACGTGGACACGTCGCTGGAGCTGGGCCTGGGCCTTGGCTACACATCCTATCGCGTCGATGCCTTTGCCGACATGCGCTACGGCGTTGTCGGACACGAGGCGCTGGTGGGCGAGCTTGGCGCCGACTTCAAGGTCTATCCCACCGATCGACTGACCCTGTCGCTGGGCCCGCGCGTCTTCGTGGGATCGGGCAAATATGCCGACACCTATTTCAGCGTGTCCCCGGGCGAAGCCGCGGCCAGCGCATTCGACGCCTATGACGCCGATGGCGGCGTCCTGAGCGCCGGTCTGGAACTGGGCGCGACCTATGAGCTGAACGAGAAATGGGGCGTCGAGGGGGCCGTGACCTGGGACCGCTTCACCGGCGACGCCGAAGACAGCCCCATCGTGCAGAACGGCGACCGCGATCAGTACGGGCTGCGGGTGGGCATCACCCGGCAGATCACGCTGGATTTCTGATCTATTTCATGCGGGCGTAATCAGGCGGATTGTGCCCTGTCATCGTTCGTGGAGATACGACGGCAGCGGAACTGCCGTTTTCGATACACAAGATGATTTCCGGGGATTGCGCCTAGGCGCGTGACATTTGGCTTGGCTGTCCGCGTGGGCCGAAAAGTAGTCGCGACTCGCTCCGCCATGCCGCAGCGCGCCATACCAAGCCCGGAAACCAACGCCATTCGGGTCGCTCCCCGACGCGTCGGCCCGGGTTCAGTGAAACAGGCGGCAGGTTTCCCTGCCGCCCATGTTCTTACTTGCCCTTCAGGGCGCTTTCGGCTTCGCCGACGGTTTTTTGGGCCTTGCCCTCGACCTGCTCGGCCTTGCCTTCAGCTTCCATTTCCTTGTTGCCGGTGGCTTTGCCCGCGGCTTCCTTGACGGTGCCCTTCAGGTCTTTTGCGGTGCCTTTGGCTTCGTTCTTGTTCATCTGGTCACTCCATGCGTGATGGTTACAACTGCCGGGCCAATGCGCCGACAGGCAGATCGTTCCATCACGAAGTAGCTACACCAGGCGGCTGATTTCCTTGGCCGCGCGCACGAAATCGGCGAAGAGCGGATGCGGTGCGAAGGGCTTGGACTTCAACTCTGGGTGGAACTGCACACCGATGAACCACGGGTGATCCGCGATCTCGACGATCTCGGGCAGGCGGCCGTCCGGCGACATGCCGGAAAAGCACACGCCGTGCTCTTCCAGCCTTTCGCGGTACTTCACGTCCACCTCGTAGCGGTGGCGGTGCCTCTCTTCGATCCGGTGCGTACCGTAGATCTCGGCCACTTTCGAATTTTCCTTCAGCGTCGCGGTGAACGCCCCGAGCCGCATGGTGCCGCCCTTGTCGTCGAGCACGTCGCGGGCGATGGTCTGGTTGTCCTTGATCCATTCCTTCAGGTGGAAGATCACCGGCTCGAACCGCGCGGCGCCGGATTCGTGGTCGAATTCCTGGCTACCGGCCGTCTTCAGACCGGCCAGGTTGCGCGCCGCTTCCACGACCGCCATCTGCATCCCCAGGCAGATACCGAGGTAAGGCACCTTGTGTTCGCGCGCGAATTGCGCGGCCTTGATCTTGCCCTCGGTGCCCCGCTCGCCAAAGCCGCCGGGCACCAGGATCGCATCGAAGCCTTCCAGGTGCGGCGCCGCGTCCTCGCGTTCGAACAGCTCGGCATCCACCCACTCGATCTTGACCTTCACCCGGTTGGCCATGCCGCCATGGGTCAGGGCCTCGGCGATGGATTTATAGGCGTCTTCCAGCTGCGTGTACTTGCCGACGATGGCAACGGTGACCTCGCCTTCGGGATTGAACACGCGGTCGGCCACGTCTTCCCAGCGGCTGAGATTGGGCTTGGGCGCGGGCGAGATGCCGAACGCGTCCAGCACCGCCTGGTCCATGCCTTCGCGGTGATAGGCCAGCGGTGCTTCGTAGATCGATTTCAGATCGTAGGCGGCGATCACGCTGTCGGGGCGCACGTTGCAGAACAGCGCCAGCTTCTCGCGCTCTTTCTCGGGGATGAAGCGCTCGGACCGGCAGACGAGCACGTCGGGCGCGATGCCGATCGAGCGCAGTTCCTTGACCGAGTGCTGCGTCGGCTTCGTCTTCAGCTCGCCCGATGCGGCGATCCAGGGCAGCAGCGTCAGGTGCATGAAGATGCATTGCCCGCGCGGGCGTTCCTGGCCGAACTGGCGGATCGCCTCGAAGAAGGGCAGGCCCTCGATGTCGCCCACGGTGCCGCCGATTTCGCACAGCATGAAATCGACCTCGTCGGCGCCGATGGTCAGGAAGTCCTTGATTTCATTGGTGACGTGCGGGATGACCTGGATCGTCTTGCCCAGGTAGTCGCCGCGGCGTTCCTTTTCCAATACGTTCGAATAGATCCGGCCCGACGACACGCTGTCGGTCTTGCGCGCGGCCACGCCGGTGAAACGCTCGTAATGGCCCAGGTCCAGGTCCGTCTCGGCCCCGTCATCGGTGACGAAGACCTCGCCGTGCTCGAACGGGCTCATCGTGCCGGGATCGACGTTCAGGTAGGGATCGAGCTTGCGCAGCCGCACCGAAAACCCGCGCGCCTGGAGAAGCGCACCCAGCGCGGCCGAGGCAAGCCCCTTGCCAAGGCTGGAAACCACACCGCCGGTGATGAAAACATATCGCGCCATATTGGTGACGTCCCCCGTGATTGGCGGCCTGCTCGGGGCCAAGATCCTGCACTCGGGGCGACGTCGACTCGCCCCATCACGGGATTTGAGAATTACAAGAAAAGGCGCGCTTGCGCAACCGCACCGCTAGATATTGCGGTGATTATTCGGCGCGGGGCGGGACCAAGGGGGCATCGCCGGGGCTCGGCGGCAGCAGGCCGTCGCCTTCGGGCAGGGTCGGCGTCGGCGCCGCGTCCTCGGTCGTGTCCGATCCGCCCAGCCGGTCGATGACCGATGTGCCCGCGGCATTCTGCGCCGCCAGCACGGTCAGCGTGATCGACGTGGCGATGAAGCAGATCGCCAGCGCCCAGGTGATCTTGCCCAAGGCCGTGGCCGCCGCGCGGCTGGACATGGCGCCGCCCCCGCCGCCGCCCATGCCAAGGCCGCCGCCCTCCGAGCGCTGCAGCAGCACCACGCCAATCAGGCACAAAGCCAGGATCAGGTGGACGACAAGGACGATATTTTCCATCGGGGGCTCACTTCGGACGCGCGGACAGGCGGTATCTAGAGGCCGCGCGCCCGCGCCGCAACCCCCTTGGCGCGGCGCCCGGCGCGCGCATTTGGTGGTTTCGCACGGGCCATCGCCCGGATAAGAGTGGCACGCATTTTGCGATGGAAGGACACGCGATGGCGAATGTGGTGGTCGTTGGCGCCCAGTGGGGCGACGAGGGCAAGGGCAAGATCGTCGATTGGCTGAGCGAACGGGCCGACGTGATCGCCCGGTTCCAGGGCGGCCACAACGCGGGCCATACCCTGGTCATCGACGGCGAGGTCTACAAGCTGCACGCGCTGCCCTCGGGCGTGGTGCGGCGCGGCAAGCTCAGCGTCATCGGCAACGGTGTCGTGCTGGACCCCTGGCACCTGGTGAAAGAGATCGCGGGCATCCGCGCGCAGGGGGTCGAGATCACGCCCGAGACGCTGATGATCGCCGAGAACACCCCGCTGATCCTGCCCTTCCACGGCGAGCTGGACCGCGCCCGCGAGAACCAGAACGCGGTCGCCAAGATCGGCACGACCGGGCGAGGAATCGGCCCCGCCTACGAGGACAAGGTGGGCCGCCGCGTGATCCGCGTCGCCGACCTGGCCGACGATGCCACGCTGGTCACTCGGGTCGAGCGCGCCCTGGTCCACCACAACGCCCTGCGCAACGGTCTGGGGCTGGAGCCCATCGACCGCGACGCCCTGCTGGACAGCCTGCGCGACATCGCTCCGCAGATCCTGCCCTACGCCGCGCCCGTCTGGAAGGTCCTGGCCGAGAAGCGGGCGCAGGGCAAACGCATCCTGTTCGAAGGGGCGCAGGGGGCGCTGCTGGACATCGATTTCGGTACCTATCCTTTCGTCACGTCGTCCAACGTCATCGCCGGGCAGGCGGCCACGGGCACCGGCATGGGTCCGAGCGCCGTGGGCTACACGCTGGGCATCGTGAAAGCCTATACCACCCGCGTGGGCGAAGGCCCGTTCCCGACCGAGCTGCACGACGAAGACGGCCAGCGCCTGGGCGAGCGCGGGCATGAATTCGGCACCACCACCGGGCGCAAGCGCCGTTGCGGCTGGTTCGATGCCTGCCTGGTGCGCCAGACCTGCGCCATTTCTGGGATCGCCGGCATCGCGCTGACCAAGCTGGACGTGCTGGACGGGTTCGAGACGCTGAAGATCTGCACGGGCTACGAGCTGGACGGCGCGCGGCTGGATTACCTTCCCACCGCGTCCGACAAGCAGGCGCGCTGCACGCCCGTCTACGAAGAATTGCCCGGCTGGTCTGAAACGACGGCGGGCGCGCGCAGTTGGGCCGAGTTGCCCGCCAACGCCATCAAGTACGTGCGCCGCGTCGAAGAGCTGATCGGCTGCCCGGTGGCGATGCTGTCCACTTCACCCGAGCGGGATGACACCATCCTGGTCCGCGACCCGTTTGCCGACTGATGGCGCTGTCGCACAAAGCAAAGCGGCGCTGGTCGCTGGTGATCCTGCTGATCGGGCTGCCGGTCTATATCGTCGTGGCGTCCAGCATCGTGACCTGGCTGGGCCGCCCGCCGATCCTGGTCGAGCTGCTGATCTACGTCGTGCTGGGGATCCTGTGGGCCCTGCCGTTCAAATCGGTGTTCATGGGCGTGGGCCAGGCCCCTCCGGACGATGAAGACCGGTAGGATCCCCTAGAAATGAAAAAAGGCGCCGCATCGGGCGCCTTTTCTGTCTGTCATGTCGCGGCTCAGTGCATCGCGGCGCGGGCCTTTTCGATCACCTCGGCGTTGTCGTCGATGGCGAACTGGCCCTGGCCCAGTTTGTGGATGCGGCCGGTGCGCAGCAGCTGTCCGAAGCTTTGCAGACCTTCCTCGCGGCTGATCTCGCCCTCGGCGGCGCTGGCGGCGCGGCGCAGCATGGCGGGACGGGTGACGCCTTCCTGGCCCTCGACGATCTTGGCATAGGCCGCGGCGGCTTCCAGGATGTCGGGAAGCTCTTGCGCGCCGACGCGCTGGGCGAAGTCGCTGAAGCTTTCGTCGCTGCGCGCCCGGGTCTCGGTCGGCTTCTCGGACGCGGTCGCCACGCGGCTGGGGCGGGCGGGCGTCACCTTGACCGTGACGTTGCCATTGGGCTGATCCACGCGCTGCTCGGACACCAGCACCAGCGGGGCGGGACGGTCGGCCAGCGGATCGCGCGGGCGCTCGGTGCCCCTGGCGCCGTCGCGGCCTGCCGCGGGGCGGCTGGGACGCACGACCTGGGCCAGATCGTCACGGAACTGGCTGATCGCCTCGTCGTCCTGCTCCTTGCGCTTGTCGCGCAGACCGTCATCGGCCTTGGTCGCGGCGACAGCGGCCTTCAGATGCGCGATGGCCGAGCGGCGGCGGTTGCCTTCGGCATCCCCCAGCTGCGCGTTGGTCTTGTCGAGCAGGCGCTCGAGCGCGGCCTCGCCTTCCACTTGCGATCCGGACGCGGCGGCATCATCGTCCGCATCGCGGTCGTCGTCCTCGTCTTCGTCACCGGACGCGTCGGTGTCCGTGCCCAGCTCCATCGCGAATTCGCTGTCGATCACTTCGTCCAGCGTGCGGGCGTGGGGCTTGCGCTCGGCGGCTTCGAGCATCCGTGCGTCGCGCTCGACCTCGGCCAATTCGGCGACAAGGTCTTCTTCCTCGTCCGCGTCGAGACCGGCGTCGCTGACCAGGTCGCGGATACCCGCGGTCAGTTCGTCTTCTTCCTCGGCATCGTCGCGGCCGAAGGCTTCGGCGGCGGGCAGGTCTTCTTCGTCCACGTCGATTTCGGCGATCACGTCGCTATCGGTCTCGGCGGCCTCGTCGTCTTCGACCTCTTCGATGTCACCGGCGGCCAGCGCGGCCTCGAAATCGCGGCGCTTGAGCTTGATGACCCGCGCGACCGGAGCCTGGGGGGCGACCGGCTGCGCCGTCGGCTGCTCGGCAGTCTCGGGGGTCTCGTCTTCTTCGGCAGCTTCCACGAGCTGCTGCGGCTCTTCCGTCTCGGCTTCCTCGGCGGCTTCGGCTTCTTCGGCAGCGCGGGCTTCCTCGGCAGCGCGCTCGGCAGCTTCGGCTTCCTGGGCGGCGCGGGCATCCTCGGCGGCACGCTCGGCGGCTTCGGCGTCTTCGGCAGCGCGGGCGTCCTCGGCAGCGCGCTCGGCAGCTTCGGCTTCCTGGGCGGCGCGGGCTTCCTCGGCGGCACGCTCGGCGGCTTCGGCCTCTTGGGCGGCGCGAGCTTCCTCGGCGGCACGCTCGGCAGCTTCGGCTTCTTGGGCGGCGCGAGCTTCCTCGGCGGCACGCTCGGCGGCTTCCGCTTCCTGGGCGGCGCGAGCTTCCTCTGCGGCGCGTTCTGCGGCTTCCGCTTCCTGAGCGGCACGGGCTTCCTCGGCAGCGCGCTCGGCAGCTTCGGCTTCCTGGGCGGCTCGGGCTTCCTCGGCAGCGCGCTCGGCAGCTTCGGCTTCCTGGGCGGCGCGGGCCTCCTCGGCAGCACGCTCTGCGGCTTCGGCCTCTTCGGCCTTCGGCGAATCAGGAACCGAAAGATCGGTCAGGATGGTCGACCCGACCAGGTCGACGGTTTCGTCCGCGTCGTCCTGGGCCGGGATGTCTTCGTCCGTCGCGCTGAATTCGACGTCGATCCCTTCGAACGCCTTCTCGAGCGAATCCGACAGGACCGCGTCTTCGACCGGCTCGTCCTCGGCATAGGTCGCCTTTTCGGCGCGCGCTTTCGCGACCACCGCGCGGATGCGGCTGAGCTTGTCGGCCACGCTGTCGCCATCGCCCGAGGCGAAGGGCGAGCGGTCCACGTCCTCGGCTTCGACCGATGCGGGCGCGGTGTCGACCAGCGGCTTCGGCGCGGGCTTCCTGGGGCTGCCCGATTCGACCTGGCGCAAGGCCACACCGTTGTCGAGCACGCGCGCTTCGACCCGCTTCTGCACTTCGCGCTCGGCGATCTGATGCAGCATCTGCGCGTCAGGCTGCGGCGGCTCGGCCCCGAAATACCTGTCTTCGGCAGCCAGGTCGCGGAAATATTCCGCGATCGACTGCATCGTGTTGAAGGGCTGGTCAAAGCCTTCCAACGTGCATGAGAACGTGCCGTAGGACACGGTCAATATCTTGTTCGATCCAGTCATCGCTACTCGCTTTCTCCCCCGATCCAGCAAGGCTATGTTTACCACGCATTGGTTCCGGAAAATGAACAGAACCAAGAAAAGTCGGGTATCTTTTCGAGGCCATAATGTGACTTTTCCAATAAATGCTGGGTCCGACGCGAGAATGGATAAAAAGATCTGCTCCGGTGGCGGCGTGACGCTCGTGGGCGGGGGCCCGTGCGAATCAGCGGATATCGACGCCGCGCTGGTCCGCGCGCCCTATCTGGTGGCCGCGGATGGCGGTGCGGATTGGGTGCGGGCGGCCGGGCGTCAGCCCGAGCTGGTGCTGGGCGACATGGACTCGATCTCGGACCTGGCGCGGGCCGAGCTGCCGCCCGAAGCACTGGTGCATATCCCCGACCAGGACACGACCGACTTCGAAAAATGCCTGCAGCGGATCAGCGCGCCGCTGATCCTGGCCGTCGGCTTCCTGGGCGGGCGGTTCGACCACTCCCTTGCCGCCTGCACCACGCTGTCCCGTTTCGACGGGCGGTGCATCCTTCTGGGCCGCGAAGATATCGTCTTCGCCGTCCCCGCCAGCCTGGAGCTGGACCTCGCGCCCGGCACCCGGGTGTCGCTCTATCCCATGGCGCGGGTGGGCGGGCGGTCCGAGGGGTTGGAGTGGCCCATCGACGGGCTGACGCTCGAGCCCGCGGGCCGGATCGGGACGTCCAACCGCGCGACGGGTCCGGTGCGGCTGGATTTCCATGCGCCGGGGATGCTGGTGATCGTGCCGCGCGGCGCGCTGGACCGGGTGATCGCCGCCACCGCCTAGCGCGAACGGGCCGCCGGGCGGGCGATGCCGCGACCGGGATGGCGGCTTTGGCATGGCCCCTCGCCGCCGACTTGCTTATAAGGCGGCAGCGCATCGCGAGGGAGCCGCCCATGTCCGCCGATCTATCGCCTATCGACACCGCCAAATTCGTCGCGGCCAAGCGCGCCTCGGCCTTCATCGAAAGCGGCATGAAGGTGGGCCTTGGCACCGGCAGCACGGCTGCGTGGCTGGTGCAATGCCTGGGCGAGCGGGTGCGCAACGAAGGTCTGAGCATCAAGGGCGTGCCCACGTCGTCGCGCACCGCCGAGCTGGCGCGCAACGTCGGCATCGACGTGATCTCGCTGGACGAGGCGCGCTGGCTCGACATCACCATCGACGGCGCGGACGAGTTCGACGGCGAGCTGAACCTGATCAAGGGCGGCGGCGGCGCGCTGCTGCAGGAAAAGATCGTGGCCACGGCATCCGACCGCATGGTGGTAATCGCCGATCCGTCGAAGCACGTCCAGACCCTGGGGGCCTTCCCGCTGCCGGTCGAAGTCATCCCGTTCGGCTGGCAAACGACCAAGGCCCTGCTGGAGGAAACCATCACCGCGCTGGACGTTCTGGGCGACCAGATCACCCTGCGGATGAACGGCGACCGGGCCTATGTCACGGATGAGGGCAATCACATCCTGGACCTGCATCTGAAGCATATCGGGAACGCAAGGCAGCTTGCATTGGTTCTGAACCAGATCCCCGGTGTCGTCGAGAATGGCCTGTTCATCGATATCTGCGACATCGTGGTGGTGGGCCATGGCGACGGACGTGTCGAAATCCAGGACATCAACGAGGGGACGACCGAGGAAGACCGGATCGAGTTCGCGGAGACGATCAACCTGTTCTCCGATCTGGGCGAATGACAAGGAAGACCCATGGCGGATTTTGACTATGACCTGTTCGTAATCGGTGGCGGCTCTGGCGGGGTGCGCGCCGCGCGCACCTCGGCTGCAACCGGCGCCCGCGTGGCGCTGGCCGAGGAAAGCCGCCTGGGCGGCACCTGCGTGATCCGCGGCTGCGTGCCCAAGAAGCTGATGGTGTTCGCATCGAGCTATCCCCAGCTGGTGGACGAGGCGTCCCATTACGGCTGGGACGCGCAGATCGGTGCCTTCGACTGGCCCAAATTCCGCAAGAAGCTGCATTCCGAACTGGACCGCCTGGAAGAGGTCTATCGCTCGATGCTGCAAAAGTCGGATGTCGAGATCTTCGATTGCCGCGCCCGGCTGAAGGACGCGCACACGATCGAACTGGCCGACGGTAAGACCGTGACCGCCAAGCACATCCTGATCGCCAGTGGCGGCCATCCGGTCCGACCCGACATGCCCAACGCGGATCTGGGCCTGGTGTCGAACGACATGTTCCTGCTGGAAAAGCTGCCCAAGTCGGTGCTGATCATCGGCGGCGGCTATATCGCCTGCGAATTCGCCTGCATCCTGAACGGGCTGGGCGTGGACGTGACCATCTACCTGCGCGGCGGCCAGATCCTGCGCGGCTTCGACAGCGAGGCGCGGGGCCTGGTGGCCGAAATGATCCGCGACAGCGGCGTCGAGATCCACACCGGCACCAACATCATCGAGATGGACCTGGAAGAAAACGTGGACGACCTGCCGCGCGGCACCAACTCGGACGCGGCCATGGGCGCCCCGGTGAGCGAGGTCAGCCATTCCTCGTCGCGGCTGGGCGACAATCCGAAATCGCAGACCCGCGACGCGGCGGGCAAGCGGATCTGGGTCAAGGCGTCGAACGGACGGACCGGCACCTTCGATCACGTCTTCTTCGCCACGGGGCGCAAGCCGTCGACCTCGGACATGGGGCTTGAGGATGTGGGCGTGAAACTCGGGCGCGGCGGGAATATCGAGGTGGACGAATATTCGCAGTCCTCGGTGCCGTCGATCTACGCCATCGGCGACGTGACCGGCCGGGTCGAGCTGACGCCGGTCGCGATCCGCGAGGGCATGGCCTTCACCGAAACCGTGTTCAAGGGCAACAAGACCCCCGTCGATCACGAGCTGATCCCGTCCGCCGTCTTCACCCAGCCGGAGCTCGGCACGATCGGCATGACCGAGGAAGAAGCGATGGAAGATCGCGAGATCGAGGTCTACTGCACCTCGTTCCGCCCCATGCAGAGCGCCTTCATCGACAAGCCCGCGCGCACGCTGCTGAAGCTGATCGTCGACAAGGAATCCCGCGTCATACTGGGATGTCATATCGTCGCGGATCACGCGGGCGAGATGATCCAGCTGGTCGGCATCGCGATCAAGGCGGGCTTGACGAAAGAGCAATTCGACAGCACCTGCGCCGTGCATCCCACGATCTCCGAAGAAATCGTGACCATGCGCGATCCGGTTCGCACTGGTTGAAACAGCACAGTTCCATCACAATCTGTGAGTAGACACGAAAACAGACGAAAACGCGTGAAGAGAGGCGACACCAAGCATGGCCAGCAATAATGGCGGACCCTGGGGCGGCGGCGGTGGAAACCGCGGCGATGACGACGATCGGCGCCCCGGCGACAGACGACCCGGCATGAATCGTCCGGGCGGTGACGGGCCGCAGGTGCCCGATATCGACCAGATCATGAAGAAGGGCCAGGAACAGCTGCGTGTCCTGATGGGCGGCCGCACCGGCGGCAATCGTCCCAACGGATCGGGTGGCGGCGACGGGCCCAGCATCGGGCGCAACGGCTATATCCTGGGCGGGTTGGTGCTTGTGGGCCTCTGGCTGTTCGCCAGCTTCTACACGGTCAGACCCGAAGAGCAGTCGGTCGAGCTGTTTCTGGGCGAATATTCCTCCACCGGCAATCCCGGCCTGAACTTCGCGCCATGGCCCGTGGTGACCGCCGAGGTCATCCCGGTGACGCGCGAACAGACCGAAGAATTGGGGATCGGGCGCGGATCGAACGCCGATGACGGCCTGATGCTGACCACCGACGAGAATATTGTCGACATCGACTTCGAAGTGGTCTGGAACATCCGCGATCCGGCCATGTTCCTGTTCAACCTGGCCGAGCCGCAGCAGACCATCCGCGCCGTGTCCGAATCGGCCATGCGCGAAGTGGTGGCCCAGTCGGAACTGGCCCCGATCCTGAACCGCGACCGTGACCTGATCGCCGACACGGTGCAGCAGCTGATCCAGACGACCCTCGACACCTACGATTCGGGCGTCAACATCGTGCGTCTGAACCTCGACAAGGCCGACCCCCCGAACGAAGTGATCGACGCCTTCCGCGACGTGCAGGCCGCCGAGCAGGAACGCGACCGGCTTGAACGCCAGGCCGACGCCTACGCCAACCAGGTGCTCGCCGACGCGCGCGGTGCCTCGGCGCAGATCCTCGAGGAAGCCGAAGCTTACCGCGCGCAGGTGGTGAACGAGGCCCAAGGTGAAGCCAGCCGCTTCACCGCCGTGCTGGGCGAGTACGAAAAGGCCCCCGAAGTGACCCGCAAGCGGCTTTACCTGGAAACGATGGAACAGGTGCTGGGCCGCGTCGACAAGGTGATCCTTGACGAGCAGGGCCAGGGGCAGGGCGTCGTGCCCTATCTGCCGATCAATGAACTCAACCGTCGGTCGCGCACCAGCGACCAGACGACCGGAGGCAACTGATGCGAAAATCCTATATCTTCGGCGGCGTCGCAGCCGTCGCACTGGTCGCCCTGCTCAGCTCGGTCTTCATCGTGGACGAGCGTGAAAAGGCGCTGGTCCTGCAATTCGGCCAGATCAAGGCCGTGAAGGAAACCCCGGGCCTGGCGTTCAAACTCCCCTTCATCCAGGACGTCGTGCGCTACGACGACCGGATCCTGTCGCTGGACACGGACCCGATCGAAGTAACGCCCAGCGATGACCGCCGCTTGGTGGTCGACGCCTTCGCGCGCTATCGCATCGCCGAGGTCGAGCAGTTCCGACGCGCCGTCGGCGTGGGCGGTGTCCGGTCGGCCGAAAGCCGTCTGGCGTCGATCCTGACCACCCAGACCCGGGCGGTCCTGGGTTCGGACGGCGTGACGTCGAACACGATCCTGTCGTCGGATCGTGCGGCCCTGATGACGCGGATCCGCGACCAGGCCCGCCTGCGCGCCGCGGCGCTGGGGCTGGAAGTGATCGACGTGCGGCTGAAGCAGACCGCGCTGCCCGACCAGAACCTGGCCGCCACTTTCGACCGGATGCGCGCCGAGCGGGAACGCGAAGCCACCGACGAGCGCGCCCGCGGTGAAGAGGCCGCGCAGCGCGTCCGCGCCCAGGCCGACCGGACACGGGTCGAGCTGGTATCGGAAGCCGAGCGCGAGGCCGAGATCGCCCGCGGTGAGGCCGACGCCGAGCGGAACGCGATCTTCGCGGCCTCCTTCGGGGCGGACCCGGAATTCTTCGAATTCTACCGCTCGCTCACCGCCTACGAGCGGTCGCTGCAGGGCGACAACTCGACCATGATCCTGTCGCCGGATAGCGAGTTCTTCGACTACCTGAAGTCCGACCAGCCGCGCGGCCGCACTGCACGCGAAGGTCAGCGCGCGGCCGAAGAACTGCGCAGCACCGCCGAGCCGCGCGACGACGCGCCGCGGATCTCGGGCAACGCCGTGAACGAAGCCGAAGGTCTGACGGTGACGGACGAGAACGCGCCGACCGAAGAAGGCGCGGCCACCAACTGATGGCCACAATCGTCCTGGCCCTGGGCCTTGTTCTGATCCTCGAGGGGCTGGTGTTCGCACTGGCCCCTTCGCGTCTGGAGGATCTGCTCGACGCCATGCGCCAGATGCCGCTGGAAGCGCGCCGCCTGATCGGGCTACTGGCCCTGGTGGCGGGCGCGCTGCTGATCGCACTCGCCCGCTTCATGGGAGCATGATCGCGCCCGTGCCTTGCCCGCCCGTGTTACGCCCTTTCACGTCGGTTTGAGCCCGCGTCATTGCCCGTTGTGTTGCGCGCGCCGCACCCTATCTAATAACTCAATCATCACGCCGCGATCCGTCTTGCCATTTCCGTTGGTCCGCTGATCGCGCATCCACATTCTGTAGCCTTCGAAGGAGAGACGCGTGACGTCCCAAGCTCTTACCCTCAGCCCCGCGCGGACGAGCCCGCGCCAATGGCTGACCGCCCTGTTCCTGGGCGCGGCACTGGTCCTGACCCAGGCGGCCGCGGCCCGTGCAACACCTGAAACATTCGCGCCGCTGGCCGAGCAGATCAGCGACTCGGTGGTCAACATCACGACCTCGACCACCGTTGCCGCCCGGTCCGGCCCGGCGCCCCAGATCCCCGACGGATCGCCGTTCGAGGATTTCTTCCGCGACTTCATGGACCGCGCACCCGGCAGCGAGGAAGGTCCGCGCCAACGCTCACGCCGCAGCCAGGCGCTGGGCTCGGGCTTCGTGATCTCGGAGGACGGCTTCATCGTCACGAACAACCACGTCATCGAAGGCGCGGACGAGATCAACATCGAGTTCTTCAACGGTGAAGAGCTTCCCGCCGAAGTTATCGGCACGGACCCCAAGACCGACATCGCCCTGCTGAAGGTCGACAGCGACGCGCCGCTCAAGCCGGTGCCGTTCGGCGACAGCGACAGCGCGCAGGTGGGTGACTGGGTCATGGCCATGGGCAACCCGCTGGGCCAGGGCTTCTCGGTCTCGGCCGGGATCGTGTCGGCGCGCAACCGCGCGCTGTCGGGCACCTATGACGACTACATCCAGACCGACGCCGCCATCAACCGCGGCAACTCGGGCGGCCCGCTGTTCAACATGGACGGCGAAGTCGTCGGCGTGAACACCGCCATCCTGTCGCCCAACGGCGGCTCGATCGGCATCGGCTTCGCCATGTCGTCCAACGTGGTGACCAAGGTCATCGACCAGCTGAAGGAATTCGGCGAAACGCGCCGCGGCTGGCTGGGCGTGCGCATCCAGGATGTCACCGACGACATCGCCGAAAGCATCGGGCTGGAAGACGCCGTCGGTGCGCTGGTGACGGACGTCCCGGACGGACCCGCCAAGGACGCGGGCATGGAAGCGGGCGATGTCATCGTGTCGTTCGCCGGCTCCGACGTGGCCGACACCCGCGAACTGGTGCGCCGCGTGGGCAACGCCCAAGTGGGCGCCACGGTGCCGGTGACGGTCTATCGTGACGGCGAAGAGGTCGAGCTGTCCATCGAGCTGGGCCGCCGCGAGGAAGCCGAAGCCGTGCCCGCATCGATCAGTGGCAACGACGTGCCCGAAACCGCCGAAAGCGATCTTCTGGGGATCACCGTTTCGCCGCTGAACGACGAGATGCGCGAGCAGCTTGGCCTGTCGGCGGGCATCGATGGCCTGGCGGTCACGGATGTGAACGAAGACAGCGAAGCCTTCGAAAAAGGCATCCGCGCCGGTGACGTCATCACCGAAGCGGGCCAGGAAAAGATCGCCACGGCGGCTGACCTGGAAGCCCGCATCGAGGAAGCGAAGGAAGCCGGGCGCAAGTCCATCCTTCTGCTGATCCGCCGCGACGGCGATCCGCGTTTCGTGGCCCTGCCCGTCAGCTGACCGAAGCGACATCGCGGAATGAGACAAGGGCGGCCCGCCGGGGCCGCCTTTTTTCGTTTGCCCGTTCGCGCGCTCCGGCCGCACCCCGCATGGGCTTGATGCAGGTCAAGGCGCGTCATCCCCATGCCCGGTCTACTGCCAGGCACGTCGATGGGTCTGCAGGATCCGGAAAATCACGCGGGCGAAGGAGACCCTTCATGTATTCCAAGATCATGTTTCCCGTCGATCTGGCCCATGTCGAGCAGCTTCAGAAGGCGCTCGGCACGGCGGCCGATCTGGCGAAGCTCTACGGTGCCAAGATTTACTTCGTCGGCGTCACGTCCTACGTGCCGACGAAACTTGGCCGCAATCCCGACGAATACGCGGCGAAGCTTTCCAAGTTTTCCGACGAGCAGGCCCGCGCGCACGACATCACCACCGAGGCCCACACGGTGGTCAGTCATGACCCCACCACGGATGTGGATGACGCGCTTCTCAAGACCGTGGGCGATATCGGCGCCGACCTGGTGGTCATGGCGTCGCACGTGCCCGGCGTGATCGACTATGTCTGGCCGTCGAACGGCGGCAAGATGGCGGTCCACTCGAAGGCGTCGGTGATGATCGTGCGGAACTAGGCGCGGCGCGCGAATCTCGTTGAAGGCGACAATGGCGATCTGCCATCGGGTGGCGAATTCGTCCGGGCCGGTTGATGGCCTGAGAGAACCATCTCGACCCGCTCCGTGACACGCAGGGCTGCAGGGATCGCTCCCAAACGAGTCCTGAGGAAGACGGCGTCAGGCTCCGGATCGCACGTTGCGCCAAGCGTCGGGTAGTCTACCGCGCCAGCGCCTCGGCCCGGTCATAGACGATCAGCCCCAGCCGTTTGCCCGCCGCCACGCTGAGCACGTCACTGTTGATCCCCAGGTCGGACTGGAAGGCGCGGATCGCGGCGCGTGTGGCGGTGTCGATCTCGCCCGAAGGCGGTCCCTGTAGCAGCCCGCGCGCGATCAGGGCGCGCTGCACCGATCCGATGAACTCGGGCGTCCACTCGTCGCGGCAGGGCGTCTCGAACCAGATTTCCTGCCGGTCCGACACGATCCTTTGCCGTGTTTCGGTCTGGTAGCGCGCAGCGGCGATCACGCGGCCCTCGGCATCGCGTTCTTCGGGCACCGCCACCTGCTCGGTCACGGTCTCGATCACGGCGGGCGTGTCGTCGCGACCGTGACAGGCGGTGGGACGGTCCAGGTCGACCTGCTGGTTGCGCGTCGCCTCGAGTTGCGGCTCGACAAAGCGGGACAGGTTGTCCCCGCAGGACGCGACGTAAAGGCCCATGGCAAGGACCGGGATGATCTTGAACAAACTGCTCACGGACAACCTCTGACGGGTTTGTTGCCGCGAAACCTAGGGCAATGCGTCGCCGTTCCAAAGGCTCATGCGCCCGTCCGGGCGAAATCCCCCGGTCATGTGGCTTCCATGCGCAGCAGGTCGTCCAGCATCCAGCTGATGTCTTCGATCCGTTCGGCGATGACGTGGGTCACGCCGCCCTCGCGCTGCAGCCGCCCCGTCACCCGCAGGCACCGCCCCGAGATGATGGCGCGGCGAAACGTCTCGTAGAGCGACTTCCACACGATCACGTTGCAGGTGCCCGTCTCGTCTTCCAGCGTGATGAAGATCACCCCATGCGCGGTGCCGGGTCGCTGGCGCACCAGCACCAGCCCCGCAACGCAGATCCGGGCGCCGTTGGGCGGCAGGTCCAGCTGCCCATGGGGCAGACAGGCGGGCGGGCGTAACCAGTCGGTGCAGGCGGGGGCGAATTCAGGCATGAGAACGAAAATAGAACATTTGCCCGGCCTTGCCAAGCTTCGTCAAATCGCGTCTGGAAAGCCTTGCGCGGGCGCATTAGGTCTCGGGCAACCCGGATTTCACAAGGACGTTCCATGGCCAAGATCACCTATATCGAACACGGCGGCACCGAACACGTGGTGGATGTGCCCAACGGCCTGACGGTCATGGAAGGCGCCCGCGACAACGGCATTCCGGGCATCGAGGCCGATTGCGGCGGCGCCTGCGCCTGTTCGACCTGCCATGTCTACGTGGCCGAGGATTGGGTGGAAAAGCTGCCCCCGCGCGAGGACATGGAAGAAGACATGCTGGATTTCGCCTACGAGCCCGATGCCAAGCGCTCGCGCCTGACCTGCCAGATCAAGGTGACGGACGCGCTGGACGGGCTCGTGGTGCAGATGCCCGAAAAACAGATCTGATGCTGCGCGCGGCGCTGGTCTTCCTTCTGACGGCCACCGCCGCCCAATCCGAAGGCATAGCGCGCGCCACCTATGCCGAGCCGACGACCCGCTACGCCCACGGCGTGCTGGGCGATGCGGTGGAATGGGGCGCGCTGCAGCTGACCACCGATGCCGGACGCCGCCTGACGATCCGGCTGCCTGCCACCCGCGTCTTCGAAGACCTCGCACCGCGTCTGGTCGACCTGGATCGGGACGGCGCGAACGAGGTCCTGACCATCGAAACCGACGTGAACCTGGGCGCACGGCTCTCGGTTTACGGCGCCGATGGCCTGGTTGCCTCCAACGGTTTCATCGGCCGCGCCAATCGCTGGCTGGCCCCGCTCGGCGCCGCCGACCTGGACGGCGACGGCCGCATCGAAATCGCCTCGGTCGACCGGCCGCATCTGGCAAAGACCCTGATGATCTGGCGACAGGACGGCCCGCGGCTGGTCCGGGTGGCGCAGCTGGAAGGCGTCACCAATCACCGCATCGGCGACGACTATATCTCGGGCGGCATCGCGGCCTGCGGCGCCATGGTGGTGGCGGACGCGGTCTGGTCCCGCGCGCTTGCAGTCACCTGGGACGGCACGGACTTCGCGACGCGCGATCTCGGCCCGATCCGAAACCGCGCCAGCCTGGATCCGGCCCGCGCCTGCTGATCCGGGCCGCCCATCTTTGTTCTTAGGAAATATCCCACGGGGGGCTGCGCATTCGCGCAGTGGGGGCGTGAAGCCCCCTCGGGCCTCAGATCTCCAGCGCGACCACCAGATCGTCGATCCACGCCTCCACGAAGCGATCGAACGCCGCCCCCGGCTGCTGGCCCGCGATGCGCGGGCCCAGCGGATCGTCGGCCGCGATCCCGCTGCGCGCCAGCGTCGCGATCGCCGCATGCCCGCAGAAGGGCACGTGCAGTTCCGAATACCCGCCCTCGTGCACCAGCACCAGGCGACCGCCGCAATGGCGCGCGGCCAGCGCCATCGCCCGGTCCGTCAGCTTGGCGAAGCTCTGCGCCGACAGCAGCATCCGGCTGAGCGGATCGACGCCCGAGGCATCGAAGCCGCAGGCCACGACGATCACGTCGGGTGAAAACGCGTCCACCACCGGCTCCACGATCCGGTCCCAAGCCGAGAGGTAGCCGACCTCGCCGGTGCCCGGCGGCAGCGGCACGTTCACGTTGACGCCCAGCCCGTCACCCCGCCCGCGATCGGCGACGCCGCCCGTATCCAGCGGGTAGTTGCGGTCCTGGTGCAGCGACACCGTCAGCACGTCGGCCCGGTCATAGAAGATCGCTTCGGTTCCGTTACCGTGATGCACGTCCCAGTCGATGACCGCGACCCGCCGCGCCAATCCTTCGGCCAGCACCGCTTCGACGGCGATGGCGATATTGTTGAGCAGGCAGAAGCCGTTGGGCCAGTCCGGCAGGCAGTGATGGCCGGGCGGGCGCGACAGCGCATAGGCATTGTCCAGCTCGCCCCGAAGCACCGCCCGCAGCGCGCCTGTCGCCAGACCGGCCGACAGTGCCGCCGTCTCGAAGCCGCCCTTCCCGAATGGGGTGCGCAAGCCGAGCTCGCCGCCGCCCTCATCCGAAAGCGCCTTGAATTTGCGCAGGAAATCTTCGGGATGGACGCGGGCCAGTTCCGCCCATGACGCGGGCGCGGCGCCTTGGCAGGCCAAAGCGCGCGACAGGCCCGTCACGTCCATCAGGGCCTTCAGGCGCCGTTTGGTTTCCGGGCTTTCCGGCAAGCCACCCGCCGCCAGGGGCTGCACCAGCCCGCCGACCGGGGCGAGGAACGCGTAATTCCCGCCGCTATGCCAGAAGCAGCGTTCGTCCCAGAAGAACCCGGTGCTCATCGCGGCGCCGAGTTGATTTGATACGCTCCTTCGGGCAGATCCAGCGCGGCGGCAAGGTCGCGCACCTGTGTCAGGGACAGCGTGATCGTGCGCACGATGTCGGTGCGCGGATCGACCTGCTCCAGCGTGACGCAATCCTCGAAGGTATTGATCACCACGTCTTCCTGGCGATGCTCTGCGGGGCCATCCACCAGGGTGATGACGGTGGCGTCGAAATCGTGCTCGATGGTAAACATGGCCCCACGCTAGGCCATCGCGGCGCGCGGTGCTAGCGGGACTGTCGCCGCTTGTGCATGGCGAACAGGATCGGTGCCAGAACGGTGTTGTAGATCCACCCGGCCACGGGACGGATCACCGGGCGGTCGATCAGCCGCGCCAGCCAGCGTGTCTTCGGCAATTCGCGCCAGATCACCAGGAAGGCATCGACGCCCGAGATCAGGGTGTCGTCCCGCACCACGTGAAGCCGCTTGGCCGCCTGATCCTCGGTCAAATCGAACCGCGACAGGTCCATGTCGTTCAGGTCGGCGAAGTCCAGGTCTGCGTCGGCCGCGCGCGCCTGGCGCTGGTACGACCGCACCTCGGGCGCGCAGATCGGGCATTGGCCGTTATAGATGACAAGGGGTGTGCTGCTCATGCTTGACAAGTTAGGCCCATGGGATGGACGAAAAAGTGACTGGTCGTCGCAGGCCACACCTCTAGGTGTCTTACCGCAACCGGAGACCGTTTCATGAGATACCTCGCCCTTGCCCTTCTCTTCGCCCTTGGCGCCTGCGTCGATGTCGCGGTTGTGCGCCCTGCGCCGGGCACCGCACCCAGTCCCGTCCCGCAGGCGCCCAGCGTGTCGCGCCCGCAGACAAGCGTGTCCACGCGGGCCTTCACGCAGGTGGTCAACGACGTCATGCCCGTGGCGATCCGCGAATGCCGGGCGCGCACCCGCGGCGTGCGCTGCGACTATGCCGTGATCGTCGATGACCGGCCCGGCCAGCCCCCCAATGCGTTCCAGACCCTCGGACCCGGCGATCAGCCCGTGGTGGGCTTCACGGTGGGACTGATCCGCGAGGCCGCCAACGTGGACGAGCTGGCCTTCGTCCTGGGCCACGAAGCCGCGCACCACATCGAAGGCCACATCGCGCGGGGCCGGGCAAGCGCCAGCACCGGCGCGATCATCGCGGGTGCCGCGGTCGCCCTGAGCGGCGGCGACCAATCGGCGATCCAGCGCGCCCAGAACGCGGGCGCCTTCGTGGGCGCGCGGCGATTTTCGAAGGATTTCGAGATCGAGGCTGACAGGCTGGGCGCGATCATCACCGAGCGCGCGGGCTACGACGCGATCCGCGGTGTCGCGTTCTTCGAAGGCGCGCCGGATCCCGGCAACCAGTTCCTGGGCACCCATCCGCCGAATGCCGATCGCATCCGCGCCGTGCGCGCCGTCGTCGCCGGTCTCTAGGGCCGGGCGGCTGCCGGTCCCCCGGATCCGGTCAGCCGCCCCGGTGCGTCTCAGCCTGTGAAGGAATAGCCATGCGCCACGCTCTTCTGATCCCGCTGGCCGTCGCCGCCTGCGATCAGGCGCCCGCACCGCCCACGCATGTGGATCTGCCGTTGCTGGGCGGCTATCGCTCGGATGCGGACCCGTGCCAGCGCGTGGGCGAGAATGCCTATACCGTCGACTTCCTGGACGATGCCTCCGATCTTGTGGCTTGTCCCGCGACGGTCGAGGACCTGGGCGTATTCATCACCGAGACAGGCGCGCGCGAGGTGTCGCGCGTGGGCGGCTTCATCCTTTACTCGGTGCCGACCCGCTGATCCAGCGTCAGGGTCGTCGATAGAGCCCTGGGCGACACCTTCAGGTCCAGGATCGCGGGAACCCCCGCGTTGCGAGCGGCCGCAAAGGCATCCGCGAAATCCGCGTCCCGTGCGACGGTCGCGCCGAACCCACCATAGGCGCGCGCCAGGGCGGCGAAGTCCGGGTTCTTCAGGGCGGTGCCCGATTGCCGCTGCGGAAAGTGCTTCTGCTGGTGCATGCGGATCGTGCCGTAATGGCCGTTATTGACCACCAGCACCACGATGTTCGCACCTTGCTCGCAGGCAGTGCCGAATTCCTGGCTGACCATCTGGAAACACCCGTCGCCCGCCAGGCAGATCACGTCGCGGCCGGGCAGTTCCAGCTTGGCGGCGATGGCGGCGGGCAGGCCGTATCCCATCGAGCCCGAGGTGGGCGCCAGCTGCGTGCGCCAGCCGCGGAAGCGATAGTAGCGGTGCAGCCAGCCCGCGTAATTGCCTGCCCCGTTGGTCAGGATCGCGTCGTCGGGAAGCGCGTCGTTCAGGTGGGCGATGACGCGCTCCATCTTCACGTCGCCGGGTGTTTCGATCGGTTGCTGCCAGGCATCATAGCTGGCGCGCGCCGCCGCGACCTGGTCCGCGCGGTCGATGTCCGGCGACCGCGCGGCGGCGGCCAGCTGCGCGGTGATCGCGGCGATGGGTCCCGTCACGGCGATTTCGGGGCGATAGACGCGGCCGATCTCGGACGCGTCGGGGTAGATATGGACCAGCCGCTGGCGGGGCGTCGGCGGCACCACGCGGGTGTAGCCGCCCGACGTGATCTCGCCCAACCGGGTGCCTAAAGCCACCAGCAAGTCGGCATCCTTCACGCGGGCCTCCAGCTCCGGGTTGATCCCGAGCCCCACGTCGCCCGCGTAGTTCGGATGGCGGTTGTCCAGGTAGTCCTGGCACCGGAACGACGCACCGACGGGCACCTGCGCCTTGTCCGCGAAGTCGCCCAGCGCACGCGCGGCGTCCGCCGTCCAGCCGCCGCCGCCCACGATCAGGAACGGCGCGCGGGCCTGCGCCACGGCGTCGATCACCCGCGCGATCTGGTCCGCGGGCGCACCGCCCTGCGGCAGCGTCGCGGCGGGCGCGGGCGCGGCGTCGGTGGGGGCCGACAGCATGTCTTCGGGCAGCGCCAGAACCACCGGACCCGGGCGCCCCGACTGCGCGACGTGGAAGGCGCGGCTGACATATTCGGGGATGCGGTCCGTGCGGTCGATCTCGGCCACCCACTTGGCCTGCGGCGCGAACATGGCGCGGTAATCGACCTCCTGGAACGCCTCGCGGTCACGCTGGTCCGACGCGACCTGGCCGATGAACAGGATCATGGGCGTGCTGTCCTGCATCGCCACGTGCACGCCCGACGCGCCGTTGGTGGCACCGGGGCCGCGGGTGACGAAGGCGATGCCGGGCGCGCCGGTCAGCTTGCCATGGGCTTCGGCCATCATCGTGGCGCCACCCTCGTGGCGGGTGACGACCGTATGGATGCCGCTGTCGTAGAGCCCGTCCAGCGCGGCCAGGTACGACTCGCCCGGCACGCAGAAGACGCGCGTCGTGCCTTGCGCCTTCAGGCAGTCCACCAGCAGCTGTCCGCCGTGTTTCATGGGATGATCTCGAATTTCAGCACGTCGACAAGCCCGCGATCGGTGATCTTCAGCGCCGGGATCACCGGCAGGGCCAGGAACGCGAGTTGCAGGAAGGGCTCGTCCAGCGTGACGCCCAGCGACTTCGCCGCCGCGTGCAGGTCGAGCAGGCGGTCGCGCACGTCCTCGAACGGATCGGGCGACATGAGCCCGGCGATGGGCAGCGGCAGCTCGGCGAGCACCTTGCCCCCTTCCGCCACAACGAAGCCGCCCTCGATCTCGCCCAGCCGGTTGGCCGCCAACGCCATGTCATCGTAATCGACGCCGACGCAGGCGATATTGTGGTGGTCGTGGCAGACGGTTGACGCGATGGCCCCGCGCTGCAACCCGAAGCCGCGCACGAAACCGGTGGCGATGTTGCCGTTCCTGCCGTGCCGTTCGATCACCGCGATGCGGATCAGGTCGCGCGCCGGGTCGGGGCGCTTGTCGCCGTCCTCGATCGGGATCGTTTCGGTCAGGTGGTCGGTCAGGATCTGGCCCTCGCGGATGCCGATCACCGGCGTCTCGGCCCGGTTGGCGCGCGACGCGAAGCTGCTCGAAAGCAGCTTGGGCGCCCGGACCGATCGTCGCCCGATGGGCGCCAGATCCCCGCGCGCCGCGAAGGCCGCGTCGTCCACCACGCGGCCCCCAGCGATCACCAGCCGCGCGTCGCAATCGGCCAGCGACCCCAGCGCCACGATGTCGGCCCGCTTGCCCGGCGCGACCTGGCCGCGATCCTTCAGCCCGAACGCCTCCGCCCCCGACAACGACGCCGCGCGGTAGACGGCCAGCGGCGGCGTGCCCAGCGCGATCAGCCGCCGGATCATGTGGTCCAGATGCCCCTCGCGGTCGATATCCAGCGGGTTGCGGTCGTCGGTACACAGGCACATGTAGGGCGCCGTGATGTCGCTCAGCAGCGGCTGCAGCGCCTCCAGGTCCTTGCTGACCGAGCCCTCGCGGATCAGCACGCGCAGTCCCTTCTGCAGCTTCTCGCGCGCTTCGGGCACGCTCGTCGCCTCGTGCTCGGTGCGGATACCCGCGGCGATATAAGCGTTCAGGTCGCGCCCGGTCAGAAGCGGGCAATGCCCGTCCATGTGCCCGTCCGCGAAGAGCCGCAGCTTGGCCATCACGTCCGGGTCGCGATGGATCACGCCGGGATAGTTCATCACCTCGGCCAGCCCGATCCCGCTGGGATCGCCCATGAGCCCCACCAGGTCGTCGGCGGACAGCTCGGCCCCGGCGGTCTCCATGTGGGTCGAGGGTACGCAGGACGACAGCTGCACCCGCAAATCCATTAGTGTCAGCCGGGCGGCCCGCTGGAACCACCGGATGCCGTCGGCGCCCAGGACATTGGCAATTTCGTGCGGGTCGCAGATCGCCGTGGTCACGCCGCGCGGCGTCACACAGCGATCAAATTCCAGCGGCGTGACCAGGCTGCTTTCCACGTGCAGATGCGTGTCGATAAAGCCCGGCACCAGGGTCAAGCCCGCCACGTCGATCACCCGCGCGCAGTCGTAGCTGGCGCAGATACCCACGATGGTGTCGTCGCAGATCGCCACGTCGCCGTCGAGCAGATCGCCGGTCACCAGGTCGAGGGTTCGCCCCCCGCGCAGGACAAGATCCGCCGGGATCTCGCCACGGGCGGCGGCAATCCGGCGTTCGAGCTGCGGCAGGGGGGCGTCGGTCATGGCGCCAGTTGACGCGCGCGCCGCAGCGTTGTCCAGAGCATGCCGCCGCCGCCGGACCCGCTTTCCTCGAGGAAAGCGTCACGGAATTCTCGAGAATTCCGATCCCTCAAACGGCCCATTCCCCCTTGCGGAACACCGGCGTCACGTTGCCATCCGGCGACACTCCGTCGATATCCGTCTCCGGCCCGCCGATCATCCAGTCCACGTGGATCATACTGGAATTGCCCCCCCGTGCCGTCACCTCGGCTTCGCTCAGGCGGTCGCCGTCCACGAAGCACTTGGAATAGCACTGTCCCAGCGCGATATGACTGGCCGCGTTCTCGTCGAAGAGCGTGTTGTAGAACAGCAGCCCCGATTGCGAGATCGGCGAGCCATGGGGCACCAGCGCCACCTCGCCCAGCCGCCGCGCCCCGTCGTCGGTGTCGATCAGCTTGCGCAGCACCTCCTGCCCCTTGGTCGCCCGCGCCTCGACGATCCGGCCCTCGCGGAATTCCACCTCGATCCCGTCGATCAGCGTGCCCTGGTGCGACAACGGCTTGGTGGCGCGCACCCGGCCTTCGGTCTTCGCGGCGTGGGGCGTGGTGAAGACCTCTTCGGTGGGAATGTTGGGGTTGCAGATCACGCCGTTTCCGGCCTGCGACGCGCCGCCCATCCATTCGTGGCCGTCCGCAAGGCCCACGGTCAGATCCAGGCCCGGCCCGCTGTATTTCAGCGCCGCGAAGCGATGGTCGTTCAGCCACGCGGTCCGTTCGCGCAGGCTGGCGTTGTGCTCGGCCCAGCGCGCCACGGCGTCGCCCTGGTCCACGCGGGACGCGGCGAAGATCGCGTCGGCCAGCCGCGCTTGCGCGGCGTCGGGCGACAGGTCCGGAAACATCCGCATGGCCCAGGCCTGCCCGGGATAGGCGCAGATCGACCAGTTGATGCGGAAGTTCGAGATATGCTCGAGCGCAGGCTTGTAGGCGATGGAATTGGCCTTGCCCGCCCGCGCGACTTTCCCGGGATCCTCATCGGCCAGCAGCATCGGATCCTCGGCCACGATCGCCATCCGCGCGGCCCCGCCCGCGAAAGCCTGCGCCATCCCGCCGTAAAGCCATCCGGGCGCGACGTCGAAACTGTGATCGCCCGCATGGGCATAGCGCGCCAGCGCCACGTCGGGGTCCGACAGGATCGGCGTGACCAGGCCCGCCCCCGCGCGATAGGCTGCGGCCGCGACGCGGCGCACCAGCGGCAGCGCCTCGACCGGGGCGGTCAGCACCAGGTCCTGGCCTTCCTGCAGGTTGACACCGGTTCGGACCGCCACTTCGGCCAGCCGGTCCAGGGCGTCGGGATCGACGACGGGGTCATTCATGGTCCGCATCCTTTCTGTTTCGCCCGGGTCCTGCCATATCACTCGGCGCGTGCCAGTATGGCCCGGGCCGTCTTCAGATGTGGCTGATCCAGCATTTTTCCATCAAGTTGTGCCACTCCGTCGCCCGCTTCCGCCATGGCCGCAATGACGCGCTGGGCCCATGCAAGCTGCGCGTCGCTGGGACTGAAGGCCGCGTTGATCGCCGCGACCTGCGCGGGATGAATGGCCAGCTTGCCGTCGAACCCCATCTCGGCGGCGGCATCCGCCTCGGCCCGCAGACCGTCCGGGTCGCTGAAATCGGTGAACACCCCGTCGATTGACCACGCACCCGCGGCTTTCGCGGCAAACAGCATCGTGTCGCGGGCCCCGAGAAAGGGCCGCAAATAGGCGCCATCGGCCCCCCGGTTCGCCATCGCCCCCAAGTCCGCCGCCAGGTCCTCGGCGCCCCAGGCCATGCCGAAAAGCGCCGGGTGCGCCCAGTCCGAAACCGCCAGCGAGCGCACCGCGCGCACCGTCTCGGTCGCGATCACCAGGATCGGCTGGCGGCCGCCTGCGCCCGCGATGATCCCCGCCAGCGCGTCGATATCCGCGCGCCCTTCGCATTTCGGCAACACGTAGCCATCCGGAGCGGCGCCGATGGTCCGGACCACGTCTTCCTCGGCCCGGCCGGTCCCCAGCGCGTTCACCCGCACCCAGCGCGCGGCGTTTGCCCCCGCGCGCAACGCCTCGAAAGTCACGGCGCGCGCGTCATCCTTCGCGCCCGGCGCCACCGAATCCTCCAGGTCGTAGATCAGCGCATCGGCGCCGCTTTCCGCCGCCCGCGCCATCTTGCGCGCCGAATCTCCCGGAACGAACAGCCACGACCGATGTCGCATGGCGCATCTTCCCCATCTTTGTTCTCAATAAATATCCCGGCCCGACGCCCGTCGACAGGCGCATCACATCCGCTTCGCGACTTCTTCCAGCATGACTTCCGTCGCACCGCCGCCGATGGATTGCACCCGCGCGTCGCGGGCCATCCGCTCAATCGTGCTCTCGCTCATGAACCCCATGCCGCCGTGGAACTGGACGCAATCGTACATAACCTCGTTGACCAACTCGCCCGCCAGCGCCTTGATCATCGACACCTCGCGCACGACGTCCTCGCCCAGCGCGGCCCGGCGCGCGGTGGCATAGACCATCTGGCGGCACGCCTCGACCTTTGCGGCCAGCATCGCCAGGCGCTGCCGGATCGCCTGCTTGTCCCAGAGCGGCGCGCCGAACGCGCGGCGGGTCTTCACCCAGTCCAGTGTCAGCTCCAGGGCCGCCTGCGCCTCGCCCATGGCCATGGCGCCGATCACGAGCCGCTCGTTCTGGAAGTTTTTCATGATCTCGTATAAGCCGCGCCCCTCGGTGCCCAGCACCGCCGATCCGGGGAGCCTGACCTTGTCGAAACGCAGCTCGGCCGTGTCCGAGGACCGCCAGCCGTGCTTGTCCAACACCTTTTCCACCGTGAAGCCCGGAGTGCCCTTTTCGACCAGGAACATCGTGATCGACTGGCTGGGCCGCGCGTCGGGATCGGTCTTGGCGGCGACGCAATAGACATCGGCATGCACACCGTTGGTGATGTAGAGCTTCGCGCCGTCCAGCACCCATCCATCGCCGTCGCGCCGGGCGCGCGTGGCGATGCCCTTCACGTCCGACCCCGCCCCGGGTTCGGTCACCGCCACGGCGCTGATCGCCTGACCCGAGATCAGTCGGGGCATCCACGTCGCGCGTTGCGCGTCCGAGCCCGCGTTCCAGACATGCACAGACGCCATGTCGGTATGCACCAGCGCGGTGATCGCCACCCCCGAATAGGTCGACCGGCCCAGTTCCTCGGCCCAGACGACCGTGGCCCGCTCGTCCAGCCCCGAGCCGCCAAAGGCTTCGGGATAACGGATGCCGAAGAACCCCAGATCCCCCATTTTGCGCAGCACCGCGCGCGGCACCATGCCGTCCGCTTCCCACCGGTCGGCATGGGGCTTCACTTCCGTCTCGACGAAGCGGCGCACCTGGTCGCGCAGCATGTGGTGTTCGTCATCGAAGAACACGGGGCTGGCGGCGGTCGCGGCAAAGGCGCTGTCATGGGCGGTCATCGGCGTCTCCTTCGGGGCGTTTCCTCATCAGCGCGGCGCGGTCGCAGGTGCCGCACAGCGCGCCGTCCTGGTTGAAGCACTCGTGCCGCAGCGTGACGATCCCCTGGCCGGGCCGCGACGCGCTTTCCCGTTTGCCCAGCACCGTCGTGCGGATGTGGATCGTGTCGCCTTCGTACAGCGGGTGCGGGAACTTCACCGCCTCCATGCCCAGGTTGGCAACGGTGGTGTTCAGGGTGGTGTCGTTGACGCTCATCCCGACCATGCAGCCCAGCGTGAACAGCGAATTGACCAGCGGGCGGCCGAACTCGGTGGCCCTCGCGGCGGTGTTGTCGATATGCAGGGGCTGCGGGTTCATGGTCAGCAGCGAAAACCACTTGTTGTCGGCCTCGGTGATCGTGCGCCGCCATTCGTGCTCGAAGACGTGGCCTTCCTCGAACTCCTCGAACCACAGACCCGGCATCTTGCATTCCTCCGTTCGCTCGCCCGACACTACGCCCGCAGCCGCGATTTGCCAGAGGACTTTCCGACGATGCCGCACCGCCAAGGCCCCCTGACCGGCGTGAAGATCGTCGAGCTGACGGGCATCGGCCCGGTGCCCTATGCCGCGATGGTGCTGTCCGACCTGGGCGCGCAGGTGATCCGCATCGACCGGCCCGGCGGCTACCCCAGCCTGGGCGAGGGCCTGGATTTCGCGTCCATGCGCGCGGCGTCGATCCTCTATCGCTCGCGCCCGATGGTCGAGGTCGATCTGAAATCCCGACCCGGCCGGGAACTGGTGCGGCACCTGGTCGGACAGGCCGACGCGCTGATCGAAGGCTACCGCCCCGGCACGATGGAGCGTCTGGGTCTCGGCCCCGCCGATTGCCACGCGGACAATCCGACGCTGGCCTTCGTGCGGGTCACCGGATGGGGGCAGGACGGCCCGATGGCGGCCATGGCCGGGCACGACCTGAACTACCTGGGCCTGTCGGGCACGCTGTCGCTTTTCGGCCGCGACGGCGCGCCGCCCGTGGGAATGCCGCCGCTGGTGGGCGACATGGCGGGCGGCGCGCTTTTTGCCGTGGTCGGTCTGCTCGGCGCCGTGCTGCAAGCCCGCGCGACCGGACGGGGGCAGGTGGTGGACGCCAATATCGTCGACGGATCGGCCAGTCTTGCCACGCTTTTGCACGCCCTTGCAGCGATGGGGCTGCACGGCCAGGCTGGCACGAACCCGCTGGATGGCGGGCGGCATTTCTACCGCACCTACATTTGCGGCGACGGCAAATGGATCGTCGTCGGCGCGATCGAGCCCGCCTTTCGCCGCGTCCTGCTGGATCGGCTGGGTCTTCTGGACGACCCGCGCATGACGGCTGGCAGGGTCTCGGACGACGCATACTGCGCCCAGAGACTTGCCACGATTTTCGCGGCCCGGCCACGCGATCACTGGGTCGCGCTGTTCGACGGCAGCGATGGCTGCGTGACGCCGGTGCTGGACGCGGCCGAGGCGGCGGACCATCCCGCCAACCGGGCGCGCGGCGTCTTTGCCACGATCGACGGCGTGTCCCAGGCCCGATCCGTGCCGCGCTTTGCCCCCGATGACGGGGCCGTGTCCCTGACCCCCGGTGACGGCAGCGTTCCGCGGCCCGACGCGCTGGCCGATTGGGGTCTGTCGCGCTCCGAGATCGCGGAGCTGATCGCTGCGAAGGTGCTGTCGCCCGCGCCCTAGACCCGCGCGGTCAGCCGGAACGACAGGGCCTCGGCCAGGTGGGGCTTGCGGATATCCTGCGCGCCCGCCAGATCGGCGATGGTCCGCGCCACCCGCAACACCCGGTGATAGCCCCGCGCGCTCAGACCCAGCCGGTCGGCGGCCCCGCTCAGCAGGGCGCGGCTTTCGGCGTCCAGCACCGCGATCTCGTCCAGCAGCGCGCCCGACGCATCCGCGTTCACCCGCACGTCCGCGTGGTCCTTGAACCGCGCCGACTGCACCGCGCGCGCGGCGGCCACCCGGGCCGCCACGGTGGCGGTGCTTTCGCCGTCGGATGGGCCCTCCAGGTCACCCAACTCCACCGGCGGCACTTCGACCCGCAGATCGAAGCGGTCCATCAGCGGCCCGGAGATGCGCCCCAGGTAGTCCGTCCCGCAATCGGGCACCCGCGCGCAGGCGCGGGCCGGGTCCGGCAGGTAGCCGCACTTGCAGGGGTTGGCCGCGGCCACCAGCAGGAACCGGCAGGGATAGCGCACATGGGCGTTGGCGCGCGCGATCACCACGTCGCCCGTCTCGATCGGCTGGCGCAGGGTTTCCAGTACCGGCCGCGCGAATTCGGGGAACTCGTCCATGAAGAGCACGCCGTTATGGGCCAGGCTGATCTGGCCCGGTTTCGCCCCCTTGCCGCCGCCGACGATGGCCGCCATCGATGCGGTGTGATGCGGCTCCTGGAAGGGGCGCACGCGGCTGATCCCGCCCTCGTCCAGCAGGCCTGCAAGCGAGTGGATCATCGACGTCTCGAGCGCCTCGGCGGGGGTCAGGTGCGGCAGGATGCCGGGCAGGCGCTGGGCCAACATGGATTTGCCCGAGCCGGGCGTGCCCACCATCATCAGGTGGTGCCGCCCGGCGGCCGCGATTTCCAGCGCGCGCTTGGCGCGCTCCTGGCCCTTCACCTCGGAAAGGTCACGCGCCGGCGGGCCGTCCGTCACCTCGCCCGCCTGCGCGGGGCTCAGCGGTTTCTGGCCGGTGAAATGCTGGATCACCGCGGCCAGGTCCGGCGGCGCGATGACCTGAGCGGCGTCGACCCAGGCCGCTTCCGCGCCGCAGGCTTGCGGGCAGACCAGCATCCGGTCGCTGTCGGCGGCCGCCATGGCGGCGGGCAGGGCGCCGATCACAGGCATCAGCTTGCCGTCCAGCGACAGCTCGCCCAGCGCCAGAGCGCCTTCCACGGCGTCATGTGGCAGGATGTCCAGCGCCGCCAGCACCGCCAGAGCGATGGGCAGGTCGAAATGGCTGCCTTCCTTCGGCAGATCGGCGGGCGACAGGTTGATGACCACACGCTTGGTGGGCAGGGCGATCGCCAGCGAATCCAGCGCCGCGCGCACCCGGTCGCGGGCTTCCGACACGGCCTTGTCCGGCAGGCCGACGATGGCGAAGCTCGGCAGGCCCGGCGCGATGGCGCATTGCACTTCGACCAGGCGCGCCTCGATCCCTTCGAAAGCGACGGTATAGGCGCGCGCAACCATTCAGGGATCCCCGTTAACCATGGTTAACAGCCCTACCGCGGCGAAGGTTTAGGAATGGTTAACGCGGCAGGCTATCCGGGAAAGGGCGGCGCGGATAGGGCATCTTGTACTGCACCTCGTGCAGGTCGGGGCCGCGGTCCTTCGCCAGGGCCCGCCATTCGGCGAAGGCCGGGTCGCCCAGGTGCCGGTCCACGTAGTCCCGCGCCACGTCCGACGCCGCCAGCCCGTAGCCTGCGATCCGCGCCGCGACCGGCGCGTAGAACGCGTCGGCGATGGAGTAGTCGCCCGCCAGCCACGGCCCGCCCGAGCGCGCCAGCGCGTCGGTCCAGATCACGTCCAGACGGTCCAGATCCACCTGTACCTCGGCGCTGACGGGCACGTCGGCATAGGCGGTGCGCAGGCACATGGGGCAAGCGTTGCGCAGCGCGGCGAAGCCCGCGTGCATCTCGGCCGCCAGGTTGCGGGCCATGGCGCGCGGCAGCGGCTCGGTCGGCCAGAAGCCGCGATCCGGGTAGCGCGTCGCCAGCTCTTCGGCGATGCTGATCGTGTCGGACGCCACCGCGCCGCCGTCGAACAGCAGGGTCGGCACCGTGCGCGCGGGCGGCGCGGCGATCTGGGCGGCCAGCGGAGTGTCGGCATAAAGCTCGACCCAGCGCAGGCGATGCGGGATGTCGAAACGCGTGACCAGAAGCCAGGCCCGCAGGGACCAGCTGGAATAGGCGGGATCGCCGAGGATCAGTTCATGGGTCATCCCGCGACGCTACCGGGTCACCCCGCGTCCTGCCTAATTCAATTCCATGCGATCCGCGATCACGCCAGGTGATTGATGCGCAGGACGGTCCAGTCGGCGCTGCTGGCCGCGGCAAGGTCGGCATCCGCGTCCCGCGGCGACGACCCCGAGCCTGCCCAGCGAAAGGCCGAGACTGACAGGTTGTCGATCTTCTGCCCGAACGCATCGCGCGTCGTCAGCCCGGCGGCGCGCTGGTACTGGGTCAGGATCGCGCCGAAATGGGCCACCACGATCACGTCCGTGCCGCGGGCCAGCAGCCGGTCGGCCGCGCGACCGACACGGGCCTGTAGGTCAGCCCAGCTTTCGCCGCCGGGCGCGCTGATCTCGCCGGGCTGGTCCCAGAAGGCGCGGATGTGGGCGGGGTCTTCTTCCTCGATCTCGTCGTGGCGCCGCATCTCCCACTCGCCGAAATGCAGCTCGCGCAGGTCGGGGTCGTGGGGCAGGCGGGGGCGACCATCCTGGATCGCGTCGGCGGTCTCGACGGCGCGGCTGAGCGTGGACGAGATGACCGGCGCATCGGGCAACAGCGCCGACAGCCGCCGCAACTGCCCGGTATCGGACAGGTCGGCGGGCAGGTCGGTCCAGCCCACCATGCCCTTGGCGTGGGTCGGTCCGTGCCGCACCCACCAGAGCGTGCTCATGGCAATTGCCCTTTCAGCGCCAGCGGCAGCCCCGCCATGACGCTCACCACCAGGTGGGCCCGTGCCGCGACCGCCTGGTTCAGCCCGCCCTGCGCGGTCCGGAACCGGCGGCCGAGCGGCGTTTCGGGCACGATCCCCGCGCCGACCTCGTTCGACACCACGATGAGCGGCGCGTCGCGGCCGACCAGCGCGGGCATCAGCGCGTCGATTTCGGCCGCGATATCGCGCTCGGCCAGCAGGATGTTGGACAGCCACAGCGTCAGGCAATCGAGCAGGACCAGCGCGCCGCCCGGAGCCCGACCCAGGGCGTCGGCCAGGGCCAAGGGTTCCTCGATTGTGACCCATCCGTCCGCCGCGCGCGACCGCCTGTGGGCCGCGATCTTCTGTGTCATTTCTCTATCGAAAGCCTGTGCCGTGGCCAGGTATATGCGCGGAATGTCGCACCTTTTCGCCAACGATTCCGAATAGTTGGACTTGCCCGAGGCAGCGCCACCTAAGATGAATGTCAGATTTGGCAACAAACTTCAGGAACTTTCTTTTGGGTCGTGCGTCTGGTGGCTGTAGGGCTGTGTAAAAAAACAATCACCGCACCGTCCGATGTTTCAATCTGGGGAGATACGACGATGGCATTCGATGGATTTTCCGACCAGACACTGTCCCGCCGGGCGATGCAAGCCGAGTTGCTTGACGCCGAGACGGAGTTGCGTCTGGCCTATGCCTGGCGGGACGAGCGTTGTGAAAAGTCGCTGCACCGCCTGATTACTGCGTATATGCGTCTTGCCATTTCGATGGCCGCGAAGTTCCGCCGGTACGGCGCTCCGATGAACGACTTGATCCAGGAAGCGGGCCTTGGCCTGATGAAAGCCGCCGACAAGTTCGACCCCGATCGCGGCGTGCGCTTCTCCACCTACGCCGTCTGGTGGATCAAGGCGTCGATCCAGGATTACGTCATGCGCAACTGGTCCATGGTCCGCACCGGATCGACCAGCAGCCAGAAGTCGCTGTTCTTCAACATGCGCCGCGTGCAGGCCCGGCTCGAGCGTGAAGCCGCGGCGCGGGGCGAGCCGCTGGATCGCCACCAGATGCGCCACATGATCTCGGTCGAAGTGGGCGTGCCGCTGCACGACGTCGAGATGATGGAAGGCCGTCTTGCCGGCTCGGATTTCTCGCTGAACGCGACGCAATCCACCGAAGACGAGGGGCGTCAATGGATCGACGCGCTCGAGGACGACAGCGCCCAGGCGGACGAAACCGTCAGCCACCGCAAGGACATCGACACGCTGCGCGTCTGGCTGGTCGATGCCATGTCGCAACTCAACGAGCGCGAGCAGTTCATCGTCCGCGAGCGCAAGATGCGCGACCAGGCCCGCACGCTGGAAAGCCTTGGCACCGAACTGGGCCTGTCCAAGGAACGCGTCCGCCAGCTCGAGGCCGCGGCCTTCCAGAAGATGCGCAAGATGCTGGAAACCCAGTCTGCGGAAGTGCACAACTTCCTGGCGTGATCCGCCGTATCCTCCTGACCTCCGCCGCCCCGATTTTCTGGGCGGCGGCTTTGTCTGGCGCCCCCATGTCGCCCGACGGGGTGCCGCTTGACGCGCAGATCGTCGCCATGGGCGAACTGCACGACATCGCCGAACACCACGCCAACCAGGCCGATTGGGTCGCCCGCATGGCCCCGGCTGCGATCGTGTTCGAAATGCTCGAACCCACCCAGGGCGCCCTTGCGACGCGGATGCAGGATGCCGCGCCCGAAACCCTGGCGGACGCTCTGAACTGGGAAGAGCGCGGCTGGCCCGATTTCACGGACTACGCGCCGATCTTCGCCGCCGCCGATGGCGCACGGCTCTACGGCGGCGGCGTTCCCCGCGACACGCTGGGGGATGCGGTCTCGCAAGGCGCGGCCCAGGCGATGGGCGAGGACGCGATCCTGTTCGGCCTGGACCTGGCTCTGCCTCTGGAAGAGCAGGACGCCCGCGAAAACCTGCAGCACGAGGCCCATTGCGGCGCCCTTCCGTCCGAAATGCTGCCCGGCATGGTCGAAGCCCAGCGCCTGCGCGACGCGACCCTGGCGCGCGCTGCTTTGCAGGCGCTCGACGAGACCGGCGGTCCCGTGGCGATCATCACCGGCAACGGCCACGCGCGGCGGGACTGGGGCGTGCCGCTCTACCTGGGCTTCGCGCGGCCCGAGGTCAGCGTCATCTCGATCGGCCAATACATCGCCCCCGAGACCGGCGCGCCGTTCGACGCGTGGGTGGTCAGCGACGTGGACATCTCGGACCGCGCGGACCCCTGCGATGCCTTCAACTGACGCGCTGGACGGGGCGGGGTGGCTCGCCTAGGGTCGCGGCCAACATGCTCGACACCAAGCACATCCTTCTGATCGTCGGCGGCGGCATCGCGGCGTTCAAGTCGCTCGACCTGATCCGCCGCCTGCGCGAACGGGGTGCCACGGTGACGCCCGTTCTGACCCGCGCGGGATCGGAATTCGTGACACCCCTGTCGCTGTCGTCGCTGGCGGGCAGCAAGGTCTATTCCGACCTGTGGAACCTGACGGACGAGGCCGAGATGGGGCATATCCAGCTGAGCCGCGTGGCCGATCTGGTGGTCGTGGCCCCGGCGACGGCCGACCTGATGGCGAAAATGGCGAACGGGCATGGCGACGACCTGGCCTCGACGCTGCTTCTGGCCACCGACACGCCCGTGCTGATCGCGCCCTCCATGAACGTGCGGATGTGGCAGCACCCCGCGACCCGGCGCAACCTGGCCACGCTGCAAGCCGACGGGATCGCCACCGTCGGTCCCGGCGAAGGGGACATGGCCTGCGGCGAATACGGCCCCGGTCGCATGGCCGAGCCGTTGGAGATCGTCGATGCCATCGCCGTCAGGCTTGCGGACGGGTCGCTCAGGGGGCGTCACGCCCTGGTCACGTCGGGCCCCACCCATGAGCCCATCGACCCGGTGCGCTACATCGCCAACCGCTCGTCCGGGACGCAAGGCACGGCCATTGCCGAAGCGCTGCGCGATCTGGGCGCAGATGTGAGCTTCGTCACTGGCCCGGCCGCCACCCCGCCGCCCGCGGGTGTGCGGGTGATCCGCGTTGAAACCGCGCGCCAGATGCAGGACGCGGTCACGGGCGCGCTGCCCGCCGATGCCGCCATCTTCGCCGCGGCCGTAGCCGATTGGCGCGTCTCGCAAGCCGCGGATCGGAAGATGAAAAAGGGCGCGGACGGGCTACCGCAGCTTGACCTGGCCGAGAACCCGGACATCCTGGCCGGTGTCGCGCAGATGCGACAGGGCCGCCCCCCGCTGGTCATCGGCTTCGCGGCCGAAACCGACAACGTGATCGAGAACGCCACCGCCAAGCGGATGCGCAAGGGCTGCGACTGGATCGTCGCCAACGATGTTTCGCCCGAAACCGGGATCATGGGGGGCACGGAAAACGCCGTGACGCTGATCGCCGAAAACAGCGTCGAGACCTGGCCTCGCGCCACGAAATCCCAGGTTGCGCGCAAGCTCGCCCGGCGCATCGCCGACCACCTGGGCCGCGGCGATGACTGAGCGGGTCCGTGTCCTCTGCCAGCGCGCACCTTGGGCGGATGACGCGGTGGATCTGCCCGATTACGCCAGCGCGGGCGCCGCGGGGGCCGATCTGCGGGCGAATTTCCCCCCCGAGCGGCGCGACACCGGCGACACGCTTGGCCCGATGCAGCGCGCCCTCGTGCCGACGGGTCTGCGGATGGCCGTGCCCGACGGGTACGAGTTGCAGATCCGCCCCCGCTCGGGCCTGGCCATGAAGCACGGGCTGACCCTGGTGAACGCGCCCGGCACCGTGGACGCCGATTATCGCGGCGACGTCGGCGTGCTGATGGTCAACCTGGGCGATACGCCGGTCACGATCATCCACGGGATGCGCATAGCACAGGCGGTCGTCGCACCGGTGACGCGGGCCGCCTTCCTGCACGCCGATGCCTTGGACGACACCGCGCGCGGCGCGGGCGGCTTCGGCTCGACAGGGACCGTCTGATGATCCTGTTCCTGATTGCCGCCATCCTGATCTGGTGGCTGGGCGGACGCGCCGGATACCCGGCGCAGGCCCGGCTGATCCTTCTGGGCCTGCTTTACGTGACCGTGCTGGCGCTGACGCTGTTTCCGAACCCGCTGCGCCCCGCGCTGGGCGGCAGCACCGGCGAATGGCTGGTGCTGGGCGCCATCGTGGCGCTGTTCTTCGTCTATCGGCTGGGCCTGCAGAAGCTGCGCAAGCGGGTGCGCCCCGAGAACCGCCCGAAGGAAGTGCCCGAGGGCGCGTTCGCGCCGGGCGAGCTCGACCGCTACGCCCGCCACGTCGTCCTGCGCGAGATCGGCGGCACCGGCCAGAAGCGCCTGAAGGAAGCGCGCGTGCTGGTGGTCGGCGCCGGGGGTCTGGGCTCGCCCGTCCTGCTCTACCTTGCGGCGGCGGGGGTCGGCACCATTGGCGTGATCGACGACGATCACGTGGACGCGTCGAACCTGCAGCGCCAGGTGATTCATACCGACAAGCGCATCGGGATGCCGAAGGTCTTTTCGGCCGAGGCCGCGATGACGGCGATCAACCCCTATCTGAACGTCCGTCCCTATCACCGTCGGCTGACAAGCGATATTTCCGAAGAACTGGCCGCCGAATATGACCTGGTGATCGACGGCTGCGACGATTTCGAAACGCGACAGGTCGTCAACGCCGCGTGCGTGGCGCAGGGTATCCCGCTGATCTCGGGCGCGCTGTCGCCCTGGGAAGGGCAGATCACCACTTTCGCGCCCCATGACGGCACGCCCTGCTACGCCTGCATTTTCCCCGAAGCCCCCGCGCCGGGCCAGTCGTCCACCTGCGCCGAGGCCGGCGTCCTTGGCCCCCTGCCGGGCATCGTCGGCGCGATGATGGCGGCCGAGGCGATGAAGGAGCTGACCGGCGCCGGGCAGGGGCTGCGCGGGGGCATGGCGATCCACGATGCGCTGCACGGCGAGCACCGCACCATCGCGCTGAAGCGGCGTCCCGACTGCCCCGTCTGCGGAGGAGGCCAGCCCCCGCGCTGACGCGCCCCCCGAGGTATTTTCGGAAAGGTGAAGCTGGGGCAGGGGCGCGGGGTGGCAATGAAGAGCGTCGCGTCATAGGTCTGGGGTCAGATCAACAGGAGCGCCCCCTTGACCAATCCCCTTCTTGCCGACTGGACCACGCCATTTCAAATGCCGCCCTTCGGCGACATCACGGACGACCATTTCGAAGAAGCGGTGGACGCGGCGCTGGTCGCGGCGCGCGAAAATATCGGGGCCATCGCCGACAGCGACGATGCGCCGACCTTCGCCAACACGATCGAGGCGCTGGAACGCGCGGATGAGGTGCTGAGCCGGGTGCTGGGGGTCTTCTACAACCTGGCCGGGGCCGACAGCAACGACCGGCGCGAGGCGCTGAGCCGCAGCTTCTCGCCCAAGCTCTCGGCCTATTCTTCGGAAGTGTCGCAAAACACGGCGCTGTTCGAGCGGATCGAAACGCTATGGCAGGCGCGCGATACGCTTGAGTTGACGGATGAGCAGGCGCGCCTGCTCTATCTTGCGCGACGTTCGTTCGTGCGCAGCGGCGCGCAGCTCGATGGGATCGCCAAGGATCGCCTGGCCCAGGTCACCGAGCGGCTGGCCTCCCTGGGCGTGCAGTACGGCCAGAACCTGCTGGCCGACGAGCGGGAATGGGTGATGGACTTGTCCGAATCCGATCTGGAGGGTCTGCCGGACTTCCTGGTTCAGGCCGCCCGCGCGGCAGGCGAGGAAAAGGGACGGAAAGGTCCCGTCATCACCCTGTCGCGGTCGCTGATTGTTCCATTCCTGCAATTCTCGCCCCGCCGGGATCTGCGCGAGATCGCCCATAACGCCTGGACCGCGCGTGGCGCCAATGGCGGTGACACGGACAATCGCGACATCGCGGCCGAGATCCTGGCCCTGCGCGAGGAACGCGCGGGCCTGCTGGGCTACGACAGTTTCGCCGAGTTCAAGCTGGAAACGGAGATGGCGGGAACGCCCGCCGCCGTGCGCGATCTTCTGATGAAGGTCTGGGAGCCCGCGCGCACCAGCGCCGTCGAAGACCAGCAACGCCTGTCGGCCATGATGCACAACGACGGCGTCAACGGCGAGCTCGAGCCCTGGGACTGGCGCTATTATTCGCAAAAGCGCCGCGCCGAAGAGCACGACCTGGATGAAGCCGCGCTGAAGCCCTATCTGCAGCTGGACCGCATGATCGAGGCCGCTTTCGACTGCGCCACCCGCCTGTTCGGGCTGGAGTTCACGCCCGCCGACGTGCCGGTTTATCACGCGGACGTGCGCGCCTGGGAAGTCACGCGCGACGGCAAGCACATGGCGATCTTCCTGGGCGACTATTTCGCGCGCGGCTCGAAGCGGTCGGGGGCCTGGTGTTCGGCCATGCGCAGCCAGCAGAAGCTGGCGGGCGACATCCGCCCCGTGGTCGTCAATGTCTGCAACTTCGCCAAGCCGCCCAAGGGCAAGCCCGCGCTGCTGAGCTACGACGACGCGCGCACGCTGTTCCACGAATTCGGCCACGCGCTGCACCAGATGCTGTCGGACGTGACATACGAGTCCATCAGCGGCACCAGCGTGGCGCGCGATTTCGTGGAACTGCCCAGCCAGCTTTACGAGCACTGGCTCGAGGTGCCCGAAGTGCTTGCGAAATACGCCACCCACGCCGAGACGGGCGAGCCCATGCCGCAGGACATGCTGGAGCGTCTGCTGGCGGCCAACACCTATGACATGGGGTTCCAGACGGTCGAATACGTGGGCTCGGCGCTGGTTGATCTGGAATTCCATGCGGGCGAAGCGCCCGAAGATCCCATGGCCTTCCAGCAAGAGGTGCTGGACGGCATCGAGATGCCCCACGCCATCGGGATGCGCCACGCCACGCCGCATTTCGCGCACGTCTTCTCGGGCGACGGCTATTCGTCGGGCTATTACAGCTACATGTGGTCCGAGGTCATGGACGCGGACGCCTTCGCGGCGTTCCAGGAGGCGGGCGGACCGTTCGATGCCGACACCGCGTCGCGCCTGGAAAAGCACATCCTTAGCGCGGGCGGCAGCCAAGAGGCCAAGGACGCCTATATCGCGTTCCGCGGACAGATGCCCGGCGTCGACGCGCTTCTGAAGGGCCGCGGGCTGGACGACGCCGCCTGAAACACGGCTCACGGGCTGATCCGGTCCGGTCACGATCCTGCGACACACGGTTGCAGGGGGCGCGTCTTTGCTATGCTGGGGCGGGCGGCGATCGATTGGCCGCCGCCCAAGCATAGGGAGGTTTTCATGATGAAGAGGATACTTTTGGGAAGCGGGGCGGCCCTGCTGGCTACCGCCGCGCTGGCGCAGGACATGGCGCCGTTCGGCGGCGACGAGGATCAGGCCTACGCGGCCGAGATCTGGTCGGCGATGGTCGAGATGAACCTGGCGGGCGACAGCACGATCATGGCGTTCCCCTACGAAGGGGTCGATCCCCACGGTGCGATGCTCGAGACGTTCTATACCGGCGCCACGGTCGGCGACCACACCGGCGTCCTGGTCGTCAAGCGCAACTACGCGCCGTCGGCGGGCGGGGTCGACGGTGTGCTGGGCTCGCCCGACGCGCATCTGGCAGCCGTCACCGTGATGTTCCAGCGCGAAGACGGCTACGATCCCGACACCCAGAACTGGTTCTACGCGAAATACCTGCCGGACGGCATGCTGGACCAGAACCCGGCGGGCGCGATGCTGGCCGGGCTGGTCGGCAAGGGCGCGGATGCGGGCTGCATCGCCTGCCACCAGGGCGCGGGCGGGGACGATTACCTGTTCACCACCGACGCGGATTTGTCGGCGCTGGCGAACTGAGCCGGACATCAGGCAACCGGGCCGGAAATCCCGGACCCGGTCGGGCTTGATCGGCCCGCCACCCGGGAACAGCTTTCGCGCCCCGCGTGACCCTTGGCTTGCGGCCACCGCCCCCGGGGGGCGCGCATAGTGACGTCGGTGCAGGTCAGGCGGCGATCAGGCCCATGCTTTCCAGCTTCAGCAGAACCTGGTGGGCGCAATTGTCCACGTCCACGCTTTCGGTATCCAGCCGCAATTCGGGATTTTTCGGCACGTCGTAGGGGTCCGAAATGCCGGTGAATTCCTTGATCTTGCCCTCGCGCGCCAGCTTGTACAGGCCCTTGCGATCGCGCCGCTCGCATTCTTCCAGCGAAGTGGCCACGTGGATTTCCACGAAGGCGCCGAACGCCTCGATATCCTCGCGCACGGCGCGGCGGGTGGTCCCGTAGGGCGCGATGGGCGCGCAGATGGCGATGCCGCCGTTCTTGGTGATCTCGGACGCGACATAGCCGATGCGGCGGATGTTCAGGTCCCGGTGTTCCTTGCTGAAGCCCAGCTCGGAAGACAGGTTCTTGCGCACGATGTCGCCGTCCAGCAGCGTCACCGGGCGGCCGCCCATCTCCATCAGCTTGACCATCAACGCGTTGGCAATGGTGGATTTGCCCGATCCCGAGAAGCCCGTGAAGAACACCGTGAAGCCCTGGTCCGAGCGCGGCGGCGACGTGCGGCGCAGTTCCTTCACCACTTCGGGGAAGCTGAACCACTCGGGGATCTCCAGCCCTTCGCGCAGGCGACGGCGCAGCTCGGTGCCCGAGATGTTCAGGATCGTGACGTTGTCCTTGTCCGCGATCTCGTCATTGGGCTCGTACTGGGCGCGCTCTTGCACATAGACCATGTGTTTGAAGTCCACCATCTCGATGCCCATCTCGTCCTGGTGCTCGCGGAACAGGTCCTGGGCGTCGTAGGGGCCGTAGAAATCCTCACCGGCCGAGTTCTTGCCGGGGCCCGCGTGGTCGCGGCCGACGATGAAATGGGTGCAGCCGTAGTTCTTGCGGATCAGCCCGTGCCACACCGCCTCGCGCGGGCCGGCCATGCGCATGGCCAGCGGCAGGAGCGACATGGTCGTGGTGGCCGAAGGATACTTGTCCAGCACCGCCTCGTAGCAGCGCACGCGGGTGAAGTGGTCCACGTCGCCCGGCTTGGTCATGCCGACGACGGGGTGGATCAGCAGGTTGGCCTGCGCTTCGCGCGCGGCGCGGAAGGTCAGTTCCTGGTGCGCGCGGTGCAGCGGGTTGCGGGTCTGGAACGCGACCACGCGGCGCCAGCCCATCTTGCGGAAATAGGCGCGCAGCTCGTTCGGGGTGTCGCGGCGGGCCTTGAAGTCGTAATGCACCGGCTGCTGGATGCCGGTGACGGGGCCGCCGAGGTAAACCGCGCCCGCCTGGTTGTGCAGGTAGTTCACCGCCGGGTGCGCGTCGTCATCGGCGCCGAACACCATCGCGGCCTCGCGCGCCTTGTCGGGCACCCATTTGTCGGTGACGGTCATGGTCGCCAGGATCACGCCTTCCTGGTCACGCAGGGCGATGTCTTGGCCGATCTCGACCGCTTCCGCGAACTTTTCCGACACGTCCAGCGTGATCGGGATGGGCCAGAGCGTGCCGTCGGCGGTGCGCATGTTTTCCACGACGCCGTTGTAATCGTCTTCGCCCTGGAAGCCTTTCAGCGGCGCGAAGCCGCCGTTCATCAGCAGCTCCAGGTCGCAGATCTGGCGCGGGCTCAGATCGTGGCTGTTCAGCGTCCCGGCCTCGGCCTTCAGCTTCTGGGCGCTGTCGTAGGACACGAACAGCTCGGGGATGGGGGTGAGATTGGCGTTTTGCATGGTGTGAATCCTTGTATTCGCGGAACGGGAAACGCTGGACGAGCCGGTCAGCTCGGCGTGAAGCGCGTGGTATTCGGAAAGCTTCCTGGCCAGGAACAGGTCGATCAGCCGGGCCTTCTCGGCCGCGCCCTTCGATGTCAGCCCATAGGCGACGCGCTGGCGCCGATCGGTGCTGTCGCGCGCGTCGATGCGGATCAGGCCGTCGGCGATGGCCGCGCGGAGCTGCGCGTTCAGCCGGCCCAGCGACACGCCCACCGCCGCCGCCGTCGCGCGTTGCGACGCCGCGGGGGCCATGTCGATCTGGCGCAGAAGCCGGAACAGGACTTCCTGCGCGTCGGTCATGGTGGGTTTGCTGGGTGCGGGCACGGGCGACTCGGGGTGTTCTGGACGCCGGACGCATGGCACGAAAAGTTTGTTCAGAAAAGAACAAACATCGGATCAGACGGATTTTCGGCAAGACGCCTGCCAGACATGGGCGCGACGCGTCGGATCACGCGCCGCTTGCGGAACGATCCGCGCCGTCCTGCCGGATTGTTGCGCTTACTGGGCGGGCACTTCCGCGCCGTAGCCCAGCGGCTCGGTCTGGACCTTGCCGCTATCCTCGCCCACCGATGCCAGGAACCGCTCGGCCTCGAGAGCGGCCATGCAGCCCATCCCGGCGCTGGTCACGGCCTGCCGATAGACGTGGTCGGTCAGGTCGCCCGCGGCGAAGACGCCGGGGATCGACGTTTCGGTGCTGTCCGGCTTGGTCACGACATAGCCGCCGTGATGCGTGTCGAGCTGGTCTTTCACCAGTTCCGACGCGGGCGCGTGGCCGATGGCGATGAACACGCCCTTCACCGGGATCTCGGTGATCGCGCCCGTTTTCACGTGCTTGACGCGCACGGCCTCGACCCCCTTGGGGGCGTCGGTGCCCGTCACCTCGTCCAGCTGGTGGTCCCATAGGATTTCGACCTTGGGGTGGTTCATCAGCCGGTGTTGCAGGATCTTTTCGGCCCGCAATTCGTCGCGGCGATGGACCAGCGTCACCTTGCTGGCGAAATTCGTCAGGAACAGCGCCTCTTCCACGGCGGTGTTGCCGCCGCCGATCACCGCCACGTCCTGGCCGCGATAGAAGAACCCGTCGCAGGTCGCGCAGGCCGACACGCCGAAGCCCTTGAATGCGTCCTCGCTGGGCAGGCCCAGCCACTTGGCCTGCGCACCGGTCGCAAGGATCAGCGCGTCGGCGGTATAGGTGTCGCCGCTGTCACACCGGGCGGTGAAGGGGCGCTTCGACAGATCGACCGAGGACACGTAATCCGACACCACTTCGGCACCGGTGTCGCGGGCGTGGGCTTCCATCTTGACCATCAGGTCCGGGCCCATGATCGACGACTCGCCGGGCCAGTTTTCCACGTCCGTCGTGATGGTCAGCTGCCCGCCGGGCTGCAGGCCCTGGATCAGCACCGGCTCGAGCATGGCGCGCGTGGCATAGACGGCAGCGGTATAGCCCGCAGGCCCCGAGCCGATGATCAGAACCTTGACGTGACGCGCATTACCCATGATGCGATTCCCCCATGCTGCAGACGTGGTCGCTTGGATATAAGGCGATCCGGGCCGTGCCGAAAGGGGGGCAGGCGCCGAAAGAATGTTGCGCGCCCTTGTAACATTATTGCGTCATCTGTAATGCTGACGAAAGACACGCAAACGTCGGGGGCAAAGATGGCCGGGCACAAGTTGGACGCGATCGACAGGCTGATCCTTGCCGAGCTTCAGGCCGACGGGCGCATGACCAATGTCGAGCTGGCCCGCCGCGTCGGCATCTCGGCGCCGCCCTGCCTGCGCCGGGTCCGCACGCTCGAAGAGCAGGGGTTCATCCAGGGATACCACGCCCGGGTCGATGCCCGTGGCCTCGGGTTCGAGGTGCAGGTCTTCGCCATGGTCGGACTGCAAAGCCAGGCCGAAACGGACCTGTCGGCCTTCGAGGCGCGGTGCCGCAGCTGGCCGCTGGTGCGCGAATGCCACATGCTGAACGGCGAAGTCGATTTCGTGCTGAAATGCGTGTCGCCCGACCTGAGCACCTTCCAATCCTTCCTGACGTCCGAGCTGACCAGCGCGCCGAACGTGGCGTCGGTCAAGACGTCGCTGGTGATCCGCTGCGCCAAGGACGAGCCCGGCGTGCCCTTCGACGTGCTTGAAGATCGGCTGGCGCGCTCGGCCTAGGCGGCGATCAGGGTGCTGGTCTGCTCGTCCGACAGGCGCGGCATCGCCAGCTCGCCGAAATCCTCGGGCCGCGAGATATGCGGAAACATCGAGATATAAAGACGCTGCATCTCGTCGCCCAGGGCCGGGTCCAGGTGCCCGGGATGGACGCTTTCCACGTCGATCCCGTTCACGCGGAAGGTCTGGTGCCGCTCGAAGCCCAGGTGAAAGCACTGCACGGCCGAAATCGGCGTGATCTGCACGACCGACTGGCCATCGGCCAACGCGCCCACGGGCAGCAGGGCCTCTTCCGCGCCGATCAGGCTGCGCAGGGACGACCGGCGGGACACGATCCGCGCGGCGCTGCCCAGGATCAGGTCGGGCGCGGGCCGCCCGAGACCCATGGAATCGGTCGGCAGCCGGAACAGCGGTTTGCCCTTGGCGCCGGGCAGAACCGTATGCGCGCCTTTCCACAGCAGGGTCGCGGGGCCGCTCGCGGTTTCGATCTCCATGCCGGGCAGCACGTCTTCGACGGCGACCGGGCCTTCGGACGTATTCAGGATCCCGCCGCGCACCAGCGCGGTGAAGGCTTGCGTGAAAAGCGGCACGGCCGGTCCCATGCGCACGAAATCGTCCACCATGCCGTTATCGTCCAGCCAGGACACGTCGTAGCGCTGCGACAGGGGCGGCATGATCGACGTGGGCGCGGTCTTGCGACGCACGGTCCAGGGCTTGTTGGACGGCGGGAAGGCCGACCCGGACGGGGTCGGACGCGTATGAGCAGTCATGGGCGACCTCCGGGATCTGGGGCGGGAACGGGGGCGGTCCGGGTCGGGACCGCGGGGCTCAGGCGGCGCGGATCGGCTTGTCGGCCGGCACGGCCTGGGCGCGGGCAAGACGGGCCTGACGCGAGAAGGCGCTGACGGGCTGCGGCTTGGCGGCTTCGTTGATGGCGGCGTTCAACCAGCGGCGTTTGGTCATGGCTTGGTCCTCCGAAGGGTCTGCTGTTCCACTCAGTCGAAGATGCAGGTGGAATCGGGCGCGAGTGGGGCGCGCGGCGGACCATTCGGGGTCAATGGGGTGGCGCGGCTCAGGCGCGGATCGCGGCGATCAGGCGTCCGTAATCGGCTTCCTGGCGGTGGACCGAACGGCGGTAGGAATAGAAGCGATCCGCATCCGAATAGGTGCAGTGGCGCGTCCATTCCGCTTCGCCCACGCCCGACTGCCTGAGCCGGTGCAGGCCATAGCCCGGCAGGTCGAACTGCAAGCGATCGCCGTCGCCCTGGGCGAAGAACCGGGCCGCTTGCGGGTCGTCGATCGTGACCTCGTCCATCAGCTCGGGCCCCACCTCGTAGGAGCCTTGCGAGATGCACGGCCCGATCACGGCGCGGATGTCGCGGCGGGCGGCGCCCAGCGATTCCATCGCGTCCAGCGTGGCTTCCAGCACGCCCGACAGCGCGCCGCGCCAGCCCGCATGGGCCGCGCCGACGATGCCCGATTTCGGATCTGCGAAGAGGACCGGCATGCAATCGGCCGTCAGCACGCTCAACGCCTGGCCGCGCTGCCCGGTCACCAGGGCGTCCGCCCGGTGCCCGTCGTCATGGTGGCCATCCACCACCACCACGTCGGCCGAGTGGACCTGGTGCACCCCGTTCAGATCGTCCTCGGTCACGTCCAGCGCACCGGCGGCCCGCGCGCGGTTGATCCGCACGATGTCGTGCTGGTCCGACGACCCGTAGCCGCAGTTCAAACCCGAAAAGACCCCCGACGACGCCCCGCCACGCCGGGTGAAGAACCCGTGACGGAAGGGCGACAGCGTGTCGGTGGTCAGGATTTCAAGCGTCATGCGGCAGGGCTGCCTTCCAATCCGGGGGGTGATCCGTGTGCGTCGTGAAGCGACATCACCTTGAACAACTCACCCATTTCGTCGGGGTGGGTCAACCGCCGATGCGACGTGATCAGCGTCTCAAGCGCGTCGCCGCCCAGCCCCTTGGACAGCGCCTGCGCGCGGGCGGTGATGCCCAACCGTTCCAGCCACACGCCCTGCGGTGTGAGCTGCGACGACGCGCATCCCGCCGCCCGGGCGAGCGCGCCGAAATCCACATGCGCCGTCAGATCCGCCTGGCCCGGATGCTCCAACGGCGCGACCTTGCGATGCGCCCGCAGGGCCTGGAAAGTGTCGCCCTTCGACGTGGCGCTGCCGTAGTCGATCACCAGCGCGGCGCCGCCATGGGCCTGGATCCGTTCGCCGATTTGCGCGGCCAGCGCGGTGGCCGGGCCGCAGGTCTCGACCAGGTCGCCCGGTTCGGTGTCGGCCAAGCGGTGCGACAGATCGGCCAGCGGCGCGGGATCGGACAACGCGAAGACCAGCGCGTCGTCGCGGACCGCGACAAGCCGCTCGCGCCACAGATCGCCGTCGCGCAGGAACTGGCGGATCGGCAGCGCGTCGAACAGCTCGTTGGCGATCAGGAACAGGGGCAGGGCGGGCAGCGCGTCGATCCCATCCACCCAGCGCGGCGCGTAGTGTTCTAGCGCCTCGGCCTGGGCGGACCGCAGGTCGGGCGACGCCTCGACCAGCACCAGCTGCATCGCATCGTGAAAGCCGGGCACGCCCCGCGTCGCGCGCAGCGCGTCGGCCATCAGCGTGCCGCGCCCCGGGCCCAGCTCGACCAGCGCGAAGGGCGCGGGCGATCCGCGGTCCAGCCACGCCTGCGCCATCGCCAGGCCCACCAGCTCGCCGAACATCTGGCTGATCTCGGGCGCGGTGATGAAATCCCCCGCGGCCCCCAGCGGCTGGCGGGTGGTGTAGTAGCCGTGAACGGGGTGCAGCAGGCAGGTCGTCATGTACTCGGCGACGGTGATCGGACCCGTCGCGCGGATCTGGCGCACCAGCATGTCGCCCAGCGGCGTCATGCGCGCATCCGCGCCCGCAGGATGAAGGCCACGCCCAGCGCCACCATGGGCAACGACAGAAGCTGGCCCATACTCAGCCCCGCGCCGCCGATCTGTACGACGTATCCCATCGGGTTCGCGGCGGTGATGAACTGCGCGTCGGCCTGCCGAAAGAGCTCGACGAAGATCCGCGCGCAGCCATAGCCCACCAGGAAAACGCCGGTGACCTGGCCGGGCTTGCGGGTCCATTCGCGCGCGAAGACCAGGACCGCGATCAGCCCGCCCAGCAGCAGACCTTCGAGCCCCGCTTCGTAAAGCTGCGACGGATGCCGCGCGCAGGGCCCCGCGACGCCCACGCAATCCTGCGCCGCGGCGCCGGGAAAGATCACGCCCCAGGGCAGGTCGGTGGGACGGCCCCACAGCTCGGCGTTGATGAAATTGGCGATCCGGCCCAGGAACAGCCCGATCGGCGTGCCAAGCGCCATGAGGTCCAGCACCGTCATCACCTGGACCCCCTGCTTGCGCGCGAACCACAAGGCCCCCGCCGCCATGCCCAGCATCCCGCCGTGGAACGACATGCCGCCCTGCCAGATCATCGGGATCTCGGCCGGGTGCGACAGGTAATAGCCCGGCTGGTAGAACAGCACGAAGCCCAGTCGCCCGCCGATCAGGATGCCCAGGATGATGGCGGTCACCAGGTCTTCCAGCCGCTCGGGCGCGAAGGGCTTCACGCCGACCGGCCACAAGCGGTCCCGCCGCACGGCCGTCACCCCCAGCCGCCAGCCCCCGATGATGCCCACCACGTAGGCCAGCGCGTACCAGCGCAGGGCGAAGGAAAAACCGCCGACCTCGATCGAAAAGATCTCGGGCGAGATATCGGGAAAGGGGATGGCCAGGATCATGCCCGCGACAAGCCCCGCCCGCGCAGCAGTGTCAACCTTGAGAATCGCGCGGTTCACCGCCATATGAGGGGAAAGCCCCCGAAAGGACCGCCGAAGATGCAGACCCGCAACAAGATGTTCGATGACCTCAGCCAGTTGATGACCAACGCGATGGGCGTGGCCCAGGGCGCGCGGGACGAGGCCGAAACCGCCTTCAAGGGCATGGTTGACCGCTGGCTGGCCGACCGCGATTTCGTCACCCGCGAGGAATTCGACGCCGTCCGCGCCATGGCCCAGAAGGCCCGCGAGGAAAACGAGGCGCTGAAGGCCCGGCTCGACGCGATGGACAAGGGCGCCTAGGCCTCCCACCGGCACAAAGACACTCTCGCCGGGCGCGCGGCCTCCATTTCCCGGAACGTCAGGCTGGACTTGCCTGAGCGGGGGGGCGCGCGTCTGCTGCGCCACTGGCGCCAAAGCGGCGAACGCGTCTCTACGTGAAATCCGTGCGGCCCGGCGCGCGAAGTCCCAACCCCATGAATGACCCGACGACCGCGGAGACCCGGTAGCGGCCACTACGCGCCTCTCATCGCCAAATCTGTCCGCGCCGCTAGCCCGCGCGACGCTCCAGCGTCGTGCGGATGCGCTCCATGGCCGTTTCGATGTTCTCCAGCGAATTGGCGTAGCTGAATCGCAAATATCCCTCGCCATGGGCACCGAAGGACGTGCCCGCCACGCTCGCCACATGGGCGTCACTCAGCAGCAGGTCCTGCGCCGCGCGCGCGCCCAGGCCCGTGCCTTCGATGTTGGGAAAGACGTAGAACGCGCCGCCCGGATCGGCGCAACGCAGGCCGGGAATGTCATTCAGCGCCGCGACGATGGCCACGCGCCGCCGGTCGAATTGCGCCACCATGTCCCGCACCGCGTCCTGCGGACCGGTCAGCGCCGCCAATCCCGCATGCTGCGTCGCCGCGTTCACGCAGGAATGGTCGTTGATGCAGAGCCGCGTGACATGCTCGACCATGCTGTCGGGCCAGACCGCGAAGCCCAGCCGCCAGCCGGTCATGGCATAGGTCTTGGACCAGCCGTCCAGCACGATCAGCCGGTCGCGGATCTCGGGATAGCTCAGCAACGACACGTGGTCCCGCCCGCCATAGAGCATCTGGCTGTAGATCTCGTCCGACAGAAGCGCGACATGGGGCCAGTCGGCCAGACCCGCCACCAGCTTGTCGATCTCGGCCTTGGGCGTGACCCCGCCGGTGGGGTTCGCGGGCGAGTTGATGATGATCAGCCGCGTGGCGTCGGTGATCTGGCCCAGCACCGTGTCGGCGTCGAAGGCAAAGCCGTTCTCCTCGCGCAGGGCGATCGGCACCGGGGTCGCGCCGGTGTAATTGATGACCGATTCGTAGATCGGGAAGCCCGGGTTGGGATACAGGATCTCGACCCCCGGTCGGCCGAACATGAGGCACGCGAAGAACATGGTGGGCTTGCCGCCGGGCACGATCACCACGCGGTCGGGATGCACCGCGGTGTCGCCCGACAGCCCGTGCCGAGCCGCCAGATCGTCGGCCACGCCCTCGCGCAGCGCGGGCAATCCGTTGGCGGGCGTGTAGCCATGGGCGCCGTCGGCCAGCGCCTTGCGCCCGGCCTCGACGATATGCTCGGGCGTGCGGAAGTCGGGCTGACCGATGCCAAGGTTGATGACGTCGTGGCCCTGCGCCTGCATGGCGGCGGCGCGGGCCAAGACCTCGAACGCGGATTCGGTACCAAGGCGCGACAGGGACGGGGCGAAATCGGGCGTGAAGCGGGTCAATACGTCGCCCTCCCGCCCGAGAGGTCAATCGCCGCGGCCGTGGTGAAACTGTTTTCGCGGCTGCACAGGAACGCGATCATGTTGGCCGCTTCGGGCAGCTCCAGGAACCGTCCGCGCGGGATCTTCGACAGCATGTAGTCGATATGCTGCTGGCTCATCTGGTCGAAGATCCGCGTGCGCGCGGCGGCCGGTGTCACGCAGTTCACCGCGATGTCCATGTCGGCCAGTTCCTTTCCCAGCGACTTGGTCAGCCCGATCACCCCCGCCTTCGACGCGGAATAGGCACTGGCATTGGGGTTGCCTTCCTTGCCCGCCACCGACGCGATATTGACGATCCGCCCGTAGCCCGCGTCCCGCATCCCCGGCACCACCGCGCGGTTCACGTGGAAGGTGCCCACCAGGTTCACGTCCACGATGCGCTGGAATTCGGCCACGTCGTACTCGGCCAGCGGCGCGTTGCTGCCCGCGATCCCGGCCGAGTTGACGCAGATCGCGACCGGGCCCAGCGCGTCGATCGTGGCCTGCATCGCCCGCTCGACAGAGGGCCAGTCGGCCACGTCGACCTGCTGGGCGATGGCGCCGTCCGTGGACCGGGCGATCTCGGTGACAAGTGCGTCGTCGCTGTCCCAAAGGGCGACGCGCGCCCCGCCCCGTATCAGCACCTGCGCCACCGCAAGGCCGATCCCCTGCGCGCCACCCGTCACGATGGCGGCCTGTCCGTCGAAGTCGAATGTGGTCATGGTATCCCCCGCTTTGCGACACGATATCCGAACCGTGCGCGTTGGAAAGGGCCGGGGCTCAGATCGTCCGGGGCGGTCGTGCAACACCGATCGACACTGGCGCTTCGGCGCGCAAGCTGGTCAAACTGTGCCCGACAACAGGAGGTCCCGCCATGAACTGCGTCTTCGTCCAGATCCGCTGCCGCCCCGCCACCGCCTACCGGGTCGCCGACGAGATCGTGCTCCGCGAAATCCATTCCGAGCTCTATTCCACCTCGGGCGAATACGACCTGCTGCTGAAGATGTATATTCCCGAGGGCGAGGATGTCGGCAAGTACATCAACGACCATCTGCTGGACGTGGACGGCATCGAGCGGACGCTGACCACGCTGACCTTCAAGGCGTTCTGAACCTGCGGCCGTCGCGCCCGCTGCAGACCGGACCGAGGAGGTATTTTAAGACCAGTGATGCCAGACGCCCGTGCCCGGCTGGACAGGACGGTGTGAAAATCGCCAGCGCCTTTCGGGGTCGGACAGCACGCGGCCGGACACGCGCGAAAAATGCCGCATCACTGGTCTTCAAATACCTCTGCCCGAACCTTTGCCGTCCCGGACCTTCACCCGCATCGAAGCGCCGTCAGGCCGTGGCGATCGCCGTGTCGATGGCGCGGGTCAGCTTGTCGGCCAGCTCGTCGATCTCGCTGTCGGAGATGATGAAGGGCGGGGCCAGCAGGACGTGGTCGCCTGATTTGCCGTCCACCGTGCCGCCAGCCGGGTAGCAGATCAGCCCCTCGTTCATCGCCGCCTTCTTGACGTGCACGTTGATCTTGCGGGCCGGATCGAAGGGTTGCTTGGTCTCGCGATCCTCGACCAGCTCGACCCCGCGGAAAAGGCCCCGCCCGCGAATGTCGCCCACATGGGGGTGCTGGCCCAGTCGGGCGTTTAGCGCCGCCATCAGCCTGTCGCCCCGGCCGTGGACGCCCGCCACCAGCCCGTCGTCCAGCAGCCGTTCGAGCACCGCGTGGGCGCCCGCGGCCGACAGGGGATGCGCGTGGTAGGTGTGGCCGTGCTGGAAGCTGCCCGACCCGTCGGCGATGGCGCGGTAGATCGTCTCGGACGCCAGCATGGCGCCGATGGGCGCATAGCCCGCCCCGAGACCCTTGGCGATGCACACGATATCGGGGGCGATGCCGTCCTGTTCGGAGGCGAAGAAGCTGCCGGTCCGGCCCATGCCGCACATGACCTCGTCCAGGATCAGCAGCACGCCGTGGGCGTCGCAGATCTCGCGGATGCGCTTGAAATAGCCCGGCGCGGGATCCAGCGCGCCCGCCGTGGCGCCCACCACGGGCTCGGCGATGAAGGCCATGACCGTCTCGGAGCCGAGGCGCTGGATCTGGGTTTCCAGCTCGTTGGCGACGCGCTGGCCGTAGGCTTCCAGGCTCTCGTCGTCGCGCCGGTCGCGGTACTGGTAGCAGGGCGCGATATGGCTGACCTCGATCAGCAGGGGGGCGTATTTCTCGCGCCGCCAGGCGTTGCCGCCCGCCGCCAGTGCGCCCAGCGTGTTGCCGTGATAGCTTTGGCGCCGGGCGATGACGCGGTGGCGCGACGGCTGGCCCGTCTCAAGAAAGTATTGCCGCGCCAGTTTCAGCGATGCCTCGACCGCTTCCGAGCCACCCGACAGCAGGTAGGCGCGGCTGATCCCGTCTGGCGCGTTGTCCACCAGCTTGCGCGCCAGGTTCTCGGCGGCGTCCGACGTGAAGAAGCCCGTATGCGCGAAGGCCAGCTTGTCCAGCTGGTCCTTCATCGCCTGCTTCACGTGGGCGTCGGAATGGCCCAGGCACGACACCGCAGCACCACCCGAGCCGTCCAGGTAACGCTTGCCGTCGCTGTCGATGATATAGCAGCCATCGCCCGCCACGGCCTTGCGCAGCGGGGCGGAGGACCGCCCGAAGACGGCGCTTTCAGCCTCGGACGACATAGACCGACCGGGTCGAATGGCGCACGACCCGCGCGGCGTTGGGGCCGAGCAGGTACTGGGTCAGATCCGCGGGCGACGCGCCCATGATGATCGTGTCCACGTCCAGCCGATCGGCGGCCTGGATGATCTCGTCGTAGATCCGTCCGTGGACGACGTGGGGGTGAACCTCCTGATCCTTGGGGATGTTGTCGTTCACCCATTTGGTCAGGTCTTCGCCGATCTCGTGCAGCGCCCGATCGATGAAGCCTTCCTCGAAGAAGCCACCCACCATGGACGAGCTGAAATTGGGGATGACGGTCATCACGTGCAGGGTGCCGCCCTTGGCAAGCTCCAGGGCGCGGGGCAGGGCCTTTTCCCACGAGGCGGGCGCGGACAGGTCGACCGGCAGCAAAATTGAGTGCAGCATGTCGGTCCTCCTCAGAACGCGGGTTTGGTTTGGCGGCGGCGTTGCAGCACGATCACCAGCCCCAGCACCACCAGCGCCGGGATATAGAAGATCTGCGCGGGCATCCGGTCACGCGGCGCCAGCACCTGGCTGATGCGCACCGGATCGTCCGAGTAGAAGTCGAAGTTGCCCAGCTTCTCTTGCACCGGGCTGCCGAACATCGGTTCTTCCAGCGCGCCTTCGGGACCGTCGGGCCGCAGCATCAGGCCGGTTTCCTGCACGCGCGTCTGGGCGTCGCCCTCGGCCACGTCGATGGGCAACGTGGTTTCGGTCGTCTGGCCCGTGCTGAAATCGGGCCCCGAGACCTTCACCCGGATCCGCGATCCCGGTTCCGCATCCGCCAGCGCCTGTTCGAACTGCGCGGGCGGGATGTCGGCGAAGCGGGGGCTCACCTGGTTCAGCCAGAAGTTCGGCACGAAGAAGGTGAAGGCCACCAGCAGCAACAGCGCCGATTCGTGGATCCGCGATTTGGCCAGGAAGTAGCCTTGCGTCGCGGCGGCGAAGAGCAGCATGGCAAAGGTGGCGATGATGAAGACGAAGATCGCCTGCAAGATGCCCGCCGTCGTGCCCAGGTCCACGCCGTACAGGATCAGCGTTGGGTTATAGATGAACAGGAACGGCAGCGCGACGGTCCGCAGGCTGTAGAAGAACGCGGTGAAGCCCGTCTTGATCGGATCGCCCCCCGACACGGCGGCGGCGGCGAAACTGGCCAGACCCACCGGCGGCGTCACGTCGGCCATGATGCCGAAGTAGAACACGAAGAGGTGCGCGGCGATCAGCGGCACGATCAGCCCCTCCTGCGCGCCGAGGCTGACGACCACGCCTGCCATCAGCGACGACACCACGATATAGTTGGCCGTCGTCGGCAGGCCCATGCCCAGCACCAGGCTGAACAGGCCCACCAGAACCAGCATCACGATCAGGATGCCGCCCGACAGCTGCTCGACTAGCGCGGCCAGCTCGGTGCCGATGGGCGTCTTGGTGACGGTGGCCACGATGATACCGGCGGCGGCCGTGGCCACACCGATCCCGATCATGTTGCGCGCGCCCGCGATCAGGCCATCGATCAGGTCATAGAAGCCTTCGCGCGTCTGCTCGGCGATGGATTCGCCCTTGCGGAACAGCGCCTTCAGCGGCTTTTGAGTGACGATGATGAACAGCATCAGCGCCGTGGCGTAGAACGCCGACTTGGCCGGGCTTTGCTGTTCGACCATCAGGAACCACACCAGCACCAGGATCGGCAGCACGTAGTGCAGGCCGGTCTTCCAGACATCGGCCACTTTTGGCAGCTTGATGTCGCCCTGCTTTTCCTCGAGCGTTTCGGGGTCGAGATCGGTCTGCCGCGCGGCCACCCAGACGAGGTAGACATAGACCGCCGCCAGCCCGATCATCGAGATCGGCGTGACCAGCGTCGGCGCCACGGCCGTCAGGCCCCTCAGCAGGTAGATCAGCGCCGTGAAGCCCGCGCCGAAAACCGCGAAGCCGATGGCGAAGTTCAGCAGCATGCGCAGCAGCGACGCGCCTTCGCCCAGGGATTTCATGTCCTTCTTCAGGGCTTCGAGGTGCACGATATAGACCAGCGCGATGTAGGAAATCACCGCCGGGATGAAGGCGTGCTTGATCACCTGCACGTAGGAAATGCCGATGAATTCTACCATCAGGAAGGCCGCGGCGCCCATGACGGGCGGCATGATCTGGCCGTTCACCGACGACGCCACCTCGACCGAGCCTGCCTGCTCGGCCGTGAAGCCCACCCGCTTCATCAGCGGGATGGTGAAGGTGCCGGTGGTCACCACGTTGGCAATGGACGAGCCCGAGATCAGGCCGGTCATGGCCGAGCCGACGACCGCCGCCTTGGCGGGACCGCCGCGCAGGTGGCCGAGGCCCGCGAACGCGAGCTGGATGAAGTAGTTGCCCGCACCCGCCTTGTCCAAGAGCGAGCCGAACAGCACAAACAGGAACACGAAGGCCGTCGACACGCCCAGCGGGATGCCGAAGACACCCGCGGTATCGAGCCATTGCGCGTTGATGAGCGACGTGAACGAAAGGCCCTCATGCGCGATCAGGTCGGGGATCAGCCAGCCCTCGCCGAAATAGGCATAGGCCAGGAAGATCGCGCCCACGACCGTCAGCGCGGGGCCGAGCGCGCGGCGCGACGCTTCGAGCAGCAGCACGATGCCGACCGAGCCGATGATCACCTGCGTCTGCGTGGGCAGGCCCGACCGGGCCGTGTCGGCCAGGTGGTCCGAGAACCAGAAGATGTAAAGCGCGGTCAGCGTCGCCACGATGCCCAGCACCCAGTCAACCAGGGGAACGCGGTCGCGCGGGCTGGACTTGAAGGCGGGATAGCAGAGATAGGCCAGCGCCAGAGCGAACGCCAAGTGGATGGGCCGGGTCTGGGACGAGTTCAGCACCGTCACCCAGCTGAAGCCGCCGAACCACAATTGCGGCTGAGCGATCCAGAGCTGGAACAGCGACCAGGCCAGCGACAGCCCGCCGATCAGAAGGGCTACGCCTTTCGCGTTCGGCGTCCGCGCCCCCGCGTCGGAAGATGCGACGAGATCCTGGAGTTCTTCGTCTGAAAACTGGCGATCTTCGCCCTTCTGGTCGGCCATGTGCGGTCCCTCTTTCCCTGATCGGCACCTTCGTTGCGGGTGCGATTCCTAGACCTTAACGTGAAAAAACATATCCAACAGGGGAAAATCGCAGGGCTTCCGCAAAGGGGCCGGGCGGCGGGCGCGGGCTTTTCGGGTGCTCGTTTGTTGACCGCAACGCCATAAAAGGCAGCCGCAACGGTCGCGACAGCGGCTCAGACCTTGGTGAATTCCATGCGGTAGACGACCCGTTCGCCGGTCGCAGGGTCGATGCCGGGCGCGCCGCTGATCACCAACCGGTCGCCGTCAAGCGTGAAGGGGCGCGACAGGTCGCCGTGCCAGTTCGGGTTCCACGACCCGTCGACGTGGTGGATCACGCGGTCATCCTCGAGCGTGTAGGACGCGACATAGGCCAGCATGTCGTCGAACAGGCGCGCCTTCTCGGCGTCGGTCCAGCCCGCAACGCTGGGGGCGGGGCGGTCGCGTCGGAACACGGTGGCCATCATCCGGCCGTCGGGGTGATAGGCGATATAGCCGATTGGCGCCGGACCCAGCGCATCGGTGGTCTCGCCCGTGTCCACGGATGTGCGGGTCCAGGCATCCATCCGCCACGATCCGATCAGGTCGCTCATATCGGCCATGGTGGACCTTATCCGGTTGCGGGACACCGCTCGGGACGACGGCCCGGAATGCAACGGGGGCGGCCGCATGACCGCCCCCGAGCAATAGGTATGGGCCTTACTCTGCCAGCAGACCGGCTTCTTCGTAGTAGCGCTGCGCGCCGGGATGCAGCGGGGCGGCCAGGCCGTCATTGGCCATCTCTTCCGCCGTCAGGTTCGCGAAGGCGGGGTGCAGGCCGCGGAACTGGTCGAGGTTCTCGAACACCGCTTTCACCACTTCGTAAACCACGTCGTCGCTGACCGCGGTCGACGTCACGAAGGTCGCGCCGACACCGAAGGTCTGGGTGTCTTCGTCGTTGCCACGGTACATGCCGCCGGGGATGGTGGCGACGCGGTAGTAGCCGTTTTCTTCCACCAGCTTCTCGACTTCGGGACCGGCGACTTCGACCAGGACCGAATCACAGGCGGTCGTGGCTTCCTGGATCGACCCGGACGGGTGACCCACCGAATAGACCATGGCGTCGATGTTGTTGTCGCACAGCGCCTGGCTTTGCTCGGCGGCCTGCAGCTCGGACGCCAGCGCGAAATCACCGGTGGTCCAGCCCTTTTCTTCCATCAGGCGCTCCATCAGGGCGCGCTGTCCGGAACCGGGGTTGCCGATGTTGACGCGCTTGCCCTGCAGGTCGTCGAAGGTCTCGATCCCGGCGCCCGCGCGGGCCACGACGGTGAAGGGTTCGGGGTGGACCGAGAACACGGCGCGCAGGTCTTCGAACGCTTCGGTGAACTCGCCTTCGCCGTTATAGGCTTGGCTTTGTACGTCGGACTGGGCGACGCCGAATTCCAGCTGGCCCTGCTTGATGGCGTTCACGTTGAACACCGAGCCGCCGGTGGATTCGACCGAGCAGCGGATGCCGTGCTCCGAGCGGCCACGGTTCACCAGGCGGCAGATCGCGCCGCCGGTGGGATAGTAAACGCCAGTCACGCCGCCGGTGCCGATGGTGATGAAGGTTTCTTCTTGGGCGGCCACGGGGCCTGCCATGCCGATCGCCAGCGCGGCGATGGAAAGGCTTTTCAGATAGGACATTCGTTTCTCCCTTTTGAACGAAACGGAGCCCTTGCCGGGCTCTCGCTGCGCCATGATGTAGGCTAGAGGTCCGGTGGACAAGGGCGCAGGGGCCGCGCCGCGCCCGCTTGCGCCCCCGGAAGCCACTTTTCCGGGCATCGAAAACGGTCTGTTTCCAAAATTGAGCCCAAACTTCATTGACAGGGTTAAGCAGTTGATGAACCTCTCATTCGTCATGTGCCAAATCGTGCGGCCGCAATCCGTGTTCTGGATCGATTGCCTGTGGCGGGCATGATGGCGGCCGAAATTCGGGGCGATGCCTTCTGTTTCGAGCCGCTTGGTGAAGGGGGCAGGACGCGTCAGCCTTGCGGGCCGGCATCCTGTGTTTTGGGGATGGACACATGTTCGGATTTGTATTGCTCGGCTTGCTCGGGCTTGGGCTGCTGGTCAGCATCGTGGACGACAGCGGCTCGGGGTCAAGCGACGAGGGCGAAGAGATCGACGGCACCGAAGGCGCAGACAGCCTGCAGGGGACGGGCGGCGACGACCTGATCCGCGGTCTGGCGGGTAACGACAGCATCAGCGGCCGGGGCGGTGACGACACGATCGAAGGCGGCGCGGGCGACGACACGCTGTTCGGCCAGGCGGGCGATGACGTGATCGACGGCGGCCCGGGCTTTGACAGCATCTCGGGCGGGAGCGGCGACGACACGCTGACCCCCGGCGCATCCGCCGCCGACACGTTCGGGACGGATGAGGATGACGAATCCGACGGGTCCGACCTGGATGTCGACGTGATCGACGCGGGCGCGGGCGACGATCTGATCATCGGAACCGACGGCGAAGCCTTCATCGCGCTCGGCGACGACGGCGATGACCGGATCATCGGCTCGGCCGACGGGGATATCCTGCTGGGCGGGAACGGCGCGGACATCGTGCGCGGCGGCCAGGGCGACGATTTCATCATGGGCAGCGATTTCGGCGTCGATCCGCAATTCATCGACGCGTTCACACCCGCGGAGGACAACGCCCCGGACACCCTGTTCGGCGGGCGCGGCGACGACGTGCTGGTGGTCCAGGGTGGCGACGTGGCCACCGGCGGCAACGGGTTCGACCTGTTCGCGGCGGCCGAAGCCGACGAAGACGTGGAGCCGGGCGAACGCATCACCATCACCGATTTCGTGCCGGGCGAGGACGCCATTGGCCTGTTCGTCACCGAGGGCGCCGAGCCGACCGCGTCGGCCGAGGATTACCTGGCCGCCCAGACCGTCACCGCCGAAGGTGTCGAGATCACGCTGGGATCGGGCGCGGTGCTGGTGCTCGCGGGCCTGGACGCGCCCATCGGCGACGGCGATCTCTTCATCCTCGAGCCGGAAGAGCTGGCCGTCTGACTGTGCTACGGCCCGGCAGGGCCGGGTGGGACGGCGTCTCTGGATTACCGGCGCGCGTACCGATAGGGTGGCCCCGATGCCGCCCCTGAGGGCGCGCGCCCCGAGACGTCGAGCCGAATGCCAACCTCCGATCCTTCCCCCGTCGCGCAAACGTCCGACCCGCCCGCGGGCGAGCTGATCGCCTGCCCGCAATGCGACGCGCTTTACCACGCGTTCGAGCCGGGCCCGGGCGAGCGTCTGCTGTGCCGCCGCTGCCACCACGTCCTGATCGCGCCGCGCACCGGCGCGTTCATCCGCACGATCGCGCTGGCCATCACGATCATGGTGCTGATGCTGGGCGCCACGTTCTTTCCGTTCCTGCGGATCAACACGTCGGGCCTGTCGAACGCGGCGTCGGTGTTCGACGCGGCGCTGGCGTTCCTGGATGGCGGCTGGATGATCGCGCTGTCCTTCGCCGTGGCGTCGCTGATCGTGCTGATCCCGGTGCTGCGCGCGATGTTGGTCGTCTATACGCTGGCGCCGCTGGCCATGGGCCGCGCGCCGCTGCCGGGTGCGCGGACCGCGTTCCGCTGGTCCGAGGACCTGCGCCCCTGGTCCATGGCCGAGATCTTCGTGATCGGGGTGGCCGTGGCCCTGGTGAAGGTGAGTGACCTTGCCAAGGTCGAATACGGGCCCGCGTTCTGGATGTTCGCCGCCCTCGTGATCGTGATCGTCCTGCAAGAAGGACTGATGTGCAGATGGACCATATGGAAAGCGCTGGAAACAAACCGCCCCTCGTGACCGCGCGCGACGAAGGACTGGTCGCCTGCACCCGCTGCACCCGCGTCTGGCCCATCGGCACGCAGACCTGCGCGCGCTGCGGCACCGACCTCGTGTCGCGCGACACCCGCTCGCTGCAGCGGGTCTGGGCGTACCTGGCCGTGGGGATCATCTGCTACATCCCCGCCAACCTCTACCCGATGCTGCGCACGCGGGTGCTGTTTTCCACCTCCGAAGACACGATCATCGAAGGCGCGATCGAGCTTGCCACCCACGGCGCGCTGGGCATCGCCATCGTGATCCTGGTGGCGTCGGTGCTGATCCCGGTGGGCAAGTTCGTGGCCATCGGATGGCTGGCGGTGTCGGTGTCGCGGCCCGGATCGATGGAGCCGCATAAACGTCACAAACTCTATGAACTTGTTGAATTCATCGGCCGCTGGTCGATGATCGACGTGTTTGTCGTTGCCATCCTGTCGGCGCTGGTGCAGCTAAACTTCGCGGCGTCGATCAATCCCGGCCCGGCGGCCTTCACCTTCGCGCTGTCGGTGATCTTCACAATGCTCGCCGCGCAAAGTTTCGATCCCCGGATGATCTGGGACCAGGACAGGGATTACACGCCCGCATGAACGACACGCCTACCCCCACATCCAGCGGCGCGGCCGAGCCCGAACTGCGCAGCGCCCGCCGCTCGTTCCTGAGCAGCATCTCGGTCGTGTGGGTCGTGCCCATCGGCGCGCTGCTGATCTCGCTCGGGATCGTGTGGCAGACCTACGCCGACAAGGGCCCGCTGATCGAGGTCACGTTCCCCAACGCCGCCGGTGTGCGCGCTGATGAGACGCAGCTGCGCTACCGCGACGTGGTCGTGGGCCTGGTCGAGGCGGTGCGCTTCACCGACAACCTTGGCGAAGTGCTGGTCGAAATCCGCGTCGACAAGGAAGTCGGACCCTATATCGACGCCGATGCCGAGTTCTGGGTGGTCAAGCCCGAGGTCACCGCCCAGGGCGTGTCGGGGCTGGATACCGTCCTGGGCGGCGTTTACCTGGAAGGCAGCTGGGACGGCGAGATCGGCGAGCCCGAAGATCGCTTCGCGGGCGCCGCCAATGCGCCGCTGGTGCGCTACGGCGCCGAAGGCGTGGCGTTCCGCTTCCGCTCGCAGAACGTGGAAGGGCTGTCGGAGGGCACCAAGATCTACTACCGCGGGATCGAGGTCGGCCAGATCGCGAACCTGCGTCTCGACACCGATGGCGCGTCCGTGGTCGCCGACGCCTTCGTGCGCGCGCCCGAAAGCCGCCTGATCACCACCGCCACGCGGTTCTGGGACACGTCGGGCTTCAGCTTCAGCTTCGGCGCCCAGGGCGCCCAGCTCGACGTGGCGTCCATCGCGTCGCTGGTCGCGGGCGGCATCAGCTTCGACACCCCCGTCTCGGGCGGGCAGGCCATCGACGAGAACTCGGTCTTCCGCTTGTTCCCGGACGAAGAAAGCGCCCGCGCGTCGGTGTTTTCCGACGCGGAAGGCGATCCGGTCTACCTGACCGTCCTTTTCGACGAATCCGTCGAAGGGCTGGAAGTGGGCGCAGACGTGGATTTCAACGGGATCCGCATCGGCCGCGTCTCGGCGTTGACCGGCCTGCTGGACCAGGCGCGCTTCGGCGACCGCGACATCCGTCTGCTGACGACGCTGGAAATCCAGCCGTCGAAACTGGGGCTCGAAGGCGACGTGGACGACCAGGAGGTCTATGATTTCTTCGACTTCGCCGTGCGGTCGGGCCTGCGCGCTCAGTTGCAGACCGCGTCGCTCCTGGGCGGCCTGCAGATCGGCCTGATCCAACTCGACGACGTGCCGGCCGACACGCTGGACCTGGACGCCGAGCCCTATCCCAGCCTGCCCTCGGTCGCCGCCGACCTGTCGGATTTCTCGGATACCGCGCAGGGCGTGTTCAACCGGGTCAACAACCTGCCCATCGAAGAACTTCTCGACAACGCCATCCAGCTCATGTCCAGCGCCAACCGGCTGCTGTCCAGCGACGGCGTGCAGGAGACCCCGGAAGAGGTCCTGGGCATCCTGTCGGCGGTGCGCGGCCTTGTCAGCTCGGACGGCGTGCAGGGCATCCCCGACCAGGCCGGCGCGCTGATGGCCACGCTGAACGACACCGCGCTCGAGCTTCAGGGCGTCGTGGCCCAGCTGCAAGAGGCAGGCGCCGTCACCCAGCTGGTCGCCGCGCTCGACGCCGCCGAAGATGCCGCCAACGCGGTCTTCGTGGCCGTGGACGACGTGCCCGCCACCCTGTCCGAGATCGAGACCGCGGTGCAATCGCTCGACGAGCTCATCACCTCGGTGAACGCGCTGCCGCTGCAATCGGTGGTGCAGGAAACCGAAGGCGCCATCGCCGGGCTGCGCGAATTGCTGGCCCGCCCCGAAACTCAAGGTCTGACCACCGACGTGTCGAACCTGCTGACCACGGTCGAAGGATTGGTGGCCGAGATCCGCCAGGCCGGGCTTGTCGAGACCGCCGAAGCCGCGCTGGTCGATCTGCGCGGCGTGGCCACGGACCTGTCGGCCGAACTGGGCCCGCTCATGGCCGAGGCCCGCCAGGCCGTCGCCAACGCGCAAGGCAGCATCGACGCGGTGCCCGAGGTGCTGGAAGGCATCGACGATTTCGTCGCCAGCCTCGATACCCTCGTGACCGGCCTGAACGAATTGCCGCTGGACCAGTCCGTCGCGCGGGTCAACGATCTGCTGGAAAGCCTGGACCTGCTGGTGGCCCGTCCCGAGTTGCAGGAACTGCCCTCCGAGGTCACCGACACGCTGGCCGCCGCCCGCCAGCTCATGGGCGAGCTGACCAATGGCGGCGTTCTCGACCAGGCCGAGCGGACGCTGGCGACCACCGAAGGGGCCATCACCAGCCTGACCGAACAGCTTCAATCCGTCCTGACCGAAGCCGAGCGCGCCGCCGCGTCCGTCGCCACCGCCGCCGATGGTGCGCCGCAGGTGGTAGACCGCGCCAACCGCATCGCCGAGGATATCGAGGCGCTGACCGCGCAGGCCGCCGAGATCCCGCTCGAAGAACTGTCGCAGCGCGTCTCCAGCCTGGTCGAGTCCACCGACGCGCTGGTCTCGTCCGACGACACCCAGCGCCTTCCGGGCGCCCTGGCCGACGCGCTGAACGAAGTGCAGCGCCTGCTGATCCAGGTCCAGGACGGCGGGCTGGTGAGCAACGCCAACCAGACGCTGGCCTCGGCCGAGCGGGCCGCCGACGCGATCCGCCGTGCCTCGGATCAGCTGCCCGCGCTGCTGACCACGACCGGGCGCGTGCTGGCCCAGACGCAAACCGTCATCGCGGGCTACGACGCGGACGGCAAACTGGGCTCGCAGACGCGCCAGACCCTGCGCGAGGTGGAAGAAGCCGCCGCGTCCATCGACGCCCTGGCCCGCCAGCTCGAGCGCAATCCCAATTCCCTACTGTTCGGACGCTGACATGACCCGCACCTGCCTTGCCCTCGCCCTGGTTCTGCTTGCCGCCTGCGGTGCCGATCCGCTGCGCTACGATCTTCCGGCGATCCCCGAGACCGGCCAGATCCCCGTCAGCTTCGCCTCGGTCGAGGTGCGCGACGTGTCGCTGCCCACCTATGCCGGACAAGAGGTCATCTTCTTCCAGGACGAGACCGGCGCGCTGGTCAGCGACGACGCGCTGCTCTGGGCCGACGACCCCGAGCGTGCCTTCACCGAAGGGCTGGCGCTGTCGCTGGCCACGCTGACCCGCGCCCGCGTCGCCGCCGAACCGTGGCCGTTCTACGACAATGCCGACGCCCGCGTCGAAGTGCGCTTCTCGCGCGCTTTGCCCGAAAACACCGGCCAGTATCGCATCGCGGGCCAGTATTTCGTGGCCTCGACCGACGGCACCCGGCGCGAGACGGCGCGCCGCTTCGACCTGAGCGCGCCCTACACCGTCGCCAGCGCGGCGGGCATCGCGGCGGCCAAGGCGCAGGTCATCAACGAGCTTGCACGACTGATCGCGCGCAACGGCCTCTAGGCGCGTCCCCCTGCTTCATCTTTCCATAAATACCTGAACGCGACCGCGCCGACCGCGCAGCGCCCGGTCGCTACAGGCCCAGCTCGGCCGCCGTCGGTGGGTTGGCGCCCGCGCGGCTGACCGTCACGGCGGCGGCCTTCGCGCCCAGCGTCAGCGCCTCGCGAATGGCCCCGTCCGACAGGTCGGCGACGGCCGCCTTGCTCAGCAGGCCGGCGCGGGCCAATGCGGCCAGGCAGCCCGCGTTGAACGTGTCGCCCGCGCCGACGGTGTCCACGACCTCGACGGTTTCGGCGGGCACCGACACCGCGCCGCGGGCGCTGTAGCCGGTGACGCCCTTCGCGCCCTCGGTGATGCAGACCAGCTTGGCGCCCTGCTTCAGGATCCCCTGCGCCAGCGCGGCGATGTCACCATCGCCGCGCAGCCAGTGCAGGTCGTCGTCGCTGAGCTTCACGATATCCGCGATCCCCAGCATCCGGTCCAGCCGCGCGCGATAAGCGGGCTCGTCGGTGATGAAGCTGGGCCGGATGTTGGGGTCGATCATCACGACGCGCTGCGCCGCCTCGCGCTGGGCCAGCGCCTCGTAGGTATTGGCACAGGGCTCGACCACCAGCGAGATGCCCCCGAAGAACAGCGCCTCGGCCTGGATCGTGCCCGGCAGGTCGTCCTCCGACAGCATCCGCCCGGCGGTGTTCTCGTCGTAGAAGGCATAGGTGGCGTGGCCGTCCACCAGCGTGACGAAGGCCAGCGTGGTGGGACGATGCGACCGCGCGGCCGCCGACACGTCCACGCCGTCGGCCTGCAGCACGTCCACCAGCTTCTTGCCGAACAGATCCCACGACAGCCCCGAGAAGAAGCCGGTCTCGACCCCCAGCCGGGCCGACGCGATGGCGGTGTTGAAAACCGCGCCGCCCGCGTAGGGGGCGAAGGCAGGCTCGCCCGCGCGGGTTTCGCGCGGCAGCATGTCGATCAGGGCTTCGCCGCAACATAGGATCATCGGGGTCCTCCTCCGGTCACGCGTTCATCGCATAGAGATAGCCCACGATGCCAGCCACGATCAGTCCCGCCACCACGGCCAGCGCGATTTTCACCTTCGACCACGGCCGCTCGCCCTGCACGCGGCCCGTCTGGCCGTTCACCACGAAGCGGAACGACCGCCCGCGATACTTGTAGGCCGCCAGCCAGACCGGCAGCAGCACGTGCTTGAAAGTTACGTCGCGCACATCGGTGTCGATGCTGCCGATGCGCTGCCGGTCGCCGCCGATATTGAAGCGCACGTCGCGCACGATCTGCGCGTCCATCCGGTCGCGCGCTTCGAGATACCCGGTTTCCAGCGGCACCTGGTAGCCCTCGGCGCGGAACCCGGCCAGGTAGTCCGGCGCATAGGGAATGAGCGCGCTCAGATCCCAAGGCTCCAAAGCGTCGGTGTGCGATCGCGGCAGCGATTTCGACGCCAGCACGAGCACGTCGTCGAACCACCGTGCCACCTGGCCCGACACCGGATGCCAGCGCACCTTCTGCACCTGCCGTGTCTGCCGCTTGCCGTCGCGCATGACGGTCTGCGTCTCGTAATAGACCGTGCCGCGCTGGCCGGTATAACGCGACTTGGTATCGGCATCGAAGGTCCAGTAGGGCACGTAGATGCCCTGCATCCGGCGCCCCTTGCGCGCATAGGCCTGCAGCCTCGAGGGCGCGAACCACAGCCCGCCCAGCCAATCCGTCATCGCCTTGCGCGCGGCGGCCTCGTCCACCGCGAAGGGCAGCAAACCCTGCGGCTTGATCTGGCGATGCGCGCCGGTATCGGTGACCACCGGCGTGGCGCAGAAGGGGCATTCGGTGGCGTGCAGATCCGGGTCGAACTCGACCTCGGCGCCGCAATTGGGACAGCGCGAGACGCGCGTCTCTTCCATCTGCGCCCCGGGCAGAGCGTCGCGAAGCCCGGCCTGGAAATCCTGTTCGGCGATGGCGGGCGGCGCGGCATCGGTCAGCGGCTCGACATGGCCGCAATGGTCGCAGACCAGGTTCCCCGATCCGGGATCGAACCGCAGGTCCGATCCGCATTGCTCGCAGGGAAAGCGGTGATGCGGTGCGGCCCCGTCCATCAAAGGAACCTGTGCAGCCGCTTCGGCACCATGATCCGAAGCGCGTTGTCGCGCAGTTTCAGATGGCGCCAGACGTGAAAGCCCGCGTGCAGCGCGATGAAGGCCGACAGCGCGTAGAACTGCACCGTGTGGAAGATGCCGATCCAGTCGTTCGCGGTGCGAAGTCCCAGGGGCGGCGCGATGGGCAGGAAGCCCCCGGCCTTCAGCAACCGCTCGGAGGTCAGGCCCAGCAGGAAGCCGGTAAACGCTACGCAGAACAGCCCCCAGATGATCGTCTTGTGCATCACCTGGTGCCAGCGCCGCAAAGGCGGCGACAGCTTGGGTCCCGCGCGCCCCGCCAACCCGCGCCGCAGGTAGTCGGCTGTCCAGACCAGCGCGAGCACGACGAAGATCAGGCCCAGAACGCTATGGAACTGGAACGCCGCCGCGCCGAACGGTGTGACGTCTTTGGGCTGGACCAGCGTGAACCAGATCAAGAGCGGCAGCATCGTCCAGTGCAACCATTTCAGAACGGTGCGTCGGTGTGGCATTCACGCCCCCGGCGGCGGTGGCGGCATGACGGTGAAAAGCTGCGCCAGCTCCGCCACGTCCTCGGCCCGCATCCAGCCGTCCTGTCCCTGCGTCCAGACCATGGTATCGCGGCTCAGCGCGCCCTCGGTCACCATGCGGCCCAGTCGCGCCTTGGAAAACGGGCCTTGCGTCGCGCCGTTCTCGGCGATGTGCCAGACATGCTCGACCGGCGGCGGCGGGGGCGGGGGTGCTGCGGGCCGCGTGCCCCAGGGCCCCGTCTGCATGGCGACGCCGCCCATCTGCATCCCCAGCCCCGCGCCGAAGCCCGTGCCCATGGCCGCCCCCGCCGCCGAGCCTTCGGCGCCCAACGCCTCGGCCGCCTTCCAGCGCATGTGCTCGTCCAGGTTGCCCGCCACGCCGCGCGACGTGCGCTCGTCCAGCGCCTTTTCCACCGCCGCGGGCAGCGAGATATTCTCGATGTAAAGCTCGGGGATCGTCAGCCCGTAGGCCGCCACCGTGGCGCTGATCTCCTGCGCGACGATGCGGCCCAGATCGGCGGTGTTGGCGGCCATGTCCAGAACCGGGATGCCCGATTGCGCGATCGCGCGGGAAAATTCCTGCACGATGATGTTGCGGATCTGGAACGTGATCTCGTCGGCGGTGAATTCGCCGTCGGTGCCGACGATTTCGCGCAGGAACAGCGCCGGGTCGGCCACTTTCACCGTGTAGGTGCCGAACGCGCGTACCCGGGTGGGGCCGAAATCGGAGTCGCGCAGGATCACCGGGTTCTTGGTGCCCCATTTCAGGTCGGTGAACCGCGCGGTCGAGACGAAGTAGATCTCGGACTTGAAGGGCGATTTGAAGCCGTGGTCCCAGTGCTGCAAAGACGTCAGGATCGGCATGTTGTTGGTTTCGAGCAGATACAGCCCCGGCGTGAACACGTCGGCCAGCTGGCCTTCATGCACGAACACCGCCGCCTGGCCTTCGCGCACCGTCAGCTTGGCGCCGTACTTGATCTCGTGGCCGTGACGCTCGAACCGCCAGACCATGGTGTCGCGGGTGTCGTCGGTCCAGTGGATGACGTCGATGAACTGGCCGGACAGGAAATCGAAGATGGACATGGGCGCGCGCTCCGGGCTCTGATCCTTGGCACGCAATAGACCGCGAATGGGCGGTCCTGCGCAAGGGCAAGGGCAAGGGGATGGACATGGACCGCTACGCGCCGGGCTGCGACGTGGGGCCGCTGGAGCCCTGGGGCTTCGACACCCCCGACAGTGCCTATGTCATCGTCGCGGGCGATCCGCGCGTGTCGGGTCGGCTGGACATGGGCGGGCCGGGCCAGCCCACGCGCGCGGGCATCTGGCGCTGCACCGTGGGCACGTTCGACTGCACCGAGCTGGGTGACGAGCTGATGACCGTGCTGTCGGGCCGCTGCGTCCTGCACGACCTGGACACCGGCACGCGCCAGGCGCTGGGGCCGGGCGACAGCCTGCTGATCGACGCGGGCAAGCGCGTGCGCTGGGAGGTGACCGAAGAGATCACCAAGGTCTTCTTCGGCTACCGCGCGGCCGGGTTCTGACGGCCTAGCTCGGCCCGCCGACCAGTTCGGCGGCGATCCGTTCGACCACTGGCATCGCGGTCGCGGCGGTCATGCCGGGCGACAGGCGCGGGTCGTAGAGGATCCGCAGAAGCAACTCGTCCATGGTGGTCAGCAGCGCGAATTCCTCGTCGTCGTTGAAGATCGACGGCCGCGCGCCGGGCCAGTCGTTGCTCAGGCCAAGACCTTGGGCGATTTCCTCGTGCAGGCAGGACAGGCGCAGCAGGTCGGGATGCTCGGCCCGCACAAGGGCCACCGCGCGCGTGTAGCGGCCGGTATCGGTGGGGTCGAGCGCGAAGACCACGCAATAGCTCGAGCGCGGCAGGTCCAGCACCGATTGCAGGGTGCTGGCCGACAGGCCCGGCACCAGGCGGCGCAGCTCGGGGCCGAGCGCGCGGCGCTCGTCCTCGGTCACCGTGAACACCGTGAAGTTGCCGCCCGAGCTGACCGCGCTGATCGGGTGGCCCGTCGCCCGCGCCAACCGCCCCGACAGCGCGACGATCGCGTTGCGATCCCGGGCCGCCTTGGCCGGGTCCACACCGGCGCCGAACCGCGCTTCAAGCCGGACCGGGCCCGCCCAGCGATGCAGCCTGCTGGACGTTTCGCGCTGGATCAGCCGTCCCGAAACGGTGTCGTATTCCTGGAACAGCGCCACCCGGGCGAAGGTGCGGGCCAGCCGGTCGGCGTCGAAAGGCGTGTCCGGCCCGCCGCCATCCTGGCGCAGCAGCCCCTGGGTCAGCAGGCTTTCCTGCACCCGCGCGTAATAGGCCCGCAAGGCCAGGCTGTCCGCCGACGGCGCGGGCGCGGGGGCCGGGGCCACGGGCAGCGCGCGGTTGGGCCGCTCGGGCGGGCGCGGCACCGGATCGACCGGGACGACGGCGTCGCATCCCGCCAGCGCAAGGGCGACAAGGGCCGCCAGCAGGGGGTGCCGTGCCCGCACCGTCAGCCCCGCGGCTTCGCGGACGCGGATGCCAGCGTCTGACGCAGCTCGGCTTCCATGGTCTTCAGCTCGGCTTCCGCCTCGGCCCGCGCGGCGCGGCCTTCGTCGGCGATGCGCAAGCTGTCCTCGATCGTGGCGATCAGTGTCTCGTTGGCCTTGCGCACGGACGCGATGTCGAAGACGCCGCGCTCCATCTCGGCGCGCACCTTGGCGTTGCTCGTGCGCAGGTTCTCGGCATTCGCCGTCAGCAGCTCGTTGGTCAGATCCGTCGCCTGCCGCACCGCGTCGGCGGCCTCTTCCGAGCGCTGGATGGTGACCGCCTGCGCCAGCTGCGTCTCCCACAGCGGCACGGTGTTCACCAAGGTCGAGTTGATCTTCGTGACCAGCGACTTGTCGTTTTCCTGCACCAGCCGGATCGACGGCAGCGACTGCATGGTGACCTGGCGCGTCAGCTTCAGGTCGTGGACGCGCCGCTCCAGGTCATCGCGGGCCGCGCGCAGGTCGCGCAGCTTCTGGCTGTCGATCACGTCGTCGCCCTTCCCGTCGCTGGCCTCGGTTTCCAGCTGGGGGATCTGCTCGTCGTCCAGGCGCCGCAGCTTTTCGTCGCCCGCCGCGATGTAAAGTCCGAGCTCGTCGTAGAAGGCCAGCGTCTTCTCGTAGAGCTTGTCGAGCGCCTTGATATCCTTCAGCAGCTGGTGCTCGTGCTGGTCCAGGTCGCGGGTGATCGCGTCGATCTGGCCGCGCACGTCTTCGAAGCGGGCGCGGAACTTGGCGATGGGGGCGGCGCGGCCCAGCATCCGCTCCCAGAAGGTGCGTTCGCGGCGCATGTCGAGCTCGGTCACGGAAAACCCGCGCAACGCGGCAACCATCGAGCGCAGCCCGTCGCCCGCCGGTCCGATTTCCTTGTTCTTCACTCCGGCCAGCATCGACTGGCTGATCTGCTGCAACTCGGCCTGCGCGGCGCTGCCGAAGCTGATGATCGAGCCGGTATCGTCCATGTCCAGCATCGCCAGGCGCTGTTCGATCGCCTTGCTCGTTTCGGGATCGGCGTCGTCGAAGACGACGGGCTCGGCCTTGGGCTCGGGCAGGCTCAGCGCGGTCAGATCCTCGATTTCCTTGGTCATGTCGTCCATGGCGGTCTTCCCCCCCCTATGATCCTTCAGTCCAGCGTTTCGCGCGCCAGCCGGTCGCGCAGCACTTCGATCTCGATATCGAGATCCGAGCGGTCGTCCAGCAGCATCTTCTCGGTGCGCGTCGCAAATCCCGTTTCCAGGTCGTCGAGCAGCGCGATGTAGTCGTCGCGCACGGTCTTATCACGCCTGCGGGTGTAAAGCGCCACGAACTTGTCGGTCGCGTCCCGCGCGCCCAGAAGATAGACGCCCAGCCAGCGCCGCGCGCCGGTCAGGTCGCGCGGATCGGACTCGACCGTGCGGAACATGCGCCGCGCGGTGGCGGCAAAGGCCTCGACGCGGGCCTGCAGCGGGCGATCGCCCAGAGGCGCGACCAGCGCCTGCATCTCGGTCAGGTAGCTTTCGGCCTCGTCCACCGCGCGGGCGATGCGGTCCGCGTCGAAGCGGTCCAGCCCCGGTGTGCCCTTGTCCGACAGCGGGTCGGCACCGAAGGCCAGCACGTGCAGCGCCGTGCCGAGGATGGTGAAGATCACCGGCGCGACCACGTCGCCACCGCTCAGCCCCGCGACCCCCAGCCCGATCCCGGTCAGCGCCGCGCCAAGCAGCTTGCGGGGCAGGGCGGGTCGGCGGGCGACGGCGCGCGCCTCATAGGCGTCCTGCGCGCGCAGCCCCTCGCGGGTCAGCCACGCGGCGAGCATCAGCAGCCCGAAGGCCGCAAGGTTGAAGAACAGGCCCAGCGGGTCCGAGCCGAAGGCACGGAAGACCAGCGGGATGGGCGCGATGAACAGCGCGTTGGCGCGGGCGCCCGCCCGACTGCGGCGGCGTCCCTGCCAGGGGTCATCGGCCGCGTCGGGGCTGTATTTTCCGCCGTAGTGCTCGGCCATCAGGCGCCGCCCCACAGCGCGACATAGACGATCAGCGCCACCAGCAGCAGGAAAGACGTCTTTTGCATCAAGGCACCCCCGGGTTGAGCCAGCGCGATTTCCGAACGCGCGGACCGCGCGGCGCGTTGCACAAGGCCGATCGCCGCCATCAGGACGGCGCCCGCCGCCAGAAGGATCCCAGCCAGTAAAAACAATCGCCCCATGCCGTCCGTCCCGTTCCCGCGATCGCGTCCATCCTAGCCCGCCGCGTCACGCCGCGCGAGCCATCGGAATGATATCTATGCAATTCGGCGCCCGTTCACAGAGGTCCCGGCGCTTATTTGCGGGCGTCCGGCCGCTTGGCCGGGCGGCGGCGCGTGGGTTTCGGCTTGGCTTTCGCTTCGCCCGGGGACGTCATGCCCAACTGCTCGCGCAGCACGCGCGGCTTCACTTCCTCGACCGCGCCGGGCTTCAGGTCGTTCAGCCGGAAGGGGCCGTAAGACACGCGGATCAGCCGGTTCACGGGGAAGCCCAGGAACTCCATCGCGCGCCGGATCTCGCGGTTCTTGCCCTCGCGGATCGCCACCGTCACCCAGGCATTGGCACCCTGCTGGCGGTCCAGCGTCACGGTCATGGGCTGGAAGCGCTCGCCCTCCAGCGTGATGCCGCGGCGCAGCGGGGCGAAATCCTCGTCCCGCGGCTGGCCCTTCAGGCGCGCGCGATACTTGCGCAGCCATCCCGTGGCGGGCAGTTCGAGCTTGCGCTTGATCGCGCCGTCATTGGTCAGCAGCAGCAATCCTTCCGACGTCAGGTCCAGCCGTCCCACAGACACGACGCGCGGCATGTCATCGGGCAGCGCGTCGAAAACGGTGTTGCGCCCCTTCTCGTCGCGCTCGGTCGTCACCAGGCCCGCGGGCTTGTGATACAGCCACATGCGCGGCGCTTCGGGTTTGGCCAGCGGCGCGCCGTCCACCTCGATCCGGTCCGAGGCCGTGACGTTCAGCGCCGGGCTGTCGATGACCTTGCCGTTCACGCTGACGCGGCCCTCGGCGATCAGCGTCTCGGCGCCGCGCCGCGACGCGCGGCCCGCGCGGGCGATGACCTTGGCGATGCGGTCTCCGGGAACCGGTGTCGCATCTGCGGGGGTGTCGGGGCTTGCCATGCCCCCCGCTTAAGCGGATCAGGGGGCCATGCAAAGTCCCTTTCGCACTCATATGGACCTGGCGCTCGAGCAGGCGCGCGCCGCCGCCGCGCGTGGCGAAGTGCCGGTGGGCGCCGTGGTCGTCGGGCCGGACGGCGCGGTGCTGGCGGCGCGCGGAAACGAGACCCGCGCGCTGAACGATCCCTCGGCCCATGCCGAGGTTCAGGCGATCCGGGCCGCCTGTGCCCTGCTGCGCGCCGAACGGCTGACCGGCTGCGACCTATACGTGACGCTCGAGCCATGCGCGGCCTGCGCGGGCGTGATCGCGGCGGCCCGGATCGCGCGGCTCTATTTCGGGGCGGCCGACCCGAAATCCGGCGGGGTCGTCCATGGCGCCCGCGTCTTCACGCACCCGCAGGCGCACCACCGGCCCGAGATCTACGACGGGATGGGCGCGGCCGCCTCCGAGGCTTTGTTGCGGGACTTCTTCAACGGCTTGCGCGGGGTCTAACACGCCGGGATGCCGCCACCGGCTATCTTTGGAAACCTGAGGGCGCAGTCAGGCCGCGGGCGCGTCGCCGAAAACCGACGCGAAGGTGCGCCGAAGGGCGACGTCGAGATCCGCCATCGTCACCGGCAGGCCCAGATCGACCAGCGACGTGACACCGTGCTCGGTGATGCCACAGGGCACGATGCCGTCGAAATGACTCAGGTCCGGCTCGACGTTGATCGAGATGCCGTGGAAGCTGACCCATTTGCGCAGCTTCACACCGATCGCCGCGATCTTGTCCTCGGCAACCGCGCCCGTGGCACCCCGCGCCCTGTCGGGACGCGCGACCCACACCCCCACGCGCCCGTCGCGCAATTCGCCGGCGACGCCGAACTCGGCCAGCGTGGCGATCACCCAGTGTTCGAGCTGTTTCACGAAGGCCCGCACGTCATGGCCGCGCGCCGCCACGTCCAGCATCACGTAGATCACCCGCTGCCCCGGCCCGTGATAGGTATATTGTCCGCCGCGACCGACCGCGTGGACGGGAAAGCGGTCGGGATCGACCAGGTCGCGCGGCTTGGCCGACGTGCCGGCGGTGTAAAGCGGCGGGTGTTCCAGCAGCCAGATCAACTCGGGCGCGGTGCCCGCACGGATCGCCGCGGCGCGGCTTTCCATCGCCTGAAGCGCCTCGGCATAGGGCACCAAATCGGGGCTGATCTTCCATTCGACGTCGTCCATGGCCTCAGGAAGCGTCGATTTTCACTGAAGACAAGCCGAAAATGAGTGATCGAATCGAATCCGGTGATAGGATCGACAAATCACATTAAGTGTCGCTGCCATTTTTCAGGGAGATTTCCATGCGTAAACATCATTTCATCACTGCCGCCATCGCCGCCGCAATTCTGGCGACACCGGCCGAACGCGCCGAAGCCGATGCCGGTGATTTCGTCGCCGGCGCGATCATCGGCGGTGTGCTGGGCCACGCCGTGCGGAACCAGCCGCGCAAGCAGGTCTATCGGTCGACCAAGTCGGCCCCGAAAAAAGTCTATCGCTCCAAGATCCCGGCCACGCAGGAAGGCCGCCAGATCCAGTCGTCGCTGAACTATTTCGGCTTCAACGCGGGCAGCGTCGACGGCCAGCTCGGCCGGAAGTCGCGCGATGCGATCTCGGCCTACCAGGCCTATCTGGGCTATCCCGTGACGGGCCAACTGAATACCTTCGAGCGCGACCTGCTGGTCAATTCCTACAACCGGGCCCAGGCAGGCGGCTACGCCACGCAGCAGCAGATCGCCGCAACCGCCGAGGGCACACGCGGGCTATTGAAGCAGTACCGTGCCGAAATGGCGGGCGGACCCTTCGCCCAGCCCGGCACCACCATGGTTATGGCGCCCCAGCCGGTGGCGCCCCAGCCCATGCCCGCCCAGCCCATGGTCGTGCAGCCGCAAGTTCCGCAGGCGCCGACCGTCATGGCCGCCGCCGCGCCTGTGGTGCAGCCCTTGCCCGCCTTGCCGGTGCCGGTCGCGGCAGCGCCGCAGGTCGCCAAGGCCACCGCCGCGCCCTTGCCAAGCCTGTTTGCCGCTGCGCCCGCCGTGCCCCTGTCACAGACCTGTGACGGGCTGGGCATCCAGGCCGCCAGCCGCTTCGAGTTCGCATCGGCCGATGCGCTGGCCGACACCGATGCCGCGCTGACCGAGCAGTTCTGCGTCGCGCGGGGCTACGCGATCGAAACGGCGCGCGAATTGGGGCAGAGCATCGGCGCCTCGGGGGACAAGGTCGCCCAGCTGTGCTCGGTCTATGGCGAACGCCTGCAGCCCTATGTCACCGCGCTCGGTGCGCAATCCAGCGACCAGGTGCTCGACCAGGTCAGCGCCTTCGTGGCCGATGCGGGCATCCCCGAAGCCCAGCTTTCGGGCACCGCGCAAGTGTGCCTTGGCGAAGGCTACGCGTCGGACGACATGGGTCTGGCGCTGGGCTCGGGCCTGTTGCTGGTGGCGTTGGGCCAATCCGCCTATGGCGAGTTGATGGGCCATCACCTGCATCGCGGCGCGGGTGTCGCCGCCAATCCGGGCCGGGCGAAGGACTGGTTCGACATGGGCCTTTCGGCCGCCGAGGCGGGCGATCCGGTCTTCGCCCCGTCCCAGCCCGAGCGCCTGACAGTGCTGCGCCGCGTGCTCTTTCCCAGCAGCTCGGCGTCCATCCCGGCCTCCAGCCAGGTGCTGCCTACCTTCGCGATCAGCCAGTAGGTCGCGGCAGGGCCGATCAGCGCGTGGGCGCGCCCCCGATCCGGGCGCGCCTTTCGCAAGCCGAATGCCCCTTCACAAAGCCTGCCCAAATCGCTAAACCGCCGCCACCCGACCCGGAGGGTCACGCGGTAGTGGCGGAATGGTAGACGCGCAGCGTTGAGGTCGCTGTGGGGTAACACCCGTGGAAGTTCGAGTCTTCTCTACCGCACCACCCCCGGGTCGGGTCGTTTGCCCCGCAGAAAGAGCCGCCGTCTGGGCCGTCGTTCGGGCGCGCCCAAGCGTCCCTGTCCCGACGCCACGTCGCTGGACGAATCCGCCGCGCGTTATCCGTACTCGCGCCAGGGTTGCGCGAAATCCGTTCACATGCACCCCCATGATGGCGTCGCGATCCGCATTATGCGGTCGAAAAGCCTGATTTGGGCCGTGTCGCGGGCAAAATTCCTGCCGCCGCCCCTGAAACCGCAAATTCTGGATGATCTGCTTGCAAACACCAAAGCGCTTTAGTTTAGTCTGCGCCAAGATCGCGACAATGACGATCATAAAGGGAGAAGCGTGTGCCCGACGGCAGCAACAGCCAAGCGTTCGTTGAATTCGATCGCGTCCAGAAAAGCTATGACGGCGAGGTCCTTGTCGTCAAAGATCTGAACCTTGCCGTCGGCAGGGGCGAATTCCTGACGATGCTGGGGCCCTCGGGCTCGGGCAAGACCACCGTTCTGATGATGCTCGCCGGGTTCGAGACCGCCACCAACGGCGAGATCCGGCTGGGCGGCAAGGAAATCAACAACATCCCGCCGCACAAGCGCGGCATCGGCATGGTGTTTCAGAACTACGCCCTGTTCCCGCATATGTCGGTGGCCGAAAACCTGTCCTTCCCGCTGGAAGTCCGCAACATCGGCAAGTCCGAGCGCGAGGGCAAGATCAAGCGCGCGCTCGACATGGTGCAGATGGGCGATTTCGGCGGACGCCGTCCGGCGCAATTGTCCGGCGGCCAGCAACAGCGCATCGCGCTGGCCCGCGCACTGGTGTTCGAGCCCGAGCTGGTCCTGATGGACGAGCCGTTGGGCGCCCTGGACAAGCAGCTGCGCGAGACGCTGCAATTCGAGATCACGAACTTGGCGCACGAGCTGGGCATCACCACCGTCTACGTGACCCACGACCAGACCGAGGCGCTGACCATGTCGGACCGCGTCGCGGTGTTCGACGATGGCCGCATCCAGCAGCTGGCCCCGCCCGACGACCTGTACGAGAAGCCGCAAAACAGCTTCGTCGCGCAGTTCATCGGCGAAAACAACGCCCTGCGCGGCACCGTGACATCGCTGTCCAAGGACCGTTGCGTCGTCAAGCTCGACGGCACGGGCGAGCAGATCGACGCGCTGCCGGTCAACGTCGCCAAGGAAGGCGACAAGACGCTGGTGTCGATCCGCCCCGAGCGGGTCGAGTTCAACCCCGACCTTGGCGAGAACGCGCATACGCTGGACGCCGAGGTCATGGAATTCGTTTACATGGGCGACGTGTTCCGCACGCGCCTGAAAGTCGCCGGCCGCGACGATTTCATCGTCAAGACCCGCAACCGCGCGGACCAGGTGCGCCTGAGCCCGGGCGAGAAGGTCAAGATCGGCTGGCTTCCACAAGATTGCCGCGCGCTCGATCCCTGACGGAGCGACGCGTGGCCAACCTGCAATCCACGCCCGAAGATGCAGGCGAAACACACCCAAACGGGCATCACTAGGAGAGAATTCACCATGAAGACCAAGACAATTCTGATGAGTACCGGCATCGCTTGCGCCGCGGGCGTCGTGTTCGCCGCCGGACACGAGCAGATGGCCGACGAGATGACTGTCGTATCGTGGGGCGGTGCCTACCAGGCCAGCCAGGACAACGCGTATGTGAAACCCTATGTCGAGAACAATCCCGACGTCAGCGTGACCTGGGACGAATCCTCGGCCGAGGCCGTGGCCAAGCTGCGCGCCATGAACGAAGCCGGGAACATCACCTGGGATCTGGTCGACGTCGTGGCGTCGGACGCCATCCGCCTGTGCGACGAAGGCCTGGCAATGGAAGTCGACCATGACGAACTGCTGGCCGCTGCCCCCGACGGCACGCCCGCTTCCGAAGATTTCGGCGACCTGATCGTGTCGGACTGCTTCATCCCGCAGATCGTGTACTCGACCACCGTGGGCTATCGCACCGACGCCGAGGGCTGGAACGGCACGCCCGAAACCATCTGCGCGCTGTGGGACCAGGAAAACTTCCCCGGTCAGCGGTCGCTGGAAAAGCGCCCGATCGGCAACCTGGAATGGGCACTGCTCTGTGACGGCGTCGCCAAGGAAGACATCTACGACGTGCTCGAGACCGAAGAAGGTCAGGACCAGGCCTTCGCCAAGCTCGACGAGCTGAAGGACAACACGGTCTGGTGGACCGCCGGTGCCGACACGCCGCAGCTGCTGGCCGATGGCGAAGTGGTGATGGGCTCGACCTATAACGGTCGTCTGTTCAGCCTGATCGCCGAGCAGGACCAGCCGGTCGAAATGCTCTGGGACGCGCAGGTCTTCGACCTGGATGGCTGGATCATCCCCGCCGGTCTGTCAGACGAGAAGCTGGCCCGCGTGAAGGACTTCCTGACCTTCGCCACCGACACCCAGCGTCTGGCCGACCAGTCCAAGTACATCAGCTATGGACCGGCGCGCGCGTCCTCGGCCCCGCTGGTCGACAAGCACGCCGAACTGGGCATCGACATGGCGCCGCACATGCCGACCGACCCGGCCAACGCGACCAACACCTTCCTCTACAACTACGAATGGTGGGCTGACTACCGCGACGATCTGGACGCCAAGTTCCAGTCCTGGCTTGCCCAGTAAGCGATCACGACAAGGGGGGCGGGCTTCGGTCCGCCCCTTCCCGACCCCGAGATCACGCAACGTGATCTCCCGCAGATCATCCCGGATGATCTGACCAGGATCATCCCCGCATGATCTTGCGCCGCTGCGAAAGGACCGACATGCCCAAGGGCTACATCATCGGACATATCAAGGTGACGGACCCCGAAGGGTATCCCGAATACGTGCGCCGCGACACACCCATCCTGGAAAGCCACGGCGCGCGCTTCATCGTGCGCGGCGGCACCTCCGAGACGCCCGAAGGCGAAGACATGGGACGCCACGTGGTCATCGAGTTCGACAGCTACGACGCCGCCCGCGCCGCCTATAACGACCCCGACTACCAAGAGGTCGCCGATATCCGCCGCCGTTGCGCCGACAGCACCATCATCCTGGTCGAAGGGACCTGAGCCATGGCCAATGCCACCGATCCCGACAGCTACACTGGTGCCACCCCCGACAACGCCATCCGCGATGCCGACCGGGCCGAAAAGACCGGCCAGATGCTCGCCGCCGACGGCACCCCGCTGAAGACCTCGCTCGCGCGCTCCTTGCGCGCGCAAAAACTGCGGGCGCTCATGCTGATCGCGCCCTTGCTCATCTTCATCCTCGTGACCTTCATCGCGCCCATCGCCGACATGCTGTTCCGCTCGGTCGAGAACCAGATCGTCAGCGAAACGCTGCCCCGCACCGTGCAGGCTCTGGACAGCTGGGACGGCGAAGGCGCGCCCGACGAAGAAACCTTCCGCGCCCTGGCCGCCGACCTGACCATCGCCACCGAGCTGAAGAACCACACGCGCCTCGGCTCGCGTCTGAATTACGAGACCACGGGCATCAGCTCGCTCTTCCGCCAGACCGGGCGCGACGTGGACGAGATCGGCGAAGGCTACATGGAGCAGTTCATCGAGCTGGACGAGGCCTGGGAAGATCCCGCCACGTGGATGACCCTCATGGCGGCCGACAGCTGGATCGAAAACCGCGCCCAATGGGCCAGCGACAAGGCCGAAGCCGAAGCAGCCCAGGATGCCGCCACCACCGCCGCCGAGGCGATCGCGCTGGAATTCACCGACCCCGAGCCGCCTTTCCGCCTGAACGACATCGCGTCGGACGCATTGCCGCGCACGGCGTCGATCTTCCGCCAATTCGCCCGCATCACGCAGACCGAAAACGAAGACAGCCCCGCCGAGGAAGAGCCGTGGGCCATCATCTACCAGGCGCTCTACGAAGACCTGAGCGCGGGTCGCGGTGACGGCTACGAAGGCCAGGCCGCCACGCTGATCGACGAGGCCAGGTCGGCCGTCGTCGGTTTCGAGGACCAGTCGATCAAGGACTATTTCATCAACGAGATCGACGAAGACTGGGGCAGCACCGAGGTCTGGGGCACCATCAAGGCGTTCTCGAGCCCCTACACCGCAGGCTATTTCCTGGCCTCCGCCGATCTGCAGCTGACAGCCCAGGGGATCGAGAAGCAGCCGGAAGACCAGCAGATCTATGCCCTGCTCTTCAAGCGGACGATGTTCATGTCGCTGACGATCATGTTCAGCTGCATCCTGCTCGGCTATCCGATCGCGTTCCTGCTGTCGAACCTGCCCATGCGCACGTCCAACATGCTGCTGATCCTGGTGCTGCTGCCGTTCTGGACATCGCTCCTGGTGCGCACGTCGGCCTGGAAGGTGCTGCTGCAACAGCAGGGGGTGATCAACGACATCCTGGTCTGGATCGGGCTGGTGGCCGACAACGACCGGTTGCAGCTGATCAACAACCAGACCGGCACGATCATCGCCATGACGCATATCCTGCTGCCGTTCATGATCCTGCCGCTCTATTCGGTGATGAAGACGATCCCGCCCTACTACGTGCGCGCCGCCAAATCGCTGGGCGCCACGAACTGGACCGCGTTCTGGCGGGTCTATTTCCCGCAATCGGTGCCGGGCATCGGCGCGGGCTCGATCCTCGTGTTCATCCTGTCCATCGGCTACTACATCACGCCCGAACTGGTCGGCGGCACGACCGGCACGTTCATCTCGAACCGGATCGCGTACCACATTTCGAGCTCGCTGAACTGGGGGCTGGCCGCGGCGCTGGGATCCATCCTGCTCGCGCTCGTGCTGGTGCTTTACTACCTTTACGACCGGATCGTGGGCATCGACAACGTCAGTCTCGGCTGACGCCGACCGAGGCGATTTCCTCGAGGAAATCGTCACGAAATTCTCAAGAATTTCGCGCCCCGGGCGCGAAGCGGAAGGACGAAGATCATGGAACTTCCCCCCTATGCCACGACGGGCCAGAAGGTCTGGTTCTACACGTTTCGCGTCCTCTGCGGGCTGATCTTCTTCTTCCTGATCGCGCCGATCCTGACCATCATCCCGCTCAGCTTCAACGCCGAGAACTTCTTCACCTTTACCCCCGGGATGCTGGCCTTCGAGGCGGACGCCTATTCGCTGAAGCATTATGAGGACTTCTTCACCAACAGCCAGTGGCAGACGGCGTTGAAGAACTCGGTCCAGATCGCGCCCGCCGCCACGCTTCTGTCGGTGGGCCTGGGTACGTTGGCCGCCGTGGGCCTGTCGCAATCCCACGTTCCCGCGCGCCGCGCGATCATGGCGATCCTGATTTCACCGATGATCGTGCCCCTCATCATCTCGGCCGCCGGCATGTACTTCTTCTACAGCCGCATCGGCCTGCAGGGCACCTACCTGGGCGTCGTCCTGGCCCACGCGGCCCTGGGCATCCCCTTCGTCATCATCACCGTCACCGCGACGCTGGTGGGCTTCGACAATTCCCTGACCCGCGCATCCGCCAACTTGGGCGCTGGACCCGTCCGCACCTTCTTCAAGGTGCAGATGCCGCTCATTCTGCCCGGCGTCATCTCGGGCGGGCTCTTCGCCTTCATCACGTCCTTCGACGAAGTGGTGGTGGTGCTGTTCGTGGGCTCGGCCGGCCAGAAGACGCTGCCCTGGCAGATGTTCATCGGCCTGCGCGAACAGATCTCGCCCACGATCCTGGCCGTGGCGACGATCCTCGTCATCATCTCGATCGCGTTGCTGACCACGGTCGAGCTGTTGCGCCGCCGGTCCGAGCGGCTGCGGGGCCTGTCACCGACCTGAGCGCCCGCTAAAGGTCCCGTGCGTCCCTCATCAGCGTGACCGCCAAGGCCGCGGTGACGCTGATCGCCAGCAATTCGCCGCCATCCTCGATCACGCCGAGCGCGAAGTAGATGTCCGCTGGCGCGACAACGTGGAACATGTCGACCACCACCCCGAAGAAGACCAGGATGAAAAACGGCACGGCCAGCAGCCAGCCGATGGCCGCGTCGCCCTCGCGCCTGCTCAGCCACGCCCAGATGAAGGCAAGCGACAGCACCATCGCCGCCAGGATCCAGGCCAGAAGTTCGCCCGTATCCTGTGGCCGCAGATCGCCGAAAGCCCCCAGCGAAAATCGCTCGACCAGGATCTTGCCGATGAATTCGTGATAGGTGATCGTGTCGTCGAACCAGACGAAGGCGAAGAGCAGCGCGAAGGCCAGGAAAACCTTGCGCGTGTTCACGAAGTAAAGCGTCAGGAAAGTCAGCGCGCAGGTCAATTCCAGCCCCTGCTGATAGGCCTCGCCCAGGCTTTCTTCGCTTTGAAGGTCAATGATCTGGAAGACGAAGAGCCCAAGCTCCGAGTCCTGCCCGTAGATGCCCAACACGACGTTGGCCCCGATCAGAAGGGCGGCAAGGACGAAAAGTACCGCGACGACTTTCAGAAATGTCAGATCATGAAGAATCTTGCGGTAAAGCGGGTCGTGCGAATGGGTGTCGGTAAATGCCTCGAATCGGGTCATGGTGTTCGCTCCGAAATAAAAGTGAGCGTATGGACTGCAATAATGCGAATAGTTTTATATAAAAGGGGCCTCAGGGCAAGATAATTAGCCAGATCCAGACCGACAGAAGCGAAATTGCCGTTCCGATAAGCACCCCAGAGGCCGCCGAGCGCCGCGCCGCGCCGTAAATGTTGGCGAAGATATAGGTGTTCACGCCGGGCGCCATGGCCGCCGTGATGACCGCCGCGCGCAGGGCGTCCAGCCCCAAGCCAAGCGCCTTTCCCAGGCCGAAGGTCAGGGCCGGATGCAGGACCAGCGAGCTGAAGCAGACCAGCCCGATCAGCCGAAGATCGCCCTCGGGCTTGTAGCGGAACAGGATCCCGCCCAGGCCGAACAGGGCCGCGGGCAATGCCGCGCGGATCATCATCTGCAGCGCGTCGTCCAGCACCTTCGGCAGCGTGATGCCGGTCAGGTTGGCGGCAAAGCCCAGCAGGATCGCGATCACCAGCGCGTTGTGGAACATGGCGTTCGCCACCTTCTGCGGCAGGTACGCCAGGCTTTCGCCGCGGGCGCGCACCAGCTCCATCAGGGTGACGCCCAGCATGTAGCAAAACGGCGCGTGGATCGCGATGATCGCGTAGTTGAAGCGCAGGCTGTCGGCCCCGAAAGCCCGCTCGGCGATGGGCAGTCCCAGCAGGACGGTGTTCGAGAACAGGCAACAAAAGCCGATGGACACCGCGTCCTCCCAGCTGCGTCCCAGCGCCCGCGCGCCGAAGATTCCCACGGCGAAGCCGACCGTCGCACCGACGTAGAAGGACGCCAGGATCGGCCATGAAAACTCCGCGCCCAGATCCAGCGTCGCGATGGCGCGGAACAGCAGGCACGGGATCGCGAAGCCTTGCGTGAAGCGCATCAGCCCGTCGACGGCGCTGTAGGGAAAGACGCCGCGCCAGGTCGCCAGGTAGCCCGCCCCCATGACCAGGAAGACGGGCAGGACGACGTCCAGAAGGGCGCTCATCCCTGCAGGCTCAGAACCATCCCGTCATGGGCCGGTGTGATATGCTCGGCGGTCTCGGCCGCAACGGTCGCGTGATCCAGGTCCACGTGCATGTTCGTCAGGATCGCGCGCTTGGGCGCGGCGCGCGCGATCCAGTCCAGCGTATTGTCCAGATGCGAATGGCTGGGATGCGGCGTCCGCCGCAGCGCGTCCACGATCCAGATGTCCAGATCCCGAAGAGCCGCCCAGGCATCGTCGGGAATGGCCGAGACATCGGGAAGATACGCCAGTCCGCCGATCCGGAAGCCCAGTGCCGTGATCGAGCCGTGCTGGACCCGGAAGGGCCGGAAGGTGATGTCGCCGCCGGGCCCCATGATCGTGATCGGCCCGTCGATCGGGTTCAGGTCCAGGATCGCGGGATAGTTCGAGCCCTCGGGCGTTTCGAACGCATAGCCGAAGCGGGCGCGCAGGTCTTCGGACGTGGGCGCGTCGGCCCAGACCGGCAGGCGCGCGCGCATGTTGAAGACGATCATCCGCAGATCGTCCAGCCCGTGGCAGTGATCGGCATGGGAATGGGTGAAGAGCACGCCGTCCAGCCGCCCGACGCCCGCATCCAGCAGCTGCGCGCGCATGTCGGGCGACGCGTCGATCAGCACCTGGGTCGCGCCCTCGGCCGTCACCCGTTCCACCAGCAGCGAGCATCTGCGCCGACGGTTCTTCGGGTTCTCGGGGTCGCAATCGCCCCACAGCCCGCCCAGGCGCGGAACGCCGCCGGACGAGCCGCAGCCAAGGATGGTGACGCGGAGTTCGCTCATGCGGGCGACCACGCGGCGGCCTTGGCGAACAGGCGGTCGAAATTGGCCTGCGTCGCGGCGGCGAAGTCGGCGTAGTCGACGCCGAAGACGTCTGCGCCGATGCGCGCTGTGTGCGCGGTATATGCAGGCTCGTTGCGCTTGCCGCGATGGGGCGGGGGGGCCAGGTACGGGCTGTCGGTTTCCACCAGGATCCGGTCCAGCGGTGCCGCCGCGAAGATGTCGCGCAGGTCCCGGCTTTTGGGAAACGCGGCAATGCCAGACATGGACAGGTAAAACCCCAGCCCCAGCGCCGTTTCCGCCAGCGCGCGGCCCGACGAAAAGCAGTGCATGACGCAGTCGAACGCGCCCGCTGCGTGCGCGTCCGACAGGATCCGCGCCATGTCGTCATCGGCGGCGCGGGCGTGGATGATCAGCGGAAGGCCAGTCCGGCGCGCCGCTTCGATATGCAGGCCAAGGCTGCGGCGCTGCACGTCTGCGGTGTCCGAGGTGTAGTGGTAGTCGAGCCCCGTTTCGCCGATGCCGACCATCTTGGGGTGTTCCGCCAGCGCCACCAGGTCGTCGACCGTGGCCATGGGCTCGGACGCGGCGCTCATCGGGTGGGTGCCCGCTGCCCAGAACACCGGGTCGTGCGCCTCGGCGATGGCGCGCACGGCATCGGCCTGCCGCAACTTGGTGCAGATGGTGACCATCCGCGTCACGCCCGCGTCTCGCGCACGGGCCACCACGTCACCGCGTTCGTCGTCGAAATCGGGGAAATCCAGGTGGCAATGGCTGTCGGTGATGGTGGGTGTCATGCGCGCCTGTGCCGGATGGGCCTAGCGCGCCAGGATCGCCGCGCCCGTGTCGTTGATGCTGGCCCCGGTATCAAGGATGAGCGACGAGGGGTCAAGGTTCACCGCCCGTCCATGGGCCAGCCGCGCGCCCGCGCTTTGGTGCAGGTCCGCCCAGCGGCGCGCGGCGTCGGCATCGGGCGACAGCCGGGCCAGAAGGGCGGCCTCGCCCTTGGCGGCCTCGGCGTCGGGGACGGCCCCCGCGCCGTGCCGGGCGAGCCGGGCCAACAGCAGGTCGATCAGGCGCACCACGATGTCCAGTCGCGCCAGCCCGGCGTTCCCCGAAAGGCCCGCCCCCAGCGCCAGAAGCGCCTGGCGGTCGTAGTTCGGGCAGTCCCGGAAGATCGCCAGCAGGCGCGCGTAGATCGCGGGGCCGTCCTGCTGCAACAGGCGCGCGGCCTCGCCAACCGAGCCTTCGGCCAGCTGCGCCATGACCATGGGCGACACGTCGGTCTGCAGTCCCGCCTGCGCCAGGGCGGCGCCCAAGTCGTCGGCCGATAGCGGCTGGCAGGGCAGGGTGCGGCAGCGCGAGCGGATCGTGGGCAGCAGCCCGGCGGGCGCGTGGCTGACCAGCAGGAACGTCGTCAGGGCCGGGGGCTCTTCCACCAGCTTCAGGATCGCGTTGGACGTGGCCACGTTCATCTGGTCGGCGCTGTCGATCAGCACCACCCGGCGGCCGCCATCGGCGGCGCTGAGCTGCAGGAAGTCCTTCAGTCTGCGCGCCCGGTCCACCGTGATGTCGCGCCGGGGCGTGCCGGTCTGCGGGTTCGGCGTCGGGCGCATCAGGAACAGGCGCGGCTCGCTCATCGCCGCGACGCGACGGCTCACCGGATGGTCTTCGGGCGTGTCCAGGCTGTCCGGCGGCGTTGGCGCGCCGAACATGCCGCCATCGTCACCGGGCTGCGACAGCAGGAACCGCGCAATCCGCCAAGCCAGCGTCGCCTTGCCGATCCCGCGCGGACCGGTCAGCAGCCACGCGTGGTGCAGCGCACCGGACGCAAAGGCATCAAGGAAGATCCGCTCGGCCTGATTCTGCCCGAACAGCTGCAGAGTGTGCCGGGGATGCGGCGCGCCCTCGACCCGGTCGGGCTCGTATTCGGTGTCGTCGCTCACAGGCGCGCCCGGATGTCGGCGGCCACCTGGTCGGGGGCGTGCGCGCCGTCGATCACCGTGATGCGGTCGGGAAACTCGCGGGCCAGTGCAAGAAAGCCCGCGCGCATCTTTTCCTGCAGATCGGCGCCGAAGCTTTCGAACCGCTCTTCGGTGCCCTGCCGCGACAGGGCGCGGGCGAGCCCCTCGGCCGGATCCATGTCGATCAGGAAGGTGCGGTCGGGCTCGATCCCGATCATCAGGTCGTGCAGCGTGTCCACGCTGGCCCTGAGGTCGGCGCGCGACAGGCCCTGGTACATCCGCGTGCTGTCGGCGAAGCGGTCGCAGATCACGGTGGCACCGCGCGCCAGCGCCGGGCCGATGACGCGCTCCAGGTGATCGCGACGGGCGGCGGTGAACAGCAGCAGCTCGGTCTCGGCGGACCAGCGATCGGGATCGCCTTCCAGCACCAGTCGGCGAATTTCCTCGGCGCCGGGCGAGCCGCCGGGCTCGCGCGTCAGCACCACTTCGCGGCCCGCGCCGCGCAAGTGCTCGGCCAGAAGCCGCGCCTGGGTCGACTTGCCCGAGCCGTCGATGCCCTCGAAGCTCAGGAAAAGGCCGTCGCTCATCCCTCGGGCAAGGCCCTGTCGGCTGCGCCAAGCGCCTTGCTGATCAGGATGCCCGCGGCGGTCTGCAGACGCGGCACGAAGCCTGCCGCCGCCACGTTCCGGTCGGCCAGCAGCGGCAGGACGGTGTCGGGCAGGCCGTTGATGCGCACGACCAGCTTGCCGATCTCCTGCCCCTCGGCGATGGGCGCCTGGATCGGACCGGTGAACTGGGCCTCGGCCTCGATGGAGTTCAGCGACAGGGCCGGGATCAGCATCTCGGCATCGCTGCCGGCGATCATGCCCACCTCGGCGCTGTCGCCCAGCCACACATCGGCCATGGCGATGGACTGCCCCTTCGACACCACCTTGCGCTCGACGAACTGGCGGAACGCCCAGCTGACGATGCGCTCGGATTCCTCTGCGCGGGCCTTGTCCGATTCCATTCCCGACAGCACGAAGACGATCCGCCGGTCGCCCTGCGCGGCCGATCCGACCAGGCCGTAGCCCGCTTCGGACGTGTGGCCGGTCTTCAGCCCGTCGGCGCCGATCCCCAGACCCAGAAGCGGGTTGCGGTTGTTGTGATTGGCCGGCACCCGCCCGTCGTAGGGAAAGGTCTTCTGGGCGAAATAGCCATAATATTCGGGGAACTCGGTCACCAGGCGCTCGGCCAGGATACCCAGGTCCTTCATCGACATGCGATGATCGGGATGCGGCCACCCGGACGAATTGGCGAAGGTCGAGTTCATCATCCCCAGCTCGCGGGCCCGCGCCGTCATCTGGCGCGCGAACGTGTCTTCGCTGCCCGCCAGGCCTTCGGCCACCACCACGCAGGCGTCGTTGCCCGATTGGACGATGATGCCCTGGATCAGCTCTTCGACGGTGGGGCGGTCGTTTTCCGTCAGGTACATGGACGACCCCTTCAGCGCGGTCGCCCGGCTCGACACGCCGAAGCGCGTGTCCATGCTGACGCGATTGGAGCGCAACGCCTCGAACAGCATGTTCAGGGTCATGAGCTTCGACATGGACGCAGGCGGCAGCGGCACCTCCGCGTTCTTTTCCATCAGGACGGTATTCGTGCCCACGTCGTATACGTAGGCCGAACTGGCGCGCGTATCGAATTGCGCAAGGGCCGCGCCGGTCGTGACCAGCGTGATCAGGGTGGCCAGAACGGCCAGAAGGAATCGCATTACGATCATGGCGGTGCCCCTTTGTCGGTTGGGAACGGGTCTATGGGTGCCTGCAGGCTATCACCCCGAAACGGCATACGCATCGGCAAACCCCAGCGTCTTCACTTTCCTGAGAACGGCAGCGCGATCGCCGGACGTGGCCGCGGGGCCGACGATCACCCGGTAGAACGTCTTGCCCTTGGTGGTCTGGCTCTTGACCGTCGGCACGACGCCGACGCCGCGCAGGGATTGGGCGGTGTTCTCGGCGTTTTGCTCGACGCTGAAGATGCCGATCTGGATATAGGGCTCCGACAGGCTTGAGACCGGCGGCGCGGCCGCCGCCTCGGCCCGTTCGATGGCGGCCGGGGCCGCCGACACGGGCGCGTCGATCGAACTGGCGGCGATGGTTTCCGGCGCGCTCAGCGTCTCTGCCTCGATCGGCACCTCGCCGGACGGCTCGACGCCCGCGTCATTGGTGGGCATCTCATCCGATATGGTCAGCGCGGGGACGGGATCGTCGGCGACTTCCTCGCGGCGCAGGGCCGTGACGTTCAGCGTCTCGGGGGCGCCTGCCAGAAGGCCCAGCGCTTCGGCCGCGTCACTGCTGACCTGCAGGCGCGGGCCGGGGTTCTCGCGCTCGCGCCGGAACAGCGCGCCGATGACGAACTTGCCGTTGGCTTCGTTGCGGATGATGACCCGCTCCGGATCCTTGGTGTCGGGATGCGCGACCCAGACGCCGCCCAGCGACGGGCGCCCGTCCCACAATCCCGGCTCGGTCACCTGGAACACCTCGGGCGCCTCGACGTCGCGCTCGACCAGGCGGGTGGTGTTCGACGACGATGCCCGCGACGCATCCCCCGACGAACGGGCGCCATCGTCGCCCACGCAGGCGGACAGGCCCAGCAGGGCGGCGGCTGCCACGGTCATACGGGGCCAACGCGGTCGGGGCGTGCTCGGTGCCATGGGCGCTCCTGTCGTGGCACGGCCTTTGCCGTGCGAATGGGCCGGTTCGACCGGCCATTTGCTCAAGCCAAGTGATCCGCTGCGGGATCTTGCCGCCGACCTTAACCCCTGTGGCCTTTGGGGGAAAGATCCTTGCGCGCCTTCGGCAAAATTACTCCCGGCGCGGCTTTTCAAAGGCGGCCCGGGACGCTAGCAACGCCCCACGCCGGAGGAGTGGCAGAGTGGTCGAATGCACCGGTCTTGAAAACCGGCGTGCGTGAAAGCGTACCGTGGGTTCGAATCCCACCTCCTCCGCCACTTGCCCTCGCGAAAGCGCTCTCCCGATCCGGCTCCGGCCGGATTTTTCCGTTGTTTTCGAGGGTTATGCGGGAAGTGCTGTGAACTGGCTTCGGCGCCGGGAGGCAAAGAGACGGTCTCTCGTGGTGAGTATTCTCCGGACCTGTCAACCAGCCCCACTTCGGTTCAATGGTGCAAGCGATTGTTTTTGCGGGATCTCTCCTTTGCGTTCGTGGATTCAGAGTTCGTGTTCCGTCCGCCCTACAGAAAGCGACTGACGTCGAACCCTGCATCGCTACTCCACGTGCACATCCCCCAGTGATAAAGCGCCTTCAGCTTCCCAATCCGCATAGCATCGTCCATCTGCAAGCTTCCAAAGGATGCGTCCGTTCGCGCTGGCTCCGATCACCGTTGCCGCCGCCGCAGATGCCGAAGTAAAGCTATAGTCACTAGCAAAAATCAGAGACCCAGTATCTTCCCGGAGAACGCCTGATTCCAGAAGGGTATCTCTCAGAGCAAGGGTGCCTTTCGGAATGGTCGGCGTAGTACGCGAGCGGGCCTTCGAACCCGCCTTGACCACAAAGTCGCCTGACTGCGCGATTGTCATTTCCGCATTGAAGCCCTCCCCCCTAAAGAAAAAGACTGGGCTAGCGTCCACTCCGGCCGCGTTCATCTGCTCTATCGGCTCAGCCGGTCTACCGCGCATCTCACGGAACAAATCCCAGCCGAGCGCGCCGACGAGCGTCTTCGTCTGGTCGACGAACTCCTCCATCGCCGCCCTGTCTGGCAGCGGAAGTTTACCGGCATCTTCGGAAGGACGCTTGCTGTTGGAAACGAGCCATCGCGGATTGCCTCCCACCGCTCGGATGAGGCAGGCTTCAACGTAGCGCGCGTGGCTCTTTGTCAGGTTCTCATCCTTGCTGATGAGCACCACGGTGTCGGTCCAAAAGCCCTTCGGATCTCGTCCTGAATCACTCGAGTTGTGAGTGTATAGCCGTGCACCTATACCTTCTGATTCACCGATATAGGCAATCAGCCGGTCGGGTTCATTCTCGTCTGTTCCGATAAGAAGGTACACTCCTGGGCGCTCAATCTCTGGTGACCTTCCCCCGCGGTTAGGGCCGGTTTGATCTGGAAT